>NZ_WWCU01000030.1 GCF_009857595.1 Pseudoduganella aquatica | reverse complement strand
GGGGGAGCCGGCGGCGCGGGCGGCACGCAGACGGCCGGGAATGCGGCCGGCGGCGCGGGCGCGGGCGGCACCGGCGGTGCGGGCGGTACCAATACCGTCAATGCCGGGACGTTCAATATGTCCAACACCATGACCACCGTAGGCCAGTCGGCTGCGGGCATCATGACGGTGAGCCAGAACAATGGCTTCTCGTCGCTGATCCAGCAGAGCGTGAACGTGCAGGCCAACCTGAGCGTCGGCAGGTAGCGATGCGGCACGCTGCCAAACTGGTCATGGCGCTGGTGCTGGCGGCGCCCGTCCTCCCCGTGCTGGGGGAGGACGGTGTGCTGGCCGCGCTGGCGGTGCCTGTGGCTATGGTGCCGGCCGCTGCAGCCGGATCTGCGGAAGCAGGTTCCGCGCAGCAGCCTGCCCAAGGGCCGGGGCCGGACCTGGCGCCGGGGCAGGCATCGAGCCCGGCATCAGGCCCGGTGTTGGTCCCGGCGCTGGGTCCGGCGCTCAGCGCGCGGCGGCTGGACGCGCTGCGCGGCGGCAGCGATACGCCCTGGAGCGATATGAAGCTGCAGGGCGCCGTCAGCGGCAACAGCGCGGTGGCGGTGGCCACCGGCGCCAATGTCATCGCCGATGGGTCGTTCAGCAATGCGTCGGGTTTGCCCATGGTGATACAGAATTCGGGCGCCAATGTGCTGATCCAGAACGCCACCATCGTGAATGTGCAGTTCAAATGAGGGCGCCATCATCACTGATGCTGGTGCTGCTGCTGGCGGGCCTGCCGCCCGCCATGCAGGCGGCGGACTTCGCGGCGGCGGGCGGCGGCAGCTACGCCGTGCCGCTGGCGAGCATGAAGGAGTTGCGCTTCCGCGCCACCGTGCGCCAGCAGTATGACTTCAGCTGCGGGTCGGCGGCGGTGGCGACCCTGCTGACCTACCATTTCGACCGGCCCGTGAGCGAACAGGCCGCGTTCCAGCAGATGTATCTGCACGGCGACCAGCAGCGCATCCAGCGCGAGGGTTTTTCCTTGCTGGACATCAAGCGCTACCTGGCCAGCCTGGGCTATGTGGCCGATGGCTTCGAATTGCCGCTCGACAAGCTGGCCGAAGCCGGCCTGCCGGCCATCGTGCTGGTGGCGGAGCGGGGCTATCACCATTTTGTCGTGATCAAGGGCGTGTCCGGCGGCCGCGTGCTGCTGGGCGACCCGGCCAGTGGCACGCGCGCCATGCCGCGCCGCGCGTTCGAAGCGATCTGGCAGAACGGCTTGCTGTTCGTGGTGCACGGCGGCCCCGGCAAGGCGCATTTCAACGCGGCGGCCGATTGGCGCGTTGCGCCGCAAGCGCTGCTGGCCAGCGGCATCGAGCGCGACAGCCTGCAACGCCAGACCCTGCCCAAGCTGGGCAGCGGCAATTTTTAAGGAGCACGCAATGAAGCACTTGCGCTGCATCGCCGCCGCGCTGTGCGGCATCGTGTTTTCCGCCGGAGCGGATGGCCTGCCGTCGGGCTGGACGCCGGTTTCCGACCAAACGCTGGAAGCCCAGCGCGGCGGCTTCGATACCGGCGGCATGCTGGTGTCGCTGGGCGTGGAGCGGCTGGTGGCCATCAACGGCGGCACGGTCGCCAGCAGCCAGTTCCAGATTGCCGATCTGTCCCGCATCACCGCCGAGGAGGCTGCGCTGGTGAGCGCGGCCCTGCAGCCGCTGACGGTGCAGAACGGCATGGGCAACGCCGCGCAGGCGGGGCTGCCGGTGTTGTTTATTCAGAACACAGTGAATGACCAATTGATACAGAGCCAGACAACTATCAATGCGGCTGTTTCCAGCTTATCTATGCTGACCAGTAGTAATTTTGAAAGCAGCATGCGCGCCGCGCTGTCGAGTGCGGTTGCGCCAAGATAGGGAGGAATGCATGCGATTTGCCAAGGTTTTGCGCGCCGGCACGGCCGGTTTGTCTGTTGTGATGTGTACGACGCTGGCCCATGGGCAATCCGTGGCGCGGGGTGTTGCCGAGCTGGCGGGTGAAATCGAGGCGCTGAAGCGGCAATTGGCCGAACAGCGCGAGTTGCTGCGGCAGCTGCGCGAGCAGCTTGCGCCTCAGGCGGTGCCCGCGCCGGCCGAACGCCTTGCGCGCCAGCGGGGAACCGGCCCCGCCGCCGCCGCGCCGCTGCCGGGCGGACAGGGTGAGCAAAGCGGGGGCGCCGCGCAGCCGGTGCAGGGCGGCCAGGCCGGGCAGGGCGGAGCGCTGGCTGGCGAGGGCGTTGCGGCCGTCGGCCAGGCGCCGCAGCGCGACAGCCGTCCACCCGAAGTGGCGCCGCTGTTCGAAGCGCCCGGCGTGCTGACGCCCAAGGGCCGCTTCGTGCTCGAACCGTCCTACCAGTTCGGCTATTCGTCCAGCAACCGCGTGGTGCTGGTGGGCTACACCATCATCCCGGCCCTGCTGATCGGCCTGGTGGACGTGCGCGAAGTCAAGCGCAACACCATGACCGCGGCGCTGGCCGGCCGCTACGGCCTCACGCCGCGGACCGAGCTGGAAGTGCGCATCCCTTACGTCTACCGTTCCGACTCCACCGTCAGCCGCGAAATCTTCACCGGCTCGGCGGTGGACAATGTGTTCTCCACCAGCGGCCGCGGCGTCGGCGACGCCGAATTGGCGCTGCGCCACCAGCTGAATGCGGGCGGTCCGGACCGGGCCTACTACGTGGCGGGCCTGCGCCTGAAAAGCCGCACCGGCCGCGACCCCTTTGAAGTGGTCACCGACTGCGTGCAGCGCTGCGTGGGGCCGAACGCCACCGGCACCGGGCTGCCGCTGGACTTGCCCACCGGTTCCGGCTTTTACGGCTTGCAGCCCAGCCTGACCTGGCTGTATCCGTCCGATCCCGCCGTGCTGTTCGGCAGCGTGAGCTATCTGCACAATTTCCAGCGCAGCGGCGTGCGGCGCATGGTGCGCAACGGCGAATTCGAGGACCTGGGCACGCTCAAGCCGGGCGCCGTGTTCGGCTTCAATTTCGGCATGGGCTTGGCCCTGAACGAGAAGACCACGCTCAGCCTGGGCTACAGCCACGACTCCATCGGCCGCACCAGGCAGAACGGCCTGCCGGTGCCCGGATCGGTGCGCACCCAGCTGGGCACCCTGCTGATGGGCTTCTCCTACCGCTACAGCGACAAGCGCTCGCTCAATGTGTCGGTGGGCGCCGGGCTCACGCGCGACACGCCGGACGTGACCCTGTCGGTCCGCTTCCCGATGAGCTTTTGAGGGTGCTGCACGTATATCGTATTTTTACGATAATATAAGCAATTCAACACCACTCATCCAAGAGGAAATATGATCTCTCGTCGCATTCCGGCCGCAGGCGTGGCCATCGCAATCGCCGCCATGCTGGGCCAGTCGCCTGCCTTCGCGGCCGCGCCGCTGGCCAAGACCCAGGCGCCCGGCTACTTCCGTATGATGCTGGGCGATTTCGAAGTGACCGCGCTGAACGACGGCACGGTGGACCTGCCGGTGGACAAGCTGTTGCATGACAAGCCCGCCAAGACCACGCAAGCACTGGGCAAGTCCTTCCTGAAAGCGCCGCTGGAGACGTCGGTGAACGGTTTCCTGGTCAACACCGGCAGCAAGCTGGTGCTGATCGATACCGGCGCGGCCGGCCTGTTCGGTCCTACGCTGGGCAAGCTGGTGGCCAATCTGAAGGCCTCGGGCTACCAGCCTGAGCAGGTGGACGAGATCTACATCACCCATTTGCACCCGGACCACGTGGGCGGCCTGGCGGCTGCGGGCAAGGCGGCGTTCCCGAACGCCGTGCTGCGCGCGGACAAGCACGATACGGATTTCTGGCTGAGCAAAGTGAACCTGGAGAAAGCGCCGGAAGACAAGAAAGGCTTCTTCCAGGGCGCGATGGCGTCGGTGTCGCCGTACAGCGATGCGGGCAAGCTGAACCCGTTTGAAGGCAACACCGAGCTGGTGCCGGGCATCAAGGCGGTGAACAGCTACGGGCATACGCCGGGGCACACGACTTATGTGATCGAGAGCAAAGGGCAGAAGCTGGTGCTGCTGGGCGACCTGCTGCACGTGCAGGCGGTGCAGTTCGACGATCCGTCGGTGACGATAGACTTCGACAGCGACAGCAAGGCGGCGCTGGCGCAGCGCAAGGCGGCGTTTGCGGAAGCGGCCAAGCAAGGGTATCTGATTGGTGCGGCGCACTTGCAGTTCCCGGGACTGGGCCATATCCGCAGCCAGGGCAAGGCGTATCAGTTTGTGCCGGTGAATTACACCATTCCGCGCTGATTTGATGGAGATGGCGGGTTACGCGGCTGCGCCGCTAACCCGCCCTACGTTCGACGCAGCCGTAGGGCGGGTTAGGCGCGGAGCGCCGTAACCCGCCGGTGCCGCCGGCGGCTTAGGCCAGGGCAGGGTAGTCCGTATAACCTTCCGCCGTTGCGTGGTAGAAGGTCTCCGGACGCGGTGCGTTCAGCGCCGCGCCTTGCTGCAGGCGTGCCGGCAGGTCCGGATTGGCGATGAAGTCTTTACCCCAGGCCACGGCGTCCGCCGTGCCCGCAGCCAGGATGCTCTCTGCGGTTGCCTTGTCCATCTTCTCATTGGCGATATAGATGCCGCCGAATTCCTTCTTCAGCAGCGGTCCCAGGCTGTCCTCGCCCACCGCTTCGCGCGCGCAGATAAAGGCGATGCCGCGCTTGCCCAGCTCGCGCGCCACGTAGCCGAAGGTCTCTGCCGGGTTGGAGTCGCTCATGTCGTGCGAATCGCGGCGCGGCGCCAGGTGCATGCCGACGCGGCCGGCGCCCCATACTTCGATCACGGCGTCCGTCACTTCCAGCATCAGGCGTGCGCGGTTCTCAATCGGGCCGCCGTAGGCGTCGGTGCGCTTGTTGGTGCCGTCCTGCAGGAACTGGTCCAGCAGGTAGCCGTTGGCGCCGTGCACTTCCACGCCGTCAAAGCCGGCCAGCTTGGCGTTTTCCGCGCCTTTGCGGTAGGCCGCCACGATGCCCGGGATTTCTTCCAGGTCCAGCGCGCGCGGCACCGGATACTCGCGCTGCGGACGCAGCAGGCTGACATGGCCCTTGGCCGCGATGGCGCTCGGCGCCACCGGCGCGTCGCCGTTCAGGAAGCTCGGGTCCGAAATGCGGCCCACATGCCACAGCTGCAGGAAGATCTTGCCGCCTGCCGCGTGCACCGCGTCGGTGACCACTTTCCAGCCCGCCACTTGCGCGTCCGACCAGATGCCCGGCGTGTCCGCATAGCCCACGCCCTGCGGCGTGACGGCGGTGGCTTCGCTCAGGATCAGGCCGGCCGAGGCGCGCTGCACATAGTATTCCGCCATCAGCGCGTTGGGCACGCGGTCGCCGCCCACGGCGCGGGCGCGGGTCAGCGGCGCCATGATGATGCGGTTGTTCAGGGTCAGGTCGCCGATTTTGATAGGGTCAAACAGGTTTGCCATGGTGTATCTTCCTTGAGTTGCCGGGCCTGCTCACAGGCCCTGGTTCATATGGTCGATAAAGGCCTGGATCACTTCGTCGTTGCGCTTGAAAAAGTTCCACTGTCCCACCCGCTGCACCGTCACCAGGCCGGCCTTCTGCAAGGTGGCCAGGTGGGCCGACACGGTCGATTGCGACAGGCCGGTGCGCTGGTCGATCAGGCCCGCGCAGACCCCGAAGGTCAGCGGATGGGCCTGCTCGGTGAAATAAGCCTCGGGCTCTTTCAGCCAGCTCAGGATCTGGCGCCGGACCGGATTGGCCAGCGCCTTGTGGATTGCGTCGATGTCTATGTCCATATTGGTCTCTAGCGATATGTGCATCTGTAAATCACGATGCATATATCGGTATCTTACGATATAAATGAAAAACGTGCTGGCGGCACGCTGGCAATGTCAAAAAATCAAGCGAGTTGGAGCAGCAGCAGGGCGATCACGGCCGGCACGGTCTGCACGAACAGGATGCGGCGCGATACGGTGGCCGCGCCCCACAGGCCCGCCACCGCCACGCAGCACAGGCCGAACAGCGTGAAGGCGCGCGCGATGGCCGGGTCCGGATGCAGAAAGCCGAGCGCCAGCGCCGCGACCAGGAAGCCGTTGTAGCAGCCCTGGTTGGACATGGCCGGCTGCACGATTTCCGCCTTCTCGGCGCTCAGGCCGAACACGCGGCGGCCACGGGTGCGGAACAACACCGTTTCCAGCAGCACGATGTAGACGTGGATCAGCAGTACCAGGCCGGTGACGGCTTGCGCAAAGAGTAACATCGGGACCCCTTCATGATGGAAATGTTGCAATGATATACTGTCGCCTCTTGCCTGCGGGGACGACCTCGCATTCTCAAGGCGCTCGGCGGGGACGACCTTGCCACACAGGGAGAAGAAAAATGGCGTGGCTATTCTTATTTGTTGCCGGACTGCTGGAAATCGGCTGGGCGGTGGGCCTCAAGTACACGGAAGGCTTCAGCAAGCTGGTGCCGTCGGTGCTGACCCTGCTGTCCATGGGCGGCAGCATGGCGCTGCTGGGGCTGGCGCTGCGCGACTTGCCACTGGGCACGGCCTATGCGGTGTGGACCGGCATCGGCACCGTGGGCACGGCCATGTTCGGCATCATGGTGCTGGGCGAGCCGGCCGGCGTGCTGCGGCTGGTGTGCATCACCATGATTACCTGCGGGATCTTGGGCTTGAAGCTGGCGCACTGAGCCAGTTAGTCAATTAGGCAGGGGTGCGGCCCGTTCATTGGACCAGCGCTCGTAAATCCGGGCCAGCTCTCCGCTGGCCCGCAGTTTTTGCAGCGCCGAGTTCATCAGGCGCATCGCACCCGGGTCGGCCTTCTTGCTGATCCAGAAGAAAATCGGCTCCTCTTTCAGCACCGCCGGCAGCAGCCGCACTTTATCGCTCAGCTTGTTCTCGCGGATGATCCACGCCAGCGTCAGCTCGTTCATGTAGACGAAGCGGCCGTGGCCGGCCAGGATTTTTTTCAGATTGGTCAGATTGTCGCTGGTGCTGTCGTCCACTTCCAGGCCCAGCACGCGCAGCTGGTCCGAATAGGCGGCGCCGCGCGAGGTGGTGATCAGCGGCCTGAGGCGGACCAGCTCGTCGATGGACTCCACGCTGGCCTTGTCGCCGATGGCGGCGGCCAGCCTGTGGCGCACCGTGTACAGCTTGCTCGACATAAACGCCACCTTGCGGCGGCGCTCCGAATCCAGCAGGGCGCAGGCGGCGCCCACGGAGCCGGATTCCAGGCCCTGTTCGATCTGCGGCACCGAGCGGAAATCGTCCTGCCCGGTGAATTTCAGGTGGGGTTCGGCCTTCTCCATGGCCGCCAGGATGTCCGGACACAGCCCCTCGGGGCGGCTGTCGCGCAGCATCCATTTGGGGGGCAGGCTCTCCTGGCCCATGGTGCGGACCACATAGTGCTCGGCCTGCGCCGCCAGGGGCAGGCCGAGTAGTATTGCAGCGAGGGGCAGCGTAATGTGCATCTTGTTCTCCTGCCAGCGATTGTATCCCCAGGGACATACCGAAGCCAGCGGAAAACGCGCCGCACGCGCCGCCGTTTCAGCTGGCGGAACGGCCGGGGTAGGCCGCGATAATGTTCAGGAAATCAATGCTGCGCTCCTTGGCCAGCATCTCCGGCAGCAGCGCCTCGTACTGCACGCGGTAATCCTTGGCCAGGTGCGTTGCCAGGAAGTACTCGCGGGTGCAGGCCCAGGTTTCATAGAGCACAAAGGTGTTGGGATCGTTGGCATCCTCATGCACCCAGGTGTTGATGAAGTCCGGCTCGTCCTTCATGCGGTTGACGACGTTGAACAGTTCGGTGCGGAAACGCTCGCGCACTTCAGGCTTGGAGCTGAGGCGGACGACGAAGGCGATATGGTCGGACATGGTGTTGGCTCGCTATGGGGTGGGAATGAAACCAGTATAGGAGTCAGGAACACCAGCATCAACGGGCTGGAATGCAATGGATCATTGCGGAAAGCTGAATCAAGGGCCGCACGGGAGGCGGCCCTGGGGGGAGTTAGAAGCCGGCCGGATTCGCTTTTGCCAGGTAATACCACTCGGCATTGGCGCGGGCGTTGGTGTCCGGGAACAGCACGATGGCGTCATCGGCGGCCAGCACCGGCGTGCCGTCGTGGCGGCGGCCGATTTCCTCGCCCTTGGCCACGCGGTCGAAGCTGGACCAGACGCGGCTGAAACGATCGTCCGCGTGCTGCTTGTCGTGCACTTCCACCATGCTCAGGTACTCGGTCTGTTCAGGCGCCAGCGCCACCGGCTGCGGCGCATCGATCAGGCCCAGGAAGGCCAAGGTGTTCATGATGGCGCGGTAAGCCACTTCCGGCGCCTGCGGATCGGCGTGCTGGCCGCACTCCAGCGTCAGCGCGTAGCCGCCGGTGGAACGCATATACTCGGTGGTGCCCACGCCGTAGCGCAGCACGGTTTCCAGCTGCGAATCGTCGCGCAGGCGGCGCTGCACGCCGGCGCCGTAAGTGGCCAGCCAGCCATCGACAAAACGGGTCACACCGATGCGGCGCGCCAGCGCGCGTTCCTTTTCCTCATGCTGGAAAGGCTGCAGCGTGCCGTCGTTGTTGCGCGGGCCCACCATCAGGAAGGGCTGGCTCTGCGCGTTGAAGGAATGCAGGTCGAGCAGCACGTCGTGCTGGTCCAGCAGCGGGCACAGCCAGTTGGCGATGCGGTCCTCGAAATCCTGCGGATTCTCGTTCGGGAACAGGTTGCGGTTCAGGTTGCGGTCGCCCGAGCGCTCGCGCTTGGCGTAGGCCAGCGGATTGACGATGGGCACAAAGGTCACCATGCCGTTCAGGATGCGCAGCTGGCCGCTGTCGATCTCCTGCATCACGCGGGTGATGCCCTTGGTGCCGCAGGTTTCGTTGCCGTGCACGGCGCCGGTGATGATCACGCGCGGGCCCTTGCCCTGGCCGGTATAGTTGACGGATTTGAAATGCAGATCGCTTGCTACAGTCATGCTGGTCCCCGAGGCTGATGAATGGCCGTTATTCTAGCGGGGATTGGGCGCGGCAACAGTTAAAATACTGCATGAAATCCATAACCCGCATTCATGGCCTGGACACGCTGCGCGCCGTGGCGATCATGCTCGTGTTCATGAACCACTACGTGCTGTTCGTCAGCAGGCAGGCGCCGTTCGGCTTTTGGGGCGAAGTAGGGTGGACCGGGGTCGACCTGTTTTTTGCCCTGTCCGGCTACTTGATCGGCAACCAGATCTTTGCCGCCATGCGCAGCGAAGCCGGCTTCTCGCTGCGCACCTTCTACATCCGCCGCTTCCTGCGTACCTTGCCCGCGTTCTACGCGGTGCTGGCGCTGTACGCCTGCTGGCCCTGGTTCCGGGCCGGGCTGACGTTGCCGCCGCTGTGGCAATTCCTCACCTTTACGCAGAATTTCGACCTGATGCCGGGCACCGCGTTCTCGCATGCCTGGTCGCTGTGCGTGGAGGAGCAGTTCTACGTGCTGCTGCCGGCGGTGGCGCTGTTGATTGGCGCGCTGCGCCGCTCGCTGGTGTGGGCCTGGGTGGCGGTCTGCGCCAGCTTTTTGGCCGGCATGGCCATCCGCGGCTACCTCTGGCAGACCCAGGTGGGCGACAGCGAAGGCGGCTTCCACTACTACAACGCCATCTACTACTCATCGCTGTGCCGCTTCGACGAGCTGGTGGCCGGCGTCGCGCTGGCGCTGCTGAAAAACCACCACGGCGCCGCGTGGAACAGGCTCACCTCGCGCGGCAACTGGGCGCTGGGCGCCGGCGTGGCGGTTGCGGGGGCCGCGCTCTACCTGTTCTCGGAAGACCACTACGGCTACGGCATGACGGTATTCGGCTACCCGCTGCTGGCGCTGGGCTGCACGCTGCTGCTGATCGCGGCGCTCAGTCGGGGCTCGCTGCTGGAGCGCACGCGCATTCCCGGCTTCGGCAAGGTGGCGCTGTGGTCCTACGCCATCTACCTCACGCACAAGCAGATCTTCCTGCTGCTCAAGCCCGAGCTGGCCGAGCATGGCATCAGCGCCGCCAGCTGGACCGGCATCGCCATCATGACAGCGGTCAGCATCCCCCTCGGCTGGCTACTGTACGCCGCCATCGAAACCCCCTTCCTAGTCCTACGCGACCGCTACTTTTCCTACAAGCGACCTGAGCCGAATTTTCCCCCTCCGGGGTCAGACCCCAAGGCGGAAAATGCGGCTCAGCTCGCCTAGCTTCTGCCTTGTCTGCACTCTGTAGGCGCTGTGCCGGTGCTGAATCCCTGATTGCCGCTTAGCTAACGTCTTGCCTCTTAGCTATATTTTCATCAAGCGAGCTGAGCCGCATTTCGCGCAATTCGGGGTCAGACCCCGGGGTGGGGGAAATGCGGCTCAGGCTGCTTGGGGCTATGGGCGCATTTCGATGACGTCGTAGGGGGATTGCATGCTGTTGAGGAATTCGAGCAGGGCGCGGACGCGGGCGGGGGCTTCGTCGTCGCGTGTGCTGTCGATGGCCCGGCGCAGGCCGGGCAGGGCTTCCGCCGTGTGCGGGCTTTGGTAGGATTTGATCAGCAACGCGGCGAATTGCGCCGCTTCCTTGCCGTGGTTGTGCCGCAGCCGCGATTCGATCACACCCAGCAGCGCGCGCTGCATCCTTGGCGTGGGCGCGGTGATGTGCGCGAATACCAGCGGCGTGTTGCCGATGGCCTCGCAGATGCGGCGCTCCATCTCGTCCGCTTTGACGTCGGACGCAATGTCGAAATAGGCGGCGTTCCAGCGCGTGCGCGCATGCGCGTGGCCGGGCGGGAAGGAGTCGGCGGTGTCGAAGCCGCAGATACGGCTCAGGTGCTTGAGCCAACCAATGAGTGGTGATGTCATGGCCGCATTTTAGCGGAAAATCGGGACAGCCCTGGGGGTGTTGCTTCCCCCAGAGACTGGTTTGATCATAAAGAACTTAGACGTGGGCTTCCTCGCCCAGCTTGCCGGCGCGGAAGTCTTCCACCGCCTGCATCAGCTCGGCCTGCGTGTTCATCACGAAGGGGCCGTATTGCGCGATCGGCTCGTTCAGCGGCTGGCCTGCGATCAGGATGAAGCGGCTGTCTTCCGCCGCCTGCACCGTCACGCCGTCGGCGCCGGCCGTGTTTTCCAGGATCGCCATGCGGCCATTGGCCACCGGCTTGCCGCCGATGTGCACGCCGCCGCGATAGGTGAACACGAAGGCGTTGTGCCCGGCCGGGATCAGCTGGCTGAAGCTGGCGCCCGCCTTCAGTTCCACATCGATATAGATCGGCTCGGTCACTTCGCGCTGCACCGCGCCCGCCACGCCGTGGCTGCTGCCCGCGATCACGCGCACCTGCGCGCCTTCGGTGCTGAACGATGGCACTTGCTCAGCGTTGAAGTCGCGGTACCACGGCGCGCGCATCTTGTCCTTGGCGGGCAGGTTCAGCCACAGCTGGAAGCCTTCCATCCGTCCTTCTTCCTGCTCGGGCATTTCGGAGTGGATCACGCCCCGGCCCGCCGTCATCCATTGCACGCCGCCGTTGGTCAGCAGGCCTTCGTTGCCGGCGCTGTCTTTGTGGCGCATGCGGCCGGTGAGCATATACGTTACCGTCTCGAAGCCGCGGTGCGGGTGCTCGGGGAAGCCGGCGATGTAGTCGTTGGCCGAGTCGCTGCCGAAATTATCCAGCATCAAAAACGGGTCCAGGCGGCGCTGCAATGGCTGCGTCAAGACACGGTTGATCTTCACGCCCGCGCCGTCCATCACGGCCTGGCCGTTGATGATGCGCTCTACGCCGCGCGATTGCTGCACGCTTTCCGATGTTACCAATGTTGCTTGAGTCATTGCCATTCTCCTGTTGTTGGTTGTTCAGCGCCGCCTTGCGGCCTTAGGCCAGTACTGCGTTCACTTGCGCGTCGGCTTCGGCCTGTGCCTTGCTCACTGCGTCCGGACCCATGCCCAGGCCTTCGGAGTAGACGAACTGTACGTCGGTCATGCCCAGGAAGCTCAGGAACATTTTCACGTGCGGCAGCTGGGTGTCGCTAGGCGCATCGCGGTGCAGGCCGCCACGCGACAGCGCGACGTAGACTTTTTTGCCGCTCAGCAGGCCGATCGGGCCGGTTGGGCCGTATTTGAACGTCACGCCGGCGCGGGCAATCGCGTCGAACCACGATTTCAGCTGCACGGTGATGCCGAAGTTGTACATCGGCGCGCCGATCACGATCACATCCGCTGCTTGCACCTGGGCGATCAGGGCGTCGTCCAGCGCCACGCGGGCGGCTTGTTCCGGGGTGCGCTGCTCGGCCGGGGTGAACAGGGCTTGCAGGGTTGGTTCGTCGATCACTGGGTGCGGGTTGGCGGCCAGATCGCGGCGGGCTACCGATGCGCCTGGATTGGCGGCGGTCAGCTTGGCGACGATGGAGTCGCCCAGGCGGGTGGATTCGGAACCGGTGCTGCGGGCGCTGGAGTTGATTTGCAGGATGTTCATGATGTCGTTCCTTCGTGTTGGGTTGTGTGCTGCGATGGATGTACTTTAACAGTCCCAAAACGATAGATTAAGCCGGGTAAATGGGTTTCATTGAACCACTGGTGGAACAATCGCCTCAATGTTCTGCCCAAGTTGCAGTAATTGCTATACTGGCGCCGCTGTCCCCAGTCCGGGCCGTAATCTCTAACTACACAAGCTCTTCATGAACCGTAGCTCCTTGACCATCCTGGTAGTGGAAGACCATCCGACGATTGCGCGCCAGGTGGTGGACTTCCTGGAGGGGCTGAAGTGGCAGGCCGACCACGCCGCCAGCGGTGCGCTGGCCATCCAGCTGGCCACGCGCGAGGCTTATGACGTGGTGCTGCTGGACCTGAATCTTCCCGATATCGACGGCCTGGAGGTCTGCCGTGCGATCAAGGCCGGCGCGCCGCGCAATGTGCCGGTGCTCATGCTGACCGCGCGCGATGCGTTCGAGGACAAGGCGCGCGGCTTCAAGCAGGGCGCGGACGACTATCTGACCAAGCCCTTCGACCTGCGCGAGCTGGCGCTGCGCTGCGAGGCGCTGGCGCGGCGCGGCCAGCTGCACCTGAGCCGCGAACTGCAGCTCGGCGCGTTGACCCTGCAATTGAATGACAAGCGCGTGCTGTGCGAGGGCGCCCCGGTCCCGCTGACGCAGACCGGCTTTGCGATACTGCTGATGCTGTGCACCGCTTATCCGCACGCCGTGTCCCGTTCCGCGCTGGTGCATGACTTGTGGGGCGCCCATCCGCCGGACAGCGACGCGCTCAAGTCGCACATCTACGTGCTGCGCAAGCAGCTGGAGCAGGCGGGCGCGCCGGCGTCGGTAGTCACTATTCCGCAGCTGGGCTACCGTCTGGAACTCGCGCCGGGGCAGCATGTTTAGGTCGATCCGCCATGGCCTGTTTGCCGCGCTGGCCGGATTCACGGTGCTCATTTGCGTCTGCTACACCGGGCTGGCGCTGGTCATCTCCTACGTGACGGAAGACATGCTGGTGGACCGGCTGCTGGAGCGGGAGGCGGCGTCCATGGCTGTGCACTTCCGCCAGCACGGTGACATCCGTCCGCCGGGCCTGGACCTGATCCGCGTCTACCGCAGCGTGGAGGCGCTGCCCCCTCCGGTGCGCGAACAGCTTGCCGCTGGCCGGGAGCGCGCCGAGATCTTCACCGGCACAGGCCAGCACTATCACCTGCGCACGCTCCGCCTGCGTGCGGAACCGGCGCCGCAGGCGGTCTATCTGCTGGCCGATGTGGGGCCGCTGCTGGTGGTGTCGCATCTGTTCCAGGAAGTCGGCTGGCTGCTGGTCCTGCTGGCGCTGGGGCTGATCGCCCTTGCGCTGCTGCTGGCCTACCTGCTGTCCCGGCGCCTGGTCTTGCCCTTGCAGGTGTTGGCGCAGGAAGTGCGCAGCTTGCCGGAGCAAGGGCCGGCCACGTTCAGCGCGCGGCACCGCCGCGACGAAATCGGCTACCTGGCGCAGAAGCTCGGCGCCACCGTCAGCGAGCTGCATGCCTCGCTGCGGCGCGAGCATGCGTTCACGCGCGACGTCAGCCACGAGCTGCGCACGCCGCTCACGGTACTGAATAATACCGTGGCGCAGGCGCAATCGCGCCCCCTGGATGGGCGGGAAGTGGCGCAGCTCCAGGCCGGGCTTGATGAAATGGGCGCCACCATCGACGTGCTGTTTGCCCTGGCGCGCGCCGAGCACATCGCGCGCGAGACGGTGGACCTGCGCGCCTGCATCGAGGATAGCTTGCTGCGCCTGCTGGAACAGGGTGCGTGGGGCGACCTGGCGCTTGATTTGCCGGACCGCCTGCCGGTGCTGGGCAACCGCCATTTGTCCACGCTGCTCATTAATAACTGCCTGGGCAACGCCTTGTTCCATGGCGGGCCGGGCTCGCGGCTGCGGCTGTCGTTCGCGGACGGCGTGCTTGGCGTGGGCAATACGATCGATCCTGGCCGAACGGGCGCCATGCAGGGCTTCATGCACGGCCAGCATCTGCTCCGGCGCATCGCCGAGGCCATGGGATGGGCAATCAGCTTCCATGCCGCTCAGGATGCCTACCGCGTCGACGTTGTGCCGCTGCGCGCCAGCTGAAATCCGCCGGATTTCACCTCGGCTTCACCGCCGCCTTTCTATGCTGCGTACTCGTCAACTTTCCTCGTGTGCGCATAATGAAAATTCTGATCAGCCTTGTCCTCCTCGTTAGCATATCCTGTCCCGCGTTCGCGCAGGTGAAGTCCCTGGTGCACAAGGAGGAGAAGCGCCGCTACCTGGTCTACACGCCTGCCTCGTATGACAGCCAGCCGCAGCGCGCCTTCCCGGTGGTGTTCAACTTCCACGGCAGCGGCATGACCATGGCCGAGCAAATGCTCTACACGCAGATGAACCGCGCGGCGGACCGCCACCAGTTCATCGTGGTCTATCCCTTGGGGATCAAGCAGGACTGGAACGTCGGCTTCGGCATGTCCTACCTTGAAGGCAGCGACGATATCGGCTATACGGAGGCGCTGCTCGCGAAGATCAGGCAGGACTACCGCGTAGACAGCCAGCGCGTGTATGCGGCCGGCCTGTCGCGTGGCGGCTTCTTCGCGCTGCGGATCGCGGCCGAGTTGCCGCAGCTGTTTGCGGCGGTCGCCTCCGTCGGCGCGCCGATGCCGGAGCCGGTGGTGCAGCACAATAGCAAACCGGCAAATCCTGCCAAGGTCGGCGTACTGCTGATACATGGCACGGCGGACCAGGTGGTGGCCTATGGCGGCAAGGCAGGCGGCTATCTGTCGGCGGAGGACAGCTACAGCTATTGGCTGAAGCGGAACGGCATTGCGCCCGTAGCCACAAGCCCCCGCACTGAAGGCAAGGACGTCGCGTGGATGGAGCAGGGGAACGGCGAGCAAAGCGTGGCGCTGGTCACGGTGCGGGAAGGCGGCCATACCTGGCCTGGCGCCGACCCGTTCAATGTCGGCCTGCCCATAGGGAAGACCACGCGCGATATGGACGCCAACGAGGCGATGTGGCAGTTCTTCGCCAAGCACCGCCGCTAGCATGTCATCCGGCCAGGCCCATCATGCGCAGCAGGGCGCGGGTGAGCGGGCTATCGGTTTTGGCGAGTTCCAGCACCACGTCGAAGTGGTTGGCGCCTTCTATTTCCAGGTATTCCGCCGTCAGCCCCCTGGCGCGCCAGGCGTCGGCGTAGCTGCGGCTCTGGCGCCGGAACTCGGCGGTCTCCGCGCCGCCCACGCAGGAGATCAGCGGGCCGCCTTGCTCGGGCAGATGGTGCAGGGGACTGAGGCGGCGCGCCGCCGCTGCGTCCAGCTTCGCCCATTCATTGATATGCGTGGCGGGGATGGGCGCGAGGTCCATCAGCCCGCTGATCGGGCAGGCACCTGCCACGGCATTGGCTGGCAGGCCGTGCGCCGGCTGCCAGCCCGGCGCCAGCAGCATGCCGACCAGGTGGCCGCCGGCCGAACTGCCGCACAGGTAGATCTTCTCCGCGTCGCCGTTGTATTGCGCGATATGGCGGTGCACCCAGGCCAGCGCGCGCCGGTTCTGGTCCACGATGTGGTCCAGCGATACGCCGGGCGCCAGCGAGTAGTTGACCGCCACCACGGTGGCGCCGGCCGCCGTGAAGGTGGCGGCCATGAAGCTGGAGTCGTCCTTGGACAGGGCGCGCCAGTAGCCGCCGTGGATGTAGACCAGCACCGGACTGCCCGGCTTGGGCGCGGGGAAGATGTCCAGCTGTTCGTCCTCGTGCGCGCCGTAGGCCACGCCGCAGTGGCAGGGCAGGTCGGCGCGCATGGCGGCGCTCTGCTCTGCGTAGGCGCGCAGGTAGATGGTGGCGTCCGGTACGGTGGCGCGGGCGTTGTACTGGCGGTCCAGTTCCGCCGCGCTGTAGCCCTGATAGAGCGCGGCGGCGTGCTGCCCCGCGCCGTCCATGATGCTGGCTTTGCTGCGCATGGCGCCTCCTCGCTCTGCGGGTCAGGAAAACGCGGGAATGCCGGTCTGCGCGCGGCCCAGGATGAGGGCGTGCACGTCGTGCGTGCCTTCGTAGGTGTTGACCGCTTCCAGGTTGACCATGTGCCGGATCACGCCGAATTCGTCGGACACGCCGTTCCCGCCCAGCATATCGCGCGCGGTGCGGGCCACGTCCAGCGCCTTGCCGCAGGAGTTACGCTTCATCATGGAGGTGATTTCCACCGCCGCCGTGCCGGCGTCCTTCATGCGGCCCAGCTGCATGCAGCCTTGCAGGGCCAGCGTGATGTCGGTCTGCATATCGGCCAGCTTTTTCTGGATCAGCTGGTTGGCGGCCAGCGGGCGGCCGAACTGCAGGCGGTCCATGGTGTACTGGCGCGCGGTGTGCCAGCAGAATTCGGCCGCGCCCAGCGCACCCCAGGCGATGCCGTAGCGCGCCGAGTTCAGGCAGGTGAAGGGGCCGCGCAAGCCGGAGACTTCGGGCAGCAGGTTTTCTTCGGGGACGAAGACCTCATCCATCACGATCTCGCCGGTAATGGAGGCGCGCAGGCTGACCTTGCCGTGAATGGCGGGCGCGCTCAGGCCTTTCCAGCCTTTTTCGAGGATGAAGCCGCGAATCTGGCCGTCGTCGGTCTTGGCCCAGACCACGAACACGTCGGCGATGGGGCTGTTGGTGATCCACATCTTCGCGCCGGACAGGGAGTAGCCGCCGGGGACGGTCTTGGCGCGCGTGACCATGCTGCCGGGGTCGGAGCCGTGATTGGGTTCGGTCAGGCCGAAGCAGCCTATCCATTCGCCGGTGGCCAGCTTGGGCAGGTATTTCTGCTTTTGAGCCTCGCTGCCGAATTCATTGATGGGCACCATGACCAGCGAGGACTGCACGCTCATCATGGAGCGGTAGCCGGAGTCCACGCGCTCGACTTCGCGCGCGATCAGGCCGTAGCAGACGTAGTTCAGGCCTGCGCCGCCGTATTCCGTGGGGATGGTGGCGCCCAGCAGGCCCAGTTCACCCATTTCGCGGAAGATGGCGGGGTCGGTACGCTCGTGGCGGAACGCTTCCAGCACGCGCGGGGCAAGGCGGTCGTTGCAATAGGCCTGGGCCGCGTCGCGCACCATGCGTTCTTCGTCGGTCAGCTGCGCGGACAGCAGCAAGGGGTCGTCCCACTGGAAGGATGCTTTTGCGTGTGCCATGTGTGTTCTCCTGGTTGTTGGATGGGGCGTTTATTGTTTGGCTGCGGCGCCGCTGGTATGCAGCAGCGACAGGCCGAGTTGGGCGCGGCGCGTCAGCCAGGGGCTGGGGCGGTAGCGCGGGTCGCCGGTCTGGCGCAGCAGATTGTTCAGGATGGCGAATACGCGTCGCGGGCCGAGGTGGTTGCCCCAGGCGAGCGGTCCGCGCGGGTAGCCCAGACCGAGCGTGACGGCGCTGTCCAGGTCGGACGGCGTGCAGATGCCTTGCTGGACGATGTCGCAGCCGATGTTGATGATGGTGGCCAGCACGCGCTGCACGATGAAGCCGGCGCTGTCGCTGATCAGGGTGGCGGGGCGGCCGCCTTGCTCGAACAGGGCGAGCAGGCTGGCGGCCAGCGCGGTGTCTGTGGCGGGGTTGAGCATCAGCGTGGCGTGGGCGGTGCTGAGCGGGTCTATACCGAGCGTGCGGCCTGGGTCGAGGTCCAGCCGCGCTACGCAGGTGCTGACGTCTTCGCCCAGTGGGGCCACCAGGCACAGGGCATTGGCGGAGGGCCGGGGCGCGGCTTCGATGTCGGCGCCGAGGCCGCGCAGCAGCTCCGCCAGGCTGGCGTGGGTTTCGGCGTCGGGTGCGTCCAGCCAGATTGGGCCCGCCCAGGCGGTAGCGGTGGCGCTGGCGGCCTGCGGTTCAGCCTTTCCATCGTCATAGCGGTAGAAGCCGCGCGCGGTCTTCTTGCCCAGCAGGCCGGCGGACAGCCGCTGCGCGGTGATAGGGCTGGGGCGGTAGCGCGGCTCCTGGTAGTACTGGCGGTAGATCGATTCCATTACCGGGTGCGACACATCGAGTCCGGTCAGGTCGAGCAGCTGGAAGGGGCCGAGGCGGAAGCCTGCAGCGCCGCGCAGCACGGCGTCCACTTGAGCGAAATCGGCCACGGTTTCCTGGACGATCTTGAGCGCTTCGGTGAGGTAGCCGCGCCCCGCGTGGTTGACGATAAAGCCCGGGGTGTCGCTGGCCTGCACCGGCGTGTGGCCGATACGGTGAACGAAGGCGGTGAGCGCTTCCGTGGCGCTGGCGTTGGTGAGCGCGCCTGCGATCACTTCCACCACCTTCATCAGCGGCACGGGGTTGAAGAAGTGGCAGCCCGCGATGCGGCCCGGCAGCTGCGCTCCGGCGGCAATGGCGGTCACGGACAGCGATGAGGTATTCGTCGCCAGCACGCAGCCGGGATGGACGATGGCTTCGAGCGCGTCGAATAGCGCGCGCTTGGCTTCCAGCTGTTCGATGATGGCTTCGATAATGATGTCGCAGTCCGCCAGCGCGTGCAGCGAGGCGGCGGCGTGCAGTTTCAGGCCGGCCGCGCCGGCCGCATCCGGCGTGAGCTTGCCCTTGGTCGCCAGCGTGGAGAATTGCTCGCGCACAGTGGCCACGGCTTTATCGGCCGCGCCGTCCTGCACGTCGTACAACAGAACGGTGATGCCGGCCTGCGCCGCCACCTGCGCGATGCCGCGCCCCATGGCGCCCGCACCCGCTACGCCCAGCGTGAGCTTGCTGAGCGTAGCTGTCATGCTGGTTCCGGCACGATGGCGGTGACTTCAATTTCCACCTTGGCCTCGTCCTCGATCAGGCCCGCCACCTGCACCGCCGTCATGGCGGGGAAGTGGCGGCCGAACACGGCGCGGTAGGCCGCGCCGATTTCCTTGTAGGCGGCGACGTATTCCTTTTTGTCGATCACGTACCACGTCATGCGCACAACGTGTTCCGGGCCTGCATTGGCTTCGGCCAGCACGGCGACGATGTTGCGCAGCGCCTGTTCTACCTGGCCCGCGAAGTCGCTGGTGTGGAAACGGCCTTCCGCGTCCCAGCCTATCATGCCGCTGACGCAGACGGTGCGGCCGCTGGCGGCCACGCCGTTGGCGTATCCCTTGGGCTGTACCCAGCCTGGTGGTTGCAGGAATTGCATGGTGTCCCTTTCGTTTTTATGTGCGCAGCATTTCGCGCGCGATGATCAGTTGCTGGACTTCGGAGGCGCCTTCGTAGATGCGCAGCGAGCGGATTTCGCGGTACAGCCTTTCCACCGGATGCTCGCTGACCACGCCCAGGCCGCCGAACATCTGCACCGCCGCGTCGATCACCTGCTGCGCGGTCTCGGTGGCGGTGAGCTTGGCCATGGCGGCTTCCTTGGTCACGTTCCGGCCCTGGTCGCGCTGCCAGGCGGCGCGGTACGTGAGCAGGGCGGCGGCGTCGATGCCGGTTGCCATCTGCGCCAGCTTGGCCTGGGTCAGCTGGAAGTCGGCCAGGGTCTGGCCGAACATCTTGCGCTGCTTGGCGTGCGCCAGCGCTTCGTCCAGCGCGCGGCGGGCAAAGCCCAGCGCGGCGGCGGCGACGGAGGTGCGGAACACGTCCAGCGTGGCCATGGCCACCTTGAAGCCCTGGCCGGCTTCGCCCAGGCGCTGCGCCGCAGGGATGCGGCAGTTGGAGAACTTCAGCCGCGCCAGCGGATGCGGGGCGATCACGTTGATGCGCTCTGCGATCTCGAAGCCCGGCGTGCCCGCTTCCACGATAAAGGCGGAGATGCCGCGTGCGCCCGGCTGCTCGCCGGTGCGGGCGAACACCACGTAGAAGTCGGCGATGCCGCCGTTGGAGATCCAGGTCTTTTCGCCGTTCAGGACGTAGCTGTCGCCATCCTGCACGGCGGCGCACTGCATGGCCGCCACGTCGGAACCGGCTTGCGGTTCGGACAGCGCGAAGGCAGCGATGGCTTCGCCGCGCGCCACGCGGGGCAGATAGGTTTCGCGGTTGGCGTCGCTGCCGAACAGGCTGATGGCGCCCGAGCCCAGCCCCTGCATGGCGAAGGCGAAATCGGCCAGGCCGTTGTGGCGCGCCAGCGTTTCGCGGATCAGGCACAGGGCGCGGGTGTCGATCACGTCCGCGCCGCCGCCGTGGCGGGTGCCGGCGATGGCGTGCGCCAGCCAGCCGGACTGGCCCAGCAGGGCGACCAGCGCGCGGCAGGCCGCGTCCACTTCGTGCCCGTGCTCCTGGGTGATGTGCTGCGTGGCCCAGCTGTCCAGCTCCTGCTCGAGCTGGCGGTGGCGCGGCTCCAGGAAGGGCCAGCTCAGGTAATTTTTATCGGACATGGCGTCTCCTTAATTGCCTTCGAATTCAGGTTTTTGCTTGGCCACGAAAGCGTGGTAGGCGCGGTGGAAGTCGTTGGTGGCCATGCAAATGGCCTGCGCCTGCGCTTCCGCTTCGATGGCTTCGTCCACGCCCATATTCCACTCCTGCTGCAGCATCTTCTTGGTCATGCCGTGCGCGAAGGTGGGACCGCTGGCCAGGCCTTGCGCCAGCGCCTGTGCCGCTTGCAGCAGCGCGGCCGGTTCGTGCAGGCTGTTGAAGAAGCCCCAGCGTTCGCCCTCGGGACCGGCCATGGAGCGGCCGGTGAACAGCAGTTCGGCGGCGCGGCCCTGGCCGATCAATCGCGGCAGCAGGGCGCAGGCGCCCATGTCGCAGCCGGCCAGGCCCACGCGGGTGAACAGGAAGGCGGTCTTGCTGCGCTCCGTGCCCAGGCGCATATCGGAGGCCATGGCCAGGATGGCGCCCGCGCCGGCGCATACGCCGTCGATGGCGGCAATGACCGGCTGCGGGCAGACGCGCACGGCTTTCACCAGGTCGCCAGTCATGCGGGTGAAGGCCAGCAGGCCGGGCATGTCCAGCTTGGTGAGCGGGCCGATGATGTCGTGCACGTCGCCGCCGGAGCAGAAGTTTTCTCCGGCGCCGGTGATGACGACGGCTTTCACGTCCTCCGCGTAGGCCAGCGCGCGGAACAGGTCGCGCAGTTCGGCATAGGATTCGAAGGTGAGCGGGTTCTTGCGTTCGGGGCGGTTCAGCGTCAGCGTGGCGACGCCGGCCTGCACTTCAAACTTGAAGTGGGAGGCCTGGTAGCCTGCCAGCGAAAGGCTGTTGCCGGGCAGCTGGTGCGGGGTTCCGGGAAGGTGGCGCATGGGGTATTCCTTCTTCATTCTTCGTGTTGGGGGCCGTCGCTCAGATGGCCTTTCATGCGCGACAGCAGCGCGATCATGTCGTTCTTTTCCTGCACCGACAGGCCATCCAGCATGTCGGCGATCCAGCCTTCGTGCACCAGCGCCATGCGCTCGAAGGAGCGGCGCCCGGCGGCGGTGAGCTTCACGCTGTAGGCGCGGCGGTCTTTCGGGTCCGGCACGCGCAGCACCAGTTTTTCATGTTCCAGCTGGTCGGTGATGCCGGTGATATTGCCGCCGGTGACCATCATGCGCTTGGACAGTTCGCCCATGCGCAGTCCTTCGGGGTGGCGCTGCAGCTGCGCCATCAAGTCGAAGCGGGGCAGGGTGATGCCGAATTCGTTGCGCAGCCGGGTGCGGATTTCGCTCTCTATCATGGTGGTGCAGGACAGCATGCGCAGCCACAGCTTGAGCGACTGGTGGTGGTCCTGCGTCAGGCGCGACTCCAGGTCGAACACCTGGGAGCCCGGCGCCGGCGCTGGCGCGGGTACGGCCTGCAAGACGGCCTTGGCTGGTAATTTGCGCGTCATTCTTCTGCTCCTTACATGATCTCGCCGCCGGCCACGGCCAGCGATTGGCCGGTCATGGCGCTGGCGCCGGGCTGGCACAGCCAGGCCACGGCGTTGGCTACCTGGTCCGGCTGGACCAGTTGTTTCTGCGGGTTGCCCGCCGCCAGTTCGGCGCGCGCCTGCTCTTCGCTGCGGCCGGTCTTGGCGACGATGTTGGCGACGGCGTCCTTGACGATATCGGTTTCCGTGTAGCCGGGGCAGACCGCATTCACGGTGATGCCCTTGGTGGCCAGTTCCAGCGCCAGCGAACGCGTGAGGCCGATCACGCCGTGCTTGGCGGCGCAGTAGGCGGACACGTAGGCGTAGCCCGTCATGCCTGCGGTGCTGGCGATGTTGACGATGCGGCCCCAGCCCGCCGCCAGCATGCCCGGCAGCGCGGCCTGGATGCAGTGGTAGGTGCCGTCCAGATTCACCGCCATCATCTGGCGCCAGATGTCGTCGCCGGTCTTGGCGAAGGGGGCGGAGGCGGCTTGGCCCGCGTTGTTGACCAGGATGGCGATGGGGCCGTGGCGGCGCGCCGCCTCGGCCAGCGCCGCGTTGACGGATTCGCGGCTGGTGACGTCGACGGTGACGAAGTCGATGGCGCAGCCGCCAGTTTCGGAGGACGGCCCGGCGGTCAGCGCGGACGCCAGCTCGCGCGCCGTCTGTTCCAGCACCGCTGCCGTGCGCCCGGCCAGCGTGACGCGCGCACCTTGCAGCAGCAGGGCATGCGCAATGGCGCTGCCGATGCCGCGTCCGCCGCCGGTGACGAAAGCGTGTTTGCCTTGCAGCGTTCCGCCGGCGGCCGAAGGCACACCCTGGATACCTGGCTTCATGCTCATCCTTCCAGCAACTTGGCTGCGATCTGCTGCGGCGTCATGCCGCTGCTGGCTGCCGCAATCTGGCGCTCGCGCTCCAGGTTGCGCTCCAGCTGCACTTTGCCCGCCGTGTACTGCTGCGGCCATTCCACGTCCAGGTAGCCGATCTTGGCCGCCTCGGTCAGCGTCCATGCCGGGTTGGCCAGGTGCGGGCGCGCCACGGCGCACAGGTCCGCGCGGCCGGCGGCGATGATGCTGTTGGCATGGTCCGCCTCGAAGATGGCGCCCACGGCGATGGTCGGTATCCCCGCCTCGTTGCGCACGCGGTCCGCGAACGGGGTCTGGAACATGCGGCCGTAGATGGGCTTTTCGCGCTTGCTGACCTGGCCGGACGAGCAGTCGATCATGTCCGCGCCGGCCGCTTTGAACAGGCGGGCGATGGCCACCGCGTCGTCCGGCGTGATGCCGCCTTCGACCCAGTCATGCGCGGAAATGCGCACGCTGATCGGCTTGTCTTGCGGCCAGGCGGCGCGCACGGCCTTGAATACTTCCAGCGGATAGCGGCAGCGGTTTTCCAGCGAGCCGCCGTATTCGTCCTGGCGCTGGTTGGTCAGCGGCGAAATGAAGGACGACAGCAGGTAGCCGTGCGCGCAGTGCAGTTCCAGCCAGTCGAAGCCCGCTTCGGCCGCCGCCACGGTGGCGGAGACGAAATCGGCCTTGATGCGTGCCATGTCTTCGGCCGTGGCGGCGCGCGCCGTTTGCGATACGCCGGGCAGGTATTGCTGTTCGGAGGCCGACACCAGCGGCCAGTTGCCGCTTTCCAGCGGCTGGTCTATGCCGTCCCAGGCGCGGCGGGTGGAGCCCTTGGCGCCGGCGTGGCCGATCTGCATGGCGATCTTGGCGCTGGTGTTGTTGTGCACGAAGTCGACGATGCGCTTCCAGGCCGCCGTGTGTTCCGGCTTGTACAGGCCGGGGCAGGCCGGCGTGATGCGCGCGTCGGCGGACACGCAGGTCATTTCGGCGAATACCAGGCCGGCGCCGCCCTGTGCGCGCGCGCCCAGGTGCACCAGGTGGTAGTCGCCCGCCACGCCGTCCACCGCCGAATACTGGGCCATGGGCGAGACCACGATGCGGTTTTTCAGCAGGGTGCCGCGCAGCTTGAACGGCGTGAGCATGGGCGGAATGCTGTGGCGGCCGGCCGCAGGCGGCGGCAGCCCGGCCTGCGCGTGGGCGTGTTCGGCGATCCAGCCTTCGTAGCGCTCCACATAGCCGGCGTCGCGCACGCGCAGGTTCTCGTGCGACAGGCGCTGGCTGCGCGTGAGCATGGAATAGGCAAACTGCTCGGCTTCCATGGCGGTGTAGCGGTCCACGTTTTCGAACCATTCCATGGAGTTGCGCGCGGCGCTCTGGATCTTCAGCACTTCCACTGCGCGCACGCGCTGGTAGGCGTCCAGCACCTGCTCCATGCCTTGCTCTCCATGTTTTTCAAAACAGCGCGCCAGCTCGATCGCATCCTCCAGCGCCAGCTTGGTGCCGGAGCCGATGGAGAAGTGCGCGCTGTGGGCGGCGTCGCCCATCAGCACCACGGGCACGCGCTTGCCGCCCACGGTGTTCCAGTGCACCCAGTTGTTGCAGATGATGCGCGGGAAGGTGATCCACGCCGCCGAACCACGAAGATGAGTGGCGTTGCTGATCAGCGGATTGCCGTCCAGGTGCTTGGCGAACAGGCGCTCGCAGTAGGCGATGGATTCCTGCTGGCTCATCTGGTCCAACCCGGCCTTGCGCCACACTTCCTCAGGCGTTTCGACGATGAAGGTGGAGGTGTCGCCGTCGTACTGGTAGGCGTGGGCCTGGAACCAGCCGTGCTCCGTCTGTTCAAAGGCGAAGGTGAAGGCGGAGAACAGCTTCTTGGTGCCCAGCCAGACGAAGCGGCAGTTGCGCTGCTCGATGTCCGGCTGGTAGCTGGCGGCGTAGCGGGTGCGGATGCGGCTGTTCAGGCCATCGCTGGCAATCACCAGGTCGGCATTGTAGGCGGCCGCGATTTCCTGGTCGTCGGCGACGTCGGTCTCGAACACCAGCTTCACGCCCAGTTCTTCGCAGCGGCTTTGCAGGATGTTGAGCAGGCGCTTGCGGCCTATGCCGCAGAAGCCGTGGCCTCCCGAGGTGACTTTGGCGCCCTTGAAGTGGGTGTCGATGTCGTCCCAGTGGTTGAAGGACTGCAGGATGGTGCGCGCGGTCTGCTCGTCGGCGTTGACCAGGTTGCCCAGGGTTTGGTCCGAGAACACCACGCCCCAGCCAAAGGTGTCGTAGGCGCGGTTGCGCTCGACGACGGTGATCTGGTTGGCTGGGTTCTGCTTTTTCATCAGCAGGCCGAAATACAGTCCGGCGGGGCCGCCGCCTATGCAGGTGATGTTCATGGTGTCTTCCTTATTGCAGCTTGCAGGCGCCGACGTAGGCGTCCTGGTGGGCGTCGAATACCACGCCCAGGGTGCGGTTGGTGATGCGTCCCTGGCCGTCCTTGCCTATCATGCGGGCGTAATATTTCTGGACCGGGAAGTGGTTGCGGTTGAACTTGAAGTCGCCGCGCACGGACTTGAAGCTGGCCGCTTGCAGCGCCTTGCCCACGCCGGCCTTGTCCGCCAGGTTGCCTTTGACGGCGCGCACGGCCGAATCCATCAGCATGGCGGCGTCGTAGCCTTGCGATGCGTAGAGGCTGGGCAGGCGGCCGTAGGTTTTCTCGAAGTCGGCGACGAAGCGCTTGTTCTGTGGATTGTCGATGTCGTGGCCCCACTGCGAGGCGTTGAACATGCCCAGCATGGGCGCGCCCACGGCGCGGATGATGTCCTCGTCGGCCGAGAAGCCGGGGCCGAACAGCTGCAGGTTTTTCGACAGGCCGGCGTCCACGAACTGCTTGATGAAGTTGATGCCCATGCCGCCCGGCAGGAAGATGTAGACCGCGTCCGCCTTCAGCGCGCGCAGCTGCGCCAGTTCGGTGCCGTAGTCCAGCTGGCCCAGCTTGGTGTAGATCTCATCGGCCACCTTGCCTTTGTAATAGCGCTTGAAGCCGGCCAGCGCGTCCTTGCCTGCCGGGTAGTTGGGCGCGATCAGGGCCACGTTCTTGAAGCCGCGTTGCTGCACCTGCTGGCCAACCGCCTCGTGCAGGTTGTCGTTCTGCCAGGCCACGTTGTAGAAATAGGGGTTGCACTGCTCGCCGGCGTATTGCGAAGGGCCGGCATTGGCGCTGACGAAGTAGGTCTTGGAGTTGAACACCGTGGGGCCGACCGCCAGCATCAGGTTGGAGAACACGATGCCGCTCATGAAGTCGACCTTGTCCTTCTTGATCATCTTGTCCACCAACTGCTTGGCCACGTCGGGCGATTGCTGGTCGTCGCCGGTGATCACTTCCACCGGCAGGTTGCCCATCTTGTTGCCCAGGTGGGTGAGCGCGAGCGCGAAGCCGTCGCGGATATCCACGCCCAGGCCTGCGCCGGCGCCGGACAGCGTGGTCACCATGCCGACCTTCACGCTGTCTGCGGCGAGCGCGGGGGCGGCGGCACTGGACAGGGCGGCTACGGCTGCGGCGGCGAGGGCGGTGTGGCGTAGGGTGATGGCGGTGAATTTCACTGGCGGCTCCTGGTTGGGTGGTGGGACGGGTTGTTCACTGGCTTACTTGGCCGGCGCGCTGCGCAGCACATGGCGCTGCAGCTTGCCGCTCTGGGTGCGCGGCAGCGCCGCCAGGAATTCTACGGCGCGCGGGTACTTGTACGGCGCCACGGTTTGTTTTACATGCTCCTGCAGGGCGCGCGCCAGTTCCGCGCTGGCGTCATGGCCTTGGCGCAGCACTACGAAAGCTTTAACGATCTGGCCGCGTTCCTCGTCCGGCCATCCGACCACGGCGCATTCGGCCACGGCCGGATGGCACATCAGCGCGTCCTCCACCTCGGGCGCGGCGATATTATAGCCAGCCGAAATGATCATGTCGTCGGTGCGGGCGTGGTACCAGAAATAGCCATCCTGGTCCATGCGGTAGGCGTCGCCGGTGAGGTTCCAGCCGTTGCGCACATACTGCTCCTGGCGCGCGTCGTCCAGGTAGCGGCAGCCGGTGGGGCCTTTCACGGCCAGCTGGCCCACTTCGCCGGGCGGCAGCGGCTTGCCGTCCGGGCCGAGCACGCAGGCCTGGTAGCCGGGAATGGCCTTGCCGGTGGCGCCGGGCCGCACTTCCTCGCCCGCCGCCGAGATAAAGATGTGCAGCATTTCGGTGGCGCCGATGCCGTCGATGATTTCCAGGCCGGTGCTCTCGCGCCACAGCGTGCGCGTGGCGGTGGGCAGGGCCTCGCCCGCCGACACGGCCTTCTGCAGCGAGGACAGGTCGTAGGCCTGCGCCAGCGGCGCCATCAGGCGGTAGAAGGTGGGGGCGGTGAAGCAGATGGTGGCGCGGAAGTCCTGGATGGCTTTCAGCAGCAGGTCCGGCGTGAGGCGGTCCAGCAGCACGGCGGCGGCGCCCACGCGCAGCGGGAACAGCAGCAGGCCGCCCAGGCCGAAGGTGAAGGCCAGCGGCGGCGTGCCGATAAACACGTCGCTGGCTTTGGTGCGCAGCGTGGAGCGCGGGAAGCAGTCGCAGATGGCCAGCACGTCGCGGTGGAAGTGCATGGTGCCCTTGGGGACGCCGGTGGTGCCGGAGGTGAAGCCGATGATGCAGACGTCGTCGGCGGCGGTGTCGGCGGCCTTGAAGCTGGAGGGCTGCTGCTGCATCAGCGCTTCCAGGCTGTCTGCACCGTCTGAGCCGAAGTAGACGGCGGGGCCTGCCATGGCGGTCTGGCCGCGCGCCAGTTCCATTTCCTCGGAAAGCGCGGCGGCGCACAGCACGGCGTTGACCTTGGCCTTGGTGAGCGCGGTGGAGAGTTCCTTGGCGCGCAGCAGCGGCATGGTGGGCACCAGCACGCAGCCCGCTTTCAGCACGGCCAGCGCGCAGGCCGCCATCATGGGGCTGTTGGCGCCGCGCAGCAGCACGCGGTTGCCCGCTTCCAGGCCCAGAGGGCCGCGCAGCGCGTGGGCGATGCGGTCCACTTTTTCCAGCAGTTCGGCGTAGGTCCACGATTCCTGGTAGCTGTGGATGGCGGGACGCTCGCCGAAGCCCTGTGCCACCATCTCGTCCAGCAGCGCGGCGGCGCAGTTCAGGCGGTCCGGATATTGCAGCTCCGGCAGGGTGGCCGCCATGTCCGGCCATAGCTCGCCGGGCGGCAGATTGTCCCTGGCGAAGGTGTCGGTGTAGCCTGTAGCGATCATTTCTGCTCCGTGTTGACTATGTCTGTGGGGGCGTTCGAACTGCTTGCTTTCCAGATGCTCTGAAATATACTTTAAGCTTAAAATATATAGGCGTCAAGATAAATGTCTCGCCTCAAAAAAACGCGTTGCCCTCCTGCGAAAAAGCTTGGAAAGACGCGGTTTTCGGGTAATATGCTTGAGGCTTAAAGTAATTTTGATGGCGTACTTCGGACAAGGATGGGTATGGATATCGCGCTACTGATCGAGCACGGCCTGAACGGCCTGCAATTCGGCCTGATGCTGTTTTTGCTGGCGGCCGGGCTGACACTGGTGCTGGGCATTATGGACCTGGTGAACCTGGCGCACGGTTCGCTCTATATGGCGGGCGCGTATTTCGCCGCCAGCTTCACCGGGCTGACCGGCTCCTACTGGCTGGGGCTGCTGCTGGCCGTGGGCGCGACGGCGCTGCTGGGCGTGGTGCTGGAGCTCGCCGTGGTGCGCAGGCTGTACCGGCGCGACCACCTGTCGCAGGTGCTGGCCACGTTTGCGCTCATCCTCATCTTCAACCAGGCCGCCCGCATGCTGTGGGGCGCCGCGCCCATTTCGCTGAACGTGCCGGCCGCGCTGGCCACGCCGGTGCAGTTCACGCAGGACTTCAGCTATTCGGCCTACCGCCTGTTCATTATCGGCGCGGGCCTGGCGGTGGCGCTGCTGCTGTACTTCGTGGTGGTGAAGACCCGCATCGGCATGGTGGTGCGGGCCGGCGCGTCCAACCGGGAAATGGCGGTGGTGATGGGCGCCAGCATAGGCCGCGTGTTCACGCTGCTGTTCGCCTTCGGCGCCGCGCTGTGCGGCCTGGCGGGCGCCTTGCTCGGTCCCATACTCACGGTGCAGTCGGGCATGGGGGAGGGCATATTGATACTGGCGTTCGTGGTCATCGTCATCGGCGGCATCGGCTCGATCCGGGGCGCGCTGGCCGGGGCGCTGCTGGTGGGCATGGTGGATACGCTGAGCCGCACCCTGCTGCCCGTGCTTACGCGCTCGCTGGCGCCGGAGGGGCTGATGGCCGACCTGGGCGCGGCGCTGTCATCGATGCTGATCTACATCCTGATGGCCGCCGTGCTGTTCTTTAAACCCGAGGGCTTGTTCCCCGCACGCGGCTAGGAGCCCACCATGCACAGCAATCTGCACCACCAACTCCCGCTGCCGCGCACCCTGGCGCTGCTGGCGGTTTTCCTGGCCTTTCCGCTGGGCGCCCAGGCTTTGGGCCAGGAGTTCTATGTGAGCATGGCCTGCCGCCTGATGATTTTCGCGCTGGCGGCCAGCAGCCTCAATCTCATTCTCGGCTTCGGCGGCATGGTCAGCCTGGGCCACGCGGCCTATTTCGGCGCCGGGGCATACGCGGTCGGCATCCTGATGCAGCACGGCGTGGCGTCGGCCTGGATTGCCTGGCCGCTGGCCATGCTGGTGGGCGGGCTGTTGGCGCTGGCGATAGGCGCGCTGTGCCTGCGCACGCGCGGCATCTACTTCATCATGATCACGCTGGCTTTCGCGCAGATGGTGTACTACCTGTTCATCTCCCTGCGCAGCTACGGCGGCGAGGACGGCTTGAACCTCATGTCGCGCTCCTCGCTCGGCCTGCCGGGCGTGGACCTGTCGGGCGACACGGCCTTTTATTACGTGGTGCTGGCTTTGCTGGCGGCCTGCTTGCTGCTGCTGCACCGTTTGGTCAATTCCCGCTTCGGCCGCGTGCTGCAGGCGGTGCGCGAGAATGAGACGCGCATGGCCGCCATCGGCTACCCGGTGTTCCGCTACAAGCTGACCTGCTTCGCCATCGCCGGTGCGCTCGCCGGGCTGGCGGGTGCGCTGATCGCCAACCAGAACATGCTGGTGAGCCCCAGCCTGGTGCACTGGACCCAGTCCGGCAGCCTGATGGTGATGGTGATCCTGGGCGGCGCGGGCTATTTCTGGGGCGGCGCGCTGGGCGCTTTCGCCTTGCTGTTGCTGGAGGAAGTTCTGTCCGGCTATACCGAGCACTGGCAGCTGCCTTTGGGCGTGCTGCTGCTGATCGTGGTGCTGGTGCTGCCGAAGGGGATGGCCAGCCTGGCGGACCGTTTCACTACCAAGGGAGCCGGAAAATGAGCGCGCTGCTGGAACTGCAAGGACTGGTCAAGCGCTACGGCGGCCTGACCGCGACGGACAACCTCAACCTGACCGTGAACGCGGGCGAGATCCACGCCATCATCGGTCCCAACGGCGCGGGAAAAACCACGCTGATCCACCAGATTTCCGGCGCGCTGGCGTCGGATAGCGGCCGCATCGTCTTCGCCGGGACGGACGTCACGCGTGTGCCCATGCACTTGCGGGTGCAGGCCGGGCTGGCGCGCTCCTACCAGATCACCAATATCTTTCCGCGCTTTTCGGTGCTGGACAACCTGGCGCTGGCGGTGCAGGCGCGCAGCGGTTCCAGCATGCGTTTCTGGCGTCCTGCGGTAAGCGAGCGCGCGATGTTCGAGGAGGCGCGCGCGCTGGCGGACCGGGTGGGGTTGGGAGGGCAAGTGGATGGTTTGGCGGGCAATCTCGCACACGGCGCGCAGCGGCAGCTGGAGCTGGGCCTGGCGCTCGCCACGCGTCCGCGCCTGCTGCTGCTGGACGAGCCGATGGCCGGCATGGGCCACGAGGAATCGGTGGAGATGATACCGCTGATCGAAAGCCTGCGGCCGGAGATCGCGGTGCTGATCATCGAGCATGATATGGACGCCGTGTTCCGTATGGCGGACCGGATTTCGGTGCTGGTGTCCGGGCGCATTATCGCCACCGGCACGCCGGACCAGATCCGGTGCAATCTCGAGGTGAAGAAGGCCTATCTGGGCGACGAACTGGAAGACGAGGTGGCGGCATGAGCGCGATACTGAAGGTGCAGGACATTACGGCGGCCTATGGCAGCAGCCAGGTGCTGTTCGGCGTGACGTTCGAGATCAAGCGCGGCGACATCGCCACGCTGCTGGGCCGCAACGGCATGGGTAAGAGCACCACCATACGTTCGATTCTTGGGCTGAACCGCATCGGCAGCGGCAGCATCACCTTCAACGGCCAGCGCATCGACGCCATGGCCACGGACCGCATCGCCCGCGCCGGCGTGGCGATCGTGCCGGAAGGGCGGCAGATTTTTCCCAACCTGACGGTGGAGGAGAACCTGGTGGCTTTTTCGGCCAACCGGTCGAAGGCGGCTGAGCCGTGGACGCTGGCGCGCATTTACGAGCTGTTTCCGCGCTTGCGGGAGCGCTCGCGCAATATGGGCAAGCAGCTGTCCGGCGGCGAGCAGCAGATGCTGGCCATAGGCCGCGCGCTGATGACCAATCCGCATTTGCTGATTTTGGACGAGGCCACGGAAGGGCTGGCGCCGTTGATACGCGAGGAGATCTGGCATTGCCTGGAACGCCTGCGCAGCGTGGGGCAGACCACGCTGGTGATCGATAAATACGTGGAGCGGCTCACGCGCTTTGCGGACCAGCATACGATTATCGAGCGCGGCAAAGTGGTGTGGTCGGGCGATTCGCCCACGCTGCGGGCGGCGCCGGATGTTTGGCACCGCTACGTGGGGGTGTGAGGCTGGTGGCGGAGCTGGCGGGTTACGCGCGTAGCGCTAACCCGCCCTACGCAATAACCAATCCAGGTGACGAATCGTAGGGCGGGTTAGCACGGAGTGCGTAACCCGCCAAGCTCCGCCACGCAGCGTTCCAGCGCGTGGCGCAGGTCGCCGGGAATGGGAATCGACTTATTGGTATCGAGCGAGGTGGTCACCAGCACTTGGTTCGACAGCACGCGCAACTGCCCCTGCGCGCTGGCGCGCAGCTGCAGCGCTATGGAACTGTTGCCGATTTTCGTCACGCCCAGGGACAGCGTCAGCCGCTCCCCCATCTTGCTCGGCGCCTTGAACTCGCAGTCGAGCTTCACCATCGGCAGCCCGCAGCGGCGCTCGCCGATGAAATGGGCATAGCCTATGCCCAGCCCCTCGTTGAACCAGTCCTCCACATGCCCGTTGAACAGCACCAGGTATTGCGGGAAGTAGACGATGCCGGCCGGGTCGCAATGCGCAAACCGGACCAGCACTTCGCGTTCGAAAGAGTAGTCCGGTTTGGCATCCATCGCTTAGGCCTTAGAAGTTGTGGCGCAGGCCGGCGTTGACGGCGCGGTTGCCCGAGCCGACTTCGGTGGCGTTGCCCACGGTGTAGAAGCCGGTGGCGCCCTTGGCCGCGTCGTTGTCGATACGGGCGTAGGCCAGGTAGACATCGGTGCGGCGCGACAGGTAGTAGCTGTAGCCCACGCCCCACTGGTCGGCGCCGCGCCTTGTGCCGGCGCGGTCCTTCTTGTTGATGATGGAAGCGCGGAAGGTGTGCAGGCCGTATGGCACCGTCACACCCAGCAGCAGGTCGCGCGAGTCGGCCTGGCTGTTCGGGTTGATGGTGTTGTTGATGTTGACCGTGCCCCGGTTGGACGCATACGCCAGCGCGGCCTTGGCCACGCCGAAGTCGTAGGTGGCGCCCAGCATGGTGGTGCGGCCCTTGGTCAGCGCGGCGGTGCCGACCGGGATGCTGTTGATGTTGGCGTAGCCGGCCTTGATGCTGAGCGGGCCGTTGGCATAGCCGAAGTTCGCGCCCAGGTTGCGTCCCGCATCGCTATTGCCCGCCACCTCGCCCAGGCCGTAAGCCACTTCGCCGGAGAAGCCGTTGGTGTCCGGCATGGCGTACTTCACGGTGTTGTTCATGCGGATGCCGGCGTTCGACATCAGGTTGGCGGCGGAGCCTGCGGTGCTGAGGGACTGGAAGGGGTCGATGAAGGTCATGGCCATGAACAGCGGCGTGTACTGGCGGCCCAGGGTGACCGTGCCGGACTTGGTCTGCAAGCCGACCAGCGCCTGGCGGCCGAATAGCACGCCGCCCTGGCCGCTCACGCCGGTGTCCAGGCCCAGGCCCATTTCCAGCGCGAAGATGCCTTTCATGCCGTCGCCCAGGTCCTCGCTGCCACGGAAGCCAAGGCGGGAGCCGCCTTCCACGCCGCCCGTCAGCTTGGTGATGTTGCCGGCGACGCCGCCCGATTCACGCACTATGCCGGCATCGACCGCGCCGTAGATCACGACGGCGCTTTGCGCTGCGGCCAGGCCGGATAGGGAGGTCAGGGCGATGGCGATCAAGGTTTTTTTCATCTTCTTTTTCCTAATTGGTTGAAAGGGGACGGCCTGAATATACTTTAAGCTTAAACATATTAAGTGTAAATCAATTTATCGGCGGCGTTGTTTTCCAGCCAGCGCCTGTTGTGGTAAGGTGCGCTGGCATACACAGCATGGAATTCATATGGCGGATATCGACCCTGGCGACTTGCTCCTGTTCGCCCGGATAGTGGAGTGCGGCAGTTTCAGCGCGGCGGCGGAGCGGGTGGGGCAGCCCAAGTCCACGGTGTCGCGCCGCCTGTCGCTGCTTGAGGCGCAGCTGGGCGAACGCCTGCTGCAAAGGACCACGCGGCGCCTGGTGCTGACCGAGTTCGGCGCCAGCCTGCTGGAGCACGCGCGCAAGGTGACGGAGGAAGTGGAGGCGGCCGGCGCGCTGGCGCAGCACCGCCAGCAGGCGCCCAGCGGCCTGCTGCGCGTGTCCATGCCGGGCGACTTCGCCAATCACACCATGGGGGCGCTGATGGCGCGCTTTATGGAAAAGTATCCGGCCATCTCGCTGGAGATCGACTTGTCGCCGCGCCGGGTGGACCTGGTGGCCGAGGGCTTCGACCTGGCCATCCGCATGGGCAACCTGCCGGACGATTCGACGCTGGCGGCGCGCGCGGTGGCCATCAGCAAGCTGGCGCTGTACGCGTCGCCCGGCTACACCACCTTGCGCGGCCTGCCCGAGCAGCCGGACGACTTGTACAAGCACGACCTTCTGAGCCTGCCGCCCAAGGCGAACGGCATGATACGGTGGAAGCTATTGCGCGGCAAAACGGAATGGGAGCGCGAGCTACCCGCGCGCATGATCGCCAACTCGCCCGAGCTGCTGGTGCGCATGGCCTGCACCGGCATCGGCATCGCGGCCAGCACGGAGCTGTTCGCGCAGAGTTTTCTGGAAAGCGGCCAGCTGGTGCGCGTGCTGCCCGAGTGGAGCTTCCCCACGGTGACCGGCTGGGCCGTGTTCCCGGGCCGCCGCCTCATGCCGGCCAAGACGCGGGTGTTCCTGGACATGCTGGAATCGCTGGGCAGCCCGGTAGGCGCAACGCGCGCGCCTTTGCCATGATTTTATGTATTACTCAAGGAGCTCCGCATGTGTTCCTGTGCGCGCAAAGGTAATGACATCCCCTGCAATTCTGTAGATAAGAAGAAAGTCGCCGCCTATGTGGCATTCCCGATACTCGCTCCAGGGACCGCGCAACGCATGGTCTCGCCATTCCGCTCCCAAAGGCGCGTCACCAGCAATCAGGAGCAGCATGCCCACCGCGCGCGGCATGGCGGTCCGCTTATTCTTTGCCACTCTTTTCAAGATCTGCGAACAGTTGCTCGGCCTTTATGAAGCGCGCTTGATGATGCGCGATTATGTCGTCGCATTCTTTCATTGCATCGCGCGTGGTCTGATTTGGAACTCTGAGGTCCCACGGAAACCGCTGGTCGGTGGCAACTTGATGCAGAAACATCCGGACAGCATCCGACATGGATAGCCCGACCTGTGCCAGGGCTTCGTTGGCGCGACGTTCCAGATCGGCATCGATCTGAATATTGATGGATGAGGCAGGAGTAGGCACGCTGATCTCCGGTTGTGATCTTTATTTTAGTATAAAGGAATGCAACCGGAGGTGATGCAGCGCAAGCTGCTGTGGCTTATTTGCCCAGCTCCTGCTGCGCCTTCAGCACCAGCGCGTCCATGACCTGGAAGGCAGCGGCTTCGACGGATGGTCGGGGCATGTTGGGGTTGCCCTCGGCGACGATGGACGGCGAGGTCAGGTAGCGGCCGTTGATGACCAGTGTGGGCGTGCCGTCCACCCGGTAGCTGCCGACCAGCTTTTCCAGGTTGCGCAGGCGCGTCAGCACGCCGAAGGAATTGTAGGCGGCCAGGAATTGCGTCTTGTCGAGCCCGTTCTTGACGGCCCACTCGACATTGTCTTCGTCCGACTTCAGGCGCTTGCGTTCGACGTGCCAGGTGTTGAGCACCTTGGCGTGCAGGCTTTCGTCCAGCTTCAGCGCTTCCAGCGTCAGGAACAGGTGCGCTTCCGGATCGGCGGCGCCGTTGTGCGGCACGTGGATGCGGCGGAAGCTGATGGCGTCGCCTTGCTTCTTGACCCACTCGGCCAGGCCCGGCTCCAGCATATTGCAGGCCGGGCAGTGGTACATGAAGAATTCGATGACTTCCACTTTCTTGCCCTGCGCCTGCACTTGCACCGGCGAGGACAGCAGCCGGTATTCGGCGCCGTCGCGCGGGACGGCGGGCGAGGCGGAGGCGCTGGCAGCGGCGAACACCGCGGCGGCCGTGCCCAGGGCGATTACGATATGTTTCAGCATCATCGGAGTCTTCAACAGTCTTATTTAAGGTTGGCCATCGTTTCGCCCAGCCGCACCGGCCCGGCCGGCTGCCAGCTGTCGTTGAAGTGCAGCTTGTCCTTGGGGAAGAGCATCACGACGGTCGAGCCCAGCAGGAAGCGGCCCAGTTCGTCGCCTTTTTTCAGCACGATGTTCTGGTCGGCATAGGTCCATTCCTGAACGCTGCTGTGGCGCGGCGGGTTGACCACGCCGTGCCACACGGTGGCCATGCTGCCGACGATGGTGGCGCCCACCAGCGTCATGACGAAGGGGCCGCTGGCGGTGTCGAACACGCACACCACGCGCTCGTTGCGGGCGAACAGGCCGGGGATGCCGCGCGCGGTGGTCGGGTTGACCGAGAACAGCTCGCCCGGCACGTAGATCATGCGCGTGAGCTTGCCGTCGCAGGGCATGTGGATGCGGTGGTAGTCGCGCGGGCTCAGGTAGAGGTTGGCGAAGCTGCCGTGCTGGAATTGCGCGGCCAGTTCCTTGTCGCCGCCCACCAGCGCGGTGGTGCTGAACTTGTGGCCCTTGGCCTGGAAAATCTGGTCGTCCTCGATGGCGCCGAACTGGCTGATGCGGCCGTCCACCGGGCAGATGAAATCAGAGTCCGCCAGCGGACGCGCACCGGGGCGCAGCGCGCGCGTGAAGAACTCGTTGAAGGAGTGGTAGCTGGCGATGTCCGGATTGGCCGCTTCGGCCATGTTCACGTCATAGCGGCCGACAAACCAGCGTATCAAACGGGTAGTCATGGCGCCGCCCTTCGCGCCGGCCACGCGGCCCGCGAAATTGGTCAGCGCGCCCTTGGGCAGCAGGTATTGCGGGAGTACGGCAAGACGGTCGGACACAGTTATCACACCTATCAATATAGACGAATACGCATTATAACGGTGCGCCGCGCCCTGGGGAGAAAATCGGCGATGCAAAATATTTCCCAACAACAAGCAATTATGAGAAAATGTAGTCTTTTTTGCAAACTTACGCCGTCGCCATGCCTCGCTTTCATACTGCAATGAAACTCACGCTCGCTGCCGCTGCGGTGGCTGCCGCGTGGAGCGCGTGCGCCGCAGAAGCGTCCAAGGAAGGCAAGGATATACAGAAAGTGGAGGTGAGGGCCTCCGGCGCGGAGTACGACGCGCGGCGCGACGATACGGCCAGCAAAATCATCGTCAACAGCGAGGAAATCCTGCGCTACGGCGACAGCAATATCGCCGATGTGCTCAAGCGCCTTCCGGGCGTGACCGTGGCGGGCGGGCGCGGCAGCACCGACATCCGCCTGCGCGGCTTGGGCAACGGCTACACGCAGATCCTGCTCAACGGCGAGCGCGCCCCGGCGGGCTTCTCCGTGGACCAGTTGTCGCCGGACGCCATCGAACGGGTGGAGATCATGCGCGCCGCGAGCGCCGAGTTCAGCACCCAGGCCATTGCGGGCACCATCAACATCGTGCTGAGGAAAGCGGTGCGGACGGCGCAGCGGGAGATCAAGGCGCTGGCGGGGAAGGGCAAGGATTTCTCGCAGGGCAACGGGGTCTACACCCTGTCCGACCGCGACGGCAATTTTTCCTATTCCACCGTGCTGTCGGCCAACCGCCTGAACTTCCACTGGCTTAAGCTGATCCAGGACCACGGAGGCGACGCGCAGGGCCGCGCCAGCCTGCTGCGCGACGCCGATTCCAACGAGGTGGGCCGGATGGAGTACATCAACCTGGCGCCGCGCCTGAACTGGAACCTGGCCAACGGCGACACGCTGACCTCGCAGTCCTTTCTCGCCACCAACCGCTACCGCGTGGTGGCCACCGTGGACATCGCCACCGTGTTCGGCCCGCCGCAGGACTTCGACGGCACGGCCAACCTTGTCCGCGCCCGGAATGACTTCTACCGCACCGACCTGAACTGGGTGCACAAGCTGGCCGGCGGCGGCAAGCTGGACACCAAGCTGGGCCTGAACGCCAACCGCAACAGCAACGCCACGCGCCAGACCGGCGCCAGCCACGGCGTGCCGGGGCTGGACCGCCGCGTCGATATCCTGTCCAGGGAGCACGGCTACACTGTCACCGGCAAGTACGCCATGCCGCTGGCCGACGGCCACGCCCTGTCCATGGGCTGGGACGGGGCCGACAGCCGCCGCGCGGACTTCCGTGGCCAGCGCGAAGTGGCGCTGGCGGGCAAGCGGCCGGCCAATATGGATGAGGACTTCGACGCCGACGTGCGGCGCCTGGCGCTGTTCCTGCAGGACGAATGGGCCGCTACGCCGCGCCTGTCCGTCTACGCAGGGCTGCGCTGGGAGGGACTGGAGACCGGCAGCGAGGGCACCGGCTTCGCCCCGGTGCGCAACCGCAGCAGCGTGTTCAGCCCGTTGTTCCAGGCGCTGTGGAAAATTCCCGACACCAAGGACCAGCTGCGCCTGGCGCTCACCCGCACCTACAAGGCGCCGGCCACCACGCAGCTGATACCGCGCCGCTTCCTGGCCAATAACAACAGCCAGACCACCCCCGATTTCCGGGGCAATCCCGGCCTGAAGCCTGAGCTGGCGCTGGGCCTGGACCTGTCCTACGAGCACTACTGGGCCGACACCGCCTTGCTGAGTGCAAGCGGCTTTGCGCGCCGCATCACCGACTACACGCGCCAGACGCTGCTGCTGGAGAACGGCCGCTGGGTGCAGACCAGCATCAACGACGGCAGCGCGGTGGCGCGCGGCGTGGAGCTGGAGGCCAAGGTTCCGCTCAAGGCGCTGATGCGGACGGCGCAGGCGCTGGACCTGCGCGCCAGCGTCAGCCGCAACTGGTCGCGGGTGGACGCGGTGCCGGGGCCGTACAACCGCCTGAACCAGCAGCTGCCGCTGTCGGCCACGCTGGGCTTCGACTACAAATCGGCCGACACGATGGAAAGCGCCGGCGCCAGCTTCGTCTTCAAGCGCGGCGGCGTGATGCGCATCAGCGCCGCCCAAAGCAGCTTCGTCACCGTCAAGCGCGACCTGGAAATGTACTGGCTGCACAAATTCACGCCCAAACACGCGCTGCGGCTGTCCGTCGTCAGCGCGCTGGCGGAGGACTACCTGGAGGAAAACACCTACAGCGACGCCGCCGGCAGCCTGCGCCGCAACTCGCTGGCGCCGGGCGCGGCCCAGTTCCGCGCCGGCCTGGAGTGGAAATTGTAAGACGCGGGGCAGTTCTCCGCCGCAAGAGCGGGTGGTATGATAAAGGTATGACCCAACGCGCGACCAACACCATCTTTGCCGAGCCGGACGCCCTGAGCCTGGCCCAGTCCGAAGTGCGCGACCTGCAGCGCACCGTCGTCGTGCTGCGCGCCGAGCTGGAGCAGGCCCAGCACGACCGCCAGCGCCAGGTGCAGGACGCGCTTGCCGCGGCCCACAACGAAACCCAGCAGATCCGCGCCACCGTGATGTCGCTGCGCGACGCGCTGGAGCAGGCGCATGGCGAGCGCGACATCGCCGTCAAGGCCGCGCTCACGAGCGCCATTGCCGAAATCGCGCAGCTGCGTGACACCGTGACCGTGCTGCGCGAGGAGCTGGAGCGCGTGCACGCCGAGTACGCCAGCCTGAACCAGCAGCAGATCAGCGCCCAGCGCGCCGAGGTGCAGCAGCTGCACGACACCATACGCGCCCTGCGCCTTGCCCTGGAAAGCCACGCCGCATGAATGATATGACCAAGGGCGGTGGCAGGACGGATGCCAAGCCGGCCGCCAGCCTGCGCGCCGCGGCCGGCGCCCAGTCGCGCCTGCGCATGGCCGAGTTGCTGCTGGAAGTGTCGCGCCGCATGGCCGCCTACGACACGCTGGACGAAATCCTGACCGCGCTGGTGGAAGTGACCACCGAGGAGCTGGACGCCGAGCGCGGCACGCTGTTCCTGAACGACCCGGAAACCAACGAGCTGTTCTCGCGCGTGGCCCAGGGCGAGACCCAGCGCGAAATCCGCTTCCTGAACACGTCCGGCATTGCCGGCCATGTGTTCACCACCGGCGAGCCGCTGGTGATCGCCGACGCCTACGCCGATCCGCGCTTCAACCGCGCCATCGACGAGCAGACCGGCTTTGTCACCCGCAACATCCTGTGCGTGCCCATCCGCACGTTCAAGGGCGAGATCATCGGCGTGTCGCAGACGCTGAACAAGCAGCGTGGCCACTTCACACCCAAGGACCTGGAGTTGCTGGCGGCGCTCACCACGCAGGGCACCCTGGCGCTGCAAAGCGCGCGCTTCCTGGAGAGCATGAAGAAGGTGCGGCGCCAGGAGATGGAATTCATCGACGTGGTGTCCGAGGTGACGGCCGACATCAAGCTCGGCTCGCTGCTGCAGCGCGTAATGGGCGAGGCCACGCGCCTGCTCAGCGCCGAGCGCTCCACCTTGTTCCTGAACGACGAAAAGACCGGCGAGCTGTGGTCCGAAGTGGGCCAGGGCCTGGAGTCGATGCAGATACGCCTGCCCAACACGGCCGGCATCGCGGGCGCGGTGTTCAGCTCCGGCAAGACCATCAACATCCCCTACGCCTACGCCGACCTGCGCTTCAACCCGGCTTTCGACAAGCGCACCGGCTTCTTCACGCGCTCCATCCTGTGCGTACCCATCGTCAACAAGCACGGCAAGACCATAGGCGTGACGCAGGTGCTCAACAAGCGCGGCGGCCCCTTCAGCGCCGAGGACGAGTCGCGCCTGCGCGCCTTCACGGCGCAGATTTCCATCGCGCTGGAAAACGCCAAGCTGTTTGCCGACGTGCAGCAGATGAAGAACTACAACGAGGCCATGCTGGAATCCATGTCCAGCGGCGTGATCACGCTGGACGGGCAGGAGAAGATCGTCACCTGCAACGCGGCCGGCCTGCGCATCCTGCGCGCCTCGCCCGCCGAGCTGCTGGGCCGGCCGGCGGCCGAGTTCTTCGGCGGCGCCAACGCCTGGGTGCTGGACAAGCTGCGCCTGGTGGAGGAAAACCAGGTCGCCGGCCATTTGATGGACGCGCCGCTGATGGTGGGCGAGGACACCATCTCGGTCAACTTCAACTTGCAGCCGCTGCTGTCGGTGGAGAAAAAACGCATCGGCTGGATGCTGATGCTGGAGGATATCTCCAGCGAAAAGCGGCTCAAGGCCACCATGTCGCGCTATATGGACCCCGGCATCGCGGACCAGATGGTGGCCAACGGCGCCGAAATGCTGGGCGGGAAAAACGTCAACGCCACGGTGCTGTTCTCGGACGTGCGTAGCTTCACCACCATTACCGAGCAGCTGGGCGCGCAGGGCACGGTGGCGCTGCTCAACGAGTACTTCACCATGATGGTGGACTGCATCCAGCGCGAAGAAGGCATGCTGGACAAATTCATCGGCGACGCCATCATGGCCGCCTTCGGCATCCCCGTGGCGCACGAGGACGACCCGGACCGCGCGGTGCGCACCGCCATCGCCATGATGCGCGAGCTGCGCGCCTGGAACCAGCTGCGCGTGCGCGACGGCAAGCTGGCGGTGGATATCGGCATCGGCCTGAACACGGACCAGGTGGTGTCGGGCAATATCGGCTCCAAGAAGCGCATGGACTACACCATTATCGGCGACGGCGTGAACCTGGCCGCGCGGCTGGAGTCGGCCTGCAAACAGTACGGCGCGCACATCCTGATCAGCGAGTTCACCTACCGCGCGCTGCGCGGCACGTATCGCATGCGCGAGCTGGACTGCGTGGTGGTGCAGGGCAAGACCAAGCCGGTCTCGGTCTACGAGGTGCTGGACTACCACAGCGAGGACAGCTATCCCAACCTGATCGACGCCATGGGCTTGTTCCGCAACGGCCTGATCAACTACCGCCAGCGCAAATGGGCGGCGGCGCGCAAGCTGTTCGAGGAAGTGCTGGCGCTGAACCCGGGCGACAAGGCCGCCGCCATGTATGTGGAGCGCTGCCAGCGCCTGGCCGCCGAGCCGCCGCCGGACGACTGGGACGGCACCTACATCATGCAAAGCAAATAATGAAAATCCCGCGCAGTACGCTGGAGCAGTGGCGGGTGCTGCAGGCCATCGTGGAGTGCGGCGGCTATGCGCAGGCGGCCGAGGCGCTGCACCGCAGCCAGTCCTCGGTCAGCTATATGGTGGCCAAGCTGCAGGAGCAGCTGGGCATCGAGCTGCTGGAAATCGACGGCCGGCGCGCCAAGCTCACGCGCAACGGCGAAACCCTGCTGCGCAAGGCGCGCGAACTGCTGGACGACGCCTTCCAGCTGGAGGAACTGGCCGCCAGCCTGAACGAGGGCTGGGAGTCCGAGCTGCGCTTCGCGGTCGACAGCCTGTTTCCCAGCGAGCTGCTGATCCAGATCCTGCAGGAGTTCGAGCCGCTGGCGCGGCATACGCGGGTGAACCTGGAGGAAACCATCTTGTCGGCCTCGGACGACGTGCTGCGCGAAAAGCGCGCCGACGTGGTGATCGCCAACTATGTGCCCAGTGGCTTCCTCGGCGACGCGCTTCTGGACATCGAATTCCTGGCCGTGGCCCATCCCAGCCACCCGTTGCACGGCCTGGGCCGCGACCTGAACGAGGACGACCTGGAGCGCCATCTGCACATCGTCGTGCGCGACGGCGGCGTGGCGTCCACGCGCGATTTCGGCTGGCTCAACACGGCGCAGCGCTGGACGGTCACCAGCCCGGCCACCCGCACCGAGATGGTGTGCGCCGGCCTGGGCTTCGCGTGGATGGCCACGCACAAGATCCAGAGCCAGCTCGCCTCCGGCCTGCTGCAGCCGCTGCGGCTGCGCGTGGGGCAGAAGCGCAAGCTGTCGCTGTCGCTGATTATCGCCAACACGGAGCGGCCGGGGCCGGCCGCCTGCCAGCTGGTCAGCATTATCCGCGCCGTCGTGGCCCGCCACTGCAAATACAAATCCGGCGGCTGCCCGGCGATTTAGCCGGCCGGCGCTTAGCGCATGGCCAGCGGGCTGTTGCGGCGGGGAAGGGGATAACCCTGGTCCAGGTCGGCCAGGTCCTCCGGGCTGAGGGCGATGTCGAGCGCGGCGCGGTTCTGGCGGATATGGTCCGGATTGGCGGCCTTGGGGATGACGATCACGCCGTCCTGGCGCAGCAGCCAGGCCAGCGCGATCTGCGCCGGCGTTGCGCCGTGGCGGCGCGCCACGGTTTGCAAGCTGCGGTTCTCCAGCATGGCGCGCTGCTCGTGCGGGTTCGATTCCAGCGGCGAATACGCCATCAGCGGCACTTGCTGCTGCTGCGACCAGGGCAGCAGATCCCATTCGATGCCGCGCTTGGCGAGGTTGTACAGCACCTGGTTGACGGCGATATCGGCGCCGCCGGGCAGGGCGCGCGCCTCGCGCATATCGGCCAGGTCGAAATTGCTGACGCCGTATGCGCCTATCTTGCCCGCCTCGCGCAGGGCCGCGAAGCCGGCCAGCGTTTCCTCCAGCGGCACCGAGCCGCGCCAGTGCAGCAGGTAGAGGTCGATCTGCTCCACCTTCAGCCGCTTCAGGCTGCGCTCGCAGGCCGCCACCACGCCGGCCCGGGTGGCGTTGTGCGGGTAGACCTTGCTCACCAAAAAGGCCAGCTCGCGCCGCCCGGCGATGGCCTCGCCAACCACTTCCTCGCTGGCGCCGTCGGCATACATTTCTGCCGTGTCGATCAGCGTCATGCCCAGGTCCATGCCCAGTTGCAGCGCCGCCACCTCGTGCGCGCGATAGGTGGGGTCTTCGCCCATATTCCAGGTGCCCTGGCCTAAAGCGGGAACGGCCTTGCCGGACAATAAAACCACATTCTTCATTTGCAGCTCCAGATTGTGAATCTTTCCATTATGGCATCAGTCGCCATTCCGCGAAGTGTGTATGTAATTTGTAATTGAGACCCATTCTCATTCTAATGCTATGATGCACCCTTCCGTATCATCGCGCCAGATTATGTCCCTCACCGCAGCAGCAACACCCGTATCAGCGCAACGCCGCATTTCCTTCAAGCCCGCCCTGGTCTGGCTGCACCGCTGGGCAGGGCTGACGCTGGGCCTGCTGTTCGTGCTGATGGGCTTGAGCGGCGCCTTGCTGGTCTTCGAGCATGATATCGACGCAGCCCTGAATCCCCACCTGTTCCATAGCGCTACCGCGTGCGCCGCGCCGCTGGGCGTGGACGCGGCCGCGCAAGCCGTGCAGGCGCAGTGGACCAAGGCCAAAGTGGGCGGCGTGTTCCTGCCGCGCCACGAGGGCGGCAGCCTGCGCGTGACGTTCAAGGCGCCGGGCATGGAAACGGGCGAGGCCATGCTGGACGCGTGCACCGGCGCGCTGCTGGGCAGCCGCGACCGGTCCGCCATCGGCCTGGGGGCGCAATATTGGATGCCGATGGTGCAGACCTGGCATTTGAATATGTTCCAGGGTAAATCGGGCCGCCTGGCCCAGGGTTATATCGGCGCGGCCATCGCGCTGCTGCTGGCGGTCGGGCTTTATCTGGCATGGCCGCTTAAACGCCAGTGGCGGCGCGCCTTGCGGATTAAATTGAATCAATCTGCTTACCGCAGCCATTATGATTTGCACCGTTCCATCGGTTTGCTGGCGGCGCTGCCTTTGTTGCTGCTGGCGCTGACGGGTTTTTACAACGGTTTGCCGGAAGTAGTGGGAGGCATGGTGGCGCGGATTGCCGATGTGGGCGCGGAACGCCGCAGTATCGCCAGGCCGGCGCTGAAAAAAGACGAAAGTGCTATTAGCTGGGGCGAAGCGCAGGCAATAGCCGCGCCGTATTTGCAGGGCGGCGCCACCATGGCCGGTATTTCCCGCCAGCCCGATAAAGGTCTATACATTGCACGCCTGGTGCGCGCCGATGACTGGCAGCGCACCGGCACGCTGCGTATTTACATCGATATGCGCAGCGGTAAAGTCCTGGAAGCCATCGATCCATTATCCGGCAAGGCCGGCGACCGTTTCCTGGCCGCGCTGTTTCCCCTGCATTCGGGCCAGTTGGGCGGCACCGCCGTCAAATGGCTGTTGGCGCTGGCGGGCTTGCTGCCGGCCCTGTTCTTTATTACCGGTATTACTACCTGGCGACTGCGGCGCAAAAAATAATTAGTTTGGACGATACAAGTTTGCGGGGAGTTTCACATTTAACTAGAATATCCCTGCGCTCTTGTGGTAAATTGCGGTCTTGAATTCTCACGAAATGTCACCGTGTTCACCAGGGGCTGCGTTTTTGGGGGAGTCTCTTATCAACCATCAAGGAAGAGTTGAGTCATGACCACTTATCAGGAATACCAGGCAAAAATCGCTGAACTGCAAAATCTGGCGGAATCCGTTCGCCGCGAGGAACTGAATTCGGCTAAAGAAAAAATCGCCGCCATCATGCGCGAGCATGGTCTGTCGCTGGCTGATCTGGCTGGTACGGCCAAACCTGCAAAAGTGAGCAAGCCACGCGCTCCTGTTCCTATGAAATACCGCGACCCAGCCACCGGCCAAAGCTGGACCGGCCGTGGCCGCGCACCGAAATGGCTGGAAGGTAAAAGCAAAGAAGAGTTCCTGATTAAATAAACACCAGCGAATTCGTTGCAAAAAAATATCCGGCCAGTCCGGATATTTTCATTTGGGCGTAGGGCCTGCGCCACACCGCCCGCACGTTCCGCCGCAGGCACTGGAATTTGCTCGGCGGCATGACCTTATTGTGCGATCATGGCGGGATGCCTTCGATACCGTTATTTCCGCTTAATACAGTACTCTTTCCTGACGGACACTTGCCCCTGCAGGTATTCGAAGTCCGCTATCTCGACCTGATCAAGAAGTGCATTGCCCGCTCCGAGGAGTTCGGCGTGGTGGCGCTGGCTTCAGGCAGCGAAATCCAGCGCCCCGAGCAGCACGAGGAACTGACCGAGGTGGGCACCATGGCGCGCATTGTGGACTGGACCTCTCCGCTGTCGGGCCTGCTGAAGCTGACCTGCGTCGGCACCCAGCGCTTCCGCATCCAGTCCGCTTCCCAGCTCAAGCACGGCTTGTGGATGGGGGAGGTGGAGATGCTGGCGCCGGACCTGGACGTGCCGGTGCCCGAGGAGCAGAAGAACGTGGCCGACGCGCTGGCGGCGGTGATCCGTTCGCTGCAAAAACGCCAGTTGCCGTCGACCCAGATGCCGCTGCTGCCGCCCTACAAGCTGGACGACTCCGGCTGGGTGGCCAACCGCTGGTGCGAACTGCTGCGCATGACGCCCAACCGCAAGCAGCTGCTGATGGCCGAGCAGAATCCGGTGCTGCGCCTGGAGCTGGTGCAGGACGTGCTGTGCGAAAGCGGCCTGCTGGACTAGGACCGTCAGGGCGGGGTGACCTCGTCCTCCAGCGCGTGCACGCGCACCGACCACATCACGCCCGCCGCCAGCAGCACGATGGCGGCCGTTTCCAGCGGACGCGGCCACTGCTGCTTGTAGATAAAGCCGTACAGCAGGGCGAACAGGGTCTCGAACAGGATCAGCTGGCCGGACAGCGTGACGGGCACGCGCCGGCTGGCGATATTCCACAAGTGGTTGCCGATCACCGAGGCGCCCAGGGCCAGCAGGGTGTTGGTGATCCAGAACACGAGCCAGTCGCGTCCGCTGGCCTGGCCGGCCGCGCCCAGCACGTCGCCATGCCACACCGCCAGCGCGGCCAGGCCGATCAGCAGCGCGATCAGGCCGCTCGAGAGGCCGTACAGGGCCGACCATTCCGCGCTGCTGAAGTGCGGGTTGCGCTTCAGATAGCGCGCGTTGTCCAGCGTGTACCAGCTCCAGCACAGCAGCGCGCCTGCGGCGCACAGCACGCCCAGCAGGGTCTGCCAGACCGGGTGGCCGGCCGAGCCGGCGTGCAGGAACACGTCCACATTGATGCAGGCGATGCCGGCCGCGGCCACCAGCAGCGGCAGCGCCAGCTGGCGCAGCGGCAGGGCGCCGTGGTCCTTGCGGCCCATCAGGGTGACCGAGATCGGCAGCACGCCGATAATCAAGGAGGTGGGGGCCACGCCGGCCAGCTTCACGCCGAGCGCCAGCAGCATGTAGTAGACGATGTTGCCCGACAGCGCATGGCGCACCAGCGCCGCGTAGTCGGCGCGGTCCAGGCGCGCGTACAGCGAGCCCAGGCGCGGCAGCATCAGCCCCAGCGCGATGGCACCGTAGGCGACGTAGCGGCCCACCGCCATCTCCACCGGCGAGAAGGCCGACAGCAATTCCGGCACGATAAACACCATGCCCCACATGGCCCCGGCCAGCAGGCCGCACAGTACACCATTCCACATCGTTAAGTATTCCTTGTTGCAAGGGCGACAGTGTCGCACAGCATGGGGCGGCGCGGGAAGCGCGCCTTGCATGGCGCCGGCGCCTAGTTCCAGGCGGCGATGGCATTCAGCAGGCGCTGCATGCCTTGCCGCAGGTCGCCGTGCGCGGCCAGCATGCGCGCCATCAGGCCGGGCGTGTCCACCGCGTGGCGCGCCAGCCAGACTTTGGTGACGCCGCTGCGCACCTTGCTGTAGCCGGACGCGGGGTCCAGGTATTTGTGCGCCAGGGCGGACGGCAGATAGCACTCGATGGTGTAGCGGTCGCCCAGGTAAGCGGCGTTGCCGCCCTGGCCGTCGCGGTAGATTTCCGCCAGCAGGCGCTGCTTGGTGCGGCCGGCGCCGTTGACGGGGTAGAGGCTGCCGTAGCCGTCCATGCCGAAGTCGGCGTCGCGGTCGATGGCGATGGCGGCGTTGCGGTTGATGCGGATGACGTTGATCAGGCCGTCCACGTCGGCCTCGGCGGCGGCGCCGAAGTGGCTGATGCAGGCGCCGCCGAACAGGCTGAAGCTGTAGTGCACGTTCTCGCGGTAGCGGAGGGCGCCGTACTGCTGCAGTTGCAGTTCGGCCAGCAGGGCGTTGAAGTACAGGCGGTCGGACGGCCCTTCGACCCAGAGCACGCCGTTCGATTGCAGCAGGTCGCTGCCTTTTACGCCCAGCAGGTCCAGCATGGCGCTGCCGAGCGCGGTTTCGCGCGCGACGTCGCCGTCCACGCTGAAGAAGGCGGTGCCGGCGGGCCAGAGCTTGTCGTTGAGCAGCACGCTGGAGTGGGTGGACATGAACAGCTGCAGGGTGCGCTGCGACGCGATCTCGCCCATGCAGCGGGCCAGGGTGCGCTGCAGCGAGGCGTGCAGATGGGTTTCCGGCTCTTCGATCAGGCAGATGCTGCCTTCCGGCGCCCGGCGCAGCTGCGCCAGCAGGCCGGCCAGGTGCATCCAGCCGGAGGGCATGTGCTCGGCTTGCACGGTGTTGAGGGCGGCGGGGTCGTCCGCGAAGGCGAGCACGTAGCCGTCCGGGCCGTGGCCGATGGGCCTGGACGCGTGCAGGCCGGTGAGTTCGCCGCTCAGGCGCTGCAGTTCGGCGGCAATGTCGGCGCCGGCGAGCTGCGCGGCCCCGGCCGGGCCGATGTCGCACACCTGCACCCGGGAGTCGGCCAGGCGGTCCGCGAAGGGCTGGAGGTCGGCGCCGCGGGCGATGTCCTGGCCGACCTTGCGCGGGCCGCGCCAGGGTTCCGCCTCGTTCCTGGTGTACACGCCCAGCACGGCGTAGGAGGCGGCGAAGTCGGCGTTCTGGGCGACCTGCGAGTTGTAGCGCAGGTCCAACGACAGCTCGGACTGGTTGGCGAAGATCAGGCGGATGCGGGCATCCACGCCGGTGGGCGGCTGGTTGCGCCGCAGGCTGGCCATTTTCGCGGGGTGGCCGGCAATGGCGATGGCGTCGAGCAGCGTGGATTTGCCGGCGCCGTTGGGGCCGGCAAAGATATTGATGGTTTTCGGATGCAGGCGGCGGGTTTGCAGGCCGTCCCGGGTCAGCCCCAGCTTGCGGATGGCCCGGTATTCGAGCAGGCGGATGAATTTGCCGGCGAGCGCGTTGTCCATGGATTCAGCGTTGGGCCAGCCAGCAGAAGGCGGCCAGGTTGGCGGCCACGGTGGCCCAGAAGGCCAGCTGGAAGGAGGTCTTGCTGGACTTGTGGCGCAGCCATTGCTGGGCCAGGACGGCGCCGGGCCAGCCGCAGCACAGGCCGAGCAGCAGCAGCGTGCTTTCCGGCGTGCGCCGGCGGCCCGCCCTGGCGGCGGCCTTGTCGATGGCGTAGAAGATGAAGCAGACCGCGCTGGCGCCCCCGTACAGCAGGGCCGGCCAGGCGGGCAGGCGCCACAGCAGGATGGCGGCCAGGTAGAGCAGGGCGAGGACGCCGATGGCGAGATAGGCGGCGGCGCCCGCAGCGTGCGGCGGCCCGCCAAGGCCCTGCCCCCGGGGCTGGGGCCGGGCCTTGGCGGGCCGGGTCCTGCGCGGGGCGGGCGGTGTCACGCGGCGCCGGAGCTTAGAAGTAGCTCAGGCCCAAGGCGGCCTTGACTTCGTCTGCGGTCCTGGCGGCCACTTCGCGCGCCTTGGCCGTGCCTTCCTTGAGGATCTGCATGACCTGGCCCTTGTCCTTGGCGAACTCCTCGCGGCGGGCGCGGATCGGGGCCAGCATCTCCTGCAGCACCACTTCCAGGCGCTTCTTGACCACGCTGTCGCCCAGGCCGCCGCGCACATAATGCGCTTTCATTTCTTCCAGCGCCGCTTTTTCCGGGTCGAAGGCGTCCAGGTAGATGAAGGCGACGTTGCCTTCCAGGTGGCCGGGGTCCTGCACGCGCAGGTGCAGCGGGTCGGTGTAGACCTTTTTCACGGCGGCGGTGATTTCCTCGGCGGAGGCGCCCAGGTTGATGGTGTTGCCCAGCGATTTGCTCATCTTGGCCTTGCCGTCGATGCCGGGCAGGCGGCCGATTTCCGGCACCAGGGCCTTGCACTCGACCAGGATGTCGCGGTTGGCCAGGCGGTTGAACTTGCGCACGATCTCGTTGGTCTGCTCGATCATCGGGATCTGGTCCTCGCCCACCGGCACCAGGGTGGCCTTGAAGGCCGAGATGTCGGCGGCCTGGCTGGCCGGGTAGGTCAGGAAGCCGGCCGGGATGTCGCGCTCGAAGCCGCGCAGCACGATTTCCTGCTTGACGGTCGGGTTGCGCTCCAGGCGCGCCACGGTGACCATGTTCAGGTAGTAGAAGGTCAGCTCGGCCAGCTCGGGGATTTGCGACTGGATCAAAATGGTGGACTTGGCCGGGTCGATGCCCACTGCCAGGTAGTCCAGCGCCACTTCGACCACGTTGCGGTGCACCTTGCCGGTGTCTTCCATGTTGTCGGTCAGGGCCTGGGAGTCGGCCAGCATGATGAACTGCTGGTAGTCGTGCTGGTAGGTCACGCGGTTGCGCAAGCTGCCCACGTAGTGGCCCAGGTGCAGCGGACCGGTGGGGCGGTCGCCGGTCAGGATCACGGACGGGGTGGCGGTGGCGGGCGTTGCGGGCTGGTTCATACGGCTTCCTCGGGCTGTTGCCCCCGCACGATGCGCCAAGAAAAACGCCACCCTGCGAAGGCGGCGTTGTCTAAGTACTCACATCACTGTGCAGTGGCCGCGCTAGGTCAGCGGGGCCACCAATTCAGGCAGGTGCGATGTGGTTGGAAAAATTTCATGCCCGTATGGTTGCAGTTTGCCGCCGCCCTGTCAAGGTGGGCGGCGGCGGGGGCCGCTTAATGGCGGTTTGGATTGTTGGGACTGTCGTCGCGGCGGTTGGGCACGCCGTCGCCGTCGCGGTCGCGGTCGACGCGGTTGGGCACGCCGTCATGGTCGCGGTCGCCACGCTGCCAGCCGCCGCGCTCGACGACCCAGCGGCCGTCGCGCTGTTCCCAGGCGGTGGGACGGTAGACGTAGCCGTTGCGGTCGCGCACCCAGGTGCCCTTGATCCAGACGTTGCGGCGGCCGTTCCAGTCCCAGTGGCCGGCCACCCAGGTGTAGCCGTGGCGGGCGTGCGGCACCACTTCATGGCGCGGCGGCGGCGGCGCGGTGCGCACCACGACCACATCGGCGAAGGACGGGGCGGCGGCGCCGCCCAGCGTGGCGGCCATGGCGGCGGCGATCAGCAGTTTTTTCATGATGGCACTCCTCGTTCTGTTGGTTGTGGCTCTACTGTAAGCCGGCTCTGCCCTGGCTTCTGTGCGGCGCCGCGCATAGCCGTGCAAACTTGCGTTACAAACGCGGCATTGCGTGATGGCAAGCAGTTGTCTACCATGGCCCGCAGCACAACACGGAGACTTTACCCATGCGCACATCGCATACCCGCACCGCCCTGAAGCTGCCGGCCCTGGCCGCGCTGACCCTGCTCATCTCGTCCGCGCTGGCGCAAACGCCGCCGATGGCGCCCGATATCCCGGCCAGCCTGGCCGCCCCGGCAGACAATGCGGACTATGTGAAAAAAGTGGTGATGGTGCCCATGCGCGACGGCGTGAAGCTGTACACGGTGATCGTGATGCCCAAGGGCACGAAGAATGCGCCCATCATGCTGACCCGCACGCCGTACAACGCGGCGCGCCGCGCCCAGCGCAACGCCAGCCCCAGCATCCGCGCCACCTTGCCGCAGGGCGACGAGACCTTTATCGACGAGGGCTATATCCGCGTGTTCCAGGACGTGCGCGGCAAATACGGCTCCGAGGGCGAGTATGTGATGACGCGCCCGCTCAGCGGCCCGCTCAACAACACCAGGATAGACCACGCCACGGACGCCTGGGACACCATCGAGTGGCTGACCAAGAACGTGCCGGAGACCAACGGCAAGGTGGGCATGGTGGGTTCCTCCTACGAGGGCTTCACCGTCATGATGGCGCTGATGGACCCGCACCCGGCGCTGAAGGCGGCCGCGCCCATGAGCGCCATGGTGGACGGCTGGCGCGGCGACGACTGGTTCCACAACGGCGCCTTCCGCATGCCCAGCCTGCCGTACATCGGCGGCCAGACCTCGGTCAAGGGGCGCGGCGAGGCGCCGGCCAGCGGCGTCTACGACGACTACGAGGGCCTGCTGCGCGCCGGCTCGGCGGGCGGCTACGCGAAAAAATTCGGCCTGGACCAGCTGCCCTACACGAAAAAGCTGTTCGAGCACCCGGCCTACGACAGCTACTGGCAGCACCAGGCCATCGACAAGCTGGTGGGCGCGCGCAAGCTGAGCGTGCCGACCATGCACATCGTGGGGCAGTGGGACCAGGAGGACATCTACGGCCCCTACGCGGCCTACGCCGCCATGGAGCCGCAGGACAAGGACAACAAGCTGAACTTCCTGGTGATCGGCCCGTGGCGGCACAGCGGCGTGAACTACGACGGCTCCAGCCTGGGCGCCATCAAGTTCACCGGCGACACCGCGCTGGAGTTCCGCCGCAATGTGATGCAGCCCTTCTTCAACCAGTACCTGAAGGACGGCGCGCCGGTGGCCGACACGCCGCCGGTGCTGAGCTACCAGACCGGCACCAACCGCTGGCAGCGTTTGAGCGCCTGGCCGCAGTCCTGCGCCAGCGGCTGTCCGGCCGCGTCCAAGGCCATCTATCTGCAGGACGGCTACAAGCTCGGCTTCGACGCGCCCAAGGCCGGCGCGGCCTATGACGAATACGTGTCCGACCCGGCCAAGCCGGTGCCCTTCGTGCCGCGCCCGGTGCGCATGCACGACGAGAACGTGTGGAAGCCGTGGCTGGTGAGCGACCAGCGTTTCGTGTCCGACCGCCCGGACGTGCTGACCTATGTGACCGAGCCGCTGGCGGCGCCGCTGCAGCTGTCCGGCCAGCCCATGGTGAACCTGTACGCGGCCACCAGCGGCACCGACGCCGACTGGGTGGTCAAGCTGATCGACGTGTATCCGGACGAGATGGCGTCGCAGCCGGAGCTGGGCGGCTACCAGCAGGGCATTGCGATGGACATCTTCCGCGGCCGCTACCGCAACAGCCTGGAGCACGCCGAGGCCATCCCGGCCAACAAGGTGGAGCGCTACCGCTACGCGCTGCCGAACGTGAACCACGTGTTCCTGAAGGGCCACCGCGTGATGGTGCAGATCCAGTCCAGCTGGTTCCCGCTGTACGACCGCAACCCGCAGCGCTTCGTGCCGAACATCTTCCATGCGCAGCCGTCGGACTATATCAAGGCCACGCAGCGCATCTACCACGCGCCCGGTTCGGCCAGCGCGATCGAGTTGCCGGTGGTGGAGGCGCGCTAGTGCTGTTGTGTTGACCTTTGTGCAAAATTGCCCTACTGTGTGGGCGGGGCGGACTCCTTCAAGCCGGCCTGTCACTGCCTCGTGCAGGGACAGCCTCTACGGGGCTACCCCGTGGGACATTGATTGTTCAGTACTTCGCCGCCTGGGCCGCGTTGCGCTTCCGCGCAAGACAGCCCACGCATCACGAGACTCGTTGAAGGATCTCCGCCCCTACGCCGCGCATGAATATCAAACAACATACCGTGCTGGCGCTGGCCGATATGGCGCTGGCCACGGACGGCAGCCTGGCCAGCCTGACCGCCGCATGCCACCGGGTATTCGACGCTGAGCCGCCGTGGGTGTCCGCTGTGTGCGAGGCACTCATCGCGCGGACGGGTGAACACTTCCATTACTACAGCCGTCACGAGCTGGCCGGTTTGCTGCTGGAGTGCATAGGCCATGGGCGCGGCGGCCCGGGCGCTGATGGCCAGGATGGCGACGATGCCGAAGACTTTGCGTTGCCGGAGCCGATAGCGCTGCCCGCGGTGCGCCGCTACTGCGTCGATCCGCCGGTGCGCCCGCCCAAACCCGAGTGGCTTGCCGCATTGGCGCTGCCGGAACTGGCTAACGCCGCCGCGCTGGCGGCCTGGCTGAATGAGCCGGTGGGGGCGCTGGACTGGTTCGCCGACCAATGGCGGCTTGCGCGCGACGGGCAATCGCCGCTCCAGCACTACCACTATCGCTGGGTGCCCAAGCGCAGCGGCGGCGTGCGGCTGATAGAAATACCGAAGGCGCGGCTGCGGCGCATCCAGCAGAAAATCCTGCGCGAGATACTGGACCTGGTGCCGCCGCACCCGGCCGCGCATGGCTTCCGGCGCGGCCACTCCTGCGTCACGCACGCGGCGCAGCATGCTGGGCAGCACGCGGTGGTGCGCATGGACCTGAAGGACTTCTTCCCAAGCATACAGCTGTCGCGGGTCCATGCGCTGTTTGAAAAGCTGGGCTATCCGTATAAAACGGCGGGAACGCTGGCCCGCATCTGCGTCAACCGCACGCCGCTTGGCGCCTTTCGCAGCACGCCCGACGGAGATTCGCTGTCCTGGAGCGAGCGCCAGGCGCTGAAGTCTCCCCATCTGCCGCAGGGTTCCCCTTGCTCGCCCGCGCTGGCCAATCTGTGCGCCTACCGTCTCGACATCCGGCTCGCGGCGCTGGCGGAGTCGCTGGGCGGCGCGTACAGCCGCTATGCGGACGACCTGGCATTCTCCGGCGGCCCGGCGTTTGCGCGGGCTGCGGACCGCTTCCACATCCAGGTCGCCGCAATCGCCCTGGAAGAAGGCTTCCGCGTGAACACGCGCAAAACGCGCCTGATGCGCGCAGGGGCGCGGCAGCAGGTGACGGGCGTCGTGGTGAACGCCCACCCCAACATCGCCCGCGACGAATACGACAAGCTCAAAGCCACGCTGACCAACTGCGTGCGTCACGGCCCCGCATCCCAGAACCGCGACCGCCGTCCGGATTTTCACGCCTATCTTGCAGGCAGAATCTCCTACGTGAAGATGGTGAATGCGGCCCGTGCCAGCAGGCTGCAGAGCCTGATGGACGCAATCGCGTGGGCAGCTTGAACCTTTAGCGTAGTGTGAGAATGTGCGCATTTTTGTGCGCCGCCGCCTGTTATCCTGCTTGCATATTTTTCAACGGAGAGAACGATGGGGATGATAGCTTATCTGGCCGGTGTCGACGACGTGACCATGGCCCGCTTGCAGGCCAATCCGGATGATGTTGCGGCGGTGATTTATCCGCCGGATGGTCATGGCGAGGACGCGGATTTCGTGGATCTGGACAAGGCATGGCACTGCATCCACTTCATGCTGACGGGGAGCGCGGTCGACACGGCGCCGACGGCTGGCTGGTCCATCCTGGGCGGCACGGAGCTGGGCGAGGACATGGGCATGGGGCCGGCCCGCGTGCTGGCGCCCGGCCAGGTGCGCAGCGTGGCGGCGGCGCTGGACGCCATCGACGAGGATGCCTTCACGGCCCGCTACGCGCCAGATTCCATGGTGGCGGCAGAGGTCTATCTGAGCGACAGCCTGGCCAGCGACGGCGACGCCGCGCTGGACTACATCGTGCAAAACTATCGCAGCCTGCGAACCTTCTACCGCGACACCGCCGCCAAGGGACATGGCGCGATACTGTGGCTTAGCTAGTCCGCGCCGTTTAATTCAATCAGAACAAGGATGTATATGCAGAAAAGCTACCTGAGCAAACCGCGTTTCCTTTTTCAATGTCTGGCCGTTGCGCTGGCGTGCACCGGCAGTGCCTTGGCCGCACCTGATGCGGGTAATCCCGCGCTGGTCGAACTGGTGCAGCGCCATGCCGAGGCGCAGCGGGATTTCAACCAGGCTACGCTGCAGGCTACCACTGCCGATAACTATGTCGAAGTGTCGCCTGCGGGCGAAGTGGACAGCCGCGAGAAGATGCTGTCCTTCTATGCGCCCGATCAGAAGCGCGCCTCGCCGCAACTGACGGTCACCGAGCCGATGGTGCGGGTGCTGGGCGATACCGCCGTGGTGCTGGCAAAGCTCAACTACACCATGGGCGCGGAAGGCCAGGCCCGCAGCTTCGCCATGCGGGCGAGCTATGTGGCGCAACTGAAGGACGGCAAATGGAAGCTGGTGTCCGCGCAGTACACCGGCATCCGTCCTCCGAAGAAGGCTGAGTGAATGGGGGCGAAGACCTGGATGCTGGTGTACAGCAAAGGGAATCCTGTTGAGATATTGATGGGCAGTCCTGCGCTGGACCGTGACGCCACCATTGCGCTGGCGAAGCGGCTGTTCGTGTCTGAGAGGCTGGAACCATTAGGTGACGGGGACTTGTCCTCTACCTGCCCGGCGGATGATGTGCTGGTCGTGGGATGTTTTCCGGGACTGACTGTGGTGGCGGCCAAGGAATTCGGCATTGACTACCCATCAAGGCTTCCGGCCAAATTTCTTGAGGCGATGCCGGGACATGGGGTTTATCTGCACGCGATGCATAGCGTGGTTGACTGGTTTGCCTATGCCGTATGGGCAGACGGAAAATTGCAGCGGTCGCTGAGCCTTTCTCCGGATAGTGGCGTACTGGAGGATATCGGCGAAAGGCAGTCTTTTGAGGCACCGTATTGGGACGGAGAGCATCCGGCTGTCGATTCTGAAGAGGATGCTGCTGACTACCCCTTCGTCTTTCATCCGTTGGACATGGGCGAGGCCGCGCTGCTGTCGCTGTTCGGTTATCAGCTGGAAGGTATGATCGATCCGACGCATCTGCAGCCGGAATCGATACCGCTCATGCGCTTCAAACGAAGAAAATCCTGGTGGCGCTTCGGATGGCGCGGAAAGTAATCAGCAAATGAAGTTCAACATCTACGGCCGGTTCCAGATTGATGTGCGCCGCGTGGGCGAGGAGTGGGAAGTCTACCGCCTGGATTTCGGCAAGCGCGTGCCGATGGAGGAAATCGTCATCCCGCCCACATTGGCGGAAGACGAAATCGCCATCTACCTCGACGATATTTTTCATGAGCTGGCCGGGTTCGGTCAAAGTATAGAATTGATGGCGTAAGAGGTGCCCTTGTCTGATTGAAGTCCCTCTGTAGAAACCTTCTCTTCCGGCGTTCTCTTTTTGTCTCTTTTGAACTCTTTTTGTCTCCTGCTGTCCAAAAGACAGGAAGAGACAAAAAGAGACAAAAAGAGAAAGGGGAAAGAGAATGATTCTACAGACGCACCCCGCAGGGATACCACCCGCCGCCTATCGCATGCTGGCCGATTACCTGCGCACATCGGGCAGCACGCTCTCTGCGTCCGAGGCAATCAGCCACGCCATTCAGGACTGGATCGCCGCGCAGCGCAAGGCTGCGGAGCCGGTTAGCGGTTACCAATGGAAATCTCTATTCCTGCCAAGCGGGAGCGGCCTGCGCATACAGCACGAAGGCCTTTGCCACTACGCCCACGTTGTCGGCGAGGAGCTGCTTTACCAAGGCAGGCCGCTATCGCCGCACCAGCTCACGCTGATGCTGATGGGGCCGGGCCGCAACGCCTGGCGCGAATTCTGGGTCAAGCTGCATGGTGAAAAACAGTGGGTGCAGGCCATCAAGCTGCGCAACGCGCTGGAGTCGCGCCCGGTGGCCGCCTCGCCGCTCGACGCCATGGCCGCCGCCGCCCGCACCATGAGCGACGCGCTGCAAACCACGCTTACCCTGGTCCAGCATGTGCACCACAAAGCCACTATCCAGCCCGAGCGCCGCCTGCCCAAGCACCGCCGCATGGAAGACTGCTTGACGGATGATTGATTGCCACCGCGCTCGAGCACCTGCCGGGCACGGCGGCGTTACTGCACGGTGATGTAGGGCGCGCCGCGCTCGGCCGGCATCTGGGACAGCAGGGTGCGCATTTCGCGCGCTTCGTCGGCGGGCGTGCGGCCGAAGAAGCGCTTGAACTCGCGGCTGAACTGCGAGCTGCTTTCGTAGCCCACCCGCGCCGACGCGCTGGCCGCGCTCAGGCCGTCCTGTACCATCAGCAGGCGCGCCTTGTGCAGCCGGGTCGATTTCAAATACTGGATGGGCGAGGTTTGCGTAACCGCCTTGAAGTTGGCGTGAAAGGCCGCCACGCTCATCCCCGCCTCGCCGGCCAGCGTGGCCACGTCGATCTGGCTGCTCAGGTCCGCGTGGATGCGGCGCAGCGCCTTGCCGATTTTGCCGAAATGGCTCTGGTGCGCCAGCGCAGCGCGCAGCGAGCCGCCTTGCACACCGGTCAGCACGCGGTACAGGATCTCGCGCATCGCGCTGGGCGCCAGCAGCTGCGTCTCCAGCGGGGAGGTCAGCGCCTCAAGCAGGCGCAGTACGGCGTCGCACAGCTTGGCGTCCATCGGCGAGGAGATGATGCCTTTGGGCTCGGCCGCGATGGCGGCGCCGGACTGCTCCACCGCCAGCATCAGCTCCGCCGCCATCTGCAGGTCGATGCGGATGGACACGGCCAGCATGGGCTCGGCCTCGGAGGCCTGCACAGTCTCGCCTTCAAACGGCAGCGGCACGGACATGACCAGGAACTGCTGCGCGTCGTAGTCATAGGATTGGCCGCCCAGGTAGCCGCGCTTGCGGCCGGAGCAGACGATGACGATGCACGGCTCGTACAGCACCGGTGTGCGTGGCACGGGCCTGTTCACGCGCATGAATTTCACGCCGTCCAGCGCTGACAAGGTGGAGCCTTCGGCCGGGGCGAGGCGGTCCATCAGCGCCATCATGCGTTGTTGCTGGCTAGTCATGGGTATCCTGTGGGTAGTAGCTTCGTGCAGATATTATGCCCGATTCCGCCACGTTTATCGTGCGGATTGGAGGATTAGGCAATAGACCGAGATCTTCCGGCATTCACGGCGGCGCTGCGCCTCCTTAAAATCCTGTGCATCAGACTAAGCTCAGGGGGCGCATCATGCAGCTACAGGAAAATCAAAAAGTAGTGCTAATCACCGGCGCGAGCAGCGGCATAGGCGAGGCCACGGCGCGCTTGCTGGCGCAGCACGGCATGCATGTGGTGCTCGGCGCGCGCCGTACGGACAGGCTGGAACTGCTCGCGGCGCAGATCCGCGCGGCGGGCGGCTCGGCGGACTTCCACGGGCTGGACGTGACGGACGCGGACGACGTGCAGACCTTCGTGCTGGCCGCGCACAAGCAGCACGGCCGCGTGGATGTGATGATCAACAACGCGGGCGTGATGCCGCTGTCGCGCCTCGATGCGCTCAAGCTCAAGGAGTGGGACCGCATGCTGGACGTGAACGTGCGCGGCGTCCTGTACGGCATCGCGGCGGTGCTGCCGCTGATGCAGGTGCGGCGCGCGGGGCAGATCATCAATATAGCGTCCATCGGCGCGTACACGGTGAGCCCGACGGCGGCGGTCTATTGCGCCACCAAGTTCGCGGTGGCGGCCATTACCGAGGGCCTGCGGCAGGAGGTGGGCGGCGACATCCGCGTAACGCTGGTGTCGCCGGGGGTGACGGAGTCCGAGCTGGCGGACGGCATTTCGGACGAGCAGGCCCGCGCCGAGATGAAGGAGTTCCGCAAGGTGGCCATCGCGCCGGACGCGATCGCGCGCGCCATCCTGTTTGCCATCGTGCAGCCGGCGGATGTGGATGTGAGCGAGATGGTGGTGCGGCCCACCGCCGGACACTAGGCGTAGCGCATCAGCGCCGCGCCGCAGGCAATGAGTGCGATGGCGGCGTAGCGTTGCGGGCTGATTTTCTCATGCAGGAAGACGACGGCGATGGCGGCGGCGAACAGGATGGCGGTCTCGCGCAGCGCCGCCACGGCGGCCACCGGCGCCACCGTCATCGCCCACAGGGATAAGGCGTAGGAGGCCAGCGTGCCCGCGCCGCCCAGCGCGGCGGCGCGCCAGTGGGCGGCCGCATAGGCCGCGAAGCCGGCGCGGCGGCGCGGCAGCGTCCAGGCCAGCAGCCCGGCAGCGGTCAGCACGAACAGCCACATGGTGTAGGCCAGCGGCGATCCGGAGCGCCTGGCGCCGACGCCGTCCACCAAGGTGTAGCACGCGATGGCGCAGGCATTCAGTAGCGCGTACAGCACGGCGCGGCGCTGGCGCGGCACAGGCTCGGTCGCTGCCGCAGCTGCCGGCACTGCGCCGCCTCGCGCCAGCGCCATGCTGAAGATGCCGCCGCTGATGCAGGCCACGGCGGCGTATTGCACTGCCGTGAGCTGCTCGCCCAGCAGCGGCGCGCTGGCCAGCGCAACCAGCAGCGGGGCGCTGCCGCGCATTAGCGGGTAGGCCAGGCTCATGTCGCCGTGCCGGTAGGCGGCGGACATGAGGCCGAAATAGCAATAGTGGATCGCGGTGGTGGCGCACAGCATGGGCCAGCTGCCCGGGGCGGGCGCGGGCAGCAGGGGCAGCGCCGCGAGCGAGATCAGCGCCGCGCCCGACACCGCCAGCACGGACGTCAGGAAGGCGTCCTTGCCGGCCTTGATCAGCGCGTTCCATCCCGCGTGCAGCAGCGCAGCAAGCAGGATGACTGCGGCGACCTGTCCGGACACGGGTTGATCGCGCCCGGCGCCTAGCGCGGCCGCACGCTTTCGGCCAGGATGTCGGCGCGGTGCATGCGCTGGAAGCTTTCCAGTATGGTGTTGGAACGCGCGATGTTCTCCATCACGTCCAGCATGGCGGCCTGGTCTTCCGGCTTGAGCGAGCGGCGCGACACGTACACGCCGCTCACGCTCCACGGCAGCTCGGGTATGGGTTCGATGCGCAGCTTGTCCAGCATGCCGGACAGGCGCGCGTCGCGTATCACCGCGCCGGCCAGCGTGGTCGGCCCCATGATGGTGACGTCGATCGCGCCGGACAGCATCAGCCGCGCCACCGCGACCGTGTCCACTTCCTGGAACAGCCGCCCCTGTTTGGCCAGTTCCTTGATCAGCGCCTGATAGCGCTCGCCGTAGTCGAAGCCGCGCACCACGGCCACGCGCAGTTCGGGCCGGTCCAGCAGGTCTTGCGCGCTGGCCAGCGGGGGGCGGTTGCTCGCCACCGAAATCAGCGTGGCGCGGTGGCCGATCAGCGGAATAAAGGTGCCGATCACGTCGCGCGCCGGCGTGCGCGTGGCGGGCACCAGCAAGTCGGCCTTGCCCACCTCGAACAGCACTTCCTGGCGCGCGCGCGGCACCACGGAGAACGCCAGCTGGCAGCCCGCTTTCTGGCTGGCGGCGCGCAGCACGTCGGGATAGATGCCGCCCACGGCGGCTCCGTTGACGGTGATGCTCACGCCGATGGGCGCCACCGGCACGGCGATCTCGCGCGAGCATTCGGCGATCGCGGGCGTCGCCGCCAGCGCGGCAGCCAGCGCGGCAGCGGCGCCCAGCGCTGGCGGCGCGCCGCAGCGCAGCCGCACCATCATGGCTGCACCGCCTTGACGGCCGCCTGCTTCATGTCGTGCGTGCGGAAATAGTGGCGCGCCACCAGGATGGCCACGGCCTGCATGGCGGCGCAGACGAAGAAGCTGCTGCCGATGCGCCAGTCGTTGGCGGGCAGGTGGCTCACCTCGCCCAGGATGGCACTGCCCAGCAGCGGCATGAAGATAATGCCGATGCTGCTGATCGACTGCAGTGATCCCATCAGCTCGCCCTGCCGGGCCGCGTCGGTGGATTTGGAGATGATGCCCTGCAGCGCCGGCCCGGCGGCGAAGGCCATCAGGTTGCAGCAGATGAACAGGTACATCATCCAGCCCTGCGTGGCCAGGCCGTACAGCGTGTAGGTGATGCAGCCGGAGGCGAGGCCGATCAGGGTCAGGCGCATTTCGCCGAACCATTTGATGAAGATGCCCAGCAGCCCGGCCTGCACCACGGCGGCGGCCATGCCCACGCAGAACAGCGCGGCGCCGTTCTGGCCCGGGCTCCAGTTGAAGCGGAAGTGGGTGTACAGCACCCAGGTCGACTGCAGCATCATCTGCGCGCAGGTCATCAGCGCGAAGGCGATGATCAGGCCGCGGATGTCCTCGCGCCGGGCCAGCTTGAACAGGCCGTCGAGCGGGTTCACGCGGGTGAGCTTGAACTTGGAGCGGCGCGCCTCCGGCAGCGACTCGGGCACGCAGAAATAGCCGTAGACGAAATTGGCCGCCGACAGGCCCGCCGCCACGTAGAACGGCAGGTGCAGGTTGATGCTGCCCAGCAGGCCGCCCAGCATGGGGCCGGCGATGAAGCCCAGGCCGAAGGCCGCGCCTATCTTGCCGAAGCTCTTGGCGCGGTTCTCGTGGGTGGAAATGTCGGACGCGTAGGCCGAGGCCACCGACATGCTGGCCGACGAGGCGCCGCCGATCACGCGGCCGATGAACATGCAGGCCAGGTTGGGCGCCCAGGCGGTGGACAGGAAGTTGATGCACATGCCGGCCATGGAGTACAGCAGCACCGGCCGCCGCCCCACCCGGTCGCTCACCGCGCCCAGCATGGGCATGAAGATGAACTGCATCAGGCCGAACACCGCGCCCATGATGCCGTACCACAGCGCCTGCAGGTCGCGCGTGTGGACGAATTCGCCCACCAGGATGGGCAGCACCGGCACCACCAGGCCGATGCCCAGCATGTCGATAAAGACGCACACCAGCACGAATTTCAGGTTGCCTTGCGAGGTGGTGGAGAGTGGAACGGGTTCGCTTTTGCTGGTCATGGCGGTTGTAATGTGCGGTGCGTGGGGCGTGGCGGGGCTAAGGCGTGGCCGGGCTGGCGGCCCACTCGGCGATAAAGCTGTCGCGGAAGGCTATCAGCTCGGCCAGGCGGCTCTGGCCCAGGCGACGGCCGGCGGCGGTCTGCATCTTGCCGGGCAGGGTGGCCAGCTTCACGTCGATATGGTCGAGCGAATAGGCCTTGTCGTCCAGCTCGCGGTGCAGCGCCATCGGGTCTTCGGCGTGCGCCAGCGCGCAGCCCATGCGGCCGGCGGTGTAGAACATGCGCGCCAGGCCCACCGCGCCCAGCGCGTCAAGCCGGTCCGCGTCCTGCACGATTTTGGCCTCGATGGTCTCGGGCTGGATGCCGGCCGAGAAGCTGTGGGTCTCGATGGCGTGCGCGGTGGCGGCCAGCTTCTCCTGCGGGAAGCCCAGTTCGGCCAGCTGGCGGCTGGCCAGCCGCGCCGCCTGGCGCGAGGCCAGGTGGCGTTCCGGGGAGTTCTTGGGCAGGTTCACCAAGTCGTGCAGATAGCAGGCCGCCAGCACCACCAGCGCATCGGCCTCCGGGTAATCGTCCATCAGCAGGGTGGCGTTGCGCCACACGCGGTGCAGATGGTTGGTGTCGTGTGCGCCGTCGTCGGCTGCGGCGGCGCCGGCCAGCGCCACCAGGCGCGGATGCCAGCTGCTTAACAAACTATTCATTGTTCTCCTTGCCCTGCGGTTTGCATTGATGCCTACCGCCTAATTGTGGCATTGAATTAACAAGAAGGCCATAGCCGTTTGCACGCTGCTATTGCCTTGGTGCATTTATTTGATGCGTCAAGTCTTGACTTACGGTAACATTACGGCTCTTAATTTACGGCATCTAGCCTTAAGGGAAACTATGTCCAACGACGCCATCACCACCGCCAATGTGGCGGCCGCCGCCGAATACCTCGCCTTCACCCTGGGCCAGGAAGAATACGGCATCGACATCCAGAAAGTCAGCGAGATCCGCAGCTACGAAGCGCCCACCCGCATCGCCAGCGCGCCGGAGTTCGTCAAGGGTGTGATCAACCTGCGCGGCCTGATCGTGCCGATCGTGGACATGCGCATCAAGTTCAACGTGGGCGAGCCGACCTACAACCAGTTCACCGTGGTCATCATCCTCAACATCGGCCACCGCGTGGTGGGCATGGTGGTCGACAGCGTGTCCGACGTCACCATCCTGACCCCGGAGCAGGTCAAGCCGGCGCCGGAAATCACCTCCACCCTGAACACCGAGTACATCGTCGGCCTGGGCACCATCGACGAGCGCATGCTGATCCTGGTGGACATCGACCGCCTGATGACGAGCGCCGACATGGGCCTGCTCGACACCGCGCTGGCCGCGTAAGGACCGCCATGAGCGCACTTTCCCGCATCAGCATCGGCAAGCGCCTGGCTCTGGGCTTTGCCGTTATCCTGGCCCTGTCCGTGGCCATTACCGGCGTCGCCATCTGGCGTTTGCACGATGTGGCCAGCGCCACGCGCGCAATGATGGAAGTGCCGCTCGCGAAAGAACGCCTGATCAGCGACTGGTCGGGCAAGATCGACAGCGCCATCCGGCGCACCACGGCGATCGCCCGCAGCAGCGACCCGTCGCTGGCGGCCTATTTCGCCGACGAGTCGAAGAAGTCCAGCGCCATCTCGGCCGAACTGCAGAAAAAAGTCGAGACGCTGATCGACGACGACGAGAAGGAACTGTTCGGCCGCATCGGCGAGCAGCGCAAGATCTACCTGTCTTCGCGCGACAAGGTGGCCAAGCTCAAGGCCGAGGGCGCGCTGGAGGAGGCGGAGGCGCACTTCAACAACGTGTTCGCGCCCGGCGCCGCCGCCTACCAGAGCCTGATGGCCGAGCTGCTCAAGCTCCAGCGCGGCAAGATCGACGCCATCGCGCAGCAGATCGAAGCCGGCGCTGGGTCCAGCCGCACCTTGCTGATAGCGCTCACTGTGCTGGTGCTGGCCTTCGGCGTGGTGTGCTCCTGGCTGCTGACCACCGGCATCACGAAGCCGCTGGGCCAGGCGCTGGCGGCGGCGCGGCGCGTGGCGGCGGGCGACCTGACCGGCCGCATCACCGTCAGCGGCGGAGACGAGACCGGCCAGCTGCTGCTGGCCCTGCAGGACATGAACAGCTCCCTGCTCAACATCGTGCTGCAGGTGCGCAGCGGCACCGCGCAGATCGAAACCTCGTCCACCGAGATCGCTGCCGGCAACCAGGACCTGTCCTCGCGCACCGAGCAGCAGGCCGGCTCGCTGGAGGAAACCGCCGCCTCGATGGAGGAGCTGACCGCCACCGTGAAGAACAACGCCGGCAACGCGCATCAGGCCCAGGAACTGGCCAGCGCGGCGGCGGGCGTGGCCGTCAAGGGCGGCGCCGTGGTGGCCGAGGTGGTGGGCACGATGGACGCCATCAACGCCGCCTCGCGCAAGATCGTCGACATTATCGCCGTCATCGACGGTATCGCCTTCCAGACCAATATCCTGGCCTTGAACGCGGCCGTGGAAGCGGCGCGCGCGGGCGAGCAGGGACGCGGCTTTGCCGTGGTGGCCAGCGAAGTGCGCACGCTGGCGCAGCGCTCGGCGGCGGCCGCCAAGGAAATCAAGGAGCTGATCGGCGACTCGGTGGACAAGGTGAACCAGGGCAGCAAGCTGGTGGCCGACGCCGGCGCGACCATGGAAGACATCGTCGACAGCGTGCACCGCGTGAGCGCCATCATCACCGAGATCACCACCGCCAGCAAAGAGCAGAGCGCGGGCATCGAGGAGGTGTACAAGGCCATCGGCGAGATGGACCAGGTCACGCAGCAGAACGCCGCGCTGGTGGAGCAGTCCGCCGCCGCCGCCGAGTCCATGCAGCAGCAGGCGGCCCAGCTGGCGCAGGTCGTCAGCGTGTTCCAGGTGGACGGCGCCGGCCGCGCACCCGCAGGGCTCGTGGCCGCTGGCCGCACGTCTGCGGGCCGCTCGCCTGCGGCCCACGGGCAGGGCAGCGGCACCCGCTTGCTCGGCTAGTCCGCGCTTTACTCCAGCTCTCCCCAGGAGGCGATCGCCTGTTGCGACAGGCGGTCCGCCTCGCTGTTGCGGTGGCGCGGCACCCAGTGCAGCGTCACCCGCCCCGATTTCCCCAGTTGCGCCATCAGATCCAGCGCCCGTTCGCGGTGCTGCTCCAGTCCCTTCGCGCCCGCGCCGCCCGCCACATCGCTTATCACGACCTGGCTGTCGCCATAAATCGCCAGCACGCCCGGACGCGCCGCGACGGCCGCTTCCAGTAGCGCCAGCAGCGCCAGATACTCCGCCTCGCCGCTGTTGCCGTGCCCCGCGCGCGCGCTGATCTCGATCCGCTCGCCCGCCGGCCCAAGCAGCAGCCCCCCTATGCCCAGCCGCCCCGGATTGGGATGCGCCGAGCCGTCGAACCACGCCTGCCAGGCGCCAGGCTGCGGCGCCGGCCGCGCGCGCGCCTTGATGCCCGCCACCTTCTCGCCGCGCGCCGCCAGCTTCGCCGCCCGCCGCTCCGCATCATCCCGTTTCAATTTGGCGCGCGCCGCCAGCAGGTCGGCCAGTTCCGCCAGCCCCTGCGCCGTGGCCGACTGCCGCATAACGCGCAGCAGCGCCTCTGCTTCGTCCAACCCCTCCCTGGCGGCCATGCGGCGCGCCGCCACGCGCTCATTGTGGAAGGCGGCATCGGCCAGGCTGGCGGGAAGGTCCGGGGAGGAGGAGGGGAGAGTCGTCATGCCGCCATGCTACCGCCTGCGCCCCGCCTGAATCAACACGCGCTGCTGAAATTCGCGCAGCGCTGCTGGCTTTTGCGCACGCGGGGACGTCAAAACCCCGTCCGGTGGCTGGCACGGTTCCTGCGCATAAGCATGCTCCATCCCATTCCTAGCCAGGAAAGCATAGTGACCAAGCCCTCCAATGTCCGGCAGCCGCTCTTGCGCTGCCTTGCCCTCTACCGACTGATGCCGTGGCGCTTTGCGCTGACCGCCACGCTGTTCACCATCGTCAACCTCAGCCTCGCGTGGCAGCAATGGCTGGTAGGCCGCGCCGTGCACGACGTGGAAAGCGGCCGCGCCGTGCAGCGCCTGCCCGACGGCGCGCTGGACTGGTCGCTGGCCCGCCACTGGCTGCTCGCCCTGCTCGCGCTGGCCGGCGCGCGCGCCGTGCTGCAATACTGCGGCGGCGTGATGTCGCTCATCATCGGCCAGGAACTGCTCACCATCCTGCGCCAGCGCATCCTGCAGCAGGTGCAGCGCCTGGACCTGGCCTACCACTGGCGCCACGGCGTCGGCGAACTCGTCACCCGCACCACGCGCGACGCCGACAAGGTGCGCGACGCCCTGATCAGCTTCTGGCGCCAGGTGTTCGAAACCGCCCTGGTGGTGGTCGCCTCCATCGGCCTGCTCTGCTGGTACAGCCCCTGGCTTGGCCTGCCGCCGCTGCTGCTCACCCTGGCCGGCATCGGCATCTTCGTGGCGCAGACCGGCACGCTGGTGCACCTGGACCGCGCCGCCGGCGCCGCCTACGACAAGGTGAACCAGGAACTGAGCGAAGGCGTGAACGGCGTGCGCGTCATCAAGGGCTTTGGCCTGGAGCAGCGCCGCGTGGAGGTCTTCAGCGACCACGTGGACGAATTCGTGCGCCTGGCGCGGCAGGCGCTGGCCTATTCCGCGTCCCACATCCCGCTGCCGCAGGCCGTGGTGGCGCTGGGCCACGTCTGGATACTGGGCTACGGCGCCCATCTTGTGCAGCAGGGGCGCATGAACGTGGGCGAAATCGTGGCCGCGCTGCTGGTGGCGAACACGCTGGTGTTCCGCATTGAAGGCGTGGGCCGCGTGATGCAGATCTTCGCCGACGCGCGCTCCTCGGCCGGCCGCATCTGGGAGCTGCTGGACGAACGGCCCGGCATCGCCGGCAAGCCGGAAGGCCAGGAGCGCAGCCTGCCCGACGGCGCGCTGGGCCTGCGCCTGAACGGCGTGGACATCGCCGCGCCGGGAGGCAGCACCGCCATTCTGTCGGCATGCGACTTCGAAGTGGCGCCGGGCGAGGTGGTCGCGCTGGTGGGCGCCACCGGCTCCGGCAAGAGCACGCTGGCGGGCCTGCTGCCACGGCTGCTGGAGCCGGACCACGGCTCGGTGCGCGTGGGCTCGCCCTGGGGCGGCTGGCGCGACCTGCGCGGGCTGGACCTGGACCAGCTGCGCCGCAAAGTCCACGTGGTGCCGCAGGAGAGCTTCCTGTTCTCGGACACGCTGGCCGCCAACCTGCGCCTGGCCAAGCCCGACGCCACCGACGCGGAACTCGAGCAGGCGCTGGCCTGGGCCTCCGCCGGCGACGTGGTGGCAAGCCTGGAGCACGGCCTGCAAACCCGGCTGGGCGAACGCGGCGTGACGCTGTCGGGCGGTCAGCGGCAGCGCATCTGCCTGGCGCGCGCGCTGCTGGCGCGGCCCGCCATCCTGGTGCTGGACGACGCCACCAGCGCGCTGGACGCACTCACCGAGCGCCGCGTGCTGGACAACATCCGCCGCCTGCGCGCCAGCGGCGACTACGCCGTCACGGTGCTGATGGTGGCCAGCAAATTGTCCACCATCCTGCTGGCGGACCGCGTGGCCATGCTGGCCGGCGGCCGCATCGCTGCGGAGGGCACGCATCCGGCGCTGATGGCGTCGCACGCGGGCTACCGCGAACTGCTGGGAGGCGGCGATGGCAAATAATCTGCGCGGACAAACCGCATTGAGCGACATCGAACTGGAACAGGCCTTGGCGCGCAAGGCGCTGGACCGCAGCATGTTCTGGCGCCTGCTGCCGCTGCTGCGCCAGGTGCGCGGCCGCATCGCCGCCGTGATCGCGCTCGAAGCGCTGCTGGTAGGCGTGATCTTCCTGCGCCCCTGGTTCCTGCGCGAAGTGATAGACCACGGCTTCATCAAGACCGCCACCGGACTGCTGCTCGACGAGCGCCTGCTGGCCTGGATGGCGGCGGGGCTGGCCTTCAGCTGGATACTGCGCTTCCTGCTGTCCGGCCTGTCCCAGTACTTCGCCGGCGGCGCGGCCATCCATATCCTGAACGCGCTGCGGGTGCGCGTGTATGCGCACGTGCAGTCGCTCAGCGTGCGCTATTTCGACCAGACCAAGGCCGGCCGCATCATCTCGCGCGCTGACCGCGACGTGGATGCGCTGGAACCGCTGCTGATACAAGGGCCGCCGGAGCTGCTGTCCGCATTGCTGCGTTGCGCCGTGGCTGGCGTGGCCCTGTGGCTGATTTCGCCGCGCCTGTTCGCCGCGCTGGCCGCCGTGGTGCCGCTGCTGGCGGGCTTCACCTGGCTGTTCAAGCGCATCTCGCAGCAGAACTGGACGCGCGTAGCCGAGGCGCGGGCGCGCTTCACGGCCCACCTGGTGGAAACCGTGTCCGGCGTGCGCTTGATCAAGCAGCTGGTGCACGAGGACAGCAACGCACAGCGCTACCTTGGCCTGCTGCGCCACTTCAACCAGACCCTGGTGAGCGGTAATATCCGCTCCAGCTGGTTCCTGCCGCTCACGCAGGTGCTGAGCACCCTGGGCATGGGCCTGCTGCTGGTGGCGGGCGGCTTCGGCATCGCGGACGGCAGCATGACCGTGGGCCAGCTGGCGCAAAGCCTGTTCTACGTTCACCTCTTCCTTGGCCCCCTGCAGGAGCTGAACGACCTGTTCGAGCGCTACTCGTCCGGCGCCGCTTCCGCGCAGCGCATCTTCCTGCTGCTCGACACCGAGCCGGAGATCAACGATCCGCCCGTGCCGCTGCGGCCCGCTCGGCGCGGCGAGGTGGAATTTGCCAACGTCGGCTTCTCCTACGACCCGGCGGGCGGGCGCCCTGTCATCCGCTCGCTGCAGCTGCATATCCCGGCCGGGCAGGTGCTGGCCATCGTCGGCCCCACCGGGCATGGCAAGAGCACCCTGGTGCAACTGCTGGCGCGGCTTTACGAAGTGCAGTCCGGCGCCGTGCTGGTGGACGGCGTGGACGTGCGCTACTACCAGCAGCAGGAGCTGCGCAAGGTGATCGGCGTGGTCCTGCAGGACAATGTGCTGTTCTCGGGCAGCGTGCTCGATAACCTGCGCCTGGCCGCGCCCGACGCCAGCGACGCCGCGCTGATTGCCGCCGTGCGCGAACTGGGCGCGGACGAAGTGCTGGAGCGCCTGCCGCAGGGCTACCGCACCGAGGTGGGACCGCTGGGCGGCTTCCTCAGCCACGGCCAGCGGCAGCTGGTATGCCTGGTGCGTGCCTATCTCTCCAACCCCGCCGTGCTGGTGCTGGACGAGGCCACGTCCGCCGTGGACCTGCATACCGAGCGCCGCATCCAGGCCGCGCTCAGGCGGCTGTGCCAGGGCCGCACCGCCATCATCATCGCGCACCGGCTGGCCACCATACAGGACGCGGACCGCATCGCCGTCATCTGGAACGGCGAACTGGCGGAGGCGGGCGACCACCACAGCCTGATAGCGCAGGGAGGCGCCTACGCAAGGCTGTACGGGGCCTACGCGGCGGCGCAGGCGGAGACGGTTGCATGAAGCCGGATATGTGAAAAGTGGATAAGCAAGCGTAGCACTATTCGTTCACTCAGCTTGGGTGGCGGGCTATAGTCGAATCATGGAACTACTAGCCAACCACTTCACATCCGAATTCGCGCGCAGCGCCCACTTTGCCAAGGGCGTGGAGGGCGATGGCGAACCGCTCGTCACCTTCCGCGAAGCTCAGAAAATGAGCTTGCTGGTGCGCGCCACCGCCTTCGTCTTCGCAGATCCGCGCTCCCGCGAGCTGCACGAGCTGATTACGCGCATCGCACCCAGCGAGGCGACGGTGCTCATCACCGGCGAAACCGGCACCGGCAAGGAGCTGATCGCGCGCCACGTGCACGCCCACAGCAGTCGCCGCGACGCCAGTTTTGTGGCCGTAAACTGCGGCGCCTTCCTCGAAACGCTGATCGAGAGCGAGCTGTTTGGCTACGAGCGCGGCGCCTTCACCGGCGCGCACCAGGCCAAGGCCGGCTGGTTCGAAACCGCACGCGGCGGCACGCTGTTCCTGGACGAGATAGGCGATTTGCCGCTGCCCATGCAGGTCAAGCTGCTGCGCGTGCTGCAGGAGCGCGAAGTGGTGCGGCTGGGCGCGCGCAAGGCCATACCGATCGACGTGCGCCTGATCGCCGCCACCAATGTGGACCTGGCCGAAGCCGTGCGGGCAGGGCGCTTCCGCGAGGATCTGTATTACCGCCTGCAGGTGATCTCGCTGCCGCTGCGGCCCCTGCGCGAACGGCCCGGCGACATCATGCCGCTTACGCGCCACTTCCTGCAGATCTATGCGCGGCGCCTGCACCTGACTGAATTCTCGATCACGCCGGACGCCGAGCGGGCCTTGCTGGAGTACCCATGGCCAGGCAATATCCGCGAACTGGAAAACGTGATCCACCGCGCGCTGCTGGTGAGCCATGACGGCGCAGTGACAGCCTATGACCTGAGCCTGCGCGGCTGGGCGAGGCAGGAGCCCAGGATAGAGCCACACCGCGTGGAAGCGCAGCCGCAGCCCTCGTATCCCGCGCAGCCCCCGCAGCATTGGCAGGGAGCGGACACCGGCGCGGGAGGCGGAGCACCCGCCGGCGGCGCCACTGCGGCAGCCCGCTTCCACGCCGCGTGGCGCGCCCTGCTGGCATCCGGCGAAGCCATCGAGTTCGAAGCGCTCCAGCAGCAGCTTGCGCTGGCGGCGTTCGAAAGCTGCGACCGCAACCAGGTGCGCGCATCCAAGCGGCTCGCTATCAGCCGCAACATCATGCGCACCTACCTAAAGAAAGCAGGCGTGCTGTAATCCCGTCCTGCCAAGCCGTAGGGCGGGTTAGGTGCGCAGCACCGTAACCCGCCGAGCCAGCGTCGCGGCAACATCGCATGTGTCTTCCCAAGCACGAGTTGTTGCGAAACCAGCACCCTGTCGCCTGCGCAGCAAGCACACCCGCCTCCAGGCGGCAGATAGCACGATTAAAGCATGGCACGGTTTCTGCGTTGTGAAGGTGGCTGACACCACAACTCACGAGGAGCTGAAACATGACCATAGAATTCATCTGGCAACTGCCCACCGGCGGCGACGGCCGCTACGGCGAGGCCGCCATCCTGCGGCGCGGCGAGCGCGCCGCCGACGCAGCTTCCCCTTACAGCGACGGCGTTTCCGACCCCCGCGGCAAGCGCTTCAACTACTACGATTATCTGCACCAGGTAGCTCGCGCAGCCGACCTGTCCGGCTTTGACGGCGTGCGCATCAGCCACGACCTGCAAGGCGAGGAATCGTGGATCGTCGCGGGCTACATCGCGCGCGGCACGCGCCGCATCAAACTGGTAACGGAGTTCGACGCAGCCTGGGGTTCCGCCGTGTACGCGGCCAAGAACGCCGCCAGCTTCCAGCGCTTCACCGGCGGCCGCCTCGCATGGCAGATCGCCCCCAGCGGCGCGGCCGATGAGCGCCGCCGCCATGCCGACTTTGTGGAAGACGCGGACGTGCTGCCGCGCATCGACGAATTCCTCACCGTCGCGCGTGGCGTGCTGACCACGGCGCCGTTCAATTTCAAGGGCAAGTTCTTCGAAGTGGGCGAGGGCGGCTTCCGTGGTACGCTGGCCAACAACCCTGTACCCAAGATCTACCTGTCCGGCACCAGCGAAGCATCCTTCGCGCTGTCTGCCTGCCAGGCGGACGTGCACGTGCTGGACGCCGCGCCGCCGGAAGTGCTGCGCGAGCAGGCCGCGCGCCTGGCCGCGCTGGCCGCCGCCGAGGGCCGCCAGCTTGCCATCGGCCTGCGCATCAGCGTGCTGGCCCGCGAAACGGAAGATGAAGCCCGCCACGACGCGGCCATCTACCGCAGCCAGGCCGCCGCTGATTCCGAGCGCACCGCCCATGTGGCCGGCCCGGCCGCGCTGATCGGCAGCTTCGAGCAAGTCACCAACCGCCTCGCCGAATACGCCGCCGCAGGCGTGTCCAGCTTCCTGCTGTCGGCCGTGCCGCATCTCGAGGAAGCCTACCGCCTCGGCGAAAACGTCCTGCCGGCCCTGCGCGAACGGCTCGCCGCCGGCCAGCGCCAAGCCGCATAAACCACACACCATCCACTGGACCCACTGGAGCACATCATGACCATAGACTTCTTCTGGCGCCTGCCCACCCACGGCGAGCCAAGTTCGCACCGCAGCCGCACCCCCTACCGTGGCGACACGCTGGCTGGCAACGCCCAGCTTGAGCAGGCCGGCGGCTACACTTATATCGACTACCTGGCCGAGATCGCGCATGCGGCCGAAGTATCGGGCTTCCACGGCGGCCTGATTCCATCCTTCCCCATGACCGACGAGCCCTGGGCCATTTCCGCACTGCTGGCGCGCGAGACCGAGACCTTCCGCTTTATGATCCCGTTTCAGCCCGGCTTCCTCAATCCGGTAGCAGCGGCGCGCATGACGGCCAGCCTGCAGCGCGCCACCGGCGGCCGGGCGCTGTACAACGTCATCACCGGCGGCGGCGGACCTGCGCAGCTGTGGTGGGGCGACTCCGCCAGCCACGACGACCGCTACCGGCGCACCACCGAGTTCCTCGACATCGTGCGCGGCGTGTGGCAGGGCGGCCCGTTCTCCTACCAGGGCAAGTTCTACCAACTGGAGCACGGCGGCCTGCCGGACCCGCTGTCGAAAGAAGAATTCCCCGAGATCTACTTCTCCGGTTCGTCGGACGCGGCCCTGGCCTCGGCCTCGAAGCACGCGGACTACTACCTGACCTGGCTGGAGCCCTTCGACGCGCTGCGCGAGAAGTTCCGCCGCGTGAAAGAGAAGACCGATCTGCTGGGCCGCAAGATCAAGTGCGCGGTGCGCGTGGACATCGTCGCCCGCGCCACCGAGCAGGAAGCGTGGAACGAAGTGCGCAAAGGCTTCGAACGCGTGGACGCGGAAACGCTGAAACAGTTCCTGGCGCCGCAGGGCGATTCTGTGGGCGCCGCGCGCCAGCGTTCCAATCTGCCGACGACGCTGAACAGCTACCGCGACCTGATTATTGAGCCCAACGTCTGGTCCGGCTTCAACCTGCTGCGCGGCGGGCAGACGCAAGGCATCGTCGGCAGCTACCAGCAGGTTGCCGAGCGCCTCGACGAACTGGTGCAGCTGGGCGCGGACGCCTTCATCCTCTCCAGCACTCCGCACCTGGAAGAAGCCTACCGCGTGGGCGAAGAAGTACTGCCGCTGGTGCGCGGCCACGTGCAGCCGCAAGCGCTGCGCGCAGTGGGCTAACCCATAGCTTGATGCAGTAATCTCTTGCTGCTTCAAAAGCAGCAGTGTGGCCCAGGCAGCATGCGTCGCCTGGGTGTTTAAAAATCACCAAGCTCCATCATTCAAAAGTAAGCCATATTCCATATGGCTTACTTCAACGTGGACAAGCAGGCACGGCGCTTGCAATGAGTAACTTACCTGCTACTCATTACAAAGGAAGTGTCCATGCAATCCCAGCAATCGCCAGTCACCCGGTTCAAACGCACCGCCATCAGCCGTGAGCTGCGCGCGGTCTTTGCCATCGCCCTGAGCGGCAGCGCCTTCGCCGCCAACGCCGCACACGCTGAAGATCAGGCCGAAGTTGCCGCCGCTGCCGCCAGCGTCCCTTACGTGGTGGGCGAGCTGGGCGCGCTGCAAACCGTTACCGTCACCGCCCAGAAGCGCGAAGAGAAAGCGCAGTCCGTGCCCAGCTCCATTACCGTCCTTGGCGGCAAAGAACTGCTGGACGACGGCGTGGGCCGCTCCGCTTCAGAGATCCTGAACTTTGTGCCGAACGCCTCGGCGGGCACGCAGCAGCACGGCCGTCCGCGCTGGTGGATACGCGGCGTTGGCGCCGGCCAGCAGCAGATCGACTTCCCGAACCCGGTTGGCTTCTACCTGGACGACGTCTATATCAGCAACTCGTCGGCCACCGGCTTCCCGCTGTTCGACCTGGACCGCGTTGAAGTACTGCGTGGCCCGCAAGGCACGCTGTGGGGCAAGAACACCACCGGCGGCGCCATTAACGTCATTTCGAAAAAGCCCAGCTTCCGCACCAGCGGCTACTTCAAAGCCGACTACGGCAGCTACGACACCAAGCTGCTGGAAGGCGCCATCGGCGGCGGCCTGGTGGACGACGTGCTGGCGGGGCGCCTGTCCTTCCACTCCGAAGACCAGGGCGAGGGCCGCTTCACCAACCTGTTCAACGGCCGCAAAGACGGCGCATTGCGCGACAGCGCCGTGCGCGCCCAGCTGAAAGCGCTGATCAGCAAAGACCTCAGCGCCAATCTGAATCTGCACTACCGCGACTACAAAACCGACGGCACCATCACTACCGTGGCCAGCTACGCCGCCAACGGCGTGTACCGCAACGGCTACATCCCCAGCACCAACCCGGACGACATCAGCGCCAACGCGCCGGCCAACAGCTCCGTGAAGCAGGGCGGCGGACAACTGGCGCTGGAATACCAGCTCGGTCCTTACTCGCTGAACTCCATCACCGGCTTCGAGAACTACCGCACCGAGAGCCAGGGCGACGGCGACAATACGCCGCTGGAGATCAGCCGCAGCCGCAGCGCGGCCAAGAGCCGCCAATGGTCGCAGGAGCTGCGGCTGGCGTCGCCGCAGGAGGACAAGGTAAGCTGGGTGGCCGGCCTGTTCTACTTCAACGAGAAAATCGATTCGGACTCCGCCTCCGCGCGCCTGCCGAACGGCGCTGCGCCTGCGCTGGCGGGCAGCACGCAGCCGGTCGGCTACAACAGCACCATCTACAATCACGAGGCCCGCAGCTTTGCCGTCTTCGGCAGCGCCACGGCCACCATCAGCGACCAGCTGCGCGCCATCCTGGGCCTGCGCTGGACCACGGAGACCAAGGACCTGGACCTGCGCCGCAAGCAGGCCGCGTCCGGCACCCCGCAATTCGGCAGCGTGGACAACTGGTGGAACACGGTCAGTGGCGCAAACTACGCCGCTGCGGCCGTCGCCAACAACAACTTCGTGTCCACGCCGTCCACCACCTGGCACGCGCTGACCTGGGACTTCACGCCGGAGTACAAGATCAGCTCCACCGCGCGGGCCTACTTCAAGGCGGCGCACGGCATCAAGTCCGGCGGCTACAACACCAGCGCAACGGACGTGCGCGCGCTCAACACCGTGGCGCCGGAAACGTTGAACTCCTTTGAACTGGGCCTGAAGTCCGAATGGTGGGAGAACAAGCTCAATTTCAACGCCAACCTGTTCCGCTACAACTACAAGAACGTGCAGGTCAACATTACCGGCGTCTACAACGGCGATCCTACCCAGAGCGTGAACTACCTGCAGAACGTCAGCAAGGCCCACGTGAACGGCGCCGAGTTCGAGCTGGAGCTGCAGCCGGTGGACGAACTGCACATCAACGCCAACATCGGCATCCTGCGCACCGAGTTTGACGAGTTCAATATCCAGAACAACGGCGGCAACCGTTCAGGCAATGAATTCGTCCGCTCGCCGCACGGCACCGCGCTGCTGCAGGCCGACTACCGCCTGCCTGTGGCCAACGGCAAACTGGTGGCCAGCGCCGACTGGCGCTACGCCAGCAAGCAGTACTACTACGTCGATCCGCAGACCGACGCGCGCGGCCTGCTGAACCAGGGCGGCTACGGCATCGGCAATGCGCGCCTGTCGTACACGCTGCCGGGCGGGAAGCACACCTTCAGCGCCTACGTGAACAATGTAGGCGACAAGATCTACAAGAACCACACGCTGACCAGCTTCGTGCCGGGCACCGTGAATGGCGACACGGTCTACTGGGGCGCGCGCCGCACGTTCGGCCTGTCCTACACCGCGCAGCTGTAGCCCTACAGCGTAACAAAGCAAGCGACGAAGCAATGGCAACACCGTAGGGCGGGTTAGCAGCGCAGCTGCGTAACCCGCCATGTTTGCGCCGTCGCGGAGATGAAAATGGCCACCAATTGGTGGCCATTTGTTTCTAGATGCTCGATGTCAGACTGTGAGATTTCGCGCATTTTTCGGATGAGCAAGATGTTATCCTTCATGGCAATCAGCCTATTTCGGCCCGCATAAAGGATGGACTTCTTATGAACCACGCGTTTACCGCTTCTGTACCCTACCTTCAGACGGAACGGCTTACGCTTCGCGAATATCGGCGCGACGACTTCGACTTATTTGCGGACCATTTGGCCAATTCCGAAAGCTCAGCCCACCTGGGCTCAGCAGACCGCCAAACGGCTTGGCGCATCTTCGGTTCACATGCCGGATTGTGGCTCTTGCACGGCGCTGGCTGGTGGTCTGTGGAGGATAAACAGAGCGGCCAACTGGTCGGAAGTGTGGGCGCTTTCTTTCGAGAGCAGTCAACGGTGATGGAGATGGGATGGAATACCTATCGAGCATTCTGGGGCAAGGGACTTGCGGGCGAAGCGGCTGGAGCAGTCTTGAATTATGCGTTTGAGGTTAGATGCGAACCCAAAGTCCGGGCGCTCATCAGCTCGGGCAATGCCCCATCGCGCCGTGTTGCCGAGCGCCTTGGAATGAGCTACGAAATGGAAACTGAGCTGCACGGCAAAGCAATCGGCAGTTACATGATCGAACGCAAATGAATGGACTCATTTCCTTTCCCGCTCCGTAAAGCCCCTGCATCGCGGGGTGACCTTAAACCTGAACCACTTCCAACGACGGATATCGGGCCGACAGCGGATGTTGGAAAATAAGATAGCTCCCCACGACTTTAGGAAAAGCATGTACAGACTATTAGCGATGATATCGATGCTCGGCGGAGTGGCCAACTTGCCCCAATATGCAGTGGCCCAGACAGCGGACGGCAGCTACAAGGTGCAAATCGAACGGGTCATTGAAACCTTCCGTGCCGCTATCGTCAACAAGGACGAGGAAGCGTTTCTACGACTATTTTTGAAAGAGGACATTACTTGGTCTGGTGTCACCACCGACGCCAGTCTCGACAGGATGTACGCAAACCGCCCCAAACCTGAGATGAAACGGCCTTTTAAATTCTTCAACAGTAGCCCGCGAAAATTTATCAGTTTTGTTGTCTCGGATAAGGAAAAAATCGACGAGACGATATCGAACGTGCGCATCGACAGCGATGGCGACGTCGGTCAGGTCTGGTTCGACTATAACTTTGTCAGAGGGGGCTATAAGGAAAACTGGGGCAAGGAAAGCTGGCAGGTGGTGCGCACAAGCGATGGCTGGAAAATCGCGGGAGTGGTATGGTCGCAGGAAATGAATCCGACACCGCCGCCCTCAACAGGGTTGCGGTAGACAGCGGGCCACAGGCAGAAATTTTTGTTTGCCAGCGTTTTGCTCACCGGCCGAGTTCGGCCAGAACTGGACAAAGTTACTTTACGCTTCTTTCGCCACTCTTTGAATCACTAGGCTCATGTCTAACCAAACGCTAAGGAAGCGCTGATCTATTCGCTTTCCTGGCAAGGCCAGCGCGCCGAATGGTCCACTGGCGAGCCGTTCAAGCCCATTTTTCGTCCGATTTCACGCGATGCTTCACATCTTTCTGTAATCAGGACGGACTACGGGATTCGGTGATCGTAAAGCGCCTTCCGGCCAGCACCAGATTGGCAAAGGCGAACAAGGTAGACAGCTGTGCCGTGTTCTTGGCCAGGCCGCGATAGCGCG
>NZ_WWCU01000002.1 GCF_009857595.1 Pseudoduganella aquatica | reverse complement strand
GGCGGCGGCAGCGCAGGCGGCAATCCGGGCAGCAGCGCCGGCGGCGGTTTCGGCGCCATCCACCAGCTCAACGCGGCGGCGGCAGCGGCCCAGCCCGCCGGCGGCGACGCCGTGCGCCTGGCCGGCAACCCGGACCAGTGGCAACAGCCGCTGCGCGACGCCCTGGGCGACCGCCTGCAGCTGACGCTGCAACGCAATAACGACCACGCGGTGATCCGCCTGGAGCCGCCGAACATGGGCACCGTCGAGATCTCGATCCGCCACAGCGCCGGCGCGCTGCAGGTGAACTTGTCCGCCAACAACAGCGAAGTGCTGCGCCAGCTCAACACCATAGGCGACAGCGTGCGCCAGGACTTGTCGCAGCGCAGCCTCGGCGATGTGGCCGTCACCGTGTCGGCCTCGCCGCGCGGGGGCAGCCAGTCGCTGGCCGACGGCGGCTCCGGCCGCCAGCAGGGGCAGAACCAGGAACAGCGCGGCCCCGGCCGCGCCCTGGGCGACGACGAGGCTGCCGCCCCCACCTTTGCCATGACGACCGAACGGGAGTAAGGAATAGATGAATAAAAAACTGGTGATAGCGATGGTGGGCGTGCTGCTGCTGGGCGGCGGCGTGGCCGGCGGCGCAGTGTGGTACATGGGCAAGCAGGCCGCCACCGGCGGCGAAGGCAAGGCCGTCAAGCACGAGGAGCCGAAGGCCGAGACCGAACCACCGAAATATATCACCGTGGAAAAGGTGATCGTCATGCTGAAACGCAGCGAAGGCGAAGTGGTAACGCACTATCTGTCGGCCGACCTGGTGGTGGCCACCACGGCCAAGCAGGAGAAGGAATGCAAGGAACATCTGCCGCTGTTGCGCAGCGTGGCCGTCAAGGCGCTGTCCGGGCTGCCGATGTCGAAAGCGGCGACCATGTCGATCGACCAGTTCGCCGACGAGTTGAACAAGGCATTCGACGAGACCTACGCCAAGGACAAGCGCGAGCGCCCGTTCTCGGAAGTGATGATCGGGAAACTGATCCTCGAGTAGGCGTGGCTGGCATCGGTTGGCCGTAACAAGTGGGGCGGGCATGGCATATATAGAGCAATACGCAGACAGCTACGCCGAGAGCTATGGCGCGGCGGGCAGCACGCCCGCCGCGCACAGCGTGGCCGACGAGCAGAAATACCTGCTGTCGTATGCGCCGCTGGTCAAGCGCATCGTGCGCCAGCTCAATTCGCAGATCGCCGGCGCCATCGACCGCGACGACATGGAGCAGATTGGGCTGATGGGGCTGCTTGAGGCGCTGCGCCGCTACGGCGTGCCGGACGGCGCCTTCGGCAGCTACGCCAGCCTGCGCATCCGCGGCGCCATCCTCGACGAGCTGCGCCGCCAGGACTGGCGCCCGCGCGCGGTGCGCCAGCACAGCCACAAGCTGCGCGACGCGGTGCGCGAGCTGACACGCAAGCTGGGCCGCGAGCCGGACGAGCGCGAAATCATCGACGGCCTGGGCATCAGCGCCGAGGACTACCAGGCCTACCAGCTCGACGAAAGCGCCGAGATGATGGCCAGCTTCGACGAAGTGCTGCAGGACACCGTCAGCCCCGGCGGCGACAGCGCGCCCAGCCCGGAAGACCAGCTGGTGATGCGGCGCTCGTTGGCCCAGGCGCTGGGCGGCCTGGACGAGCGCGAACAGCGCGTGGTGCAGATGTATTACGAATTCGAACTGAGCTACAAAGAAATTGCCGCCGTGCTGGACCTGACCGACGCCCGCGTCTGCCAGCTCAACAAGGCGGCCCTGAATAAAATGAAAGCGGTGCTGCAAAGCGCCTGATAGACCATGACGCGGAAAGGCGTGACATCATGCAGCAAATAATCGGTATTTTGATCGTCCTCGGCAGTGTGTTCGGGGGCTTCTTCATGATGGGCGGCAGCTTCCACCAGATCTGGCAGCCAATCGAGCTCATCGTGATCGCCGGCGCCGGCCTGGGCGCGCTCGTGATCGGCAATCCGACCCACGTGCTGAAGGAAATGGGCACCCAGCTGAAGAAGATCATCACCCGCAAGAAGTACGACTCCGAGTTCCAGCGCCAGTTGCTGCTGCTCATGTACGAACTGCTGCAGCTGGCCGCCGGCGGCCTGAAGGCACTGGACGCCCACGTCGAGGCGCCCAAGGACAGCCCGCTGTTCCAGCGCTACCCGCTGGTGCTGGAAGAGCCGAAACTGCTGGCTTTCATTGTCGACAACTTCCGCCTGATGGCGATGGGCAAGATCAACGCGCACGAGCTGGAAGGCGTGCTGGAGCAGGAACTGGAAGCCATCCACGAAGAGCTGAACCAGCCGGCCAAGTCCATCGGCAAGATCGGCGAAGCCATGCCGGGCTTCGGCATTCTGGCCGCCGTGCTGGGCATCGTGATCACCATGAGCACCGTGTCCGAAGGCGCGACCTCGGGCGAGATCGCGGAACACGTGGGCGCGGCCATGGTCGGCACCTTTATCGGTATTTTCCTGTGCTACGGCCTGCTCGACCCCATCGCCAACGTGATGAAGCAGCTGGTCAACCAGGAAGGCTCCAACAAGGAATGCGTGAAAGTGGTGCTGGTCACCCACGTGGCCGGCAAGCCGGCGCTGCTGGCGATCGACGCCGGGCGCCGCCTGGTGGCGCTGAACGTCAAGCCGAGTTTCGCCCAGCTCGAGCGCTGGATCAACGAGCTGGAAGGCCGCGACAGCGAGCCTGAGTCCGGATCGCGCCGTGGAGGTGGCCGTGCAAAAGCCGCATGAGAAACATGAAGCCACCATCGTCAAGCGCGGCGGCGGCAAGCATGCGCATGACGACCACGGCGGCGCCTGGAAGGTCGCTTTCGCCGACTTCTGCCTGGCGCTGATGTGCTTGTTCCTGGTGCTGTGGCTGATGGCGGCGCGCAACACCGAGAGCCTGCAGCACATCCTGACCGAGGCCGACGGCAACAAGACCGACCAGGGCAAGGGCGTGATGCCCGAGCAGGTGGGCGGCCCGCGCGGCAGCCTGATCGAGCGCTTCCCCATGCCGCGCAGCGGCAAGAACGACTCGCCCGGCCAGGCCCTGGCCAGCGGCGAGAACGCCTCCGAGGTGCCGGACAAGGTCAGCTATGAAACCCCGGGCGAGCTGCACAAGCTGGCCAAGGCGCTGGCCAAGCTGAGCGCGGAAACCGGCCTGGCGGCCAACCTGGAATCGGTGATCACCCCCTACGGCCTGCGCGTGATGCTGCACGACACCGACAAGCAGGGCATGTTCGTGCGCGGCTCGGCCGTGCCGACCGACCGCTTCGCCAATCTGCTGAAAAGCATGGGCCCGCTGTTCGAACGCATGGAGAACCAGATGCTGGTGGTGGGCCACACCGATTCCGTCCAGTACAGCGACACCGGCTATTTCGCCTATTCGAACTGGACGCTGTCGTCCAACCGCGCCATGGCGGCGCGCTCCATGCTGCTCTCGGGCGGCATGCGCAAGGACAGCGTGCTGCAGGTGGTGGGCATGGCCGACCGCGCGCCCATCGACACCCAGAAGGCCGACGCCGGCGTGAACCGCCGCATCGAACTGCTGATTTTGACCTCGGCCCAGGCCAAGGCGGTGTCGTCGATGTTTGGCATGCCCGGCAGCAAGAACATGATGGAAGGCGAAGTCGACACCGCGCTGCCGGATGCCGAGTCGCTGCAGAAGCTGCGCAACAAGCTGGGGCCGGAAGGCAAATACGGGACCGGGCGAAATGGGAACTGAACATTTACTTCGCGTCGCGGCGTAAGGCGGGTTACTATGCAAACTTCCAAGACCAGGGGTCAACGTATGAGAATTTCGACTGGCGGCGTGGACGGCGTGGCCGTGCAGCGGGTGGCCGAGAGCGCGCCGGCCGACGGCGCGCACGCTCCCGCCCGGGCGCCCGCCGCGCCCGAATTGCAATCGGCCGTGCTGCAGCCGGCGCTGGCCGCGCTGAAAGCCATGCCCGAGGTGGACCACGAACGCGTGGCCGAGCTGCGCGACGCGCTGGCCAGGGGCGAGCTGCCCTTCGACCCGGACAAGCTGGCCGGCCTGATCCAGCGCTTCCACGGGAGCGACAAGTGAGTATGGCCCCGAGTGCCGCCGTGAATGCGGCAGCCCCCTCGACGCGCCAGCAAGCCATGCAGCTGCTGCTCGACGGCGTCGCCCAGGACATGGCGGCCTACGCGGAGCTGCACGGCTGGCTGGAACAGCAATTCGACGCGGCCGTGCGCCACCAGCGCGCCCGCCTGGAGGAAATCGCCGCCACGGTGTCGGCCCTGGTCGACGCCATGGACGCGCGCCGCGCCCAGCGCGTGCAGTGCGCGGTGCAGCTGCTCGGCTCCGAGCCGTCGATGGAGCGGGTGTTCGCCCTGCTCAAGCCCGAACCGCGCGCCCGCCTGGAGCAGCAATGGCAGCAGCTGGAACTGCGCGTGCTCGAATGCAAGCGCCTGGGCAAGCGCAACAGCGAATTGCTTGTGAATCAATACACCATCATGCAGCGCGTGCTGCATGGCGAGGACCAGCTCTATGAGCCGGCCTGACATGCTGCGCCCCACGCAGGCCACCGCCGCCACGGCGGCCACCGCCAGCAATATGCGCCCCACGGCCAGCCTGTCCACCCCGGGCGGTTTCAGTGCCGGCGGCTTGAGCGCGGGCGGTTTCAGCGCCGCCTTCCGCCAGGTGCAGGGCGACGTGGCCGCCACCATCCAGGGCGGCTGGAGCGCTTCCGCCGGCAGCCAGGACGGCGCCCTGCCCTCGCAGGCGCTGAGCACGGCCGCCGCCGCGCTGCGCGCCCGCGCGGCCGGCGCCATCGACACCCTGGACAGCGGCGCGAACCACGGCAACACCACGGCGGACCAGCAGGAGTTTCTCGCCAGCATACAGCCGTGGGCGGCCGACGCCGCCAAGCGCCTGGGCGTGGCGCCGGAACTGGTGGCCGCGCACGCGGCGCTGGAATCGGGCTGGGGCCAGCATCCCGTGGGCAACAGCAACAATCTGTTCGGCATCAAGGCCGGCGGACAATGGCAGGGCGCAGTCGCTTCCGCCACCACCACCGAGTACGAACAGGGCGTGGCCCTGAAGAAGGTCGAGCGCTTCCGCAGCTATCCCGACCAGGCCGCCGCCTTCGACGACTACGCCAGCACGCTGCTGGCCAACCCGCGCTACCAGCAGGCGCTCAACACCGGCAGCGACGCGCGCGCCTTCGCCAGCGCCCTGGCGCGCGGCGGCTACGCCACCGATCCCGGCTATGCCGACAAGCTCAGCAAGCTAGCCGGCAAAGTCCAGCAGATGAAAAATCATTTGGGTGACTGAATGGACACGGGCAAATCGGCGGGTTCCACCATTCCAGCGCCCGTCACCCGCGCCTTGATCACATTGCCGTTGTTGTTGCGCACCCGTATCAGCGCGCCGCGCGCGCCAGGGTCCAGCGCCTCGCCCGCCATGCTGACCTCGATCTGCTCGTTGCGCGCCACGATGCGCACCGCCTCGCCGCGCTTGACCAGCAGCTGCGCCGTCAGCATGTTCTGGCGCAGCAGCTCGCCGCTGCGCAGCGACCGGCGCGCCGACATGCCTTCCAGCAGCGCCAGGTCGGACACGGCGTCCGGCACCAGGCTGATGTCGCGCCGCTCCAGCGCCACGTCCGCCGCCTCCACGGCCCGGCCGCTGGGCACCTCGGCCGCCATCACCGCCACCCGCGCCGTGATCTTGGCGCGCACCACGAACTCGTATTTCCATCCCCCCTCGCCCGGGCAACTGGCCACGAGGCGCAGCCGCGTGGCCTGGCGCGCGTCCAGCACCCCCACCGCCACCGGGCTGGGACAGGCCGGCAGCGGCCGGCTGGTGCGCACCGCCGCCACCTCGAACTCCGCTTCGGCCAGGCCGCTGGCGTCGGCCTGGCGCAGCAGGGCCTCGCGCGCCGTTTGTTCCACCAGCGCCACAGTCTGCTCGGGCGTGACGGCCGCTTCGCCAGAAATTGGCACGGCAATCGCCAACGCGGCAATAAACGGATGTAAAATGGGATTGTTGAACATGGGCAATACCTTTACTATGTGGGCTGCGGCGCGCGCTTGCGTCCGGTCGCCATTTTACATGGGCAACGTATCTATGACAGGAGGGAATAATGGGCATTAATTTCAAAGACGCACTTGGCCTGCATGGCGATGCGCTCCATTTGCGTGCCGAACGCACGCGCATCCTGGCATCGAATATTGCCAATGAGAACACGCCGGGCTACCAGGCCCAGGACATGGATTTCGCCGCCACGCTGGCCCAGACCCAGGCCCTGCAAACCGGCGAGCCGGAACTCGATGCGGACGGCAACGCGCTCTACCGCGTGCCCTACCACCCCACCCGCGACGGGAACACCGTCGAGATCGGCGTCGAACAGGCGGCCTTCTCGCAGAACGCGAGCGACTTCCAGACCAGCTTGACCTTCATTAATATGAAGCTCAAGGGGCTGGCCAAAGCGATCAATGGTCAATAAACCGGTCAACCACCCGGCCAACAGGGCATCCCCATGAGCTTCAAAGACATTTCCCAGATCGCCGGTTCGGCGATGGCGGCGCAGACGGTGCGCCTCAATACCGTGGCCAGCAACCTGGCCAACGCGGACTCGGTGTCCGGCAATGAAAACCAGACCTACCGCGCGCGCAAGCCGGTGTTCGCGGCCGTGATGAACGAAGGCGCCAACGCCGACAACGGCGGCCGCGTGCAGGTGCTGGACGTGGTCGAGAGCAGCGAGCCGCTGCGCAAGGTCTACGAGCCGGGCAATCCGCTGGCCAATGCCGAGGGCATGGTGTACTACCCCAACGTCAACCAGGTGGCCGAGATGACCGACATGATGTCGGCCTCGCGCGCCTTTGAAACCAACGTGGAAGTGCTGGGTCGCATCCGCTCCATGCAGCAGTCGCTGCTCAAACTCGGTGAAGGTTAAGCCATGCAAACTAATTTCTTCTCCAATACCCCGGCCACCCAGACCGCCGGTTCCAATCCGCTGGCCAACGGCAGCGAAACGTCCACCATGTTCACCAAACTGCTGGTGGCCCAGATCCAGAACCAGGACCCGCTGTCGCCCAGCGATCCCAGCCAGTTTATCAGCCAGCTGACCCAGCTGTCGCAGACCGAAGCGCTGCAGAACGTGGGCAACCTCACCAGCGCCAACGCCAGCATCCTGCAAAGCATGCAGGTGCTCGCGCTGGGCGCGCAAGTGGGCTCGGACGTGCAGGTGGCGTCCACCTCGGTGGAGCTGGACAGCACCAAGGTCAAGGGCGAGATCACGCTGGCGGCCAGCAGCAACAAGACCACCCTGGTGCTGACCGGCCTGGATGGCAAGGAACACAAGATCGAACTGGGCGCGCAGTCCAGCGGCGCGGTGCCCTTCGCGCTCGACCCGCAAGCCCTGGGCCTGCCGGCAGGCAACTACAAGATGCGCGTGGAAACGAGCAGCAAGGAAGACGCGTCGATCGACCTGATCGGCCGCCTGAACAGCGTGCGCCTTGGTTCCGGCGGCGCGGTGGTGCTCAACGTGGCCAACGTCGGCGAGACCTCGCCGGCTTACATCACCGCCTTCAACGGCAAGGCCGGCAGCACCGTCGCCAGCAACTGAACCACCGCTTTAAAACATTTGTTCATCTAGCAAGCAAGTACAACTCAGTACACCACGAAAGGTATCCGCCATGAGTTTCGATATCGCACTGTCCGGCATCCAGGCAATTAACCAGCAACTGGGCACCATCTCCAACAACATCGCCAATGCGGGTACCTATGGTTTCAAGGCCAGCCGCGCCAACTTCGCCTCGCAGTACGCGGGCGACCAGGCGACCGGCGTGCAAATCGGCTCGGTGACCCAGTCGATCGGCAAGAACGGCGGCGTGGTCAACACCGGCATCGGCCTGGACGCCGCCATCAACGGCCGCGGCTTCTTCGTCACCAAGGACATCCAGGGCCAGAACAACTACACCCGCGTCGGCATTTTCCACGCCAGCACCGAGGGCTACCTGGTTGATGCGTCCGACCGCCGCGTGCAGGGCTTCTCCATCACCCCGCCGTCGACCACCCTCGGCCCCATGGGCGACCTGCAGGTGCCGACCGGCCAGATTCCGGCCGTGGCCAGCGAGAACCTGAAATACGTCAGCAACCTGTCGGCCGACTGGAAAACCATCGACCCGGCGGTGAACCCCTTCGCGCCGCCGACGACCACCCCGACCGTGACCTCGCCGGCGCCGGAGTCCTACAATATGTCGCGCGTGTCCGTGGTGTACGACTCGCAGGGCAACCAGCACACGATGACGCAGTACTTCATCAAGACCGCCACCAACAACGTGCATGTGACCTACGCCATGGACGGCAACGGCATGGACCCGGCGCTGGACATCGACCTGCCGTTCGACGCCAAGGGCGCGATCGACGCTGCGGCGCTGCCCGACCCCAAGCACGCGCTGACCTACGATCCGGCCAATGGCGCGGCGGTCATCAACCTGACCATCGACTACACCGGCACCACCCAGTTCGCCGGCGAAGCGACCACCTCGACCAACAAGGCCGACGGCTACGCCTCGGGTACCTTTATCGGCGTCGAGCTGGCCAAGGACGGCTCGCTGGTGGCCAAGTACAGCAACGACCAGCGCCAGTCCGTCGGCAAGCTGACCGTGGCCACCTTCCCCGACGAGGGCTCGCTGACCCCGGTCAGCGACACCAGCTGGCTGGCCTCGAACGACTCCGGCACGCCGCTGTTCGGCACCCCGGGCAACGGCATGGCCGGCGCGCTGAGCGTGGCTTCGCTGGAGCAGTCCAACGTGGACGTGACCACCGAACTGGTCGGCCTGATGACCTCGCAGCGCAACTACCAGGCCAACTCCAAGGTCATCCAGACCGAGAGCGCCATGCTGCAGTCGCTGATGCAAGCACTGTAAGCGCCGGCCGGGACTGACACATGGACGCACTGATCTACACCGCCATGAGCGGCGCCGAACGGGCGCTGCGCGGGCAACAGGTCCACGCCAACAACCTGGCGAATATGGACACCACCGGCTTCCGCGCCAACCTGGAGCTGTCGACCTCGCGCCCGCTGAGCGGCTACGGCTACGACGACCGCCACATGGCCGACATGCAGGCCAACGCCGTCACCACCCGCAGCGGCACGATGAAGTCGACCGGCCGCGAGCTGGACGTGGCCATCGCCGGCGACGGCTTCTTCACCGTGCAAGGCCCCACCGGCGAGGGCTACACCCGCGCCGGCGCCATTACGCTGGACGCCGACGGCGCCATGACGGTGGGCGGCATGCCCATCCTGGGCGAAGGCGGCCCGATCACGCTGCCCATCCATACCAAGGTGCAGATCGGCCAGGACGGCACGGTGTCCATCCTGACGCCGGGCACGGCCCAGCTGCAGGTGGTCGACAAGCTCAAGCTGGTGAAAGCCGAAGCGTCCGAACTGACCAAGAACGAAGCGGGCCTGCTGGTGGCGCGCGACGGCCAGCCGCTGGCCGCCGACGAGACCGTCAAGGTCAGCTCCGGCCACCTGGAAGGCAGCAATGTGTCGGCGGTCGAGGAAATGGTCGCCACCATGAGCTTGAACCGTACGTTTGAAATGCAGATGAAGCTGTTCAAAGCCAGCGACAGCATGGCTGAAGCCGGCAACCGCCTGATCGGCGGCTGAGCCCACCCAACGACAGGACTATCAAGGAGTTATCATGAATCCAGCAATGTGGATCAGCAAGACCGGTGTGCAGGCGCAGGACGCCAAGCTGCAAACCATCGCCAACAACCTGGCCAACGCCAACACCGTCGGCTTCAAGCGCGACCGCGTCGCCTTCCAGGACCTGTTCTACTCGATCGAGCAGCAGCCGGGCGCCCAGCGCGCCGGCAACAACACGCTGGCGCCGTCCGGCGTGCAGCTGGGCAACGGCGTGCAGCTGGTGGGCACGCAGAAGATCTTCACCAACGGCAATATCCAGAACACCACCAACGCGCTCGACGTGGCCATCAACGGCAACGGCTTCTTCCAGGTGCGCCGCCCGGACGGCGAACCGGCCTACACCCGCGCCGGCCAGCTGCAGCCCGACCAGAACGGCATCCTGGTCAACAGCGCCGGCCTGCCGCTGGTGCCGCAGATCACCATTCCGGCCAACGCCACCGCCATCACCATCGCGGAAAACGGCGTGGTCTCGGCCACCGTGGCCGGCACCGCCGCCCCCACCGTGCTGGGCCAGCTGACCCTGACCTCGTTTATCAACCCGACCGGCCTGCAGGCCCTGGGCGAGAACCTGTTTGCCGAAACCGCCGCCTCCGGCGCGCCGACCGAAGGCAATCCAGGCACCGACCAGTTCGGCAAGCTGAAGCAGGGCGCGCTGGAAGGCTCCAACGTGCAGGTGGTGGAAGAAATGGTGGACATGATCGCCGCCCAGCGCACCTACGAGATGAACACCAAGGTGCTGACCGCCGCCGACAATATGCTGCAGTACCTGTCGCAGGCGGCACGCTGATGAAAACCGCCCTGCCCGTCCTGGCCGCGCTGCTGCTGGGCGGCTGCGCCGCCATCCAGCCGCCGGCCGTTCGGCCGGGGCCGTTCGACGAGGCGCCCACCATGGCGCGCTCGGCCGCCCCGCGCGGCACCTCCGGCGGCGTGTACGCCGCCGACTCCGGCGTCTCGCTGACCTCGGACAGCCGCGCCTTCCGCGTCGGCGACGTGGTCACCGTGCTGCTGGAAGAGACCACCCAGGCCTCGAAGAGCGCCGGCACCTCCTTCAAGAAGGACTCCGGCGTCAGCGTGGCCGCGCCCAGCCTGCTGGGCAAGGTGCGCCCCAAGGCCGGCATCGACCTGAACGCCGGCCGCACCTTCCAGGGCGACGCCACCAGCACCCAGCAGAATGCGCTGTCCGGCGCCATCACCGTGATCGTGCAGGAAGTCATGCCGAACGGCCTGCTGCGCCTGGCCGGCGAAAAAATGCTGACCTTGAACCAGGGCGAAGAATTCGTGCGCCTGCGCGGCTATGTGCGCGCGGCCGACATCGACGCCGACAACCGCGTGTCCTCGCTGCGCATCGCCAACGCGCGCATCGCCTATTCCGGCCAGGGCACCCTGGCCGACGCCAACTCCCCGGGCTGGCTGACGCGTTTCTTCAGCAGTCCCTACATGCCGTTCTAAGGTAGCACCATGCGCCGCACCTCCTTCCGCACCTCGCTCTTCTCCGCCGCCCTCGCCTGCACCGCGCTGCTGGGCGTGCTGTCCGCCCAGCCGGCCCAGGCCGCGCAGACGCTGCGCAACCTGGTCAGCATCGAGGGCGTGCGCGACAACCCGCTGGTGGGCTACGGCCTGGTGGTGGGCCTGAACGGCAGCGGCGACTCGACCCAGGTCAAGTTCTCCAGCCAGTCCGTGATCAATATGCTCAAGCAGTTCGGCGTGAAAGTGCCGGACGGCACCGACGCGAAAAGCAAGAACGTGGCCACCGTCATGGTCAGCGCCGTGTTTCCGCCGGGCTACCGGCGCGGCCAGGCCATCGACATCACCGTGTCCTCGCTGGGCGACGCCAAGAGCCTGCGCGGCGGCGCCCTGCTGCTGACCCCGCTGCGCGCGGCCGACAACGAGGTCTACGCGCTGGCCCAGGGCAATGTGGTGGTGGGCGGCCTGTCCGCCGCCGGCAAGAGCGGCTCGTCGGTGACGGTGAACACGCCCACCTCGGGCCGGATTCCGAACGGCGCCACCATCGAGCGCGAAATCGCCAGCGACTTCGCCACCAAGCCCACCGTGCGCCTGTCGCTGCGCCACCCGCATTTCCAGACCGCCACCAATATCGTGGAGTCCATCAACAAGAAATTCGGCGACATCGCCAGCACCACCGACGCCACCAGCGTGGACGTGGTGGCGCCCGAGAATCCGACCCAGCGCGTGGCCTTCATGGCCAAGCTGGAAACCCTGCCCATCGAAGTGGGCGACGAGAACCCGAAAGTGGTGTTCAACTCGCGCACCGGCACCGTGGTGATCGCCGAGGGCCTGCGCGTGCGCGCCGCCGCCGTCACCCACGGCTCGCTGAAGGTGGTGATCTCGGAATCGTCCAAGGTCAGCCAGCCGAACGCCTTCGGCCAGGGCAGCACCCAGGTCACGCCGCAGTCCAACGTCAGCGTGGACCAGGGCTCGGGCCAGATGTTCAAGTGGCCGGCCGGCGCCAAGCTGCAAACCATTATCGACACCGTCAACTCGCTGGGCGCCTCGCCGGACGACATCATGGCCATCCTGCAGGCGCTGGACCAGGCCGGCGCCATCGAAGGCGAACTGGTCGTCATCTAATAGAAAGCACGCCATGGACCGCTTCGCCCCCATCCTCCCGCGCCAGTTCAGCATAGGCCGGTCCGACCAGCCCGCGCTGGCGCCGGTGGCCAACGCCGCCGCCGCCGAGGCCGACGCCGATCCGGCCGCCGCCCACTACCGCGCCAAGGCCACCGAGGCGGCCGTCAAGTTCGAGTCCTTCTTTATCGGCGACATGCTGCACCGCATGCGCAGCTCCACCGAGGCGCTCAAGGACGAGGAACACAAGGACAGCATCAACCGCGACATGCTGGACATGGCCGACAACCTGGTGGCCGACCAGATGGCCGGCCAGCGCGCCTTCGGCGTGGCCGACGCCATCCTGCGCCAGCTGCTGCCGGCCGCACCGGCTCCCGCCCACCAGCCCGGCGTCCCCATGCCGCTGGCGCCTGTAGCAAATACTGGCAAAAATATTTAATCCCACATGAAAAGTGGTCGCCTTTATCAGTTAACGGACCAGTGATGATGCTTTAAAGCAACTGGTCCAAGCCTACACCAGGAAAGACCAGCACCAATGAGCATACTCAGCAACGCGCTGTCCGGTTCGATCGCCGCCCAAACGGCCCTCAACACCACCAGCCAAAACATTGCCAACTTGCAGACGAAGGGCTACACCCGCCAGGGCGTGCTCCTCAATGCCATGGCGCCCGGCCTCGGCTCGAAACAGGCCGGCGAAGGCGTGCAAGTGGGCGGTTTGCTGCGTTTCTCCGACTCCTACAAGAACCAGCAGATGTGGCGCGCGGCCTCCGACCTGGGCGCGCACAGCCAGACCCAGCCCTACCTGTCGCAGCTCGAACGCGTGATGGGCGACGACAAGTCCGGCCTGAGCAACGGCGTGGACGAGTTCTTCAAGGCCCTCAACGCGGCCGGCGTGGACCCGACCTCGACCCCGCTGCGCCAGCAGGTGGTGACGGCGGCCAACTCCATGTCGCAGCACTTCAACAGCATCTACAACGTGACGGCCAACCAGCGCCTGTCCGTGCGCCAGCAGCGCGACGCCCTGCTGCCGTCGATGAACCAGACCCTGGCCAATATCGCTCGCCTGAATGAAGGCATCGCGGGCGCGGCCGCCGGCGGCACCAACACCTCGGCCCTGGTCGACGAGCGCGACATGGCGATCGACCAGCTGGCCTCCATGGTGTCGATCGAAGTGATCGACCAGCCGGACGGCTCGCGCAGCGTCTCCATGCGCACCGGCCAGCCGCTGGTGGTGGGCAACCTGGCCAGCACCGTGTCCCTGGTCAGCACCGCCGGCGACCCGGTGCTCACGCTGAAATTCGGCAATTCGCAGTTCCAGCTGGACGACACCAAGGTGGGCGGCCAGATGGGCGGCCTGGCCGACTACGACAAAAACATCCTGCAGCCGCTGCAGCAGTCGATCAAGGACCTGGCCGAGCAGATGGCCGACAAGGTCAACACCCAGTTGCGCGCCGGCTTCGACACGGCCGGCAACCCGGGCAAGGACCTGTTCTCCTTCAACGCCGCCAGCACCACCGGCATGCTGCAGATCGACCCGGCCTTCCAGGCCTCCGACCTGGCCTTCTCGGCCGACGGCACGCCGGGCGACAGCGCCAACCTGCAGCAGCTCATCACCATCAAGAACCAGCCCGTCACGCTGACCTCCATCGGCTCCGTGCTGGTGGGCGACGCCGACACCCAGCTGGTGGGCAAGCTGGGCATCGACAGCCAGCAAAACCAGGCGCTGCTGAAAACCGCCACCACCATCCGCCAGCAGTCCGAGGATGACTGGAAATCGACCAGCGGCGTGAACCAGGACGAGGAAGCGATCAACCTGGTGGAGTTCCAGAATATGTACCAGGCCAACATGAAAGTGCTGGCAGTGGCCAACAACCTGTTCGACGCCACCTTGGCGATGTTCAACTAAGAGGGCCGCCATGCGTATCGCCACTTCCCAGACCCAAGCCGTGATGAACCGCTCGCTGTCCTACAACCAGGACGCGGTGAACCGCCTGACCGCGCAAATGGCCTCGGGCGCGCGCATCCAGGTGCCGTCCGACGATCCGGTGTCGAATGTGCGCATTTCGCGCCTGAACCGCGAAGAAGCCATCATCGGCCAGTACACCGCCAATATCGACGCGGTGCAGATCCGCCTGCAAAAGAACGAGACCTATCTGACCAGCGTGGTCGGCGACGTCAACCAGGTGCGCGACCTGATGGTGTGGGCGCTGGACGGCGGCAGCACCACGCCGGACGACTTGCAGTCCATGGTCACCTCGCTGCAGTCGCTGCGCGAAAGTATGCTCTACAGCGCCAACGTCAAGGACCAGGAAGGCAAATACATTTTCTCGGGCACCCTCACCACCACGCCGGCCATCAGCTTCGACGCCAGCGCGGCGCCGGGCGCGCGCTACAGCTACGCCGGCAACAACGGCAAGCAGGAAGTCGTGGTCGGCAACGGCATCGCGCAGACCGCCAACGTGGATGTGCAGGGCCTGGAAACCTTTCTGAACCAGATCGACTCCGTGCTCGATGGCCTGACCGTGCCGGGCGTGTCGCCCAACGATCCCACCATGCGCGCCCTGCTGCAAGGCGCGCTGGACGGCTCGGACGACACCATGACGCTGGTGTCGAGCAAGATCGCGGCCTTCGGCGGCTCGCAGAACATCCTGGCCACGCTGAAGGACAACCACAGCAACGTCAGCCTGTCGAACCAGATGGCGCTGACCGATATCGGCAAGCTCGACTACGGTGTCGCCGCGACCGAGCTAAACGGTTACAATATTGCATTACAATCCACTTACAAGGCCTATGCCAAGGTAAGCAACCTGTCCCTGTTTAACGTACTGTAATCCGCATGCAAATCGCTCCGCGCCCCAGTTCCAGCGGCCTCGCCGCCGGCAATACCAGTTCCACCAGCAAGGTCGACGAGACCACGCTGGCGGCGCCGGTAGGCGCGCCTGCGCCCGGCGCCAGCGCCGCCGCCCCGGCGCCGCGCCGCGGCGTGAGCAACTGGGACCAGCCTTTGCAGAGCGATATTTCCGGCGCCCAGCAGGCGGTGGACTTCCTGGAGCAGAGCGCGGCGCAGCTGCGCATGCTGAAGGCCGAACTGAGCGCCAAGCTGGCCAGCCGCGCCGGCCGCGACGGCCAGGTGGAGGCGCGCGTGCGCCAGTTCAGCGACACCTGGCGCAACCGCCAGGATGCGTCGGGGGGGACCTTGGACAGCCAGCTCGGTTACAACTCCAGCCAGTCCATGCAGCGCTTCAAGGTGCGCGGCATGAATATGGCCAATCTGCGCAGTGGCGCGCGTGAAACGCTGGCCATCGCGGTCGGCGGCGGCGCGGCCGGCCTGCGCTCGGTGGCGCTGGAACCAGGGCTGTCGGACGAGGAAATCCTGCAGCGCTTCAACCAGGCGCTGGTGCCGGTCAATATCAGCGTGGGCATGGGCGACAACGGCGATCTGGAATTCGCCGTGCCGGAATCGGCCTGGGCCAATGTGCGCGACACCATGGCCATCCAGGGCGGCGGCATCCGCTTCCCCACCGGCCAGCTGCACCGCGTGCGCACCGAACCGGAAGCGCCGGCCATCGCGCCGGAAACCTGGAGCACCAGCGACGCCGACGCCATCCGCCAGACCCTGAGCCAGGTGATCCAGGCGCTGAACCACGTGGAAGCGGCGCTGGCCAAGGTCAACCTGGCCCTGAGCGACGCCAGCGCGCGCGCCGTGTCGGCCATGCCGCAGGTGAGCGCGGCCGGCATGGACCAGGCGGCGCAGAACTTCGTGGTGGCGGCCAACGAACCCAGCTACGCTTCCCTGCTGAGCCTGACCTCGGCGCTGACCGGCATCAACCGCGAACGCGTGATGGCGCTGCTGGGCCTGCGCTAGGCGCCCTTCCTTACTTCCCTATCAGCGGCACGCCGCTGCGCGCCAGCGCCAGCAGCTCGTCCGGCGCCAGCGCGTGCGCAAACACGTAGCCCTGCGCATAGTCGCAGCCGGCCTGCACCAGCAGCGCCTGCTGCGCCGCCGTCTCCACGCCTTCGGCCACCACCGTCAGCCCCAGCTTGTGCGCCATCACCACGATGGCCTCGCACAGCGCCAGGTCGCCCGAATCGCCCGCCATGTCCTGCACGAAGACCCGGTCCAGCTTGAGGAAGTCGATGTCGAAGGTCTTCAGGTGGGACAGCGAAGCGTAGCCGGTGCCGAAGTCGTCCAGCGCCACCTGCAAGCCCATTTCGCGGTAGCTGCGCAGGCGCTGCAGCACTTCGGCCGCGCCGTCCAGCAGGATGCCCTCGGTCACGTCGATGACGATGCTGCGCGGCGCCAGGTCCAGCCTGGCCACGTACTCGAGCCAGCCCTGGCACCAGGCCGGGTCGCCCCGGAACTGCACCGGCGACTGGTTCACGCTGATCTGGAAGGGGCGCCCCAGCGCGCTCTGGAACTGCTTGGCCTGGTCGGCCGCGCGCCGGAACACCCAGTCGCCGATTTCCACGATCAGGCCGCTGTGCTCGGCGTGTTCGATAAACTCGCCCGGATGCAGCACGCCGCGCTGCGGGTGGCGCCAGCGCAGCAGCGCCTCGGCGCGCTCGATCACGCCGCTGGCCAGGTTGACGATGGGCTGGTAGGCCAGTTCGAACTCGCCGGCCGCCAGCGCGCTGCGCAGGTCGGCCACCAGGCGCTGGCGGTGCTGCGCGGCCAGCTGCAGGTCCTGGGTGAAATAGTGGTAGCGGCTGCGGCCGGCCTTCTTGGCCGCGTACATGGCCTGGTCGGCGTGCCGCAGCAGCTCCTCGGGCGTGGCCGCGTCGGCCGGATAGCAGGCGATGCCGATGCTGGCCGACACCTCGCCCTGCTCGCCGCCCAGCGCGAACGGCCGCGCCAGCGCCGCCACGATATTCTGCGCCACGCGCTCGGCGCTGGCGACCTGCTCCAGCCCGGCCAGGATCACCGTGAACTCGTCGCCGCCCAGGCGCGCCAGCGTGTCCGAGGCGCGCACGCAGTCCGAAATGCGGGCCGCCGCCTGCACCAGCAGCGCGTCGCCCTGCTCGTGGCCCAGCGTGTCGTTGACCTGCTTGAACTGGTCCAGGTCGATGAACAGCAGCGCCAGTATCAGCCCTTCGCGCTTGGCCTTCTTCATTTCCTGGCCCAGCCTGTCCTGGAACATATGCCGGTTGGGCAAGGCCGTGAGCGCGTCGAAATTGGCCTGGTGCCAGATCAGATCGGACGAGGCCTTGCTGGCGCTGATGTCGGTCACCAGCGCCAGCGCGCCCAGGTAGACGCCCCTGGCGTCGAAGATGGGGTTGGTGACCAGCGTGGTCCACAACGCGCTGCCGTCGCGCCGGATGAATTTGAATTCGTGCCGTTCGCTGGCGGCGCCCTGCTGGCGCTGCGCGATATTGCGCTCCAGGATGGCGCGGCCTTCGTCGTCCATGAACGCCACCAGCGGCTGCTCGACGATGTCCTCGATGGGATAGCCCAGCATGCTGGCCATCTTGGGATTGACAAAGGAGGTGCAGGACTGCGCATCGATCTCCCAGATGCCTTCCTGCGCGCTGTGCACGATGCGGCGGAAGCGCTCCTCGCTGCGTTCCAGCGCGGCCAGCTTGCCCTCGGCCAGTTCCAGCACGAGGCGGAAGGCCTGGCCGCTGCCGTCCGCGCTGGCCCGCAGCGTCACCGGATAGCCCTGCTCGCCGGCGCGTCCGCGCGTCATCTGCAGGTCGCAGCGCTGCGGCGTGCTCGAGTTGAGCGCGCCCTGCACAAAGGCGTCGAAGTCGGCCAGGAAGCGCGGGGCCACGTAGTCGCGGAATTTGGCGCGGCCGGGATTGCTGCGCTGCAGGCCCAGCAGGTCGGCGCCCACCAGGTTCATCTGCAGCAAGGTGGTGTCGAAGGCCAGCACGAAATAGCCCACCGGGGCCAGCAGGTAGATGTCGTTGAAGTAGCCCTGCTCCTGCTCGTAGCGCAGGCGCTCCGGGCTGAACGCCAGGCGGTCCTCGCCATCCGTGCCCGCGCCGGACAGCGCGGCGTCGTGCACGCGCACGCTGGCCAGGCCGCCAAAAACAGGCCCAAGGACCGGCGGAGCGGCTTCGGCTGGGGGAGCGTGCGTGTCCTTATCCATGTAGCCTAGACTAACATGGCGCTTTGGCAATGTCGAGCCAGCCGGCCCCGCAATCGAGGGCGCTACGCCACAAGCCTAGCGCGCGTGCGCGCGGTTCAGGTGGCGCTCGGCGCGGCGCTGCAGCGTTTCGAACCCCAGGCTCAGCACCCAGTAGATGGCGGCGGCGGCCAGGTACAGCGGCAGCGGCTGGAAGGTGGTGGCGATCAGCTCCTTGGTGGTGAGCATCAGCTCGGTCATGGTGATCACGGACACCAGCGAGGTGTCCTTGATCAGGCTGATCAGGGTGTTGCTCATGGACGGCACCGCCACCCGCAGCGCCTGCGGCAGCACCACGTGGCGCAGGGTCTGCCAGTAGCCCAGGCCCAGGCTGTAGCTGGCCCACCACTGGCCGCGCGCCACGCTCTGGATGGCGCCGCGCAGGCTCTCCGACAGATAGGCGCCCGCGTTCAGGCTCAGCGCCAGGATGCCGGCCGTGACCGGGGTGAATTCTATGCCCACGCTGGGCAAGCCGTAATAGATGACGAACATCTGCACCAGCAGCGGCGTGCCGCGCATGACGCTGACATACAGCCCGGCCGGCCAGGCCAGCAGCTTCCACGGCAGGATGCGCGCCACGGCCGTGGGGAAGCCCAGCAGCACGCCGCCCAGCATGGACGCCACCGCATACACCAGCGTATAGCCGGCGCCGGTCAGCATCACCGGGGCGGCCTCCCTGAATAAGTCCTGCAGCTCCGGCAGCCCCATCGCTTAAGGCGCCTTGCTCACGTCCACGCCGAACCATTTCACCGAAATGGCCTTCAGGCTGCCGTCGGCGGCGGCGTCGGCCAGGGCCTTGTCCACCGCCGCCTTGAACTGCGGATTGCCCTTCTTGAAGGCGGCCGCCACTTTCTCGACCTTGCCCACTTTGGCGCCGGCCTTGATCGGCAGGTCCGAGGCCTTCAGCAGATAGGCCGTCATCAGGCTGTCGTTCAGCGCCGCGTCCACCCGGCCCACGGCCAGGTCGCGCAGGTTTTCCGGCGCGGCCGGATAGCTGCGCACCTCGATGCCCGGCACCGCCTTGGCCTGCTGCTCATACACGCTGCCCTGGCCCACGCCCACGCGCTTGCCCTTCAGGTCGGCCAAGGTGGCGTATTGCGCCTTCTCGTCCTTGCGCACCACCAGCTGCGGCATCGAATACTCGTAGGGCACGGAGAAATCAAAGGCCTGCTCGCGCTTGGGGTTCACCGTCACCTGGGATACGATCACGTCGTACTTGCCGGCCTGCAGTCCGGCCAGGATGCTGGCCCACTCGGAGGTGACGAATTCGGTCTTCACGCCCAGCTTGCCGGCGATCAGCCGCGCCACGTCCACGTCGAAGCCGGCCAGCTCGCCGGTCTTCTGGTCTTTGTAGTTGAACGGCGGATAAGTGCCTTCCAGCGCCACCTTGATGGCGCCGCGCGCCTTGACGGTCTCGAGCAGGTCGGCCGCGTGCGCGCCGGCCATGGCGCCCGCCAGCATCAGGCCGGCGGCGGCGAGTTTCAAAGAAAATCGGGAAGTGCGCATGCTTATCCTTATTATCAGTTTTTTAGTAGCGGCGGCGCTGGCCGCGTCCGAAATGATGTCCCGCCACCAAGGTGGAGGTGGCGATCAGGCTGCTCAGGCCCATAATCAGCTGCACCAGCTTGTCGTCCGGCAGTACCCACATGGCGCCCTGCGGCGGCTCGGCCTGCGCCACGGCCGCGATCAGCGGCGCGACCCAGTCCGCCTCGGCGTCCACGTCGAGGATGATGGCGCCGTCGGCGCTGGTCTGCATATGGATGGTGCCGCCCTCGGCCAGCGTGAAGCACACGCCATAGCCGGTTTCATGCGGCGCGATGTGTTCCTTGAGCGCGAGGTTGTGCTCTTCTATCCACAGCTCGACGTCGGCCGGGCTCTCGAGCGCGCTCCAGGGCACCGGGCGGAAGCGCGGTTTGGCCGCGCCGTTGTTCTCTGCGTCTACTGCGTCCTGCATGGATTTCCTGTCGGTAAAACTATACGAATCCGGCAGTGTAACCCGGCGCGCGGGATTAGTCATGCTGCGGCCATACAAGCCCGTCAGCCTTTCCAGGTGCGCTTCAGGCCGGTGTCCGCGTGGATCCAGCCGCCCTGCGGCGTGTTGCGGTAGTAATAGCCCACGCCGCCCTGGCGGAAGCTGCGCACCAGCCCGCCCAGCACCTCGGCGTTCAGATTGGGGATGCGGATATCGGCCGCCTTGCCCTGGATATGCAGCGACTGCCGCGCGGCGGGCACGCCCTGCTCGATCAGGCGCTTGTTGGAATCCGGCGTGCGGTAGCCGGACAGGATCTCCACCGGGCTCTCGATGCCGTAGCGCGCCACGAAAGCCTGCGTGCCCCACAGCGTTTCCAGCAGCTTGGGATCGATGGGCGCGGTCTGCTTGCCGTTCACGTCGCGCAGCAGATGGCACAGCTCCTGGTAGGCCGCGTCGATCACCTCGCCGTCCTTCCAGTACAGCAGGCGGGCCTTCTCGCCGCTGGCGGGCCGCGTCACGGTGAGCGTGCGCGGCTTGAGCCAGAATTCCATGTCCAGCAGCTGCGCGTCGAAGATGTCGGGCGGCGGCTCCAGCTCGGTTTGCAATGCGGGCTGGACCTGGGCCGGGGCCGGTGCCACTGCCGAAGCCGTCTGCACCGCAGGACGGACGGCGGCGGGCTTGGCTTTCGCCACCGCCTTGGCCGGCGCTGACGCGCATCCCAGCAGCGGCACGCCGATGAAACTGGCGGCGGTCAGCCCAAATCCTGTCTGTAAGATATCCCTGCGAGTAACCATAGCAATTCCAGTGTAACGATATTGATTACTATAGCGTATAGCAGAGGGAGTTGAGAAACCTCTTTAAGTATGCGCTGCAGGTTTAAGAAAAATTTAAGCGGCGGCGTGGCATGGCGGGTTACGGCGCCCTGCGCCTAACCCGCCATTCAAGCGGCGGCGGCCAGCGTCTCCCCTGCATGCAGCAGCGCCGTGCGCGGCACGTCCAGCAGGAAGCCCTGGGCCAGCAGCGCCTGCCCCGATGCGGCGCCGATGCGCTGCAGCGCCTGCAGCGCTTCCAGTGTCTCCATCCGCTTGAACACCACCCGCGTCCCAGCCTGCGCGGCGCGCTCCAGCAAGCCCGCCAGGCCCGCTTCGTCCGCCAAGCCGCGCGCGTCCAGCCGCATCACGTCCGGCCGCACCCGCTCCAGCAGATGCAGCCCCTCGCGCGCGCTGGCGGCGTTGACCGCGAAGCGGAAACCGTTGCGGCGGTAGTTGTCCGCCACATAGCTCAGCAGCCAGCCCTGCTGCGCCGTCACCGTCGGCAGCAGCAGCACGATGCGCCCTATCGGCAGGTCCAGCGCGTCCAGGATGCGCTGGAAGGCGTAGCCGTGATTGCTGCTGACCGCGCTCAGCAGCCTGTCGTGCACGTTCAGATACAGGTCCGCTCCGGCATTGTCGTCCTGGCGGAAGAAGTTAATCGCATGCAGCATGCGGCACAGGCGGTCCAGCTCCACGGACTCGTCGTCGCTGGCCGCATGGTCCAGCAAGCGCCACAGCGACAAGCCCTCGTCCGCCGCCGACACGCTGCGCGCCAGCCCCTCGTAAGCCACCACCCCGCCCCGTGCCAGTTCGCGCACAGGCTGGAAGGCGCTGGTCATGGTGCAATTGAAAAAGCGGCCCTGGGCGCGGCCGTCCGCGTCCAGCCAGATGCTGGTGGTAGTGCTGTCCTGGCCGGACAGGCGCGCCAGGTATTGCTTTAGTACGGGGTAAGTCATGCGGTGCTCCAATTGCTGATATGCCGCCAGGTTAGCCGAGCGCCGTCCGCGCCAGAAGGAATGGTTTCGCCATTCCATATGCGGAATACGCATGAAACAGGCATTTCAAGCCGCGTATATGCATATGCTGAAACATTCGTTCCCGGCCCTATGGCGCGCCGGTATCGTAAGCCCATCAGCAACTACCGCCCACCAGCGCCGCCGCCATGTGCCAGCTACTCGGAATGAACAGCAGCAAACCCGCCGACCTGCGCTTCTCCTTTGCCGGCTTTGCCGAACGGGGCGGCCGCACCGGCGAGCACAAGGACGGCTGGGGCATCGCCTTCCACACGCGGCGCGGCTGCCGTTTGTACACCGAGGAACGCGCCACCATCGAATCGCCGCTGGCCGAGCGCATCAAGCGCCGCCGCATCAAGGCCAGCAACGTGGTGGCCCACATCCGCAAGGCCACGCAGGGCCGCGTGGCGCTGGAGAACAGCCACCCGTTCACACGCGAGCTGTGGGGGCGGACGGGGACGCCGAGTCCTGGTCCTTCGCGCACAACGGCGACCTGAAAAGCTTTTCCCCCGACGCCGGCGCCTACACGCCCGAAGGCGACACCGACAGCGAACGCGCCTTCTGCCATTTGATGTCCGGCCTGGCCGACCGCTTCCGCAGCGCGCCCAGCCGGCGTGCGCTATATGTGGCGGTGCATGAACTGAGCGCCGAGATCGCCGTGCACGGCAGCTTCAACTTCCTGCTGTCCAACGGCGAAACGCTGTTCGCGCACTGCTCCACCCGCCTGCACTACGTGGCGCGCGCCTACCCCTTTTCGGTGACCAGCCTGGTGGACTGCGAGCGCAGCATAGACTTCCGCAACCACCACGGCCTGGACGACCGCATGGCCGTGATCGCCACCGAGCCGCTCACGTCCAATGAAAGCTGGGTGGCCTTCGTACCGGGCGAATTGAAAATGTTCGTGGATGGAAAAGTGCTGGACGGCGCGGCGCTGAGCGCACGCGGCAGCCGGAGCGAAGCCGGCGCGGGCCGGCCCTGCGCCCTGTGCTGACAGCGAACGGCTAGGCGGCGACAGCGTTGATGCCGATGGTCACGCGCGGCGCGCCGCCCGCGTGCGGTTCCAGCTGCTGTTCCAGCCAGTTCGGAAACACCAGCAACTGCCCCGCGCTCGGCTGCGCCGCCGTAAGGCCGCCGCCGTTGACGCCCCGCCCCGCGACCTGTCCCAGCGCCACCGCCGGGCGCGGATCGCGGAACAGCAGCGGGCCGCACTGCGGCGGCGCCTGCAGATAAAAGCATCCGCTCAGCAAACGGTTGGCATGCACATGCGGCATATTGAAGCTGCCCTGCTCATGCACCTCCAGCCAGCCCTCCATGCGGAAGCGCACCGCGCCCGGCAGCTGCATCTCCTGCAAAGCCTGGCCGAAGCAGGCCTGCGCCGCCTCGTGCAGCGGCGCGAACGCCGCCTGCTCGAACAGGCTGGCACTGCTGTTCCATCCCCTGCGCATGCTGCCGCCGGCAGGCTGCGGCTGCGCCGCGCGCCATTGCTGCACCGCGTTCAGCCACACGGGGAAATGCGGCTGCAAAAAACTCAAATCGAAAGACCACAGCGTGGTGGGGAAAATGTCCTGGCGGGAGACAGCGATATCGGTCATGGGGATGGTCGATGGCGGCCTCAGGCCGAATTGCAGTTGCAGAAGCGCTTGCGCTGGCTGGTGTCGGGCGCCGCGCCGCGGTCGAGCTGCTTCCAGAAGAAGATGGTGTCCACGCCATACGGCGAACGGACGTGGCCGGAGCGCACATAGCCCTGGCTGGCGAAGAATTCCTCGCCGGTGGCCGTGCTGTGCAGCTGCACCGCCTTCACGCCCCAGTTGCAGGCGGTCTCCTCCACCTTGGCCAACATGGCCTTGCCGGCGCCCAGGCCGCGCGCCTCCGGCAGCAGGTAGCACAGCGCCAGCTTGCCGGCGCCGGTCAGCAGCGACACGCCGATCACGGCGCCGTCCTTCAGCGCCACCAGCGAATAATTGGTGGGGGATTCGAACCAGCTTGCCACGGTCTGCGGTGTCTTGTTGCCCAGCCATGCGCCCAGGATGGCAGGGTCGTCCTTATGGTCGGCCACGCAGCACTCGGTGATGGAACGGCGCAGCACTGTGCACGCTGCAAAAGCGTCCTCCGGTGCAGCAATACGAATTTCAAGACTCATGTGTGTTCAAAAAAATTACCCGCCCGGCGGCGTCACAGCCCGACTATACACCAGCGCCGGAAAAACCGTCGGGCCGGTGGCAAGACCGCCAGGCAGCGCTTATAGTCTAAGCATATTACAAACAATTCGTATCTTTTCGGGCAGAAATTATAGACCATGCATATATGTTTTTTACGAAAGCAAACCATGTCTAAGAAAAATTCCGTATTTAGCGCAAGTAATTTACAACGCCGCAGCCTGCTGGCCGCCATCGCCGTCGCCGCCACGCTGCCGCTGGGCGGCAACGCCTGGGCCGCCGACCCGGTGCTGCTGAACGTCTCCTACGACGTGATGCGCGAAGTGTTCAAGGATATCAACCCGGCCTTCATCGCCGACTACAAGCAGAAGACCGGCGCCACGGTGACGGTGAACCAGTCGCACGGCGGCTCGTCCAAGCAGGCCCGCGCCGTGGCCGACGGCCTGGAAGCGTCGGTGGTGACCATGAACCAGGCCAACGACGTGGACCTGCTGGCCGACCGCGGCCTGGTGGCCGCCGACTGGAAAGCCAAATTCCCGCACGGCGCCGCGCCGTTCTACTCCACCGTGGTCTACCTGGTGCGCAAGGGCAATCCCAAGCAGATCAAGGACTGGACCGACCTGGCCAAGCCGGACGTGAAAGTGGTGATCCCGAATCCCAAGACCTCCGGCAACGGCCGCTACACCTACCTGGCCGCGTGGGGCTCGGTGCTGAAAAAAGGCGGCACCGAAGCGCAGGCGCGCGAGCTGGTAGGCAAGATCTTCAAGAACGTGCCGGTGATGGACACCGGCGGCCGCGCCGCCACCACCACCTTCACCCAGCGCCAGATCGGCGACGTGCTGGTGACGTTTGAAAACGAAGTGCAGCTGGTGCGCACCGAGTTCGGCGACAACTTCGAAGTGGTGTATCCGGCCGTCTCCATCCTGGCCGAATCGCCGGTGGCGGTGGTGGACAAGGTGGTCGACAAGCGCGGCCTGCGCAAGGAAGCGACCGCCTACCTGAACTTCCTGTACTCGGACGCCGGCCAGGAAATCCTGGCCAAGCACTACCTGCGCCCGACCTCGGAAGCGGTGGCCAAGAAATACGCCGCCACCTTCAAGCCAATTACCCTGCTGAGCGTGGACACGGTGTTCGGCGGCTGGCGCGCCGCCCAGAAGAAGCACTTTGACGACGGCGGCGAATTCGACAAGATTTTCGCCACCAAGTAAGCCCCAGCGAACATTTTCGCCACACCCCGGCCCCGCAGAGCCTCTGCGGGGCTTTTTTTCGTCCCGCGCCTGCGGCCGGGGCTGGTTTCAATAGACGAGTTAGTCGATTTCCTGTATTGTCGATCTTGGGAAAACGTTGCCGCACAGATAGAAAACTTCTGTCCCGCCGTCCCCGCCCGAATACCCTCTTTCCGAAGACAAAAACATGATCAAGAAAACAGTAGTTGCCCTGCTGATGTCCTTGAGCGCCGCCGCTATGGCGATGCCGCTCGGCTCGCAGTCGGTGCTGGTGGTCGAAGACGACACCGGCAAAATCCTGGTTGAAAAGAACGCCAACGCGGTGGTGCCGATCGCGTCGCTGACCAAGCTGATGACCGCCATGGTGGTGCTGGACGCCAAGCAGAACATGGACGAGGAAATCGAGATCGACAAGGTCGACGTCGACACGCTCAAGCACAGCACCTCGCGCGTGCCGGTGGGCGCCACCATCTCGCGCGGCGACGTGCTGCAGCTCGCGCTGATGTCCTCGGACAACCGCGCCGCCGCCTCGCTGGGCCGCACCTATCCGGGCGGCATGCCGGCCTTCAAGGCCGCCGTGAACGCCAAGATCCGCGCGCTGGGCATGACCCAGACCGTGATCGAGGAGCCGACCGGCCTGTCGCCCAACAATAAATCGACCGCCGCCGACCTGGTGAAGATGGCCGCCGCCGCCGCCCGCTACGAAGACATCCGCCGCATCACCACGGACAAGAAGGACGTCATCAAGATCAAGGGCCGCCAGGTGGAGTACCACAACACCAACCGCCTGGTGGGGGCCAAGGGCTGGGACATCGGCATGTCCAAGACCGGCTACACCGAAGAAGCGGGCCGCTGCCTGATCATGCGCATCACCTCGGCCGGCAAGAACGCCACCGTCGTGCTGCTCAACGCCAAGGCCAACTCGGCCCGCCTGATGGACGCCTTCAACATCCGCCGCTTCATCTCCGGCGGCGAGGAAGAAAAACCGCGCGTCATGCGCGCTTCCAGCCGCAAGAAGGCGCCGGTGGCCAAGAGCCCGCGCCGCCGCCGCGCGTCCTGATAGCCTTATTCGCTGATCAGCGTACGCAGGCCGCTCGCGCGCTGCGTACGCTGGGCGATGGCGCTGTCCAGCACCGCCGCCGACGGCGTGCATAAAGTGAAGTGTTCCTTGGCGCGCGTGATGCCGGTGTAGACCAGCTCGCGCGCCAGCACCGCGCCTCCTTCGCGCGGCAGCGCCACCACCGTGTGCGCAAACTCCGACCCCTGCGATTTGTGCACCGTCATGGCGAACGCCGTTTCGACCTGGCGCAGCCGCGTGGCCAGTACGCTGCGGATGCTGGCGCCCTCGCTGAAATACACGCGCAGCGAGCCGGCCCGCGCCGGATCGGGCAGGGTCAGGCCGATATCGCCGTTGAACACGCCGGTGCCGTAGTCGTTGCGCGTGACCATGACCGGCCGCCCCACATACCACTCGCCGCGCTTGCGCAGCAGCCCCGCCGCCTCCAGCCGCTGTTCGATGGCCTCGTTCAGCCCCGTCACGCCCCACTCCCCCTCGCGCACCGCGCACAGGATGCGGAACGCTTCGAAGCTGCGCAGCACCTGCAGCACCCAGGCGTCATGCTCTTCGCCGCCGATGTCGGCGCCCGCGCCGGCCCTGGCTATCATGCGCAGGTAGTCCTGGTAGCCGGCCAGCGCCAGCTGCAACACGTCCTGCTGCTGCGCCGGATCGATCCAGGACAGCTTGCCGCCGCTGTCCGAAGCCAGCGCTGCGCGCGCGGCCGCCGCGTCGCCGGCGTTGACGGCCAGCGCCAGCTGCCCGATAGGCCCGCCGAAGCGGCGGCTCTCGCGCAGCATCACGGTCTGTTGCGCCAGCGGACCGGCCGCGCCCTGGAAGCCGGGCGGGATCTCCTGCCCCGTGGCGGCGCGGATGTAGTCCACCGTGGCGGCGCTGTAGCCCCCGGCCTGCGCGTCGTGGCACAAGTCGCCGAGCACCGCGCCGGCTTCCACCGACGCCAGCTGGTCCTTGTCGCCCAGCAGTATCAGGCGCGCGTTGGGCGGCAGCGCGTCCAGCAGCGCCGCCATCATCTCCAGGTGCACCATGGACGCCTCGTCGACGATCAGCACGTCCACGTCCAGCGGATTGCCCCGGTGGTGGACAAAGCTGCGCGTGTCCGGGCGCGCGCCCAGCAGGCTATGCAGGGTGCGCGCCGCGCCCATGCGGGCCGCCAGTTCCGGCAGCCGCAGTTCGGGCACGCGTCCGGCCAGTTCCTCCAGCGCGTTGTCGATCGACTGCTTGAGCCGCGCCGCCGCCTTGCCGGTGGGCGCGGCCAGCGCAATGCGCACGCCGCCCGCCGAGCTGCCCAGGTCCGCCCCGCTGGCGCCGCCCGCCGTGGCGAACAGCAGCGCCAGCAGGCGCGCCACGGTGTAGGTCTTGCCGGTGCCCGGCCCGCCGGTGATGATGCCCAGGTTGCTGCGCAGGGCCGCCGCGCAGGCGATCTTCTGCCAGTCCGGCCCGCCCTCGCGCGGCGCGTGGTGGAACAGCGTGTCCAGCCAGTGGCGCACGCGGCCAACGTCCACCAGGCGCGGCGCGGCGGCGCGCTCGCGCACGGCGCGCGCCACGGTGGTCTCGTCGCGCCAGTAGCGGCGCAGGTAGAGGCGCTCGCCGTCCAGCACCAGCGGCTGCTGGAAATCCAGGTCCTGCACCGGCCACACCTGGTCGCACTGGTACAGCATGGCGTTCCACGCGGCGACGGACTTGGGCAGCGGCCCGGCGCTGGTGCGCAAAGCGCTCCAGTCCTCTTCGCTCCAGCCCAGCAGCGCGCGCGGGTCGCCGGCCAGCTCGGACAGCAGCAAACAGCTGTGGCCCCGCCCTTCCAGCTCGGACAGCAGCACGCAGGCCAGCATCAGCGGCGGCGAGCCGTGGCCCAGCGAGGCGATAAAGCGCGCGAACGCGCCGCTCAGGCGGCGCAGCTGCCCCGCTTCGGTCAGCGCGTCGATCCGGGCCAGCAGCGCGGCGCAGTGGGTGTCGTCGGTGGTGTTCAAACTGTGGTGCCTCGCTCAGTCTCGCTCAATAATTCGTCCAGCCCGTCCAGCAGTTCCGGAGCCGGCTCCAGCAGGTAGCAGCCGCGCGTGTGGACATTGCCTATGCCGCGCAGGAAGAAGAAGACCGCGCCGCCAAGGTGCTGCGCGGGATCATAGTCGCCGCCCATGCGGTTGCGCAGCAGCCGGTGCAGCGCCTGCATATAGATCGCGCCCTGGATGTCGTAGCGGTGCTCGGCCATGCCGGCCGCCAGCGCCTGCGTGTGGTAGGCAGCGTCGCCCGCGCCCAGCGCGTTCGATTTGTAGTCCAGCACCCAGTAGCGGCCTTCGTGCTCGAACACCAGGTCGGTAAAGCCTTTCAGCATGCCGTGCAGCTGGCGCTCGGGCAGCAAGGGCCGCGCCACGCCTTGCAGCAGGTGGCGGCGGCACAGGCGGTCCAGCGCGCCGGTGCTCAGGCGCTCGCTGGGGAACCAGAATTCCATCTCCGGCAGCACCCCGTCCAGTTCGGACAGCGACGCCCCCAGCTGCGGCAGCGGCGTGGTGGCGATGGCGCGCAGCCAGGCCAGCGTGTCGTCCTGGCGGTTGGACCAGCCTGCGCGCTCGATGCGGCGCAGCAGGCGGGTGTCGAAGTGCGCATCGTGCACCTCGCCGAAGCCTTCCTGCCCCATCCACTCCAGCTGCTCGTGCAGGAAATTGCCCGGCACCGAGCCGCGCGGGAAGCGGTGCCAGGGGGCGTCCTCCGGACGGATGGCAGGCGCGGCCTCCAGCCCTTCCAGCAGCTTTTCCTCCACCGCGCTGCGCGGCACATGGCGGCTGCCGGGCTGGCTGGCCACGGCGCCCGCCGCCGGGCCGGGCACAGCACCGCCGCCGTAGGCCGGGGCGTTGCCGCGCCGCGCCAGCGAGGTAAAGCTGCCCACCGACCAGTCGCGCTCGAAGTCGCCTTCGAAGCGCTGCGCGTCCACCAGTTGCGGGCGCTGCTCCACGCGGTTCAGCACCGTCAACGCGCCCGCCTGCTCCAGCGCGCGCACCGAGATGGCCGCGCAGCCGCCTTTCACCTGCTCCCAGCGCGCCAGCAGTTCCGCGCCCGGCAGCGGCTCGCCGCCGGTGAGCAGATAGCCCAGCGCCGAGTCATGCAGCGCGCTGGCGCCGCGCGCGGCCACGCCCAGCCACAGGAAATGGCGCGGACGCGTCAGCGCCACGTACAGCAGGCGCAAGTCTTCCTCCAGGCGCGCCGCCTCGGCCGCCTCCAGCGCCTCTTCCGACAGCGACATGTCTATCCTGCGCCTGCCGTCCTCGCCGGTGTATTCGAAGAAGCTGCGGTTGCGCCGGTCCACCTTGCGCGCCGTGGTGGCGAACGGCAGGTACACCAGCGGATACTCCAGGCCCTTGGACTTGTGCACCGTCACCACCTGCACCAGTTCCGCGTCGCTTTCCAGCCGCAGCACGCGCTCGTCGCCGCCCTCGCCGCCGCCTTCCACCTGCTCGGCCAGCCAGCGTATCAGCGCCTGCTCGCCGTCCAGCTGGCGGCTGGCCGACTGCAGCAGCTCGGCCAGGTGCAGCAGATTGGTCAGCCTGCGCTCGCCGCCCGCCTGCGCCAGCAAGGCCGCCGGCAGATTCAGTTCGTGGATGAAGCGCCGCAGCATGGCCAGCACGCCCTGGCGCTGCCAGATAATATGCAGCGCCTTGAGCTGCTCCACGCGCTGCTCCCACGCCAGTTCGTCCGCCGAAAGGCGCGCCAGCTCGGCCAGCGGCAGGCCCGCCGTGCGGGTGGCGAAAGCGGCCCGCGCCAGCGCGCCGTCCAGCGGATTGGCCAGCGCCGATAGCCAGCGCAACACGTCGGCCGCCTCCTCGCTCTCCAGCACCGAGTCCTTGTCCGACAAATAAACGCTGATGACCTTGCGCCTTTGCAGCGCGCGCCGTATCGCCGCCGCCTCCTTCCCGTCCCGCACCAGCACCGCGATATCCGCCGGCTGCAGGCGTTTGAAGCCATCCGGCCCCTCGAAACCCGCCTGCGGGTCGTTCAGCATGGCCGTGATGTGCTCGGCGCAGTGCCAGGCGAAGAACTCGCGGTAGCCGTCCGCCTTCATGTCGTCGGCCTGGCTGCAGCTCACCATCAGCGCTTCCAGTTGCCCATGCGCGCCCACCAGGCGCTCCTTGCGGCCGTTCGCGCCCACCGCGTCGAAAGGCAGCGGATTGGCGCCGTCCGGCTTGCGGAAGCGGAACGCGCCGCGCGGCTGGCCTTCGCCCGGCGCCGCGCCTTCCGCGTACAGGAACACCTGGTTGACCGCCGCCACCAGCGCCTCCGTGGAACGGAAGTTGGTGCCCAGCTGGTAGTGCCGCCCCTCCGTGACGCGCCGCGCCGACAGGTAGCTGTGGATGTCCGCGCCGCGGAAGCCGTAGATGGACTGCTTGGGATCGCCGATCATGAACAGCCCCGTCTCCGGCGCGTTGTCGGCCACGCGGTACAGCTGGTCGAAAATCTGGTACTGGATGGGCGCGGTATCCTGGAACTCGTCCACCATGGCCACCGGATACTGCTCGGTGATGCGCTTGCGCAGCGCGGCGCCGTTCTCGCCCAGCAGCGCCGCGCGCAGGCGCTCCAGCATGTCGGCAAAGCCGAACTGGCGCGTGCGCCGCTTCAGCTCCGCCATGCGGCGCGCAATGGCCGCCGCCGCGTGGCGGTACAGCGGATGCTCCAGCGGCTCGATGGCTTTCAGGCCTTCGGCCAGCAGCGCGGTGGCCTCGAAGTCGTCCGGGATGGACGGGCTGTAGCCTTTGGCGCAGGCGTCTGCGATGCCGTCCGGCGTGAGGCGGCGCCAGGCCGTGTCCGAAATATCGGGGAAGACCATGTAGTCGTCCTGCGCCCAGGCGCGCAGGCCGTCGAACCATTTGACCAGCGATTCCGGCTTCATCTTCACGCCGTTGAAGCACTTGGGCGCGGCGCCGCGCTGCTGCGCTATCCACTGCTCCATGCGGTTGGCGCGCTCGCTCCAGCCGTCCTTCAGCTCCAGCAGCTGCGAACGCTGGGTGCGCAGCACGCGGGCGATCAGCGCGTCCAGCGCCTCGTCCGCCGGCGCGCCGCCCTCGCCCGCCTCGGCGATGAATTCGCTGCGGCGCGACAGCTCGCGCACGCTGCGCTTGAGCGCTTCCACGTCCGTCCAGCAGCGCAGCAACTGGCCCAGCGCGGCCTCCTTCAGCGGATACACATGCTGGCGCCAATAGTCGTGCGCCGCGTCCTCGAACAGCGCGCCCTCGTCGCCCACCAATTCCTCGTCGAACAGGCTGCCGCTGTCGAAAGCGTGCTCGCGCAGCATGCGCTGGCACCAGGCGTCAATCGTGAAGATGGCCGCTTCGTCCATCGTTTCCGCCGCCAGCATGAGCCGGTGCGCGGCCTGCTGCTGTTCCGCGTGCGAAGGGTAGGACTCCAGCAGCGCGTCCAGGTAGCCGTCCTGCTTGCCGGACTGGCCCCGGAAATACGCGGCCGCCTCGATCAGGCGTTCGCGCACGCGGTTGGACAGCTCGCGCGTGGCGGCGCGGGTGAAGGTCATCACCAGGATGTCGGCCGGCAGCAGCGGGCGGCCGTAGGCCTGCTCGCCGCCGTGGCCCAGCACCAGGCGCACATACAGCGCGGCGATGGTCCAGGTTTTGCCGGTGCCGGCGCTGGCCTCGATCAGGCGCGAGCCGCGCAGCGGAAAGGTCAGTGGTGCGAGCAAGCTCATTGTTCGTCCTCGCCTGCGATGGGCGTAATCGTTATCTGGCCGGCGATCCAGTCCGCCAGCGGGCCATACAGTTCCTGCGCCACGTCGGTCCATTCCGGCTCGGCGGCCAGGGCGGCGAAGTCCGGCCACAGGCGGGCCAGGCACAAGTCCTCGTTCTCGCCGCTGACTTCAAAGCCGCCGTCGTAGGTGGCGCGCGGATCGCCGCCCTGCACCAGCGCAAGGCCGGTCTTGCAGGCGGTGGGCAGCGGACGGTTCATGCCGTCGCGCCAGATCGCCACCAGCCGCTCCAGCGCGTCGCGCGCGGGCTGCAGTTCCAGCGGCGCCATTTTCACGATCACGTCGCGCGCCACCAGGTAGCCGGTGACGGACTCGCCCTGCGCCGCCGCAGCGAGCTGGCGCAGCCACATGGCGATCAGCTTGTCGCCCCGGCCCTTGTATTCTTCGCGGGATTTACTGGCCGCCTTGGACGACATCTGCGCCAGCCAGACCTTTTCGGCGCCGTTGCTGCGCAGCTGGTCCACCCAGTCTTCCAAAGGCACGCCGCCGAACGCCAGGCTGACCGGCAGCTTGGGCGCGGGCAGCGGGTAGCGCGCGCACAGCTGCAGCCAGGCGGTGCGCACCGGCACCAGCGCCTCCACAAGTTTCAGCTGCTCCTGCTTGCCGATCAGGCCTATCGGCAGGCGGCCTTCGCGGCCAAGCTGCTCGGCGCGCTCGGTGAGGTTGGCGCGCACGTCGGCCATCGGTTCGGGTTCGCCGCTGTCGTCCAGCATCATGTCTTCCAGCTGGTAGCGCTGCAGGGCGTTCAGCGCGAACGGCTCCTCGTCCTCGCCCACCACGGCCGCTTCCGCGAACATCACGCCCAGGCGCTGGCGGAAGAAGTAGCGCACCGGCTGGCGCATGAAGCTGGCCAGCTGGTTCAGGCGCAGGCGGAAGTTCGGGTCCAGCTCGTAGGGCGGGAGGACGGCGGATGGCGGGGCCGCAGCTTGGCCGGCATCGGCGGCATTGTCGGCATTGTCGGCCGCGTGCGCCTTGCGCCATTCGCCCGCATAGGTCAGCAGGCCGCCCGCTTCGAAGTAGCGGCGGCTGAAGGGCTGCAGCGCGTGTTCGGTCGTGCGCCTGGCCAGATCCACCTGCCAGCCCGCCTTCAGATAGTCGCACAGCTGCGCCACCAGCACGGACGGCGGCTGTTCGCTGTTGTCGCGCACGTGGCGGCCCACCCAGCTGATATACAGCTTGTCGCGCGCCGCCAGTACGGCTTCCAGCATCAGGTAGCGGTCGTCGTCGCGGCGCGAGCGGTCGCCGGGGCGGGCCATGCCGGGCAGCGCCAGCAGGTCGAAGTCGGCCTTGCGGGCGCGGCGCGGGAAGTCGCCGTCATTCATGCCCAGCAGGCAAACCACGCGGAACGGCACCGCGCGCATCGGCATCAGCGTGCAGAAGGTCACGCCGCCCGACACGAACTGGTGGTCCAGCGTGGGCTCGTCCAGCGCGCCCAGCCAGGACTCGCGCAGCACCGCCAGCGGCACGGCCTCGTCGAAGCCCGCGCCTTCGCAGGTTTCCAGCCAGTGGTTCAGCGTGTCGTCCAGCAGCGCCAGCGTGAGGCGGTCGCCCTCCTCGCGCGCGTCGAAGAAGGCAGCCAGCAGCGCGCGCGCCTGCACGCCCCACTCGGCCGGGGAGCGCGGCTGCGCCAGCAGGGCGCGCCAGTGCAGCAGCGCCTCCACCAGCTGCGCCAGCGATCCGGCCAGCGCCGCATCCAGCCCGCCCACTTCGCCGTAGGATTCTATGCCGCCGAAAGCGGTGTCGCGGCCGCTGGCATAGCCCAGCAGCATGCGCCGCACGCCGAAGATCCAGGCGTTCTGCTCGCCGGCCGGGGCCAGGCCGAGGCCGGAGCGGTGCTGCTGGTCCAGCCCCCAGCGCACGCCCGCGCCTTCTATCCACAGGCCCAGCGTGGGCAGGTCGTCCTCCGACAGGCCGAAGCGCGCCGCCAGCGCGGGCACGTCCAGCAGGTCGCGCACCTCGCTCTGGCGGCAGCGCTGCTGCGGCAGGCGCAGCAGCCACTCCAGCGCCACCAGCAGCGGGTTGACGCTGCGGTCGTTCACGTCGCCGATTTCAAACGGGATGTAGCGCGGGTCGCTGCGCCGGTGCTGCGCGAAGACGGCGTGGATGGCGGCGCTGAAGACGTCGATGTCCGGCACCATCACCACTACGTCGCGCGGGCGCAGCGGGCGGTCCGTGTGCTCGGCGGCGGCGAACATGGCCAGCAACTGGTCGTGCAGCACCTCCACCTCGCGCTGCACGCTGTGCGCCACGTGCAGCTCGATGGAGCGGTCGCTGTCCGGCGGCGACGGATAATGGTGGTCGGACAGCGGCAGCAGGTCGCGCACGGCGGCCTGCATCTGCGCCAGCATGGTGTCGCCTTCGCCGTCGCTGAACAGGTCCACGCGCAGCGGCGCCACGGCGCCCCTATCTTCATCCTTGCCCTGCTCCTGCGCCAGCTGCGCGGCCTCGTTCGCGGCCACGTCGAATTCGTCCAGCATGCGCACGAAGTCGCGCCCCTGGCGGCCCCAGCTCGCCAGCAGCGGATGGCTGTGCGCGTGCAGTTCCTCCAGCGGTATCAAGCCCAGGTCCACGCCGTTGCGCAGCTGCTGGCGGCGGTGCGCGCTGCGCAGCAGGTCGCGTCCTTCGATAATGTCGCCCCAGTAGAACTGGCAGGGATTGGGCACGGCCAGCACCACCTGCGTGTAGCGCGCCAGCGAGGCCAGCGCCTGCAAGGTCTGGTAAGGCAGCGCGGACACGCCGAACAGCACGATGCGGCGCGGCAGCTTGCCCTGCGGCGCGGCGCCGCTGGCAGCGGCCGCCACGAATTCGGTGTGCACGTCGGCGCGGCCCAGGGCGCGCTCCTGTTCCGGCACGCTGGCGATCACCGCGCGCCACAGCGCGCCCTGCCACCGCTGGTCCGGCGCCAGCGCCACGCTCTCGCCGCGCGCGTTGCGCAGCGCGTCGCGCCCGGCGGCCCAGTCGGTGAGCCAGTCGGCGCGGTAGACCTGGTACTGGTCGAACAAGTCGGCCAGGCGTTCGGCCAGCTGCAGGCGGCGCTCGGGGTCGCCGTCGCCCAGGAAATGGCGCAGCGGCGCGAACAACTCGTCAGACAAGAGCGTGGGCAGCAAGCGCATCAGCCGCCACGTGAGCGGGCCTTTATCGAAGGCGGAGATGCGCGGCACGCGCTCTCGCCCCAGCATGCCGCGATAAGTTTCCCACAGGAATCGCGCCGGCAGCGCCACGCGGTTGGCCGCGCACACGCCCATTTCCTCGGCCAGCGCGATCTTGAGCCACTCGGCCACGCCGTTCGACTGCACCAGGAAAATGTCCGATTCCAGGGGCGCCAGCGGGTGCTGGCGCAGCCACTGGAACACCGCCGCGCGCAGCAGTTCCATCTGGTTGCCGTGCAGAATCAACAGGCCGGGGGTGATGCTTGAATCCATATAGTCAGCAGGGAGGCGCACTCGGGATGCCATTATCGCTCCAGCAAGCAATAATGCGCCAGCGCCGCCGCACGGTTTCGCAAATTAGTTGTACGATGTCCGACGTCTGAGATATCATGGCTCCACGCTTTCGCTTGGAGACTCGAATGACACCGCAACACGCCGCGCCCGCCAGGGCCACCAAAGTCCGCTGGATGATACTGGCCATCCTCTTCCTCGTTACCACCATCAACTACGCCGACCGCGCCACCATCGCGATCGCCGGACCCGAGCTGAAAAAGCTGCTGGGGCTGACGCCGGTGCAGATGGGCTTCGTCTTCTCGGCCTTCGCCTGGTCCTATGTGCTGGCGCAGCTGCCCGGCGGCTGGCTGCTGGACCGCTTCGGCTCCAAAGTCACCTATTTCTTCAGCATTTTCCTGTGGTCGGCCTTCACCATGATGATGGGCGGCGTGGGCTTCTTCACCGGCGCGGCCGCCGTCGCCGTGCTGTTCTCGCTGCGCCTGCTGATCGGCGTGGCCGAAGCGCCCTCCTTCCCCGGCAACAGCCGGCTGGCCTCGGCCTGGTTCCCGACCAGCGAGCGCGGCACGGCCGCCGCCATCTTCAACTCGGCGCAGTATTTCGCCACCGTGCTGTTTGCGCCGCTGATGGGCTGGCTGGTGCACTCGCTGGGCTGGCAAAGCGTGTTCTACGTCATGGGCGGGCTGGGCATCCTGGTGTCGCTGCTGTGGCTGAAGACGGTCTACGGCCCCAAGGACCATCCGCGCATCAACGCCGCCGAGCTGGCATACATCAAGGCCGGCGGCGCGCTGGTGGACCTGGAAAGCAAGGACAAGGCCGCCGCCACGCAGAAACTGGACACCTGGTCCTGCATCCGCCAGCTGCTGGCCAACCGCATGCTGCTGGGCGTCTACATCGGCCAGTACTGCATCAACACGCTGACCTATTTCTTCCTGACCTGGTTCCCGGTCTACCTCGTCACCGAACGTCACATGACCATCCTGAAAGCCGGCTTCGTGGCCGCGCTGCCGGCCGTGGCGGGCTTCCTCGGCGGCGTGCTGGGCGGCGTGATCTCGGACCGCATGATCAAGTCCGGCCGCTCGCTGTCGGTGGCGCGCAAGACGCCCATCGTGGGCGGCATGCTGCTGGCCATGTCCATGATCGTCTGCAACTACGTGGAGGCCGACTGGGTGGTGGTGATGGTGATGTCGCTGGCCTTCTTCGGCAAGGGCATCGGCGCGCTGGGCTGGGCCGTGGTGGCCGACACCTCGCCCAAGGAAGCGGGCGGCATGAGCGGCGCGCTGTTCAACACCTTCGGCAACACGGCCGGCATCACCACGCCCATCGTGATCGGCTACATCCTGCAGGCCACCGGCTCCTTCGCCGGCGCCCTGGTGTTCGTGGGCGCCAACGCGGCGGTCGCCATCCTGTGCTACGTGCTGATGGTGGGCGAGATCAAGCGCTTCGAATTCACCACCCCGGTGATGCGCGACCTCGATCCGGCCCCGCCCCTGGCCGCATAGCCAAGCCGCAGCCGGGGCCGCGCCAGGTGTCACATCAGGCGTAGCGCGGCATCCCGGCCAGCAGCTTGTCCAGGGTGACGGGATAGTCCCGCACCCGCACCCCGGTGGCGTTGTAGATGGCGTTGGCCACCGCCGCCGCCACGCCGCAAATCCCCAGCTCGCCCACGCCCTTGGCCTTCATCGGCGAGGAAACGGGGTCGGTCTCGTCGAGGAAAATCACCTCCTGGTGCGGAATGTCGGCATGCACCGGCACCTCGTAGCCGGCCAGGTCGTGGTTGACGAAGAAGCCGCCGCGCTTGTCCACCACCAGGTGCTCCATCAGCGCCGCGCCCACGCCCATGGTCATGGCGCCTATCACCTGGCTGCGCGCCGACTTGGGATTGAGGATGCGGCCCGCCGCGCACACGGCCAGCATGCGCCGCACGCGCGTTTCGCCGGTGGCCGCGTCCACGCCCACCTCCACAAAATGCGCGCCAAAGGTCGACTGCTGGAATTCCATGTCCAGCTTGCCGAACTCGATGGCGTCTTCGGCCGTGATCTCGCCCGCTTCGGCTGCCTTGGCCAGCGGCGTGGCGCTGCCGCCCGCGCTCACCTGCCCGTCCGCGAACACCGCCTGGTCGGGCGGATAGCCCAGCCTGCGCGCCACTTCCTCGCGCAGCTTGACGCAGGCCGCGTACACGCCCGAGGTGGAGCTGTTGCCGCCCCATTGCCCGCCGGAGCCGGCCGACACGGGAAAGTCCGAGTCGCCCAGCCGCACCGCCACGCTGGCCAGCGGCACGCCCAGCATTTCAGCGGCGGTCTGCGCGATGATGGTGTAGCTGCCGGTGCCGATGTCGGTCATGTCGGTTTCCACCGTCACGCTGCCGTCGCGCTCCAGCCGCACGCGCGCGGCGGACTTCATCACCAGGTTGTTGCGGAACGCCGCCGCCACGCCCATGCCCACCAGCCAGCGCCCGTCGCGCACGCTGGCCGGCTGAGGATTGCGCGCGCTCCAGCCGAAGCGCTCGGCGCCGCCGCGCAGGCAGTCGATCAGCCGCCGCTGCGAGAACGGCCGGCCCGGCTTTTCCGGGTCCACCTTGGTGTCGTTCAGGATGCGGAAGCGCACCGGATCCATTTGCAGCTTCTCCGCCATCTCGTCCATGGCGATCTCCAGCGCCATCAGGCCGGGCGCCTCGCCGGGCGCGCGCATGGCGTTCCCCTCGGGCAGGTCCAGCACGGCCAGCCGGGTCTTCGTCATGCGGTCCGCGCCCGCGTACAGCAAGCGGGTTTGCTGCACCGCCGTCTCCGGCTTGCCGCCCGGCAGATCGCCCGACCAGGACTCGTGCCCGATGGCGCTGATCTTGCCGTCGCGCGTGGCGCCGATGCGGATGCGCTGTATGGTGGCGGGCCGGTGGGTGGTGTTGTTCATCATGAGCGGGCGCGCCAGCGCCACCTTGACCGGCCGCCGCACCGCCCGCGCGCCCAGCGCGGCCAGCAGCGCCTCCGAACGCACGAACAGCTTGCCGCCGAAGCCGCCGCCGATATAGGGCGACACCACGCGCACCTTGTCCTTGGGGATGCCCAGCGTTTTGGCAATGTCGCCGCGCCCCCAGTCCACCATCTGGTTGGCGGTCCACACGGTAAGCCGGTCCCCTTTCCACGCCGCCATCGAGGCGTGCGGCTCCATCATGGCGTGGGACTGGTCAGGCGTGGTGTACTGCGCGTCCAGCTTGACCGGGGCGGCCGCGTAGCCTGCCTCGAAATTGCCGGCCTTCGAGTCCGGCGGCGCATCGCCCTGCTCGGGCTTGGGCACCTTGGCCTTGTCCTTGGCGAGCGCCAGGTCATAGGCACCCTTCTGCCGGACGTATTTCACCTTGATCAGCTGCGCGCCGGCACGGGCCTGCTCGAAGGTCTCGGCCACCACCAGCGCGATGGCCTGGTGGTAGTGGTCGATTTCCGGGCCGCCCAGCAGCTTGGCGGTATTGAACTTGCCCTTGCCCAGCTTGCCCGCGCTGGCGGCGGTGACCACGGCCAGCACGCCGGGCGCGCGCCGCGCCGCGCTCACGTCCATGGCCGCGATGCGGCCTTTGGCGATGCCCGCGCCCAGCACATGGCCGTAGACGGCGTCCGGCGCGGCGCCGTGCTGTTCGTAGGCGTAGGGCGCGGCGCCGCAGGTCTTGAGCGGGCCGTCGATACGGTCGGTGGCGCGGCCGACCACCTTGAGCTGGTCGATGGGATTGGTGGTGGCGGGAGTGGTGAATTTCATCGCATCAGCCTTTCTTCGCTTCGTCCAGCACGGACGCCAGGGTGCGCTGCACCAGCAGGATCTTGAACGCGTTGTCCGGCGTGGTGCGGGCGCCCGCCAGCAGTTGCGTGGCCACCGGCTCCGCGCCGCGCGCCAGTTGCTGCTCGGCGGCCTCGATGCGCCACGGCTTGTGCGCCACCCCGCCCAGCGCCACCCGCCCGCTGCCGTCCGGCTGGACGATTGCGGCCACGGAAACCAGCGCGAAGGCATAGGAAGACCGGTCGCGCACCTTGCGGTAGACATGCTTGCCGCCCACAGGCTTGGGCAGGGTGACGCCGGTAATCAGTTCGCCGGGCTCCAGCGCCGTTTCCAGGTGCGGCGTATTGCCCGGCAGCCGGTGCAGCGACACAATGGGGATGGTGCGCGCGGCGCCGTCCGGTTTTACCGTTTCCACCTCCGCGTCCAGCAGGCGCATGGCTACGGCCATGTCGCTGGGGTGGGTGGCGATGCAGGCGTCGCTGCCGCCCACCACCGCATGCTGGCGGCTGTAGCCGCCGATGGCCGCGCAGCCGCTGCCGGGCTGGCGCTTGTTGCAGGGCTGGTTGGTGTCGTAAAAATACGGGCAGCGCGTGCGCTGGAGCAGATTGCCCGCCGTCGTGGCGCGGTTGCGCAACTGCATGGAGGCGCCGGCCAGCAGCGCGCGCGACAGCACGGCATAATCCTGCCGCACGCGCTGGTCCGAGGCCAGGTCGGTGTTGCGCACCAGCGCGCCGATGCGCAGGCCGCCTTGCGGCGTGGGCTCGATCTTGTCCAGCGCCAGGCCGTTCACGTCGATCAGATGCTGCGGCGTTTCGATTTCCAGCTTCATCAGGTCCAGCAGATTGGTGCCCCCGGCAATAAAGCGGCTGCCCGGCGCGCGGAAGGCCGCTGCCGCCGCCTCGGCCGGGGACTGCGCGCGCTGATAGGTAAATGCCCTCATGCCGCCCTCCCCGCCGCGCCGCCCACTTCGGTGATCGCGTCCACAATGTTGGAATAAGCGCCGCAGCGGCAGATATTGCCGCTCATACGCTCGCGGATTTCCTCCACGCTCAGCAACGGCCTGGCGGCCAGGTCCTGCGTAACGTGGCTGGGCTTGCCCTGGCGGATCTCGTCCAGCACCGCCACGGCCGAACAGATCTGGCCGGGGGTACAGTAGCCGCACTGGTAGCCGTCGTGCTTGATGAAAGCGGCCTGCATGGGGTGCAGCTTGTCCGGCGTGCCCAGGCCTTCGATGGTGGTGATCTGCGCGCCCTCGTGCATGACCGCCAGGGTCAGGCAGGAATTGATGCGGCGGCCATCCAGCAGCACCGTGCAGGCGCCGCATTGGCCGTGGTCGCAGCCCTTCTTGGTGCCGGTCAGGCGCAGGTGCTCGCGCAAGGCGTCCAACAGCGATGTGCGCGCATCCAGGCTGAGTTCCTGGCGGACGCCGTTCACGGTGAACGCGCAGCGCACCGGCGGCAGGCCGGGGGACGGCGCGCCGTCCTGCGCATGTGCTTGCGCCAACGCCACCGGCGGCATGGCCGCCGCCGTGGCGGACAGCGCCCCTGCAATCAACAAGTCACGGCGGGAAATTTTGGTGCCAGGCAAGTCTTCCATGGTGCGCTTCCTCCGGGCTGGTGAAGCGAACCATTCTAGGACAACTGCCGCAGACCTCTTGCACTGTTGCCTATCGACAGTAGCCGACTACTCCAGCGGCTGCGTCAGCTGCGTGCGCCACTCCTGCGGCGGCGCGCCGGTTTCCGGGCCAAGCACATAGGTCTCCACCAGATCCACCTTGGTGCGGTGGCCGGCGTCGGCAATTTGTTGGATAAAAGTGCCCCAGGCCTCGCCCAGGCCTTCATAAGCACCCTGATAAACAGTCTGCGCGGCGCGCATGGCCGGGATGGTGCCGGATTTGACGCGCCCCTGTTCCTTCACGGCGGCAGCCACCGGCAGGCAGATATCGAAATCAAAGGTATCGGTCGGGCGCCGGGAATGGTGCGTGAACCAGGGACCGGTGGGCGCCACGCCCTGCTCCTGCAGCGCCGCAAACAGCTCCTGTATCCCCGGCCCCATCACCGTCTGGATCTGCGTGGCGGGCACGGTGATATGGATGCAAGCAACAGCCTGCGCCGGCAAATCAACGATCTTGAACGTTTCAAGCATGGTGCGGCCTCCGGTGGGTGGATAGGCTTGCAATCATAGCAAACCCCTGTCAGCGCGCGCGCCGGTAATGCATGGCGACCGCGCCGTTGCGGAGCGGCTGCGCCGAGATCAACTCGAGCCGCCGTGTGCCGGGCAGTCCGCTCCCGTACAGGGTCGGGCCGTGGCCGGCGATCCTGGGGTGCACGAGGAATTTGTACTCGTCGATCAGGTCCAGCCGGTCGAGCTCGGCCGCGAGCTTGCCGCTGCCGAGGAGTACGCCGTCCCGGGTGGCGTCCTTGAGCTTATGTATGCTCGCGCGCAGGTCGCCGGCGATGTGGTGGGTGTTGGTCCACGTGAAGCCGGTTCGCGCCGAGGACACCACGTACTTCGGCTTGGCCTCCAGCTTGACCGCCCACTCGCGCATCGCCGGCGGCGCCTCCGCAGCGCCGCGGGCGACAGTTGGCCAGTAGCTCTCCATCATCTCGTAGGTCGTACGGCCCCACAGCATCGCCCCGTGCTCGTCCATGAGGCGGGTGAAGAAGGCGTGCGTCTCGTCGTCGGCGATGCCCTCCTGGTGGTCGATGCAGCCGTCCAGGGTGACATTGATACTGAAGGTCAAGAGTCCCATCATGTCCTCCGTTCGGGGTCAGGCCTCCGGCGCCATCCAGACCAGGTTCCACAGGTGGCCGTCTATGTCCTCGAAGCCCTGGTCGTACATGAAGCCGTGGTCCTCCGGCGGGTGCGGCGTGCGGCCGCCGGCGGCGACGGCCTTGGCGATGAGGCTGTCAACTTCCTCCCGGCTTTCGCAGCTCAGGCAGATGACGACTTCATTGGCGTCCTTCGCCTGCACGACTGGCTTGTTGATCAGGGACTGGAAGAAAGGCTCGGCCGTCAGCATGGCCTGGATGGTGTCGCCGGCGATGTTCATGAATGCCGCGTTCTCGCCGCTAAACCGGTCGCTGAAAGTAAAGCCGAGCGAGGAAAAGAAGGCTTTGGACTTATCCAGGTCCTTCACCGGCAAGTTGAGGATGATCTGATTCTTCATGGCGTTTCCTTGGTCAAAGTGGTATGGGCAAACGGTGCTTCATCCCTACGACGGACGGCTGCGCACAAAATCGACACGCTTCGAAAAATATTTCCCCCTCCGTCCACTTTTCTCCTAGCCCGCCGCGTGGGCGGTCAGCTCCTGGGCGATATGGCCCTGCAGCACGTCCAGCAGCGGCTGCATCTGGTCCACGATGTGCCGGGCCTGGGCCGGCGCGGCGTCCGGCGACAGGTGTTCCAGGGCCAGGCACAGCTCGGCGAAGCTCATGGCGCCGACGGCGCGGGCGGAGGACTTGATGCGGTGGCCCAGCTCGGCCAGGCGCGCCATGTCCTCGTCGGCCATGGCCTGGTTCACTTCCACCATGCCGTCGCGCGCGGCGTCCAGGAACATCAGCGCGTACTTGCGCATCTTGTCGTGCTTGTTGCCGAAGGTTTGCGCCAGCGCGCCGATGTCGAACAGCTCGCCGCCGGCCTGCGGCGCAGGGACCGCAACGCTGACGGGCTCGTCGGCAACCGCGTCCGCCGGGCTCTCCGGCAGCGGCGTCTCGATCCCGGCGGCGGCGGACACGGCCGGCCGGCTGTCCTTGCGCGGCGGCCGCGTGCCCTCGCCGGCGCGCTGCACCATCCAGCGCGACAGCACCATGAACAGCAGGTTAGGCGCGATCGGCTTGGTGATGAACTCGTCCATGCCGGCGGCGATGCAGCGGGCCTGGTCGTCGCGTCCGGCGTTGGCCGTCATGGCGATCACCAGCGTGCCGGCCAGCTTGGGGTGCGAGCGGATCAATCGCGTGGCCTCGTAGCCGTCCATCACCGGCATCTGCACGTCCATCAGCACGCAGTCGAAATGCTCCTTGAGCAGCAGGTCGATGGCTTCCTTGCCGTTGTTGGCGATGCACACGGTGGCGCCCGCGTCCTCGAGCAGCTCCTGCCCCACCTGCTGGCTGAAAATATTGTCCTCCACCAGCAGGATGTTGGCGCCCTGGATGGTGGCCATCACGTCCGCCTGCAGCGTTTCGCTGTGGCGCTGCTCCAGGAAATTGGTGCCCTTGGCCAGCCGCGCGGTGAACCAGAACGTGCTGCCGTGCCCGCGCAGGCTGTCCACGCCCACGGTGCCGCCCATCAGTTCGGCCAGCTGCTTGCTGATCACCAGCCCCAGCCCGGTGCCGCCGTATTTGCGCGTGGTGGACGTGTCGGCCTGGTGGAAGGACTGGAACAGCTTATCGATCTGCTCCCGGCTCATGCCTATGCCCTGGTCCTGCACCTCGAAACGCACCACGGTGTGGGTGTCGCGGTCCTCCACCGGCCGCGCGCGGATGTAGATCTTGCCGTTCTCCGAGAACTTGATGGCGTTGCTGGTGAAATTGAGCAGCACCTGTTCCAGCCGCAGCGGGTCGCCGCGCAGCTGGTGCTCCAGGCCCGGCCAGATCTCGAACACCAGCTCCAGCTCCTTGCGCGCGGCGCTCTCGCCCAGCTGGCTGGACACATTGGCCAGCAAGGTCTCCAGCGCGAAGTCCAGCACTTCCAGCTCCAGCTTGCCCGCCTCGATCTTGGAAAAATCCAGGATGTCGTTGATGATGCCCAGCAGGTGCTGGCCGGAATGGTAGATCTTCTGCAGGTAGTCGCGCTGCTTGGGGTGGGTGACCGATTTCAGCGCCAGGTGCGCCATGCCGATAATGCTGTTCATCGGCGTGCGGATCTCGTGGCTCATATTCGACAGGAAGTCGCTCTTGGCCTGGTTGGCGGCCTGCGCCTGTTCCTTCAGGTTGTGCAGCTCGGTGATGTCGGTGGCCAGGCCGATCACGGCCGCAACGTCGCCATCGATATGCACCGGCGCCTTCACGGTCCACAGGTGCTGCACGGCGCCGTCGCGCCCCACATAGCGCTCCTCGCCGGCGCGCTTGATGCCGTCCAGGAAGACCTGGCGCTCCTCCTTCCAGGCCGCGTCCGCCTCTGCCGGCGGCATCAGTTCGCGGTCGCTCTTGCCGATGATCTCCTCCACCGGCATGCCCATCGCCTCGGCGGTCTTGGCGTTGACGTAGATATAGCGGCGCTGCTGGTCCTTCATGAAGACGCGGGCGTCCACGTTGTTGAGCACGCTGTCCAGCAGCAGGCGCTGCTCGATCGCGCTGCGGCGCGAGAAATACAGGGTCAGCAGGTAGCCGTAGATCAGCATGGTGACGATAAAACCGGTGGCCAGCGCGATCCACGGGAAATAGGCGTCCAGCCCGGTGTGCATGTCCGCGCGCTTGACGCGGAACAGCGCCTTCCACAGCGTGCCGTTGAAGTCGATCGGCAGCACCGTTTCCATGTATTCGTCGGGATTGGCCGGGGCCACCGGCACCGCCTCGATGGAGCCGTTGTCGTTGTACAGCAGGCGGTCGGTCTTTTCTATGGTCAGGCGGCGCTTTTCCACATCGGTGGAGCTGTCCGCGTACAGCAGCATGTGCACCTCGCGGATCGCCATTTCGTCGATCGCGCCCTGCACCAGCTTGGCTACCGAAAAGCCGATGCCGACCGAACCGATATAGGCGGCGCGGCGGCTGGCCACGTCGTGTATCGGCATGCCGCGCTTGTACACCGGCAGGCGCATGCCCAGGCCAATGTGCGGCACCGGTTTTTTCACCACCACCGGCTGGCCGGAGGCGCTGATCTGGCCGGTGTCGCGCGACAGCTCCATGGCGCGCGCAATGGCCGGGTTGACGCCGATGTCCACGCCGAAGCGCTCCATCACCATCTCCATCGGCTCCAGGTAGAGCAACACGGTGTACTGGTCGCGCCGGCCGGGCGGCTTGATGTCGAACTTGGGATAGCCGCCCGCATGCAGGCTGCGGTCGTTGCGCACCGCGGCCACAAAGGCGTCGCGGTCGGCGTCGCGCACCGGCACGGCGTAGTTGAGCGCTTCGATGGCAGGAAAATGCTGCGGCAGGTTCAGCGTGGACACGTACTCGTGGAACTGCTGGCGGCTGAGCGAGTCGCTGGTCTGGAACAGGGCCACCAGGCTGCGCACCACGTCCGAGTAGGATTTCACGCGCGCGGAAATGCTGTACTGGGTGCTGCGCGCCAGGTTGTCGAAGCGCTGGCGGTCGTCTTCCTCCACCGCGCGCGCCGCGTTCGCGTACAGCACCATGCCCACCGACAATGCCAGCGACAGGCCTATGCCCCAGAGCACAGTCCTTATATTAATCAGGCTTTTGAGCAGGGCACCCAGTTTACGCATTCACGGCCACTTCGTTCCAGTTGTTTTGCATTAAAGCAGCATACTATCAAACAGCATTTTTCAACCAGCGTTAACTGGCCATACCTGAGCCTAGCGAAACGCAAGCGATGAAGAAAGGTGAACGATTTCACAAGCTCCCGCTCTAACCATGTTGAGCAGGAGGGAAATCATGTTCATTTGTTCACGGCCAGCCACAGGGACGTTCATCATGGTAGCCGCTGCCAGCCTAGTCTGGGGCGGCGCTTGCATGGCCGCAGAGCGGGAGCACCGGGAATTCGAGGCGGAGCTGGCCGCGCCGGCCCGGCTGGCCAGCGCCGCAGCGGCGGACGGCGCGCGCGGGCAAGGCCTCATCGGCATGCACTTTTCACTGCCTGGCGCTGGCGCGCGGCGGGTTGCCTGGCAGCTGGAGCTGCGCAGTCCCGGCGGTGCAACCGTGCGGCGCTGGCGTGGTGCGGCAGCCACGCGGGCCGGCGTGGCCGACGCCACCGTGGTCTGCTGCGGCCCGATTTCCGGTGCGGCTGCGGCCGCTGGCAGGGCGGCAAATTCCCTGCCCGACGGCGTCTATCAATTGCGCATGCGCGCCGAAGCCGGCGCCGGCAGGGCGCGCGAAGTCATCCGGCAGCAGTGGGATGTCGCCATGGGCGCGCCAACCCCGCTGGCGCTGGCGCAGTTCAGTCCGCTGCCCACGGCGCGCACCGCCCGCAGCCCGGCCGCCGCGCCGGCAGCGGGCGCCCTTCCCTACACCGTCTACTACGGCAACCTGCACAGCCAGACCAGCCACAGCGACGGCGGAGGCGCACTCGACCACTGCACCGGCGCGCAGGAGCCGCAAAGCGCGCCCTTCGGCCCGGAAGACGCTTTCGACTACGCCCGCCGCCACGGCCTGGACTTCCTGATGGCGTCCGAGCACAACCACATGTACGACGGCTCCGACGGCAGCAATCCATCCGCCGACCCGGATCAGGCCAGGGGCCTGTACCACGGCGGACTTGTGGCGGCCGCCGCCTACACGGCCGCGCACCCGGAGTTTCTGGCCATCTACGGCATGGAATGGGGTGTGATCAGCGGCGGCGGCCACCTGAACATCCTGAACAGCCCCGAGCTGCTGGGCTGGGAGCGCAACGCCGGCGGCGAGCTGCTGGCCGACATCGCCACCGCCAAGGGCAACTACGGCGCGCTCTACACCCTGATGCGCGAGCGCGGCTGGCTGGGCCAGTTCAACCATCCGAAAGAAAGCCAGTTCCGCGCCGTCGGCCAGCCCCTGGGCTACACCGAGGACGGCGACGCCGCCATGGCGCTGTGCGAGGTCATGAACAGCAACGCCTTTTCCGTCAATACGGACGAAACCGAGAACCGCCGCAGCAACTACGAGCCAGCCTGCCAGCGGCTGCTGGAAGCGGGCTACCACCTGGCCTTCGCCAGCAACCAGGACAACCACTGCGCCAACTGGGGCATGTCCTACACCAACCGCACGGCGGTGCTGCTGCCGGAAAACACCGCGCTGTCGTCCGCCGCCTTGCTGGACGCCATCCGCGCCCGGCGCGTCTTCGCCACCATGGACAAGCAGGCCCAGATCGTCCTCACCGCCAACGGCCGCCTGATGGGCGAGCGCTTCAGCAACAGCGGCCCGCTGACGCTGGACGTGCGCCACGCCAGCGCCACCGGCAGACAAGTAGCCGCGCTGGCCATCATATCGGGCGTGCCCGGCAAGCGCGGCTCCACCACCCAGCTGCCCCTCGCCGGCGCAGCCTCCGGCGGCGGCATCACCCTCACCCCGGAGCCGGGCGAGCACTACTACTACGCCCGCATCACCCAGGACGACGGCACCCTGCTCTGGTCCGCCCCGGTCTGGGTCAGCCAGCAGCCCGCTCCGCCATAAGCCAGCCGTCCCCAGGCATGCCACAATAGGCGGACCAACCCACTGCCGCCTTGGAGACCCGCATGCCCGCAGAACTGAATATTGATCCCCACCTCTGGCTGGAAGACGTGGCCGGCGAGGCGCCGCTGGAATGGGTGCGGCGCCAGAATGCCGTGTCCGAGGCGGAGCTGGAAGCCACGCCGCACTACGCGGCGCTGCATGCGCGGCTCAAGACCATCCTCAATTCCCAGGACCGCATTCCCTACGTCAGCCTGCACGAAGGCTATTACTACAACTTCTGGCGCGACGCGGTCCACGTGCGCGGCATCTGGCGCCGCACCACGCCGGAACAGTTCCTGCTACCCGAACCGGCCTGGGACACCGTGCTCGACATTGACGCGCTGGCCGCCGCCGAGGACGAAAACTGGGTCTGGGCCGGCGCCAGTTTCCTGCACCGCAGCACGCGCTGCCTGCTGTCGCTGTCGCGCGGCGGCGGCGATGCCTGCGTGCTGCGCGAATTCGACGTGGGCACGCGCAGCTTTGTCGACGGCGGCTTCACCCTGCCCGAAGCCAAGTCCCGCGCCGCCTGGATAGACCGCGACACCCTGTTCATCGCCACCGACTTCGGCCCCGGCTCCATGACCAGCTCAGGCTACCCGCGCATCGTCAAGGAATGGCGGCGCGGCACGCCGCTGGAGCAGGCCGCCACCGTGTTCGAAGGCGAGCCGGACGACCTGGCCGTGGGCGCGGCCAAGGACTTCACGCCCGGCCACGAGTTCCAGCTGATCTGGCGATCCATGAGCTTCTACACCAACGAGCTCTACCTGCGCGACGGCGCCACGCTGACCAGGGTGGACAAGCCGGACGACGCCACCGCCTACACCGTGCGCGACCAGCTCATCATCGAGCTGCGCTCGGAATGGATGGTGGACGGCGTGCGCTATCCGCAAGGCGCGCTGCTGGCAGCCGACTTCCGCAGCCACCTGCTCGGCGAGCGCGCCTTCGCCGTGCTGTTCACGCCCACGCCCACCAGTTCGCTGGACGGCGTCAGCGCCACCCGCTCTGCCCTGCTGCTCAACGAACTGGACAATGTAAAGAACCGCATCACCGAGCTGCGCCACGTGGACGGCGCCTGGCAGCGCCGCACCGTGGACGCGCCCGCCTTCGGCACGCTGGACGCCAGCGCCCTGGACAGCATAGACAGCGACGACTACTTCCTCACCGTCACCGACTTCCTGACCCCGACCACGCTCTACCTGGCCCGCGCCGGCAGCGACGAGCGTGTGCGGCTGAAATCCCTGCCCGCCTTCTTCGACGCCGCCCCCTACCGCGTGCAGCAGTTGCACGCCACCTCGGCCGACGGCACCGCCGTACCCTATTTTGTCGTGTCCGGGCGGGACGCGGCGCCGGGCGCCGAGCGGCCCGCGCTGCTGTACGGCTACGGCGGCTTCGAAGTCTCGCTCAAGCCCTTCTACAGCGCCGTCACCGGCTCGGCCTGGCTGGAGCAAGGCGGCATCTACGTGCTGGCCAATATCCGGGGCGGCGGCGAATTCGGCCCGCGCTGGCACCAGGCCGCGCTGAAGGAACACCGGCAGCGCGCCTTCGACGACTTTATCGCCGTGGCCGAAGACCTGGCCGCGCGCGGCCTGAGCAGCCCGCGCCGCCTCGGCATCATGGGCGGCAGCAACGGCGGCCTGCTGGTGGGCGCCGTCATGGCGCAGCGGCCCGAGCTGTTCGGCGCCGTGGTCTGCCAGGTGCCGCTGCTGGACATGCGGCGCTACCACCAACTGCTGGCCGGCGCCTCCTGGATGGGCGAATACGGCGACCCGGACGACCCGGCGCAGTGGGCCTACATCGAGCGCTACTCGCCCTACCAGAACGTGCGCGCCGCCGGGCGCTACCCGCGCGTGCTGCTCACCACATCCACCCGCGACGACCGCGTCCACCCCGGCCACGCCCGCAAAATGGCGGCGCTGATGCAGGACCAGGGCCACGACGTGCTGTACTGGGAAAACACCGAAGGCGGCCACGCCGGCGCCGCCAACAACGCGCAGCAGGCGCAGATGTGGGCGCTGACCTACGCCTTCCTGCTGAAGCAACTGGGCTGAGCCGCCCTGTCCGCACAATCGTGCGCGCCGGAAACTAAAAAAGTTCTAAATTAGAAATTAGTTTCCCGCGATACTGTTGCCAAATTAATATTTGGCATACTTTTCGCTTTTGGCAACATTTACTTGACTCCGCTAGTCAGCGGAGTATCTTTTACGTCCATCGTCCGCCACCTTTTGCCGAGGATTTATCCTGATGAACAACATGACCGAATTTGCCGAGGATCTCGACAGCAAGCTGCTGCTGCAGATCCTGATGGCGCTGAAGAAAGGCGATTTCTCGGTGCGCATGCCGTCCGACTGGACCGGCATGCCGGGCAAGATCGCCGACACCCTGAACGAGATCATCGAGACCAAGGAAAAAATGGTCAAAGTGGTCACCGACGTGAGCCGCGTGGTGGGCCGCGAAGGCCGCTTGACGCAGCGCGCCTCCGTGCCCAACGTGGCCGGCGGCTGGCAGACCATCATCAGCTCGGTCAACACCCTGATCGACGATCTGGTGCGCCCGACCACGGAAATGGCGCGGGTGATCGGCGCCGTGGCGAAAGGCGACCTGTCGCAAACCATGGCGCTGGAAGTGGACGGCCACCCGCTCAAGGGCCAGTACCTGCGCGCGGCCACCACCGCCAACACCATGGTGGAGCAGCTCTCCTCCTTCTCCTCCGAAGTGACGCGCGTGGCGCGCGAGGTGGGCACCGAGGGCAAGCTGGGCGGCCAGGCGCAAGTGAAAGGCGTGGCCGGCACCTGGAAGGACTTGACCGACTCGGTAAACTCCATGGCGGGTAACCTGACGTCGCAGGTGCGCAACATCGCCGAGGTGACCACCGCCGTGGCCAACGGCGACTTGTCCAAAAAGATCACGGTGGACGTGCGCGGCGAGATCCTGCAGCTGAAGGACACCATCAACGTGATGGTGGACCAGCTGCGCTCCTTCGCGTCCGAAGTGACGCGCGTGGCGCGCGAGGTGGGCACCGAGGGCAAGCTGGGCGGCCAGGCCTATGTGCCGGGCGTGGGCGGCACGTGGAAGGACTTGACCGACAACGTGAACTTCATGGCGTCCAACCTCACGGGCCAGGTGCGCAACATCGCGGCGGTGACCACCGCCGTGGCAAACGGCGACTTGTCCAAGAAGATCACGGTGGACGTGAAAGGCGAGATTCTTGAACTGAAAAACACCATCAACGTGATGGTGGACCAATTGTCCTCCTTCGCCTCCGAGGTGACGCGGGTGGCGCGGGAGGTGGGTACCGAGGGCAAGCTGGGCGGCCAGGCGCAGGTGAAGGGCGTGGCCGGCACGTGGAAGGACTTGACCGACTCGGTGAACTCCATGGCCGGCAACCTGACCGGCCAGGTGCGTAACATCGCGGACGTGACCACCGCCGTTGCCAACGGCGACTTGTCCAAGAAGATCACGGTGGACGTGAAGGGCGAGATTCTCGAGCTGAAAAACACCATCAACGTGATGGTGGACCAATTGAACTCCTTCGCATCCGAAGTGACGCGCGTGGCGCGCGAGGTGGGTACGGAGGGCAAGCTGGGCGGCCAGGCCAACGTGCCCGGCGTGGCCGGCACGTGGAAGGACTTGACCGACGGCGTGAACTCCATGGCGGGCAACCTGACCGGCCAGGTGCGCAATATCGCGGAGGTGACCACCGCCGTGGCCAACGGCGACCTGTCCAAAAAGATCACGGTGGACGTGAAGGGCGAAATTCTTGAACTGAAAAACACCATCAACGTGATGGTGGACCAATTGTCTTCCTTCGCCTCCGAGGTGACGCGGGTGGCGCGCGAAGTGGGCACCGAGGGCAAGCTGGGCGGCCAGGCCTATGTGCCCGGCGTGGGCGGCACGTGGAAGGACTTGACCGACAACGTGAACTTCATGGCGTCCAACCTGACGGGCCAGGTGCGCAACATCGCGGCGGTGACCACCGCCGTGGCGCGCGGCGACTTGTCCAAGAAGATCACCGTGGACGTGAAGGGCGAGATCCTGGAACTGAAGGACACCATCAACGTGATGGTGGACCAATTGTCCTCCTTCGCATCGGAAGTGACGCGCGTGGCGCGCGAGGTGGGTACCGAGGGCAAGCTGGGCGGCCAGGCCAATGTGTCCGGCGTGGCCGGCACGTGGAAGGACTTGACCGAGAACGTAAACCAGCTGGCCGCCAACCTGACCAACCAGGTGCGCGCGATTGCCGAGGTGGCGACCGCCGTGACGCGGGGCGACTTGTCCCGTTCCATCCAGGTGGAGGCGCGCGGCGAGGTGTCCTACCTGAAGGACAACATCAATGAAATGATCCGCAATCTGAAGGAAACCACGCAGAAGAACGCGCAGCAGGACTGGCTGAAGACCAACCTGGCGCGCTTCACCCGCTTGCTGCAAGGCCAGCGCGACTTGCAGGCCGTGACCAAGCTGATCCTGTCCGAGCTGGCGCCGCTGGTGTCCGCCCACCACGGCGTATTCTACATGATGGACTCGCTCGACACGGACGCCCGCCTGCGCATGATCGCCAGCTACGGCTACCGCTCCAGCCGCAAGCTGCCCACCTCCTTCCTGCCGGGCGAAGGCCTGGTGGGCCAGTGCGCGCTGGAGAAAGTCCGCATCTGGCTGACCGACGTGCCGCGCGACTACATCGTGGTCAGCTCCGGCCTGGGCGCCGCGCCGCCGACCAATATCGTGGTGCTGCCTATCCTGTTCGAGCAGCAGGTGAAGGCGGTGATTGAAATCGCCTCGCTGGACCGCTTCACCGAAACCCACTTGTCCTTCCTGGACCAGCTGATGGAATCCATCGGCGTGGTGCTCAACACCATCGAGGCCAACAGCCGCACCGAGTCGCTGCTGACGCAGTCGCAGTCGCTGGCGCAGGAACTGCAGCAGACCAACCAGGAGCTGGCCGAAAAAGCCCGCCTGCTGTCCGAGCAGAACATCGAGGTGGAGCGCAAAAACCGCGAGGTGGAGCAGGCCAAGCTGGCACTGGAGGAGAAAGCCACGCAGCTGGCGCTGTCGTCCAAATACAAATCCGAGTTCCTGGCCAATATGTCGCACGAGCTGCGCACGCCTTTGAACTCGCTGCTGATCCTGGCGCAGCAACTGGGCGACAACCCGGAGGGCAACCTGTCCGGCAAGCAGGTGGAGTTCGCGAAAACCATCCACGGCTCCGGCTCCGACCTGCTTACGCTGATCAACGACATTCTCGACCTGTCCAAGATCGAGTCCGGCACGGTGACGCTGGACGTGTCCGAATACCGCTTCGCCAACCTGCGCAACTACGTGGACCGCACCTTCCGCCACATGGCCGAAGCCAAGCACCTGGGCTTCTCGGTGGAACTGTCGGAGAACCTGCCGACCGCCGTGATGACGGACACCACGCGCCTGCAGCAGGTGCTGAAAAACCTGCTGTCGAACGCCTTCAAGTTCACCAACCACGGCCAGGTGTCGCTGGTGATCGGCCTGGTCACCAGCGGCTGGACCAGCGACCACCCCAACCTGCTGCATGCGGACGGCGTGCTGGCCTTCGCTGTCAGCGACACCGGCGTGGGCATCGCCGCCGACAAGCTGCAGCTGATCTTCGAAGCCTTCCAGCAGGCCGACGGCTCCACCGCACGCAAATACGGCGGCACCGGCCTGGGGCTGTCGATCTCGCGCGAGCTGGCGCGCCTGCTGGGCGGCGAGATCCGCGTGGAATCGGTGGTCGGCAGCGGCTCCACCTTCACGCTGTTCCTGCCCTACAACCGCGCCGGCTTCGTCAACTACGACCTGTCGCGCCAGCCGCCCACCCGGGCGCCGGCGCAGCCGCCGAAAATCATGTACGCGCCGCCGCCGCTGGCGGTCGAAGCGCTGGCCGAGCCGGAACCCGACCTGGCCATCTACAGCTCCTTCGACGACCGCACCCTGGTGGCGCCGGGCGACCCGTCAGTGCTCATCATCGAGGACGACGAGCGCTTCGCCAAGGTGGTGCTGGACTACGCGCGCGAAAAGAACTTCAAGGGCATCGTCACCCACCAGGGGGACTCGGCCCTGTCGCTGGCGCGCGACTACCTGCCGTCGGCCATCCTGCTGGACCTGGACCTGCCCGACATCGACGGCTTCACCGTGCTGGACCGCCTGAAGCGCGACCCGAGCACGCGCCACATCCCGGTGCACGTGATGTCCAGCCTGCGCGAGCGCGAACGCGCGCTGCGCCAGGGCGCCATTTCCTACCTGAACAAGCCGGTCAGCAAGGAAACGCTGACCGAGGAATTCAGCCGCATCCAGAAGTTCCTGCTGGGCGGTAAGCGCAGCCTGCTGGTGGTGGACGACGAGCAGCACCAGCGCGACGCCATCGTCAGCCTGATCGGCGACGCCGACCTGCGCATCGTGGCGGTGGACTCCGGCGAGAAGGCGCTCCAGGCGCTGCGCGACCACCACTTCGACTGCATGGTGCTGGACCTGACGCTGCCCGACATCAGCGGCTTCGACCTGCTCAACATCATCGGCAAGGACGCCACGCTGCGCGACCTGCCCATCGTCATCAACACGGCCAAGGACCTGGACCGCAAGGAAGTGGCGCGGCTCAAGCGCTACGCCAAGACCATCGTCATCAAGGACGCGCGCTCGCCCGAGCGCCTGCTGGACGAGACGGCGCTGTTCCTGCACCGCTCGCAGGCCAGCCTGCCGGAGCTGCAACGCCGCATGCTGGAGGAAATCCACGCGGCCGACAGCGGCCTGGCCGGGCGCAAAGTGCTGATCGTCGACGATGACTTGCGCAACATCTTCGCCTTGTCCTCGCTGCTGGAGCGCCAGCAGATGCAAGTCTCCTTTGCAGAGAACGGGCGCGACGGCATCGAGGTGCTGGAGCGCGACCCGACCATCGAGATCGTCCTGATGGACATCATGATGCCGGAGATGGACGGCTACGACACCATGCGCGCCATCCGCCGCATACCGAAGTTCAAGTCGCTGCCCATCATCACGCTGACCGCCAAGGCCATGAAGGGCGACCGCGACAAATGCATCGCCGCCGGCGCCTCCGACTACATCACCAAGCCGGTGGACGTGGCGCAGCTGCTGTCGCTGATGCGCGTCTGGCTGCACTGATGGAGCGCCCATGGGCAATGTGACCCCGATGCGGCACGAGGCGGCGCCGGAAGTGGAGGAGCTGGAACTGGACCTGCTGGCCGAGGCCCTGTTCCAGCGCTACGGCTACGACTTCCGGGGCCACGAGCGCACCGCGCTGCGGCGCAAGCTGCGCGCCTTGCTGCAGCAGCGCAGCCTGCGCACGCTGTCCGCCCTGCAGGGCCAGGTGCTGCACGATCCGCGCGCCGCCAGCGCCGTGCTGCGCGCGCTGCACGTGCCCTCCGCAACCATGTTCGACGATGCGGAAGAAGCCCGCCTGCTGCGGCAGGCTTCCACGGCCTGCCTGAGCGGCGCCGCGCTGCCCAAGGTCTGGCTGGCCGACTGCGCCGGCGCCGAACAGGCCTGGACGCTGGCCGTGCTGCTGGCCGAACAGGGCCTGCTGGCGCGCACCGAGCTGCACTGCACCGTCGCCAGCGACGAACTGCTGGCCGAAGCCCAGGACCACACTATTCCGCTGGAACGCCTGGCCGAATACCAGGCCAGCTACGACCGCGCCGGCGCCGCCATCGGCAGCACGCGGCTTGCCGACTACTTCCACATCACCGGCCAGCGAGCGGTGCTGCTGCCGCAGCTGCGCAGCCGCATCAGCTGGGCGCAGTACAACCTGGTGACGGACGCCTCCTTCAACGAATTCAACCTCATCGTGTGCCGCCGCGCCCTGCCCGATTTCGGCCCGCTGCTGCGCCAGCGCGTGCTGCAGCTGTTCCACGCCAGCCTGGCGCCCTTCGGCTTACTGGCCCTGGACCGCCAGTTCGACGAAAACGAAGCGCTGGCCGCCTTCTACCGCCCCCTGCTCCCCATGCAGCCCTTGTACAAGCGCGTGGCCTAACCCGCGCAAACCGCGTCGAACATGGCGGCGTCGATGTCGAATGAATAATCGTCCCGCAAGCTGAAATAGGCGCGCGCCTCGTCCGGCGCCGAATCGAACAGGCTGCGGATCGCCTGCACGCGCAGCTCCGGCGTGCGCATGCGCGCCACCCACTCGCCGAACTGCATCGTCAGTTTCCACTGGCTCGACAACTGGTGCTCAAAGCCCGCATTTTTCAGCTTGGCGCCCCATTCGCACACCCGGTAGTCGCGCACATGGGAGCCGTCGCGCAGCAGCTCGACCGCCTGCAGGGTGGTGTCGAACAGCGCCTCCTTCGGCGCCGTGATATCGATGGCCACGAAGCGCCCGCCCGCGCGCAGCACGCGCCGCACCTCGTGCAGGGCGGCCTGCACGTCCGGCCAGTGGTGGGCCGAGTAGCGCGTCACCACCAGGTCGAAACTGGCGTCGGCAAAAGGCAGCCTGCCCACGTCGCCCTGGCGGATGCTGATGTTCCGCAGGCCGCGTTCGCGGCTGGCGCCGGCCACCACCTCCAGCATCTGCGCCGACAAATCGTAGGCCACGACCGACTGCGCGGCAGGCGCCACGGCGAAGCTGGCGTGGCCCGCGCCGCAGCCCAGGTCCAATACGCGCGGGGACTGCATGCCCTGCGCAATGGCGTGCAGCGCCGCCAGATCCGCTCCCTGCGCGTGGACACTGCTGCTCAGATAGCTGCTGGCGGTATTGCCGAACTGCTGGGCGACATAGCTTTGCTGCTTCATTTATTTCTCCTGGTTTGGGCAAGTTGTTGCAGAATAGGCTGGGTTTTATCCTGTAACAAGACCACAATTTATCCTGGTATAAATCATTCCATGCTAGCGACAATGAACAACGAACTGGGCGAGTTCATCCGCCGCCACCGCGAACGCATCAGCCCGCAAAGCGCCGGCCTGCCCGGTGGCGGGCGGCGCCGCACACCCGGCTTGCGGCGCGAGGAACTGGCCCAGCTGTGCGGAATCAGCCCGACCTGGCTGACCTGGCTCGAGCAGGGCCGGCAGGTGTCCGCGTCCGCCGGCATGCTGGCGCGGCTGGCCGATGTGCTGCACCTGAGCGGCGCGGAACGGACCTATCTGTTCAGCCTTGCCGAGCGCCTGGACCCGCAGCGCGAAGCGCACGAGCACGGCGGCGGCACGCCCGGCGAGCTGGACGCCATCGTGCAGGCCATACAGGCGCCGGCCTATGTGCTGGATCAGCAATGGGACGCCGTGGCCTGGAATGCGGACGCGGCGGCCTTGTTCGCAGGCTGGCTGGACGGCGGCGCGGACCCGCACGGCCGGACACCGAATCTGCTGCGCTTCATGTTCAGCCACCCCGCCGCGCGCAGCCTCATCGTCGATTGGCCCCACCGCGCACAGCGCCTGGTCGCGGAATTTCGCGCCGATACCAGCAAGCACGCCAGCCAGGAGCCGCTGGCCTCGCTGATTGCAGAACTGGCGCGCGGCAGCGGCGAGTTCCGTCAACTGTGGCCCCTGCAGGACGTGCTGGGACGCGAAGGCGGCGAACGCCGCTTCCAGCATCCCGCGCGGGGAGCCCTGGCCTTTCAGCAGGTGACGCTGCAATTGGCCAAGCGCCATGACCTGAAGCTGACCATGCTGCTGCCCCTGGCTGCCGCAGCCGTCCATTGACCGCGCTGGCCATTACAGCTACATTGCTTCATCAACAAAAACCTTGGAGCATTGCATGCAGCGCAGCCTGATTTCCGCAGCCATCCTGTCCCTGACCGCCCTCGCCGCCGCGCCGGCGCAGGCCGCGCAAGCCGCCAAAGCCAAACCGGCAAAGGCCGCCAAAGCCGCCGCTGCGGAAAGCCTGGCCACCACCCAGCTGCCGCGCAATGTCCGCCCCACCCACTACGCCATCTCGCTGACGCCGGACGCGCAAGCGGCCACCTTCAGCGCCCGCGTGGTGATCGCCATCGAGGTGCTGGAACCCAGCGCCGTCATCACCCTGCACGCGCTGGACCTGGCGCTGGCCAGCGCCAGCATCGCCTCCGGCCCCGGCCAGCAGGTGCAGCAGGCCAGCAAGATCGCCCTCAACGCGGACAAGCACACCGCCAGCCTGAGCTTCGCCCAGCCGCTGGCCAAGGGCAGCTACCAGCTGGCCATCGACTACAGCGGCAAGATAGGCAACCAGGCCGCCGGACTGTTCTCGCTCGACTACGACACGCCGTCCGGCAAGAAGCGGGCGCTCTACACCCAGTTCGAAGCGGCCGACGCGCGCCGCATGGTCCCATCGTGGGACGAGCCGGCTTTCCGCGCCACCTTCGCGCTGGAGGCCACCGTGCCGGCGGACCAGATGGCCGTCTCCAACATGCCCATCGTCAGCAGCACCGCGCTGGACGGCGGCCGCAAGCTGGTGCGCTTCGCCACCACGCCGCGCATGTCCACCTATCTGCTGTTCTTCGGCCAGGGCGACTTCGAGCGCGCCACCGCCACCGAAGGCGGCACCGAACTGGGCGTGATCACCGTCAAGGGCCGCCTGCCCCAGGCGCAGTTCGTGCTGGACTCGTCCAAGGCCGTGCTGCGCGAGTACAACGACTACTTCGGCCTGCCCTACCCGCTGCCCAAGCTGGACAACCTGGCCGCGCCGGGCCGCAGCCAGTTCTTTGGCGCCATGGAAAACTGGGGCGCCATCATGAGCTTCGAGTCCACCATACTGCTCGATCCGGCCATCTCCACCCAGGCCGACAAGCAGGAAGCCTTCAGTACCGCCGCGCACGAAACCGCGCACCAATGGTTCGGCAACCTGGTCACCATGCGCTGGTGGGACGACCTGTGGCTCAACGAAGGCTTTGCCACCTGGATGGCGGGCCGCACCACGGCGCTGCTGCATCCGGAATGGCAAACCTCGCTGAACCGCGTGGCAGGCCGCAACAGCGCCATCGAACGCGACGCGCTGGCCACCACCCACCCGGTGGTGCAGCGGGTGGCCACCGTGGAAGAGGCGCACGCCGCCTTCGACGAGATCACCTACGCCAAGGGCGGCGCCGTCATCAACATGCTGGAAAACTATGTGGGCGAGGAAGCCTGGCGCGAAGGCGTGCGCGGCTACATCAAGGCCAACGCCTACGGCAACGCCGTGTCGGACCAGCTCTGGCAGCACATCGAGCGCGCCGCGAAAAAGCCGGTGAAGGCCATCGCGCACGACTTCACGCTGCAGCCCGGCGTGCCGCTGATTAAAGTGTCCGACTACAGCTGCCAGGGCGGCCAGACCCGCGTCACGCTCACGCAAGGCGAATACAGCAAGGACCATCCGAACAAGAAGCCGCTGTCCTGGCGCGTGCCAGTGCTGGCGCAGACTGTGGGCGCGCAGGACGTGAGCCGCGTCCTGGTCACCGGCGGCAAAGCCTCGCTCACGCTGCCGGGCTGCGGGGCGGTGCTGGTGAACGCCGGCCAAGCCGGCTACTACCGCACCGTGTACGCGCCCAAGGCCTACGCCGCGCTGGCGGCCAGCTTCGGCAAGCTGGCGCCGCTGGACCAGCTGGGACTGATGACCGAAAGCTGGGCGCTGGGCATGGCCGGCAAGCAGCCCGCCTCGGACGCCCTGAGCCTGGCGCGCGCCACGCCGGTGGACGCCGCGCCGCAAGTGTGGGGCCGCATCGCGCGCATCTTCGACGACCTGCGCGTTTATACCCGCGACAATGAAGCCACCCGCGCCAAGCTGTCGTCCTTCGCCATCTCCCGCCTGGCGCCGGTGCTGGCACGCGTAGGCTGGGATGCCCGCAGCGGCGAGGACGCCCCCACCGCCATCCTGCGCGAACAGCTGATCTATTCGCTGGGCGCGCTGGGCGACGACGACGTGCTGGTGGAAGCGCGCCGCCGCTACGACGCCTCGCTGGCCGGCGACGCCAAGGCGCTGCCGCCCGAACTGCGCCGCGTGGTGCTGGGCGTGGTGGCCCGCAACGCGGACGCCCGCGTGTGGGAGCAGCTGCACGCGGCCGCCAAGGCCGAACAGTCCTCCTTGGTCAAGGCGGAGCTGTACGGCCTGCTGGGCGAAAGCGCCGATCCAGCGCTGGCGCAGCGCGCGCTGGACCTGGCACTGAGCGGCGAGCCGGACGCCACCATCGGCTCCGGCATCATCGCCGCCGTATCGCGCGAGCACACCGAGCGCGCCTTCGATTTCGCCATGGCCAACCTGCCCAAGGTGAACACGCTGGTGGAAAGCAGCTCGCGCGCGGGCTACTTCCCCGCCCTGGCCAGCGGCGCGCTCAACACCGCCATGGCGGACAAGCTGAAAGCCTACGCCGAAGCCAACCTGCCGGCCACGGCGCGCAGCCAGACCAACACGGCCATCTCGCGCATCCAGTACCGCGCCACCGTGATCCGCGACCGCATGCCGGAAATCGACGCCTGGCTGGACCGCCAGGCGCTGTAAGCGCCAGGTCTCAGGGCGGCATGCCGCCGTCCTCGTAGGCCTTGAACAGCGCGGCCAGTGCGCCGCGCTCGCGCAGTGCGGCGAGCGCGCGCACCAGCGTGGCCGCCGTCTGCGGCTTGTAGCGCTTGTTGGAATAGTGGAGCAGCAGTTCGCCTTTGCGCAGCACCAGTTCCGGCCCGAGCTTCTGGCGCGGCACGCCCAGCCGCCGCATGGTGTACAGGAAGGACGGGCGCACGCCCAGCATCGCGTCGTAGCGGCCTTCCAGCAGCATGCGCACGGTCTGTTCGTAGGTGACCGTTTCATAGCGCGCCACCGCCGGGTCGGACTGCAGCGCCATATCGTACTCGGCGCCCCGGATATGTCCCACGCGCTTGCCGCGCAGCTCCTCCGCGCTGCCATAGCGGCTGCCCGCCAGGCCCATCACCACCACATCGACGTGGCCGATCACGCCGAGGCTGTGCGCATGCTCGCGCAGCTGGGCATTGGGGAAACTGAACAAGAGGTCCGCATCGCCGGCCACCATCATAGCAACGGCGCGCGGATACGGCACGACCTGCACGTCCATCGCCAGGCCGCTTTCGGCCGCCAGCAGCTTCTGGAAATCGACGATCATGCCTGCCGGCCGGCCCGAGGCATCCAGCAAACCGAATGGGACCAGGCTGAAGGCCACCACCTTGAGCGGCGCCGGCGGCTTGGACGGCTGGCCCATCGCGGCGGATACGCCCGCAGCCAGGCCGGCTGCGGCGCCGGCCCGCAGCACAAGCCGCCGGCCGGCGAACTTGCGTGACGGGCGCGCGCCGCTCATGGCCGGAAGGTCAGCCCGCCGCCGCGCTGGGACGTTCGGCCATGCGGTCGCGCCAGGCCTGCAGGTGCTCCATGCCTTCCTGGCCGGGACGGAACTTCATCAGCCCGCGCGCGAACTCCATGGCGCAGAAGGCCGTAATGTCGGCGATGGTGAAACGCTGCCCCGCCACGAAAGGCTGCGCCGCCAGCGTCTGGTCCAGCCAGCGCGCCCACTCGCGCATTTTCTCGCCCTGCGCCGCGCCGTAGTCAGGGAACTGCGGCTGCTCCAGCGCCGCCAGGCCGGGATGCGTATGCCGCACGCAGTTGGCGATGCCCGCAAACACATGCAGCTCGATGCGGCGGTCCGCCATCTCGATAAAGGCGCGCTCCTCGAAGCCCTCGCCCATCAGGTTGGGTTCCGGATAAACGCCCTCAAGATAGGAACAGATGGCGCGCGTCTCGCACAGCACGCGGCCGTCGTCCAGTTCCAGCGCGGGCACGCGGCCAAAGGGGTTCTTGGCCAGGAAGGCCGGATCGCGGTTCTCCAGCTTGCCCAGGTCTATCAGCTGCGTGTCCAGCGTGATGCCTTTCTCGGCCATGAACATCGCCACCCGGCGGGGATTGGGCGCGCGCGCGCTCGTGTACAGTTTCATGCTCTAGACGCCTTTCTCGCGTGATTGTCCGGTCTCGAGCATTTTGCGCGCTTCGGCCGCAAATTGCTCGGCTTTTTCCGGGCTGGAGGCGCGGTCCAGCCGCGACGGCGGCAGCTGTATGCCGCGCCGCACCGCCGGCCGCTCGCCCACCAGCGCCAGCCAGCGCTGCAAATGTGGCAAACCGTCCACATCCACCCCGGACCAGCTATGCGTGCGCACCCAGGCCCAGTTCGCGATGTCGGCAATGGAGTAGTCGCCGGCCAGGTATTCATGCCGCGCCAGGTGGCCGTCCAGCACGCGGAACAGGCGCTTGCTCTCGCCCTGGTAGCGGTCGATGGCGGCCTGGATTTTTTCGGGGAAGTAGCGGAAGAACACATTGGCCTGGCCCATCATCGGCCCCACGCCGCCCATCTGGAACATCAGCCATTGCAGCACCTGCGAGCGGCCCTTGGGGTCGGACGGCATCAGGCGCCCGGTTTTCTCGGCCAGGTAAATCAGGATGGCGCCGGACTCGAACACGGCGAAATCGCCCGCCTCGCGGTCGACAATGGCCGGGATGCGGCCGTTTGGATTCAGGGCCAGGAACCACGGCTCCTTCTGCACATTGGCGGCCAGGTCCAGCGCGTGCAGTGTGTAGGGCAGCGCCAGTTCCTCCAGCGCGATGGAAATCTTGTGGCCGTTCGGTGTTGCTGCCGTGTACAGGTCTATCATCGGACACCCTTTTTTGGTTGCAGTGTCCGCCAGTGTAGGCGAAACTGCCTTGTCCCGTACAAAACGCCCACAAGGCGGGTAGCGAAAGAAATCGGCAGGCAAAAAAAGACCGGCGATCTTTGGAGGGAGCCGGTCAAAACGCTTTTTAGAGCGCGGGGATATCGTGCCGCATCTAAGGGATATGGCAACCTGGCGCACGGAGGAGACCGCGCGCTACAGGTGCTACTTTGCCAGCATTGATGAAGACAAGGCTTAGGACTTCATTAAATTCGACAAGTACAAAAGTGACAATTCAGACTGGGCCAAACATGAGAGACAGCAAATTCGATCCCCGCCTGTGGGGCGTGGGCGCCAAAATTACCGCCTTCACCTTTGCGCTGGTCAGCGCCATCATCGGCATCCTGATCCTGCTGATCAGCAGCGCCACCACCAATCTGCTGGAAGAAAACAGCACCCACAGCGTGCGCCAGGAACTGCAAGGCGTGACCGACATGGTGGACATCTTCAACACCACGCTCAAGGCGCAGACGGCGGGCTACGCCGGCATGCTGGCGGCCTCCTTCGACGGCAAGTTCACGCTCGACGAAAGCGCCACCACCGACGTGGCCGGCAAACCCGCGCCCACGCTGAAGAACGGCGAGCAGGTCCTCAATATGGACTTCAGCGTGCCGGACAAATTCCAGCGCAACAGCGGCAGCGTGGCCACGATCTTCGCCGCCACCGGCGAGGATTTCATCCGCATATCCACTTCGCTGAAAAAGGAAAACGGCGAACGCGCCATCGGCACCCTGCTCGACCGCGCCCACCCCGGCTACGCCAAGCTGCGCGCCGGCGACAACTACACCGGCCTGGCCACGCTGTTCGGCAAGCAGTACATGACGCGCTATGACCCCATCCGCAACGCGGGCGGCAAGGTGATCGGCATCCTGTTCGTCGGGGTCGACGTCAGCGCCTCGCTGCGCGCGCTCAAGGACAAGATCAAGTCCATCAAGGTGGGCCAGACCGGCTACTTCTACGTGCTCGACTCCACGCCCGGCAAGGCGGCCGGCACGCTGGTTGTGCACCCGGCCAAGGAAGGCGCCAACATCATCGACAGCAAGGACGCCGGCGGCCGCGAATTCATCAAGGAGATCATCGAGAAGAAGCAGGGACTGATACGCTACCCCTGGCTGAATCCGGGCGAAAGCTCGGCGCGCGAAAAAGTGGTGGTCTACACCGCCTTCCCGGACTGGAACTGGGTGATCGCCGGCGGCGCCTACGCCGAGGAAATCACCATGGACGCGGTACGCCTGCGCAACCGCTACGTCATGTTCGGCTTTGTCGCGCTGGCCGCCTTCGCCGTGGCGCTGATGCTGTTGGTGCGCAACTACGTCACGCGGCCGCTGGTGGAAGCCGAAGGCGCGGCCGAGCGCATCGCCGAGGGCGACCTCACGGTCACGCTGCACACCACCAGCAAGGACGAAATCGGCAAACTGTGCGGCGCCATGAACGGCATCAGCGGCAAGCTGTCCGGCGTGGTGGGCCAGGTGCGCGCGGGCGCCGAACATATCGCCACGGCCACCAGCGAGATCGCCACCGGCAACCAGGACCTGTGCCAGCGCACCGAGCAGCAAGCCTCCAACCTGGAGGAAACCGCCGCCGCCATGGAGCAGCTCACCGCCACCGTGCGCCAGAACGCGGAGAACGCGCTGGAGGCCAACCGCCTGGCCGTGGCCGCGTCCGACACGGCCGCGCGCGGCGGGCAGGTGGTGTCGCAAGTGGTGGAGACCATGGGCACGATCAACCAGTCCTCGCGCAAGATTGTGGACATTATCAGCGTCATCGACGGCATCGCCTTCCAGACCAATATCCTGGCGCTGAACGCCGCCGTGGAGGCCGCGCGCGCGGGCGAGCAAGGGCGCGGCTTCGCCGTGGTGGCTAGCGAAGTGCGCAACCTGGCGCAGCGCTCGGCCGGCGCGGCCAAGGAAATCAAGGAGCTGATCAACGCCTCGGTCGAACAGGTGGAGGCAGGCAGCAAGCTGGTGCAGCAGGCCGGTTCCACCATGGACGAAGTGGTGTCCAGCGTGGCCCATGTGACCGGCATCATGACCGAGATTTCAGCGGCCAGCCAGGAGCAGAACGCCGGCATCGCCCAGGTCAACACCGCCATCACCCGCATGGACGAGGTAACGCAGCAGAACGCCGCCCTGGTGGAGCAAGCCGCCGCAGCGGCCGCCTCGCTGCAGGAGGAAGCGGCCTCGCTGGCGCAGGTGGTGCGCGTCTTCCAGCTCTAAAGGGGCAAAAAAAACCCGCAATGTTTTGCATTGCGGGCCAAGGGATTCAAATCGGGAGAGATTTGAGAGCGGAACCATCATCGCACAGCGTCGTGACAGGCGCATGACATTGCCCTGCTATTCGGTGGTATGGTTTGCGTTCAGGTCTCATGCACAGAATATGACAAACTTACCCCTGCAAAACTCTCGAAAAGTAACAATCGCAAAAAAGCCACTGCCGCGCGCCACACTGGGCGCGGTCCTGCTTCCCGCACTGCTGTGTGCCTGCGCGCCGGCGCCGCTAGGAACACCGCCGGCTCCGGCATCGGTGGCAGCTTCCGCGCCTGCATCCGCAGCCCCAGCCGCCCCGGCCGCAGCCCGGCCCCGCACACCTGCTCCTGCCTCCGCCGCGCCCGCCGCCGCCCGGCAACTGCTGCGCATCGACCCGCAAAACTCCCTGATCGCCGTCACCGTGCGGCGCGGCGGCCTGCTGGCGCGGATGGGGCACGACCACGTGGTGGCCAGCCGCAGCATCGAGGGCCAGGCCGTGGCCCCGGCAGGCGGCCAGCCCGGCCACACCGACTTCCGTTTCCGCCTGGACCAGCTGACCGTGGATGAAAGCGCCCTGCGCGCCGAAGCCGGCATGACCAGCGTGCCGGCGGCGGACGCCATCGCCGGGACCCGCAACAATATGCTCAACAAGGTGCTGGAGGCGGAAAAATACCCCTACGTGCAGGTGAACGCGGTCAGCACGCCGGAAGGCCCTTTGCAGGCCGCCATCACGCTGCACGGCGTTACCCGCCGCTACGCCATCCCCGCCGTGCTGACGCCGCGCGCCAACGGCATCAGCGCCGCCGGCACGCTCAGGCTCAAGCAGACCGACTTCGGCATCCAGCCTTATTCCGTGCTGGGCGGCGCGCTGGCCGTGCAGGACGAGCTGGAGCTGCGCTTCCGCATCGAGGCGGTGGCGAATTAACGGGCAACGATGAGGCGGATGCCCAGGCCGATAAAGATGGTGCCCGCGATGCGGTCCATCCACAGCCCCGCGCGCGGGCTGCGGTTCAGCCACTTGCCGATGGCGCCCGAGAAATAGCCCAGCAGGCCGAACAGCACGCAGGCCTGCAAGGTGAACAGCAGGCCCAGCTGGGCAGTCTGCCAGCTCACGGGGCCGTTGCCCGGCACCACGAACTGCGGCAAAAAGGACAGGAAAAACAGCACCACTTTCGGATTGATACTGTTGGCAAAAAGCCCCTTGCCGAACAGGCGCAGCAGGGACTCGTCCGGCAGGCCGCCGCCCTCCACGCGCGCGCCGCCCGGACTGCGCAACGCGCCCCAGCCCAGCCAGATCAGATACACGCCGCCCGCCACTTTCAGGGCGGTGAACGCCAGCGGCGAGGCGGCGATCAGCGCGCTCACGCCCAGCGTGGCCAGCAGCGTATGGCTCAGGCAGCCCAGCGCGCAGCCCAGCCCGAACACGATGCCCTTGGCGCGTCCGCGCGACATGCCCATGCCCAGCACCATTAAATTGTCCGGGCCGGGCGACACAGTTATCACCACCGCAGCGGCCAGAAAGGCAACGATTTGTTCCGGAGAGATCAGCAAGATAGGGGTTTCCCTGAATAGTCGATTAAAATGAGGCAAGATTTCCGCCATTCTACTATCCCAGCGCGATGCCCTTGGCAAACAACATGAGTACAGCCAGCAAGATATTCAGTCGCCTCGCCGCGATGTTCCCTTGCCTTGCCGCTTGTCTGCTCATCCTTGTGCTCGCCTCGCCCGCCCATGCCCAGGCCACGGCCGACACCCGCCTCGGACAGGCCGTGCTGACCAGCCCGCAATCGCAGGACCTGATGCGCAGCGCCCGCCTCTACCAGGCCGGGGCTGAGACCTTCCCCGCCAGCGCGGCCGGCCTGCCCGCCTTGATCGCCACGCTCAAGCCCGCCAGCGAAGTGGACCTGCTGGGCGGCGGCTACTGGCTGCACGCCAGCCTGCGCAACGACAGCCGCCAGACCGCCTGGGTCATCGACCCCAACGACACCCTGATCGACGCCGTGGAAACCCGCATCTACGGCCCCGACGGCGCCGTGCAGCGCCTGCTGTCCGGCTACCGCGCCCCGCACGAATACCTGCTGCACTACGGCAAAGACATCGAACTGCAGCCCGGCGAAAGCTACGAAGTGCTGATACGCTTCAGCAGCCCCTATTACGCCCGCACGCCGGTGTTCGCCGTCACGCCGCGCCCGGCCTACCTGCAGCTGGTGGCGCGCGAAAACTTCCTTATCATCGGCTCCATCGGCGCCCTGCTCGCGCTGGGCGTGTTCAACTTCTTCATCTACAGCTACACGCGCGAACGCGCGCCGCTGTACTACTCGCTCTACGTGCTGTGCTACGCGGCCGGCTGGGGCCTGACCTTCCACCTGCCCGCCGACCTGTTCGGCTGGCACAATCTGCACATCCACTACATCCCCTTCTTCCTGCTGCCGGTGCTGAGCACGCTGTTCTACCGCACCTTTTTGCAGCTGCGCGACAAGTCGCCGGTGCTGTACAAGCTCAGCACCATCAACCTCGTGCTGCCGCTGGCCCTGCTGCCCAGCTGCTTTATCGCGCTGAGCTGGGCGCACACGCTGGCCACCGTCGCCATCATGGTGTGGATGACGCTGGCCCTGGCCAGCGGCGTCATCGTCTGGAAAAACGGCTACCAGCCGGCGCGCTTCTTCGTGCTCGGTTTTATTGCGCTGATGCTGCCCGGCCTGCTGATCCTGCCCGCCAATATCGGCCTGATCCCGGCCGCCGTGGAAAACGCGCAGCTGTTCACGCTGCTCGGCGGCACGCTGGACGGCGTGCTGCTGGCCTTCGCCCTGGCCGACCAGATCCGCCTGCTGCGCAACCACCTTGAGCAGCGCGTGAACGAACGCACCGCCGAGCTGACCGAAGCCAAGGAGCACGCCGAGATCGTCAGCCGCCACCGCATCGACTTCCTGTCCGCCATGAGCCACGACATCCGCACCCCGCTGGCGGGCGTGATCGGCATGCTCAAGTTCGCGCTGCGCGACCAGACCGTGCAGGGCCGCACCGAGGAATACCTGCGCATCGGCCTGCAAAACAGCGAAGCGCTGCTGGCCATCCTCAACGACATCCTGGACTTCTCCAAGATCGACGCTGGCAAGCTGTCGATCGAAACCATCAGCGTGGACCTGCGCACCCTGATCGACGAAGCCATCGGCATCCTGCAGGCGCAGGCCGACGCCAAGAGCCTGCTGCTGCGGCGCGAACTGGCGCTGGACCTGCCGCGCTACGTGCTGGGCGACCCCACCCGCATCCGCCAGATCCTGCTCAACCTGCTCGGCAACGCCATCAAATTCACCGACCGCGGCGAAGTGCGCCTGGAGGCGGCCGCCGGCAAGGACAAGCGCGGCGTCACCATGCTGCAGTTCAGCATCAGCGACACCGGCCCCGGCATCAGCGAAACCACGATGGAGCGCCTATTCCAGAAATTCGAGCAGGCCGACATGTCCACCACGCGCCGCTACGGCGGCACCGGCCTGGGCCTGGCCATCTGCAAGGAGCTGGTGGAGCTGATGGGCGGCGAGATCGGCGTGGCCAGCCAGCCCGGCGTGGGCTCCAGCTTCTACTTCACGCTGCCGCTGACGCTAGGCACGCCGCCCGAAGCCAGCGTGCCGGCCGCGCCGCGCGAACAGCGCCACGCCTACCGCCTGCGCATCCTGTGCGCCGAAGACGTGCGCACCAACCAGATCATCATCAGCACCCTGCTCGAAGCCATGGGCCACGAAGTGGTGCTGGTGGAAAACGGCATCGAATCGCTGGAAGCGCTCAGCAGCGCCGACTACGACCTGGTGCTGATGGACGGCCGCATGCCCAGCATGGACGGCGAGCAGGCCGCGCGCCTGATACGGCGCGGCGGCACGGAAGACTACCGCGTGCGCGACACCTGTGTGCCCATCATCGCGCTGACCGCCAACGCCAGCGACCACGACCGCGCGCGCTACCTGGCCGTGGGCATGGACGGCTTCCTCAGCAAGCCGGTAGACGAGCGGCTGCTGTACGACCAGATTGAAAAAACCATCGCCCAGCTGATTGTGCGCGGCCGCGAACTGCCGCCCTGCGGCCCGCCGCCGGCAGCCGAACCGGAGGAAGAAGACTGGCACTCCGGCTACACGCTGGCGTCGCCCGGCCCCGCCCCTTCCGTCCGCCCGGCCACTCCCAGCGAGGCCGAGCTGGCGGCCCAGTTCGGCGTGGAGCCGCCCGCCTGCGCAGACAGCGGCGAGGCCGGCGCCGAAGCGCAAGGCAAGATCAGCATCATGCCGCTGGCCGGGCTGTCGCCCAAGCACATGCAGCGCATCACGCAAGCCTTCCTGGAAGAGGCCCCACGGCGCCTGGAAGTGGCGCGCAAGGCCGCGCTGGGCGGCAAAAGCCACGCCGCCTCGGCCGCCTTCCACGCGCTCAAGGGCAGCGCGGGCTACCTCAGCGACACCGGCCTGCACAGCCTCTGCCACGACCTGGAAAAGCTGTCCGCCGCTGGCGAGCTGCAGCTGGTGGTCGACTCCCTGCCCGAAGTCGCCGCCGCCCTCGACCAGGCCTGCGCCGACCTGCGCGCCTACAGCCGCCACGCCACCGAAGCCAGCCTGAGCGCCAACTAAGCGGCTGGCCATGCACTGGCCTATGTGCGGCAGGGAACGGAATAGCGGGCCGAACTGCCCTACCATCGCGTCATCCTCAAGGAAAGACAGCGATGAAACGCGACCCGCCAGCAGCAGCCGAACCAGCACCCGTTCCCGGCGCGCCCGCCACCGCCAGGGCGGCAGGGCTGCGCTATGTGAGCGGAGACCAGCCCGGCATCAGCCGCAAGCGCAGCAGCAAAGGCTTCCGCTACGTGGACGCCGGCGGCAAGCCGGTGCGCGACCCGGACACGCTGGCGCGGATACGCGCGCTGGCCATCCCGCCAGCCTGGGAGCAAGTCTGGATCTGCCCGCACGCCAACGGCCACCTGCAAGCCACCGGCCGCGACGCGCGCGGCCGCAAGCAATACCGCTACCACGCCCGCTGGCGCAGCGTGCGCGACGAGGTCAAATACGAACGCATGCTCGCCTTCGGCCAGGCCCTGCCCGCCATCCGCGCGGCCGTGGACGCAGCGCTCAGCCTGCCGGGACTGCCGCGTGAAAAAGTGCTGGCCACGGTCGTGCACCTGCTGCAAGTGACGAAAATGCGGATTGGCAACGAGGAATACGCGCGCGACAACCAGTCCTTCGGCCTGACCACGTTGCGCAACCGCCATGTGCGCATCGACGGCAGCGCAATCGCCTTCCAGTTCCGGGGCAAAAGCGGCATCATGCACAAGGTCACGGTCAGCGACCGCCGCCTGGCCCGCATCATCCAGCGCGCCCGCGAGCTGCCGGGCCAGGAGCTGTTCCAGTACCTCGGCGACGACGGCGCCACCCACAGCATAGACTCGGCCGACGTCAACGACTACCTGCGCGCCATCAGCGGCGAAGACTATACCGCCAAGGACTTCCGCACCTGGCACGGCACCGTCCTGACCGCCCTTGCGCTGACCCAGTTCGAGAAATTCGACAGCGAAACGCAAGCCAAAAAGAACATCGTGCGCGCCATCGAAACGGTGGCGCAGCAGCTCGGCAACACCCCCAGCATCTGCCGCAAGTGCTACATCCACCCCGCCGTCCTCGCCGCCTACCTGGACGGCGCCGAACTGGGCACGGTCCCGTCCCCGGCAGCATCCGCCCTCGCCCCCGAAGAAGCCGCCGTCCTCGCCCTGCTCCAGCCTCGCTTGCCCCACTGAAAAATGGGGTCAGGGTTAATTTAATATTGCCCAAAAGCATATCAATTTCCTTATTCAGCGTAGTCGGATTACAATGCGGCCTTGAAGCAAAGAACAAGGATATGCGGATGAGCCGCGCCGACCACACAGCCCGCGCCTGGGTCCGTATGCCATCAGGCAAGAGGCTGGACCTGCTCGACCCCACCCCCTTCGATTGGGACGATGGCGACCTGGCCTTGGGCCTGGCGCGCACCTACCGCTGGGGCGGGCATTCGGCCTGGCCCCTGCCGCTGTCGGTGGCGCAGCACTCGCTGACGGTGATGCAACTGCGGCGCAGCTGGGCCGGCGCGCTCAGCCCGGTGCTGGAATTGCGCGAACTGCTGCACGACGCCGAAGAAGGCCTGCTGGGCTTCGACTGCATCTCGGTGCTCAAGCCCTTTCTGGGCGACAGCTTCCGCGAGCTGAGCCAGCGGCTGGAACGGGCGGTCTTCCTGCGCTACGGCGTGCCGGCCTGGACGCCGGGCCAGCACCGCGTCCACAAGAAAGCCGACCGCCTGGCAGCGGCCAGCGAGGCGGTGCATGTGGTGGGCTGGTCGCGCGAGGAAGTGCGCAGCACGCTCAAGATACGCGCCGCCGTGCTCGACACGGACCCGCTGCACGCAGTCTACGGTGGCGCGCCGTGGGAGCCCTGGCCGCCCGCCCTGGCATGCGAGCGCTTCATGGCGGAACTGGAGCGATTGAAAGCCAGGCTGTAAAAACCACAAGCCAGCCTTTTTCTCAGCTTAAGCGCGTAAAGAGCCGTTTTTAAAGCGCTTTTTCACCTTATCCACACCAACTGTGGATAACGGTGTGGAAAAGTGCCCCTTGACAAGCCGCAAAGCCAGCAACGGTGCGGCTTTCAATAAAATGCCAATTTGGCAGGCAGTTTTTTAAACTCAACAAAATCAACGACTTACAAAGGCACCTGAACCCGACACGCGCCGCTTTTTTGCCAGTTGAAAAAATATTTTCCGCATGCCCGTACCGGTCTCTTGAGCCCGCTTGGCCGCGTCCGATAGAATCCTTTGACAAAAATGCAGGCGAGGAATAGTGTTGACGGAAGCAGATGCACTAACAGATTTTTTACCCCACGGGATTTGTGCATGGACGTGAAAGAAGATACCAGCGCTGACTGGATGATAGAAGAAGATGTGCCTGCCAATGCGGACCAGGCCGGCCCCGCACCCGCTCTTGCGCCTTGGCGCGTCCTGATAGTAGACGACGACGTGGATGTGCACGTTGTCACAAAATTCTCCCTCAGCAATGCCTGCTTCCAGGGCCGCCGCCTGAGCTTCCTGCACGCCTACAGCGGCGACGAAGCGCTGCACATCCTGCGCACCACGCCGGACGTCGCGCTGGTGCTGCTGGACGTCATTATGGAAACCAGCGAAGCCGGCCTCAAGGTGGCGCGCCAGATCCGCGACGACCTGCACAACCACCTGGTGCGCATCGTGCTGCGCACCGGCCAGCCCGGCCAGGCGCTGGAACACAGCATCATCCTCGACTACGATATCAACGACTTCTGGTGCAAGAGCGACCTGACCACGCGCAAGCTGTTCACCACCGTGATCTCCTCGCTGCGCGGCTACGCCGGCCTGGTGGAAGCGGACCGCCACCTGGCCGAAGTACAGTCCAAGCTCGACAACAGCGTGCGCTTCGTGCTGGACGAACAGGGGCGCATTGTGGAACTGAGCGCCAAGGCCGCCGCGCTGCTGGGTGGAACCGAAGAATCCCTGCGGGGCCGCAAGCTGGCCGCCAGCGCCAATCCGGACTGACAGAAACCACTGTATAATCATACAGTAGCCATCTCCCCCTGAACTCCCTGCAACGTGCCGCCACCATGCGCTAAGTGGCGGATTCTCAAGCGCTTTTTCCGATATCCACAGCGAATGTGGATATCTTTGTGGATAAGGGCCACTTGACAGCCCATACAGCCCGTATCTATGGGCTTTTCTACAAACTGCCCGTTCAAAAGGCAGATTTTATCTCCTTATAAATCAAGCACTTGGAAGTGGATAGCTAGCGCTGCCAAAATTTATTTGCGCATTTTCTTATTATCATTTTTTGTGCATAAGTGCGCCCGGCGCGGCAATTCTGCGGCACCGGGGAAAAATGGAGGAAATTAGGGCTTAATGGGAGAATTTTCGGCGCAGATCCGGGTGCAGCAGCACACGTTCGATCACGTCGGGGCCGACGTTGTTGGACTTGAGATACTCTATCGCGCACAAGGTGCTGAAACAGCGTTGCACTGCAATGCCCTTGTCGACGATCGCGCTGGAGCGCTCATCCGAGCGCTGCTGAGGCGGGGCCAGTTCTGCAAACTGGGCTGGAAGTGTCATTGCATCCATCATCATCCTTCACAGGTCGGGCGGGCCGGCAAAGCCCGGTGAAAGGAGTATCGAACAATAAATCCCAAAGTCAAGGATAATGGCAGGATGATATCCAGCAACGACATCCCTCCAGATCGCCCCCGCCCAGCCTCGCTGACCGACCTGTTTCTGTCCTTCACTTTTCTCGCCCTGCAAGGCTTCGGCGGCGTGCTGGCCGTGGTCCAGCGCGAGATGGTCGAGCGCAAGCGCTGGCTGACGCAGGAGGAATTTCTGGAAGAATGGGCGGTGGCGCAGGTGATGCCCGGCCCCAATGTGGTCAACCTGTCGCTGGTGATAGGCGCGCGCTATTTCGGCCTGCGCGGCGCCATGGCGGCCCTCGCCGGCATGCTGACGCTGCCGCTGCTGGTGGTGGTCATGCTGGCCGTGCTGCACGCCCACTTCGCGGACCATCCCGGCGTGCAGGGCGCGCTGCGCGGCATGGCGGCCGTGTCCGCCGGCATGATCGCGGCAACCGGCCTCAAGCTGCTCACAACGCTGCGCAAGCATCCCTTGCCGCTGTCCTGGAGCGTACCGGCCGCCGTGCTCGCCGTGGCCCTGGTGGCCTTCCTGCGCGTTCCGCTGGCCTATGTGCTGCTGGGCATAGGCGGGCTGTGCTGCGTGCTCACCTACCGCAGGCTGAAAACATGAATCCACCCATCCATATCGTGCTGAGCCTGAGCGACTGGATCAGCCTGTTCGGCCATTACATGCTGCTGTCGCTGATGTCGATAGGCGGCGCCATTTCCACCACGGCCGAGATGCACCGCTACCTGGTCGAGCAGCACCACTGGCTCACGCCGGCGCAATTCAACGACGCGGTGGCCATAGCGCAGGCCGCGCCGGGGCCGAATGTACTGTTTGTGGCGCTGATGGGATGGAATGTGGGCCTGAACGCGGGCAGCTGGTTCGCCGCCGTGATGGGCGTGGTGGTGACCATGAGCGGCATCATGCTGCCGAGCACCACGCTGACCTATCTGGCCTCGCAATGGCTGCACCGCAACCGCGAACGGCGCGGCGTGCGGGCGTTCAAGCAAGGGATGGCGCCGGTGGTGGTGGGCTTGCTTGTGTCCACCGGCATCATTCTCGCCACCGCCAATGCGCAGACGGCCAAGGACTGGCCGCTGTGGGCGCTGGCGGCAGCCGCGGGCCTGGTGATCTGGCGCACGCGGCTGCATTTGCTGTGGCTGCTGGCGGCAGGCGCCGCCCTGGGGTGGTTTCAGCTGGTATAGCGGCGCTTTGGCGGGTTACGCGGCTCCGCCGCTAACCCGCCCTACGCAGTTGCACGACAAGCCCCGTACACGATGTGCCCCGTAACACGACGAGACCGCCGCACGACGAGCACCGTACACGATGCGCCCCGTACACGACGATCCCTATGCACGACGAGCCGCGTAGGGCGGGTTAGCGCGCCAGCGCGTAACCCGCCAGCCTGGCGTCCACCGAGTAGCGCCCCGCGCCGGACAGGGCGATGGTGCCGAACACGATCACCAGCAGCCAGCCGAACTGCCCTTCCGCAATGCTCCAGTCCGGATGCACCAGCACCATGGACACGGCCAGCAGAAACACCACCGGCAAGGCCGCCAGCCGCGTGAACAACCCCAGCGCGATCAGCACCGGGCAGAACACTTCGGCAAACAGCGCGCACCACAAGGTCAGCGCGCGCCCCATGCCCAGCGGATCGTCGATGTGCGCCAGCTCTTCCTGGTAATGCACGATCTTCGGTATGCCATGCACATGCAGCAGCAGCGCCGCCCCGGTAAGCCGGGCGAACAGCATGCCCAGGTCCGGCGTAAACGGTCCCACCAGTTTGCGCAGTCCCGTCATTTGTTCTGATACCCGCCGTAGTGCTTGACCGGGCTCCAGTCAGGCGCGATGTCCGGCAGCGGCTGCGCATACTGGCCGAATTCCTTGCCCGCATACACCACCTTGCCGTTCACCACGGTCAGCGCGCTTTCCAGGTTCTTGATCTGCTCGACCGGCATGCTGAAATAATCCTGCGGCAAAATCACCAGGTCGGCGTACTGGCCCTTGGCCAGCGTGCCCTTCAGCTTTTCCTCGCCGCTCATCCAGGCGCTGCCCACGGTCATCAGCTTGAGCGCCTCGTAGCGGCTCAGGATGTCCTTCGGCTGCCACAGGCTCAGGCCGCCTGCGGTCTTGCCCGTCACCGCCCAGTACACCGACGGCCACGGGCCGTAGCTGCTCACGCGCGTGCCGTCCGTGCCCAGGCCCACCGGCAGTTTCATCTCCAGCATCTTGCGGATGGGCGGCATCTGGCGCGTCTGCGCGCCGTACTGCTTCCAGTAGTGTTCGCCCTGGAAGTGCATGCGGTCCTGCACGGCGATGCCGCCGCCCAGCGCTTTCACGCGCAGCAGCTGCGCGTCGCTGATGGTCTCGGCGTGGTCGAAGAACCAGCGCAGGCCTTTCAGCGGAATTTCCTTGTTCACCTTTTCGATCACGGCCAGGTCGCGGTCGATCGATTCGCCATAGGTCGCGTGGATGCGGAACGGCCAGCGGTTCTTCACCAGCAGGCGCAGCACGGCTTCCAGCTCGCCTTCCATATGGGCCGGCATGTCCGGACGCGGCTCCAGGAAGTTCTCGAAGTCCGCCGCGCTCCAGACCAGGTTCTCGCCCGCGCCCTCGGTGGTGTAGCCGTTGGCGTAGAACATATGCTGGTTGCTGTCCGGCTTGGTCAGCGTGAGCCAGCGCTGGTAGTCTTCCAGCTCCTTGCCCGGCTTCTGCGCGAACAGGTAGTAAGAGGTACGCACGGTCAGCTTGCCGTCCTTGGCCAGCTCGACGGTCACGCCGTAGTCGTCCGGGAAGTTCTGTCCGCCGCCGCCCGCGTCGATGGCACTGGTCACGCCCAGGCGGTTCAGCTCGCGGTAATAGTGCAGCGTGGAGTTCAGCTGCTGGTCGCGCGGCAGCACATTGGTCTTGGCCAGCGTGGTGTACAGGATCAGCGCGTTCGGCTTGGCGATCAGCTTGCCGGTCGGCTTGCCGTCCGCGTCCAGCTCCACCACGCCGTCCTTGAATTTGGTGTCCTTGTTATAGCCCAGGGTCTGGATACCCTTCTGGTTCAGGAAGCCCAGGCCGTACAGATACAGCAGGAAGACCGGCTTGTCCGGCACGGCGGCGTTGATTTCTTCCAGCGTGGGCAAGCGCTTTTCCTCGAACTGGAATTCGTTCCAGCCGCCCACCACCTTGATCCAGGCGCCTTCCGGGGTGCGCGCGGCCTGCTCCTTCAGCATTTCCATCGCTTTTTTCAACGAGGTCACGCCGTCCCAGCGCAGCTCGGCGTTGTAGTTCAGGCCTTCGCGGATAACGTGCAGGTGCGAGTCGTTCAGGCCGGGAATGACGGTGCGTCCGCCGGCGTCGATCACCTGGGTGTTGGCTTGCTTGAGTTTGAGGATCTGGGCATTGCTGCCGACGGCTTCGATTTTGCCGTCTTTCATCGCCACGGCCTGGGCAAAGCTGCCCTCTTTGACCATGGTGGCCACTTTGCCGTTGGTGATGATGAGGTCGGCCGCGTAGGCCGGCGTGAGGAACGCTACGGACAAAGCCGCAGGCAGTACCAGCCTGGTAAATACCGGATTCATATTGTAGTCCTTGAATTTATAGGGCACATCAAAATGGCGGCCGGCCGGCACTGCTTTACTGCATTACTTCATTTATTCCTTGACGGCTTCGACAGCGAAGGTCAGGGTGACTTCGTCGCCCACGTAAGGAGCGTATTTGCCGGCGCCGAATTCCGAACGCAGCACTTTGGCGACGGCGTTGGCGCCGCAAGCGTCTTTCTTCAGCATTGGGTGCGGCATGCACTGGAACGAGGTCACGGTCAGGGTGACAGGCTTGGTGACGCCTTTGATGGTCAGGTTGCCGTCCACCGAAGCCAGCTTGTCGCCAGCGAAGTTCAGCTTGGTCGACTTGTAGGTGATGGTTGGGAACTTGGCGGTGTCAAAGAAGTCTTCGCCCTGGATGTGGTTGTTGAAGACCGGGAAGCCGGTGTTGACCGACTTGGCATCAATGGTCACGTCCACGGAGCCCGATTTCGCGGCTTTGTCGATCACGATCTTGCCTTCGGTTTTGTCGAAGCGGCTCACCTGGTTCGAGTAGCCGAAGTGCGAGTACTCGAAACGTGGGAAGGTGTGGGTGCCGTCGATAACATAGGTTTCCGGGGCAGCGGTAGCAGCCATCGAAATGCCAGCGGCGATCAGCAGAGCAACGATTTTTTTCATAGTAAAACTCCAGTCAATAATGATTGTCAGGACGGGCGGGTGCCCGTTATCTTTGTGATTGACGGCGATTATGCGCTGGCGCAAATCGATTGTAAAACGGAAAATATACCGGTTTATTATCGAAAAAATCGATCGTAGCCACAAGACTGAAGCAATTCATGAGCGCAGTGTACAGACAGGCGCCCGAAGCGCCCATCTGCCAAAGGTAGTATGTACCACTCAGGCGTGCGCGCGCAGCACGTGGGAGAGGATGCGCTGCTCCAGCGCGGCGAAGGCCGCAGCGTTGTCGCCATTGCCGCGCGCGGCGGCGCGGGGACGGGGGAGATCGATGGCGAGGTCCAGCGCAATGGCGCCGTCCTCTATCAGCAGCACGCGGTCGGCCAGGGCCACGGCCTCGGTCACGTCGTGAGTCACCAGAACGGCGGTGAAGCCGCGCGACAGCCACAGCGACTCGATCAGCTGCTGCATCTCGATGCGGGTGAGCGCATCGAGCGCGCCCAGGGGTTCGTCCAGCAGCAGCACCTGCGGCTGGTGCACCAGCGCGCGCGCCAGCGCCACGCGCTGCTTCTGGCCGCCGGACAGCGCGGCTGGCCAATCGTCGGCGCGCTCGCCCAGGCCCACTGTGGACAGCGCGGCGGCGGCGGCGTTGAGCGCATGCGGCAGGCCCAGCGCCACGTTCTCCAGCACCGGCTTCCAAGGCAGCAGGCGCGCCTCCTGGAACATGATGCGCAAGTCGGCCTTGCCCTCGCCCATGCTGATGCTGCCGCTGTCGGCCTGCTCCAGCCCCGCCAGCGCGCGCAGCAAGGTGCTCTTGCCGCAGCCGCTGCGGCCGACGATGGCCACAAACTCGCCCGCCTTCAACTGCAGGTCTATCCCGCGCAGCACTTCACGCGCGCCGTAAGACTTGCGCAGCGCGGAGATGTTGATAGGGACGCCCTCCCGTTCGGGCGCGCCGCGCGCCAGCGGCGCGGCGTCGGCATGGCGGGCGGACGGCTCCTGCGACGGTGCGTCCGTAATCAGGTCGGATTCAAAATAAGTGGGTGCGAGCAGCATGGCGCTCCTTTTCAACGGTATACGGGATTCCAGCGCAGGAAATTCGCCCAGGCGTCCACGCTGCCGCGCTCGAAAGCGGCGCGAGCGTCGGCCGGCGGCAGGAACACCACTTCCACATCCTTGTAGGCCAGGCCTGCTTTCTCCAGCGCCTTCACCAGCAGGAAGTGCACGTTCGAGCCCTTGTTCAGGGCGATCTTCTTGCCTTTCAGCTCGGCCAGGCTGCGCACCTTGGAATCCTTGGGCACCACGATCGCTTCGCTGGCCGGCGACGGCGGCTCGTTGCCGATATAGACCAGATTGGCGCCGGCGGCCTGCGCGAAAATCGGCGGCGCTTCGCCCACCGTGCCGAAGTCGATGCTGCCCACGTTCAGGCCTTCCAGCAGCACGGGGCCGGCCGGGAATTCGGTCCACTTCACGTCGATGCCTTTGGCGGCCAGGCGCTTCTCCAGCGTGCCGCGCCCTTTCAGCAGCGTGAGCGTGCCGTACTTCTGGTAGCCGATGCGCAGCACCGGCTTGGCCTGCGCCTGGGCGATGCCCGGCAAGGCGGAAGCCGCCACCCCGGCGGCGCCGGCGAACAGCAGGCCGAGGGTACGGCGGCGCGCATCGCGCTTGTTTATTGGGGTACTCATGTGCTTTCCTTTTTATGCGGCCTGGGTGGCGGCCGTGTATGGGTAGTCCTGCAGCGAACGCACCGGCGCGCCGTTCGTAACGTGCACGCCGTGGACGGCGGCGGCGCGCGGCTTAGCCAGCGGCGCCAGCGCCGTCACCACTTCATCCACGCCCGCTGCGACACGGCTCGCGATAGGCGGCGCCAGCGTGAGGCCTTCCTCCTCATGCCAGACCAGCTGCTGGCTGGTGGCGAAGATGCTGGTCAGCACCTGCCTGGCGGCCAGCGCATGCAGCACGGGGCGCAGCGCGTAGTCCAGCGCCAGCATGTGCGACTGCGTGCCGCCGGTGGCGATGGGCAGCACGACCTTGCCCGCAAGCCCGTCCTGCGGCAGTAGGTCCAGGAAGGCCTTCAGCACGCCGGAATAAGCGGCCTTGTACACCGGCGTGGCGATAACGATGGCCTGCGCCGAAGCCACCGCCTCGACGGCGCGCTTGATGGCAGCGTCCTCAAAATCCGCATGCAGTAAGGCCTGCGCCGGCAGGTCGCGGACATGCAAGCGCTGCAGCGTATGCCCATGCAGCGCCAGCTTGTCGCCGATGTGCAGCAGCAAGCGGCTGGAACTGGATGGAATCGAAGGACTGCCGCCAAGAAGTAGGATGCTCATTTTTCTCCCCGTGATAAGTGTTGGTTTTTCAGCAGATTAAGTGCGTCCGCCTGAAAGCAAAACGAATTGTTTTACGCATCGATATCTGATTTTCGGCGCATGACATTTCCGCATATGGAAAGCCGTATTTCTTCGTGTACGGGGTCGGAATGCGGGTGCGATACTGGTTCGCATCATCATCATTGGAATTCGTATCATGGACGAAGACTTCTTCACCGAAGACCCCATCGCCGTCGCCTCGGCGCTGGCCGCGCGCCTTGCCGAGAACGCCGTTGAGCGCGACCGCGCAGGCGGCCACGCCGCCGCCGAACGTGAATGGATACGCGAATCGGGCCTGCTCACGCTGTCCATCCCAGCCGAATTCGGCGGCCAGGGCGGCAGCTGGAGCAAGGTCTATCAGGTCATTCGCATTCTGGCCCGCGCCGACAGCGCGCTGGCCCACGTCTTCGGCTTCCACCACCTGCAGCTGGCGGGCATCCTTCTATACGGCAGCCCGCAGCAGCAGCGCCGCCTGCTGACGGAGACCGTGGAGCAGCGCCTGTTCTGGGGCAATGCGCTTAACCCGCTGGACAAGCGCACCATGGCGGCCGACGCGCGCAACGGCTTTGAGCTGAACGGCCTGAAAAGCTTTGCCTCCGGCTCGGTGGGTTCGGACTGGCTCACGCTGTCCGCATGGCACGCGTCCACGCAAAGCGCGCTGATCGCCGTGCTGCCCACGCGCCAGGAGGGCATCCGCGTGCAGGCAGACTGGGATGCGTTCGGCCAGCGCCAGACCGATAGCGGCAACGTCTCCTTCAACGGTGTGCGCCTGCCGTCCGAGCTGGTGCTGCAAGCGCCCGGCCAGGCGCCAACGCCGCGCGCCACGCTGCGCTCGCAAGTGGCGCAGCTCATCATGGCCAACCTGTATCTGGGCATAGGCGAAGGCGCGTTCGAAGCGGCGCGCGCCTACACCAACGACGAAGCGCGGCCCTGGTTCCAGTCCGGCGTGCCCGCCGCCAGCGACGACCCGCTGGTGCAGCACCGCTACGGCCAGCTGTGGACGCTGCTGCGGCCCGCGCAAGTGCTGGCGGACTTTGCGGCGCAGGAGCTGGACCGCGTGTTTGCCCAAGGCGAGCATGTGAGCGCCCGCACGCGCGGCGAACTGGCCGTCACAGTGGCCGAAGCAAAAGTGCTGGCCCACAAGGCGGGCGTTGAGATCAGCAGCCAGCTGTTCGAACTGACCGGCGCCCGGTCCACTTCGGCCAAGTACGGCTTCGACCGCTACTGGCGCAATGTGCGCGTGCATACCCTGCACGATCCGATCGACTACAAATACCGCGACCTGGGCCGCTACGCGCTGCAAGGCACGCTGCCCGAACCAACTGCATATTCTTAAACGACGATAATTCAATGACGATTACCCCGCAAGTCCCTCGCGCGCCGCTGATACAGATCCGCGGCGCAAGCAAAACGTTCGCCCTTCCCAAGGGCGGACAATTCCACGCCGTCAAAAACGTGTCGCTGGAAGTACGCGAGGGTGAAATATTCGGCCTGATAGGCAAGAGCGGCGCAGGCAAGTCCACCCTGCTGCGCCTGATTAACCTGCTGGAGCAGCCGGACAGCGGCAGCGTGACGGTCGATGGCCGCGAGCTGACCGCCCTCGGCAAGCGCGAACTGCGCGCGGCGCGCCAGAACATCGGCATGATCTTCCAGCAGTTCAACCTGCTGCAGAACGCCAGCGTGTTCGACAACGTGGCCTTCCCCCTGCGCATCCACGGCGGCCGCAGCAAGGAGCAGATCGCCGCGCGCGTGCGCGACTGCCTGGAGCTGGTTGAACTGGGCGGCAAGGCGGAAAGCTACCCCGCGCAGCTGTCCGGCGGGCAGAAGCAGCGCGTGGCCATTGCGCGCGCGCTGGCCAGCGGCCCCGCCGTGCTGCTGTGCGACGAACCCACCTCCGCGCTGGACGCCGAGACCACGCGCGCGCTGCTGGCCACGCTCAAGGACATCAACCAGCGGCTGGACGTCACCATCGTCATCGTCAGCCACGAACTGTCCGTGCTGGACGCCATCTGCGACCGTGTGGCCGTGATCGAGGACGGCGCCATCGCCGAGGAATTCGCGCTCACCGGCGGCGAAATGCGCAAGACCGCCCTGGGCCGCGAGCTGGCCAGCCTGCGCCCCGCCGCTGCCTCTCCCTCCGCCGCAATCGCCCCCCGCAAGGAGACCGTCCATGCTTGAAAAATTCATCTCCCTGCTGCCCGAACTCTGGACCGCGCTCGGCCAGACGCTGACCATGCTGGGCATAGGCCTGTCCGCCGCCGTGCTGATAGGCGGCCCGCTGGGCGTGCTGCTGTTCCTGGTGGCAGACGGCCAGTCCCTGCAGAACAAACCAGCCTCCCTGGTGCTGGGCTGGATCGTCAACACCGTGCGCTCCTTCCCCTTTATCATCCTGCTGGTGGCGCTGGTGCCGCTCACGCGCATTATCGCGGGCACCTCCATCGGCCCGCTGGCGGCCGCCGTGCCGCTGTCCATCGCCGCCATCCCCTACTTCGCCCGCATGGTCGAACAGGCGCTGCGCGAAGTGCCGCGCGGCGTGATTGAAGCGGCGCACGCCATGGGCGCTTCCGAACTGCAGATCGTGCTGCGCGTGTTGCTGGTGGAAGCCCGCTCCGGCCTGGTGCTCGCGCTCACCGTGCTGTCCATCAGCTTCCTGTCCTATTCCGCCGTGGCCGGCGTGGTGGGCGGCGGCGGCATCGGCGACCTCGCCATCCGCTACGGCTACTACCGCTTCGAGACCGACGTCATGATCGCCACCGTCGCCGTCCTCATCGCTATCGTCCAAACCATCCAGTTCACGGGCAACCGCATCGCCAGCCGCCTGGAGAAACGCTAACTTCATAAGGAATATCCCATGCCATCCCTGCACCACGCCCGCCGCCGCACCTTCGTCCTGCGCGCGCTCAGCGCCACCGCCATTGCGGCGGCCAGCCTGGCCGTCGGCCTCGTTGCTGGCCTCACGTCCGCACCGGCCAACGCCAAAGACCCGAAAGAACTGGTGATAGGAACCAGCGCCGGCCCCTACGCCGACCAGATCAAGCTGGGCATCAAGCCCATCCTCGAGAAGCAGGGCTACAAGGTCAAGCTGGTGGAGTTCAACGACTACGTGCAGCCCAATTTCGCGCTGGCCGAAGGCTCGCTGGACGCCAACGTGTTCCAGCACATCATCTACCTGAAGAAGTTCGCCAGCGAGCACAAACTGGCGCTGAGCGAGCTGGTGACGATACCCACCGCCCCCATCGCCATCTACAGCAAAAAGCATAAAACGCTGGCCGACGCCAGGGAAGGCACCACCGTCGCCCTGCCCAACGACCCGGCCAACCAGGCCCGCGCGCTGGTGCTGCTGGACCAGCTGGGCTGGGTGAAGCTGCGCGCCGGCACCGATCCTATCCGCGCCTCCGAAAAGGACATCGCCACCAACACCAAAAAGATCAAGCTGGTGCCGCTGGAAGCCGCGCAGCTGCCGCGCTCCCTGCAGGACACGGACTACTCCTTCGTCAACGGCAACTACGCGCTGGCCTCGGGCCTGAAACTGAGCGAGGCGCTGGTGACGGAGAAAATTTCGCCCAACTACATCAACCTGGTGGCGGTACGCACGGCCGACAAGAACAAGCAGTTCGCCAAGGACATTGAAGCGGCCTACCGCTCGCGCGAGTTCCTGGCCGTGACGAACAAGCACTTTGCGGACTACTCCAAGACCGACTACCAGCTGGCGCTCGAGGCAAAATGAGCAGGAGGATCCGCTTCAACGCCTTCCAGATGAACACGGTGGGCCACCAGTCACCCGGCCTGTGGACGCACCCGCGCGACACCAGCCACCGCTACACCGATCCTGAGCACTGGACCGAACTGGCCCGGCTGCTGGAAGCGGGCCGCTTCGACGCCGTCTTCCTGGCCGACGTGCTGGGCGTGTACGACGTCTACCAGGGCAGCGTGGAGGCGGCGTTGAAGCACGCGGTGCAAGTGCCGCTGAACGACCCGCTCGCGCTGGTGCCGCTGATGGCGCAGGCCACCGAGCACCTGGGCTTCGGCGTCACCTGCGCGCTGACCTACGAGCATCCCTACACCTTTGCGCGCCGCATGTCCACGCTGGACCATTTGACGCGCGGCCGCATGGGCTGGAACATCGTCACCGGCTACCTGGACAGCGCGGCGCGCAACCTGGGCCTGGAGCGCCAGCTCGGCCACGACGAACGCTACGACCTGGCCGACGAGTACATGGAAGTGGTGGGCAAGCTGTGGGAGCAGAGCTGGGAAGACGGCGCGGTGGTGAACGACAAGCAGCGCGGCGTCTATATCGACCCGGCGAAAGTACACGCCATCGCCCACGAAGGCCGCTACTACAAGGTGCCCGGCATCCACCTGTGCGCGCCGCCGCTGCTGCGGGCCGCAAGCCGGAAGGACTGCTGATCTACGCGCAGGCGCTCATCATCACCGGCGCCAGCGAGGAGGAAGCCTGGGCCAAACACGAGGAATACCGCAGCCATATCGACATCGAAGCGGCGCTGGCGCTGCTGTCCGGCTGGACCGGCGTGGACTTCAGCGCCTACCCACTGGACGCCACCATAGACTATATGGACTCGCAGGCCGGCCGCTCGGCGCTGGCCTCCTTCAGCCAGGCGGACCCGGACCGTACGTGGACCTTGCACCAGGCGGCGGAATTCATCGGCTGGGTGGGCGCGGCCCGGTGCTGGTGGGAGGTGCGGCCCAGGTGGCGGACCAGCTGGAAACCTGGCAGGACGAAACCGGCATCGACGGCATCAACCTCGCCTTCGCCGTCGCCCATGAATCCATGCGCGACGTGGTGGACTACATCGTGCCCGAGCTGCAGCGCCGGGGGCGATACCAGCGCGAATACGCGCCGGGAACGCTGCGGGAAAAACTGACCGGGCAGCCGCGCAGGCAGGCGGCCCGATGTGCCTAGCGGCAGTCGTTGCGCATCTGCGCCTGCGACACATTGCTGTTGGCCGGCACGCTTTGCGTGAGCCACACATTGCCGCCTATCGTGGAACCTGCGCCGATGGTGATGCGGCCCAGGATGGTGGCGCCGGCGTAGATCACCACGTCGTTCTCCACGATAGGGTGGCGCGGCGTGCCCTTGATGAGTACACCGCTGGCGTCCGCCGGGAAGCGCTTGGCGCCCAGCGTAACGTGCTGGTACAGGCGCACGCCCTGCCCCAGGATGGCGGTTTCGCCGATCACCACGCCGGTGCCGTGGTCGATAAAGAAGCTGGCGCCGATCTGCGCGGCGGGGTGGATGTCCACGCCGGTCTTGGAGTGGGCGATGTCGCAGATCAGGCGAGCGATGAAGGGCGCGCCCAGCTGGTGCAGCAAATGCGCCAGCCGGTAATGCAGGATGGCGATGGTGCCCGGATAGCACAGCATGATCTCGGCAATCGACGTCGCCGCAGGGTCGCCCGCGAAGGCCGCCTGCACGTCCGACACCAGCAGCGCGCGCACGCCCGGCAGCCCCGCCGCGAACTCGCGTGTGATGTTGTTGGCCTGCTCGGTGAGCGCGTCCTCGTTGCCGTCGGCCGGCTGCGCCGTGAACTGCAGGCCGCGCCGCACCTGCTCGGTGAGGCGGTTCAGCGTGGTGTTCAGCGTGTCGCCGACAAAGTAGTCGATGCTCTCGTCGGTGAGATTCGGGCGGCCGTAATGCGTGGGGAACAGCACGGCGGACAGGCCGTTGACGATGGTGGTCAGCGCCTCGCGCGACGGCAGCTCGCGCACGCGGCCCTGGTGGCGTATGTTGTGCGTGGCTTCGCGCGAAATGCGCAGCTGCTCGATCACCGGCCCCAAATTCCAGTGCGCAGGGCGCACGCCGGTGCCGTCATAGGTATCGATAGTCATGGAATCTCAAAAAAACAATGTTATGGCGTAGAAGCTTAATCAGCGGCCCGCGCAAAGCGAAGGAATAAATTCGGCATACCATATGCGAAATCCGCATATTGATATGCCGTTAGCCACCGTCCGGCAGAAGCGCGGCGCGTGGCGTAAAATACCGCTCCAGGTAACAATAACGCATCCATGAATATTCTGCTGACACTGCTGCTGGCCGGCCTCACCATGGTCGGTCCGCTCGCCATCGACACCTATCTTCCGTCCTTCCCCGCCATCGCCCTGGCCTTCGACGCGAGCCCCATCGCCATCCAGCAGACCCTCAGCCTGTTCCTCTTCTGCTTCGCCTTCATGATGCTGTTCTACGGCACCATGTCCGATTCCTTCGGCCGCCGGCCTGTCATTCTGGTATCGCTGGTGATTTATATCGCCGCCTCCATCGTCGCGGCGCTGGCGCCGTCCTTCGGCGTGCTGCTGGCCTGCCGCGTGCTGCAAGGACTGTCGGCCGGCGCGGGCATGGTGGTCAGCCGCGCCATCGTGCAGGACCGGTTCTCCGGCGCCGAGGCGCAGAAAATCATGTCGCACGTGATGATGGTGTTCGGCCTTGCGCCCGCCATCGCGCCCATCCTGGGCGGCTGGCTGCAAGTATCCTTCGGCTGGCGCTCCATCTTCTGGTTCCTGACCGGCTTCGGCATCCTGATGTACTTCGCCGTGCTGCGCCTGCTGCCGGAAAGCCTGCCCAAGCAGGACCGCCATCCCTTCCACGGCCGCCTTATCGCGGCCAACTACTGGAAAGTGCTGTGCCACCGCCAGTTCCTGCTGCTGTCCATCAGCGTGGGCATGGCCTTCGGCGGCTTCGCGCTCTACATCGGCTCGGCCGCCTACTTCGTGATGCACATCCTGCACCTGCCGGAAACCGCGTTCGCCTGGCTGTTCTTCCCGCTGATCAGCGGCTCGGTGATAGGTTCCGGCCTGTCCGGCAAGCTGGCCAAGCGCTATTCGCAGAACGCGCAGATCTGGTGGAGCTACGCCATCATGGGCGCGGCGGGCGCGGCCAACATGGCCTACAACCACTACTTCGCGGCGGAAGTGCCGTGGGCCGTGCTGCCGCTGTTCGTGTATTCGTTCGCACTGGCCATCGCCATGCCGCCGATGACGCTGATCGCGCTGAACCACTTCCCCAACAACAGCGGGCTGGCTTCGTCCATGCAGTCCTTCATCCAGATGATTTTGTTCGCACTGATCTCGGGCGTGGTGGCGCCGATGCTGTTCGACAGCGCCTACAAGCTGGCCTGCGGCGTGATGGGTGGCCTGGCGATCAGCTTCGCCGCCTGGGTGGCGGCGCACGGCATCAAGGCCAAGGCGACGGAGTAACGTCTACATACTGCGCGCCGCCCTGCTCGGGTTCGGGCTCGCCGGACTGCGACGGGCGCGCGTGCCGAGCTTGGCCCAGCGCCAGGATTTCCTTGCGCGCTTCCACGAAGTCGGACGTGGAGAGCGGATGCTCCGGGTTTGGCCAGTTGGCGATGGCCCAATCCTGCACCGCCTCGAAGCGCTGCCAGACTTCGTTCACAAACTGCCGCCGCTGCTGCTCGTCCATAAGACTTCTCCATGCTTAGTGCGATTGGCCCAGTATAAGCCCACCGTCGCATACCCGGGCGCACCGCACGCCCTTCCATCGTAGGGCGGGTTAGCGGCGCAGCCGCGTAACCCGCCAGCGCCGCCGCACGGCACGCATGGCGGGTTACGCAGCTGCGCTGCTAACCCGCCCTACGCGAGCTCGAGCGCTCACGAACCATGGCCCAACACAGGCCTGATCACGTACACGCAGCGCCGCGCACCGGACAGCAAATGCTCCGCGCGCTCAACCTGACATGCGTCGCCCAGCACGCGCTGAAACACCTGCAGCTCGGACCTGCAAAACCCCTGGCAACTGGTCGCCGCCGCGCAGATCGGGCAATGGTTCTCGATCAGCAGCAAACTCCCGTCCTGCTGAACCTCGGTCTCCGCCATATACCCTTCCGCATCCCGCGCGCGTGCCAGCGCCTCCACGCGCCCGGCCAGCGCATCGGCCGGCGTCGGCGGCGCAACCGCATCCAGCGCCGCCCTGTAGACCGCCTCGCTCTCCTTCTCCCGCGCAGCGATCAGCTTATCCATGCCCTCCTCGCCGAACAGCGAGCGCACCTGCTGGATCATCTGCAGCGTCAAGTCCGCATGCCGGTCCGGGAAGCGCGCATGGCCCGCCTCGGTCAGATGCCAGCGGCGCGACGGCCGCCCCACCTTGTCCGCCACGTCCTCAAACGCGACCAGCCCCTTCTCCTGCGCCGACTCAAGCTGGCGGCGCGCGCCCATCGAAGTCAGGTCCAGCAGCTCGGCCAGCTTCTGCGCGGTTTGCGGACCGCGCGTCTTCAGCAGGAAAAGTACATTGTCGGCAGTGTTCATTCGGGCGATTTATTCAAAGTCATCGGAGCGGCCAGGGGCAAACGCAAGCGCCACGCCTGCAACTGCCAGGCTGCGGCAGCGCTCAGCGCAGCACCCAGCAGCAATACCAGGCGGGTGTCGATCAGCGTCAGCACCGCCCCAGCAAGCGCCATCAGTATATTCGCCAGGCAGAAAGTAGTCGACAACAGTCCCATGACGGCGCCCTGCCCGTGCGCACCAAACCGGTCCGCCGCCCAGTTCTGCACCACCGCGTTGTAGAAGGAATTCGGCAAGCCGAACAGCACGATGCCCACCATGCCCACCCACAAATTGCCCAGCGCCACCAGCGCCACCGCACAGGCGATGCCGAACGCATGCAAGGAAGCGCGCTTGAGCGGCGCCGTGGCGCTCGGCCTGCCGGAGAACAGCGAAGACAGCGTCATCAAGCCGCACAAGCCCACGTTGATGGCGGCAATGCCCTGCGCGTCATAGCGCCCCACTTCCACCAGCCACAGCGGATAGAACTCGTAGAAAGCCGTCACACCGCAGGTCACCGCCAGCTGGAGCTTGAACAGCGTGCGCAGCTCCGTGTGCTTGAGCAGGTTCAGCGAATGGCGGTCGCGCGCCACCTGCCACCAGGACGTGGTGAGCTTGGACGGCGTTTCGCGCGGCAGCACGGCCATCACCACCAGCGCCACGGCCAGCAGCGCGCCGGCGGCGATCCAGAACGGCACTGTCAGGCCAAAGCCCACCGTCAAGCCGCCCAGCAGCGGCCCGGCCAGCCAACCGAAATGGAAAGCCCCATTCAGCCAGCCAATGGCGCGGTTGCGCAGCGTGCCCTGCAGCCGCTCGGCCAGCATGGCGCGCGCCACGGCGCCGTTCCCTTCCAGCAGGCCGGTGGCGAAGCGGGCCGCCAGGAACAAGGGATAGGATTCCAGCAGCAGTGCGCCCGCCGTCAGCGCGTGGCCGAGGGCTGCGCCGAGGCCGGTGGCTAGCAGCACGGGACGGCGGCCGTAACGGTCCGACAGCGCGCCCAGCACGGTGGAGCCGATCAGCAGCCCGAGCGGATTGATCATCACCGCCACGCTGAACAGCAGCTTGGGCGGCAGGCCCAGGAACTGGTTCAGGCCGGACTCGGCGCCGGATGCGAACAGCGGCGGCAAAATAGGATACGGAAGCGAGGCCCCGATGGTGGACAACAGGGCCAGCAGGCAGGCGGCGGCGATCAGCAGCGCATTTTTCATGATGAATCTCGGATTGCTAGAGTTCCATCAATATACCGGCGCCGCCCAGATAAGTAAACTTTTATGTTTATTTATCTGTGGATTCCAGGTGCGCTGTGAAGAAGCCGATCAGGCTTTCGGGCGCATTCATGCCAAAGCACACCTCGAAGACCTCGCGCGCGCCCGCTGCCGCCGCCTCGGCGCGGGGAAACAGCGCCTGCTCGTAGGCGGCCAGCGCGGCTTCCAGCTGGCCCGGGTTGGCGGCAATAGCCTTGCCCAGTTCCGCACCATCCACCATGGCCAGATTGGCGCCGTCGCCGGCTGGCGCCATCACGTGCGCCGCGTCGCCGAGCAGTGTTACGCCCGGCACGCGGTCCCACTTGTGCCCATCCGGCAGCGCATGGATGGGGCGCGGCACCGGCGCGGTGTCACTGTCTGTGATGAGCGACTTCAGCTCCGGCGCCCAGCCTTCGAATTCGGCGGCGATGCGGGACTTGGCGGCGGCGGCATCCTCGAAGTCGATATCCGCGATCCAATCCAGCGGCTTGTTCAAGGCAAGGTAAGCATGCAGCACGCCGTCCGGCTCGCGGTGCGTAAAAATGCCCTGCCCCGGCGCCAGCGCAAACCCTGCGCCGCTGCCGGCCGCCTGCGCGCTCGGCTGGTGGCGATGGTCCGCATCGAAAAGCCAGGTCTCGATAAAGGTGAAACCGGTATAAGCGGGCTTGGCCCCGGACAGCAGCGGACGCACCCTGGACCAGGCGCCATCCGCGCCCACCAGCAGCTCCGTGGTGGTGGTGGAACCGTCGCTGAACACGAGTTCATGGCGCCCGCCACTCAGCGGCGTGACCGCCGCAAGCTTGCGGCCCCATTGCACCGTCCCCTCGGGCAGCGACCCAAGCAGGATGCGCCGCAGCTCGCCGCGCGGAACTTCCGGCCGTCCGCCCGTGCCATCGTCGCCCATCTCGTGCAGCAGCTTGCCGTGCTTGTCCAGCACGCGCGTGGCTTGGCCGCCTTCATGAATGATGCGGGTGAACTCATCGAACAAGCCGGCCGCCTTCAGCGCCAACTGGCCATCGTGTTCGTGGATGTCCAGCATGCCGCCCTGGGAGCGCGAGTCCGGTGAAGCATCCGCCTCGTAGACCGTCGCCGCGATGCCGTTCACATGCAGCACGCGGGCCAGCATCAGCCCACCCAGTCCCGCGCCTATGATGCCGAATGTTGTCATTTTGATGCCTTCCCTTAGTTATGGAACGTCGTTCCATAGATATTGCGGCAAGCCACCAAGCATGTCAAGATGCGGCATGGTCAAGAACACACGCCGCACCCAACGCGGAGAAGCGTCGCTCTCACGGGACAGCATCATCGAACAATCCATCGCGCTGCTGGACAGCAGCGGCGAAAGCGGCCTGACGTTCCGCGCCCTCTCCGAGCAGCTGGGCACCGGCGCCGGCGCCATCTACTGGCATGTGGCCAACAAGGGAGACCTGCTGAATGCCGCCTGCGACAGCATCGTCGCGCAGGCCATGGCCGCCGCCGTGGACGGCGCCACGCCGAAGGAGAAAATCCGCGCCGCCGGCCTCGCCATTTTCGACGCCATCGACGCGCATCCATGGGTGGGCGCCGAACTTGCGCGCAGCCCGGGCAAGATGCCGATGGTGCGTATCCTGGAAGGCATAGGCCGGCAAGTCGGCGCACTCGGCGTGCCGGACCGCGCCCTGTGGCAGACCGCGTCCGCGCTGCTGCACTACATCCTGGGCGTGGCCGGGCAAAACGCCGCCAACGCGCAATTCGCCCGCGAACACGAAGCGGACAGGACGGACTTCCTGGGCGCCGTTGCCGACGACTGGTCCAAGCTGGACGCCGTCGAATACGCTTTCACGCGCAGCATGGCCGCCCATCTGCGCGACCACGATGACCGCAGCGATTTTCTTGCAGGGATAGATCTAATACTGGCCGGAATAGCGCCCGCGCTGTGACAATGTGTGAGCCTTTGCGGTACCGAAAGCGCTTATAGTTGCCGCATGAAAATTCTGTTGCCATTCCTGCTAGCGCTGTCTACCTTACCCGCGCAGGCCGAGATATACAAATGGACCGACGCCAACGGCAAGATCCACTACTCGGACCGCCCGCAGGACGGCGTCGACGCCAAAGTCCAGCCGATGCAGGGCGTGCAAGCCACCTCCTCCACCGCCGCCGCAAAAGACGACTGGCGCGAGCGCGAGCAAGCCTCCCGCAAAAACTGGCTACGGCAGACCGCCTTGGAACGCCGCGCAGCCAGCCAGGAAGAATCGGCAAAGGCCAAGCAGGAGCCATACTACCCCAGCGCCAACCGTTCCAACAACGCGATGAGCGACGAAGAACTCTGCACGCGCGACCGCCAGCAGATCGAATACGCCGAAAAGACCAAACACCTCTCCATCACCCACGGCGGCAACTCGCCGCAGCGACTGACAGAAGCACAGCGCCAGGAAGTGATCCTCGAACGCAAAACCAACCACGCGCTGACCTGCGGCAGCGGCAGGCGCCACTAGCAAAACGATGGGGGGCAGCCCGCCAGTTTTCGATACCGTCCGAATACTAGGAGTGATATGAGAGAAAGTGCCGAGCAAACACGCCAAGTGCCAAAGGCAATCATAGGTTTACTGTTGGGAATGGGATTGGGTGTGCTAGTAGCCGCAGCGCTTGGCACCAATATGACGTTCGGGCTCGGCATGGGCATGTTTGCAGGACACGCATGCGGATATTGTATAGACCGAAGCCAACCAACACGCAGCCGCCTTGCTCTTGGTACCTTTGCCTTGGCGCTTGTCGCGGTCTGTGCCTATTTTGCCTAACTTTATATTGATAATAACGCGCACATGAAAAAATTCCTTTTGGCTGGTACAGGCGCTGCAATTGGCACCCTGATTTACACTTATTTTTTAAGTAGCAGCCATGATCTTGACTGGTACCGCGCTGCATTTGTTGGCATGTTCAGCGGTGTGTGCATGGCTGTATGGCCTAAAAAAATCGATAACCCGTCAGCGCACAAAAAATTACCACACAAATGAAATTTCAGCTTCGACATTGAAAGTAAATTTTTTGAAATATCTTCTTTGCATAATTGCGGCCTCTTTTTTCGCCAGCGCGCAGGCAGCCCCGTGGCAACCTGCGAACGGAAATAAACAAATACCGATCTGGCCTGGAGCAATCCCGGACGCCAAGTCAAGCACTGGGCCTGAAGAAGTGACGCTGCAAGACAAGCGGCTCGTCGCTGGTAAATCTTGGTTGGAGGTGGCCAATGTCACACGACCAACGATGACGGTTTACCCGCCAACAGGACCGAACACTGGCGCTGCCGTTGTAGTTTTTCCAGGCGGCGGGTATTGGCACCTGGCTATCGATCTTGAGGGAACGGAAGTCTGTGATTGGCTCACATCGATAGGTGTGACATGTGTACTTTTGAAATACCGGGTTCCCGGATCCGGTCCACATTGGGATCAGATCCGCAACATGCGTGTCATCCCGAAAACGCACACTGCGCTTCAAGATGCCCAAAGGGCGCTGGGGCTCATTCGCCACAATGCCTCCGACTGGAAAATCGATCCGAACAAGATTGGCGTTCTCGGCTTTTCCGCTGGTGGGCACTTGGTCGCATCGATCAGTACGCATGGTCAACGCATCTATTCGCCTGTTGATGACGCCGACAAGGAGAGTTGCCTCCCTAACTTTGCAGTGGCTCTGTACCCTGGGCACATGTCGATAAACTACAAAGCTGACTTATCAAGGCTCAATCCAACCATTAAAGTCACCAGCCAAACGCCTCCAACGTTTCTGCTTCATGCGCAAGACGATCCGGTAGACCCCGTCGAGTTTTCTCTGCTTTATTATGCGGCACTAAGGAAGGAAAATGTACCCGCTGAGATGCACTTGTTCGCCAATGGCGGGCACGCGTTTGGCCTTCGCGCAACAAAGTCGCCAATCACGAAGTGGCCCTTGCTGGTCGAAACGTGGCTTGGGACGATCGGAATGATCCCGGTGAAATGATGGCATACTGAATGCCGTCGCAGGTTCGGCCGGAAACGGAGATTGATGATTTAGCAGTCATAGGAGACCGAGCATGCCCCAATTCGAAATAACTGAAAGCGAGCTTATCGTCCATCTCGATAAGTGGGAGCAGCTCTTTTCCTTTGTTCATAAGGTGAAGGTGCCGCTGAGTCAAGTCGTTGCCGTAAGGGAAAATAACGGTCTGGACGGCTTGAAACTTGGCTGGCGTCTTCCGGGAACACATATCCCATTTGTACTCGCAGCTGGCACGTTCATTTCAAAAGGCGCCAGGCAGTTCGTGTATAGACGCGGGGGACTTCAAACTGTAGTAATCGATTTAAAGGGGAACGCGTGGGCACGGTTGATAATCGGCATAACAGATGCAAGCCGGGAAACTTTGCGTATCAATGCTGCTATTAGCTCTTGCGCAGCGTAGTGTGCTACCGCCTGGTACGCTTATGCAGAATAGTTTTCTATCGTATATACAGGAGTAAATCTTTGAATAAGTGGCAGCGTCGTGGACTTGGCATATTGGCTCTCGGTGGTGGGGCAATTGGCTTCAGTTCAATTATGAACACACACCTGCAGCGTCAGGCCCCCTCGACAAATTCTTTTATAGCTATTGTGCTTGCCACAGCATTTTTCCTGTGGGGCGTATATTGCGGCGTGCAGATGCTCGAGGGCAATCGGAAAGCATTATTTCAGAATGCCGTCTTCTGGCTAGTTCAGGCTCCTTTACTGCAATCACCTGCTCTCGGCTACGCGGCGTTTTGCGGCGCCCAGGCGCAAGTCCTTGTCAAACTGTCTCCGGTAGAAGTCGGCATTTCCGGCTCCGTACTCGGCGCGCAATTTGGCCTGAACCTCGGACAGCCTGGCGAACGTATCGCCATAGGAGTAAATCTCTTTGCGCTATGCATTTCATTTTGGCTTATGCAAAAGTACGAACGGGCTGCCCCAACATCGCCCCTCGGCGCGGCCACCTCCGTATGACTGGATGTACATCGGTTGAATCCGCAGGCGGAAGCCGCCAGCCACCTAGCGCAACCTGTAAGATGCAATCTAAGCAACTACAACCGATAAGGTCCACCACATGCGCATCAGCACATTACCCCGCAGTTTTCTGATCGCGATCACCATGTTGGTTTCGGCGCTGACAACCACACCAGTCCATGCTGACGAAACCGGTATCCAGGCGCCCAACGTCGTGGCCATTTCGCCGACGATTGTAACTTCAGGCCAACCGACCGCTGCGTCCCTTTCCCAGCTCGGGAGCCAAGGCTTCCAGGCTGTCATCTACCTCGCGCCGCCGACTGTCTCCGATGCCGTTGCCGACGAGGCGAACATCGTCCGCAGACAGGGCCTGGAGTTCATCAACATCCCTATCGAATTCGGCGAACCTACCGAGGCCGACTTCGAGCAGTTCGTCGTGGCGATGAAGCGGTTTCAGGGCCGCAAGGTGCTGATTCACTGCCAGGTCAATATGCGTGCGTCCACGTTCACGTTTCTGTATCGCGTGACACAAGCGCACGAAGCGCCCGAACAGGCGTATCAAGCGGTAGCGCGGGTCTGGTCTCCAAGAGGCCCGTGGAACCGGCTGCTGACGTCCCAGTTGCGCAAGGCGGGGATAGCGTTTGAACCTTACTAAGCCGAACGATTCAGAAGGAAATACCTTGAAGCAGAACGTCATTGTCGTCAGCGATAACACCGATCCCGAATTCGAAAAAGCGATAGGCAAAGGATTGGACGAGTTCAATCTCCAGACATCGGGCTTAAGCGACCGCCGCCCCCTGTGCGTGATGGTGAGAGATCCCGACACCAATGAAATCTTGGGCGGAATAGTCGGAAGAACGTCACTCGGGCTGGCGTTTCTGGACCTGTTTCACCTCCCGGACTCCCTGCGTGGCTCGGGACTGGGCACAAAGATCCTGCAAGCATTCGAAGACGAAGCACGCGAACGGGGCTGCCGTTCAGCCGTCCTTTACACCATCAGCTTCCAGGCGCCCGGATTCTACAAGAAGAACGGGTGGAGGAGTTTCGGCGAAATTGAGTCTGACATTGAAGGCGTCAGCCGCATATTCATGACCAAGAAACTGTATTGAAAAGTGGAGCCTTCCGGCTCCACCCAGTCCAACGCCAGCTACTTGCTCAGCGGGATGAGCGGCGGATCGCCCTCCCCCAGCATCATATAAACCAGCAGCTTGGCCGGCTTGGTGGCGCTGGCGTTGCGCGACATTCCATGCACGATCAGCGGCGCTTCGTACCAGGAGTCGCCGGCCTTGTAGGTCACGGGCTTGCCATCGGCCAGTTGCGACTCCACTTCGCCCTCCAGCACGTAAGCGAACACGGAGCCCGGATGGCGGTGCGGGATGGAGGCCTGGCCTGGCGCATACGTCACTGTCACCAGCACGCCATGTTTGCCTGGCGCGTCGGGCAGCGGCAAATGCTGCAGCATGCCCAGGACTTCCTTGCCGGTGGCGGCGTCAACGTGACCTTCATGGGCTTGCGCGCCCAAGGACAAGGACAGCGCGGCGACGGCTGCCGCCGCCACGATCAGGGATTTGCGTAGCATGGCGGCGCTCCCTTACAGTGCAGGCATCTTGCGGAAGCCGATCGCCAGGCGGTTCCAGCCGTTGATGGCGTTGATCGCCAGCGTCACAGCCACCATTTCCGATGCATTGAAGTGCTCCGCCAGTTCTGCGTACACTGCGTCCGGCGCATGGGTGTCGGCGATGCGGGTCAGCGCTTCGGTCCAGGCCAGCGCGGCGCGCTCGCGGGCGGTGAAGAACGGGGTTTCCTGCCAGACCACCAGGCCGCTCAGGCGGCGCTCGGTTTCGCCGGCCTTGCGCATGTCGCTGGTGTGCATGTCCACGCAGAAGGCGCAGCCGTTGATCTGCGACGAGCGCAGCTTGATCAGTTCAACCAGCGATGGCTCCAGGCCCAGTTTGCCGACTGCCACTTCCAGGGCGATCATGGCTTTCATTGCGTCTGGGTTGGCGGTGTAGAAATCGATGCGTGCGTTCATTTTGCTGCTCCTTCAATGTGTGGGTTAGTGAGGCCATTGTAGGAGACCAAAGTCCCTGTGAAGGATGCCAATTCCAGGGAAATTGCGCAGGCCAAGAGTCCAATCCCTTGCCAAGCGGCGCGAATCCGGGCAGCCTTGCAAACCATGGAACTCCACATCGTTATCGAAGGCCGCAAGGACCTGGCCGGGCAGGTCTACCGCCAACTGTCGGACGCCATCCGCAGCGGGCGCTTGGCGGACGGCCAGCAGCTGCCCCCTTCCCGCCTGCTGGCCGAGCAGCTTGGCCTGTCGCGCAAGACCGTGTCCGAAGCCTATAGCCGTCTCACGCTGGACCAGCTGGTAGTTGGCCGCGTGGGCGCGGGCAGCTTTGTGCAGGCGCCCGCCGCGCCGCGCCGTGGCAGCCTCGCCCCCGCCGTCCATTCCGGCCTGGCAAGCGCGGACATCGTGCGCAAATGGGACAGCATGGCTACGCCGCTGCGGCACCCGCTGCCGGAAGGCCGCTCGCGCTACGAATTCATCGGCGGCTGCGCCACGCCCGGCCACTTTCCCATGGACGAATGGCGCCGCTGCGTCACCCACGCCCTGCGCCAGGACCCGGCGCTGCGCGGACGCTATTCGGAAGCCGAAGGCCTGCCGGTGCTGCGCGAAGCCATCGCCCGCCACATCGCCTTCGCGCGCGGAGTGGCCTGCACGCCCGTCAACGTGGTGGTGACCAATGGCGCGCAGCAGGCGCTGGACCTGCTGGGACGGGTGCTGCTGGAGCCGGGCTGCGCGGTGGCCGTGGAAGACCCCGGCTACCCTGCCGCGCGCGGCCTGTTCGCCAGCCAGGGTGCGCAGGTGGTCGGCATACCGCTGGACGCCGAAGGCATGCTGGTGGAGCGCATACCGGACGGCACGCGCCTGATCTACGTCACCCCCGCGCACCAGTTCCCGCTTGGGATACCGATGAGCGTGGCGCGCCGCCGCGCCCTGCTGGCACGCGCGCGCGACATCGGCGCGATTATCGTGGAGGATGACTACGACAGCGAATTCCGCTACGAAGGCCGTCCGGCGGACTCGCTGCAAAGCATGGACAAGCACGGCATTGTGGTCTTCGTCGGCACCTTCTCCAAGGTGATGCTGCCCGAGCTGCGTCTTGGCTACATGGTGCTGCCGGACGCGCTGCTCAACGCGGTACTGACCGTCAAGCACCTGACGGACTGGCACACCGGCACCATGAACCAGCATGCGCTGGCCAAGTTCATCGGCGACGGGCATCTGCAGAAGCACATCCGCCGCTGCCACGGCATCTATGCCTTGCGGCGCGAGCGTTTGCAGGCGCTGTTCGCCACGCTGCTGGCGCCTTGGTTCGAGCTGGTGCCGGCCGAAGCGGGCTTCCACCTGGCGGCGCTGTGCAAGCGGGAGGTCGATATCGATCTGCTGATCCGGCTGGCGCGGCGCGCCGACGTGGGCTTGTATTCGCTGGCCAATTTCTATGCCGACCAGCCGCCTCAGCAAGGCCTGTTCCTCGGCTACGGCGCCATCGACACGCTGGACATCGAACCCGCCCTCACCCGCGTGCGCGACATTCTGGTGGAGATGGACTGAGCGGGACGCTCAACCGAGCAGGCGCTCCGTGCCATGCGCGTAGCAGACGAAGCCGCCGCCGCGCGCGAACGCCACCAGCGTCATGCCGCAGCCTTCGGCCAGGCGCACCGCCGCCGCCGTGGGCGCCGAGATCGCCACCAGCGCAGACACGCGGGCCATGGCGGTCTTCTGCACCATCTCCACGCTGGCGCGGCTGGTGACAAGCACAAAGCCGGACGACGGGTCCAGGCGGCGGCGCGCCATCATGCCTATCAGCTTGTCGAGCGCGTTGTGACGGCCCACGTCCTCGAACACGGCCTGCAATTCGCCGTTCGGCCCGCACCATGCGGCTGCGTGGGCAGCGCCGGTCAAACGGGCCAAAGGCTGCGCGCCGGTCAGCGCGGCGAGCGCGGTGGAGATGGCGGCTGGCGTCAGCACGCGGTCCGGCGCGAGTGCGGGCAAGGCGCGGTAGACCTGGTCCAGGCTGTCCACGCCGCACAAGCCGCAACCGGTGCGCCCGCTCAAGCTGCGGCGCCGCTCCTTGAGCTGCGTGAAAGCGCGCGCCGAAACCTCCAGCTTCACGGTCAGCCCGCCGCAGGCCTCTTCGATGTCGATGCCGTAGCATTCGCCTGTATCGTTCAAGATCCCTTCAGTCAGCGAGAAGCCCAGAGCGAAGTCTTCCAGATCGGCCGGCGTGGCCATCATCACCGCGTGAGAAATGCCGTTGTACTCCAGCGCCACCGGCACTTCCTCGGCCAGGTCATCCATGCCGTCCAGACGCTCCCCGCGCGCGATCCGGCGCACGCTGTGGCGGGAGGACGTTGGCGAAGAATTTTCAAAGAAAGCGCTCATCCAGTCATGATGCCATAGACTCAACTGATGCGGCTTTTAGCCCGTAGGGCGGGTTAGAGAGCCGAAGGCTCTCGTAACCCGCCAATGCTTGCGGCTCGACGAATCATGGCGGGTTACGTCGGCCAAGGCCGTCTAACCCGCCCTACGGTTTGCCCGCTGTTGTCCAGAGCTTCCAGGTCGATATTATCAGTTTCCGGTGCCCCTCCCGCCCAGACCATTCCACAAAAGCAACAGATACATCACAGATACAATTCCGCAAACACTTTATTTTTGTCATGGTGCTACACTGGTCTGATCTCAGGACGATGATGGAGGCAGCTATGCACCAGATGTCGCGGCGGCAGTTCCTACGGGTAACTGGCGCCACCCTGGCAACGTCGAGCATTGCAGCGCTCGGGTTTGCCCCCACCACGGCGCTCGCCGAAGTGCGGCAGTACAAGCTGCTGCGCACCACGGAAACCCGCAACACCTGCCCCTACTGCTCGGTGGGCTGCGGTATCCTGATGTACGGACTGGGCGACGGCGCGAAAAACGCGGCGGCGCGCATCATCCACATCGAGGGCGACGCCGACCACCCGGTCAACCGCGGCACGCTGTGCCCCAAGGGCGCCAGCCTGATCGACTTTATCCAGAGCCCGAACCGCCTCAAGGTGCCGGAATACCGCGCGCCCGGCTCGTCGGAATGGAAGCAGCTGTCCTGGGACGATGCGCTGGACCGCATCGCCAAGCTGATGAAGCAGGACCGCGACGCCAACTTCATCGAGAAAACGGCGGACGGCAAGACCGTCAACCGGTGGCTCTCGACCGGCATGCTGGCCGCTTCGGCCTCCAGCAACGAGGTCGGCTACCTGACACACAAGACCATGCGCAGTCTCGGCATGCTGGCATTCGATAACCAGGCGCGTGTATGACATGGTCCGACGGTGGCAGGTCTTGCCCCGACGTTTGGCCGTGGAGCGATGACGAATCACTGGGTCGATATCCGCAATGCTGATGTAATCCTGGTCATGGGCGGCAACGCTGCCGAGGCCCACCCTTGCGGTTTCAAATGGGTGACCGAGGCCAAGGCGCACCGCAAGGCGCAGCTGATCGTGGTCGATCCGCGCTTTACCCGCACCGCTTCGGTGGCCGACTATTACGTGGCCACCCGCACCGGCACGGACATCGTGTTCCTGGGCGCCGTCATCAACTACCTGCTCACGACGGACAAGATCCAGCGCGAGTACGTGACGAACTACACCGACATGCCCTTTATCGTGCGCGAGGACTTCGCGCTGAACGACGGCCTGTACTCGGGCTACGACGAGGCCACCGGCAAGTACGCGGACAAGTCCAGCTGGGACTATGAAAAAGGCGAGGACGGCTACGCCAAGGTCGACCCCACGCTGGAGCACCCGCGCTGCGTCTACCAGCTGATGAAGAAGCACTACTCGCGCTACACGCCGGACCTGGTGGAGCGCGTGTGCGGCGTCCCCAAGGACAAGTTCCAGAAAGTGGCGGAGATGCTGGCCTCCACCGCCGTGCCGGGGCGCGCGGGCACCATCCTGTACGCGCTGGGCTGGACCCAGCATTCCACCGGCGCGCAGACGCTGCGCCTGGGCGCCATGATGCAGCTCCTGCTTGGCAATATCGGCATCGCGGGCGGCGGCATGAACGCGCTGCGCGGGCACTCCAACATCCAGGGCCTGACCGACCTGGGGCTGATGACCAACCTGCTGCCTGGCTATATGACCTTGCCGAACGAGCCGGAGCAGGAACTGGACGGCTACATCAACGCGCGCGCCCTCAAGCCGCTGCGGCCGAATCAGCTCAGCTACTGGAGCAACTACCGTAAGTTCCACGTGAGCCTGATGAAGGCCTGGTGGGGCGCGGCGGCGACGGCGGAAAACAACTGGGCCTATGACTACCTGCCCAAGCTGGACAAGCCTTACGACCTGATGCAAGCCTTTGAGCTCATGCATCAAGGGAAAATGAACGGCTACATCTGCCAGGGCTTCAATGTGCTGGCGTCCGCGCCGGACAAGCAGAAGGTGACGGAGGCGCTGTCCAAGCTGAAGTTCCTGGTGGTGATGGACCCGCTGGCGGTGGAGACGGCCGAATTCTGGAAGCCGCACGGCGACTTCCACAAGGCCGATCCGGCGCAGATCCAGACCGAGGTGTTCCGTCTGCCCACCACCTGCTTCGCCGAGGAGCGCGGATCGCTGGTCAGCTCTTCGCGCGTGCTGCAGTGGCACTGGCAAGGCGCGGAGCCGCCGTGGCAGACCCGCAGCGACCTGGAAATCATGTCCGGCATTTTCCTGCGGATGCGGAAGATGTACCAGGCCGAGGGCGGCAAATTCCCCGACCCTATCGTCAACCTGACCTGGCCGTATGCGCAGCCGTTCAGCCCCACGCCGGAGGAACTGGCGATGGAGTACAACGGCAAGGCGCTGGCGGAGGTGACCGATCCCAAGGACGCCACCAAGGTGCTGGTGAAGAAAGGCGAGCAGCTGGGCGGCTTCGCGCAGCTGCGCGACGACGGCTCCACATCCTGCGGCTGCTGGATCTTCGCCGGCTGCTGGACCCAGGCCGGCAACCAGATGGGACGGCGCGACAACAGCGATCCGACCGGCATAGGCCAGACCCTGAACTGGGCCTGGGCCTGGCCGGCCAACCGCCGCGTGCTGTACAACCGCGCCTCCGCCGACACCAAGGGCAAGCCTTTCGACCCTACCCGCAAGCTGGTGGCCTGGAACGGCGCCACCTGGGGCGGCGCGGACGTGCCGGACTTCAAAGTGGACGAGCCGCCCGAAAACGGCATGGGGCCGTTCATCATGCTGGCCGAAGGCGTGGCGCGCTTCTTTGCGCGGGCCGGCATGGGCGAAGGCCCCTTCCCCGAGCACTACGAGCCGCTGGAGAACCCGCTGGGCTACAACCCGCTGCATCCGAAGAACCCGCGCGCCACCAGCAACCCTGCGGCGCGCATGTTCAAGGACGACAGGGCCAAGCTGGGCAAGCACGAGGAGTTCCCGCACGTGGCCACCAGCTACCGTCTCACCGAGCACTTCCACTTCTGGACCAAGCACGCGCGCCTGAACGCCATTATCCAGCCGGAGCAGTTCGTGGAGATCGGCGAGGACCTGGCGAAAGAACTGGGCGTGCCCAATGGCGGCAAGGTGAAGGTGTCGTCCAAGCGCGGGCAGATCTTTGCCAAGGCCGTGGTCACCAAGCGCATCAAGGCGCTCACCATCGAGGGCAAGAAAGTCCACACGGTCGGCTTGCCGCTGCACTTTGGCTTCAAGGGCGTAACCCGTCCCGGCTATCTGATCAACACGCTCACGCCGTCGGTGGGGGACGCGAACACCCAGACGCCGGAGTACAAGTCCTTCCTGGTGAAGGTCGAGAAAGCTTAGGAGAACCGACATGGCACTGCAATCATTGGATATCAAGCGCATGTCGGCCACCACGGTGCAGCAGCCCGTGGCGCGCAGTCCGGCCACAGGAAGCGTGGCCAAGCTGATCGACGTGTCGAAGTGCATAGGCTGCAAGGCTTGCCAGACCGCCTGCATGGAATGGAACGACCTGCGCGACGACGTGGGCGACACCAACGGCGAGTATGACAATCCGCGCGACCTCACGCCGCAGTCCTGGACCGTCATGCGCTTCACCGAGCATGAGGAAAAGGACGGCAACCTGGAATGGCTGATCCGCAAGGACGGCTGCATGCACTGCGAAGACCCGGGCTGCCTGAAAGCCTGCCCTGCGCCGGGCGCCATCGTGCAGTACACGAACGGCATCGTGGACTTCCACCAGGAGAACTGCATCGGCTGCGGCTACTGCGTGGCGGGCTGCCCGTTCGACGTGCCGCGCATCTCTAAGCAGGACAGCCGCGCCTACAAGTGCACGCTGTGCTCGGACCGGGTGGCGGTGGGCCAGGAACCGGCCTGCGTGAAGACCTGCCCCACCGGTGCCATCGTGTTCGGCACCAAGGAGGACATGAAAATCCACGCCGAAGAACGCATTGAGGACCTGAAGTCGCGCGGCTTTGCGCAGGCGGGCCTGTACGACCCGGCCGGCGTGGGCGGCACGCACGTGATGTATGTGCTGCACCATGCGGACCGTCCCGGCCTGTACCACAACCTGCCCGCCAATCCGTCAATCAGCCCCATGGTAGGACTGTGGAAGGGGCTGACCAAGCCGCTCGCGCTGGCCGGCATCGCCGTCACCGCGCTGGCCGGCTGGTTCCACTACAGCCGCGTGGGGCCGAATGAAGTGAGCAAGGACGAGGAAGCCGAGGCGCTGCACGAGGCCAACCGCATCGGGGAGAGCCAAAATGAAACGCGATAAAGACGGCAATCCGCTCATCGAGCGCTATAACGCAAATGAACGCAGCAACCATTGGGTGACGGCGATCTGCTTCGTGCTGCTGGCCGTGTCCGGGCTGGCCATGTTCCATCCGGCCACGGCGTGGATGGCCGTGTTCCTGGGCGGCGGGCAGTGGACGCGCATACTGCATCCGTTTATCGGGGTGGTGATGGCGGTGTCCTTCGGGCTGCTGGTGGCGCGCTTCTGGCACCACAACCGCTTCGAGCCGGGCGACAAGGAGTGGCTGAAAGGCGCCACCGACGTGATCAGCCTGCGCGAGGACAAGGTGCCGCCCGTGGGTCGCTACAACGCGGGCCAGAAGGTGCTGTTCTTTGTGCTCATTGCGTGCATGGTGGGGCTGATCCTGTCCGGCATCGTGATCTGGCGCGCCTACTTTGCGTTCTACTTCCCCATAGACCTGGTGCGCTTCGCAGCGCTGCTCCACTCTTTCTGCGCCTTCGTTATTATTGTGGCGATTGTGGTGCATGTGTATGCGGGCTTCTGGGTCAAGGGCTCGGTGGGCGCCATGGTGCGCGGCACCGTCACCTACGGGTGGGCGCGCAAGCACCACCGGCGCTGGTTCGAAGAAATGGCGCGCAAGCAGCGTGACTAGGTTTAGAATGAGCTGGCGGGTTACGTGCTGCGCACTAACCCGCCCTACGCGCCCTGGGCATTGCATGGCGGAGGAACATTGTAGGGCGGGTTAGCACGCAGTGCGTAACCCGCCAACCGCAAACGAGAGGACTTACTTGGTACAACGCCTCCTGTCCCCCGGCGAGATCGAATCGCTGGACCACAACACCATTCCGCGCCTGGTGCTGCCGCAACCGGGCGTCTTGTTTTCTGCCCGCGCCGCCCGTCTGCGCCAGCTTGCCGCCGGCGGCGTCCCCGGCATACCTGCCCCTGAATCCCTGCACGGCTACCTGCTCCTGATGGCCGCGCTGGCGGACGCGCAAGCCAAAATCGCCCCCGCCACCATCCCGCCGCTGCCCTCGCTCGACGCCATCGAAACGGCCTTGGCCCACAATATGCCTCCGCTGCCGGTATCCGGTCCGCGCCCCGCAGGCTGGCGCGCCGTCTACCTGGCGCTGCTCGACATGCTGGACACCTCCGGCCAGCCCCAGCTGGCCGCCGTACTGCAAGACCTGCGCGCCCTGCCCGAAGCCGAACTGGAAGGCTGCGCAGACGCCGTGCTGGCCGAATTCGGCGAAGGCATCAACCCGCTGCATGCGCCTTTCGTGGCCGCTGCCCTACAAGTGCTGTGGACCTCGCACGCCAGCCAGCTCGACGCCAGCCGCGTCCAGCCGCCGGTCACGGGCGCCCTGTGCCCGGTGTGCGGTTCGCATCCGGTGGCCAGCGTGATCCGCATCGGCGGGCAGGCGCAGGGCTACCGCTATCTGCACTGCGGCATCTGCGCCAGCGAGTGGCATATGGTGCGGGTGAAATGCAGCTGCTGCGAAAAGAACGCCCGCATCGCTTACCAAAGCCTGGACCAGCCCGAGGAGGCGTCTGCCAGCAAAGCCCAGGACCCATCCCGCGTAGCCCGCGCAGAGACCTGCGACGACTGCCACAGTTACCGGAAAGTATTCAACCAGGAGCATGACTTTATGGTGGAACCGCTGGCCGACGACCTGGCCAGCCTGGCGCTCGACGTGCTGGTGACGGAAGCGGGCTACGCGCGCGGCAGTGTCAATCCCCTGCTGTGGCTGGGCTCCGAATGAGCGCCGACATCCGTCCGCCGCGCGCGGTGCAGCTGCCCGCCGTGCACCGCGTGCTGAGCGACGCCGCCTGCCAGCCGCTCATCGCACAATACGGCCGCGAACAGACCACCGCCACCCTGCGCGCCCTGCTCGCCGAACTGCGCGCCTGCTCGCTGGGTGCAGCCAGTGCCACCGAGGATCCTGCCGACGCCAGCATCGCCGCCGTCACTGCCCGCCTCGCGGACCGCCTGGAACGCGCCAACCGCTCCGCGCTTCGCCCCGTCTTCAACCTCACCGGCACCGTGCTGCACACCAACCTTGGCCGCGCCCTGCTTCCGGACAGCGCCGTGCAGGCCGTGGCCGAAGCGCTGCGCTGGCCCATGAACCTGGAATGGGACATCGACACCGGCAAGCGCGGCGACCGCGACAACCTGGTGGAAGAACTGCTGCGCGAACTGACCGGCGCCGAAGCCGCCACGGTGGTCAACAACAACGCCGCCGCCGTCCTGCTCCTGCTTAACACGCTGGCGATGGGCCGCGAAGTCATCGTCTCGCGCGGCGAACTGGTGGAAATAGGCGGCGCCTTCCGTATCCCGGACATCATGACACGCGCCGGCGCCACGCTGCGCGAAGTGGGCAGCACCAACCGCACCCACCTGGCCGACTACGGCAACGCCATCGCCGCCAACACCGCGCTGCTGATGAAGGTCCATTGCAGCAATTACGCCATCACAGGCTTCACCAAGGCCGTCGAACTGCCGGACCTGGCCCCGCTGGCACGCCGCAACAATATCCCTCTGGCCGTGGACCTGGGCAGCGGCACCCTGGTAGACCTGGAACAATACGGCCTGCCGCACGAAACCACCGTGCGCGAAACCATCGCCGCCGGCGCCGATCTCGTCACCTTCAGCGGCGACAAGCTGCTCGGCGGACCGCAGTGCGGCATCATCGCCGGGCGCGCAGACCTGATCGCCGCCATCAAGCGCAATCCGCTCAAGCGCGCCCTGCGCGTGGGCAAACTCACGCTGGCAGCGCTGGAACCGGTGCTCGCCCTGTACCGCGCCCCGGACCTGCTGCCCGAACGCCTGACCACACTGCGCCTGCTCACGCGCCCAGCCGCCGCCATGCGCGCGCTCGCCGCCACGCTGCAGCCGCTGCTCCAGCAGGCGCTGGGCGAGGCCTATTCGGTAGCCACAGAGCCGATTCTGAGCCAGATCGGCAGCGGCGCGCTGCCGGTGGACCAGCTGCCCAGCCACGGCCTGGCGATCCGCGCCGCCCGCCAAACGCACGGCGACCCGCTCGGCACGCTCGAAAAACGCCTGCGCTCCCTGCCCCGCCCCGTCATCGGCCGCATCGCCAGCGACACGCTCTGGCTCGACCTGCGCTGCCTGGAAGACGCCCAGCTGGAACTGTTCGCAGCCCAGCTGAAGGATCTGGTCCCGGCATGATCGTCGGCACCGCAGGCCATATCGACCACGGCAAGACCGCGCTCACGCGCGCGCTCACCGGCGTGGACACGGACCGCCTGAAGGAAGAAAAGGAACGCGGCATTTCGATAGAGCTGGGCTACGCCTACGCGCCGCTGGAAGACGGCAGCATACTCGGCGTGATTGACGTGCCCGGGCACGAGAAATTCATCCGCACCATGGCGGCGGGCATTACCGGCATCGACTTCGCGCTGCTGGTCATCGCGGCCGACGACGGCATCATGCCGCAGACGCTGGAGCACCTCGCCATCCTGCGCCTGCTGGGCGTGCGGCGCGGCGCCGTGGCGCTGAACAAGGCGGACCGCGTTGCGCCGGAACGCCTGCAGCAGCTGGAAACCGAGATCGCACGCCTGCTGGAAGCTACCGCCTTCGCCGGCTGCCCCATCTTCCCCACCGCCGCCACCGTGTCCGGCGACGCGGGCGTGTCGGCGCTGCTGCTCCACCTTGCAGCCGCCGCGCGCGCCCTGCCCATACGCGACGAGCAGCGCCTGTTCCGCCTGGGCGTGGACCGGGTGTTCACGCTGGCCGGCCAAGGCACCGTCGTCACCGGCACCGCGCTGGCAGGCAGCGTGGCCGTGGGCGACACGCTGACGCTGGCGCCCAGCGGGCAGCAGGTCCGGGTACGCGGCATCCATGCGCAGAACCGGTCCGCCACCGAAGGCCGGGCGGGCCAGCGCCTAGCTCTCAAGCTGGCGGGCGCCGCGCGCGAGGACATAGAGCGCGGCAGCTGGATCGTCGCTCCCGAGCTGGCCGCCTGCTCCAGCCGCATCGACGTGGAGCTGACGCTGCTGCCCGGCAGCGGCGCGGCGCTCAAGGCCTGGTCGCCGGTGCACGTCCACCTGGGCGCGGCGCACCGCACCGCCAACGTGGTGCCGCTGGATGCGGACGCCATGCATCCCGGCCAAAGCGCGCGCGTGCAGCTGGTGTTCGAGCAGGAGCTGCACGCCGTCCCCGGCGACCGCTTCGTGCTGCGCAACGCGCAAGCCACGCAAACCATAGGCGGCGGCATGGTGCTCGATCCTTTCGGCGCCGCCCGCAAGCGCCGCAGCCCCGCGCGCCTGGCCTGGCTGGACGCGCTGCACGCCTTTGCCGACAGCAGGGATGGCCGTAAAAGCAGCGCCGGGCGCAGCGACGCGAGCAGTGGCGCAAATGCCGACGGCAGCGGCATCGCCGCGCTGCTTGCGTGCAGCCCGCACGGCCTGGCCTTAAGCACACTGGTGCGCCTGTCCCAGCTGCCGCCCGGCCGCCTTGCCCTGCCCGCCGGCGTGCACCGCATCCCCCTGCCCGGCGGCGACGAGCTGCTGATCGACGCCGGCGCGCTGGAACGCCTGCAGCAGCAAGCCCTGGCCGCCCTGGCTGATTTCCACGCCCGCACCCCGGACGAAGCCGGCCCCGATTTCTGGCGCCTGAAACGCATCGCCAGCCCGGACAGCGATAACCCGCTATGGAGCCACGCGCTGACGGCCCTGATCGCACAAGGAAGTCTGGCCCGCAAGGGCAACGTGCTGCACCTGCCCAGCCACAGCGTTGAACTGAGCGCCGCCGAACAAGCGCTGGCGGACCGCCTGATGCCCGAGCTGCTGGCCGGCCGCTACGACCCGCCCTGGGTACGCGACCTGAGCGCCACGCTCGCCGTGCCGGAAGGCGAAGTGCGCCGCCTGCTGCGCAAACTGGCGCGCGCCGGCAGCATCAGCCAGATCGTGCCGGACCTGTTCTACCACCCCGCGCCGCTGGCCGAACTGGCCCACATGATCGCCACCCTTCCGGACGCGCAGGCGGCCACCCTGCGCGACGCCGCAGGGCTGGGACGCAAGCGCGCCGTGCAGTTGTTGGAATTTTTCGATCGCGTCGGCTATACTCGGCGCGTGCGCAACAGCCATCTGGTGCGCCCCTCAGCAAGCTGGACGCATGAAACCAAGGAAGGCATTCCCGTCCGGTGACGGGGCCGGGCTTCAAACCCGGTGAGGGGCGTTAGCCGCTCCTCTGTAAGTTCGACTCTTTCTGCCTTCCGCCACCGCTTCAAGCAACCCAGGCCGCGCCGCAGCTCACGGCGCCAGCGCCGCGCGCGGCAGCCAGCCCAAACGGTCCCCGTTCACGTTCTGGATATACAGCCGCTCCGGCGTTTCGGTCACGCCGGTGGTGAGCGGCGACAGGCCGCTGGCGTCCTGCAGATCCGCCACCACCTTGCCGTCCTCGGTGAACGCCATCACATGGCCGAAGGCCTTGGGCATGGGCCAGAGCGCGCGCGGAATGCGCAGCATCAGCTTCCGCATGAAGGGCTTGTCCGCCATTCGATCCAGATCATTGCGCTGCCCCGCCAGTCCCAGCCAGATCCGCCCGTCCAGCCCCCTCGTCAGGTTGTCCGGATAGCCGGGCAGATTGTCGAACAGGATTTGCGCCTGCGGCGACGCTTGCGCCACATCCAGCTGGCTGGCTGCGACGGATATGCGCCACACGCGGTACTTGCCGCTCTCGCTGACGAGCAGCGTCTTCTCGTCGGCGGAAAGCAAAACCCCGTTCGCCAGGCTCAGTCCCCGCGCCACCACGCGCACGGCCCTGGTAGCCGGATCGAACTCCAGCACGCGGCCGGTGGCCGACTGTTCCAGCACGTCCAGCGTGGCCGCCCATTGCGTGCTGCCGTACTGCGCAGGCGAGAAGCGCTCAGACGAATCGGTGAGATAAATTTTCCCGCTGCCAGCAAGCGCCACCGCATTGGCGAAATGCAGCGGCCCGCCCGGCCCTGCGGCCAGCAGCACGGTCTGCGCGCCGTTGGGGTCGAAGGACAGCAATCCCTTCATCGCATCGGCCACGATCAGGTTGCCGTCCGCATCAAAGGCCATGCCCAGCGGCCTGCCGCCGGTATGTGCCAGCATGCCCTGCGCGCTACCATCCGGCTGCATGTGCATGATGGCGCCGTTCGACAGGCCCGCGTACAGTTTGCCATCCTTGCCCTGCACGATATATTCAGGCCCGATCTGCCGCCCCAGCGCAATCCCGCTTATATCGGACAGCCTGCTGTTAGGCGCATGCGCCCCCACATAGCCCGGCGCCTGGGGCGCCCGCCACGCCTGCGGTTCAATCGGGACGGGCCAGAACAGCAGATAGGCCGCAACCAGCAGCACCGCTGCGGCGCTCAGCGCCAGCCGCGAGGCGGAACGCAGTTGTCCGCTGCGCGTCCAAGGCAAGCCCGCGCCCACGCAGAAAAATAAGGTCATCAGCAAATGGGCGCCGGTGATGGATGCGATCGCGCGGAGCGCATTGGCTATACCATTGCCCGAGCCAAGCAGGCCTGCGCAGAGCAGCAGCGAAAACGGCAGCGAGATGGCCAGCGACGCCAGCAACGCCCATCCAACGGTGCGCCGCCCCGCGCGCGCAAGCCGCAGCAGGACCGGCACGCCAACCAGCGCAATGCCCGCCGTGCCGAACATGATGGCCGGCGCCAGCGTGTAAACAAACTCCTGCCGTATCGCGGCCCAGTATTTATCCGGCGGCACCTGCCAGAGCTGCGCCGCTTCCTCGGGCGTGACGTAGGCCGCAGCAGCGGTGCTCAGCACGCATGCCAGCACCGCTCCCGCGTAGCCAGCCACCAGCCGCCGTGGCGGCACGAAGGCGGCGGCGTTGCGGTGATGGTAGACGCCATACGAGCAGCCGATGATCAGCGCAAGCCAGAGCAGCAGGGTCAATGGATACGTCAGTATGCCGAACAAAAAATCGATACCCAAACCAGACTCCCGTGCGCGCGATGTTGTCGATCGCCGGAAGTGTACGCGTTTCCTTTTGAAAAATAGTCACGCATTGTCACACGGCGCGGAGTCCGCCTCATATGCAAGCGGCGGCGTGGAAGCCGCATGCCGCAGCCATCCGGGCAGGCTCGCGGCAGGCATGGGCCGGGCGATCAGATAGCCCTGCGCCTGATCGCAGCCCAGCTTGCGCAGGAAGTCCCAGTCTTCGGACGTTTCTATGCCCTCGGCCACCGACGTCATGCCCAGCTGCCGCGCCGACTCGATGGCTTGCCGCAGCAGCGGCTCCAGGTGCGGCCGCTTCCAGGCATTGTGCACCAGGCGGCGGTCCAGCTTTATCTCGCCGAAGGGGATGCGCGAAAGCTGCAGTATGGAGGCGTGGCCCGCGCCGTAGTCGTCCAGCGACAGCGGGTGTCCGCGCAGGCGCAGCTTGAGCAGCACGCGCAGGGCAGCGCCCAGGTCGGCGATCTCGGTGTGCTCCGTGACTTCGAACATCACGGCCTGCGGCGGCACGCCGGAGCGGCGCACGGCGTCCGCCACATGGCCAGCCAGGTCGGGATTGGCCAACGCCCTGGGCGACAGGTTGACCGCAACCGGCAGCATATGCCCCGCCGCCCGCAGCGCCGCGCTGTCGTCCAGCGCCATGCGCAGCAGCGCTTCCACGCCGCGCGGCTTGCGGTGGGCCAGCGCCACCTTGGGCTGGTAGTACAGCTCGAACTCATCGCGGAGCAGGCCGGATCGGATGTCGATGGCGTCCGGCACCTCGAAGGGCTTGGCCGCGGCACCGGCCCGGCCACGGCTGGCTATGCTCTCGGCCACGGCGGCGGACAGCACCGCCGCCGACACCGGACCGGCCACCGCCGCGCAGCCGCGCATGCCCAGGGCGGCGGCCAGCACCAGCGCCGTGTCCTGCAGGCGCGGGCAGTCCGCGCCGCAGAGCACCAAGCCGATTTCGGCGTCCAGCATGGAGAGCGAACGTATCAGGTCCGCGCCGTCCATGTCGGTTACGCGCAGGTCGACGATGGCCAGGTCCGGCGGAGTGGCCAGCGTTTCGATCAGGGCCATGCCGGCTAGCCCGGAGCCGGTGCAGCCATCCAGCGCCAGGCCGAGATGGCGGCAGGCGGCCAGCACGGCGCTCCTTTCCTTTGCGTCACCGACGATGACGACGGCGCGCAGCGGCGCCTGTCTCATGGTTTCCATAGCTGGGCCTCCATCAAGCCTGCGCGGCCAGCGGCAGCGCGCGCCGGCTGGAGGGCCGCCCTGCAACTCGCCCGGAGTTCACGGCAGGATCGGCTGGATCGGCCGCGTCGATACGGAAGCGGCTGACCGCTTGCGCGAGCTGGCTGGACTGGCCTTGCAGGGAATTGGCCGCCGCAGCGACTTCCTCAACCAGCGCCGCGTTCTGCTGCGTGCCCTGGTCCATCTCCACCACTGCGCGGCTGCACGCCACAATGCCGCTATGCTGCTCGGCGCCCGCATGCCGTATCTGCGCCATGATGCCTTCCACCCGCGCCACGCTGTCGATAATGTCGCGCATCGCATCCCCGGTCTGCTCCACCAGGGCTGCTCCGGCGCTGGCCTGCCCCGTGGCGGCGGAGATCAGCTGGCCGATCTGGTGCGCGGCTGCCGCCGAGCGCTGCGCCAGCTGGCGTACCTCGGTAGCCACTACGGCAAAGCCCCGTCCCGCCTCACCCGCGCGCGCCGCTTCAACAGCCGCGTTGAGCGACAGGATATTGGTCTGGAAAGCGATGCCGTCGATCAGGCCGATAATGTCCGCCATCTGCCTGGCCGAAGCGGCAATGTCCTGCATGCGCGCAGTCACGGCGGCCACCGCCTGTCCGCCGCGCTCCGCCGCAGCAGACGCCTGCCGCGCCAGCTGGTTTGCCGCGTCGGCATTGGCGCTGTTCTGCTCCACGGTGGCGCTCAGCTGCTCCATGGCGGCGGCGGTTTCCTCCAGGCTGGCGGCTTGCGCCTCGGTGCGCGCCGACAAATCCAGATTCCCCGCCGCGATCTGCGCCGATGCCGACGCAATCTGCTCCGCATCGCGCCGCACATGGCCCACCAGCAGGCCAAGGTGCTCGCGCATATGCTCCATCTCATACATCATGCTGCGCTTGTCGCCGCTGCGCAGCGCAATGGCGCCCGTCAGATCGCCCTCGGCGATGCGGGCGGCAACCTGCGCCGCCTGCCCCGGCTCCCCGCCCAGCTCGCGCCGCAGCCGGCTGATGATCAGCGTGGCCACGCCTGCGGAACACAGCAAGGCCAGCGCGCCCAGCGCCAGCATCTTCAGGCGCGTGGCGGCGTAGGCCTGCTCCGCCTCCTCGCGCGATGCCTCCATCAGCGCCACCTCGTTGCCCACCATGGCGGCCATCGCTGTGCGGCACGCCTGCAGCATGGGCATGACTTCCACGCTCAGATAAGCACGCGCCTCCGCCTCGTGCCCGGCCTGCACCAGCGCCACCAGCCGCCGCTGGCCCTCCTCATAAACCCGCACCGCCGACTCCACGCGCTTGAGTGCAGCGCGTCCGCTCTCGGTCACCACGCGGCGGTCCAGCTCCGCCGCGTCGGCGTCGATCTCCCTCCCGGCCTTGGCTATCTCATCGATCTGCGCGCGCCGCACGGTCTCGTCGCTGCTCAGCATCACATTGCGCAGCGCCACGGCGATATCGGTTACGCGCAAGCGGATATTGGTTGCCAGTTCAATCTTGGGCCAGCGGTCCCCCGCCATGCTCGCCGCGACGGCGTTCAGCTTGGCCTGCTCCCGCAGGCCCAGTACGATGGTGGCGGCCAGGAAGACGCAGACCGTGGCGAAGCCTGCCATGAGCAAGGTAGCTACCTCGAAGCGGGATGTGTTCATTGCAGATCTCCTTTGGGTGGCGAACAATATGGCCGCAGGATAGCCGCGCAAGGCACAACGCAAGGAGTACAGGACCGCCGCAGAAGAAGGAGTACAGCCTTATCCCCTGCGCAAGCGGCGCCGCCGGCAAACTGTACCCCTCCGCCAAGGCCCGGACTGTACTGCTTTCCCTCCACGCCCGCGCGTTATGCTGGCCCCATGACTACGCACACGACAGACCTCCGAGACACCCGTGGCCGCCCGCTGAGGGACTTGCGCCTGTCCGTCATCGACCAGTGCAATTTCCGCTGTCCCTACTGCATGCCCAAGGAAAGCTACGGGCCGGACTTCCCGTTCATGTCCTCTTCCGAGCGCCTGTCCTTCGAACAGCTGGCCCGCCTGGCGCGCACCTTTGTGGAGCTGGGCGTGGAGAAGCTGCGCATTACCGGCGGCGAGCCGCTGCTGCGCAAAGACCTGCCCCGGCTGATAGAAACGCTGGCGGCCATGCGCACGCTGGAAGGCCGCCCGCTCGACATCGCGCTCACCACCAACGGCTCGCTGCTGGCCGCCAGGGCGCAGTCGCTGAAGGACGCGGGCCTGAGCCGCATCACCGTCAGCCTGGACAGCCTGGACGACAAGCTTGCAGGGCGCATGAACGGCGTCGATTTTCCGGTGGCGCGGGTGCTGGAAGGCATAGCGGCGGCGCAGCGCGTGGGGCTGGCGCCGGTCAAGGTCAACACGGTGATAGAACGCGGCGTGAACGACAGCCAGATCCTGCCGCTGGTGCACCACTTCCGCGACAGCGGCGTGCAGCTGCGCTTTATCGAGTACATGGACGTGGGCGGCGCCAGCCGCTGGAGCGCAAGCCAGGTGCTCAGCGCGGACGCCATGCGCGCCATCGTGCAGCAGCACTACCCGCTGGCGCCGGACGGCGCCGCGCGCGGCCACGGCACGGCCGAGATCTGGCGCCATGCCGACGGCGCCGGCAGCATAGGCTTCATCTCCAGCATGTCGCATCCCTTCTGCGGCGACTGCGTGCGCGCGCGCGTGGCGGCGGACGGCAAACTGTATCTGTGCCTGTTCTCGCAGCAGGGTGCGGACCTGCGCCCCTGGCTGGGCGAGGGCCAGGAGGCGCAGTTGGCCTCCCGCGTGCGCGCCTTGTGGGAAGCCCGCAGCGACCGCTACTCGGAGCTGCGCGGCACGGTCCCCGCCTCCGGGCGCACGCACGCGCACAAGGTGGTTCGCATGTCGCTGGTGGGCGGATAAAGCCTAGGCCAGTTGCCCCGCCAGGCGCCCCAGCATGCGCAGCGCATCCTCGATCTCCTTCGACCACGGATAGCTGTAGTTCAGGCGGATGTAGTTCGTATAGCTGCCGCGCGCCGAGAACATATGCCCCGGCCCGATGGTGATCTTGCGTTCCAGCGCCAGCGCATAAAGCTTCATCGCATCCACGCCCTGCGGCAATTCCACCCACAGCACATAGCCGCCCTGCGGCTCGGACACGCGGGTGCCGGCCGGGAAGAAGCGCAGCACCGCAGCCGCCATCATGCGCGCGCGCTGCTCATAACCCTTGCGCACCTTGCGCAGATGGCGGTCGTAGCCGTCGTTCTGCAGATAGTCCGCAATCGCCATCTGCGGCAGCGTGGGCGTGGTGAGCGTGTTCAGGAACTTCAGCTTTTCCACCTGTGCCGTGTAGCGCCCCGGCAGCGCCCAGCCGATGCGGTAGTTGGCCGTCAGGCTCTTGGAGAACGAAGAACAGTGCAGCACCAGGCCCTTGGTGTCATAGGTCTTGAGCGACGTCGGATGGCTGTCGCCGTAATACAGCTCGTGGTAGACATCGTTCTCGATGGCCGGAATGTCGTAGCTGGCCAGCAGCTCCACCAGTTCACGCTTGCGCGCATCCGGCATCTGGAAGCCCAGCGGGTTCTGGAAGTTCGGCATCACCATGCAGGCCGCAATACGCTGCTGCGACAGGATGGAGCGCAACGCTTCGATGCTGATGCCCTCGCGCGGGTCGGTCGGTATCTCCAGCGCCCGCATGCCCATGCGCTCTATCGCGTGCAGCATCGCGTAGAACGTGGGCGACTCCACCGCCACCGTGTCGCCCGGCTTGGCCGCCGCCTGCAGGCACAGGTTGATCGCCTCGGTGGCGCCCACGGTGATGATGATTTCGGACGGGTCCACCGGCAGCCCATTCTCCAGGTGGCGGCGCGCGATCTGGCGCATCAGCTGAGGGTTCCCCGGCGGCAGGTCGTCCATCACGCTCCAGTGCTGCGAGCGGCGCGCGATGGCATTGGCGTACTGGTTGATGCGCGGCCAGGGGAACGGCGCCGGGTCCGGATACGGAGACCCCAGCGGCACCGCGCCGTGGGCGCGTATGGTGCGCAGCGTGGACAGAACAAGCCGGCTCACGTCCACTTCCGACGACAGCTCCAGCGGCGCGCTGGCCGCCAGCGGCGCCGGGCGCGGCATGCTGCTCTGGCGGGTGCGCACAAAATAGCCAGACTGCGGACGGCTTTCGATAATGCCTTTGCTCTCCAGAAGCGAGTAGGCGCGCAGCACCGTGCTGATGCTCAGGCCACGGTGCTGGCTGGTCTGCCGCACCGAGGGCAGCTTGTCCCCTTCCAGCAGCACGCCGCGCGCGACCTGGCCTTCGATATCGGCAGCGAGGGTTTCGTAAAGGTTCATGCTGCGCAGTATAGCGCAGCGCATGGCGCCGCATGCGCCCCATCCTGGCCCCAATGCCACTGTACCCCAGCCTCGTCTGCGGTTCTGTACACCCTGCCCGGCCGCCGCTGCGGCGACACTGGAAGCTCGCAACAAGAGGAGCATCAAGTGAAACAACTCGGCATGGCAAACAAGGGCCACGTGGCGCCATACACCAACCCGGCCGGCGGCTGGGGCGCGCTCAAATACGTGGCGCTCAACCTGTACCGCGAGCGCGTGGGCGCCGGCAAGCTGACCACGCTGCTGGCGCAAAACCAGCCGGACGGATTCGACTGCCCCGGCTGCGCCTGGCCGGACCGCAACCACGCGTCCACCTTCGAATTCTGCGAAAACGGCGTGAAGGCCGTCGCCGCCGAAGCCACCAGCAAACGCGTGCGGCCCGACTTCTTCGCCCGCCACACGGTCGAAGAGCTGCTCCAGCAATCGGACTACGAACTGGAACAGCACGGCCGCCTGACCGCTCCCATGATGTACGACCGCGCCTCCGGCAAATACGTGCCCATCCCATGGGACCGGGCCTTCGCCCTCATCGCCACGCACTTGCAGGCGCTGGACGATCCCGACCAGGCCGCGTTCTACACCTCCGGCCGCGCCAGCAACGAGGCGGCCTTCCTGTACCAGCTGTTTGCGCGTATGTATGGCACCAACAACTTCCCCGACTGTTCCAACATGTGCCACGAGGCCACCAGCCGCGGCCTGCCGCACACGGTGGGCGTGGGCAAAGGCACCGTCTTGCTGGACGACTTTGAACTGGCGGACGCCATCCTGATCTTCGGCCAGAACCCGGCCACCAACCACCCGCGCATGATGGGCGAGCTGCATGCTTGCGCCAAGCGCGGCGCCGCCATCGTCTCCATCAACCCGCTCAAGGAGCGCGGCCTGGAGCGCTTCCAGGACCCGCAAAGTCCCGGCGCAATGCTGCTCAACTCCAGCACCCGCATCAGCTCCCTGTTCGTGCAGCCGCGCCTGGGCGGCGACTTCGCGCTGATCAAGGCCGTGGCCAAGCGCGTGCTCGAACTGGACGACAAGGCCGCCGCCACCGGCGGTCCGCGCGTGCTCGACAGCGCCTTTATCGACGCCCACACGCAGGGCTTCGGCGCCTTCGCGCGCGACCTGCGCGCCGAAAGCTGGCCCCTGCTGCTGGAAGAATCCGGCGTGGCGCGCGAGCAGATAGAACGCCTGACCCAGGTCTATGTCCGCAGCGAGCGCGTGATCGCCTGCTGGGGCATGGGCCTGACCCAGCACCGCAACTCCGTGGCGGCCATACAGATGCTGTCCAACCTCATGATGATGCGCGGGAATATCGGCCGCCCCGGCGCCGGCCTGTGCCCGGTGCGCGGCCACTCCAACGTGCAGGGCGACCGTACCGTGGGCATAGACGAGCAGCCCACGCCGGCATTCCTGGACCGGCTGCAGCACGTATTCGGCTTCGAACCTCCGCGCCGTCACGGCTACGACGTGGTGGCCACCATCGAAGCCATGCGCGCCGGGCGCGTGAAAGTGTTCATTGGCCTGGGCGGCAACTTCGCCATGGCCACGCCGGACACGCCGCTCACCTGGCAAGGCCTGCGCCAGTGCGCGCTGACCGTGCACGTAGCCACCAAGCTCAATCGCAGCCACCTGGTGCACGGCCACGACGCGCTGATCCTGCCCACGCTGGGCCGCACCGAGACCGACCTGCAAAACGGCGTGGCGCAAGGCGTCACCGTGGAAGACTCCATGAGCATGGTGCACATCTCCTACGGCATCAACCAGCCCGCCTCGCCTGCGCTGCTGTCCGAAGTGGCCATCGTGGCGCGCATGGCGCACGCCGCGCTGGGCAGCGGCACCGTGGACTGGCTGGCGCGCGCCGCCAACTACGCCCTGATCCGCGACGACATTGAAAAAGTCTTCGACGGCTTCCACGACTACAACGCGCGCGTGGCCAAGCCCGGCGGCTTCCACCTGAAAGTGGCCTCGCGCGAGCGCGAGTGGGACACGCCGGGCGCCAAGGCGCAATTCCTCGTCAACGCCATCGAGCGCGACACGCCGCTGCACCGCGCCCGCAAGCAGCACGGCGAACGCCTGCTGACCATGATGACCATGCGCTCGCACGACCAGTACAACACCACCATCTACGGCCTGGACGACCGCTATCGCGGCGTGTTCGGCCTGCGCCGCGTGGTCTTCATCAACAAGGAAGACCTGCGCATGCTGGGCTTGCAGTCCGGCGGCATGGTGGACATCACCAGCGTGTGGGACGACGGCGTGGAGCGCCGTGCCGACGGCTTCCTGCTGGTGGAATACGACATTCCGCGCGGCTGCGTGGGCGCCTACTACCCCGAGACCAACCCGCTGGTGCCGCTGGCCAGCGTGGCGACAGGCGCGAGCACGCCCACCTCCAAATCCATCCCGGTGCTGCTGCACCCTGCCGGCTTCAGCGTCCGTCCAGCTTCTTCTGCTCCAGGAAGCGGGACATAAGGTCCGCGATCTGGACATTGTTCAGGTCCGAAAACGGAAAGTGCGTATTGCCCCGTATGCCCAGTTCCGGCAAGTGCACCAGCGTGGCGTCACCGCCGTGGCGGTTCACTGCATCGCGCCACAAGCGCGCCATCGCCAGCCGCACGCGCCAATTGTCCTGCCCGGGATTGGCATGGGGCTGCTCCGGAATATTGTCGCCGAAGTAGATGACGATGGGGATGCGCGTCAGGCGCTTGAAGTCCGCCAGCGGCACGCCGGAGGCTTCCAGCGGCCCCGCCGCGCTGGGCATGGCCGGCGGCACTTCGCCTTCGGGGAAGATAAAGCCGCTGCCCGGCTCATACGCGACGATGGCGCGCACGTTGGCATTCTTGATGGCGGTGCGCCATCCCGGCCCGCCGCTTTGCGAATGCGTGACCAGGATGGCGGGGCCGGTCTTGTCCAGCGCGGCAGACACCGCATCCGACACCACGCCCATATCGAACGGCCCCGTATTGGGCGTCATGGCGCGGAAGTACTGGTTCAATGCCTCGGGCTCGCGCGGGAACTGCACGCCGTCGAAGTAGCCCGGCCAGGCGCCGATGCGGAACATATTGAACCAGACCTGCTCGTCCGGCGTTGCGGGCACCGTGGCGCTCACGGTACTGCGGCCCGCCGCGCCCCGCCTCGGCTGGTCCAGCACATACACGCCGTAGCCGCGCCGCAGGAAGATATTCTGATAGCCTTCGCGCCCATCGGCCGTGGTGCCCCATGTTTTGGAGAACTGGCCCGCGCCATGCCACATCACCAGCGGCAGCTTACGCGCGTTTGGCGGGATCTGGTAGAACACATAGGCGTGGTCGCCATGCAGGGTCTCGCCTGCGGGACCGGTCACTACCGTGCCGCCTGCCGCAAAGCTGCCCTGCGATTGCACCAGCAGCGGCTCGGTCTGGCGCGTTTCGGCCGCCGCTGCGGGACGGGCGCGGCTGGCGAATACATCCGCCACTATCGGCACGGCAGAAAAGGCCTTGGGCCAGCCTGCATAAAATGCAATATGGTTGATCAGCGCGGAAATCTGCGCCTGCGTCAGCCCATTGTCCATGCCGATGTTCAGATGGGACGGCAGCTGGCCCGCCTGCCCCGTCGCCATCAGCGCGCTGATGGTAACCAGGCTGCGGTCGCGCGGCGCCAGGCCGGGCCGCAGCCAGAGGTCATTGAACAGCAGCTCTGTCGTATCCCTGACCAATCCGGGCGCAATGGGTCCGGCGCTTTTCTCCACCCGGGCTGCACGCTTCGCCTCTGCCGCCGCGTCGATGGCCAGCAATTTGGGCGACGCTGCAGGCAGCTGCTTCGCGCCTATGCCGCGCGCGGCGAAGACTTTGCTCGTTGGCGCCACCGCCGCCATAGCATCGCCCCAGCCGGAATAGAACGCCAGGTGCGTGATGATCTCGGAGATTTCGCCCGCCTGGACGCCGCTGTCGAGCGCCCGGTTCAGGTAGCGTGGCAGCTCGGCGGACTGGTTGCGCGCGATTAGTATCGCCAGCGTAGCGATGCTGCGCTCGCGCGGCGCCAGGTCCGGCTGGCGCCACAGCTTGTCCAGTGCGTCCCGGCTGTACTTCTCCAGCGCGGGCGACACCGACGCCGTGCGCGGAGCCGCATCGGCAGCGCACGCGACGTTGACGCCGAATGCCAGCGCGAGCATGGCGCCCGCCAGTTTTTTCATGTCCATGTCAGAGCCCGGTCATCGCCAGAGAGCCTGCGGGCAGGCGCTCGCCCTGCAAAGGAATGGCGGCAAGCCCGAGGACGATCGCGCTCAGATCATCCGCATTCAGCTCCACGCCGGTGGCGCCCAGGTTCTCTTGCAGGCGATGCAGCTTGGTGGTGCCGGGAATAGGAACGATCCACGGCTTCTGCGCCAGCAGCCACGCCAGCGCGATCTGCGCCGGCGTGGCCCCCTTGCGCGCGGCGATCCTGCGCACCAGTTCAACCAGCGCCAGGTTCGCGCGGCGCGCTTCGGGTGCGAAACGCGGCACGCTGTTGCGGAAGTCGCTGCTGTCAAACGTGGTGTGCTCGCCGATCTGGCCGGTGAGGAAACCCGCGCCCAGCGGGCTGAATGGCACAAAGCCTATGCCCAGTTCCTCCAGCAGCGGCAGGATCTCGCGCTCGGCGTCGCGCCACCACAGCGAGTATTCGCTTTGCACCGCGGCCAGCGGCTGGACGGCATGCGCGCGGCGTATCGTCTGCGCACCGGCCTCGGACAAGCCGAAATGCCGCACCTTGCCCGCCTTGATCAGCTCCCCCACGGCGCCAGCCACGTCCTCAATCGGCACGGCCGGATCAACGCGGTGCTGATAGAACAGATCGATGGTGTCCGTGCGCAGCCGCCTGAGCGACGCCTCCGCCACCGCCCGGATATGCTCGGGGCGGCTGTTCAAGCCGCCGCGCCGCTCGCCCGTCTGCAGATCGACATCGAAGCCGAACTTGGTCGCTATGACAACGCGGCTGCGCAGCGGCGCCAGCGCCTCGCCCACCAGCTTCTCGTTGCTGAACGGGCCATATACCTCGGCCGTATCGAACAGCGTCACGCCCTGCTCGACGGCGGCTCGGATCAGCTCGATCATCTCCTGCTTGTCGGCCGCCGGCCCATATCCCGAGCTCATGCTCATGCAGCCCAGGCCCAGTGCGGACACCTCCAGATTACTGCTTCCCAGCATACGTGTATTCATATCGCGTTCCTCCATTGCACGTAATGTAAGGGATGCTACTATGCGTGAATAGACGGCAAATTTAGCTAGAACCAATTAGTTAAACTAATTAATGGCGCATATCAACTATAACGACTTGCTCGCCTTTGTTGCGGTGGCAAAGGAAGGCAGCTTTACCAGGGCGGCGGCCAAGATGGGCGTGTCGCAGTCCGCCCTCAGCCAGACTATCCGGGGGCTGGAAGAGCAGCTGGGACTGCGGCTGCTGGTCCGCACCACGCGCAGCGTGTCCCCGACCGAAGCGGGCGAGCACATGCTGCGCACCGTGGCGCCGCGCTTCGACGAGATAGACGCCGAATTGGCGCTGCTGAGCGAACAGCGCCTGAAACCGGCCGGCACCATCCGCATCAGCGCCGGCGAGCACTCCGCGCTCACCGTGCTGCACCCCGCGCTGGCCAGGCTGATACCGGAATACCCGGACATCAACGTCGAAGTCATGGTTGAAAACGGCCTGACCGACATCGTGGCCGCGCGCTACGACGCGGGTGTGCGGCTGGGGGACCAGGTGGCCAAGGACATGATCGCCGTCAAAATCAGCGGCCCGATCCGCATGGCAGTCGTCGCCTCGCCCGCCTACCTCGCCACCCGCCCAGCCCCGCAAACGCCGCACGACCTGACCCAGCACAACTGCATCAACATCCGCCTGCCTACGCTCGGCGGCTTGTACCCCTGGGAATTCGAGATGGACGGGCGCGAACTCAAAGTGCGGGTCGAAGGCCAACTCATCTTCAACACCCTGGGCCAGCGCCTGCACGCAGTGCTGGACGGGCTAGGCGTTGCGTGTGTGCCGGAAGACCAGGTGCAAGCACTGATCACCGAAGGCCGCCTGGTCCGCCTGCTCACCGAATGGTGCCCCTACTACGACGGCTACCATCTCTACTACCCCAGCCGCCGCCACCCTTCGGCGGCGTTCAGTTTGCTGGTGGAAGCGCTGCGATACCGAGGAGCTTAGATGCAAATACGATCCTATGAAGAACGGGACTTTGATGGCGTCGCTGAGGTGTACGCGAACGCGAAGCTTGATGAACTCAGGTTTGAGGCGCAGCCCTTCGTTCTGGCGCCGCTCAAGGAAGACGCCATCATTCTGGCCGCGTTCAAGGCATCCAACGTGCTCGTCTGCGACGACAATGGCATCATCGGTTTCGCTGCAAGCGTTCCAGGCCTGCTGCGAGCCTTGTTCGTGCATTCGGACGCACGTGGGCGCGGCGCAGGCAGCGCGCTGCTGAAGGCCGTGCTCGAAAAGGAAGACGGGCCGCTCTCATTGAACGTCGCAAAGTCCAACGAACCGGCAATAGCCTTCTATGAGAAGTTCGGCTTCGTCTCCGACGTAGAAACAATCAGGAAATACAGTGACATAGACATCGTCTATCGCAAAATGGATCGCCTTCGGCCAACATGAACGAGAGATAGCGAATCGCGAGAGGAGCCAGTACTGGCTTTGGTGCGCCAGATGGGTTACCAGTGATGCCAACATCGGCAAGCGTCCACGTAAGGCACATGGTCATCAAGATATTCGCTGTTGATTTCATTCACCACCACGTATCTGCCACTCACCCGTGATTACGCGCCATTGGTCGGATACTCTGCCCAATGCCAATGCCGTGGCTCTACAGTAAGCGGATTGCCATCGCATAGAAGATGGCGACACTTACAGAGGATATACCATGCGAACCAAATTCTTTGCAGCATTACTGGCCTGCTGCACGCTCACCGCCGCCACCGCCACGGCATCCGACCGGCAAATTCCTGCTACCGGCCTACAAGATTTTCAAGGTCAATACGACCTGGTCGATGGCTGCCTGCTGAATATCACGCACCGTGGCAATCGGCTTATGATGCAGCTGGAGAATCAACCCGAAGCCGAGATTGTGGCAATCGGCTCTGCGGCGTTCGTGACTAAATCCGGGCGAGTAAGGCTTGAATTCGTTCAGTACGCAAATGGGAACGTGCCAGCTGTGCGCGTGATTGATACCTCGGGTGCAAGTCAGCATAGTTGCCAACATCCCGCTCCACACTTACGCACCGGTTCTCACCTTGTACCCAAGACCGTGTCGGCTCCAAACGGGCTGCCGCCATCTAGAATTAACTAATGCCGTCCGGGCCTCACTGGACTTCTGCTCACGCATTTGGGAAGTCCGGTGTTGGTCGCAATCAGTCCCCATAAACGCGGGATAAATCGGGCGCGGCAACTAAAGTGTATGGGTCGTGCGAACGACATTACTGTTTACAAATTGCTGGACATTGCTGGTTCCCCACTATCGTGGCATTGCAAGCCCCGCCTGCCCCCCGATAACAGACGCCGCCTGGCCCTGAATCTCGCGGGCCGCCTGGGCCTGCATATAGTGGCCCACCTGGCCCGGCGTACATGGGACCGCCGGGACCGGCATACATCGGTCCGCCTGGCCCCGCGTAACAAGCGCCGCCGGGAGACGTCGAGCAAGACAAGCCAACTTCTCCGGAAGCTGCCGGCTGTGTTTGCGTAGTCGTGCAACCAGAAAAACCGATGGCGAAAATCAGCACCAGGGATGACTTAAGAAATTTCATCAGACGCCTAAATGTAAGTTGCGAGAAAAAGAATTTCGCGTCCGGCCGCCCTACTCCTTCGCACAGTGTAGGTGTTTACTCTGCGAGAATGTTCACCCTTTGTCACAGCGATGATAATTCAGGCAAGTTTGGCAGCTACCTTGCCTGGTCGCCCTGCCCTAGAACGCGCTCTTCACCACGCCGCCGTCGACGCGAAGCGCCGCGCCGGTGGTTGCCGACGCGAGCGGACTGGCCACGTAGGCCACGAGCGAGGCCACTTCCTGCGGCGTGCCGAAGCGCTTGATCAGCGACGTCGGGCGCACGTGCTCGAAGAATTCCGCCTCGACCTGCTCGAAGGTCTTGTCGCTGGCGTTTGCCATGTCCTGCACGAAGTCGCCAACGCCGCGCGATTTCGTCGGGCCGGGGAGGATGCTGTTGACCGTGATCCCCGTGCCGGCGACCGACTCTGCGAGTCCGCGCGAAACCGCGATTTGCGCGGTCTTGGACATGCCGTAGTGGATCATCTCGGTGGGGATCTGTATCCCGCTTTCGCTCGAAATGAAGATGATGCGCCCCCAGTTCGCCCGCTTCATCTCCGGCAGCACCAGGCGCGCAAGGCGGACGCCGCTCAGCACGTTCACGTCAAAGAAGCGCTGCCAGTCTTCGTCGGGAATATCTTCAAAGGCCTTGGGTTCGAAGATGCCGAGGTTGTTGACGAGAATATTGATACCAGCGAAGCGGCGAGCAACGTCATTCGCCGCCTCGGCCTGGCTGAGGTCACCGGCATAGCCCTGGACCGTGCCCTGCGTCTCCGCGCGTATGCGCTCCACCGCCTCATCCACGCCCGCCTGCGACCTGCCGTTGACGATAACGCTGGCCCCCTCCTGCGCGAGCGTGTGCGCGATCGCGTAGCCGATACCGGCCGTGCTTCCGCTCACCAGGGCCAATTTTCCTTTGAGTTGCAAGTCCATGCCGATTCTCCTGAGTTAATCGCCGAAGATGCCGCGAGGATGCGGCCCACGCCGGTGCCCGCCATCTCGGCTGCGATCCACTCTATCAAGAAGTCTCGCCCGCATCCTCTCCCGCTTGGCCTATAACGGCACGCTGACGCCGTAGCGCCGTCCAAGCTCCTGAAGCGCGCCGCGCGCGGCCAACTGGTTCAGCACGTGGTCAAACTGGGTGCGCAACTCGTCGAATGCCGCCAGTTTCGGGAAGGCCAGATAGGCAATTTCGGTGGTGATTAAAGGAGCCAGCACCGCAACCTTGCCCTGCATTCCAAGCGACGCCACCACCGGGTCGGTATCGCGGCGGTCGGTGGCGAACAGGTCCACACGACGGTGGAACAGCATGTTCAAACCATTTTCCACCGTGTTCGACACGCTCAGCAGCAAGCCAGGGCGCGCCTGGTCGAAGGCCGCGCCATAGGCCCAGCCGTTCAAGGCCACGATGCGTTTGCCAGCCAGGGCATTGTAGTCGCCGCCCCAGGCTATCATGCTGTCGGTGCGCGCATAAAACGCCAGCTGGTCCTCAAAAAAGGCGCGGCTGGAAAAGGCCATGGCCAGCATGCGCTCGGCCGACTTGTACGGGCCAATCAAGATGTCTGCCTGTCCCTGCTTGAGCATCTGCTGCGCCCGCGCCCACGGGTAGATTTCGAAGCGCAAGGTATAGCCCAGCTGGAGGGCGATGATACGCACCAGCTCCGCCCCCATGCCGCCCATACCGCCATCCGGCCCGGGCTCGTAGATGCGCTGAAAACGTGTGCCTACCACCCGCAGCTCGCGGCCCGGCGCCGCATCGCTGCCGGCAGCGCGCGCGCATGCGCCGCCCAGCAAGCTCGTACACGCCGCCAGCAGCAAGGCGCGCCTGGTACGGGAAGTCGATTTGGACGTTTCCATATGCGCCGGCGCAAGCCTAGGCAGCCTGCTTGCCCAGCTGCGGCAGCGACGCCATCAAATCCGAGAAGCGCTGCCCCTGTATCATCACGTGCTCGCGCAGCAGTTCGGCGGCTTTGTCGCCGTCGCCGCTGATGATGGCTTGCACCACGCCGTCATGCTCGGCATAGGAATTGGACAGGCGGTTGCGCACCCTGAGCTGCAAGCGCCGGTAGGGACGCAAACGCCGGTACAGGCTGCGCGCCTGCTCGATCAGGAACTGGTTGTGGCTGCCCGCGTAGATGGCTTCGTGGAAAGCCTCGTTCCGGTAGTAATAGTCGTCCGGCCCCTGCGAGTCCAGCGCTTCCTTGCACGCCTGGTGCGCCGCCTGCAGCGCCTGCTGCTCCTCCACCGTCATGCGCCGCGCGGCCAGCCGGCCGCAGGTCGCCTCCAGCTCGGACATCACCTCAAACATCTCCACCAGCTGCTGCGGCCCCAGTTCGGCCACAATGGCGCCGCGCCGCGGCCGTATCACCACCACGCCCATGGACGCCAGCTGTATCAGCGCTTCGCGTATCGGCGTGCGCGACACCTCGAAGCGCGCCGCCAGCTCGGTCTCGTCCAAATGCTGCCCCGGGGAGAGCGTGCCTACGGCGATCATTTCTTCCAGCGCTTCGCGCAATTCTGTGGATCGGTTCTTCATGGCAATGGAATTTCCTGTATGTAGGCCTTCATTATAGGAGCGATTTTTAACTTGACAATGCATGCAGTGCATATATTCTTGTATACACAAAAAGAGGAATTGCATATTTCAACCACCTTGGAGGATGACATGACTGGAATGACACGCAGGACCGCACTAAGCACCTTGGGCAAACTCGGCACTGTGGGCGCGCTGGCAGGCAGCCCCTTCCTGATGTCCAGCGCCTGGGCGCAAGCCACCACGCTGAAGATCTCGCACCAGTTCCCCGGCGGCACGCTGACCGAAGGCGACTTCCGAGACCGTCTCACGCGCATGTTTGCCGCCGAGGTGGAAAAGCGCAGCAAGGGCGCGCTCAAGTTCGCCATCTACCCCGGCTCCTCCCTGATGAAGACCAACGCCCAGTTCTCGGCCATGCGCAAAGGCGCGCTGGACCTGTCGCTGGTGCCGCTGTCGTATGCGGGCGGCGAGGTGCCGGAAGTGAATATCGGCCTGATGCCCGGCCTGGTCACCTCCTACGAACAGGGCTACAGCTGGAAGAACGCGGAAGTGGGCAAGGAGCTCGCCCGCATCCTGTACGACAAGGGCATTGTGGTGGTGAGCTGGATCTGGCAGGCCGGCGGCGTGGCCTCGCGCACCAAGCCGGTAGTGGAACCGGAGGACGCGAAAGGCATGAAGATACGCGGCGGCTCGCGCGAAATGGACCTGATACTGAAAGCCGCCGGCGCCGCCGTGGTGTCGCTGCCGTCCAATGAAATCTACGCCGCCATGCAGACCGGCGCCATGGACGCCGCCCTCACCTCTTCCACCTCGCTGATCTCCTTCCGCCTGGAAGAAGTGTCCAAAGCCTTGACCACGGGACGCGGCAACGCCTACTGGTTCATGTTCGAGCCACTGATGATGTCCCGCGCGGTGTTCGACAAGCTGCCGAAAGACCAGCAAGCCACCATCCTCGCCGTGGGCGCCGACATGGAAACCTTCGCCCTGAAAGCCGCGCAGGAAGACGACGCGCAAGTGGCCGCCGTGTACCAGAAATCCGGCGCCAAGGTGGTGGACCTGAACGCGGCCACCGTCAAGCGCTGGCAGGCCATCGCCCGCACCACCGCGTGGAAAGACTACGGCGAGAAAAACGAAAACTGCGCCAAACTGCTGAAACTCGCCGAGAAAACGCTATGAGCCACGGTTTTGAACTCAAAGCCGCGCCCGGCCCCGCAGTGCCGGACAACGCGGCCCTGGCCGGCGCCTCAGGCCTGCTCAACAAGCTGAATAAAGCGCTGCTCACGCTATCCATGTGCGCGCTGATACTGACGGCGCTCATCCTCACCTACTCGGTGGTGTCGCGCTACTTCTTCAACGCACCGACCGACTGGCAGGACGAAGCCTCGGTGTTCATGCTGGTGGGCGTCACCTTCTCCTGCGCAGCCTATGTGCAGTCCTATCGCGGCCATATCGGCATTGAAGCGCTGGCCGGGCTGCTGCCCGCGCGCGTGAACGCCGCCCGGCTGTTCTTCGTCGACCTGCTGTCCATGCTGTTCTGCGCCTTCTTCTCCTGGAAGTCCTGGACGCTGTGGCACGAAGCCTATGTGGACGGCCAGACCACCACCTCCACCTTCGCCCCGCCGCTCTGGATCCCCTACGGCATGATGGCCCTCGGCATGACGCTGCTCACGCTGCAGCTGCTGCTGCAAACGGCCGCGCGCCTGAGCGACAAACCCACGGAGACCGCACCATGAGCGAACTGACCCTGGGCGCCCTGTACGGCGCCGTCACCCTGGTGGTGATGTTCTCGGGCATGCCCATCGCCTTCGCGCTGGGCGTGGTGGCCACCGGCTTTATGTACTTCTTCATGCCGTCCTCCTCGCTGGACACGGTCACGCAGAACGTGTACGAGGAAATGGCCTCCATCACCCTGCTGTCCATCCCGCTGTTCATCATGAAGGGCGCGGCCATCGGCAAATCGCCTGCGGGGCGCGACCTGTACGGCGCCATCCACGCCTGGCTGCACAAGGTGCCGGGCGGCCTGGGTATCGCCAATGTGTTCGCCTGCGCGCTGTTCGCCGCCATGGCCGGCTCCTCGCCCGCCACCTGCTCGGCCATCGGTTCGGCCGGCATCCCCGAAATGCGCAAGCGCGGCTACTCGCCCGGTTTCGCCGCCGGCATTATCGCGGCTGGCGGCACGCTGGGCATTCTGCTGCCGCCCTCCATCACCATGATCCTGTACGCGGTGGCGGCCGAGCAGTCGCTGGGCCGATTGTTCCTGGCCGGCATAGGCCCCGGCGTCCTGCTGGTGGTGCTGTTCGCCAGCTACGCCGTGCACCGCGCCCGCAAGGAATACAAGCTCGCGCTGGACATCTACGAAAAAGGCGGCGAAAAAGCGGCTAGCCTGCATGACGAACACTTCACGCTGGCGCAAAAAGTGGAGATGCTGCCGCGCGTGCTTCCTTTCCTGGTGCTGCTCATCGGCGTGATGGTGGCGCTGTACGGCGGCTTCGCCACGCCGTCCGAGACGGCCGGCCTGGGCGCGCTGCTGGCCCTGGTGCTGATCGCCATCGTCTACCGCGTGTGGCGGCCGAAAGACCTCGCGCCCATCCTCACCTCCACCATCAAGGAATCGACGATGCTGCTGATGATCATTGGCATGTCGCTGTTCTATTCCTATGTGATGAGCTATCTGCACATCAGCCAGTCCGCTGCCAGCTGGGTGGTCGGCATGCACCTGTCCAAATGGCTGCTGCTCGCGGTGATCCTGCTGATGGTGATCGTGCTGGGCTTCTTCCTGCCGCCGGTATCGATTATCCTGATGACGGCCCCCATCATCCTGCCGCCGCTGAAAGCCGCCGGCTTCGACCTGATCTGGTTCGGCATCGTCATGACGGTGGTGATGGAAATGGGCCTGATCCACCCGCCGGTGGGGCTGAACATCTTCGTCATCAAGAATATTGCGCCGGACATTCCGCTCAAGGACGTGATCTGGGGAGTGGCGCCATTCGTGGTGCTGATGTTCGTGGCGGTGATCCTGCTATGCCTGTTCCCCGCCATTGCAACGGGCCTGCCGGATATGATGATGGGAGCTAAATGATGAATGCGCCGGTGAACGCACCCTCGCGCGCCTGGGATACCTTGCAGCGCAACCGCGCGCAGCGCCTGGAGCGGGCCGCCGCCGCGCTGGGCGCTGAACTGGACGGCAAAAGCCTGCCCGCCGCCCGCATTGCGGACCTGTTCTACGCGGTGCTGGAATGCGGCGACCGGGTCTGCATCGAAGGGAACAACCAGAAGCAGGCCGATTTCCTGGCCCAGGCGCTGGCCAAGCTGGACCCGGCGCGCGTCAACGGCCTGCACATGCTGCAGTCCGTGCTGACCCTGCCGGAGCACCTGGACGTGTTCGAGCGCGGCGTGGCCTCCAAGCTGGACTTCTCCTTCTCCGGCCAGCAGGCGGGCCGCGTGGCCAAGCTGCTGTCGGCGGGGAAGCTCAACATCGGCGCCATCCACACCTATCTGGAACTGTTCAGCCGCTACTTCATCGACCTGCCGCCGCGCGTATGCATGGTGGCGGCCGAAGCGGCGGACCGCCACGGCAACCTGTACACCGGTCCCAACACGGAAGACACGCCGCCCATCGTCGAAGCCACCGCCTTCAAGAACGGCATCGTCATCGTGCAGGTGAACCGCATCATGGACACGCTGCCTCGCGTGGACATACCCGGCGACTGGGTGGATTTCGTGGTGCAGTCGCCGCGCCCCTATTACATCGAACCGCTGTTCACGCGCGACCCCGCGCTGATCTCCGAAATCCAGGTGCTGATGGCGATGATGGCCATCAAAGGCATCTACGCCGAGTACGGCGTGCAGCGGCTCAACCACGGCATCGGCTTCGACACCGCAGCGATCGAACTGCTGCTGCCCACCTACGCCGCCTCGCTCGGCCTGAAAGGCAAGATAGGCAAGCACTGGGCGCTCAACCCCCACCCAGCGCTGATACCCGCCATCGAAGCCGGCTTCGTCGAATCAGTGCACTCCTTCGGCTCGGAACTGGGCATGGAAGACTACATCCGCGCCCGGCCCGACGTGTTCGCGGTGGGAGCGGACGGCTCCATGCGCAGCAACCGCGCGCTGTGCCAGGCCGCCGGCCATTATGCTTGCGACATGTTCATCGGCTCCACCCTGCAGATCGACCTGCAAGGCAACTCCTCCACCGCCACGCTGGGCCGCATTGCAGGCTTCGGCGGCGCCCCCAACATGGGCGCGGACGCGCGCGGACGCCGCCACGCCAGCCCCGCATGGATCAAGGCGGGCCAGCAGGCGCGCGCAGGCCGCAACATGATCCCGCGCGGCCAGAAGCTGGTGGTGCAGATGGTGGAAACCTTCCGCGAGCACATGCACCCGGCCTTCGTGGAAAAGCTGGACGCATGGGAACTGGCCAAACAAGCCAAGATGGAGCTGCCGCCGGTGATGATCTACGGCGACGACGTGACCCACATCCTGACCGAAGAAGGCATCGCCAACCTGCTGCTGTGCCGCAGCGACGAAGAACGGGAGCAAGCCATACGCGGCGTGGCGGGCTACACGCCGGTGGGCCTGGGCCGCGACCGGCGCATGGTGGAGAACCTGCGCGACCGTGGCGTGATACAGCGGCCCGAAGACATCGGCGTCGACAAGCGCCTCGCCACGCGCGACCTGCTCGCGGCGCGAAACATGAAAGACCTGGTGCGCGCATCCGGCGGCTTGTACGACCCGCCGCAGCGCTTCCGCAACTGGTAGGCCACAAGACTTAAGGCATAAGGCAAGGACATGGAAACTCTAACGTACCGCTTTGAAAACGGCAGCCGCAGCCTGCCGGCCGGGCCGCAGGTGGTGGGCGTGGTCGGCTCCGGCAACCTCGAAGTACTCATCGAATCGGCCCCGCTGGCCGGCGCCTGCGAGATACAGATCACCACCGCCGCCGTCGGCTTCGGCGCCATCTGGGAAGCCGTCATGCGCGACTTCCACCAGCGCTGGCCGCTGGCGGACGCCCGCATCGCCATCAACGACGTGGGCGCCACGCCCGCCGTGGTCAGCCTGCGGCTGGACCAGGCCGTCGAAACCATGCTGGGGACCACGCCATGAACAACAGCAGCAGCTACCAAGAGGCCAGCGCCCGCGAACGCCTGCTCCAGCTGGTCGACGCGGGCAGCTTTGAAGAACTCATCGGCCCCGCCCAGCGCGTGGTCAGCCCCCACCTGGGCCAACTCAACGCCCCCGTCGCCTTCGACGACGGCGTCGCCATCGGCCGCGCGCGGCTGGACGGCATGCCCATCTTCGTCGCCGCGCAGGAAGGCGGCTTCATGGGCGGCGCGGTGGGCGAAGTCCACGGCGCCAAACTCACCGGCCTGCTGCGGCGCGCGCTCGACGAACGCCCGCAAGCCGTGGTGCTGCTGATCGAATCGGGCGGCGTGCGGCTGCACGAAGCCAACGCCGGCCTGATCGCCGTGGCCGAAGTCATGCGCGCCGTGCTGGACGCGCGGGCGGCGGGCATCCCCGTCATCGCCCTGGTGGGCGGCGCCAACGGCGCCTTCGGCGGCATGGGCATCGTGGCGCGCTGCACCAACGCCGTCATCATGTCCGAAGAAGCGCGGCTCTCCATGTCCGGCCCCGAAGTGATCGAAACCGCCAACGGCGTGGAAGAATTCGACTCGCGCGACCGCGCCCTGGTGTGGCGCACCACCGGCGGCAAGCACCGCTACCTGATGGGCGACTGCCAGGCCATCGTGCCAGACGCCATCGGCGCCTTCCGCGCCGCCGCCATCGAAGCCATCGCCCGGCAGAGCGCCCCCGAACTGACACTGCAAGCACTCGAACAGGAGCAAGCCATGCTCACCGACCGCATCGCCCGCTACGGCGCGCTGCCCGACCCGGCCGACATCTGGACCGAGATGGGCATGCCCGACGCAGCCAACATCGCCATGCTGGACATCGCCCCCTTCAAAGCGGCAGCGGCAGGCCGCCGCGCAGGAGGCCAATAATGGACTGGCAAACCCTGGCAACAGACCTGTTCCCCCAAGGCCACGCCATCACCGAGCAAGACCAGTTCCTGTCCGGCAGCGCGCAAGTGGACGGCGCCACGGTAGCCGTCATCGGCACCACCGGCCACGCCCCCATCGGCATCGAAATCGCGCTGGCGCAAGCGCAGGCCGTGCTGGCCACGGTGCGCGAGCACCCCGGCCGGCCCATCGTCATGCTGGTCGACACCCAGGGCCAGCGCCTGCGCCACCGCGACGAAATGCTGGGCATCAATAGCTACATGGCCCACCTGGGCAAATGCGTGGACCTCGCGCGCCGGCGCGGCCACAAGATCGTCGCGCTGGTGTACGACCAGGCGCTGTCGGGCGGCTTCATCACCAGCGGCCTGATGGCCGACACCTGCCACGCCCTGCCCGCCGCCACCATCCGCGTGATGGGCCTGCCCGCCATGGCCCGCATCACCAAGGTGCCGGAAGAAGTGCTCACCGAGCTGGCGCGCAGCAACCCCGTATTCGCCCCCGGCCCGGAAAACTACCTGCGCATGGGCGGCATCGAATCGATCTGGGACGGCAGCCTGGCCGAGCAGCTGGCGCAAGCGCTGCGCGCCCCCGCCGGCGCCGACGTACGGGCCGAACTGGGGCGCCAGCGCGGCGGCCGCAAGCTCGCGCAGCCCATCATCCAAGCCATCCTTGGCGGCCATGATGTACAAGCGGCATGACCTGATCTGGCTCACCCGCGCCGGCTGGCAAGCGGCGCTCGCCGCCCAGCCCGCGCAGGAAGCCGTGCTGCGCCACTGGCGGGACGAGGACTGGCCCGTCGTCGTGCGGCGGCGCGAGCCCGGCATCGGCAGCGCAGCGGCATCGGCGGCGAAAGCAGCCACGGACGTAGCCGAACCCGAAAGCGAAGCCGGGCAGGACGTCTTCGCCGGCATCGCCCTCCCGCCCGACTCCACCGGCGCCAAGCCGCGCATCGCCCTGCGCGTCGCGGCCGCGCACATCGAACGCAGCACCGCCCCGCTCACGCTCAAAGCCGCCCGGCCCGCGCTGCCGGCGCACTGGCGTCCCGGCTACACCGAACTGCAGCGCCTGTCGGCCGGGCTGGACCTGCGCGTCTACGGCTCCCTCGCCTGGCAAGCCCTGACCAGCCTGCGCTGCCTGACGGACAGCTCCGACATCGACATCCTGTTCCGCCCCCTCACCCGGCAACAATTGCAAGCCGGCCTGGCGCTGCTGTCCGGCGCCGCGCACGGCCTGCCGCTGGACGGCGAAATCATGTTCCCATCCGGACAAGCCGTCTCCTGGAAAGAATGGCTGAGCGCCAGCGCCGCCCAGGCGCGCGTGCTCGTCAAAACCACAGACAGCGTCCACCTCGCCGCCCCCGACGAGCTGCTCGCCACCCTGAGGCCCGCATGACCCCCGCCCTCCCTCGCCACCACACGGAATCCCACGCGGGGTCAGTTCTGTCATCCGGTCACGGCCTCGGCAGTACGCGCCCTCCCACCCCGGGGTCAGTTCTGTCATCCGGTCACGGCCTCGGCAGTGCGCGCCGGCGTGTCGCCAGCCATCAGGCTGCTCGCCTGGCGCTGCGGGCGCTCTACGCCGAACTGGCCCTCTATCCCAAACCCGGCCTGGTGTCGCTGATCGACAACGGCAGCCATGACGATATGACGGCGCTGACCTTTATGCGCAGCCTGTTCTCGCTGCGGCATTATTTCGCCGCCATCTGCCTCGCTGGCATGGACGCTGCGCCGTTTGCGCGCCTGAAGCAGCTGGGCATGGCCGCCGAGCGCCGCATGATGGCGGCCACCGGCGGCGTGAACACGCATCGCGGCGCCATATTCGGCCTGGGCATGCTGTGCGCGGCGCTGGGGCGGCAGCTTGCGCGGCGCAATGCCGGGCTTGCGGCGAAAGTTGATCCCGCATCGCTGCGCGCCGCCCTGCTGGACGGCTGGGGCGCGGCGCTGGCGGCCCACACGCTGGCCGCGCCGGATGGCTCGCACGGCCAGCGCGCCGCGCAACTCCACTCGGCCAGCGGCGCGCGCGAGGAGGCGGCGCTGGGCTTGCCGTCGGTATTTCTGGTCGGCTTGCCGGCGTTGCAGGCTACGCTGGCGCGCGGCGGCGGCATGCACCACGCGCGCATCGACGCGCTGTTTGCGCTGATGGCGCATGTGAGCGATACGAATGTGCTGCATCGCGGCGGCGCGGCCGGGGCGAGCATGGTGCGGGATCGGGCGCGGGAATTCGTGGAGCTGGGCGGGACGCGGCAGCCGGATTGGCATGCGCGCGCGCTTGATACTCACCGGCTGTTTGTGCGCCATAGGCTCTCGCCGGGGGGGGCGGCGGATTTGCTGGCGGCTTGCTGCCTGGTGCAGGCGTTTTCGGTGCACGCGTGGCCATGAGCGCGAGGCTGCTGATTTTGTGTCCGGGCCAGGGCGGGCAGCATGAGGGGATGTTTGATCTGGCCGACGGGGATCCGGCTGCGGCGGCGCTGCTTGGCGGGTTACGCGCACGCGGGGCGTGCGCTAACCCGCCCTACGCGGAACACGCAGGCCAGGCGGATCATGCGGCGCGCGGAGGGCACGGGCTCTTTTCAAATCGCGTGGCGCAGCCGATGATAGTGGCGGCGGCGCTGGTGATGTGGGAGGCGCTGCGGTCCTGCGCGCCGCAGCCTGCGCTGGTCGCCGGATACAGCATAGGCGAGCTGGCGGCCTGGGGGGTGGCGGGGGCACTCACGCCATTTGAAACGGTGCGGCTGGCGCAAACGCGCGCGGAGCTGATGGATCAGAGCCTGGCCACGCATCCCGGCCAGGCCTTGCTCGCCGTGACCGGCCCCCACCCATCGCGGACAGCAGCGCTGGTGGCGGCTTGCGGCTTCCATGCCGCCATCGCCACCGGCGAGGACAGCTGCATCATCGGCGGTTTGCAAAGCAGCGCCAGCGAAGCGACGGCGCTGCTGGCGGCCGCAGGCGCGCGCGTTACCGCGCTACCGGTGGAGATAGCCTCCCACACGCCCCTCATGGCCTGCGCCCAAGCCCCCTTCGCCGACGCCCTGCGGGCAGCCAGCCTGCATGACGCCCAGACGCCGGTCCTGTCGGGCATCAGCGCGGCCCGCCTGGAGCGCCGCGAGCAAGCCATCGAGCACTTGCCGCGCCAGCTCTGCGAAACCATCGTATGGGATGAATGCATGGACGCCTGCGCCGAAGCGGGCATCACCGTGGCGCTGGAGCTCGGCCCCGGCGCGGCGCTGTCGCGCATGATGCAGGCGCGCCACCCCGGCATCGCCTGCCGCTCGGTGGCCGATTTCCGCAGCCTGGACGGCGTGCGCGCCTGGCTGCGGCGCCACTGCGAATAGTCTAGCGGCGGTTGTTCTGCTGCGCCCACGCCACGATGCTGTTGGCGTCCATGGCGCCCGGCTGGCGCGCCACTTCCCGTCCGCCTTTGAACAGCGCCAGCGTGGGAATGCTGCGGATGGCGTAGCGCGCCGCCAGATCCTGCGCTTCCTCCGTATTGACTTTAACGACGCGGAAATCCGGCTCCAGCCGCTGCGCGGCCTGCTCATAGAACGGCGCCATCGACAAGCATGGGCCGCACCATGGCGCCCAGAAATCCACCAGCACCGGCAGTTCGCTGCGTTCTATCTGCTTCAGAAAGCGCGCGCTCGACAGGTCGACCGGCTTGCCGGTGAACAGGTCGCGCTGGCATTTGCCGCAGGTTGGGTCTTGCCCCAGGCGCGTGGCCGGGACGCGGTTGACCGCGTCGCAATGCGGGCAAACGATGTGGAGGGAATCAGTACGGGTTGCGTTGTTGTCGGTTGCTGTATTCATGGCTGCCATCCTTGTTGCGCATGGCGCCAATGTAGCAGAAATGCGGAAATCGTGAGCGCGGCTCAGCCCGTATCGGCGCGGCCTTCGCCTTTGACGATGCCGCGCACATTCATGGCAGCCTGGCAAGCAGGCGCCGGTGGAGGCCAGCTACCAACTGCTGGCTAGCTACTGCAAGTCAGATCGGATATCTCAGCCTTCCTTGCGGGCACCCGGCTGCTTGGAGCCGGCAGGCTGGCTGGTCTGGTGCACCTGGGCACCGGCTGCGCGGCTTTCGGCAGCTTGCGCCTCGGCCTGCTGACGCTGCTGCTCTTCACGGTCCCGGCCATTGCTGTGGCCGTCAGGCTGCAAATGATGGCCGTCGGCGAACTGGTCGAACGTGGCGGCCATGCGACGCATCGCATCCTGTTGGGTGCGCACGTTTTTCTCGGTTTCCTCGGTGGCCATGCGGGTCACTTCCTCGGCCAGTTCCTTGGCGGTACGGCTGGTTTCGCTCACGTGCTCCTCGGCCACCTTGGCCAGGGCCACGTGCGTGTTGGCCGCGATGCGCGACAGGTGCTGCTGGTAGGCGCGCAGCTTGTCGGCAGTGGGCTGGGCATGCGACAGCGTGACGTTGACGACCTCCGCCGGGCGGTTGGTGGTAAGCAGCTCTTGCCCCGTCAACGACATTTCTTCGGCGATGGTCTGCGCCAGCTGAATGTTCAGATCGCTGTATTGCTGCACGGTGCGGAACAGCGATTTGGACATATCGTTGATGAGCGACACTTGCGCTTCCATGTGGTGTTTGGCGGCGGGAGTGACGGACTGGTTGAAAGAAAACATAAATCACCTCTTGAAATGAAAGTTATCTGATGGGTCGCGCTGCATTGCAACATGGCTGCGCGAATCAATCAGACTACGTGAACCCCGCCGGCGCACCATGATCCAGATCAAACGTGCGCGCTTGACGAAATGTAGCGAGTTTGTAACTCAGCCGCCCAAGCAGATCCCGATATGGAATACTCGCGCCTTCCCATCGATCCTGTCCCGACCATGAAATCCTTGATCATCCCCGCCCTGCTGCTCTCGCTCAGCGCCCACGCCCAGCAAGCCGCCGACAGCAAGCCCGCCACCCCCGCCCCTGCCGCCGCGCCTGCGCAGCCTTTCGAGCGCGCCCTGAAGGCCGAGTCCGCCGTCAGCAAGTCCGCCACGGTCATGATCAAAGGCAAAGCCGTTCCCTACAAAGTCACCGCCGGCACCCAGCCCGTGTGGGACAAGGACGGCAAGGTGATCGCCTCGCTGTTCTACACCTACTACCAGCGCAGCGACGTGGCCGACAAGGCCAGGCGCCCGCTGGTGCTGTCCTTCAACGGCGGCCCCGGCTCGGCCTCGGTGTGGATGCACGTGGCCTACACCGGCCCGAAAATGCTCAACATCGACGACGAAGGCTACCCGGTCCAGCCCTACGGCGTGCGCGACAACCCGCATTCCATCCTGGACGTGGCCGACATCCTGTACGTGGACCCGGTCAACACCGGTTTCTCGCGCATCCTCGACAGCAAGGCCGACCGCGCCACCTTCTTCGGCGTGAACGCCGACATCTCCTACCTGGCCGAATGGCTGAACACCTTCGTCTCGCGCGAAGGCCGCTGGACCTCGCCCAAATACCTGATCGGCGAAAGCTACGGCACCGCGCGCGTGGCCGGCCTGTCGCTGGAGCTGCAGAACGCGCACTGGATGTACCTGAACGGCGTGATCCTGGTCTCGCCCACCGAGCTGGGACTGAAGCGCGACGGCATCGTCGGCGACGCGCTCAACCTGCCCTACTACGCCGCCACCGCCTGGTACCAGAAAGCGCTGCCGGCCGACCTGCAGGCCCGGGACTTGAAAGACGTGCTGCCCGAAGTGGAAGCCTTCACCGTGGACGAGCTGATCCCCGCGCTGGCCAAGGGCGGCTTCCTGGACAGCGCGAAGAAGGCCGGCATCGCCGCCAAGGTGGCGCGCTACTCCGGCATCGGCGAAAAGGCCGTGCTGCAGCACAACCTGGTGATCCCGACCAATTTCTTCTGGAAGGAACTGCTGCGCGACCAGGGCTACACCGTGGGCCGCCTGGACTCGCGCTACAAGGGCATCGACAAGTCCGACGCCGGCGCCAGCCCGGACTACAACGCCGAGCTGACCTCCTGGCTGCATTCCTTCACGCCCGCCATCAACCACTACCTGCGCGACGTGCTGCAGTACAAGACCGACATCAAGTACAACATGTTCGGCTCCGTGCATCCCTGGGACAACAAGAACGACACCACCGGCGAGAACCTGCGCAAGGCCATGGCCATGAATCCCTACATGAAAGTGATGGTGCAGTCCGGCTATTACGACGGCGCCACCACCTACTTCGACGCCAAGTACACCATGTGGCAGCTGGACCCGAGCGGCAAGATGAAGGACCGCCTGCGCTTCGAGGGCTACCGCAGCGGCCACATGATGTATCTGCGCTCGGAAGACCTGGTGCGCTCGACCGACGACATCCGTGACTTCATCAAACAAACCACACCGGCCGCGAATCAGCCTGCCCGCTACTAGCACCTTACTAATTTCGCATGCATTTCTGGTAAGATTGCCCGGTTGAATTTCTTCCACTGGGTAATCTCATGCATTTTGAAGTGCCAAAAGCCGGACTGAAAACCGTCAAGGAATTCCTGGGCGAATACTCGATGATCGTGGTCAGCATCCTGACCGCGCTGGCGCTCGAACACGCGGCGCAAAGCTGGCACCACCGCCACCGCGCGAGCGACGCCGAACAGCAGATCGAAGCCGAGCTGCGCATCAACCTGGAGGAGCTGCACCGCGTGACCGAGGCCAACAGCAAGCAGCTCGAGCACATCACCAAGCTGCGCAAAGCCCTGCGCGACGACATCAAGGCCAAGGTCGCCGACAAGGACGTGGGCGAACACCTGCTGACGGCCACCAACCGCAGCTTCGGCCTGAACCTGAAAACGCCCACGCTGCGGCGCGAAGCATGGGAAGTGGCGGTCGCCAGCCAGTCGGCCAGCTGGATGTCGCCCGCGCTGCTGCAGCGCTATTCCGCCCTGTACGCCCAGCAGCGCGACACGCTGGATTCGGCCAACACCAACACCCAGCTCACGCTGAGCGGCCCGGCCATGATGAACACGCTGTCGGACCTGGAGCTGGGCAAGGTCGATCCCGCCGCGCTGTACCACACGCTGCGCCAGATGGAGAGCACCATCGACGGCGTGCAAGGCAACCTGCTCGCGCTGGAAAAGCAGATGCGCGAGGCGCTGGCCAGGACCTGATCCGGAGGGGCCGCCTGTTATACTGCTGCCCTTTCCAGGCCAGGCCTGCACCAACAAGGATGAACATGAGCGCACTCCCACCCTGCCCGCAATGCGGCTCCGAACTGACGTACAACGACGGCACGCAATGCGTGTGCCCGGAATGCGCGCATGAATGGCAGCCGGGTGCGGCGGCCGACGCCGAAGACGGCCCGCGCGTCTACAAGGACGCCGCCGGCAACCTCCTGCAGGACGGCGACACCGTCACTGTCATCAAGGACCTGAAACTCAAGGGCGGCGGCGGCACGGTCAAGATGGGCACCAAGGTCAAGAACATCCGCCTGGTCGACAGCGACCATGATATCGACTGCAAGATCGAAGGCTTCGGCAACATGAGCCTGAAAACCGAATTCGTCAAGAAAGTCTGAAAACGATTTATATGAATGCACGCCGCCTGACCACCTTCGCAACCCTCTGCTGCGTCTTGCCAGGTTTGGCGGCGGCAGCCTGTTCCCGCACCATCAACGTTCCCGTGGCGCCGCACGGCATGGCCATCGTGGTCAAGCACGGCAAGGCGGCGGGCGTCATGCCCGACATGCTCGACGAACTGGGCGACAAATACGGCTGCAAATTCACCTTCCCCGTGGTGCCGCGCGCGCGGCTGGAAATGCTGTTCCGCGCCAGCGACGCGGACGTTATTGTCCTCTCCACCCGCTCGCCCGAGCGCGACCTGTCCGGCACCTTTGTTCCGGTCTTCAAGTACCGCGCCGTGCTGGTCGGCGTCAAGCCGATAGACCCCTCGGTGCAGTCTGTGGATACCCTGCTCAAGAATACCGACCTGCGCATCGCCGTGGTGCGCGGCTTTGACTACGGCCCCGCGTACCGCAAGCTGCTCGAGCCGGCCCAGGCCGCGCGGGTACAATACGCCAACGACCTCAATGATCTGATGCGCCGCATGCAGGCCAACATCGCGGACGTGACCATCCTGCCGTACAGCAGCGCCTACAACACCATCGTCGAGGATCCGAGGCTGAGCGGGCTCGATGGCCAGTTGTCGATCAGCGCACTTGAGGACGTGCCCTGGCAGGACGCGGGATTCTACGTCTCCACGCGCACCTTGCTGCCAGCCGACCAGGCCGTCCTGATCGACATGCTGGGCAACGACGAAATCGGCAAGCGCTTCCTGAAGTCCCTGTCCAAGGTGATACCGCCGGCCGTGCTGAACCTGACTGCAAAACGGCACTAAGCTCGTGGAATTCATAAGTCCGGCTAATAAGGTTTTGCGGATTATGTAGTCTTATCGCACAGTCCCCGTGCCGCTACACTGGCGGCATGAAAACGTCCCCATCCCGCGCCGTCCTGCCCATCGTGCTCATCAGCTACCTGATGCTGGTGCTGGACGGCTCCATCGTCATCACCGCCCTGCCCCGTATCAAGGACGAGCTGCACTTCACGTCCGCCGGGCTGTCCTGGGTGCAAAGCGCCTACACGCTGGCCTTCGGCGGCTTGCTGATGCTGGGCGCGCGCGCCGGCGACATCCTGGGCCGGCGCCGCATGTTCATGGCCGGCCTGGGCCTGTTCACCGCAGCCTCGCTGGCCATCGGCCTGGCGCAGACGCCCGCCTGGCTGCTGCTCGCGCGCGCCGTGCAGGGTGCGGGCGCCGCCATCCTGGCGCCGTCCACGCTGGCCCTGCTCTCCACCAATTTCGCCGAAGGCGCGCCGCGCACCCGCGCGCTGGCCTACCACGGCTCGGTGGCCGGAATAGGCGCCAGCGCCGGACTGGTGCTGGGCGGTGTGATCGCAGACTGGGCCTCGTGGCGCGTGGGCTTCTTCATCAACCTCCCGATAGGACTGCTGCTGATGGCCGCCGCGCACCGCTGCCTGGCGGAGACCGAGCGCCACAGCGGCCGCTTCGACCTGGCCGGCGCGCTCAGCTCCACGGTGGGCATGGGCGCGCTGGTGTACGGCGTGGTGCGCTCGGCCGGCACCGGCTGGAGCGACGCGGCCACGCTGGCATCGGTGACGGCGGGCGTGCTGTCGCTGGCCGTGTTCGTGCAGGTGGAACGCGGCGCGGCGCAACCCATCATGCCGCTGCGCCTGTTCGCCGACAGCCAGCGCAACGCCGCCTACCTGGCGCGGCTGCTCTTCCTGGGCGCCATGATGGGCTTCTGGTTCTTCACCACGCAGTTCCTGCAAGGGGTGCTGGGCTTTACCGCCTTCCAGGCCGGCCTTGCCTTCCTGCCGATGACGCTCACCAATTTCGCCATCGCCGTCTCGGTGCCCAAGCTCACCAAGCGCTTTGGCAACGGGCCGCTGCTGGCGGGCGGCCTGGCAGTGGCGCTGGCAGGTGTGGCGCTGCTGAGCCGCGTGTCTACCGATACCGCCTACCTCACCGGCGTGGCGCTGCCCATGCTGCTGATTGGCATAGGCCAGGGCGCGGCACTGAGTCCGCTCACAGTGGCTGCTGTTTCCGGCGTGCCGGCGCAGGATGCCGGCGCCGCGTCCGGCGTGGTCACCGTGGCGCACCAGTTCGGCGGCTCGCTTGGACTGGCCGTGCTGGTGGTGGTGTTCAGCAGCGCATCAGGCGGGCTGACGGAGAAGGCCATGCTGGCGCACCGCATCGGCAACGTGCTGGCAGCCAGCTCCGCCATGCTGGTGCTGGCGCTCGCGGTGGTACTCGGCTTTATCGTAGCGCCCAACCATCGTGCCCGCGCGATTTGCATCCAACCCAAGAAAGGTCAACTATGAAACTGGTATCCGCAGCAGTGACGGCAGCGGCGATGGCGGCCATGTCGCCGATGGCCTCGGCGGCCGAAGAAGCGGCCAGCGTCAGCGTCACGCGCGCAGGCAGCCAGGCCTCCGTCAAAGGCCCGGCCGAGAACTTCACCGGCACGGTCCGCGTCGACGCGCCGTTCAAGGGTACGGGCGCGGCACGGGCTGGCGGCGCCACCGTCACCTTCGAACCGGGCGCGCGCACGGCGTGGCACCGGCACCCGCTGGGCCAGACGCTGATCGTCACCGCAGGCGCAGGCCAAGTGCAGCACTGGGGCGGCGCGGTGCAGGACATCAAACCCGGCGACATCGTCTGGATACCGCCCAACGTCAAACACTGGCACGGCGCCGCCCCCACCACCGCCATGAGCCACATCGCCATCGCCGAAGCGCTGGACGGCAAGGTGGTGGAATGGCTGGAAAAAGTCAGCGACGCACAGTACTCGAAGCGGCCTTGATTGGAGACAGTTGATCGCTTGCGCGCACCAGCACGGCGGGCACGATGAGTTTGTGAACCGGCGCAACGAACAGCATGTACACGCGGCCCAGCAGGTTGTGGATGTGGACCACGGTCGATACGGCAACCGCGCTGCGCGCCTCGCTGAGCTTGCGCACCGAGACGCATACTTTCAGGTGCTTGTCCGCATCGCCAAGGATTACCTCGTCGTCGCTCAGGTAGAGTATGGAGAAAATGCCGACCCGGTCACCCAGCTTGTACTCGCTGTCATGTGCCGGCCCGCTTGGGCTGGTGGCCCAGTTTGGACAGCGCGGCCATCACCACGTCGCAATGATCGCCCTGTACCTCGATCAAGCCGTCCTTGACGGTGCCGCCGGAGCCGCAGGCGGCGCGCAGCTGCTTGCCCAGCGCGGCCAGCGCCTCGCCGTCCAGCGCCAGCCCTTTCACCACGGTGACGCACTTGCCGCCGCGCCCCTTGGTCTGGCGCGACACGCGCACCACGCCATCACCCACCGGAGCCAGCTTCGCGCTGGCCTTGCAAGTGCAGGCTGCAACCGGCTGCCCGCAATCCGGGCACATGCGGCCGGTTTCGGTGGAATACACCAACCCGCCTTTGGAACTGTTTTTCATCATCTCGGTATCAATCAGCCAGCATATGCGGCCATGATACCAGCAGGCTTGCCTGGTTACAGTGCGGCGACGTCGAGAATGGCCTGGGCGAACGCTTGCGGCGCTTCCTGCGGAAGGTTGTGGCCGATGCCGCCGCTCAGGTTGCGGTGCTCGTATTTACCGGTGAACTTCTGGCGGTAGCTGGCCGGTGGCGGGAATGGTGCGCCGTTGGCGTCGCCTTCCATCGTGATGGTGGGCACGGTGATGACCGGGGCCGCCGCCAGGCGCTTTTCCAGCGCGTCGTACTGTGCTTCGCCCGCTGCGGCGCCCTGGCGCCAGCGGTAGTTGTGCAGCACGATGGCCACGTGGTCAGGGTTGGCGAAGGACGCGGCGCTGCGGTCCAGCGTGGCCGCGTCGAATTTCCACTTGGGCGAGGCGGTCTCCCAGATGTACTTGGCGAAGTCGCGCGTGTTCTTGGCGTAGCCCGCGGCGCCACGGTCCGTGGCCAGGTAGTACTGGTACCACCAGTCATGCTCGGCCTTCGGCGGCAAAGGCACTGCGCGCGTGTCGATATTGGTCACCAGGTAGCCGCTCACCGACACCAGCCCCTTCACGCGCTCGGGCCACAGCGCCGCGATGATGCAGGCCGTGCGCGCGCCCCAGTCGAAGGCGCCGATCACGGCCTGTGGAATCTTGAGCGCGTCCATCAGCGCGATGATGTCGAGCGCCACCACCGACTGCTGGGCGTTGCGGAAGGTGGCATTGGACAGGAAGCGCGTGGTGCCGTGGCCGCGCAGGTGGGGAATAATGACGCGGTATCCGGCCGCAGCCAGGATGGGCGCCACTTCGGAGAAAGCGTGGATGTCATAAGGCCAGCCGTGCAGCAGGATCACCGGTTTGCCGTCCGCAGGTCCCACGTCCGCGTAGCCCACGTTCAGCAGGCCCGCATCGATCTGCTTCAGCGCACCGAACGGCGACGCCGGATTCGCCTGCGCGCGCGCCAGGCCCATGATGCCGAACTGGCTCGCGGCCAGCGCGACTGCTGCGGAACCGATCAAGCGGCGGCGCTGTTGGCTGATGTTCTCTTGCATTCCTATCTCCGAATTGAAATATGCACAGCACTCAGAATAAGGCGGGCGTGTATCGGCTGTGTGTACGACAACGCTGCTTTTTGTACATCATTGTGGCCGATGACGACAGGGATACATAGTGATACAAAGGTATTAGATCAACCGCTATATACTGAATGACAACTTCCCCCTCCCGGCCCATGCGAATTCTCATCCTCACCCTTCTATTTGCATGCCAGGCGGCATGCGCGCAGGACAGCGGCCAGACCGCCTACGACACAGACCATACATTCGACACTGGCTCGGATATCAGGATCACCGCTCTTTCGGACATGCAGATCGAGAATCTCGCAACGCTGGGCAAGGTGTGGGGCTTCCTGAAATATCACCATCCGATAGTCACATCCGGCCAGCGGCACTGGGACTACGACCTGCTGCGCGTGACGCCCGCAATCCTCGCATCACGGGACCAGGCCGAGGCCAATACGGTGCTCCATAAATGGATAGCAAGCCTGGGCGAGATCATTCCGTGCAATCCCTGCGCCACATTGCCTGCGGAAGACCTGCATCTGCGCCCGGCGCTGGACTGGCTGGAGGACGGCAAGCTGCTTGGCGCGGAACTCCAGGCAGACCTGAAGCGCATCTACCGGAATCGTCCCGCAAACGGCCAGCAGTTCTTTCTGGAATTGGGTAAAGGGGTCAAGAACCCGGTATTCAAGCACGAGCCCCTGTACGACGGCATGCGCTATCCGGACGCGGGATTCAGGCTGTTGGCACTGTTCCGCTTCTGGAACATTATTGAATACTGGGCGCCATACCGCGATGTTATCGGCGAGGACTGGAACGGTGTGCTGCGCCAGTCCATTCCCACAGTGGTTCTTGCCAAGGACCGGCCGGCCTACGAGCTGGAGATGATGGCCGTCATCGCGCGCTTCAACGACACGCATAGCAACCTGTGGACCTCGCTCCACGTCCGCCCGCCGCTGGGGCAGTGCAAGCTGCCGGTGAATGTGCGCTTCCTCGGCGGCGACGCCGTCGTCGCGGGATACACGGACGAGGCTGCGGGCAAGGCCTCCGGCCTCCTTCCCGGCGACGTCATCACAGCCATAGACAACACGCCCGTAGCAAAGCTGGTGCAGGCATGGCGCCCCTACTATGCCGCATCCAACGAGCCCACGCGGCTGCGCGACATCGCACAGGAACTGCACCGTGGCCCTTGTGGCGCAGCCAGTCTGCGGATACGCAGGGCGGACAGCGAGCTGGATGTACAGGCAAGCCACACGCCCGAGGTCCGCCGCGCAAAGACGCATGACCGCGCGGGCGACACCTTCCAAATGCTGTCCGGCGGCATAGCCTACCTCAAACTCTCGTCCATCAAGCAGGCGGACATTCCGCGCTATATGGAAGCGGCAGCCGGTACCAAGGGACTGGTGATCGACATCCGCAACTACCCGTCCGAGTTTGTCGTCTTCGCGCTAGGCCAATACCTGGTCGAGCGCCCCACCAATTTCGTGCGCTTCACCTTCCCCGACCTCAACAACCCCGGCGCCTTCTACTGGAAACAGGGCGCCATGCTGCACCCCGGACAGACGCACTACGCAGGCAAAGTGATGATTTTGATCGACGAGATTTCGCAAAGCCAGTCCGAATACACCGCCCTGGCGTTCCGCGCCTCCCCGCGCGCCCGGATTATCGGCAGCACCACGGCCGGCGCGGACGGCAACACCTCGCCCTTTGGCATGCCGGGAGGACTGCGTTCCCTCATCAGCGGCATCGGCATCTTCCATCCCGATAAGCGCCCGACGCAGCGCGTGGGCATCACCCCGGACATTGAAGTCATCCCCACCATCGAAGGCATCCGCGCAGGCCGCGACGAAGTGCTGGAGGCAGCGATGACGGAAATTCAGCGCGCGGACTAGCGGTCCGTGCCGCCCGAGGAAGTGGCGGCGGGCCAGACGACGGCATTGTCCACCGAATAGAGCTGGCAGGGTTCACGGCTCCTGGACTGGCAGGCGGCAAGGGCGCTGCGGCGCGGGTCTTCGCCCTCTTCGGCCCAGCCCCAGGCGCCGCTGGGAGACAGCGCGAAGGCGCGCGGCAGCTGGCGCTGCAGGAAGGCGCGGTATTCTTCGCGTCCATGCACGGCCAGGTAAGGCAGCGCGGACACGTCGTCCACGGCGGCGTATTCGGTGGGCGCCTGCTCGCTGGCCGGAAGCGCGAATTTTTCCTTCACCGGCATGCCGATGCGCGCCAGGAAGCGCTCGGCCTGCGGCAGCCAGACCTGCTCGCCGTCCTGGCTGGCCAGCATGGTGTGCGCGTCGCTCTTGAATGCACCGAAGGCCACCAGCTCGGCGCTGCCGCCCGCCCTGGTGTAGGCGCCATGCATGCGGCTGGCCAGCTCGGGGCCGAAGTAGGAGTCGTTGGCGCCATACATCCACAGGCTGGACACCTTGCTGCGCTTGCCATACTCGCCGAAGGCGCGCACCAGCGCTTCCTGCCAGTCGCACGGGCCGCCGTGCACGCGCAGGCCGCCGGCGAAATTCATCACGCCGCGCAGGCCGGGAATCTGCTGCGTGGCCAGCGCCATCGTCGCCAGGCCACCATAGGACTGGCCCGCCGCCACGATGCGCTGCGCGTCCACCCAGGGCAGGCTGCGCGCGTAGCGGATCGCCTCGCGCACGTCGGCGGCCTGGGTGTAGCCGTTGGCGGCCATGTCGCAGCCGTGATCGATGTAGCGGCCGCCGGAGTGCGCAAAGCCGGCGCGCATCGGCACCATCACGGCGTAGCCGCGCCGCACGAAGGCGCGCGCCATGTGGACGAAGCGGTCGCGCTGCTGCAGTTTCGGGTCGCCCGGCGCCTTGCCGTGGTTGATGACCAGCAGCGGGAAGGGGCCGTCGCCGTCCGGCTTGAACAGCGTGGTTTCCAGCGCAGCACCCTGCCCGGCCGGTATCATCACCACCTGCTCGTTCAGTTGCGAGACTGGCAATGCGGCGGCGTGGCCTGGTGCAAACACGCCACAGAGTGCCAGGGCGGCGAACAAGCAGCGGCAGGAATGGACGAGGGCGCGGATGATGCGGCTCCTGATGAGAGAACGGGGCAATATCACAATTCTGCGGGTCAAGTTTTTCAAAGGCAATACCAGAACGTCAAAACCACTGCCTTTTTTTTCAGCAACATCCGATTGCACGGCCACGGCGAAGCGGTTACACTGGCTGCTATTGCTGAAGGGAAAGAACATGAGTGTATCCGCCCTGAGCGCCGGGGCTTCCGGCCTCAACGCGAACCAGCAGGCGCTGGGTATCGCGGCCAACAACATTGCCAATACGGGCACGCAGGGCTACCAGGCCCAGCAAGCCCAATTCCAGGAAGCCAGCCCGGCTGGCTCCGGCGTGACGCTGTCCGCGCAAGGCCGTGGACTGGCCGCATCCGAAGGCGCGGTTTCCGATACCGGCCTCGCCTCCGACATCACCAACTCCCTGGTCTACAAAGCCAGCTTCGACCTGAACGCCAAAGTGGTGCAGGCTGCCGAGCAGCGCATCGGCACGCTGATCGACATCCAGGCCTGAAGCCGCGCCGCAGCGTCGCGCTGTAAAACAATTGACAGTGGAGCCACCGGGTCGATACGATACCCGCCCAGGCAACCCCTCCCACGGGACCACGATGATACGCGACGAAGAAACCCTGAACCTGCTGCTCGCCGGCGTGCGCCGCTTTGTGCGCGAAGTGCTGCTGCCGCAGGAGCAGGAGGTTGCCGAGACCGACCAGATTCCTCCCGCCGTGGTGGCGCAGATGCGCGAACTGGGCCTGTTCGGCCTGTCCATCCCCGAAGCCTATGGCGGCTTGCAGCTGACCATGGAGGAGGAAGTGCTGGTGGCGTTCGAGATCGCCTACGCTTCCCCCGCATTCCGCTCGCTGATCGGCACCAACAACGGCATCGGCTCGCAGGGCATCGTCATCGACGGCACAGAGGAGCAGAAGCAGCACTACCTGCCCCGGCTGGCGGCGGGCGACATCATCGGCTCCTTCGCGCTGACCGAACCCGGCTCCGGCTCGGACGCCGCCTCGCTGCGCACCTCCGCCGTGCGCGACGGCGACCACTACATCCTCAACGGCACCAAGCGCTATATCACCAACGCGCCCGAGGCCAGCATCTACACCGTCATGGCGCGCACGGATGCAACGCGCAAGGGCGCGGGCGCCATTTCCGCCTTCATCGTGGAGCGCGGCACACCGGGCCTCAGCCTGGGCAAGACGGACAAGAAGATGGGCCAGCGCGGCGCGCATACCTGCGACGTGATCTTCGAGAACTGCCGCGTACCGGCCGCCAATCTGATCGGCGGCAAGGAAGGCGTGGGCTTCAAGACGGCCATGAAGGTGCTGGACAAGGGCCGGCTGCACATTGCCGCCGTGTGCGTGGGCGCGGCCGAGCGCATGCTGGAGGATGCGCTGCGCTACGCCATGGAGCGCGAGCAGTTCGGCCACGCCATTGCGGACTTCCAGCTGATCCAGGCCATGCTGGCCGACAGCAAGGCGGAACTGTACGCGGCCCGCTGCATGGTGCTGGACGCGGCGCGCAAGCGCGACCAGGGGCTGGACATCTCCACCGAGGCCTCGTGCAGCAAGCTGTTCGCATCCGAGATGTGCGGGCGCGTGGCGGACCGCTCGGTGCAGATACACGGCGGGGCTGGCTATATTTCGGAGTACGCGGCGGAGCGCTTCTACCGCGACGTCCGCCTGTTCCGCATATACGAGGGCACTTCGCAGATCCAGCAGATCGTCATTGCGCGCAACATGATCAAGGCGGCGCAGGGTTGATGGATATTGCCGCCCTCCTCGCCGGCCTGCCGCCGCGCATCAGCGACATTCCGCGCCGCTGGGCCGAACGCGCGCCGCATGCGCCCGCGCTGCGCGAAGGCGAGCGGGTTTGGACTTACGGCGAACTGGCGGCGGCGGTGGATGCCACTGCGCAGCGGCTGCGCGAACTGGGCGTGCGGCCGGGGGACAGGCTGATGGTGGTGGCGGAGAACTGCGTCGCCCAGATCGCGCTGATCTTCGCGGCGGCCAGCATGGATGCGTGGGCCGTGAACGCGAACAGCCGCTTGTCGGCGCGGGAGATCGCCCAGTTCCGCGAGCATTCCGGCGCGCGGCGCGTAATTTATTGCTGCGGATCGGCGGCGGGAGCAGCAACGGCGGCGTCGCCGGAGGCGGCAGCGCACGGCGAGCGCGATGGCGCGCAGCGGGAATCCTGGCTGTTCGGCGAGTGGATGATAGGTCCTCTGAACGAAGCGGCACAGCCGGAACCTGTGGCCGCCGGCGCGGACTTCAGCGCGCGGCAGCCGGCGGCGCTGATCTACACCACCGGTACCACCGGCCAGTCCAAGGGCGTGATGCTGTCGCACCGCAACCTGCTGTTCGTGGCTGCCGTCTCCAGCACCTTGCGCGGCCTCACGCCTGCCGACCGCGCCTACGGCGTGCTGCCGATTTCGCACGTCTACGGCCTGGCATCCGTCATGCTGGGCACTCTGTACGCGGGCGCCTGCCTGCATTTGCAGCCCCGCTTCAATGCCGACGCGCTGCTGCGCGCCCTGCGCGAAGACCAGCTCACCATACTGCAAGGCGTGCCCGCCATGTATGCGCGGCTGCTTGAAATACTCGGCCAGCCCGGCGCGGGCGCGGGCGCGGATGGCGCGGCCCGGCGCGAGACGCTGGGCGCCAGCCTGCGCTTCATCTACGCCGGCGGTTCGCCACTGGACCCGGTGCTCAAGCGCCAGGCCGAAGCGCTGCTCGGCCAGCCGCTGCACAACGGCTACGGCATGACGGAAAGCTCGCCCACCATCAGCCAGACCCGCCTGGACGCCCCGCGCGGCGACACCTCGGTGGGCTACGCCATTCCCGGCGTGGAGACCCGCATAGTCCCGGCGCAGGACGCCACCGGCGAGCTGTGGGTGCGCGGGCCCAACGTCATGCTCGGCTACTACAAGGAACCGTCGCTGACCGCCGCCGCCATCGACGCGGACGGCTGGCTCAACACCGGCGACGTCGCCCGCCAGGACGCGGACGGCGCGCTCTTCATCGTCGGCCGCAGCAAGGAGCTGATCATCCGCTCCGGCTTCAACGTCTATCCGCTCGAAGTGGAAACGGTGCTGAACGCGCATCCCGCCGTGGCGCAGTCGGCGGTGGTCGGCCGCACCGTGGCCGGCGGCGACGAGGAAGTCATCGCCTACGTGGAACTCGATCCGCGCCACGCCGGCCAGCCGGAAGTGCTGGAGGGCGAACTGCACGCCCACCTGGCCGCAGCACTGGCGCCTTATAAATGCCCCGCCGAGATCATTCCCATGCCATCATTGCCGGCAGCCGCCACAGGCAAGATATTAAAAAGCCAGCTGCGCACGCTGGCCCAACAAGCGGCCCAAACCAAGGAGACAAAACAATGAATAGCCTGTACAAGAAAATCGCCCTGGCATCCCTGTTGTCCGCAGCACTGGCCGGCGCGCGCGCGGAAGAATTCCTGGTCGGCGCCGAACTGCCGCTCACCGGCTCCCTGGCGCGCGTGGGCGCCGGCATGCAGGAAGGCGTGATGGTGGCGGCGGAAGTCTTCAACCGAACCAACGGCAAGCACAAGATCAAAATCATCACCGTGGACGACGAATCCGCCCCGGCCAAGGCCATCGCCGCCGTGGAGAAGCTGCACAGCCAGGGCGTGGTCGCCATCACCGGAGGCTACGGCTCCAACAATATCGCTCCGGCGTCCGACGCGGCCAATAAACTGAACCTGGTCTACATCACCTCCGGCGGCGTGGACGACAGCCTGGTCTCCAGCGGGCGCAAGAATTTTTTCCGCATCAATAACACCGCTGGCTACGAGAAAGCCGTGCTGGGACTGATAGACGACGTGGGCGCCAAATCGGTCTCCATCATCTACTCCACCAAGGAAGCCACGTCCGACCTGGCCAAAAACATCCAGAAGGCGCTCGAAGCGAAAGGCATCAAGGCCGCTTCGCACTCCTTCGACCCGGCCATTACCGACTTCAAGCCCATCATCAACAAGATCAAGCTGCAGGACAAGTCCGAGCTGGTGCTGATGTCCGGCTACGAAAACGACTACGTGGGCATACTGCGCGCCGCGCGCGTGCTCAAGCCCGCCGTGAAGGCCATGGTGGGCGTGTGGTCGCTGGCCACGCCCAAGATGGCGTCCGAATTCCCCGACCTGATGCCCAATGTGTTCGGCACCGCGCTGCTGCCCTACCCCGCCACGTTTGAGTCGGCGGACGGCAAGGCCTTCTCCGAAACCTACAAGCAGCTGTACAAGAAAGAGCCGGACTACCTGGGCCAGTTCGGCTACGTGCAGTCCATGCTGCTGTTCGAAGCCATCGCCCGCGCCGCCGACAAAGGCAGCGTGAAGACCGGCGGCATCGCCGAGGAAATGCGCAAGACCAGCCGCGAAACACTGATCGGCAAGGTGCAGTTCTCCGCCAACGGCGACAACCCCAACTTCGTGCACCGCATGGGCCAGCACCAGGACAAGAAGATCGTCATCGTCTGGCCGAAAGCCGGCGCCACCGGCAAGATCGCCTACCCGGCCGTGCCCTGGTAAGCGCGGTACGCTGAACTGATGACCGAACTGATACTGCAAGCGCTGTATTCCGGCCTGCTGCAAGGCGGCTCCTACGCGCTGATCGCGCTCGGCCTGGCGCTGGTGTTCGGCGCCATGAAGATCATCAACCTCGCGCACGGCGAGCTGGTGCTGCTGGCCGCCTACATCGCCTACACGGTGGAATCGCAGGCGGGCCTGGGCCCGGTGTTCGCCATTCCGGTGGCGCTGGTGCTGGTCAGCCTGGCGTCCGTGTGCGTGTACTGGACCGTCAGGCGCATCAACAAGGACCGCGAGATCAACTCGCTGATACTCACCTACGGCATCGGCATCATCCTCACCAACGCCATCCTGATCACCTGGAAGGCCGACATCCGCACCACCAGCTCCAGCTGGCTGCAGGAAGCGCTGGTCATCGGCCCGCTGTACAGCATGCGCAGCGAAGCCATCTTCTTCTGCGTCAGCCTGGCGCTGCTGGCGGCGCTGTGGTGGTGGCTTTCGCGCAGCTGGTACGGCCGTGCGCTGCGCGCCGTGGCCAGCAACCGCGACGCCGCCAAGCTGATGGGCATCAATCCCGGCAAGGTGGAGCTGGTGTCCTTCATCATCGCCGGCATCCTGGCCGCGTTCGCGGGCGTGGCGCTGTTCAGCTACGGCGTGATCCAGCCTTCCTACGGCAGCGCGCTCACGGTCAAGGCCTTCATCATCACCGTGCTGGCGGGCGTGGGCTCGATTCCCGGCGTGCTGCTGGGCGCCGTCCTGCTTGGCGTGTGCGAAGCGCTCACCGTCACGCTGGCCAGCTCCGCGCTGCAGGAACTGGCGGGCATGTCGCTATTCCTGCTGGTGCTGTTCGTTATGCCCAACGGCCTGTTCGGCGCGGCCCGGAGGCGCGGATGAAGATACACAGCGGCGTGCTGTCCGCGCTGATACTGGCCTACCTGGTGGTGCCGCTTACGCTGGCGGGCAACAACTACGTGATGAGCACCATCGTGGCCGCGCTGGTGACGGGCGGCGTGGCGCTGTCGTGGGCGCTGCTGGGCAACCTGGGCGGCATGATCAGCTTCGGCCACTCCGCCTTTTTCGGCGTGGGCGCCTATGTGTCCGCGCTGTGCAGCATGCGGCTCGGCGTGCCGGTGCTGCCCGCCATGCTGCTGGGCGGAGCGGGCGCGGCGGCCGCCTCCATCGCCATGCTGCCGGTGCTGCGCCTGCGCGGCCCCTACTTCGCGCTGGCCATCCTCGCCTACGCCCACATATTCCGCATCATCGCCACCGAATGGACTTCGGTCACGCGCGGCGCGGGTGGGCTGGCCAATATTCCGGGACTGCCCACGCTGATGGGCTACGACTTCAGCGGCAAGGCCGGCGCCTACCTCATCATCCTGACCATCGTGGTGGCCTTCGCCTTCATCTATGCCGCCATCCGCGCCAGCCACTACGGCCTGGCCCTGCGCGCCATGCACGACAGCGAGGACGCCACCCGCGTGGTGGGCGTCAACAGCACGCTGCTGAAAGCGGCCATGCTGATGGTGTCCGCCTTCATGGCGGGCGTGGTGGGAGCTTTCAACGCGCACACCATCAACTTCCTGGAGCCGGACTACGCCTTCAACGGCCTGTGGGTAACGCTGCCCATCGTGGCGGCGATTTTCGGCGGCTACCGCACCATTCCCGGGCCGATCGCGGGCGCCGTGTTCGTGTCGCTGGCGGACCAGCTGCTGTTCAAGGAACTGCTGCCCACCGGGCACCAGCTGGTGCTGGGCGTGCTGCTGGTGCTGATGATTATCCTCAGCCCCAACGGCCTGATGCCGCTGCTGCGCGGCTTTGGAAGGAGGCGCAGACGTGGCCGCGCCTGATCCCCTGCTTGAACTGGACCGGCTCACGGTGCGCTTCGGCGGCCTCACCGCCGTCAACGCGGTCTCGCTGCGCATGGACGGCAGCGGCGTGCTTGGCCTGGTGGGGCCCAACGGCGCGGGCAAGACCACGCTGTTCAACGCCATCTCCGGCCTGGTGAAGCCCACCGCCGGGGCGATACGCTTCGACGGCCGCGACGTGATGCGCGCGCCCATGCACAAGCGCGCGCACCTGGGCATAGGCCGCACCTTCCAGATTCCGCAGCCCATGCACGAGCTGACGGTGCGCGAGAACCTGGTGGTGGCGCAGCGCTTCGGCACCGGCAAGGTGGATATGGCGCGCATCGACGAGATACTGGACTTCACCAGCCTTGCCGGCAAGGCTCGGCGCGACGCCGCCACCAGCCTGGCGCTGACCGAGCTGAAAGCGCTGGAGGTAGCCAAGGCGCTGGCCACCAATCCCCGCCTGCTGCTGCTGGACGAAGTGCTGGCCGGGCTGGAAACCAGCGGCAAGCGGCGCTTCATGGGCATGCTCAAGGAGATGCAGCAGCGCTTCGGCGTGGGCATCGTCATCATCGAGCACGATATCGAGACCATCAGCAGCCTGTGCCCGCGCGTGGCCGTGCTCAATTTCGGCGAGCTGATTGCCGACGGCACGCCGGACGAGGTGTTCCGCGATCCGGCCGTCATCAAGAGCTATACCGGCGCAGGTACGGGGGACGGCCATGCTTGAACTGAGCAATGTGCGCGCCGGCTACGGCGCCATCAACGTGCTGTGGGACGTGTCGCTGGCCATGCAGCCGGGCCGGCTCACCGCCATCGTGGGCCAGAACGGCGCGGGCAAGACCACGCTGCTGCGCGCCATCATGGGCCTGCTGCCGCTCAAGCAGGGTGAAATCACGCTGCACGGCAAGCGCCTGGACGGCACGCCGACCTGGGACATGGCCGACCGTGGCCTGGCCATGGTGCCCGAGGGCCGCATGGTGTTCCGCGACATGAGCGTTGCGGAAAACCTGATCGTGGGCGCCTTCAACAAGGCGCACCGCCCGCACGTGGCGGCGCGGCTGGAGGCCGCATACGAGATGTTTCCGCGCCTGCGCGAACGGCGCAAGCAGCTGGCCGGATCGCTGTCCGGCGGCGAGGCGCAGATGCTGGCGATGGCGCGCGGGCTGATGTCCGACCCGAAAATCTTGATCGTGGACGAGCCTTCGCTGGGCCTGGCGCCGTTGCTGGTGAACGAGCTGTTCGGGATCCTGGCGCGGCTCAAGGCCGAAGGCCGCACCATTATCCTGGTCGAGCAGAACACCGAGCGCGCGCTGGCCATTGCCGACCATGTCTACCTGCTGCAAGGCGGGAAGGTGGCGCTGTCCGAGGCGGCGGCGAATGTCACGCTGGCGCGCTTGCACGAACTCTATTTCAAACACTGAGCCCGCCAGCCGGGCGACCCGTAACGGCGGCGTGTGGTAAAACCATGCTTGCGCACTAAGGGAGTTTGCATGAGTACCGGAGATCACGATCCGCGGCGCCAGGAGCGCCGCCATGAACGCCGCCACGGCGACCAGATGGGAACGCCGCGCTACCTGGACCCGGGCGACACGGTGTTCAGCCTGTGGGGCCGCATCATCATGGCGCGCTACCGGCGCATTGCGGCGGCGGCCACGCGCCACATCATCCAGCGCCCGCTGCACATCGGCGTGTCGGCCCGCATCTTCCATCCGGAGGCCGGCGCCAAGGGCCTGCGCAGCAAGAACCTGCAATACCTCGAAGAGTCCATCGCGCAGTGGGTCATGTCGCGCGACGTGCTGGTGTTCATGATACCGACCGTGAACACGGACGGCCTGCTGCATCCATCGAATATCCGCCTGCGCGACTACGCGCGCCACCTGGACGGCCTGGTGCTGCAAGGCGGCGCGGACGTGTCGCCGCAAAGCTATGCGGAATCGCCCACGCGGCCGGAATGGAGCGGCGACCGCGCGCGCGACATGTACGAGCTGGAGCTGCTGCACGAATTCGTGGAGGCGGGCAAACCGGTGCTGGGCATTTGCCGTGGCTGCCAGCTGATCAACGTGGCCTTCGGCGGCACGCTGTACCAGGATATCGCCTCCGACGTGCCGGACGCCATGGCCCACGTGCATGACGACTACGACCGCCACCGCCACGAAATCGCCTTCCCTGAAGGCGCTTCGCTGGGCCGCATGCTGAAGATGCGCAGCGGCCAGGCGATGGTCAACTCCATCCACCACCAGGCGGTAAAAAACCTGGGCCGCGATATGACGGTGGAGGCGCGCTCGGTCCCGGACGGCATGGTGGAGGCCATCCGCTACACCAAGGCGCCTTTTGTCATGGGCCTGCAGTGGCACCCGGAGTTCCACCGCGCGGGCGGCGTGGAACTGCTGGACTGCACGCCGATACTGGACAACTTCCTGCGCGTGGCCCGCGAGACCCGCTTTTAGCAACCCGCGCTTGTAGCGGCTCGGGGACGGCGGGTTACGCTGCGCTAACCCGCCCTACGCGATACCGAATATCCGTGTGTCGAAAAACCGTAGGGCGGGTTAGGCGCAGCCGTAACCCGCCGTGCCTTAGCCCCGGAAGCGGTTCACCGCCGCGTCCACCACGCCTTCCACGCTGCCGCTTTCCCTGAACTGGTCGCGCAGGTACTGGGCGTCGCTGCCGGTATGCGTCACTTGCACCAGGTGCGCCAGGCCGGCGCTGCCGCCCAGCGCCTCCGCGTGCGGCTCCATCTTGCGCAGCGTGGTCAGGATGTCCTCGCGCAGCGACAGGCTTTCATAGGTCTTCGGATGCACGATGGTGCCGTCCAGCCCGAAACGGCAGGCCTGGAAGCGGTTGTAGTTGTAGACCAGGTAGTCGTCCTCCTCCGGCGCAGCCTCGTGGCGCTCCAGCAGGTAGCGGCACAGCGCCTGCAGGTACACCGCCAGCGCCGCCGCCCGCTCCACCGTCAGCGGCGTGTCGCACACGCGCAGCTCAATGGTGCCGTATTCCGGCTTGGGACGGATATCCCAGTAGAAGTCCTTCATGCTCTTGATAACGCCGGTATGCTCCATCTTGGCGAAGTAGCCGTGCTCGAAGTCGTCCCAGCTCAAGGTGAAGGGCGCGCGGCCGCTCATGGGGAAGGCGAACACGGAGTTCAAGCGCGCGGAGTTGAACAGCGTGTCGCCGCCCTGCACAAACGGCGACGAGGCCGACAGCGCGATAAAGTGCGGCACGTAGCGGCTCAGCGAATGCAGCAGGAACAGCGCGTCGTCGCCGCTGGCACAGCCGATGTGCACGTGCTGGCCGAAAATGGTGAACTGCTTGGCCAGATAGCCATACAGCGCCGACACTTCCTTGAAACGCGGCTTGGAGAAGATGCGCCGCTCGGACCATTTCTGGAAGGGGTGCGTGCCGCCGCCGCAGATGCCGATGTTGAGCTTCTCGCAGGCCTGCACCAGCGTGTCGCGGATCAGCTGCAGCTGCGCCACCATCTCGGTATGGTTGGTGTGCACGTCGGTGTTAATCTCGATCATGCTCTCGGTGATCTCGGGCGTCACATTGCCCGGAAAAGGCTTGCGGTTCAGCAGGTGCAGCAGGTCGGGGCTGGACGCGGTGAGGTCATAGTCCGCATGGCTGATCAGCTGCAGTTCCAGCTCCACGCCCATGGTGAGCGGCTGGGAATTTTTGAATTGTTCAAGCGCCATTTATGCGTCCTCCTCTTGCGGCGTTTCCTTGGCCCATACCAGCGCGTACTGCGTGAAGATGGGGCCCAATACTTCCATGAGCAGCGTCATCGCGGCCAGCGCGGCCAGCTCGTCGACCAGCACGATGCCCATGCTCTTGGTCTGCTCCAGCAGCAGGATGACGAACACCGACATCGGCGCCAGCGCCACCCCGGTGAGCGCCCCCTTGCGCCAGGTCACCCCGCCCGGGTGCGCGAACACGGCCACCGCCACGGTCTTGACGACAAAGCGCGCCAGCAGCAGCACGATGGCCAGGCCGGCGCCGGCCACCACGCGCTCCCAGTCCAGCGTGGTGACGGCGAACACGAACAGCAGCACCGTCAGCAGCTCGCCGATGGCGCCAAAATTGCGCTCGGTGCGGCTGAAGGAAATGCGGCGGTGCCGCGCCATCAGACCGAAGGTCAGCGTGGCCAGCACCGGCGACAGATTGGCCGCGTGCGTGATCGCCACCAGCAGCACCACGGCCAGCGCAAAGGCCACCGTGCCGTCGCGCTGCACATGGCCGAGCTGGCGCAGTAGCGCGGGGATCACCACCCCGAACACGGCGCCCAGCACGGCCGAGGCCAGCAGCTCGATGGCGCTGTGCGAAATGGCCTGCCCCAGGCTGCCGGACGTCTGGAACACCCACACGCCCACCACCACCTTGAAGACGAACACCGCCAGCACGCAGTTGATGGCAACCAGGTGCAGCACCCGCTCGGTGACCTGGCCTGCGCTGTTCTGCTCGTTAATCACGCGCAGCACGCCGGCAGGCGAGCTGGACATGGCCAGCGAGGCCAGCAGCAGCGAGGTCAGCGGCGGCATGCCGGACAGGTTGCCGATGACATACACCACGCCGAAGGTGGCAGCCGATTCGACCAGGCCGGTGACGGCGATCCACGGGTTCAGGCGCAGCCAATTGAGATTGATGCGGTAGCCGAACTCGAACAGGATAAGGCCGAAGGCCACGTTGGCGAGTATGGTGACGGGGCTGGAGCTGTCGCTGGTGTACAGGTCCGGGAAGGCTTGGGCCACCGCGAAGCCGACCAGGCCGTACACGCTGATGCGCGGTACGCCGGACCAGCGGTGCATGATTTCCCCCGCCAGCCAGGCCAGGGCGATTGCAATAGGCCAGGCCAGTTCGGCCGTGATAACTACTAAATCCGGCATAAATATTTCCTCCAATGCAAAATCAGTACACAGTTTATTGCATTCCGTTAAATCGCGTCGCACCCTAGCCCGGGTTAGAATCATGGCCAGACCAATGCACGAGAAGGAATCCCCATGCTGGAACTCATTAGCGAACATAGTTGCTTCGGCGGCGTTCAGCGCTTTTACAAGCACGATAGCGCCACAATAGGCCTGCCGATGCGATTTTCGGTTTTCATTCCGGAAAGCAAGGACGACGCGCCGCTGCCCGCGCTGTTCTACCTGGCAGGATTGACCTGCACTGAGGAAACATTCCCCATCAAGGCCGGCGCCCAGCGCGTGGCGGCCGAGCTGGGCCTGATATTGATCTCGCCGGACACCAGCCCGCGCGGCGCCGGCGTGCCCGGCGAAACGGATGCGTGGGACTTCGGCGCCGGCGCCGGTTTCTACATCGACGCAACGGAAGCGCCGTGGAGCAAGCACTACCGCATGGAAAGCTATCTGCATGAGCTGCGCGGGCTGGTGACCCAGGAACTGCCGGTGGACGCGGCGCGGCTGGGCATCTTCGGCCACTCCATGGGCGGCCACGGCGCGCTGACGTTGGCGCTGAAGCGGCCGGACGTGTTCCGTTCGGTATCGGCCTTTGCGCCCATCGCCGCGCCGACCCGCTGCCCGTGGGGCAAGAAAGCGTTCGGCGGCTACCTGGGCGCGGACCAGGCCGCATGGCGCAAGCATGACGCCAGCGAACTGATGGCCGCTGCCAGCACGCCCTTCCCGCAAGGCATATTGATAGACCAGGGCCTGGGCGACAAGTTCCTGGCCGAGCAGCTGTATCCGGAAGCGTTCGAGGAGGCGTGCAAGCAGGCCGCGCAGCCGCTGCAACTGCGGCGGCATGCGGGCTACGATCACGGCTACTACTTCATTTCAAGCTTTATCGAGGATCATTTGCGCTTCCACGCGGCCAATCTTGGCGGGTTACGGCGTTCCGCCTAACCCGCCCTACGATCCTTGCTCTCTGCGTAGGGCGGGTTAGGCGGCGCGCCGCCGTAACCCGCCGAGCGCCGCCTATAGCTTGATCTCGGTCCCCAGCCGCGCCAGGAACTGCCCCAGCCATTGCGGATGGGCCGGCCATGCCGGCGCGGTGACGAAAATACCGTCCGTCACGGCGCTGTCCACCGCGATATCCGCATACTGGGCGCCCGCCAGCTTCACTTCCGGCGCGCAAGCCGGGTAGGCGGAAATCCTGCGGCCCTTGATCACGTCCGCCGCCGCCAGCAGCTGCGCGCCGTGGCACACCGCCGCGATCGGCTTGGATGCCTGCGCGAACTGCTGGATGATCTCCAGCACGCGCGGATTCAAGCGCAGATATTCCGGCGCGCGCCCGCCCGCGATCACGAGCGCGTCGTAAGCGGCCACATTCACATCATCGAAATTGGCGTTCAGGGCGAACTGGTGGCCCGGCTTCTCGGTGTAGGTCTGGTCGCCCTCGAAGTCATGGATGGCGGTCTTGACCTTCTCCCCGCTCTTTTTGCCCGGACACACGGCATGCACCGTGTGGCCCACCATTTGCAGTGCCTGGAACGGCACCATGGTTTCGTAGTCCTCGGCGTAATCGCCCGTCAATAACAGTATCTGCTTGGCTGCCACGGTCATCTCCCACTTGGTTGGAAAAGTACGACCTGGCCATGATAGCGTTATTTGACGGGCAATGCTGCCAACTTGCCTACTTTACTTGTGCAGCACCTTGCGGATGGTTTCCGCCAGGTCTTCCGCCACGAACTTCGCAACGTAGGCGTCCGCGCCCACGCCCTTGACATGGTCCTCATTGGTCTTGCCAGACAGCGAGGAATGGATCACGACCGGAATCTTGCTGAAACGGGCGTCCTGCTTGACCAGGCGGGTCAGCGTAAATCCGTCCATTTCCGGCATTTCCAGGTCGGTCAGGATCAGCCCCACGCGGTCCTCGACCGGGATGCCCTCGGCCTTGGCGCCGTCGGCGATATGCTGCAGGCGTTCCCATGCTTCCTTGCCGGATTTGGTCATCACGAAAGGCGCGCCCATGGCGGTCAGGCCCTGCTCGATCAGGCTGCGCGCAACCACCGAGTCGTCCGCCGCCAAAATGATGGTGCCGGCCTTGAGCGCCAGTTTCGGGCCGATGGTTTCCGGGTCCACGTCCTTGCCTTCGTTCGGCACCATCTTGCGCAGGATGGTTTCCACGTCCAGCACCTGCGCCAGGCGGGTGTTGTTCACGTCGCCGTCCAGGCGGGCGATGCTGGTGACCATGCCGCCGGCCGTGCTGCCCTCGGCGGACAGCACCTGGCCCCAGTCCAGGCGCACAATCTCGTCCACCGATTCCACCGCGAAGGCCTGCGTGGTGCGTGCGAACTCGGTCACCAGCATGATGTTCAAGCCGGTCTTCGGCGTGACACCCACGATGCCGGGCAGGTCCATGACGGAAATAATCTGGCCGCGCAGGTTGACCACGCCCAGCATATGGGGCGCGGAACCGGCCACCGCCGTCACTTCCGGCATGGCCACGATTTCGCGGATTTTGAACACGTTGATGCCGTACAGCTCCGAATGCTCGCCATTGGCGTCGGCGCCCAGGCGGAACAGCAGCAGTTCGAACTTGTTGGAGTTGGTTAAGTTACTGCGTTCGTCAATTTCTTGTTGAACAGAATTCATAGGGATCGTCTCCATTGCAAGGTCTGCAATCAGTATAACGATATTGCCCTATACAACGAAACATTTCGCCCGCCGATGTTGCAATTGCGCCGGGATAAAAAAAAGGAAACCCTGAGGTTTCCTTTTTTCTGAATTCTGGAGCGGGAGAAGAGTCTCGAACTCTCGACCTCAACCTTGGCAAGGTTGCGCTCTACCAACTGAGCTACTCCCGCAGAAGGCAAGATTATGACAGAAAGTTTGCAGCCTCGCCAGTAGGGCCGACTATATAATTGCACCACGTTGAAATAAGGACATGAATGGATGCAATAGAAACCGTCTTGGCCATGCTGTTGGCCGTGGTCGGCAGCGCCTACCTGGTGCGCCTGCTGCCCGTGGCCGTGCCGCTGCCGCTGATGCAGATCGCGCTCGGCTTCGTCGTTGCCGCGTTCTCGCGCCACGGCATTGCGCTCGACCCCGAATTCTTTTTCCTGCTGTTCCTGCCGCCGCTGCTGTTCCTGGACGGCTGGCGCATCCCCAAAAGCGGCCTGCTGCGCGACCGCGGCGTGATCCTGCAACTGGCGCTCGGCCTGGTGGTGTTCACCGTGCTGGGCATGGGCCTGCTGATCCACTGGATGATACCGGCCATGCCGCTGCCGGTGGCCTTTGCGCTGGCCGCCATCATCTCGCCCACCGACCCCGTGGCCGTCTCCGCCATCGCCTCGCGCACGCCGATACCAAAACGCCTGATGCACATTCTCGAAGGCGAATCGCTGCTCAACGACGCCAGCGGCCTGGTGTGCTTCCGCTTCGCCGTGGCCGCCGCACTGACCGGCACCTTCTCGCTCACCTCGGCCACGCTCACCTTCGTGTGGCTGGTGGCCGGCGGCATCGGCATGGGCGTGGGCGTCACGCTGCTGATCGCGCTGGCGCAGCGCTGGCTGACGCGCCATTTCGGCGAGCCGTCCGGTTCGCCCATCCTGGTCAACCTGCTGATGCCTTTCGGCGCCTACCTGCTGGCCGAACACCTGAACGCGTCCGGCATCCTGGCGGCGGTGGCGGCCGGCGTCACCATGAGCTATGTGGAGCTGGGCGGCCACGCGCTGGCGGCCACCCGCATCCAGCGCTCCGCCGTGTGGGACACCGTGCAGTTCTCCCTCAACGGCGTGATGTTCGTGCTGCTGGGCGAGCAGCTGCCCAGCATCCTGAAGGGTGCGCGCGCCTCGCTGGAGGCGGTGGGCCACGTCAATCCGTGGTGGCTGGTGCTGTACGCCTTCGCCATCACCCTGGGCCTGATGGTGCTGCGCTTCGCCTGGGTGTGGACCGCGCTCAAGCTCACGCTGTTCCGCAAGAGCCGCATGGGCCACGACGCCGCGCCGCCGCACTGGCGCCTGCTGCTGGCCACGTCGCTGGCCGGCGCGCGCGGCGCCATTACGCTGGCCGGCGTGATGACGCTGCCGCTGTTCATGCCCGGCGGCCAGCCCTTCCCCGCGCGCGACCTCACCATCTTCCTGGCCAGCGCGGTGATCCTGCTGTCGCTGCTGGCGGCCAGCATCGGCCTGCCGCGCATCCTGAGCGGCGTGGATTTTCCTGAGGACTCGGAAGAAAGCCAGGAAGAGGACCGCGCGCGCGAAGTGGCGGCCAACGCGGCCATCGCCGCTATCGAACGGGCGCAGATCGAACTGATGTCCACCAGCGTGGACGCGGACCTCTACCCCCAGGCCGCCAGCCGCGTGATCGCGCTGTACCGGCACCGCCTGGTCGAGCACACCGAAGTGGAGCAGGCGCGCCAGTTCCGCAAGCTGGACATGGCGGAAAAGGCGCTGCGCATGGCGGCGCTGCACGCCGAGCGCAAGGCCATCTTCAACCTGGCGCGGCACGACCACATCTCGGACGAAACCGCGCGCAAGCTGGTGCGCGAGATCGACCTGAGCGAAACGCGCTTCCGCTAAGCCATGCAGAACCGCCGCGCCACCTTCGCCCTGTCCGCCGCCTGGCTGCTGTTCTGGAGCATGATGGTGCTCACCGCCGTGCAGGACGCGCTGCGCGACGGCGAGCACGCGGTCTGGAAGCCCATCCTGTGGGAGTCCTCGTCGGCGGTGGTGGCCACCGTGCTGATGGTGCTGCAGCGCCGCCACACGCGGCGCTACGACCACCTGATGGCCGCACCGCTGCGCTGGGCCGGCGTTCAGCTGCTGTGGGCGCCGGTGTACTGGCTGGCTTTCGTACCGCTGGCTTTCGGCATCCGGCACGCCGTGTATGCGCTGGCCGGGCAGTCCTACGAGCACGAAGCATGGCCGCAGGTGTTCCTGTACGAGGACATCAAGATCACCGTGTTCTTCGGCCTGTTCGTGCTGATCCAGTTTGGCCTGCTGTCCTACCGCGCGCTGCTGGAGGAGCGCCTGCGGGCGGCGCAGGCCAACACGCTGCTGCGCCAGGCGCAGTTGCAGCAGCTCACGCAGCAGATGCAGCCGCACTTCCTGTTCAACGCCCTCAACACCATTTCCTCGCTGATGCACACCGACGTGGCGCGCGCCGACGCCACGCTGATGCAGCTGGCCGACGTGCTGCGCGCCACGCTGGACCACTCGGGCCAGCAGCAGGCGCCGCTGGCCACCGAACTGCGCCTGCTGCGCGGCTATGCCCACCTGATGAGCGAGCGTTTCGAGGACAGGGTCGGCATCACCTGGGACATCGACGAATCGCTGCTGGGCTGCCAGGTGCCGCTCATGAGCATGCAGCCGCTGCTGGAGAACGTGTTCAAGCACACGGTGGAGCAGCGCCGCCAGCCCACGGCCATCGCCATCAGCGCGCAGCGCGAAGGCGGACATCTGCTGCTGCGCATCGCGGACGACAGCGGGCGCCTGGCAGCATCATCCTCCGGCGCGGCAAGAAGCGGCATCGGCCTGCGCAACCTGCGCGAACGGCTGAAAGTGCTGCACGGCGGCGCGGGCTCGCTGCAACTGCTGCAGCTGGAACCGGCCGGCGTGTGCGCCGAAGTGAGGCTGCCATGCGCGTGCTGATCGTCGACGACGAGCGCCCCGCGCGCGACAAGCTGCGCCGCCTGCTGGCGCTGGAAGCGGACGTCAGCGCCATCGACGAGGCGCGCGACGGCGTGGAAGCGCTGGAACGCGCAGCCGCCTGCGCGCCGGACGCCATCTTCCTCGATATCCAGATGCCCGAGGTGGGCGGCTTCGACGTGGCCGCCTCGCTGCCCACGCCTGCCCCGCTGATCGTCTTCGTCACCGCCTACGACGAATACGCCATCCGCGCCTTCGACGCCAACGCCATCGACTACCTGCTCAAGCCTTACGACCAGGCTCGCCTGCAGCGCGCCATGCAACGCCTGCGCATGCGCCTGGCCATGGAACGCGCCAGCACCCCGGCCGAGGCTCCCGCCGCCATGGCAATGGCCATGCCGCCGGTACGCCAGCTGCTGGTGCCCGAGCGCGGCGCCACGCGCATCGTCAAGGTGGAGGACATCAGCTGGATAGAAACGGCGGACAACTACGTCATCCTGCACACGCCCGGCGGCCAGCCCCTGCTGCGCCAGACGCTGGCCGGCCTGCTGGAAAAACTTGGCCCGGACTTCCTGCGCTGCCACAGGCGCGGCGCGGTGCGCCTGTCCGCCGTCGCCGCCGTCGAAGTGGACGACAAGGGCGACGGCGAACTGCTGCTGCACGGCGGCGCCCGCGCCCCGCTCAGCCGCCAGTACCGCCCCGCCCTGCTGGCCCAGCTCGCCGGCCGGGGCTGAGCCCCCGGCTCGCCCCAGGCCGCCCCCGCCTCGCCCCATTTCGCTGGCCCGCCGCGCGGCACGGCCATAAGCTTGTCTTCATCGCAACCCGCAACGTGGAGACAGCCATGCCGAACACCCACCCAAGCCGACTGTATTTCCTCGACTGGATACGCATCTGCGCATTCTTCCTGCTGATCCTGTACCACACCGGCATGTACTACGTGACCTGGGACTTTCACATTAAAAGCCCTTTCGCCAGCGACGCCATCGAACCGCTGATGATGCTGTCCTCGCCTTGGCGCCTTGGCCTGCTGTTCCTGGTGTCCGGCGTGGCGGCGGCCTACCTGATGAAAAAGCTCACTACCGCCGCCTTCCTGCGCCAGCGCAGCGCGCGCCTGCTGCTGCCGCTGGTCTTCGGCATGCTGGTGGTAGTGCCGCCGCAATCCTACTGCGAGGTGGTCGAGAAGCTGGGCTACAGCGGCAGCTACCTGGACTTCATGAAGCTCTACCTGGCCCGCTACCACGGCTTCTGCAAGGAAGGCGCCTGCCTGGACCTGCCGACCTGGAACCACCTGTGGTTTGTCACCTACTTGTGGGTGTACACGCTGCTGCTGGGCGCCATGGCCGCAGCCTTCGGTCCGCGCTTGCAGGCTGTGTCGGACCGGCTGTGCAAGGCGCTCACCGGATGGAAACTGGTCGCCCTGCCCGTCGCCGCCCTGGCGCTGGCCCGCGTGACGCTGTTCGGCAGCTACCCGTCCACGCACAACCTGGTGGTGGACTGGTACAACCACGCTCAGTATCTGCCGCTGTTCCTGCTGGGCGCCTTGCTCGGCATGCAGCAGGAGCGCGCCGTCTGGCAGCGCATGGAGGGTATGCGCTTTGTGTCGCTGGGCGTGGCCCTGGGCTGCTGGAGCATGCTGATCGCCTACTACGCGCTGACCGAGAACATGAACCCGGCCGACATCATGCCGCTGATCCAGGCGCAGCGCGTGGTGTACGCCCTGGTGCAGTGGAGCGCCATGCTGGCGGTACTCGGCTTCGGCCACCGCCACCTGCAATTCGACAGCGCCAAGCGCCGCTACCTGTCGCAGGCGGTGTTCCCGGTCTACATCGTGCACCAGACGCTGATTATCGTGTTCGCCCACCTGATGCAGCCGGCCCGCATGCAGCCAGCCAAGGAAGGCTTGCTGCTGGTGCTGCTCACGCTCACGTTCAGCTTCGCCATCTTCGAGGCCGTGCGCAGGGTGCCGCTGCTGCGGGCCTGCTTCGGCATCCATGGCACGCAGCAGCCCGGCGCGGATACCAGCCGCGCCGCATCGGCGCAGCCGGTTGCGGCCTAGTTCACCACCTTGACGAACGTCAGCATATGCTGTGCAGGGCCGGGCAGGAAAGGCGTAGCCTTGCCGCTCACCCAGTCCGCGTGGCCCGCCAGGAAGTACGGCGACAGCGGATGGCCGCTTTGCCCGCCCGGCATATTGAAGATGCCCTGCTCCTCCTTGCCCGGCGAGACCACCATGCGCTCTGACTGGCCGAACTTGCGGCCCGCCACGCGCGGCATGTGGCTGTCGCCCGGCATCTGGTCGCCCGGCGCGGACAGCCAGCGCCGCAGCGCGGGCGCCGCCGAGGCGATGGGATGCGCGATGTCCTGCGTATTGCGCTCGCCCCAGGTGGCCGTGGCCAGCGGCTTGCCTTCCTTCGTCATGGCGGCCACGGTGCGGTCGATGGCGGCCAGTTGCAGATCCTTCCAGCTGGCGTACTGCGGCGGCAGCCATCCGGCCGGCTGCTCGTCCAGCAGGCGCGCCACCACCACCGGCCAGCGCGCGCTGGCTGCCGCCATGTCCGCCTTGTCGGCCAGCTTGCCCATCTCCGCGCTGGCGCCGCCGTACAGCAGCTCATACATCGACCACATGAAGCCGCGCGCAATGCGGTAGCCCGCCGAGTCCACGCTGGCGTGCCCGCTCCAGTTCTTGCTCAGCAGCTCGCGCGCCGCCGCGCGCTGCGCGCTATTGGCGCCGCCCGCCGCCACGGCCTGCTCGTCCAGGGCAGCCAGCGCGCGTTCGCGCCAGCCGGCCAGGAACAGCGCGCGGTCGTCCAGCGCCACGCTGTACACGCCCTTCTCATTCGTCTTGGCGCCCAGCGCGGCCACGCTGTCGCGCACCTGGTGGGCGCGCGCGCCGAGGTCGAAGCCGCCGTCGCCCAGCTTGGCGGCGTCCGCGCCCATCAGCAAACGGCTGTTGGCGGTCGACAGCTGGCCGCTGGCCGGATTGCGCACCACCGGATAGGCTTCCGGCGCCAGCAGCCCCTGCCAGCCTGCCGCCAGGGTCTCGCCCGCCAGCGGGAAGGTGGACGCCAGGCCGGGCTGCGCGCGGCGCGGCAGCGGGCCGGCGATGGTCCAGCCGATATTGCCCTTGCTGTCGCCGGCCACGAAGTTCTGCGCCGGCAGGCCGGAGCGCTTGGCCACGGCCAGCGCGTCGTCCAGCGTGGTGGCCATTTCCAGCCGGCCTGCGGCCAGGCTCACCGCTTCCCTGGCGTGCGCCACCCAATGCACGGCGTAGCTGCGGCCCGCCACTTCGCGCACCGGCCCCAGCGAGGTTTCGCGCACGGTGAATTTCTCGGCGGCGGCATCCTTGACGAGGATGATCTCCTCATGCACCGCCGGGCTTTCCCAGCCGGCGGGAGTACGCAGCTTGCCCGGCTGCGCGGGGTCCGTCTCCAGCGTCACCAGGTCGGCGTAGTCGCCATAGCTGTTGGTGAAGCCCCAGGCCACGTGGCCGTTGGAACCTGCCACCACCAGCGGCACGCCGGGCAGCGTCACGCCCGCCACGCGGCGCGTGGCGCCGTGGCCGTCCGGCACCATCAGCACCGCGCGGTACCAGATGTGCGGCAGTTGCAGGCCCAAATGCATATCGTCCGCCACGATGGCGCCGCCGTCCTGGCTGCGGCTCCCGGCCACCGCCCAGTTGTTACTGCCCACCATGCCGCGCAGCTCGGCCGCGCCGCCGCCGTCCGCCCCTGCCAGGCCGGCTATCCGGGCTGATTCCTTGGCCGTAGCCCTGCCCCACCATGCGGGCGCCTGATCCGGGAACGGCGCGTCCGGCGCGGGCACGGAGGCCGCGTCCAGCGGCGCATCCCACTGGGTGGACTCGGGCAGCAGCACCGCCAGCTGTTCCGGCGTGGCGTGCTCCTTCAGCCAGCCGCGCGCCAGCTCGCGCGCCTCCTGGCCGCCTTGCAAATCGAAATACATGGCCCAGATCACCAGCAGCGAGTCGGCCTCGCTCCACGGGCGCGGGCTCACGCGTATCAGCGCGTATTCAAACGGCCGCGTACCCAGGCTGTTCACACCGTCGTTCACGCCCGCCGCGTAGCGCGCCAGCAGTTCGCGGTCGCCGGCCGGCATGGCTTGCAGCACCGCCTCGGCGCGCGCGCGGAAGCGGTGCAAGCGGTGCTCTTTGTCCACCGGCAGCGCGCGCGGCCCGAACAGCTCGGCCAGTTCGCCGGCCGCCACGCGGCGCAGCAAATCCATCTGGAAGTAGCGGTCCTGGGCATGGGCGAAACCGGTGGCGTAGGCCACGTCCTTGCGGTCGCCGCCGCTGATGGTGGGTATGCCCTGGCCGTCGCGCGCGATGTTCACGCTGCCGCTCAGCGTAGGCACGGTGCGGCGGCCGTCAAGCTGTGCCAGGCTGCCGCGCAGGAAGAACCACAGGGCCAGTACCAGTATGGCCAGCAACAGCAACAAGGTGAGCGCCACGCGCTTGATCCACTGCCCCAGTCCCGCTTTTCGCATACCCCGCCCCCATCATTAATCTCCCGGGAATATTGCCAGAAGTCCAACGCAAACGGGGTGACTAAATTGTAACGATGGTGGTAGAGTGTGCGCATTGCCCGAATGGATACCAGCCATGCTCGCAGCCCCCACTCCGCCCAACGAGGCAGAGCGCATCGCCGCCCTGTACGCCCTGCTCATCCTCGACACGCCGCGCGAGGAACGTTTCGACAAGATCGTAGAATTTGCCGCCATGGAGTTCGATGTCCCCATTGCGCTGATCTCGCTGCTCGACAGCGACCGGCAATGGTTCAAGTCCTGCGTGGGCCTGGATGCCTGCGAAACGGGGCGCGACATCTCGTTCTGCGGCCACGCCATCATGCGCGCCGAAATCATGGAGGTGCGGGACGCGGCGCAAGACCCGCGCTTTGCCGACAATCCGCTGGTGACCGGCCCGCCGCATATCCGCTTCTACGCCGGCGCCCCGCTGCTGCTGCCGAACGGTTACGCGCTCGGCACGATATGCCTGATCGACACCAGACCGCGCCAGCTGGACGACGTGGAAATGGCCATCCTTTCCACGCTGCGCGGCCTGGTCATGCAGGAGCTGCAATCGCAACAGGAGGCCAGCCATGCCTGAGCACAGCAAAGCGCGCCAGCCGCCCATGCTGCTGGTGGAGCCGGAGACCATGCTGCGCCGGACCGTGGCGCTGACTGCGCGCTCGCTGGGCCTGGCCGACATCCACGAGGCGGCCAGCGCGGCGCTGGCGCGGCAGATCCTGCGCCAGCAAAGCTTTTGCGGCGCCATCATCGCCGTCAACAGCGGCGAGGCCATCGACCTGGGCCTGCTGGACCAGATCCGCGAGGGCGACTCGGCCAGCCAGCGCAATATGCCTATCGCGGTGCTGGCGGAGAACTGCACCGGCGAACTGCTGGCCGCGCTGCGCGAACGCGCCGTCACCCGCGTGATCGTCAAGCCCTTCCGCGCCCGCATCCTGCTCGACGCCTTCGGCGCGCTGGTGCCGCCGGCCTGAAAACCTCCTTTAACGCTGGCGCATCAGCGCCTGGTAGCGGAAGCCTTCGCGCACCGAGGCGCGCAGGCTTTCGTCGTCCCAGGGCTTGGTGAAGAAGCGGTAGATCTCGCCGGTGTTGATGGCGCTGATGACCATCTCCAGCTCCGCGTGGCCGGACAGTATCATGCGCACCGTGTCCGGATACAACAGCTTCACGCGGCGCAGGAATTCCGTGCCGTCCATCTCCGCCATGCGCTGGTCGCTGATCACCACCTGCACCGGATGCAGGGCCAGCAGGTCAAACGCGGCGCGCGCGGACGGCGCGGTCAGTATCGTGTAGCCGTCGCGCCGCAGCGTGCGCGTGAGTGCGGCCAGCACATGGGCTTCGTCGTCCACCAGCAGCAAGGTGCGTTCGGCCGGATCGGCCGCGCCGGCCAGCTGCAGCCGCCGTCCGCTTTCCAGCAGCGCGGTAAAGGCGTCGCTGTCGAGCGGGCGGCTGAAGTGGTAGCCCTGGATCTCGTCGCAGCCGCAGCCGCGCAGATAGGCCAGCTGCGCCTCGGTCTCCACGCCCTCGGCGATAATGCGGAAACCCAGGCTGTGGCCCAGCGCAATGACCGAGCGCACAATGGCGGACACATTCGGCTGGTCCAGCATGTCGCGCACGAAGGACTGGTCGATTTTCAGATGGCTCAGCGGCAGCAGCTTGAGCGAGGACAGGTTCGAATAGCCGGTGCCGAAATCGTCGATCGACAGCGCGATGCCCAGCCCCTTGAGCCGCGTCACCGTCGCCAGCACCTCGTCTATGCTGTGCATCATCATGCTCTCGGTCAGCTCCAGCTCCAGGTAGTGCGGCGCCAGCCCGGTGTCGCGCAGCGCGGCCACGATGTCGTCGGCCAGGCCGGGATCGCGGAACTGGCGCGCCGACACATTGACCGCCACCCGCAGCGGCGCCAGGCCGGCCTGCTGCCAGGCGCGCGCCTGCGCGCAGGCGGTGCGTATCACCCAGCGCCCTATCTCGACGATCTGCCCGGTATCCTCGGCCACGCCGACGAAGCGGTCCGGCGACACCATGCCCATGCGCGGATGCGGCCAGCGCAGCAGCGCCTCCATGCCGCTCAGTTCTCCCGTCTCCACGCTCACCTTGGGCTGGTAGTACAGCCGCAGTTCCTGGCGCGGCAGCGCGTAGCGCAGCTCCGTTTCGATGGCGGCCCGCTCGGCCACGCGCGCCTGCATGGCCGGCTCGTAGTACTGGGCCTGGTTGCGCCCCGTCTCCTTGGCCCGGTACATGGCGATGTCGGCGTGCCGCAGCAGCATCTGGCCGTCGTCGCCGTCGGCCGGGTAGGCGCTCACACCCACGCTGCAGCTGATGGCCACCTCGGCCTCGCCCAGCGGCACCGGCGCGGCCACGCTTTCCAGTACGCTCTGCAGCAGGGCGTGCGGCAAGGTTCCTTCGCTGCCGCCCAGCAGGAGCAGCATGAACTCGTCGCCGCCCAGCCGCGCCACGGTGTCGCTGGCGCGCACGCAGGCGCGCAAGCGCCCCGCCACCACGCGCAGCAGCTCGTCGCCGGCCTGGTGGCCCAGGCTGTCGTTCACCAGCTTGAAGTTGTCCAGGTCGATAAACACCACCCATACCCCGTGGCCATAGCGGCGCGCGTAGCTCAGCGCCTGCTCCAGCCGGTCGCTGAACAGATGGCGGTTCGGCAGCCCGGTGAGCGCGTCGTGGTTGGCCTGGTGCTCGAGCTGCGCCTGGTAATCCATCACCGCCGTCATATCGGTCAGCACGCACACATGGTGGCTCACTTCGCCCTCGCCGCGCACCGGCGCCACGTGCAGCTGGCTCCAGTACAGCGTGCCGTCGCGGTGGCGGCATTGCAGCAGGCGGGTGACGTCGGCATTCGCCTCCAGCGCCCCTTCCGCGCCGTCGTCGCAATCGAGCAGCGGCTCCAGGCGCTGGCCGGCCAGGGTCTCGGGCGCATAGCCCGTCAGCTGGCCGAAAGCCTTGTTGGCGTACTCGATCTCGCTGCCGCCGGCGCTGTGCGCGGTGATCACGATGGCGCTCACGCTGGCGTCCAGCGCCCGCCCGCGCAGCGCCAGCGTCTGCTCCACCTGCTTGCGCTGGCTGATGTCTTCTATGGTGCCCAGCACGCCGATAATGTGGCCCTGGGCGTCGTGCAGCGGCAGCTTGTTGATGAGGAACCAATGCATGCTGCCGTCGGCGAACAACATGCGGTCTTCCTGGTTGAGATTGGGCTGGCCGGTGTCGATGATGGCGCGGTCGTCCGCCACGATGCGCGCGGCGTTCGCCGCCCAGGGGAAATCGCTGTCGCGCTTGCCGGCAATGCCGGCCGGCCCGCCCACGCCCGCAGCGTTGGCGAAGGACTGGTTGCCGCCGCGGTAGACCGAGTCCAGGTCCTTCCAGAAGATCTGGTGCGGAATATGGTTGATGACCAGCTGCTGCATTTCCTGCGACGCGTGCAGCGCCTCTTCCATATGCAGCTTGGCCGTCACGTCGTGCGCAAACACCAGCCGCGCGGCGCGGCCCGCCAGCGTGAGCGAGTGCGAGGAAATGTCCACCGTGATGAGCGAGCCGTCCTTCTTGCGGTGCACCCAGTAGCCGGCGCGCTGCGCGCCCTTGGCGGGCGTGGCGGCCAGGTCGGCGGCCAGCCGCTCCTGCTCGCGCTCGGGGCGGATGTCCTTGATGGTCATGTCCAGGAATTCCGCCTCGGTGTAGCCGTAGTGGTCGACGGCGGCGGCGTTCACCACCAGGAAGCGCAGCGTCACCAGGTCGTACGCCCACATGGGATGCGGGTGGGCTTCGAACAGGCGCTTGAAGCGCAGCCGGGATCCATAGGAATCGAACTCGCCGAGTTCGTAGTTGAGCAGCAGGTAGGTCGCTTCGCCTTCCGCATCGGCCGGCTGGTACTCGATCAGCAGAGATACCGGCTTGGCTTCGCCGTCCTTCTCCGCCAGCTCCATTTCGCCGCGCCAGTAGCCCATGGCGCGCGCCGTGGGCAGCCCTTCGCTGCGCACGATGCTGCCGGCCCAGGGGGCGTACAGCAGAGCGGCCGGCATGCCGGGCCGCGCGTCCATCGCATGCAAGGTGGCGCAGCGGTTCAAGGCCAGGATGCGGCCTTGAACATCCACCAGCACCGCCATGTGCGGACTGGCGCCGAACAGGGTGCCGAAACCAGCCAGCCGCTCATCGTTGACGGGCGGCGCTGGGTCAGTCAGATGGTGGTCGGTGTGCATCGGGGGGCGCTAATGTAGCCGGGTTCTCCCGATTCTAGCCCAAGCCTTCCGCGCACGACGCGCACAAGACGCACACAGGAATCACGTGCTACGCCGCAGGCCAGGCTCCGGTGCGCAGCGCCGCCGGCGAGGCGCCGTTGTCCTGGGCAAACCAGCGCAACGGCAGCGCATGCGCGCGCCGAATGATGCGCTGCGGAGCAAAACGCCACAGCCGCTCGGCGCCGTCGAAAGCCGCCAGATCGGCCGCCGCTTCGGCGCCGCTCAGCAGCTCGGCCGTGCCGCTCATCTGCAGCACGCCGCCGCTGGCGAAGTCCACGAACACCAGCCCCGCCCTGCCGTTGAGCGCAATATTGCCCAGCGTGTTGAAGAACATATTGCCTTGAAAGTCGGGGATGGTCAGCGTGCCGTCCGCGTCGATCCGCACGAAACCGGGCTTGCCGCCACGGTGCGACACGTCCACTTGCCGCCCGCCGGCAACCACCTCGGCATAGGTGGCGACGTAAAAGGAATCAGCCGCGCCTATCAGCGCGCGCGCCTCGCCGTCCAGCGCCTCCAGTTCCACCGGCACGGCCTGCGGCTCTTCCACAAAAGCGTAATCGCGCAGCTGGATGTATTGCGGGCAGTTGCCAAAGGACTGCCGCACCTCGACCTCGAAACCGTCCTCGCCGCTGCGGCGCAGCACGCCGTTCATGCGGTTGCGGCGGCGCGTGTGCAGTTCTATGCCCAGCATGCCGACCGCATCGCCATGTTCCATCCCGGCCTCCGCCGGGTCCTGCGGCTCGCGCGGCAGCGCCGCCCGCAGGCGCTGCGGATCGGGCGAATGGAGAAAGCCCGGACGGCCAGCGCGCAGCGTGGCCCAGGCGTCGCCGGCCGCGTCCACCGCGCCCAGCACCACAAACGGCAGCTGCGCAAAGAAGGCGCGGTGCTGCTCGGGCATAAAGCCGCGTATCACTTTGCGCCCCAGCTCGTCCATGCGTTCCGCCATGCCGACCGTGCGCTGCATGGCCACTTCGCCAGCATGCCAGGGTGATGCCAGGGCTGCGTCCATGATGTTCTCCTTACCTTAAGCAGCCAGGCCGACAGGGCTTGAAACCATGGGCACGAAGCCGGGCAGCGCTTCCACGCGGCGCAGCCAGGCGTTCACGCTGGCATAGCCCGACAGGTCCACGCTGCCTTCCGGGGCGCGGGCAATATAGGCGTACAGCGCCACGTCCGCAATGGTGGGTGCGGCGGCCGTGGTGGCGATCCAGTTCCGGCCAGTGAGCTGCGCGTCCATCAGGCCCAGGATGCGGTGGGCACGCGCCACCATCTCTGCCGTGTCGCCGGTGCGCTTGAACAGCGCCGCGATGCGCGCCGCAGCCGGGCCGTAAGCCACTTCGCCGGCCGCCACCGACAGCCAGCGCTGCACCGCCGCCGCCGAGCGGGCGTCTTCCGGCAGCCAGTCGGTGCGGCCTTCGCGCTTGGCCAGGTAGACCAGGATGGCGTTCGAATCGCTGACCACCACGCCGCCGTCGTCCAGCACCGGCAGCTGGCCGAAACTGTTCAGGGCCAGGAACTCCGGCGTTTTATGTTCGCCTTTGAGCAGGTCGACATCGACCACCTCGTGCTCCAGTCCCAGCAGGGACAGGAACAGACGGGCGCGGTGCACATGGCCGGACAGCGGGTGGGAATACAGTTTCATGGTGGCTTCCTCTTGTAATCGGTTGATCGAGATTCGATACCGCAGTGTGGATTATTTCACCCACAAAGAGAACAGCCACAAAAATTAATTCAGCATTCCACTTTTTGGAATAACCTCGAACAGCAGGAATTGCGTGACCTGGTCCTTGCCGAAGTTGTCGTCGGAGACGATGAGCAGGCTGTCATGGCCATTGGCGAGCTTGGGGCCGAAGCTCATGGCTTCCAGGTTGTCGAGCCGGATGCCGAGGGTGTTCAGGTCCAGCACCAGGCGCTTGGCGGCGGGACGGAAGCCGCCTCCGGCCAGCGCCTCCACGCCGCGCACGTCGCTGGCGCCGCCGCCGGCTTCCATTTCGTACAGGCGGATATAGTTCTTGTAGGCGCCGGCGGCGTCCTGCACGGCGGAGCGCTCCAGCACCAGCAGCGAGCGCTGGTTCACGGCCACGATTTCGGAAACGCCGTTGTCCGCGACCTTGCCGGGACCGGGCGCCGCCGGGATGGCGTCCACCGGATAGGCGTACTGCTCCAGCATGCGGCCGTCGCGGTCCATGCGCGAGATGCGCACAAAGGCGCCGCCGGCCGGCGTGGGCAGCGGGCCGTCCTGGTAGAGCGGCGACTCCATGGCCACCCACATCGAACGCCCGTCCGGCGCAAAGCTCAGGCCTTCAAAGGACAGGTTGTCGCGCGAGCCCTTCTCTTCCCTGGACACGCGGAACATCTCCGGCAGCTGCACGGCGCCGAGGTAGGCGCCGTCGCGCCGCATATGGCGCACGAAGGGATCGAAGCCGCGCTTGCGGTCCCCTTCGCTGGTGTACCACACGGTGCCGTCCAGCGGATCGATGCGCAGCGCTTCGATGTCCGGCACGTCGCCGGTCTTGTTCACGTCGTACTGCTTCACGCTGGGGTAGTTGCTGCCGTCCGCCTGCTTGAAGGTGGCCACGCCGGTGAGCGTGACGCTGCGGAAGGCGGCGCCGTCGTAGTCCAGGCGGGCGCTGTAGAAACGGGCCGGGCTCAGGGCGCTGCGGTCGTCGCTGGCCAGCAGCCAGGCACCGCTGGCCGGGTCGTAATCCACGCCGGACAAGCCGCCCACGACGGTGCCCTGGAAGTCCAGCCTGTGCGGGATGCGCTGCTCGCCGATCAGGCGCAGGCTGGACACGGTGCGTTCGGCCGCGCCGGCGGCGAGTGGGACGGACAGCAAGCTTGCCGCGCACCACGCGGCGGCCAGGTATCGTTTCATGTATGCGGAATCATGGCGGGAAAGCCCGCCATTATGCCGTATGCAGCTTCTTGTGCATATTTCGCAGCGCCAGCCACACGCCGGCCACCACCACCGGCACCATCACGCCTATCACCACTTCCGGATTGCCCACCAGGCCCAGTACCTTGGCGGCCTTGGTGGAATAGCCCACCAGCCCGACCACGTAGTACGAGATCGCCGCCACCGACAGGCCTTCAACCGCCTGCTGCAAGCGCAGCTGCTGCGCCGCGCGCGCGTTCATGGACTGCAGGATCTTGCGGTTCTGCTGTTCCTGGATGATGCCCACGCGCGTGCGCAGCAGGTCATTGGTGTTGGCCACCCGCCGCGCCAGCGCTTCCTGCCGCGCCGACAGCGCCTCGCAGGTGTTCATGGCCGGCGCCAGGCGGCGGTCCATGAATTCGCCCACGGTGGGGATGCCTTCGATGCGCGCCTCGCGCAGTTCTTCAATGCGCGCGTTCACCAGCCTGAAATACGCTTTCGAGGCCGAGAAGCGGTAGCTGTTCTCCAGCGAGAGCTTTTCGATGCGCGCGGCCAGGCGCGTGATCTCGCCCAGCAGCGCCTGTTCCGTGGCGCCGTCCACGCTGCCGCCGTCGGCTTGCGCGGCGTCGGTCTGCACCATGGCGCCGGCCAGCTTCACCAGCTCCGATTCAATCGCGTTGAGCGCGGGCGCGGCCTGCTGCGCCTGCGGCAGGCCCAGCAGCGCCATCATGCGGTAGGTTTCAATCTCGAGCACGCGCTGCACCAGGCGGCCGGCCTGCTGCGCGCGCATGCCCACGTCGCGGATGATGAAGCGGCTGAAACCGTCGGACTGGATGGCAAAGTCGGTGTACAGCTCGCCGCCCTGCATCACCTGGCTGCCCGCCAGCGTGTTGCCCTCGAAGATGCGCAGCAGCGTGTCCTGCGCGTCGCTCAGGCGCTCGCCGCGTTCCAGCACCACGTGGGCGGCCACCATCAGGCGGCCTTGCAGGGACAGCAGCCATTCCTGCGGCAGGTGCGTGACGGGCATCTGCTCGAAGGCCTGCTCGCCCGCCACGTCCTGGGCCGGGCGGCCGGCGAAGGTGTAGGTGGAAAACTCGGTATGGCATTCCCACTTCAGACGGAAGCGGCCGAAGTCGTGGAAGAAGTATTTGGCGTCGCCGGCGGGGGACGAAACGCCGAAGTGCTTGCACAGCGCGCCCAGCGTGGCGTGGTGGCTGTGGCCCACCGGTGCGCCGCTGCCGTTGTCGGCGGCGCGGTAGACGGCAAAGTGCGATATCAGTTCCGGCGCTTCCAGTTTCAGGAAGGGCCGCGAGTGGATCTCGGCCGCAAGCGGCACGCGCAGCGAATGGTTAAGACTGGAAAACACAATACTCATGCGGGGATTTCCTTGGCAGCGGTACGGACGGCGCGCAGCAGCAAATCGGCGCCGGGCGATAGCAGGTGGTCCTGCTGGCGGATAATGCCGAACGCGTCCATTTTACACGGCAAGTCTATCGGCAGGATGCTGAGGATATTCAGGTCGGCGTAGTAGCGCGCCACTTCCAGCGGCATCACGTGCAGGAAGTCGGTCTGCTGCAGCAGCGGCGCCACCAGCAGCATGGCGGTGGTGTCCACCACATTGGTCGGCGGCTCCAGGCTGGCGCGGCGGAACATCATGTCGCAGCGGTGGCGCAGGATGCTGCCGGGCGGAGGCAATATCCACGGATGGCCGGCGATATCGGACAGCTGCAGGTTTTCCACCGCCATCAGCGGATGGCCGGGGCGGCACACGGCGCACGCCGGCTCCTCGGTCAGCTCCTCGTAGATCAGGCCTGAACTGCCGTCCTTCTCCAGGATGCGGCCTATCATGAAGTCCAGGTTGCCGCGCTGTAGCATCTCCACCAGCACATTGCTCGGCTCGAGCTTGACGCCGATGCGCAGCAGCGGCGCCTGCTCCTTGACGCGCGCAATGGCCTTGGGCAGCATGGACATGGCCGGCGTCATGATGACGCCCACCTCCACCTGCCCCGCAAGGCCGGCCTTGAGCGCCACTACATCGTCATGCGCCAGCGACAGGCTGGTGAGCGCCATGCGCGCGTGGCGTATCATGGTTTCGCCGTAGATGGTGGGCTCCATGCCGCGCGGCAGGCGCTCGAACAGCCGCACGTCCAGCATCTCCTCCAGATCCTTGATCTGCTTGGACGCGGCGGGCTGCGTCATGTGCAGCGCTTCGGCTGCGCGGTGGATGTTGCGGTGTTCGTCCAGCGCTATCAGCAGCAGCAGCTGGCGGGTCTTGAGGCGGGCGCGTAAAAACCAGTTCGGGTTGAGGGTATCCATCCGCAAATCATATCACCTCGATATCAGCCCTGGCAGCCGGGGCTCGGATTGGCGGCCGGGCCTTCGTCGGTCTGCGGAATGAAACGGATGGTGCCGTCCGGGTTGTAGTGCAGCTCCTCCACGGCCGCCGAGCGGCGGAACTCGCCGCCGGTGGGCAGCTTGTCGTTGTGGTAGAAGATGTAGGACTTGCCGTTGTGCTCAATGATGGCGTGGTGGATGGTCTTCACCACCGCGTTCTTTTTCATGATCACGCCGCGGTAAGTCCACGGGCCGGTGGCGCTCGGGCCGGTGGAGTACGCGGTCTCCTCCGGGAATTCGCGCGACCAGGACAGGTAGTAGGTGCCCTTGTGCTTGTGCAGATAGGTCGCTTCGGTGAAGTGCGGCACGGCCACGGTGTGGATAGGGCCGTCGGCTTCTATCATGTTGCGCTTCAGCTTCACGTACTTCATCACCTGGTTGCCCCAGTACAGATAGGCCTGGCCATCGTCGTCGATAAAGACGGCCGGGTCGATATCGTCCCAGCCGATGTCCGTTTCCCTGGTCATGTCGTTGGTGATGATGGCGCTGCCGCGCGCGTCCTTGAACGGGCCGGCCGGGCTGTCCGACACGGCCACGCCGATGGCCTTGCCCGGTATGGTGGCGTGCGCCACGGTAGAGTAGAAATAGTACTTGCCGTCGCGCTTGGTGATGTCGGCGGCCCAGGCGTCTTTCTTGGCCCAGGCGAAGGTCTGCACGTTCAGCGGCGAGCCGTGCGCCTTCCAGTTCTTCATGTCGCAGCTGGAATAGACCAGCCACTCCTTCATCAGGTAGTCCTTGCCGTTTTCCTCGGCCTCGTCGCGGCCCACGTACAGGTAGACGCGGCCGTTGTCGCTCAGCGCGGCCGGGTCGGCGGTGAATTTATCCTTGAACAGCGGATTGCCCGCGTGTGCGGCGGCGGCTGCCGCCATGGAAATGGCGCAGGCCAGCAGGGACTTCTTGAACATGGGTTCTCCGATTATTGGTTATTCTTCGCGCCGATGGACATCAGGCGCTGTACTACGCAAAACACGAACAGCAGGCCGCCGATCACGATCTTGGTCCACCAGGAGCTGAGCGTGCCGTCGAAAGCGATCAGGGTCTGGATGGTGCCCAGTATCAGCACGCCGGACAGCGCGCCGGCGAGATAGCCGTAGCCGCCGCTGAGCAACGTGCCGCCAATGACCACCGCCGCGATGGCGTCCAGCTCCGTGCCCTGCGCATGCAGGCCGTAGCCGGACAGCATATAGAACGAGAACAGCACGCCGGCCAGCGCCGCGCACAGGCCGCTCAGCGCGTAGATCAGCACCTTGGTGCGGCCCACGGCCAGGCCCATCATCTGCGCCGACTGCTCGTTGCCGCCGATGGCGTACACCGCGCGGCCAAAGGCCGTGTAGTGTGCCGCGTAGATGGCAAGGCCGAGCAGCACCAGCGCGATCAGCGCGCCCGGCGAGATGAAGCCGCCCAGGAGTTCCAGCTGCGTTTGCGACATGGCGACGAACAGCGGGTCTTCTATCGTGATGGACTCGATGCTGATCAGGTAGCACAGGCCGCGCGCCAGGAACATGCCGGCCAGCGTGACGATGAAGGCCTGCAGCTTGAAGTAGTGGATCAGCGCGCCCTGCGCCGCGCCGAACAGCGCGCCCAGCACCAGCACGAAGGCAATGACGGCCACCGGCGGCCAGTGCGCGCTGCGCAGCAGCCAGGCCGAGATCATGGTGGCCAGCGCCAGCACGGAGCCCACCGACAGGTCGATGCCGCCGGACAGGATGACGAAACTCATGCCGATGGCGATCACCAGCAGGAAGGCGTTATCGATCAGCAGGTTGAAGACCACCTGCAGCGACAGGAAGCCCGGATAGGCGGCGCCGCCGGCGGCCAGCATGGCCAGCAGCAGGAACACCGTCACCAGGGACGTGAAATACGGGGCGGACGCGAAGCCGCGCACTTGGGCCATCATGCTGCTTTCCTTTTCCAGATCTGCTTGAATTCCGGCGACTGCGACAGGCAGACCAGGAACACCACCACCGACTTCACCACCATGTTCACTTCCGGCGGCACGCCGAGCGAGTAGATGGTGTAGGTCAGCGTCTGGATAATGAGCGCGCCTATCATGCTGCCCGCCAGGCTGAACTTGCCGCCCGCGAGCGAGGTGCCGCCCAGCGTGACGGCCAGGATGGCGTCCAGCTCCAGCAGCAGGCCGGCGTTGTTGGCGTCGGCCGATTTGATGTTGGAGCTGATCATCAGCCCGGCCATGCCGGCGCAGGCCGAGCAGAACACGTAGACAAAGAAGATCAGCGCGGCGGTCTTCAGCCCGGCCAGGCGCGCGGCCACCGGGTTGATGCCGACGGCCTGGATGAACAGGCCCAGCGCGGTCTTGCGCATCAGCAGGGACACGGCCAGCACCACGGCCGCCACCACGTACAGCGAGAACGGCAGGCCAAACAGGTAGCCGCTGCCGAGGAAAAAGAAGGGCTGGTAGTAGACCGTGACGATCTGGCCGTCCGTCAGCAGCTGCGCCAGGCCGCGCCCGGCCACCATCAGTATCAGCGTGGCCACGATGGGCTGCAGGCCGAGCGTGGAGACCAGCAGGCCGTTCCACGCGCCGCACAGCAGCGCCGCCCCCATGGCCGCGCACAGCGCCCACAGCATGGGCGTGTTGGCCTCGTAGACCGGCACGCCGTTGTGCATGACCATGGTGCCGCCGATCAGCATGGCGGCCACGGTGCCGGACAGCGCCACCACGGCGCCCACCGAAATGTCGATGCCGCGCGTGGCGATCACCAGGGTCATGCCCAGCGCCGCCAGCATCAGCGGGGCGGCGCGGTTGACGATGTCGATCACGCTGCCGTACAAATGGCCATCCTTCCATTCGAGGTGGAAGAAACCGGGGATGAAGATCAGGTCCACCAGCAGCAGCGCGAACAGCGCGGCCAATGGCTTCATAAGAGGGTGCTGCAACAGCATGGCAAAGCTTTCCGGGTTGTTGCCGCCGCGCGCGGACGCGGCGTGGGGAACGGTGACGTCGGGAGCGCTCATGCCGCCTCCCCTGCGATGGCGTGCAGCACCGTGGTGTCATCGAGCTCGCCGCGCTGGTACTCGCCGCAGGCTTTGCGGTCGCGCATGACGATCATGCGGTCGCTCACGCGCAGCACTTCCGGCAGTTCGGACGAAATGAACAGGATGGACATGCCCTTGCGGCACAAGGCGGACACGTAATCCATGATCTCCTCCTTGGCGCGCACGTCGATGCCGCGCGTGGGCTCGTCCAGTATCATCAGCTTGGGCTCGGTGGCCAGCCAGCGCGCCAGCAGCACCTTCTGCTGGTTGCCGCCCGAGAGCGAGCCGATAGGCGTTTCTATGCTGGCGGTTTTGATGCCCAGCCATTTCACGTAGTTGTTCGCCAGTTCCTGCTGGCGTTTCAGCGGAATCGCGCGCAGCATGCCGGCCTGCGCCTGCATGGCCAGGATCAGGTTCTCGCGCACCGACAGCGACAGGATCGCCCCTTCGTGCTTGCGGTCCTCCGAACAGAAGCCGATGCCGGCGCCGATGGCGTCGCGCGGATTGGCGAACGGCGCGGCGCTGGCGCGGTCCACGGCCGTGATGCCGCCGCTATCCGCCTTGTCCGCGCCAAACAGCAGGCGCGCCAGCTCGGTGCGGCCGGAACCCAGCAGACCGCACAGGCCGAGCAGCTCGCCCTTGCGGATGGAAATATCGGTCGGCAGCAGCGCGCCACGGCGGCCCAGGGCACGCGCTTCAAGCACGAGTTCCGGCGACTGCGCTGCCGCTTGCCCTGCCTGCGCCTGGCCGCCTTGCGCCAACGCGGCGTCTTCCGCCACGGCGGCGGCACGCTGCTCATCGGCAGGCGCGCCTATCATCTTGTTAACCAGCGCAATGCGGGACAGCTCGCTGCACAGGTACTCCCCTTCCCGCTCGCCGTTGCGCATGACGGTGATGCGGTCCGAAATGGCGTAGGTCTGGTCCAGGAAGTGCGTCACGAACAGGATCGCAATGCCCTGGCCGCGCAGGCGGCGCAGCACCGTGAACAGCAGCTGCACCTCGGCCTCGTCCAGGCTGGAGGTCGGTTCGTCGAGGATCAACACCTTCGCGTTCACGTTCAGCGCGCGCGAAATCGCCACCATCTGCTGGACCGCCAGCGAATAGTGGGACAGCGGCTTGGCCACGTCGATATCGATATCCATCAGCGCCAGCATGCGCGCCGCTTCGCGCTGCATGCCCTTCCAGTCGATGCGTCCCCACTTGCGCGGATAGCGGCCGATGAAAATATTCTCCGCCACGGACAGGTTCGGGCACAGGTTCACTTCCTGGTACACCGTGCTGATGCCCAGCTCCTGCGCCTCCAGCGTGGACGAAGGCCGGATCGGCTTCCCTTCCAGCAGCATGGTGCCGCGCTCCGGCGTGTAGACGCCCGTCAGCACCTTGATCAGCGTGGACTTGCCCGCGCCATTCTGGCCCATCAGGGTGTGCACCTCGCCCGGATACAGGCGCAGGCCCGCATCGCTGAGCGCCTTCACGCCGGGGAACTCCTTGTGTATGCCGGTCAGTTCCAGGACCGGCGCAACGTCCGTCGCCGCCATTAGTACTTCCGGTTCGGGAATTCCTTGGCCGCCACTTCAGCCGGGAACACGCCCTCGTTCACCACGATGCGCTTCGGTATGGCCTTGCCGGCCTTGACGGCGGCGGCGGCTTCCATCAGCTGTGGCCCCAGCAGCGGGCTGCATTCCACGGTCACGTTCAGCTTCCCGGCGATCATCGCCTCGAACGCGCCCTTCACGCCGTCGATGGAAATGATGATGATGTCCTTGCCCGGCTTCAGGCCCGCTTCCTCGATGGCCTGGATGGCGCCGATGGCCATGTCGTCATTGTGCGCGTACAGCACGTTGATGCTCTTGCCCTGGGCCTTCAGGAAGGCTTCCATCACTTCCTTGCCCTTGGCGCGGGTGAAGTCGCCGGTCTGGGTGCGCACCACTTTCAGCTTGGGATTGCCCTTGATGATTTCCTCGAAGCCCGCCTTGCGGTCGATGGCAGGCGCCGAGCCCACGGTGCCCTGCAGTTCAACGATGTTCAGCGTGGCGGCGGGCGACTTCTTCGCATACTCCACCAGCCAGCGGCCGGCCTTGCGGCCTTCCTCGACGAAATCGGAACCGATCAGCGACACGAACAGCGTCGGGTCGCTCACGTTGACCGAGCGGTCGGTCAGGATCACCGGAATCTTGGCAGCCTTCGCCTCGCGCAGCACCGTGTCCCAGCCCGACTCCACCACCGGCGAGAACGCAATGATGTCCACGCGCTGGGCGATGAAGGAGCGGATGGCTTTCACCTGGTTTTCCTGGCGCTGCTGCGCATCGGCGAACTTCAGCGTCACGCCCGCCTTCTTGGCGGCGTCCTTGACCGAAGCGGTGTTCGCGGTGCGCCATTCGCTTTCCGCGCCCACCTGCGAAAAACCGATCACCAGCGGCTTCTGCGCGTAGGCGGGAGCGGCGGCGGTGGTAACAGCGACACAAGCGGCGGCTACCGCCGCGCCCAGGATAGTCCTGCGAGTGAAATGCATGCTGAATCTCCAATAATAGTTATGCACCAATAGTAGGGGAAAGCGCCATAGCCATCCAATACATTTTTTAGATGGATTGATATCGTTTTGCGTATCACAAAGAGTTGCAAAAATGGTTTGCTTGAAAAGAGATAAAGAATTCGCGGCCTCACTTTCAAAAACAGAGCATACTTCGTCCATTCCCTGCATTCACTTGTGGAATAGCGATTTGGTTGCGCGCAGTCAACACTATAATTTTTCGCGATGGACAAATCCGATGACGAACGCCAACTGCTGATCTTGTCCGTACTTTCCTTTGAGGAAGGCGCCAACCAGAGCGCGGTTGTCGCCCAGGTCGTGCGGGCGCTACAGCAACTGGCAGTTCATTTTCGCCCCTTGATGGGTAGCAGCGGATTTTTCGCCTTGTATTTGCGCAGCGTGCATCTGAACCGGGCGCAGCACGCATGCCTCGCGCCGCTCTCGACGATGGAACGCGATGACACCCATTTCACCGCCCTGCAGGCCAGCTTGTCATCGGCCGACACCGAGCAGGCGGCCCGCGCTGGTATTGCCGTGATAGAAACCCTGACCGGATTGCTGGCCGGCTTGATCGGGCTGCCGCTCACGATGCGCTTACTCACCACCGCCTGGGCCAATGCGGCCGAAGGAAAACCATTATGATTACCCCTACCAGCCACGAGTATCTGGCGACGGGCGTGCCTGGCCTCGATACGCTGCTGGGCGGCGGCCTGAGCGAATACTCGTTCAACGTCATCGCTGGCTCGCCGGGCAGCGGCAAGACCACCCTGGCCCACCAGATCATGTTCGCGCTGGCATCGGCCAATTGCAAGGCGCTGTTTTTCACCGTACTGGGCGAGCCGCCGCTGAAAATGCTGCGCTACCAGCAGCGCTACAGCTTCTTCGACGTCAACAAGGTCGAAGCGAGCGTGCGCTACGTGAACCTGGCCGATGACTTGCGGGCCGGCGATTTCAGCGGTGTGCTGGCGCGCATCATGCAGGAAGTGGCCAGCTTCGAGCCCAGGCTGGTGTTTGTCGACTCCTTCCGCTCCGTCATCCAGACTGCGCGCCAGGGCAACGAGGGCATCGCCGATCTGCAGCAGTTTGTGCAGGAACTGGGCACCTCCATGGCGAGCTGGCAGGCAACCACCTTCCTGATCGGGGAATATTCCTTCAACGAAATCGAAGCCCATCCGGTGATGACCGTGGCCGACGGCCTGATCTGCCTGGCCCAGCATATGGAGGGCAACGCCGTGGTGCGCAAAATGCGCGTGGTGAAAATGCGCGGCCACGCCCACATGGGCGGCGCGCACACCTTCCGCATCACCGGGGACGGCCTGAAAGTCTATCCGCGCACCCTGCCTTCCTTGCCGCCTTCTTATTATGCCGCGCAGGAAGACGGCGCCACGGCGCGGGTGGGCACGGGCATTGCCATGCTGGACGAACTGCTGAACGGCGGCCTGCCGCAAGGCCATGCGGCCCTGGTGGTCGGGCCTTCGGGCTCCGGCAAGACCATCCTGGCCACGGCCTTCCTGGAGGAAGGTGCGCGCCAAGGCGGGCACGGCGTGCTGGCCAGCTTTGAAAAAATGCCTTCGCATTGCCGCAATCACCGCCTGGCCGCCCTGATCGGCGCCGGCCAGGTCACCGTGGTGGCCACCCGCTCGCTAGACCTGTCCATTGAGAATGTGCTGGACGACCTGGTGCAGGAAATTGCGCGCACCGGCGCCACCCGCGTGGTGATCGATTCCCTGTCCGAACTAGGGCTGTCCCTGGCGCCGGAGTTCGCGCAGGACTTCCGCGCCTCGATCTTCCGCGTCCTGGCCACGCTGGCCGCGCTGAATGTGACGGTGCTGGTGACCATGGGCATGGAAGACCGCTTCACCGACATGCGCTTCAGCCTGAGCGACACTTCCTTCCTGGCCGACGCCATCATCGCCATGCGCTACGCCGAAATCGGCGGCCGTCTGCAGAAAGTCATTTCCGTGGTCAAGGTGCGCGGCAGCGGGCACAGCACGGATCTGCGCAATTACACCATCAGCGACCAGGGCATAGAAATCGGCGCCCAGCGTATGCCATTTGAAGGCCTGCTATCGGGCCACCCCAGCGCCAGCCGGGCGGCACAGTGAGGCGGGATGGGCTGCGCCCATTCCGGACCAGGAGATGTGATGGACGCAATTGAGGCACTACGGCAGTCCATCCGGACGCAGCTGGACCCGGCCCGCCGGAATGGCATAGCAGAGCTTGCCATCGGCATGGCCGAGGCGGCGGCCAGGGAACTGGTCCCGTTCATAGGCAACGCGGGGTTTTGCATTATTTTCAGCCGCAGCGTGCACCAGGCGCGCAGCCGCTACCCCTGGCTAAAACAGCGCAGCCCCCCCGCCAGCCCCGGCGACCTGATCGCGGTGCTGCGCGACAGCGCCGATGGGCGCGCCCCGATAGAAATTGCCTTTGCCGGCCGCCATGTATTCCTGGGCATGATAGACAGCCTGGCCATCCTGCTGGGCGAACAGATGACCAGCACCCTGCTGCACGCGGCCTGGGGCGAAGACGCACCGGCGCTGCCGGCGGCGTCCGCCAGCCAGCCGGCAGGCGCCGGCCGGCCCGAGCGCCGGCTCGAGGAGCGGCGTGCCGGCGGCGCCCGCGAGCGCTCGGCGATGCGGCGTGGGCGCATCGGGCAAAAGCGCGCCGAGCAGCGCGCCATGCTGGAGCAGCGCTTGCAGCGGCTGTGGCAGGTGAACGAAAAACTGGTGCAGTCCTGCTTCGAGGCCGAAGCGGGCAAGGTCACGGCGCAGCAGGCGAACGAACAGATGGGGCACCTGGCCTACCATGATTTCCTGACTGACTTGCCCAACCGCATGCTGCTGAACGACCGCATTGCGCAAGCGACCCTGCTTGCCGAGCGCGACGGCAGCAATTTCGCCCTGTTCTTCCTGGACCTGGACAACTTCAAGCGTCAATGACGCCCTCGGCCACGGGACCGGCGACCGCCTGCTGCAATCGATCGCGCGCCGCCTGACCGCCTGCGTGCGCGCGTCCGACACCGTGAGCCGCCAGGGCGGCGACGAATTCGTGCTGCTGGTTCCCGACGGCGCGCAAGCGGCGGCCGCCGCCCAGCTGGCGGAAAAAATCCTGCAGGCGCTGGCCGCGCCGCACATGATACTGGGCCACGAACTGTACATCACCTGCAGCATCGGCATCAGCCTGTGCCCCTTCGACGGGCTCGATACCGAGGCCTTGCTGAAAAATGCGGACACGGCCATGTACCAGGCCAAGAGCGCCGGGCGCAACAACTACCAGTTCTTCACCCCGGCCATGAACACGCGCGCGGTCGAACGGCAAGCCATCGAATCGAGCTTGCGCCATGCGCTGCTGCGCGGCGAACTGGAGCTGTACTATCAGCCCAAGGTCGACCTGCGCAGCGGACGCATCTGCGGCGCCGAGGCGCTGATGCGCTGGAATCACCCGGAATGGGGCCTGCTCATGCCCGACCGCTTTATTCCCATCGCGGAGGAATTCGGCCTGATCGTCAATATGGGGCGCTGGGTGCTGCTGACCGCGTGCATGCAGGCGCAGCAGTGGAAAAGCGCAGGCTCGGCGTGGGTGGATGTGGCGGTCAACGTCTCCACGCTGGAATTCTGCCACCCCGAGTTCCTGGCCAATGTGCGCGAAGTGCTGGCCCAGTCCGGCTTGCCCGCGCGGCATTTGCAGCTCGAAATCACCGAAAGCGTCCTGATGCGGGACGCCGCCAGTTGCGCCGAAACCCTGCGCCAGCTCAAGCTCATGGGCGTGACGCTGGCGCTCGACGATTTCGGCACTGGCTATTCCAGTTTGAGCTATCTGAACTTCCTGCCCATCGACGTGGTGAAAATAGACCGGTCCTTCGTCCAGAGCATCAATGGCCCCCAGGAGGGCAGCATGCTGGCCGGCGCGGTGATCGCCATGGGGCAGAGCCTGGGGAAAACCATCGTGGCCGAAGGAGTGGAGCTGGAGTCCGAGCTGGCCTATCTGCAAACCATGCGCTGTGAAGCCGTGCAAGGCTTTTTATTCAGCCACCCCTTGCAGGCGGAGCAATTCTCCAACCTGCTCAAGCGCGAGCAAGCCTCGATGGCTGCGATGAATTTTTCGAATTGGAAAGTATGAATACATTTACAGGCAGGCTGCGCGGCGCTGAAAAGCAGTTCAGTGCCCGCCCTCATCCTGCATAATGAGTTCTGCGGCCTCGCTGTCTTTCTGAGCAGACGAGGCTGCTTGCCTGATGGGCTCCGCAGGGGCAATATGTTGATGGCTCCTCAAGACGCTGGCCGCCTGGGTGGAGATTTGATGTCTTTTTCTCCATGCATTGAAATCGACGGCCGAGGAGAAATCCTCATTCGTTGCCAGCAGAATCGCGCGCAGTTCGGCGCTGTGCTGGCGGGGGGATGGCTGCGCATGCAGGCCGGCCAGCCCGGCGATACGGCTCACCAGCGCCAGGGAAGCGGCGATTTGCTGCTCGCTTTCGGCCACGGTGCGTGCCAGGGCGCTATTCATGGCGACCAGGCCGGTCAGGCAATCCAGTGCCGCGTCCAGGGCCAGGTTCAACAGTTCAAGCTGCTCCGCAGCCGGCATGCCCTGCTTTTCCAACGCTTTCGCTATGTTATCGGACATGAAATTCCCTATGGAGTGAATAAAATAAAACAAGACAGCCAGACGATTTAACGCGCTTTCCGCGTCTGCATCTGCGCTGCATCTCACATTGGGCCGCCGATCCCTCTATATTTCCAAGCAAGAATCAGGAGATATCCCATGTTGCACACTTTCCTGTCTGATTCCCGCAGCGACTTGATAGAACGCTGCAAGGCCAAAGTACTCCAGCGGCAGGCGCCTTCCGTCACGCAGGTGCAACTCGAATACGGCATCCCTCTATTCCTGGATCAGCTGATACGCACGCTGCAGGCCGAGCAAGGCGACGGCCAGGCCGAAAGCCTGAGGATTTCCGGCCCGGCTGGCGGCGCCTTGTCCGCCAGCGAGATCGGCGTGACGGCGGCACAGCACGGCAAGGAATTGCTGACGCTGGGCTTCACGGTCAATGAGGCTGTGCATACCTATGGCGACCTGTGCCAGGCCATCACCGACCTGGCGGTGGAGTCCGGCACGCCGTTCGAGGTGGACGAGTTCCGCACGCTGAACCGCTGCCTGGACAATGCGATTGCCGACGCGGTCACGGAATTCAGCCGCCAGCGCGAGTCCGACATCTCGGACCAGCACACCAGCGACGCCAACAAACGCCTGGGCTATCTCGCCCACGAGGCGCGCAATATGCTTGGCACGGCCTTGCTGGCGCACACCGCGCTACGCTCCGGCAACTTGAGCCTGCAAGGCGCCACCAGCACCATCCTGGAGCGCAGCCTGCACGGCCTGGCCGGGCTGATAGACGGCGCGCTCGACGAGATCCGCGTGCTGCACCAGCAGACGGAGGCTGCGCCGGTGTTTGCGCTGGACGAGTTCATCAGCGAAGTCCATGGCACCGCCGAGCTGACGGCCCGCAGCCGGGGCTGCACCCTGGTGGCATCGCCGGTGCAGGCCGGCCTGGCCATTGCCGGCAACCGCGCACTGCTGCTCGCGGCGGTGGCGAATTTATTGCAGAACGCCTTCAAATTTTCGCCGCCCCATTCCCAGGTGACGCTGCTTGCCATGGCTGCGGGGGAGCGCATCCTGATCGAAGTGCACGACCACTGCGGCGGCCTGCCCGCCGGCGCCGCCGCCTCCATGTTCCAGCCGTTCTCGCAGCATGGCAAAGACCGCAGCGGCCTGGGGCTGGGCCTGACGATAGCGCAAAACGCCGTCATCGCCAGCGGCGGCACGCTGTCGGTGCGCGACGTGCCGGGCACCGGCTGCGTGTTCACCGTCAACCTGCCGCGTTGCAGCCTGCCCGGCTAAGCAGGCACGGCGATGTCCTGCACCTTGAACAATTCGGTATGGCCAAAACCCTTGGTGTAGTCGAGCAGCGACACCACCTGCGGATCGATGCGCAGAAACACGATGCCGCCCCACGGATGGCCCTGCGTGCCGGACAGCACATGGCGGAACTGCGGATAGCGCTGCAGCAGGCGTGCCGACACATCGACGGTATGCTCCTCTCCTTTTACGAAGCTGGCCAGCCCGCCGATCGACAAGGCCTGTATTTCGCTTCCCGGCTGAGCCGGGGGTGAAATGGTAAGCGACACCTGCTTGTGCTCCTGAATATTGTGCGCTTTCTGGCTGCCCAGGCCGATGGCTGCGTAAAGCGTCAATCCCCTGCTGGCGTAGTTCAGCGTGGTGGCCTGCGGATAGCCGTCCGGGCGCAGCGTGGCCAGGCTCATTTCCTGCCCGCGCGCCAGAATTTGCAGCACCAGCCGCATGGCGTTGTCGTCCAATGTTCTCATCATTTCCCCCTCCGGGCGCGGTAGGCGCCGTGCAGCAGGTCAGTGTGCGCCACATGCGCCCGGCCATGGCGCGCAGTTGCCAGCGAGTGCACGCGCAGGCACGCGGCAGCTGCACCTTGGCGGCAACATGGCATGCCGACCAGATTCGCCAACTCTGCTGTCGCCTTCCACTCACCTTAATGCGTCCTAAACCGCCCCCACGACAACAACTCTTCCGTCAAATCGGGATCGCTGGCGAGATCCTCTAGCAGGCGCAGAACGACCGGATCTTTAGATCGCCGCAGTGCAGACAAAAGCAACAGGCGACTTGGCCCATTGCTTCGGTCTCGCAGCAGTTCGATATATTCAGGCAGGCGGTCTTTCGAAAAGGCGGCTGACAGCGTGCAGGCAAGGCCATCCTTGGCGCCCAGTTCGTACATCTTGTCGTCACCGGGCGCTTTAAATCCGAGTCCGGATTTCGCCTTACGATACTCTTCAACCAATAGCGGCCATGCATTCCTGACTTGAGGATCCCGCACAGCGAGGGCGCGGGCAATACCTTCCCGCGTGCGATCCGAATACGGCATCTGGAGATGTTTTAGCAGCACTGGAACAGCGTTCGCATAGCTCTCTGCTGTGTTCACCAGATCCCAAACAGAGCGGACATTCATTCCGGCCTCTTTAAGCTCTGCGATCAACGGCGCCGCCTCAACTGCCAGCCTTGCTGAACGTAACAATCGTTCGTCATCGAGCCTTCGGTTTATCTCACGCAATCGGGATTTTTCGTCATCATCCAGCTTAAGTCGAGACAAATCGCTAGCTCTTACGTTTTCAAGCTCATCATCCGTCATACGGTCGCGGATAGGGGCCTTTTCTTTACTGTTTTTCATTACGGAATCAATAAACGGTTAATTAGGCCGATGTCTACGGCATTCTGTAAAGGAGCAGATAAGTTCGTGCCTTGCCGGGTATAGAGATTAAACTTGAGCGCATTATCTTTAGCGAAGTCAGAATAGTCTCGCAACTGTCTAGAAAAACTCAATTTCGCGACATTTTTAACTTCATTAACGGCATCCTCTGATATGCCATCAGGTATTCGCCTACGTCCATTCACCTTGATTGTTCTTCTCACTCCAATGTCGAAGGCACTGCATACAGATGCTTCGCCCTGCCGTCCCAGTGCCACAGCGTTTCGAATTGGCGAACTAGCTGGCGACGCTCCCGGCCCATCCCCGGTCGCCAGTGCATTCAGCGTTAATCCTACATCTAACAGCGCTAGGAAAGGCACACACGCAGGGCACAAACCTAGACGATCGGTATAGCTAAGTGGATTACCATCCACATAAGAATAGAGGCTACTCCCTTCTAGCAGTCCGACGGGGTCACTTTGGATGTAACGCCCGAGCGAGGCATCATAATAGCGGTGCCAGTTGTACCATAGGCCCGTCTCCTTGTCGTAGTACTGCCCCGGGTAACCGATGTTCATGTCCCCAATGGTGCTGGTTTCCACTTTGCGGTCGAACGCCGTGTTGGCGGCGCGCCAAACCTTTTTCGTCGTGGCGTCGAGCAGCACCACCGGGCGGCCGGTCCTGTCGTTGTGGCTCGCGTAGATCGTGCCGTCGCGCTCGATGGCCAGCAGTTCGCCGCCCAGCCAGATGTAGTAGGTGCGGCTGCTGCCTATGTACTCGGCCACGAGCTCGCCATCCGGGCCATACTGATAATGTGTGACGCTGCCGTTCGCCACTTTTACTGCGCGCTGGTTGAGCGCATTGTTGTAGTATGCCGCCTGGTTCGCTCCGACCTGGGCTCCGTTCATGCGGAAGAACGCATCATAGCTGTAGGTGCGGGTTCCGCTGTTGGCCGTTTCCCTGAACAGGTTGCCTAGCGCGTCGTATTCGAAGCTGCGCCACTGCCGATTGTCCAGCGTGTGCAATAAGTCCAGGCGGTTGCTGGTCGGGGAGATCACGCTGTGATATTCGATGCCGAAGTTGCGGTGCACGCCACGGTTGCCGCTTTGGTCCCAGACGTAGGCCTGCACATTGGCCGCCGGGCCAGAATAGCCCAGCCGGTCATTGGCGTCATACCCCATGTTCTCGCTCAACGTCGGATAGGCGGCATCCGTGATCCGGTTCAGCGTGTCGGTAGCGTCGTAGCCGTAGGTCTGGTTCACCGCGTTGATGCTGTAGATTTTCTCGATACGCCCGTCCGTATCCAAAGTATCCAGCCGTGGAATGCTGTTGTTGAAGCGCCAGCCGTAGCGCCTGCCGGTGGCGGGCTGGTACAGGAACTGGCTGGCAAGCACACCCCAGGTGCCGCCCTTGCTGGTGCGGATGCGGGTCAGTTGGCCGACCGTGTTGTAGTCGAAGCCCAGCGATAACTGGCTGCCGTCGTAGCCCATGCCTATCAGGCGTCCGGCCACGTCATACGCCCAGGCGGTCGTATGAATCCCGCCATAGACGTTGCTGACTTTGCCCACCAGCTCTTCCGCGTCGTTGTAGCCGAAGTCGGTACTGCCGGTCGCGTCGGTGAACCTTTCCAGCTTGCCCATGGGGTCGTATGCATACGTTTCGGTGACGCCGCCGCGGCTGCGCGTCCGCAAGCGCTCCAATGCGTCTAGCGTATAGACTATGGCTTCGCCGGCGCGGGTTTCGCTTTTCAGCCGGCCGGCGGCATCGTAGCCGTAGCTCACATTACCGCCATCGGGACTGTTCACTGTCGCCACATCGCCAAAGCCGGTGTAGGTGTAGTCCGTTCGGATACCGCGCGGGTCGTAGAAGTAATGCAGGCGGCCCTCGTTGTCGTACTCCCAGCGGCTCACGCCGCCGTCCGGCGCGACGCGCCTGACGGGCCGGTCCTGGGCGTCGTACTCGAAGGTGGTGGAGCGGCCCAACGCGTCCGTCTGGGTGGCCAGGTTGCCGTTGAGGTCGTAGCGGAAATCGGTTCTTTGTCCGTGATTGCCCAGTACCGTGTAGGGCCGGCCCAGTGAGTCGAACACGGTGACCTTGCTGAACCGTCCCTCGGATTTCGCCAGCGGCACGTTGCCGGCCGCAGGAACATGGCGCTCGGCGCTCCAGGTCATGGTGTTGCTGGGCGCATCGAACACCGTCGTGGCATAGTTCCCGGCCGCGTCGCCAGTCCGGTCCAGGCGGCCGCTGACGTTGTAGCGGTAGCGGTCAATGCGGCCGCTGGCATGGCTGACATCCATCACCTGGCGGTCATGGTTGTAGCTGAATTTGGTGAACCGCTTGCCGCCCGCCAGCAGCAGCGCGTGCTGGGTGAGGTTGCCGTTCACGTGGTAGCCGAATTCTTCGACCCGGTTCTTGAACGTGGTGTGGCGGCCCGGCTGGCCCATGCTGTTGTGGTTGGCCCAGCTCTCGGCGTAGCCCAAGGGATTCACGTGCCGCACCAGGTTGCCGCTGGTATTGAACTCCAGCGTGTCGGTCACATACCCTTCCGGCAGCCAGCGCGACGCCGTGCGCGCGGCCAGGATGTTGCTCGGGTGCCTGGTGTATGTATAGATAATCTCGCGCCGGTTGCCGGTCTTCAGGTCGTCCCAGACTTCCGACTTCAGCTGCGATCCTTCGTATGTGTAGGTGACGCGCAGGTAGGCTATCCCATTGGTGCCGCGCCATTCCGTTGTCTTGATATCGTCGCCTTCCCATGTGTATATCGTTGCCAGGGCATCACTGGTGCCGGCTGCGGTCGTGACGTCCGTCAAACGTCCGAACTCGTCGAAGGTGTAGTCGGTTTTGCTGCCTTCCCAGTCCAGCTGGTAGTCGATATAACCGTTGGCGTCGTACACGGTTTTCGCGCTGGCGGACGAGCAGGTGGCGCTGGGTGCGCGGGAGATGGTGTCGATCTTCATCTCGCCCAAAACATTGATGAATGTGTAGTCGGTGGACTGGCCGCGCAAATCCGTCACATTCGTCAGGTTGGCGCCGTAGTTGAACGTTTCCTTTTCTTCCCCGCTGGCCGGGCCGCTGTCTTTTGCGCGCCGGTCCGGGTGATAGGTGTAATTGCTGAAGGGCACGCCATTAATCACTATGCCGGTCACCAGCGTGGGGTCAGTGCTTGCGGGGTTGTCCGGGCCGCCGTAGGTATATTCACGGATATCCTGCTGGCCAGCGGCGCCGGGCGCGGTCACCTTCGCCAGCATGTTGTTGCCGTCGTAATCGTATGTCCAGATGGAGCCGGCCGGATCGCGCACCGTAGCCACCAGTCCGTTTCCGCCATAGCCCAGCGTTAAGGTCTTGCCGGCGGCGCTGGTGACCGTGATCAAGCGGTTGCCCTGGTAGCCGAATGACAGCACCGCGCCAAAGCTGTCCACGATGCGCTGCAGGTATCCGTCGTTGCTGTAGGCGTAGAGCGTCTTATCCCGCGTGAGCAGCCATTCGCCGTTGGCCCTGTGGGTCAGCGTTCCGGCCGACTGCGATTTGCGCACGGTGTAGTCATAAAGGCGGAAACGCTCATCGTGGAATAGCTGGAGGCCGTAACTTTGCTTGACGCCGTCGGGATCGGTCACGATGACCGTGCGCGGAATGCAGCCACCGACTTGCAGGCGGTAGCAATTCGCTGTGACGATATTCAAGCGGGGGGAATCGATGCTGGACAGCCAGTAAGGCCCGAACAGGGTTCCGGAGGCGTTCTGGCTCCGGTAAGTGCGGGCAAGGCCGAGGCCGTAGTCACCCATCGCCTGGAAGTCCCGCTCGAACAGCAGTTTTTCGCCCGTGGCGACCACCACGGGGTTGCCAATTACAGGAGAGGCGCCGTTCGGCGCTCCTGTTTTTGATTTATTGCAGCCAATCTCGCCATGATTTGAGTTGCTATCGGACGGCGGTGCGGCGACGACCCTGGCACCGCCTCCCGTCGAGCGCTCCACCCAATCGTAGCGCTCCCGATTACGGATAAGGTCGAGATAATCCAGCATTCCAGGATCGAAAATCGGGCGCTGGCCAACGATCTCAACCACCTGCATTTCCTCGGCCTGCGCGCTGTGCGGCAGGATGGCACTGGCGAGCGCTAGTGCTAACAGGAACATTTTCATTGCGTCCCCCATTGAAAATTGAATTAACCAAAAGTCAATGTAGGCAATTTAATCATTACCCCATCAGGCACGCAGCTACTTTATTTTTTATTTTTTTTGAACTTTCTACAGTTGAGCCGGCTCCGGGAATCAACGCAGCAGGCGCAGGCCGTACAGGCCACCCGCCATGGAACCGGGGTGCGCGACGAATTTCACCGTCAGTTTGCGCGGCTGGCCGGGATGGCCGGCGGGGATGGCGAAGTCGCGGGTGTAGATTTCGTCGGCGGCGTCGCGGCCCAGTATCACCGTTTCCAGCAGCTCGCCGTTGACCACGATGTCGAACTTGCGGCCCGCGTCGGCCCGGGAGAAGGATAGGCGCAGTGTTTTGGCCGCACCTTCCTTGTCATTCAGCTCGTAGCTGAACCAGGCTTTCGCGTGGCGCCAGTGGCGGCCCTTGTTGATGCCGGCGTCTGCGCCCTCGCCTTTGAAGAAATGGTCGGACTCGGGCTGCTGCTCGCCCGGCGCCACCTGGTCCACGGTGATGGCGTCCAGCGCCAGGCGCTCGGACTCGGCGCGCGCGTTCGCGGCGCGCATCACCGCCAGGTTGGCGGGCGTGGTCTGCTGCCAGTACATCATGTAGCGCGAATCGTGCAGGCGGAAGAAGGGAATGAAGCGGGTGCTCTCCGCGCCCGGCCCCTGCACCAGCCCCGGCGCGCGGAAGGTGAGCGGCTGGCCCGGCACGGGCTTGAACTTGTCGAGGAAGGCCTTGCTGTCGTTGACGAACAGCGGCGCCGCCTCCAGCGGACACACCGGCCCCTGCGCGATGTGGCCCATGCGCGAGTCGTCGGCAAAGTAGTTCAGCTTCTCGCTGGCGAAAGGCTGCGTCTTCGCGGCCAGCACGATGGGGCCGTGCAGCACCGCGTAGTAGTTGGACTTGTCCGGCATCTGCTCCAGGCGGGTCTTCATCGGCAACTGGATCTCGACCTTGTCGCCGGCCTTCCACTCGCGCGCGATGGCGGCATAGGAGCCCGGCTTGGCGTCCACCTTCACGGCCTTGCCGTTGACGCGGATTGTCAGCGTGCCTCGGGCAACCCATTCCGGGTAGCGCACTTTCATGGTGAAGCGGCCGCCGGATTCCAGCGTGATGCTGGTGCGGTCTTCGTCCGGGAAGCGGGTCTCCTGGCGCAGCTGGATGCCCTTGGCCTTCCAGTTCAGCGTGGAGGGGATGAACAGGTTTACGAACAGCGCGTCGCCTTCATGCGCGTAAATGAATTCGCCGTACTTGGCGTGGCTCTCTATTCCGGAGCCCACGCAGCACCACATGCCCTTGTCCACCTGCGAATACACGCGGTAGTGGTTGGGCCGCATGGGCGTGAAGTAGACGAAGCCGCCGGTGTCCGGCCGCTGCGAGGACAGGATGTGGTTGTACAGCGCGCGCTCGTAGTAGTCGCCGTAGCTGCCTTTCTGGTCGCCCTGGAACAGCAGCTCGGTAAGCTTGAGCATATTGTAGGTGTTGCAGGTTTCCGGGCCTTCGGTCTCCTGAACCATGGAGCTGTAGTCCTTGTCGTCGTGGAAGTGCTCCTTGACGCTGTTGCCGCCTATAGCCACGGTGCGGTGGTCGCGCACGGTCTGCCAGAAGAACTGGGCGGCCTGCTGCCATTTCGGGTCGCCCGTCATGTCGCCGATGCGCTTGAAGCCGATCACTTTCGGAATCTGCGTGTTGGCGTGCAGGCCTGTGAGCTGGTCACGCCCTTCTTCCAGCGGCTTCAGTATGGCCTGGTGCGAGAACTTGATGGCCAGGGCCAGGTATTTTTTATCGCCAGTCATCTCCGCCACCTGGGCAAAGACTTCGTTCATGCCGCCATGCTCGCTGCGCAGCATCTGCTGCATCTGCTCGGGCGTGAGGTGGGTGCTCAGTTCCAGCGCCCAGTCGGACAAGGAGACCAGCATGGCCTTGGCGTCGGCATTGCCGCCCAGGCGCCAGGCGTCGTACAGGCCGGCGTAGACTTTGTGCAGGTTGTACCAGGGGACCCATTTGCCATTGACGGAGAAGTTATCCGCTTGCAGCTTGCCTTGCGCGATGGCGTTCCAGACGTCCTTGCCGCCGGGGATGCCGCCGATATAGCCGTTGGCGTTGGCTTCCTGGCAGCGCTTCAGTTCCGCCACGAAGTAGTTCAGGCGCTTGAGCACTTCGGGGTCGCCGGTGGAGGCGTACATCAGGGCCAGCGCGGACAGGTAGTGACCGCCGAGATGACCGTCAAGTCCGCTGGACTCCCAGTTGCCGTAGCTGCCGTCCTTCTTCGACAGGCCCGCTTCGCGCAGGAAGGGAGCGAGCAGCTTGTCCGGCTCCAGTTCGAGGATGTATTTCAGGTCCGTGTTCTGGGCGTCCAGGAAAGGGCTGGGCGACAGGCGCACGTCGGATAGCGAAAACAGCTCGGCCGCGTAGCCCGCCTGGGCCGCGAGCGCCAGTTGCAATGCGAAGGCGATGGGGATCAGTTTCATGTCGTGGGGCCGGTTACTGCAGATTGCTTTGGTAGCGGTTGAGATCTTGCTGGTCCAGCACCGGCCAGCCGCCCTGGTCCCACTTCATTTCAAGGATCTTGAGCTTCTGGCGGTATTTGTCGGCGGTCTCGTAGGCGTGGGTAACGAAATAGTCCTTGCCGTCCATGCTGTAGGCGCTGTTGTGGCCCACGCCTTGCCAGTCCTTGTCGCCCGCGATGACAAGCGAGCCGCCGCCGGCGGCCATGTCCTTGCCGCTCTTGTCCAGATAAGGACCGGTCACTTCGCGCGCTCGGCCCACCACCACGTGGTAGGTGCTTTTCTCCTTCTGGCAGCACAGTCCCCAGGAGGCGAACAGGTAGTAGTACCCTTCCTTCCTGAAGATGAACGGCGCCTCGATTTCCGCCGGGCCGCCGGATTCGTCTGCCGTGAAGGCGGGACGTTCGCGGCGCGCGATGGTGCGCCACTCCTGCGGCTCGGCGAGCCTGGTGCGGTCGTCGTTCAGCTTCACCAGCTTCAAGCCGCCCCAGAAGGAACCAAAGGACATCCAGCCGCCCCCCTTGCCGTCCTCAATCACGTTGGGGTCGATGGCGTTCCAGAGATCGCGGCCCGGCACCGATTGCAGCACCATGCCCTGGTCTTCCCATTTATAGTCCGGCGAGCGCGGGTCCAGCGTCTTGTTGACGGTGACGCCTATGCCCGAGGTGATCTTGCCGAAGCCGGACACCGAGTAGTACAGATAGTACTTGCCCTTGTAGTGCTGCACGTCCGGCGCCCAGATATGGCCGTCGAAGCTGGGCGCGGCCTGCTTGGCCCACGCAGGCTGGCCGGGGAAGACGCGGCCTTCCGGCTTCCAGTCCTTCATATTGGTGGAACTGTAGAAGGTGATGCCCGGCCCGGTACTGAAGACGTAGTAGGTATTACCCTCCTTCGCAATCACCGGGTCGTGCACACCCACCTGCGCCGCCTGTGCGGAGCACGCCAGTCCCGCCGCCACTATTGCCGATACTGCCAATGCTGCATACTTCATCGTCATTCCCATCAGGTTCCACTCACGGCGCGCGGCTTGCAGCTTACTCGACGGCGACGACAACCACCGCCTTGGCCGGCAGCTTGACCTGCAGCTTGCCGCCGCTGGCCTTGGCCTCGAACGGCACCGGCTTCACCGCCTGCGGCTGGGCGAAGGTATTGTGCGCATCCATCGCGGCGGCGGTCAGCAACTGGCCGCGCGCCACGCCAGCCTGGGCGCCGGAGACATTGATTTCCACCTCGGCCTGTTCCTTCGGATTGGTGTTCACCAGCGCCAGGTAGACCTTGCCGTCCTTGCCGCGCGCGGCCGATGCGCTCACCTGCGGCACACTCACGCTGCCAACGCTGTACTGGCCGTTGTTGGCCACGGTCACAGGCAGGGAAGCCGCGTCCTGGAATGGCACGTACATGCGGTAAGCGTGATAGGTCGGCGTCAGCAGCATCTTGTCCTTGTCGGTCAGGATCATGGCCTGCAGCACGTTCACCATCTGCGCAATATTCGTCATCTTCACGCGGTCCGCGTAGTTGTGGAAGATGTTGAAGTTCAGCGCCGCCACCACCGCATCGCGCAGGGAGTTCTGCTGATACAGGAAGCCGCTGTTGGTGCCCTTCTCCACGTCGTACCAGGTGCCCCATTCGTCGACATAGAAGCCCACCTTCTTGGACGGGTCGTTCTTGTCCAGGATCTTCACGTTCTTCTGGATCAGCTCATCCATGCGCAGCGTGTTCTTCATGGTGGAGATCCACTGGTCCTCGGCAAAGCCGGTGGCCGCGCCCTTCACGTCCCACTTGCCGGTCGGGATGGTGTAGTAGTGGAAGCTGATCGCATCCATCTTGTGCTTCACATTGGCCGACAGCGTCTCGGTCCACTTCGTGTCGTTGTCATTGCCGCCGCTCGCGATGAACTTCGGCATATTCTCCTTGGGCGCCTTCAGGAATTCAGCGGCGTTCTTGTAGAGGTTCGTGTAGTGCTCCGGCGTCATCTGGCCGCCGCAGCCCCAGGCCTCATTGCCCACCGCGAAGTACGCCACCTTGAAGGGCTTGTCGCGGCCGTTCTTGCGGCGCATTTCCGCCAGCGTGGACTTGGACGGCGACGTCATGTACTCCAGCCATTCCGCCATCTCCTGGTTGCTGCCGGTGCCCAGGTTGCCGTTCACATAAGCGTCCGCGCCCAGCAGCTCCACCAGGTCGAAGAACTCGTGCGTACCGACCGCGTTGTTTTCCTCAACGCCGCCCCACATGGTGTTGACCTTGACCGGACGCTTGGCGCGCGGGCCGATGCCTTCGCGCCAGTGATACTCGTCCGCGAAGCAGCCGCCGGGCCAGCGCACCAGCGGCACATGCAGCTCCTTCAGCGCGCCCAGCACGTCGTTGCGCCAGCCCTTGGTGTTGGGCTGCTTGGAATTCGGACCCACCCACATGCCTTCGTAGATGCCGGTGCCCAGGTGCTCGGCGAACTGGCCGTACACGTTCTTGTTAATGACAGGACCAGGCTTGGCCGCGTCGATGGTGATGGTCACTTCGCCCGCAGCGAAGGCCGCGCCGCTCGCCAGGCTCATGGCCAGTATGGTTTTTTTAATCAGGTTCATCTCGTCTCCTTGGTTTTTATTTGAATACTGCGACGAAGCCGCCGTGCGGCTTGATCGTGATCTTGCTTGCCTTGCCCGCCGCGAAGGCAGACTGGGTAAATTCGCGCTGGCCCGCACCGTCCGTCAGCAGCATGCCTGTGCGCTTGCCGAGGAAGGACAGGTCCAGGTCCAGCGTCTTGTCCGTATCTTCCGAATTGATGCCGGCAACGTACCAGGCATTGCCCGCCTTGCGCGCGATGACGGCGAACTTGCCGGGGAAGCCGGCCACAAAGCGGCTGTCGTCCCAGCTGCGCGGCAGATCCTGCAGGAAGGCCTTCACATAAGGCGGCACCGTCGCCATGCCCTCCGGGACTTCGGCAAAGTGCTGTATGCCCGACAGCAGGAGCACCGACTCCGCCAGCTCAAAGCCGTTGCGCGTGGCGCGCTTGATGTTGGGGATGTCCGCAAACACCATGGGCGTAAAGTCCATCGGATCGAACAGATTGCGCGTGAACGGCAGCATGGACATGTGGCGCACCACCGCGTCCTGGTCGCCCTGCGTAAAGGTGGTGAACTCCAAGCCCTTGATGGCCTCCGCCGTCATCAGGTTGGGATAGGTGCGCGACCAGCCGCGCGGCAGCGTCGCGCCGTGGAAGTTCACCAGCAGGCCGTAGTCCGCCGCGTCCTTCAGGATATCGATGTAGTAGGCGATCATGGACTTGCCGTCGCCGGCGAAGAAGTCCACCTTCACGCCCTTCACGCCCATGGCCTGCAAGCGCTCAAACTCGGCGCGGCGCGCCTCGCGCGTCAGCAGCTTGCCCTTGGGCGAATATTCGGTCTGGTTCCACGCGCCGGACGAGTTGTACCAGACCAGCACGCCCACGTTCTTCGCAGCCGCATAGGCGGCCAGCTCCTGCACCTTCTCGTAGCCTATCTTGCGGTCCCAGTCCGCATCGATCAGCGTGTAGTCCCACTTCATGTCCGCCGCGTAATCGATGAATTTCTTCTGCACGTCGTAGACGGTGTGGTCATCCTTCAGCAGCGCCCAGCTCCAGGACGCGTGGCCGGGCTGCGGCAGCGCAGGCGCCGAGGCGGCGCGGTGCGCGGCGGGTGCGGCCAGGTCGGTGCCCAGCGTGGAATTGACCAGCGTGGGCAGCGAGCCTATCGCCAGCACACGCCAAGGCGTGGCCAGCGTCCCCGTCGATTCCGCCAGCAGCGCGCCGCCGGTGAACACCTCCGGCTCGGCCGGGCCGCCGATGCGGTACACGCCGTTGGACGAGTCGGCCTGCAGGCGGGACGCGTGGAAGCTGCCATCCATATTCGCCTCGGTCAACGCCACCCAGGTATCGCCGGTCTTGAACAGCGCCGGGAAGACCCAGCCCGCCTTCATCCGCGACGGCGTACCGACCGGGATGGCCATCTGATAATGCTCTTCATAGGACGGGTTGGTATTCTTCCAGCCCGTCTGCGCGACGGACATAGGCTGCAGCCAGGCCTGGGCGGACTTCGCGAAAGCAAAGCTCGTGCTCTCGCCGGTGAATTTCTTCAGCGGCAGCGACGGCTCGGCGACGAGGTAGCGGAAGGCCACGCCGTCGTTGGAAACGCGGAAAGCCACCTCCATGGTCTGCTTCTGCGCGTTGCGCAGCGTGTAGACCTGCTCGTTCGCCGCGTAGCTGATGCTGCGGCGCTTCCCCACCGCCATCTGATACTTATCGGACACCGGCTTGGCGGCGGTCAAACCCGCCAGCACCAGGCCCTGCGTGAAATCCGCGCCCTCCAGGCTCAGGCCCAGCGCGGACGGCAGCAGTACCGGCTTGCCGTCGCGCGCAACAGCATACGTCACCCCGCCCTGCGCCACGCGCACGCTGACAACAAGGCGCCCATCCGGACTGCTCAAGCCCGCCTGGGCCGCCGGCGCAACGGCGGCAACGGCAACTGCCAGCGCCACACCAAGATTCAAATGCGAAATCATCATTCTTAGCCACGCCCGTCGCCAGACAAGCGCCCTCCTTGTAAGTTCACACATTCCCCTCCAGGGGGGGTTATACCCAGCCGGCGTCGACGATGAATTCCTGGGCTGTGCACATGGCGCTGTCGTCGGCGGCCAGGAACAGGATCATGGAGGCGATGTGGCCGGGCATGAGCTTGCCGGGCAGGCATTGCATGCGCTTGATTTCGGCTTCGGCCTCGTCGTCCACCCACAGGTCGATCTGGCGCTGGGTCATGACCCAGCCGGGAGTGACGGTGTTGACGCGGATGCCGTGCGGGCCGAGGTCGCGCGCGAGGCTGCGGGTCAGGCCTATCACGGCGGCCTTGGTGGTGGCGTACACCGGGTAGCCGGCGCCCTTGGCGTGCCAGGAGATGGAGCTGACGTTGATGATGGAGCCGCCGCCTTTGCGCTTCATGCCCGCCAGTACAGCCTGCGCGGTGAAGAACATGGGCCGCTGGTTGATGGCGATGCGCTCGTTCCAGTAGTCCAGCGTGACGTTTTCGGCGTCGTGCCGCTGGTCGTTGGCGGCGTTGTTGACCAACACGTCGAAGTCGCCCAGCTTGGCGGCCAGTTCGGCCACCGTGGCTTGCAGCGCGGGGATGTCGGTGATGTCGCAGTGGCGGAACTCGGGGACCGGATGGCCCGCTGCGGCGATGCGTTCGACCAGCGCTTCGCTGGCGTTCTTTGCGATGTCGACGAAGCCGACCAGCGCGCCCTGCTCTGCGAAGGCCGTCACCAGCGCTTCGCCGATGCCGCTGCCGCCGCCTGTGATGAATACGCGCTTGCCGCGCAGGCTGCCGAATTTGGCAAGGTCTGTCATTTTGTCTCCTGCTTTTTTTTATGATTTTTATGCTGCTGGCGGCGGGTTACGGCCTTTGGCCTAACCCGCCCTACGTGCTCAGGCTTTGCCCAGCACGCCGTCGCGTCGGCGCCAGATGTCCAGGGGGTTGCCTTCGCGTAGCTCCACAGGCAGCAGCGCTTGCGCGAGGTTCTGGTAGCACACGGGACGCAGGAAGCGGTTGATGGCGGCCGTGCCGACCGAGGTGCTGCGCCCGTCGGCCGTGGCCGGGAACGGGCCGCCATGGACCATGGCGGTCGCCACTTCCACGCCGGTGGGCCAGCCATTGGCCAGGATGCGGCCGACTTTGCGTTCCAGTACCGGCAGCAGCGCTTGCGCGTCGGCGTAGTCGCCTTCGTCGAGCTGCAGCGTGGCCGTCAGTTGGCCTTCGAGCTTTTCGGTGATGGCGCGCATTTCGGCGACGTCCTTGCAGGCCACCAGCAGCGAGGCGGGGCCGAATACTTCGTCGTGCAGCGCGTGGTCGCCGAGAAAGGATGCGGCGCTGGCTTTGAAGAAGGCGGGCGCGCCCTTGCCTGCCAGCTGTTCGCCCTTGGCCAGCGTGGCAACGCCGCCCTGGCTGGCCAGTTTGTCCACGCCGCGCTGGTAGTTGCCTGCGATGCCGGCGGTGAGCATGGGGGCCGCTGCGGTTGGCTGCAGGGCCGCCGTGGCGGCTTGGGCGAAGCGGTCCAGGTTCGGGCCGTCTATGCCGAACACCAGTCCGGGATTGGTGCAGAACTGGCCCACGCCCATCACCAGCGAGGCGGCGAAGTCCTGGGCAATGCCTTCGGCGCGCGCGGCCAGCGCCTGCGGCAGCAGGTACACGGGGTTGATGCTGCTCATCTCGGCGTACACGGGGATGGGCTGCGGACGCTGGGCGGCCACCGCCATCAGCGCCATGCCGCCGAAGCGCGAGCCGGTGAAGCCGACCGCCTGGATGGCGGGATGCGCCACCAGCGTCTGGCCAAGCGCGTTGCCGGTGCCGGTCAGCAGCGAGAACACGCCGGCCGGCAGGCCGCACTCTTCCACCGCCTTGACGACGGCACGGGCTACCAGTTCGGAGGTGCCGGGATGCGCGAAGTGGGCTTTCAGCAGCACCGGGCAGCCTGCGGCCAGTGCAGAGGCGGTGTCGCCGCCGGCTACCGAGAACGCGAGCGGGAAATTGCTGGCGGCGAAAACGGCCACCGGACCGACCGGGATCAGGCGCATGCGCAGGTCGGGACGCGGCGGGGTGCGCTCGGGCAGCGCGGTGTCGATGCGGGCGTCGCGCCAGGAGCCTTCGCGCAGCGTGGCCGCGAACAGCTTGAGCTGGTTGACGGTGCGTGCGCGCTCGCCTTCGAGGCGGGCGCGGGCCAGGCCGGTTTCGGCCATGGCGCGTTCGATCAGCGCGTCGCCCAGGGCCATGATCTGCGCGCCTATCGCTTCGAGGAAGGTGGCGCGCTCGGCGTCGCTGGTGGCGCGGAAGGTGTCGAAGGCGGCGCCGGCCAGGCTGCAGGCCTGGCCGATCTGGTCCGCGTCCACGGTGTGGAAGGCGGGTTCGATGGCCGTGCCCAGCGCGGCGTCGTAGCCGTGGAATGCGTCGCCGTTGCCTTTGACGGCAACGCCGCCTATCAGCGATTCGCCGGTGAGTTTCATAGCGCGGTCACTTTCGTGTGGCTGGTTTCAACTACTTCAAGACGGTTGCGCAGCGCGGGGCCGAAGGCCGGCGCTTCGATTTCGAAGCTTTCGCCGGGCTGCACGGTGATGTTGTCCGCTACGCTCAACGTGGCGGTGCCGAAGAAGTGGATGTGCACGTCGCCGGCGCGCTTGAACAGGCCGTATTTGAAGTGGTGGTACTCCAGGTTGGCGATGGTGTGGGACATGTTTTCCTCGCCGCTGAAGAAGGCCTTCTCCCAGCGCACCTTGCCTTCCTTGTCCAGGATGCGCGAGGTGCCGGTGACGCTTTGCGGCAGTTCGCCCACCAGCAGCGCCGGACCCAGGCCGCACACGCGCAGCTTGGAGTGGGCCAGGTAGAGGTAGTTCTGGCGCTCGGTCACGTGGTCCGAGAATTCGTTGCCGATGGCGTAGCCCAGGCGGTAGGGCTGGCCGTCGTCGCCGATGATGTAGAGGCCCGCGATTTCCGGCTCTTCGCCGCCGTCCAGCGCGAAGTCCGGCATGACCAGGGGCTGGCCGCTGGCGGCCACGATGGAGCCGTCGCCTTTGTAGAACCATTCCGGCTGCACGCCTTTGGCGCCGGGGGCGGGTTTGCCGCCTTCCACGCCGAGGCGGAACATTTTCATGGAGTCGCTCAGGGCCTCGACGTCGCCGCCGATCTTCTTGTGCATGGAGTCGCGCGTGTCGGCGCTGCCCAGGTGGGTCAGGCCGGTGCCGGTGACATAGGCGTGGGCCGCGTCTTCGTGGTCCAGCGGCGTGAGCAGGCGGCCGCTTGCGGCCACGTCGGCGTAGTTGTGGGTTTGCGCGCCGGCGTCTGCCTGGGCCAGTTCGGCCAGGCTTTTCTTCTGGCGGATGGCGGCTTGCGCCAGGGCGTAGGTGGTGGCGAAGCTTTCCAGTTCGCGGATGGCGCCCTGCTCCAACAGGCCTACGCGGCGTTCGCCGTTTTCTTTTTTAAATTGTACGAGCAGCATGGGTGTCTCCGTATTAATGCGAGTGTTTGGGTACGGCCGAACCGCGGCTGCCGACCAGGAAGTCGAAGTCGCAGCCTTCGTCGGCTTGCAGCACGTGGTTGATGTAGAGCTGCTGGTAGCCGGACTTGGCGCCTTCCACTTTCTGCTCGGCGCGCGCGGCCTGGCGCTGCGCCATTTCCTCGTCCGAGATTTCCAGGTTCAACTGGCCGCCCGCGCAGTCCAGCGTGATGTAGTCGCCGTCGCGCACGATGCCCAGCGGGCCGCCGGCCATCGCTTCCGGCGCCACGTGCAGCACCACGGTGCCGTAGGCGGTGCCGCTCATGCGGGCGTCCGAGATGCGCACCATGTCTTTCACGCCGGCCGCCAGCAGCTTGGGCGGCAGGCCCATATTGCCCACTTCCGCCATGCCGGGGTAGCCTTTCGGGCCGCAATTCTTCATCACCAGGATATCGTTCGCGTCCACGTCCAGGTCCGGGTCCATGATGCGTTCTTTGTAGTGCTCGAAGTTCTCGAACACCACGGCCTTGCCGCGATGCTGCATCAGCGCCGGCGTGGCGGCGGACGGCTTGAGCACCGCGCCGCGCGGCGCAAGGTTGCCGCGCAGGATGCAGATGCCGCCGTCTTTCAGCAGCGGCTTGTCCAGCGGACGGATGACTTCATCGTCGTAGATCGGCGCGTCGTTATTGTTTTCCCACAGCGTCTTGCCGTTGGCGGTCAGCGCGTCCTTGTGCGGCAGCATGCCGCCTTCGCCCATGCGGCGGATCACGCCCGGCAGGCCGCCTGCGTAGTAGAACTCTTCCATCAGGAAGCGGCCCGACGGCAGCAGGTCCACCACGGTGGGCTGGCCACGGCCGATGCGGGTCCAGTCTTCCAGCTCCAGATCCACGCCGATGCGGCCGGCGATGGCTTTCAAGTGGATCACGGCGTTGGTGGAACCGCCGATGGCGGCGTTCACGCGGATGGCGTTCTCGAACGCTTCCTTGGTCAGGATCTTGGACAGGCGCAGGTCTTCCCACACCATATCCACAATGCGCATGCCGGACATATGGGCCAGCACGTAGCGGCGCGCGTCCACCGCAGGGATGGCGGCGTTGTGCGGCAAGGTGGTGCCCAGCGCTTCGGCCATGCAGGCCATCGTCGATGCGGTGCCCATGGTGTTGCAGGTGCCGGCGGAACGCGAGTGGCCCGCTTCGGCGGCCAGGAATTTGTGCATGGAGATTTCGCCGGCCTTGACCTGCTCGTGCAGCTGCCACACGGCGGTGCCGGAACCGATGCTCTTGCCGTCCAGCTTACCGTTCAGCATGGGGCCGCCGGAGACGACGATGGTGGGCACGTCCACGGACGCGGCGCCCATCAGCAGCGCGGGGGTAGTCTTGTCGCAGCCGACCAGCAGCACCACGGCATCCATGGGGTTGCCGCGTATGGACTCTTCCACGTCCATCGACGCCAGGTTGCGGGTCAGCATGGCGGTTGGGCGCAGATTGGATTCGCCGTTCGAGAACACCGGGAACTCCACCGGGAAGCCGCCCGCCTCGAGAATGCCGCGCTTGACGTGTTCGGCCAGCTTGCGGAAATGGGCGTTGCACGGCGTGAGTTCTGACCAGGTGTTGCAGATGCCGATAATCGGCTTGCCCTGGAATTCGTGGTCTGGAATGCCCTGATTCTTCATCCAGCTACGGTACATGAAACCGTTCTTGTCCTGCGTACCGAACCACTGCGCCGAGCGCAGTTCCACTTTTTTCTTCGTCTCCGACATGCAAAATCTCCTGTAATTTTCGCACTGCAATAGTGGAATACTAAAGAAGGTATTGATGTCTTTCCAATGAATTAAAAATCGATATCGATACTAAAATTGATATCGCCTGTGAAAATTGCCTTACGCTTATAATCTGTACAACTCTAACATTCTTTTTTACGCCCATGAGCCTGCAATCCGTCCGCGCTTTTTTCGCCGCCAAACAGCTGGATCTGCCGATTATCGAGCTGGAGGTGAGCACCGCCACGGTGGCGCTGGCGGCCGAGGCGCACGGCGTGGAGCCGGGCCGCATCGCCAAGACGCTGTCCTTCCGGCTGGGCGACGGGCGCGCCATCCTGCTGGTGGCCAGCGGCGACGCGCGCATCGACAACCGCAAATTCAAGGACGCTTTCGGCAAGGGCCGCATGATGGATGCAGACGACGTGGTGCGCATGACCGGCCATCCGGTGGGCGGCGTGTGCCCCTTCGGCCTGGCCGAGCCGCTGCCGGTCTATCTCGACTCCTCGCTGCGCAAGTATGACGAGGTGCTGCCGGCCGCCGGTGCGGTGCACAGCGCGGTGCGCATCAGCCCCGAGCAGATCGCCGCGCTGACCGAGGGCCAGTGGGTGGACGTGTGCCAGGCGGCCTAAACGAAGCGGTTGCCGCGCCGCTGTCCGAAAGGCAGCGCACGTGGAACGAGATCAAGCACGAAGTCGGCATGTTTGCCGATTTCGTGCGCAAGCCGCGCCGCACCCTGCGCGGCGAGCGGAAATGGCTGAGCCGCTTCCTGCTGCTGTGGGGCTTGTGCCTGGCGGTGGCGATGCTGCAAATCCCGCTGGAGCTGGGCTTCGAGCAGTTTGCCCCGTCCATTAAATACGCGCTCACGACCGATACCCGCTTTATGCTGATGGCCGTGTTCATGGCGCCGGTGGTGGAGGAACTGGCATTCCGGGCCGGGCTGCGCAGCGCGCGCTACACCTTGTTCCTGGGGCCGGCGCTGTTTATCGTCACGCGGCCCGGCACCTGGCAGATTGCGCTGGCCGCGACGGCCGCCATGGCGCTGATCGGGCTGATGGACTGGCTGTACCGCCGCTACCTGGCGCGTCCCGGCCTGGTCATGCGGCGCGGGCGCGCCTTCCTGCGGCGCTATCCGCTGGTGGTGTGGGCCTACGCCGCCGCCTTTGCCATTATCCACATCGGCAATTTCGAATACTCGCACAAGGCTGCCTTCCTGATGCCGCTACTGCTGCTGCCGCAGCTGTTCTGCGGCCTGGTGTTCAGCTACCTCCGCATCCGGCACGGCCTGGTCTACGGCATGCTGCTGCATGCGGCCTACAACGCCAGCCTGTGCTCCGTCATGCTGCTGGGCTGAACCTCTTCTCTATTGTGGACATGGACTACGAAACCATCGGCAAACTGATCTTCGGCCAGCAGCGGCTGAAAGTCGAACTGGACTTCTTCCGGGCGTCCGGCGCGCACGTGGGCGCGGATGCATGGGAAGCGCTGCTGGCCGACGTGGCGGCTGGAGACCTGGCGGTGGATGAACTCCAGCGCCGCCCGGCCGAGGCCGATCCGGCGCAGGTGCAAGCCGCGCTGGACCGCTGCCTCCGCGCCAGCGCCACACTGAAGGGCCTGCAATGCTGATATTAAAAGTCATCATGGTGATCTTCGTGGTGGCGGTCGGCATACCGTGCCAGCTTATCGACTACCGCCACCGCAGGAAGAACGCCTACGTACCGGGCAGCGGCTGGTCCTACTACTCGCGTTTGAAGCGCGAAGGCAGCTGGGAGGGCCGCTTCATGATGAACAGCGCCTATATGGGCATCGCGCTCATCCTGGCCATGCTGGGCCTCCTGGCAGCCCACCTGTTCCGGGCATAAGCACGCAGGCCATGGCGACGCAGCCCACAGGCTATTCAGGCACGACGCTGGCGAAGATGCTGGGCTTTGTCGACATCAAAGTCTGCGCTGTCAGCGAAATCTGGTCCGGCTTGAAGCTGGTGGTCCGCAAAGCGCTGCGCGGCGCATAGCGGCCAATCAGGTAGCGGTGCCGCTCAGCAATCAGGCTCCACCCGGCCGCAAATAGACAGGTCAATTGCGGGAGCACGCAGATCATCGCCCAGCGGAAGCATGTCCTCCTCAAACGCCATCGCATAAGTCGCGTATCCACGCGCCTGGACGAGTGCGGCCCTCAGCTCAGCCAAAGTCGTGGGCTTCAGCTCCAAAACGCTTCGATGAATATTTCGATTCATAAGCAAACTCCTTTTCTCTTTGCGTAGCAAGAAAATAATTTCCAGCTCGCACTGCCGTCTGCCAGCTCAAACTCCACTTCAATTGCACTTCCATGATCGTACCACCAGCGCCGTCCCTCTTCCGAGACCATCAAATCAGACAGGCAAACGGCGCCAGCCAGGCTTGGTGGCAATGCTCGTGAATTTTCAACAGGCAAGGGGGCATCGAATCCAAGTTGAGGCCACACATGATAGCCGACGAACATCCGACGATTTGCCGCACTGCCTGCGGCCAAAAGCTTGACGGTAGCAAAGTCCAACATCTTCGCAGCAAGCAAACTGATCATTGCAGACCGGACCCCGACGCCCATCCGCCTGAGCTCAGGACGCACATAAATTGATTCCATCAAGAGCTGCGGCCGCCCAGCAGGACTCTCTCCGAAAAGGATGTATTCAGACGGATATTTGAATATAGCGTCATTTTTCACAGTCAACACAAAGCAATCGACGCTGCCAACGCCGCGCCGAATCAAAATATTGCTTCCATCAGGCGCACCCGTGAGCTTTGCGATTGTCACTGCATCCCATTCGAGTTGCTCACTGCCTATCGAGCTGTCCCATGTAATGGAAATGTCGGCCTGATTGAAATATCTAGCGCAAATTGGATCACGATTAGCCATTCATGAAGTCTAAGCTCCGCTTGTTGCGCGGTTTTACGATAGATCAAAGCCGCAGCAAATGTGGGACCTATGCGCCATTGATGGGCGATGCCCAAACGCTGCGCTTCGCTATTTCCCTGCGCCTGATTATTTTGTGCCAAAATTGGTTTTTCACCAACATGCCCGGGAAGACATGAACGTCAAAAACCTCGCACTGCTCCTCGCCGCATGCGCGGCCAACTCCGCCACCGCAGCCGCCCCGTTCGACCAGCAATCCGCCTTCTCCAAGCCCCAGCAGATGATCGACATCGGCGGGCGCAAATTGAATCTGCATTGCAGCGGCAGCGGGCCGGTCACCGTGGTGTTCGACTCGCCGTCCACCGACGCCGGCTGGAGCTGGGTCGGCGTGCAGCCGGAGATCGCAAAGCGCACGCGTGCCTGCGTGTATGACCGCGCGGGCCTGGGCTTTAGCGATCCGTCGCCGCGCGAGGGCGTGTCGGGCAACGCGGTGGAGGACCTGCATGCGCTGCTGGGCAAGGCGGGCATTGCGCCGCCGTATGTGATGGTGGGAAATTCGTATGGCGGCGCGAACGTGCAGCTGTACTCGTATCGCTATCCGGCTGAGGTGAAGGGGCTGGTGCTGGTGGAGCCGCAGCATGAAGACGAGACCAAACGCCTGGACGCGGCCTCGCAAGGCAAGCTGAAACAGGTTTATGCGCAGCAGAACGAGATGGAGAAGGCGTGCGCTGCGCAGGCGGAGAAAGGCTTCCAGCCGGGCAGCGATGAGCTGAAGAACTGCATCGGCGAGGTGCCGGACGGTTTCGGGCCCGAGCTGGCCAAGGCTTACCTGGGCGTGGTGTCGTCCGCCAAACACTGGCGCGCGGCGGTGTCGGAAGACTTTAATTTCGACAAAGGCGGCGACCAGTTGCGCGCGGCCCGGCGCAGCTTCGGCGACATGCCCGTGCTGGTGCTCACGCGCGGCGTGAGCCCGTTCGCGGTGCCTGGCAAGCCGCAGAGCGCCTTGAACAAGGCGTTTGAAAACGAGAACCGCAAGATGCACAAGGAAGTGGCGGCACTGTCGAAACGGGGCAGCGAGCGTGTGGTGCCGGGCGCCGGCCACATTATCCAGGCCGAAAAGCCGCAGGCGGTGGTGAAGGCGATCAACGAAGTGCTGGATAAAGTGCGCTAGGCTCACGCCTGCAACGGCGGGTTACGCGCTGTGCGCTAACCCGCCCTACGCGGATCTCCCATTGCAGTGGGAGGGGGGACTCGGTCTCCCATTACCGCGTAGGGCGGGTTAGCGGGGCGCGCCCCGCGTAACCCGCCATTATCTGCTCAGCCAGCGGAAAAGCGGTACAGCGTTTCGGTGAAGTAGGTTTCACCGGGGCGCAGGATGGTGCTGGGCCATTCGGGGTGGTTGGGCGAGTCGGGGTGGTGCTGGGGTTCGAGGCACAGGCCGGTGCGGTATTCGTAGCTGCGGCCTTTCCCTTTCAGGCTGCCGTCCAGGAAATTGCCGCTGTAGAACTGCAGGCCCGGCTCGCGGGTGTACAGTTCCAGCACGCGACCCGATTGCGGATCGCGCAGCGTAGCGGCCAGTTCCAGCTCGCCGTCCTGCCCGTTCAGCACCCAGTTGTGGTCGTAGCCTTTGCCGTTGGCCAGCTGGACGTCCTGTGCGTTGATGCGGGAACCTACCGTCTGCGCCGCGCGGAAGTCGAACGGCGTGCCGGCCACCGGCGCCAGCTCGCCCAGCGGGATCGATTTGCCGTCGATGGGCGTGTAGCGGTCGGCGTGGATCGCAAGCTCGTGTCCGAGAATGTCGCCATGCCCCGCCAGGTTGAAGTAGGCGTGCTGCGTGAGGTTGACCGGCGTGGCCTGGTCGGTCTCGGCCTTGTAGCGCACGCTCAGTTCGTTGGCGTTGTTCAGCTCATACACCACTTCCACGCGCAAGTTACCGGGGTAGCCTTGCTCGCCGTCGCGGCTCAGGTAGACGAGCTTCAGCGCGACCGAGTCCTGCGCCACCAGCGGCGTGGCATCCCACACCTGCTTGTGGAAGCCCAGCGCGCCGCCGTGCAGGTGGTTCTCGCCGTCGTTTACGTCGAGCAGCACGGTGCGTCCGTCCAGCTCGAAGCGGCCATGCTTGATGCGGTTACCGTAGCGGCCGATCAGGGCGCCGAAGTACGGCACGTCGCCGCAATACGGCGCCACGCTGTCGAAGCCGTGGGTGACGTCGGCCAGGCGACCGTCGCGGTCTGCCACATGCAGTTCGGTGATGATGCCGCCGTAGTTGGTGATCTTGACGGTCGTTCCATTACGGTTGGCCAGCGTGTAGAGCTGGACTTCCACGCCGTCCGTTGTGGCGCCGAAAGGCGCCTCGGTAATACGCAATTCCATTAAGCCTCCGATGCTTTGCCGAACACCGGCATGCCCTGGGCGTCCCAGCGCAGCGGCTTGACGTAGGTGTGGCGGTCCGGATTCCACAGCGGGTCGCCAACGATTTCGGTGTAAGTGCGCGCATGATAAACCAACTGCACTTCGCCGTCATCGCCGTATGTAAAACTGTTGTGGCCCGGGCCGTAAACTTTGCCTTCGTAGCAGGTTTGCAGTACCGGCTGCCGCAGCTTGGTCCATGCGGCCGGGTCCAGCGGGTCGGCGTTTTCGTCGGCCCACAACAGGCCCATGGCGTAGTTCTCGTCGGTGGCGCTGGCGGAGTAGCTGATGAAGATTTTGCCATTGCGCTTCAGTACCGACGGGCCTTCGTTGACCCAGAAGCCGCGGATCTCCCAGTCGAATTCCGGCTTGCTGAGCATCACGGGCGGCCCGCCCAGCTGCCACGGCGTTTTCATTGGCGCGATATACAGATTGGAATTGCCTTCGATGGCGACGTCTTTCTGCGCCCACAGGTAGTACAGCTGGCCTTTGTGGGTGAAGGTGGTGGCGTCCAGGCAGAAGGTGTCGATGCCGGTATCGACCTGGCCCATGAACTCCCACTCGCCTTCCAGCGGGTTGGCGTTCTGGTTGCGGATGGCGTACATGCGGTGCTGGAAAAGCTTGTGTTTGATCTCGCGGCTGGGCGCGGCGGCGAAGTAGACGTACCAGGCGCCATCGTTGTAGTGCAGCTCGGGCGCCCATACAAGCTCGCTCCAGGCGCCGCTGTCCGGCTTGAACCAGGCGTCCACTTTTTCGGCCGAGGCCAGGCCGGCGATGCTGGAGGCGCGGCGCAGTTCGATACGGTCGTACTGCGGCACCGAGGCGGTGAAGTAGTAGTAGCCGTCGGTGTGCTTGTAGATATAGGGATCGGCGCGTTGCTCGATCAGGGGCTTGAGTATTTCAGCCACAGGGTTCTCCAATTCTAAAAATTCAGTTTGCCACATAGCCTTGCAATTTCATCTCGGCTTTCACTTCGGTGTAGTACTGGTCGCTGATGCGGTATTTGAACATCAGCATGCCCATCAAGAAGTGGAAGAAGCCGGGAATAATCGACAGCATCAGCGCGATGCCGGTGAGCGCGAACGGGGTCTGCTCCTGGTTAGGCTGGTAGTTGAACCAGGTCAGCAGCACGCCCACCAGCACGCCGGCGATGCCCATGCCGGCTTTCTGGCACACGGAGATGCCGCCGAAGGCGAAGCCGGAGACGCGCTTGCCGGTCTTCACCTGGCCATAGTCTATGGTCTCGGCGATGGCCGACCAGAACACCGGCGCGTGCAGGTCCACCACGAAGGAAAGCAGGAAGTACAGCACGAAGGCCAGCATGATGTCGCCCGGCTTGACCAGCGCGTAGATCATCACGCTGATGACGGCCACGCCGATCTGGGTATAGCGGAACAGCTTGACCTTGCAGTAGAACTTGGTGATCCAGGTGGAGGCGATCATCGACAAGATGGCCGCACCCACGCCGATGGACATGAAGGTGGACACCACGGCGGTGTTCCCGCCCAGGTAGTACTTGGCGTAGTAGATGGCCACGGAGCCGCGCAGCACATAGCCTATGGTGCCGGTCACGCAGACGCCGCACAGTATCAGCCACTGGTCGTTGCGCAGCAGGAGCTTCAGTTGCACCCACAGCGACTGGCGTTCGACCACGTGGGTGACGCGCTCGGTGGTGGTGAAGAAGCAGAACAGGAACAGCGCCACGCCCATGGCGGCCATGACGGCCATCGCCGCCTGGTAGCCCACGGCCGGATTGCCGCTGCCCCAGCGCTCGGCCAGCACCGGCACCACGATGGTGACCAGGAAGCCGGCGATCTTGGCGAAGAACAGGCGGTAGCCGTTGGCCGACAGGCGCTCCTGCGGGTCGGCGGTCAGGCTGCTGGGCAGGGAGATGTAGGGAATGCCGACGCCCGCCGTCATCACGGTCATCAGGATGTAGGTGGAATAGGCCCACAGCAGCTTGGCGTCGTAGCCCCAGTCCGGGGTGGAGAACACGAAGAACACGCTGATGCCGTAAGGGACGGCCAGCAGCAGGAAGTATGGGCGGTAGCGCCCCCAGCGGCTGGTGAACCGGTCGGTGATCTGGCCCATCACCAGGTCGGCGGCGGCGCCGACGAACTTCACCACCAGGAACAGCATCGCCAGGTCGGCCGTGTGCAGGCCGTAGATGTCGGTGTAGAAGAAGGTGATGATCAGCATCATGGATGAGATCACCACGTTCAGGGCCATGTCGCCGGCGCCGAAGCCGATTTTTTCCAGCGTCGATAATTTTTGGGTATGCATGTCTGGTCCGATCCTCACATATCAATTGCAAAAGCCGCCGGGGCTGACTGCCTCGGCGGCTCGCGGCGGAATACGCCATCAGGCACTGCGCTGCTTACATCTTCCAGCGCAGCGACAGGCCGACGGTGCGGTCGTAGCGGCGCACGTCGCGCGGGTTGGTCGGAATGCCGTGGTAGTCGTTGTAGGTACGATCCAGCAGATTCTCCACGTCCAGCGTCACGCCCATGTTGTCGTTGATCTTGTATGACAGCGACGCATCGGCGGTCTTGATCGGATCGACGATCAGGTCCAGGCCCAGGGCGCGGTAGTTGTAGGTGTCCACGAAGCGGCTGCGCCAGTTGTAGGCCAGGCGCGCCGACCAGGGGCCGCGCTCATACAGGCCGACGATGTTGTAGGCGTTCTTGGACATGCCCTGGAAGGGGTTGCGCTTGCCGTCCTCCATCAGGTAGCCCTTCATATAGGTGTAGTTCGCCTCCAGGCCGAAGCCGCCCAGCCAGCCGGGCAGGAAGTCGTAGAACTGGCGGTAGCCCAGTTCGATGCCTTCCAGCTGGCCGTCGTTGACGTTGCGCGGACGGTCCATGCGATAGGTCTTGCCGTCGATCTGCTCCAGGCTCAGGCGGCGGATCACGTAGTCCTCGAACTTGTGCTGGAACACGGTGGCGGTCACGCTGCCGGTCGGCGCGAAGTACCATTCCAGCGCCGCGTCCATGTTCTTGCCGGTGATCGGCTTGAGGTCCGGATTGCCGCCGTTGCCGCCGTAGATGCCTTCGCCGTCCGGCGTGGTGCCCAGCGAAACGCCCGGGTTGAAGTCGCCGAAGGCCGGGCGCTGGACCGCCTTGCCGGCAGTGAAGCGGGCAATCAGGTCTTTGCGCAGGGTCGCTTTCAGGGTCATATTCGGCAGCACGTCGGTCGAGGACACGTCGCGGTTGACCGCCACCGGATTGCCGTTGATGTTGCTGAAACCGTTCACGTTCAGGTCGGTGCGCACCACGCGCACGCCGGCAGTGCCGTCGAACTGCAAGCCGAAGGCGTCGAAGCCGAAGCGGGTCTTGCCGTAGAAGGCGGTGGTGTCCTCGCCGTTGCGGAACAGCGAGTACGGATCGGGCGCGGTCCTGCCGTCGCGGCCATACATCTTGCGCAGCTGGTCGAGTTTGCCATGCAGGTAGCCGGCGCAGGCCACTTGCCACTGGTTCATGCCGTAGTCGTTGGCCAGCTGCATGGATGGGCACAGCAGGCCGGGGATCGAGGCCGGGGCAGGCAGGCCTGCCGGCGCCGGCAGGAAGTTGTTGCTCTCGTGCTGGTAGCTGGCCTTGCGCTGGGCCAGGCGCACGCCGCCGCTGAATTCGCGGAAGAAGCTCTCTTCGCCATTGTTATAGATGGCGTCGGCGCGCCAGTCGTTCGACTGGCCGCCCGCAGCCTGCCAGTTGTCGATCAGGGCGCCCATCTTGTAGTTGGCCGGGTTGGTCATGTCGTAACCCGGGTAGTTGAAGTAGGCGCCGCCGTTGACGTAGGTGCTGCCTTCGATCTTGGTCGGGCTGGCGTTCAGGTCCAGGATAGGCATTTCCTGCTTCCAGCGGCTGTTGACGCGCGAGAACTCGGTGGTCAGGCGCAGGTCCGGGGTCACGTCCCAGCGCGCACCGATGGCGCCCTGGTGGCTTTCGGAATCGTCCTGCGGAGCCTGGTTGGAGCTCAGCGAGAACAGGCCGTTCGGATTGGTCGACGTGACCGTGGCCACCTGCTTGGTGCCGGGGAAGAAGGTGTAGGTCGAATTAGGATTCCAGCCCACGCCGGCCAGGAAGAACTGGCGCTCCATGTCGTGGTCGATGCGGGTCGACCAGCCTTCCGAATACAGTTCCACGGTGCGCGACGGACGCCATTGCACGGCCCAGTTGGCCGACAGGCGCACCCGCTTGCCCAGCGCGTTCACGTGGCCCAGGTCGATCGGACCGGTGGCGGCGGGGTCGCCCGGCACCAGGTGGGCCGGCGGCGCGCTCCATGTCACTTCGTCGTGGTAGTTGCCCTTCTGGTAGGACAGCCCGAGCAGCGCGCCGACGTCGCCGAAGCCGGTCTTCCAGCGGTTCGAGACCATGCCCGACACTTGCGGGTCGTTGGTCTTGGCCTTGTCGCGGTTTTCCACGCGGCCGGCCACGTTGGCGGTGAAGCCCTTGAAGTCGAAGGGGCGCGAAGTGCGCACGTCGATCACGCCGGCGGTGCCGCCTTCGACCATGTCCGCGCTCTGGGTCTTGTACACGTCTACGCGCTGCAGCATGGTGGTCGGAATATCGGCCAGGAACAGGCTGCGGTCGCGGGCCGTGTAGATCTCGCGGCCGTTCAGCAGGGTGACCAGGCCGGGAAGCCCGCGCACGATGATGGAGCTGGCTTCGCCCGATTCGCGGCGCAGCTGCACGCCGGACACGCGGCCCAGCACTTCGGCCACGTTCTTGTCCGGGAATTTTCCGGCTTCTTCGGCCACGATGGTGTCGATCACTTCATCGGCGTTGCGCTTGATGGTTTGCGCGCTCTGGGCCGCTTTGCGCACGCCGCTCACGGTCACCACGGAGCCGTTCACGCCGTCCTGCGCGGCCGGTGCGGCTTCCTGCGCCCACACCGAAGCAGTGCTCAGCAGGCCGGCCGCCAACAGTGAGCCGACAGAAGCTTTCAAGATAAAAGTATAGGGCTTGGCCGCAATCGGGCCGATAGCGTGTTCCATAAGGTCTCCGTCTGTTTTAGTTATGAGCAAGCTCGTGAGCAATGCCGCTTAGGAAACCATCTTATGGGGTGGAGTGAATACAATCCAATCAATTTTTAACGGTTTTCGATACCGCTTTTGATATCAGGGAACGCAGGCGTACCCTTCGTGCTCGACGGCGGCGGCGGACTGGCCGCCGAGCTGGTGGTGCGCCAGGACACCAATGGCGAGCGCAGCAACCTGCTAAAACTCGCTGCAGGCCGTATCGATTTCACGCAGATGAACCGCCTGCTCTACGGCAGCATGGCGGGCGAACCGGAGTTCGCCGGACATCTGGAGGCCGAGCCCGAGCCGGGCGTGGCGCCGTTCACGCGGCGGCTGTTTGTCGGCCCGCACCGCAAGGACTTGCTGGCCAGCCTGAATGCCGCCCTGGCCGCCCTGCCCTGCGATGCGCAGTGGCGCGCCGTGGCGGCCCGCTACGGCATCGCGCTGGAGCCGTGCAAGCCGCGCTAGCGGGTCACGCCGGGTGAATCCCGGCTCACTTCCATGTCACGCTCTTGTCACTTGCTCAATGTAGAGTCGCGCCGTTATCAACTGACGGAATCACTGCAATGACAAAGAATAAGGTATTGCTGGCAGCGCTGGCTGCAGCGGGTTTGGCCGGCTGTTCCAACAACGGCGACGCGCCGCCCGCCGCTGCGGCGCCGGCCTACGCCGAAGGCACCACCGTCACGCTGGCCCTGCTGGAGACCACCGACCTGCACGCCAACGTCATGAGCTACAACTATTACTCGCTGTCCGAGGACACCTCGCTGGGCGTGGAGCGCACCTCCACGCTGGTGCAGGCGGCGCGCGCCGAGTTCCCCAACAACATCCTGCTCGACAACGGCGACACCATCCAGGGCACGCTGCTGGGCGACCTGCAGGCCGTCACCACGCCGGTGCCGTGCAGCGCCACGCTGGCCATCCACAAAGCCATGAACGCCATGAAGTTCGACGCGGGCGGCATGGGCAACCACGAATTCAACTACGGCCTGCCCTATCTGAGCCAGGTGACCAATACCGAATTCGGCGTGCCCGGCGTGAGCAAGCCGGCCGGCAACTGCGGCGCCCCCGCCTTCCCGCTGGTGCTGACCAATGTGGACGGCGTGGCCAGCGGCAAGCCTATCTTCTCGCCATACAGCCTGCTGGCGCGCGAGTTCAAGGGCACCGGCCCGGACGGCAAGCCGGTGAGCGTGAAGCTCAATATCGGCGTGATGAGCTTTGTGCCGCCGCAAATCCTGGAATGGGACCAGAAGAACCTGGCCGGCAAAGTGGCCGTCAACGGCGCGGTGGAAGCGGCGCGCAAATACGTGCCCGAGCTGCGCGGCAAAGGCGCCGACCTGGTGGTGGCGCTGTCGCACGGCGGCCTGGACTCCAGCACCTACAGCCCGAAAATGGAGAACGCCAGCTACCACCTGACCGCGCCCGGCATGGACATCGACGCGCTGATGATAGGCCACTCGCACCTGATCTTCCCGAAAGGGAAAGAGACCGGCGCCGCCGCGCTGGACCCGTCCTTCACCGCGCTGCCCGCCAGCGCCAATGTGGACGGCGTGAAGGGCTTCGTCAACGGCGTGCCCACGGTGATGGCGCAGAGCTGGGGACGCCGCCTGGGCATTATCAAGATGGACCTGGTCTACCAGGGCAACAAGTGGGTGGTCCAGCCGGGCAAGACCACGGTGGAGTCGCGCGGCTTCAAGTACACGGACGGCGTGACCAATGTGAACGCCGACCCGGCCATCGCCGCGCAAGTGGCCAGCGAGCATGCCGCCACGATCGCCTACGCCAAGCAGCCGCTGGGCGTGAGCACGGACTTCCAGATGTCGGCCTACTTCGCGCTGGCCGGCGACGTGAGCGCCATCCAGCTGGTGAACCAGGCGCAGATCGACTACGTGAAGAACTTCATCGCCACCAGCACGGACGCCACGCTGGCCGGCTACAAGTCCATTCCCGTGATCTCGTGCAGCGCGCCGTTCAAGGCCGGCCGCAACGGTCCTTCGGACTTCACCGACGTGGCGCCGGGCGCCAGCGCGGCAGCGCCGGTGGGCCTGCAGGTGCGCAATCCGGGCGACCTTTACCTGTACAGCAATAACAACCTGCAGGCGGTGAAGATCAAGGGCTCGGACCTGAAAGCCTGGCTGGAAACGGCCGCGCGCCAGTTCGGCCAGATCGACCCGGCCAGGACCGCCGAACAGGACCTGGTGCCGAGCTACGGCACCATCTACAACTACGACGTGTTCTACGCCGAGAACAATGAGCTGAAGTACCAGATCGACGTGACCAAGCCGGGCGGCAGCCGCATTGTCGGCCTGACCTACAAAGGCAAGGCCGTGGCGGACGGGGACGACTTCATCGTCGCCACCAACGACTACCGCGCGGGCGGCGGCGGCGCGGTGCCCGGCATCGACGGCAGCAAGACCATCATCAAGTCGCCGGACGCCAACCAGACCGTGGTGAGCAACTACCTGCAAGCGCTGGGCAAGAGCAGCGGCAAGGTCACGCTGGCGGCCAACGGCAGCGCGCGCAGCTGGAGCTTTGTGAAGGTGGCGACGGCCGGTCCGGTGATCCTGCGCTCGGCGCCGGGACACCTGGCGCAAGCCAGGGCCAGCGGCCTGGCGGGCGTGACGGCGGAAGGCGGCCTGGACGCCAGCGGCTTCGCCAAGTACACGGTGGACCTGAGCAAGTGAAACCCGCCATGAAAAGCACACATCTGCTGGCGGGTGCATCGGTGGTGCTGGCGGGCGCCGTGCTGGCGTGGAGCATGCACGGCGCCGCCACGCCGGCGGGGGCGGGAGCAAGCCGGTCGGCCGCTGGGCCGGATGCGCCGCCCTCCTCCGCACAGATAGAGGCGGCGGCCATGTCGGCGTCGCAGACCGGCAGTCCCGAAGCGCGCCAGCAGCTGCAACGCTGGGCGCGGCAAGGCCTGCCGGTGGCCGAGCGCGAGCTGGGCACGCTGTACCGCAAGCAGCCGGAGCGCCTGGGCGCGGCGCGCCAGCTGCTGGAGCACGCGGCGCGCGCGGGGGACGTGGAAGCGGCTTTCCAGCTCGGCGAGCTGCTGCGCGCGGGCGGTCCGGCGCAGGCCGGACAGCCCGCGCGGGCCTGGCCCTGGTATCGGCAGGCCGCCGAGGGCCGGCACGCCAAGGCGGCGCTCACGCTGGGCCAGATGGCGGCCAATGGCGAAGGCGTGCGCAAGGATGCGGCGGTGTCCGTGCAGTGGCTGGCGGTGGCCAGTGAGCTGGGCAATGCGCATGCGATGTTCTTGCTGTCCAACGCCTACCGCTACGGCGTGGGCGTGGAGCGCGACGAGCGCAAAGGCTTGAAATGGCTGGAGGAAGCGGCCGAGCATGAGTATCCGCCGGCGCTGCAAGACCTGGCGCTGGCCGTTCAAAACGACGATGCGCAGCGCGCCGGCCATTTGCTCAAGGAAGCGTCCGAGCACCGGCGCAATAACTGGAACAAGTACTGAGTCAGTTTTCCCCGCCGCCGCGCAGCTCCAGCGCGTAGGCCCGCGTGGTGGTGGACAGGCGATAGCGCGGCGGCGTGCCGCTGTGGTCCACCTGCGCCAGCGAATGCGCCACCAGTCCCGCCAGCGCATCAATCGCCTCGAACGAGGACAAACCCTGCGGCGCCAATGCCGCCACCGCCCCCTCCAGCGAAAAACCGTCCGGCAGCGTCGCCAGATGCCGCAAGGCGCAGCGCATCGGCTCGGCCAGCAAGGCATAGCTCCAGTCCAGCGCCGCGCGCATGGACTGGTGCCGCACCGGCGCGTTGCGGCGGCCACGGCGCAGCAGCCGCAGCATGTCGTCCAATCCCGCAGCGGTCTGCTCCACGCCCAGGGCGGGCACGCAGGCCGCAGCCAGTTCTATCGCCAGCGGCAACCCCTCCAGCCTTCTGCATATGGCCGCGATCTGCGCCGCCACGCGCGGCGCCGGGCAAAAGCCGCTATCGGCCGCGCGCACGCGCGCCACGAACAGCTGCACCGCGCTGTATTGCAGCAGATGCGCGCCGTCCACTACATCCGGATTCGGCACGGCCAGCGGCGGCACGCGCCACACGGTCTCGCCTGCGGCCAGCAAGGGCTGGCGGCTCGTGGCCAGCAGGCGCAGTTGCGGGCAGCGCTGCTGCAGCACTTCCACCAGCCCCGCCACCGCGTCCGCCACATGTTCGCAATTGTCCAGCACCAGCAGCATGGGCTGCTCGCCTATATAAGACGCCAGCGTGGCCGGAACATGCAAGCCGGCGCCCACACCGGCAGCGGCCCCCAGCCCCAGCGCGCACGCCACCGCTTTCGCCACGTCCTGTTCGCCGCAGCCGTCGCGCAGATCCGCCAGCTCGGCCCAGGCCACGCTGCCTGCGGCCAAAGCTGCAGTCCGATGCGCCATCGCCAGCGCCAGCTGGGTCTTGCCGATGCCTCCCGGTCCGGCCAGCGTGAGCAGGCGGCAGCGTTCCAGGCGCGCCAGCGCGTCCTGCAACTGCGCCTCGCGGCCTATCAGCTCCGCCATCGGAAAGGGCAACTGGCCGGTGCAGGGCCGTATCATGCGGCTGTCCGGCACGGCGGCGGGCACTGCGCTCAGCCGGCCAGTGAACACGTAACCGCGTCCCGCCACGGTGCCGATCAGCTCGCGGTCCTCGCCCAAGGCCTTGCGCAGCGCAGCAATCTGCACCCGCAGATTGCTGGCGTGGATGTCCTGGCCAGGCCAGGCATGCGCCAGCAGGCTATTCTGGCTCACCACGCTGCCGCGCGCGGCGATCAGCGCCATCAGCACCGCCGTCGCGCGCGGGCCGAGCGCAACGGGGCTGCCGCCCGCCGCCTGCAGTTCGCCCCGCCCCGGCAGCAGCGTATAACGGCCGAAGGCAAGGGGCTCCAAATCCTGTTCCAGCAATATATCCATGCAAAGCAGCGTAACGCCGCAGCGCACAATGCCCTACCCCCGATTGGGGTATACGGAACGTAAAAACACCGTTGTCTCGTGTAAAATATTGCTTTTAGCGAATCAATCACCCGTGAACAGCCCGCAATCCATCCGAGTTCTCGTCGCCGACGACCATCCTTTGCTGCGCGAGGGGCTGGCGGCCGTGCTTGAACACTGCGCGGACATCGAGCTGGTGGCGGAGGCCGAAAACGGCGCGCAAGCGGTGGAGCTGTACCGCCAGCACCGCCCGGACGTGACGCTGATGGACCTGCAAATGCCGGTCATGAGCGGCCTGGACGCCATTGCCGCCATCCGCGCGGGCGATCCGCAAGCGCGCATCATCGTGCTAACCACCTACAAGGGCGACGTGCAGGTACTGCGCGCGCTGAAGGCCGGCGCGGCGGGCTATCTGCTGAAAAGCATGCTGCGCGCCGACCTGCTGGACACCATACGCAAAGTCCACGCGGGCCAGCAGCACATACCGCCCGAAATCGCCGCAGAGATGGCCGCCTACTTCGCCGCCGACGCGCTCACGGCGCGCGAGATCAGCGTGCTGCGCCTGGTCGCGCTGGGCAATTCCAACCGGCGCGTGGCGGCGGAACTGGGCATCGCCGAGGAAACCGTGAAGGCCCACATGAGCGGCCTGCTGGCCAAGCTGGGCGCCAACGACCGCACGCACGCCGTCACCATCGCCATCCGGCGCGGCATTATCGACCTTTAAGGCCCGCCGCATGCCGCAACGCTGGAAGACTCTCGCTATCCTGGCTTGCACGCAGATCATGTCCTGGGGCGCGCTGTACTACGCCATCGCCATCCTTGCGCCCGAAATCCAGCGCGAGATGGGCTGGCGCGGCGAGGCCGTGGTGGGCGCGTTTTCCTGGAGCTTGCTGGTGTCCGGCCTGGCCGCCACGCCCATCGGCGCCCTGCTGGACCGGCACGGCGGGCGCGGCGTGATGGGCGCGGGGTCGCTGCTCGGCGCGGCGGGCTTCGCGCTGCTTAGCCAGGTGCACAGCCTGCCCGCCTACTACGCCGCCTGGACCGTGCTCGGATGCGCCATGGCCATGACCATGTATGAAGCGGCCTTCGCCACCATCAACCGCCAGTTCGGCATGGACAGCCGCAAAGCCATCTCCACGCTCACCCTGTTCGGCGGCTTCGCCAGCACCGTCTCGTGGCCGCTGACGCAATACCTGGACGCGCACGCCGGCTGGCGCGCCACCTGCCTGGTCTACGCGGCAGCGCAGCTCCTCCTCAGCTTCCCGCTGCATTTGCTGCTACCGTCCGGCAAACAGCTGCCGCCCCATGCCGCCGCAGCACCCGCCGCCCCGTCAGCCACCGGGGCGCGCGAACACTCGCTGCAGGAAGCCCTCCGCCATCCGGCCTTCTGGAAGCTGGCCTTCGCCTTTTCCGCCAACAGCTTCATCTTCTCCGCGCTGTCCGTGCACCTGATCCCGCTGCTGCAGCAATACGGCCACGCCGCGACGCTGGCGGTGTGGCTGGCCGCGCTGGTCGGCCCCATGCAGGTGGCGGGCCGCATCGGCGAAATGACGATAGGCCGCCACGCGCTGCCGCGCACCATCGGCAAGATCACCTTCTGTTCCCTGCCGGCCGCCCTGCTCGCGCTGCTGCTGTTCGGCCATCACGCCTGGGCCGCCGCGCTGTTCTGCATGATGTACGGGATGAGCAACGGCATCCTCACCATCGTGCGCGGCACCATCCCGCAGACCATGTTCGGGCGCCGCCACTACGGCGCCATCTCCGGCGCGCTGGCCGGCCCCGCGCTGATCGCGCGCGCCGCCGGGCCGCTGGCCGTGGCCGGGCTGGTGCGGTACGCCGCCCCCGCCATCCTGCTGCTGGTGCTGCTGGCCGCAGCCCTGGCCTCGCTGGCCTTCTACCTGCTCGCCATCCGAGCGCAATCGCAGCGGGAGTGAGGCGCACATTGGGATATCATGTCCCGCTACTCCCGTGAGACCAGCCATGACGCCATCGCCCCGCACCGAAGCCCGCATTGCCCCGCTGCTTGCCGTCCTTGCCTTCGTCGCCATGCAGGCGCCGGCCCACGCCCAGAGCGGATGCCTGGACGTGTTCCGCAACCCGCAGCGCAGCTATCCGAACAACACGGCAAGCGCGTCGCCCGCGCCGTTGGCGCTGAGGCTGGGCGCACCGTTGAAAAGCGTCAGCTACAAGCTGCCCGGAGAAAGCGCCGCTGCGACGCTGGACGACTATCTCGGCAAATTCTGCACCACCGGCTTGCTGATACTGAAGGACCGCGACATCGTCTTTGAACGCTACCTGCAAGGCGGCGGCGCCGCCGACAAACTGCTGTCCGCATCCATGTCCAAAACGGTGTTGGCCCTGCTGGTCGGCATCGCGGTCTCGGAAGGCAAGCTCTCGCTCAGCGAACGCGTGGACGCGGTACTGCCCGACTTCAAGGACAGCGCCTTCGCCCCGGCCACCGTGGAAGACCTGCTGCGGATGACCTCGGGCGCCGCCCTGGTCAATTCATTCGAACCCGGCGCCGAAGCGGATAACCGCGCCACCAATCCCATGGTGTCGCCACGGCAGAACGTGCGCGACTACCTGCGTGGCAAGCGCGAACGCTCGTCGGCGCCCGGCACGCAGTTCCAGTACAACGGCGCGCAGACGGCCATGCTGGGAGCCATGCTGCGCCAGCGCGTCGGCATGGATCTCACCAGCTACCTGGAGCAGAAGCTCTGGATCCCCATGGGCGCGGAAAGCAGCGCGCACTGGATCAAGAACCAGAACGGCGAAGAAGGCGTGCAAGGCCAGTTCGCCGCCACCTTGCGCGACTACGCCCGGCTGGGCTACCTGGTGATGAATCAGGGCAGGATCGGCGATAAGCAGGTGGTGCCTGCGGACTGGATCGCAGCCATGACCGCGCTCCGCCCGGACAAGCCGCAGCCGCCCAGGCCGCCCTACTACGGCCTGCATACCTGGATTCCGCAGGCGGCCGGGGGCAGATCGTTTTTCTGGGGGACGAACGGGCAAAACATCTTCATCGATCCGCTGGCCAGGGTGATCATCGTCCATACCGGCAATTCACCCGAGGCGGAGTTTGACGGCAACCGCCATCTGTTCACCCTGCGCGACGCCATCGTGCGCAGCTTGAAGTCCCCGGCAAGCGATAAATGAAATTACGTTAACGTAAACGTCAATTGTTATGCTAATCTTTATTTAACAGGTGCGCCGGGCAAATTCTTGTCCGGCGTTAAACGGGAAAGTGGTCGGCGCGCTCGATGCGGTGCGCCCCAAGCCCCTGCTGCCTCCGCAACGGTAGGCAAGTGCGGCTGCTTCATCCATGCCACTGGTCCACGAGACTGGGAAGGCGAAGCAGCAAGACTTGCAAGCCCGGATACCGGCCTGTTGATCTTCAGCGCCGCCCGCTCCATGGCGGCGCCGGGTCTGGCCACGTGCGGAAGGCGCGTGGCGGGTGCCGCGCGGCGCAAGACGCCGTCCGGCTTACTTTTGCAGACTGGCGGCGCCACACGCGCAGAAACGCAGGCGCGCCGCCCATCAAGGAAGGCACACCATGGCTACTGCTGTCCCCACCGTCAAACTCCTCATCAACGGCGCCCTCGTCGAGTCGCGCACCGAGCACTGGAGCGACGTCGTCAACCCCGCCACCCAGGAAGTGATCGCGCGCGTGCCGCACGCCACGCCGGACGAAATGGCGCAAGCCGCCGCCGCCGCGAAAGCCGCTTTCCAGACCTGGCGCAAAACGCCCATCGGCGCGCGCGCCCGCATCTTCCTCAAATACCAGGCGCTGATACGCGAACACATGGCGGAACTGGCCGCCCTGCTCACCGCCGAGCAAGGCAAGACCCTGGCCGACGCCGAGGGCGACATCTTCCGCGGCCTGGAAGTGGTGGAGCATGCGGCCAATATCGGCCAGCTGCAGATGGGCGAACTGGCCAGCAACGTGGCCGGCGGCGTGGACACCTACACCGTGCACCAGCCGCTGGGCGTGTGCGCCGGCATCACGCCGTTCAACTTCCCCGCCATGATCCCGCTGTGGATGTTCCCGATGGCTATCGCCTGCGGCAACACCTTCATCCTCAAGCCGTCCGAGCAGGACCCGATGGTGACCATGCGCCTGGCCGAACTGGCGCTGCAAGCCGGCATTCCGCCTGGCGTGCTCAACGTGGTGCACGGCGGCGCGGACGTGGTCAACGCCATTTGCGACCATCCGGACATCAAGGCCGTCTCCTTCGTCGGCTCCACCACGGTGGGCACGCATGTGTACCAGCGCGCCTCGCTGGCGGGCAAGCGTGCGCAGTGCATGATGGGCGCGAAGAACCACGCCATCGTGCTGCCGGACGCGCACCGCGAGCAGACCCTGAACAACCTGGCCGGCGCCGCCTTCGGCGCGGCGGGCCAGCGCTGCATGGCGCTGTCGGTGGTGATCCTGGTCGGGGAGGCGCAGCAATGGCTGCCGGAGCTGGTGAAGAAAGCGCAGACGCTCAAGATCAGCGCCGGCGCGGAACCGGGCGCCGACATCGGCCCGCTGATCTCGCGCAAGGCCAAGGCCCGCGTGCAGCAGCTCATAGGCCAGGGCATAGAGGAAGGCGCCAAGCTGGAGCTGGACGGGCGCGGCCCCGTGGTGCCCGGCTACGAGAACGGCAACTTCGTCGGCCCCACCGTGTTCTCCGGCGTCACGCGCGAGATGGCAGTCTACAAGGAGGAAATCTTCGGCCCCGTGCTGTGCGTGATGCACGCCGCCAGCCTGAAGGAAGCCATCGCCATCATCAACGCCAACCCGAACGGCAACGGCACGGCGCTGTTCACGCAGTCCGGCGCGGCGGCCCGCACTTTCGAGGAGGACGTGGACGCCGGCCAGGTCGGCATCAACGTGCCCATCCCGGTACCGGTGCCGCTGTTCTCCTTCACCGGCTCGCGCGGCTCCAAGCTGGGCGACCTTGGTCCCTACGGCAAGCAGGTGGTGGCCTTCTACACCCAGACCAAGACCATCACCGCGCGCTGGTTCGACGACGCGGCCGTGACAGCGGGCGTCAACACGACCATCTCGCTCAAGTAAGGAGGCCGTCATGGACTTCGAACTGAACGAGGACCAGCGTGCCTACCAGGACGCCGCGCGCCAGTTCGCCGCGCGCGAAATGGCCGGGCAGGCGGCGCGCTGGGACGCCGAGGGCATCTTCCCGCGCCAGACCATTGCGCATGCGGGCGAGCTGGGTTTCTGCGGCCTGTACGTGCCGCAGGCCATGGGCGGCCTGGGCCTGTCGCGCCTGGACGCCACCGTGGTGTTCGAGGAGCTGGCGCGCGCCTGCCCTTCCACCACGGCCTATCTCACCATCCACAACATGGCCAGCGCCATGATCGCGCAGTGGGCGCAGCCCGAAGTGCGGGAGGAATGGATAGGGGACCTGGCCTCTGGCCGCAAGCTGGCTTCCTACTGCCTGACGGAACCCGGCGCCGGCTCGGACGCGGCCTCGCTGACCACGTCCGCCGTGCTGGAGGACGGCGACTACGTCATCACCGGCGGCAAGGCCTTCATCTCCGGCGCGGGCGCGACGGACGCGCTGGTGGTGATGGCGCGCACCGGCAGCGCGGGCGCGGGCGGCATTTCGGCCTTCCTCGTGCCTGCCGGCAGCGCGGGCGTGGGCTATGGCCGCGCGGAGGACAAGATGGGCTGGAACAGCCAGCCTACGCGCGCCATCAGCTTCGACGGCGTGCGCGTGCCCGCCTCTCACCTGCTGGGCCGCGAAGGCGACGGCTTCAAGCTCGCCATGCGCGGGCTGGACGGAGGCCGCATCAACATCGCCACCTGCTCCATCGGCGCGGCGCAGGCTGCGCTGAACAGCGCGCAGCGCCACATGGGCGAGCGGGTGCAGTTCAAGCGCGTGCTGGGCGACTTCCAGGCCCTGCAGTTCAAGCTGGCCGACATGCAGACCGGCCTGGTGGCAGCGCGCCAGATGGTGCGCCTGGCAGCCACTAAGCTCGATGGCGGCGCCGCCAACGCGGGCATCTACTGCGCCATGGCCAAGCGGCTGGCGACCGACACCGGCTTCAACGTCTGCAACGAGGCGCTGCAGATCCACGGCGGCTACGGCTACCTGCGCGACTACCCGCTCGAACGCTTTCTGCGCGACGTGCGCGTTCACCAGATTTTGGAAGGCACCAACGAAATCATGCGCGTGATCGTCGCGCGCCACATGCTGAAAAACGCACCTACAGAGGAGAACCTGTGAGCAGCTATACCAATCTTGAGTTGCAAATCATGGAGCACACCGCCGTGCTCACGCTGGCCAATCCGCCCGCCAACACCTGGACCGCCGACAGCCTGCGCGACCTGCGCCGCCTGGTGGAAGACCTCAACGCCAACAAGAACGTCTACAGCCTGGTCGTGACCGGCGGCGGCGCCAAGTTCTTCTCCGCCGGCGCGGACCTGAAGCTGTTTGCCGACGGCGGCGTGGCGGTGGCCAGCGACATGGCGCGGCTGTTCGGCGCGGCCTTCGAGGCGCTGTCGGGCTTCCGGGGCGTGTCCATTGCCGCCATCAACGGCTACGCCATGGGCGGCGGCCTGGAATGCGCGCTGGCGTGCGACTTGCGCATCGCGGAAACGCAGGCGCAGATGGCGCTGCCGGAAGCCACCGTGGGGCTGCTGCCGTGCGCGGGCGGCACGCAGAACCTGGCATGGCTGGTGGGCGAAGGCTGGGCCAAGCGCATGATACTGTGCGGCGAACGCATCGACGCGGCCACCGCGCAGCGCATCGGCCTGGTGGAAGAAGTAGTGGAAACCGGCGCCGCCCTGCCGCGCGCCCTGGCGCTGGCAGCGCAGGCGGCAAAGCAGAGTCCCGCCAGCGTGCAGGCCTGCAAGCAGCTGATCCAGGGCGCGCGCCGCCAGCCCATGGCCCACGTGCTGCCGGCCGAGCGGGAGGCCTTCGTCGGCCTGTTCGGCGGCGCGGACCAGCGCGAGGGCGTGCAGGCCTTCCTTGAGAAGCGCGCCCCAGTCTGGAGCCAGGCATGAGCGGCGCCGCACCGGTACTGTTCCGCACCCTGCCCTGCCGCAGCAAGGCAGGCGGCGGTGCGCTGATAGGCGTGGCCACACTGAACGCCCCGGCCACGCTGAACGCGCTGTCGCTGGAGATGATCGCGCTGCTGGAAACGCAGCTGGCCGCCTGGGAGGCCGATCCCGCCGTGGTGCTGGTGATGCTGGAAGGCGCGGGCGACAAAGCCTTCTGCGCTGGCGGCGACCTGCAGCAGCTGTACCGCTCAATGCGCGAGCACCACGCCTCGCCGCAATCGGCCGATCCGCTGGCCAATGCCTACGCGCGGGAGTTCTTCGGCCGCGAGTATGCGCTGGACCTCAGCATCCACACCTATGCCAAGCCGGTCCTGGCCTGGGGCCACGGCATCGTCATGGGCGGCGGCATAGGCCTGATGGCGGGCGCCAGCCACCGCGTGGTGACCGAGGCGTCGCGGCTGGCGATGCCGGAAGTGGCCATCGGCCTGTATCCCGACGTGGGCGGCAGCTGGTTCCTGAGCCGCGCGCCCGGCCACACCGGCCCCTTCCTCGCGCTCACCGGCGCAGCGCTGAACGCGGCCGACGCCCAGTTCGCGCGCCTGGCCGACTACCGCCTTGCCCACGCGGACAAGGCCCGCCTGATAGACATGCTGCAATCCGAGGTATGGGCTGCGCCGGGTACGGTCGCCCCGCCCGGGGCCAACCACCACATGCTGGGCGCCATGCTGGCCAAGCTGCAGAAAGCCGCCCCGCCCGCCCCCGCCAGTCCGCTGCGCGAGCACTACGACCTGATTAACGAGCTTTGCGCGAGCGGCAATTTCGGCGACATGGTGCTGCGCATCGCCTCGCTGGAAAGCGAGGACCGCTGGCTGCAAAAGGCCGCCACCGCGCTGCGCAAAGGCTCGCCGGGCGCGGCCTGGCTGGCGGTCGCCATCCAGCAACGCGCCAAATACCTGTCACTGGCAGAGGTGTTCCAGCTCGAGCTGGACGTGTCTCTGATCTGCGCCGCGCGGCCGGACTTCGCCGAAGGCATCCGCGCGCTCATCATCGACAAAGACATGCAGCCGCGCTGGCAGCCCGCCAGCCTGGCCGACGTAGGCGAGGCTTGGGGCGAAGGCTTCTTTACTCAACTCGAAAGGAAAACCGCATGAGCCGCATCGCCTTCATCGGCCTGGGGAATATGGGCGCGCCCATGGCGCACAACCTGCTCAAGGCCGGGCATGAACTGGCCGTGTTCGATTTGTCCGCCAGCGCCGTGCAAGGACTGGCCGACGCGGGCGCCCGCAGTGCGCCGGATGCGCGCGCCGCCGTGGAAGGCGCGCAGGTGGTCATCTCCATGCTGCCCGCCAGCACGCACGTGCACGGGCTTTACCTTGGCCAGCAAGGCATCGTGCCGCACATCGCGGACGGCGCGCTGGTGATTGATTGCAGCACCATTTCCGCCGCCACGGCGCAGGCGGTGGCCCAGGCACTGGCCGCGCGCGGGCTGGATGCATTGGACGCGCCGGTTTCGGGCGGCACTGCCGGCGCGGCGGCGGGAACGCTGACCTTTATCGTGGGCGGCGAGGCGGCGGCGCTGGAGCGCGCAAGGCCTTATCTGTCCGCCATGGGCAAGAACGTCTTTCATGCGGGCGGCAGCGGCGCGGGGCAGATCGCCAAGATCTGCAACAACATGCTGCTGGGGATACTCATGGCGGGCACCGCCGAGGCGCTGGCATTGGGCGCTGCGCATGGGCTGGACCCGAAGGTGCTGTCCGATATCATGGGCAAGAGCTCGGGGCGCAACTGGGCGCTGGAGCTGTACAACCCGTATCCGGGCGTGATGGAGAATGTGCCGGCGGCGCGCGGCTACAGCGGCGGCTTCGGCGTGGACCTGATGCACAAGGATCTCGGGCTGGCCGCCGAGGCGGCGATTGCGTCGCGCTGCGCGGTGCCGCTGGGGGAGCTGGCGCGCAACCTGTACGGCATGCATAGCCTGTCCGGCGCGGGGACGCTGGACTTCAGCAGCATTATCCAGCCGCTGCTGAAAGACCAGCTGTACTAGCGGCTCCGGCGGGTTACGCGCCTGCGGCGCTAACCCGCCCTACGATATCGTTGCGGTTCGGTCGACGCGTAGGGCGGGTTAGGCGCAGCCGTAACCCGCCAAGCTTACTGGAACGCGACCTCGGCAAAGCTGCGCAGCTTGCGGCTGTGCAGCTTGTCCACGCCCAGCTCGCGCAGCATCTCCACAGCGCGGATGCCGATGCGCAGATGCTGGTCCACCCGCTCGCGGTAGAACGCATTGGCCATGCCCGGCAGCTTGATCTCGCCGTGCATGGGCTTGTCGCTCACGCACAGCAGCGTCCCGTAAGGCACGCGGAAGCGGAAGCCGTTCGCCGCGATGGTGGCGCTTTCCATATCCAGCGCCACCGCGCGGCTTTGGCTGAAGCGCCGCTCCGGCGTGCGCTGCGGCAGCAGCTCCCAGTTGCGGTTGTCGGTGCTGGCCACGGTCCCGGTGCGCATCACGCGCTTGAGGTCATGCCCGGTCAGCTTGGTCACTTCGGCCACGGCAGCCTCGATCGCCACCTGCACCTCGGCCAGCGGCGGGATGGGCACCCACAGCGGCAGATCCTCATCCAGCACATGGTCTTCACGCACATAGCCGTGCGCCAGCACGTAGTCGCCCAGCTCCTGCGTGTTGCGCAGGCCGGCGCAGTGGCCCAGCATCAGCCAGGCGTGCGGACGCAGCACCGCGATATGGTCGGTGATGGTCTTGGCGTTGGCCGGACCCACGCCGATGTTGACCATGCTGATGCCGCTGCCATCCTTGCGCACCAGGTGGTAGCCCGGCATCTGCGGCAGGCGCGGCAAAGGCGAACCCAGTTCGTCGCCCGGCTCGGACGGCGCGCCGGCGCGGCGCAGCACCAGGTTGCCCGGCTCCACAAAGGCCACGTAGTCGTCCTCGCCCTGCGCGGAGCGGCCCATGATCTCGTGGCCCAGCTTGATGAATTCATCGATATAGAACTGATAGTTCGTGAACAGCACGAACTTCTGGAAGTAGGCGGGCAAGGTGCCGGTGTAGTGGCGCAGGCGCTGCAGCGAGTAGTCCACGCGCGGCGCCGTGAACAGCGCCAGCGGCTGCGACTCGCCGAACGGCGCTTCGTGCGTGCCGTTGGCAATGCCGTCGTCCATGGCGGCCAGGTTGGGCAGGTCGAACACGTCGCGCATCAGCAGGCGGCGGTCGGCGTTCATGCTGCCTTCAATGTGGTCGTTCTCGGCGAAGGAGAAATGGATGGGGATCGGCTGCGCGCTCATGCCCACTTCCAGCTGCACTTGCTGGCGGTTGCCGTGGTTCTTCAGCAGCAGCCTGAATTGCTCGCGGTAGTAGCGCGCGAACAGGTCGGGCCGGGTGAGCGTGGTTTCGTAGGTGCCGGGACCGGCCACGAAGCCATAGGACAGGCGCGAGTCGGCGCGCGCCACGGTATCGGTGTGCACCCGCACGTAGGGGTAGCAGGCGCGTACATGCTCGTCCGGCGTTTCGCCGTCGACGAAGCGCTGCAGCGATTCACGCAGATGCCGTATGCTGCCGTCGTAAAGCGCCTGGACCTGGGCCAGCGCGGCGTCCGGGTCGTTGAACAGCGCTGGCGCGATGAAGGGACGGTTCTGCATGGTCGATCTCCTTTGCTAATGAATCTCGGCTTGATTCTTCAGCTCTATTGTATCGACGTTTACGCTGCGGTGCAGCATTTCATTCAGTGGCCGCAAGCCTTGTCGGCCGGGCCGAGGAAACGCAGGGAGCGCGAATAAGAGATGGCGCTGCTTTCGCGGCGCTTGTGTTCCAGCGTTACCACGTCGCCCAAGGCCAGGCCGCTGCGGATGAAGAGATTCATGTCGCGGCCCTTGAAGCGGTCCGGCAGCACTTCTTCGCGCCAGCCGCCGCCGGTGTTGACGTACTTGGTGAACAGGCGGCAGCCGGGCGAGGTGGAGACCACGGTGAGCACCACCGGCGCGCCGTTTTCCACGTCCAGCACTACCGGGTTCTCGAGCTGCCAGGGGCCGCCGTCGTGCAGCGAACGCCATTCGACGATCTCGCCGGGATGGCCGGGCATGGCGAAGCGCATCGAGGCCGAGCGGTCGCTGCTCTCGCGCTCCACCAGGATGACCTGGCCGCTGGCCAGCAGCACCTGCTCCTGCCAGCGCTCGCTGCGCGAGCAGCCTGCCGACAATGCGGCGGCCAACAGCGCAACGCCGGCGCATGCGGCGCGCGCCAGGCGCCGTATGCGCCGCCTTCCTGGCAGTCCTTTCGAGCAATTCTCGTCCACGGCAATCCCGGTCCACGCCCGCTTGCGGGCAAAGCCGGTATTGTGACGTTTTTTAAGCGCTCAAAAGTCACAGATAATCACGACGCCGGATCTTTTGCGCGCAAGCGCCGCCGCGTGGCGCGCGCATGCGGCACCCAGGCGTGCACCGACCAGCGCCGCCACATCATCAGGCCGCGTATCCATTCATCAGCGGCGTAGGCTATCCACAGGCCCACCAGGCCAAGGCCGAAGTAGATACCCAGCAGCCAGCTGCCGCCCGCCATCACGAGGGCCATGGACGCGGCGCCCGCCAGCACCGGGTAGCGCGCGTCGCCCGCCGCGCGCAGCGCGTTGATGACCACCAGGTTGAAGGTGCGGCCCAGCTCCAGCAGCACCGCGATCCACAGCAGCACGGCGCCGTTCTTGATGATGAGCGGGTCCTGCGTGAAGCAGCGCAGCAGCCAGGGGCCGGCCAGCGCCACGCAGCCCGAGATCACGCCGCTGATTACCAGCCCGCGCCCCAGCGCGCCGCGCACCAGGCCGTGCGCTTCGCGCAGCTCGCCCGCCCCTATCATGTGGCCGACCATGATTTCAACCGCGAAGGCGGTGGCGAGGCTGAACATCACCACCACCCCGCCCACCTGGTGCACATAAGCCAGCGTGGCCAGCGACTGCGCGCCCAGCATACCCGCCACCGCCATGCTGGCCATGAAGGCCAGCCGCCACGAGATGTTTTCCGCCGCCGCAGGCACGCCGATATGCAGCACGGCCGCCAGCTCGGCGCGGCGCAGCTTCCACCAGTCGCTGGCCACGGGATGGATGTCCAGGTGGCGGCGCCACAGCATCAGGTGCAGCACCAGGCCGAGCACGCGGCTGATCAGCAGCGCGAAGGCGAAACCCGGCAGGCCCAGCGCGGGCAACGGCCCCCAGCCGAACATCAGCGGCACGGCCAGCGCGAGGTGGCTCACATGCATGGCGGCCAGCACCGCCAGCGTGTCGCGCGTGCGCAGGTGGGCGCGCATCACGCTGGCCATGGAGGCGTTCCAGGCATCGAACAGCATGGCGGCGGCCAGCGCTTGCAAAAAGGGCGTGGCCAGCGGCAGCACCTCGGCCGGGGCGTGCATAAGACCCAGCAGCCAGCGCGCGCCGCCGAAGGCCAGCAATGCGGTGAACGCGCCCAGCCAGGTGCTGGCGCCCAGCATCGCCAGCGCCACCTTGTCCGCCATGTCGCGCCTCCCGCCGCCCAGGTTCTGCGTAATGACCACGCCGATGCCGGAACCGACTATGCGGAACAGCATGAACAAGGTCACTGAAATGCTGTTGGCGATGGCGAAAGCGGCGCCGTAGGTATCGGACAAACGGGCCGCCAGCGCGGTCCCGGCCACGCCGGCCACAACGGCGAGAAACAGTTCAATCAGCAGAGGCCAGGCGAGGGTGAAGATATGAGGACGGGGAGCGGCGGCGGTAGTCATGCCGCCATGATAGCGATTTTCCGCCCCCTACGCAGGCAAAATGTTATCGCTCACATTGACTCAATGCAGCTTGACTGAGGGCGAGATCCGTTTTCGCAGCCAGTCGGCCAGGGTGACGGCGGCGGCGCGGACGAAGCCGTGCAGGGCCATCAGGTGCTTCTGGTACATCAGGCCGTACAGCAGATGGGCGAAGCCGCCGCTCACCGGCAGCTTGCTGCCGAAGGCGCCGCCCAGCAGCACGCCCACCGCCGCCACCGGGCCGAGCGAGACCAGGGAGCCGTAGTCGCGGTAGCTGAACTCGTGCAGGGGCTGTGCGGCGCGCTTGCCGCCTCGCGGCGCGGCGAGCGCCCTGGCCAGGGATTTGGCCAAAAACACGGCCTGCTGGTGCGCTACCTGCGCGCGCGGCGGCGCTGCGCCTTTCACCGGGCAGACAAAGCTGGCGCAGTCGCCGATGGCGAACACGTTGGGGTCGTCCACCGATTGCAGCGTGGCCTTCACCATGATCTGCCGCATGCGGCTCAACTGCAGTCCCAGCGTGCCAACAATGGCAGGGCCTTCCACGCCGGCGGCCCACAAGGTCAGGCTGGCGGGACGCACGGTGCCCTCCCCCATATGCACGCGGTCCGCGTCCACTTGCGTCACTCCGGTGCCGGTGCAGATCTCGATGCCGCGCGATCTCAGATACGCCTCCGCGCGCGCCGACTGCTCCAGCGGCAGGTGCGGCAGCAGGCGCGGGCCGCGTTCCAGTATGGTGATGCGCACGTCGCGCGCCGGGTCCAGCGTATGGATCTTGTACTTGGCCAGCGCGCGGGCGCTGTAGCCCAGTTCCGCCGCCAGCTCCACGCCGGTGGCGCCGCCGCCAACGATCACCACGTTCACGGCGCTGCCTTCCTTGCCGCCCCCTTCGCTGGCCCGCACGCAGGCGCCGAAGAAGCGGCGGTAGAAGCCCTTCGCCTCGCGCACATTGTCCAGCGTGCAGACATGCTCCGCCGCGCCCGGCACGCCGTAGAAGTTGGTCACCGCGCCCAGCGCCAGCACCAGCGTGGTGTAGCCCTGCACGCGCACGGCGGGCGCGCCGCCCTCCTCGTCCGACAGGCACGGCGCCAGCTCCAGCGTGCGCGCAGCGCGGTCCACCGAGCGCAGCTCGGCGTGCATGAAGGTGAAGCCATGCGCCGCAGCCTGCGCCGAATATTCAATCTGGTAGACCTGCGGATCGCGCTTGCCGGAAGCAACCGTGTGCAGCAGCGGCTTCCAGAAATGGGTGGGTGAACGGTCCACGAGTATCACCCGCGCCTGCCCCTTGCGGCCCAGGGTATCTCCCAGCCGGGTTGCCAGTTCGAGGCCGCCTGCGCCTCCGCCTACGATAACGATGGATTGCATGATGTCCCTCCTTCTGACTGTTAATATAGTCCCGTCAAATGGAAAACAAAAATTACTTATTTCTACTGATTGATAAGGAATAGCTTATGTATCACGCGAGTTTCCGCCAGCTCCAGGCGCTGGTTTTGGTGGGCAGGCATGAAAGCGTGTCGCGCGCGGCGGAGGAGATGCACGTCACGCAGCCCGCGATATCGGCGCAGCTGCGCGCGCTGGAGGAACTGGCCGGCACCGCACTCACGCGCAAGGCAGGACGCAACATCCAGCTCACGGCGGCGGGCGAAGTGCTGCTGCAGTTTTCCGAGCGCATTTTGCAGCTGTGGGAACAGGCCGGCGACGAGCTGGGCGAACTACAGGGCGTGAGCAGCGGCACGCTGCGCATAGGCGCGGTGCTCACGGCGGAACACCTGCTGCCGTCCATGCTGGTGAAGTTCACCACCGAGCGCCCCAACGTGCGCCTCAAGCTCAACGTGGGCAACCGCAGCGAGATCGTCGCCATGCTGTCGCGCAAGGAGATTGACCTGGCCATCATGGGCACGCCGCCGCGCGAATTCCGCATCCACGCCACGCGTTTTGCGCACCACCCCATGGCCTTCGTGGCCAGCCCCCGGCATCCGCTGATGCGCAAGAAGCGCGTCACCATGGAGGACGTGGTGCAGGCCAACCTGCTGGTGCGCGAACGCGGCTCGGGCACGCGCACCACGGTGGAGCGCGTGTTCAAGGAAGCCGGCCACACGCTGCACTTCGGCTCCGAAGTGTCGAGCAACGAGGCGATCAAGAGCATGGTGGCGGCGGGCCTGGGCGTGGGCTTTGTGTCGGTGCACGCCTGCGCGCTGGAATTCGAGTCCGGCCTGATCGGCATCCTGCCGATGCAGGAAAGCCCGGTGGAGGGCGACTGGCACGTGATGCACCTGGTGGACCAGCCCCTGCCCCGCATCGCCGCCGCCTTCCAGGACTTCATGGTCACCTCCGGCCAGGAATTGATCGGCGCCGAGCTGGAATCGTTCTACCGCAAACACAAGCGTCCGCGCGGCAATAGCCGTTAATGTTGCCGCAAGGAATTTGGTCCGTCCGCCTTGATATATTGGTCAGGCCAAAGTAGAATCAATTGAGCAAAAGTGCAACATGCAAGTTCTCCCCGCAGAGACCTCGGCACGCTCTTCCCCGCCCTCGTCAAAACGGCACCGGACACGCGAGGTGTCCCCCACGGCGCGCCGGCACGTCCGGACGCTGCATCATCCCTGCTGTCCCACAATCCAGGAGCACACATGAAAAAAAGAACATGGGAGACACTGGCGCGCACCGCTATCACTTCGGCCGCCGCCATCGGAACATTCTGCGCATTGGCCCTCCCTGCCGGCGCGCACGCCACCGTCCTGCCGCTGCAAGGGGCCGTCATCACCGGCAGCTACAACGGCTCGGGCGCCGCCATGCTGGGGCTGGACGACCTGTTCAACGGTTCGCCCAACGGCAACAAGACCGCCCTCGACCCGCTCGATACGACGGTTGAATTCCTCAGCGGCGACTTTGCCTTCGGCTTCGACTTCGCGCCGGACGGCACACTGTCCATTTACAACAACACCGGCGCCGCGCTCGGGCCCGGCGACTACCGCTTCCGCTTCGACTTCGGCAGCTCGCTGGCCTCGCCCATTACCGCCTTCTCCGTGCTGGACGCCAGCATGGTGGGCGGCCTGCCGCAGTTCGCCATCCTGAACGGCGGCACTGCGCTCAGCCTGGACCTGAGTTCCCTGAGCTGGGGCGGCGACTTCATACCCGTCAAAATGAGCATTGCAGCGGCGCGCGCCGCCACCGTGCCGGAGCCGGGCAGCATGTCCATACTGCTGCTGGGCGCAGGCGCCATCGCGCTGGCGCGCCGCCGAAAAGCGCCGCCCGCCTAGCAGCGCCGCAGCCAAAAACAAACAATCAAATTTAAATTAGATTCCTGACACAGGAGCACACATGAGACACCTCCGTTTCAAGGCCGCGCTTTGCCTTGCGATGCTGTTCGCCGCGTCGGCGCCCGCATCGCTCAATGCCGCCGCCATCGACCCCGCACGCCAGCCGGCGCCAGCCGACGGCTGGGCGGGCCAGGCCGGCGGCACCGCAGGCGGCTCGGCCGCCATCAGCAGCTACATCTACACCGTGAACAACCGCGCGCAGCTGCTCGCCGCGCTGAACAACGGCGGCAACAATCCCAAGATCATCAAACTGGTGGGCACGGTGGACATGAGCGAGGGCATCCCCTACGCCAACACCGGCGACCAGGCTGCGCGCGGGGTGATCCGCATGAAGCCCAACACCACGCTGATCGGCGACGGCGCCAACGCCGGCATCATCAACGGCCATATCCAGGTCACCAACATCTCCCAGGTCATTATCCGCAACCTGAAGATCGTGGCGCCCTGCGACGTCGGCCCGATCTGGGACCCGACCGACGGCTCCACCGGCAACTGGAACTCGGCCTACGACGGCATCGCCCTGTCCGGCGCAGACCACGTGTGGGTGGACCACGTGAGCTTCAGCGACGGCGCCATGACCGACAACCTGCTGCCCATTGAAAACGGCATGGTCAAGCAATGCCACGACGGCGCGCTGGACATCACCAACGCGTCCGACTACGTGACGGCTTCTTACAACTACTTCACGCAGCACCGCAAGAACAACCTGATCGGCTCCAGCGACAGCGCGTCTGCCGACGAGGGCAAGCTGCGCGTCACCTTCAGCAACAACGTCTTCCGCGACGTCACCAGCCGTTCGCCGCGCGTGCGCTACGGCCAGGTCCACCTGTTCAACAACTACTTCGTGGGCAGCAAGGACGAACCGCTGTACGGCTATGAATACAGTGTGGGCGCGGGCTACAACTCCAAGATCCTGTCCAACGCCAACGTGTTCGAGATCGCCGGCACCACCAGCTGCGCGCAGGTGGTGAAGAACCCGGGCGGCACCGCCACCGGCGCCTTCAAGGACACCGGCTCGCTGCTCAACGGCGCGCCTCTGGCCGGCTGCACCATCTCCGACAGCGTGAGCTGGACGCCGCCCTACGCCTTCACCGCGCGCCCCACTGCACTGGTGAAAGCCATGGCGCTGGCGCAGGCGGGCGGCGGCAAGCTGGCCACCACCATCACCGGCACCGGCGACGTGTCGGTCGACCCCGGCCTGACGCTGGCCTGCCCCGCCACCGGCCTGTACTTCTGCGACGACTTCCAGAACGGCAGCAGCGCCAACTGGGACCTGCTGACCGTGGCCGGCGCCAACGGCAGCTTCTCCGTCAAGGCGGAAACCGCGACCGGCAGCAACAAGGTCATGCAGTACACGGCGGCCACCACCGGCGGCGTGCTCGCCACGCTCAAGACCACCGCCATGGCCTCGGTGCCGAGCGGCGACTACTTCGTGGAAGCGCGCATCAAGCCGCTCACCAACGGCACCACCGGCAACAAGCTGCTCTACCTGATCACGCGCTACGTGAACGCCACCAACTGGTACGGCGCGGGCCTGAACGTGCAAAGTTCCACCGCCAGCACGCAGGTGGAAATCGCCAAGATGCTGAACAATGTCCTCACCCGTCCCAAGCAGGTGAAGAAAGCCATCAATATGGACGCGCAGTTCTACACCGTGCGCTTTGAAATGAAAGGCAGCACGCTGACCGTCTACCTGGACGGCGAATCGCTGGGCAGCGTGACCGACACTTCCTTCGCCGCGCGCGGCCTGGTGGGTCTGTACACCGCCAACAAGTCTTTCCAGATCGACGACGTGCGCATCGGCGACCCGGCGCTGAAACCGGCCCAGCTCACGCTGAACCCTTCCGGCACCACCTACGCCGCCGAAGCGGGCGACACGCCGCTGCAAGTGGCCGTCACCGCCGTCAAGGCCGACGGCACGGCCGACGAATACACCGCCAGCTCCAGCAACCCGGCCGTGGTTGCGGTGGGCGTCAACGGCGGCACGCTGACCATTACGCCGGTGGGCGCGGGCACGGCCAACATCACCGTCACCAGCGACTCCGACCCCACGCTCAAGCGCGCCATCGCCGCCACCATCGCGGCGCAGTTTATCCAGCCTACCCAGACCTACGGCCTGGCCGGCATCGCCAGCCCGGCCGTGCAGCAGGACGGCGTGAACGTGGACGCGGCCTTGCAGCTCACCTTCGACAGCCCGCCCACACTGGGCTCCGGCGGCACCATCCGCATCTTCCGCAAGGCGGACGACGCGCTGGTGGACGTGATCAGGATCAGCGGCGAAACCGAGGAAATCGGCTACGCAGGCCAGGCCGCCATCCGCAAGGTGAACAGCACGCCGGTCACCATCAGCGGCAACACGCTGACGGTGCGCCCGCACAGCAACCGCCTGGCCTACGGAGATGAATACTACGTCGCCATCTCCAACGGCACCATTGTTGGCACCCTGGGCGGCGCGCCCTTCCTCGGCATCGGCAAGCTGGGCGGCTGGAGCTTTGCAACCCGTTCCGGCCCGCCGGCAGCGGCGGCCACGCTCACCGTGGCGGCGGACGGTAGCGGCGACTTCAACACCGTGCAGGCCGCGCTGAACTTCGCCATGAAGGAGCTGGCCAAGGCCGCCCCGGTCACCATCCAGATCAAGAACGGCACCTACCAGGAGCTGCTCTACCTGCGCGGCAAGGACAACGTGACCCTGAAAGGCGAAAGCCGCGACGGCGTGGTGATCCAGTACACCAACCACGACACGCTGAACTCCGGCTCCGGCGGCAGCCAGGCGCCGGGCGCCGCCGCGCCATCGGGCGGCCGCTCGGTGCTGCTGGTGGAAACTTCGGACATGCTGCGCCTGGACACGCTCACCATCCGCAACACCACGCTGCGTTCGTCCTCGATTTCGGCGCAGGCCGAAACCATGTACTTCAATAATGACGCGGGCCGCCTCGTCGCCGTCAACGCCGCATTCCTCAGCGAGCAGGACACGCTGCAGCTGAAAGGCTGGTCGTGGTTCTACCACTCGCTGGTGGCGGGCAATGTGGACTTCATCTGGGGCGGCAGCCGCGCCGCGCTGTTCGAGGAAAGCGAAATCCGCTCCGTGGGCGACACCACCAGCGCCACCAGCGGCGGCTATGTGCTGCAGGCGCGCGTGCCCAACGCAACCGACAAGGGCTTTGTGTTCCTGAACAGCAGCCTGACGCACGGCGCCGGTCCCGGCCCGCTGCACGGCGACGTGCCGAACGGCGCCACCTGGCTGGCGCGCAGTCCCGGCGGCACCACCACCTGGGACAACATCGCCTTCATCAACTGCAAGATGGACAGCCATGTCGCCCCGGCTGGATGGGCCGGCCTGGGCGTGAACGGCCAGCCTGCTCCCAACCCCACCGTGCCCACCGCCGCCAGCGGCTGGCGCGAGTTCGGCACCACCGACCTGCTGGGCAATCCGCTGAACCTGGCCACGCGCGTGGGCGGCTTCCAGCTCGGCGCGGGCGACGTGGCGGCGGGCTTCGCCACCCGCGCCCTGGTGTTCAGCGCCTTTAACAGCAACGCCGGCTGGAATCCGCAGCCGTAATCCGCAATGCTGCGTGCGGGGGGACTCCCTCCGCACGCAGCCCCGATCACTGCCATGAGAATTTAGATATTGCCCTAAAAGAATATTGCCAAATTAGCAGCTCTGGATGATAATTGCGCGGTTTGCATATCCGAGCCTTGAAATGAATCTGCGTCTCACCCCCATCGCCCTGGCGGCCGCCCTGCTCGGAACGGCTACCGCCTCCCTGGCCCAGCAACAGCCGGCCAAAGAAACCATCAAGGCAGCGCCGAAAGAAACCGTCAAGGCGGCAGCCGCAGAACCCGCCATCGCCAAGGTGGAAATCAAGGGCAGCGCGGACGAATACGACGCGCGCCGCGACGACACCGCCAGCAAAACCGTGATGACCCACGAGGAGATCATCAAGTACGGCGACACCAATGTGTTCGACGTGCTGAAACGCGCCCCGGGCGTGACGGTGATCGGCAACGCCATCCGCATGCGCGGCCTGGGCAATGGCTACACGCAAATCATGGTGAACGGCGAGCGTCCGCCTCCGGGCTTCACGATGGACACGCTGGCGCCGGACCAGATCGAACGCATTGAAGTGGTGCGCGCCGCCACGGCCGAGAACTCCATGCAGGCCATCGCGGGCAGCATCAACATCATCCTGAAAAAAGTGGTGTCCAAGCCGCAGCGCGACCTGCGCATCAACAGCGCCTACTCGGAGCAGCAGCGCAACCTGTTCATCAACGGCACGCTCGCGGACCGCGACGGCCAGCTGTCCTGGTACCTGAACGCCACCGCCTCGCGCTTCCTTGGCAAGAACCCCAGCGACAGCACCGAGCAGTTCACCTCGCCGTCCGGCCAGGTGCTGCAGTTGCGCGACAAGGCCAGCCACCAGAGCAACGGCTCGGCCTCGGTCGGCCTGGCGCCGCGCCTGAACTGGAAGCTGGCGAACGACGACCAGCTTAACCTCAGCTCCTATATCCAGTCGCAGCGCTTCAACTACGGCAACGGCACGCTGACCAGCAACCGCATCGGCAGCTTCCCGCAGCCGGACTATGTGGACCGCCAGGGCGATGGCCGGAACACCTCCAGCTACGGCAATATCGACGTCAACTGGGTCACGAAAATCGCCGGCGGCAAGCTCGATGCCAAGGCCAATATCGGCCGCGCCAATTCGGACAACGAAAACCACGCCCTGTCCTACACGGCGGACCGCAAGACGGTGTTTGCGCGCGTGGGCGCCACCTCGTCCCAGTTCACGCACTCGGGCACCAGCGGCAAATACACGCGCACCATCTTCGAAGGCCATGCGCTGTCCACCGGCTGGGAAGCCAGCCGCCAGGGCTCGGACGACAGCAACCAGCGAGTGGAAGGCATTATCGGCCTGGCGCAAAACAGCATTAACGAAGAATTCCATCCCGTCGTCACCAAGGTCGCCGCCTACGCGCAGGACGAATGGAACGTGAGCAAGGACTGGTCGGTCTACTTCGGCGCGCGCTGGGAAACCATCAACACTGACAGCTCCGGCAGCGGCCTGCAAACCACGGACTCGCGCAACCGCGTGCTCAGCCCCGTGGCCCAGACCCTGTACAAGTTCCCGGACAAGAGCGGCCGCCAGCTGCGCCTGGCCCTGACGCGCACTTTCAAGGCGCCCAACACCGGCCAACTCAGCGCCCGCCGCTACGAGTCCGACCTGAACACCCGCTTCAACCCGGACTACAGCGGCAACCCGGACCTGAAGCCGGAACTGGCCACCGGCGTGGACCTCACCTATGAGCACTTCTTCGCCCCCGGCGCCGTGTTCTCGGTGGGCGGCTCGCAGCGCCGCATCTCCGACTACATCCGCAGCAAGCTGACGCAGGACGCGCGCGGCTACTGGCTGATCCAGCCGCTCAACGACGGCACCGCCACCGTGCGCTCGCTGGACGTGGAACTGAAGTTCCCGCTCAAGGCCCTCATGAAGGATGCGCCGGGCTTCGACTTCCGCGCCAGCGCCAACCGCAACTGGTCCAGGGTCGACTCCGTGCCGGGTCCGGACAACCGCCTGGACCAGCAGATTCCGCTCACCCTGGTGCTGGGAACGGACTACCGCGAAGACAAATACAGCGCCGGCGCCAGCCTGTCCTACCGCCAGGGCGGGCCGGTGCGCATCTCCGAGCAGCAAAGCAGCCGCCTGCAGGGACGGCGCGAGCTGGAAGGCTACCTGCTGTACAAGATACGCACCGGTTACCAGCTGCGCCTGGGCGTCAGCAACGCGCTGGGCGAGGACAACCTGGGCGACTCGCAATACCTGGACACCAACGGCGGCAGCCGCACCTGGACCCGTACGCCCGGTTCCGCGCGCTTCTCGGCCAACCTGGAGATGAAGTTCTAAGCAGTTTTCAAACGCGCGCGGCCCCGGCCTCATATATACTGTTGCAGTTAAGATAACCAATTCGCTGCAATGAAGGTACGCTCCCTGCTTGCCCTCACCATCACGGTGGCACTGGTGCCCGTGGTGGTGTTTCTCGCCGCGCCGCTGGCGCGCCTGGTCGACGCCGAGCGCGACGCGGGCGTGCGCAGCCTGCAGGAAGCGGCGCGCGCCACCTCGGTGGCGGTGGACGGCCAGTGGAACGAGGCGGCAGGCCTGATGCGCGCGCTGAGCGCCTCCAGCAAGCTCGAAGCCGAGCAGATGGAAGCGTTCGCCGGCAAGGCGCACCAGCTGATGAGGGACCGCGACGCCAACCTGGTGCTGTACGACGCCAACGGCCAGCAGCGCGTCAACACCAGCGTGCCGGAAGGCTCCCCCCTGCCCGACACGCGCGCCGACCGAGACCGCATCGCGCGGCTGCTGGAGAGCGCGAAAGTCTCCGTGACCGACCTGCTGACCGGCCCCGTCACGCGCAAGCCCATGGTGGCGCTGGAATATCCCTTCTCGCTGGCGGAGGACCGCCAGTACGTGATGGGCTACGCCTTCGAAGCCGCGCTGATGGACAAGGCCCTGCCCGCGCCGGACAGCGACGGCGACACCTACCATATCTACGACCGCCAGGCCCGCCTGATCCAGTCCAACCGCCAGCCCGCCGACATCGGGGCGGCCGCGCCGCCGGCCATCGCGGCCGCCATCCATTCCAGGCAAGGCGGCCTGGTGGCCATGCCGGACGGCGGCTACGCGGTGCTGGCAACCTCGCCCATGTCCGGCTGGTGGGTGGTGATCACCACCAGCGCCGAGCGCATCGACGGCAACGCGCGCCGCATTGCGCTGCTGTCCGGCCTGGGCCTGCTGATGGCGCTGCTGCTCGCGGTGGCCACCGCCTGGGCGCTCAGCGCGCGCATCGCCAAGGCCATCGCGCAGACCAGCGCTGCGGCGGGCGCCATCGGTTCCGGGCCGCCCAGGCGCCCCGCCCCGTCGGGCATAGACGAAGCGGACGACCTGGGCGAAAGCATCTACCAGGCCGCGCACCTGCTGGCCGAAGCGGCGGCCGAGCGCGAACGGCTGCTGGTCCAGGCCCAGCACGCGCGCGAAGTGGCGGACACGCAGAACCGCGCCAAAGACGAATTCCTCGCCATGCTGGGCCACGAGCTGCGCAATCCAATGGCCCCCATCAGTGTGGCGGCCCACATGCTGGCCATGCCCGGCTTGAGCGCGCAGCAGCTGCGCCAGGCCAGCGACGTGATCGCGCGCCAGAGCGCCCACATGACGCGGCTGGTGAACGACTTGCTGGACGTGTCGCGCGTGACGCGCGGGCTGATTTCGCTGGAGCGCAAGCCGCTCAGCATCCAGCCCGTGATCGCCAGCGCGGTCGAGCAGACCGCAGGCATGGCGGCCAGCCAGCAGCACGTGCTGAGCGTGGCGCCCATCCATGGCGAACTGTGGGTGAACGGGGACGCGATACGGCTGGTGCAAGTGACGGCGAACCTGCTGGCCAATGCCATCAAATATTCACCGCCGGGTTCGGAGATCCGGGTGGAGGCCGTGCGGGTGGGAGAGGAGCTGGTGCTGTCCGTGAGCGACAACGGCAGCGGCATCGAGCCAGGCCTGCTGCCGCGCATCTTCGACCTGTTCTCGCAGGGAGCGCGCCGGCCGGACCGCGCCGACGGAGGCCTGGGACTGGGCCTGGCCCTGGTGCACAAAATTGTGGAACTGCACGGCGGCAGCGTGGCCGCCTACAGCGAGGGACCGGGCCAGGGCAGCCGATTCGAAATCCGCCTCCCCCTCTGCCCCGCGCCCCATCTGGTCCTGCCGTAACCCGTCAATGCATTAACGCAGATTGTAGAACGCACCCCGTCCCGGATAAGACGCGGTCTCGCCCAGGTCTTCCTCGATGCGCAGCAGCTGGTTGTACTTCGCCATGCGGTCCGAACGGGACATCGAGCCGGTCTTGATCTGCAGCGCGTTGGTGCCCACGGCGATGTCGGCGATGGTCGAGTCTTCGGTTTCGCCCGAGCGGTGCGAGATCACGGCGGTGTAGCCGGCGCGCTTGGCCATTTCGATGGCGGCGAAGGTCTCGGTCAGGGTGCCGATCTGGTTGATCTTGATCAGGATCGAGTTGGCGATGCCCTTCTGGATGCCCTCTTTCAGGATCTTGGTATTGGTGACGAACAGGTCGTCGCCCACCAGCTGCACGCGCTTGCCCAGTACTGCGGTCAGGGTCGCCCAGCCTTCCCAGTCGCCTTCGTGCATGGCGTCCTCGATCGAGATGATCGGGTATTTGTCGCACCAGGTGGCCAGCAGGTTGGTGAACTCCACGGCGGTCAGGCTCATGCCTTCGCCGTCCAGCTGGTACTTGCCGTCCTTGTAGAACTCCGACGCGGCGCAGTCCAGGCCCAGCGCGATCTGGGTGCCCGGCTCGTAGCCGGCTTCCTCGATAGCCTGGATAATCAGCTTGATCGCTTCCTCGTGATTGGCCAGCGAAGGCGCAAAGCCGCCTTCATCGCCCACGGCGGTGTTCAGGCCTTTCTTGTGCAGGATCTTCTTCAGCGTATGGAACACTTCCGCGCCGTAGCGGACGGCTTCCTTGAAGGAAGGCGCACCGACCGGAATGATCATGAACTCCTGGATATCCAGGTTGTTGTCCGCGTGCGCGCCGCCGTTAATCACGTTCATCATCGGCACCGGCATTTCCATGCCGCCCGACCCGCCGAAATAGCGGTACAGCGGCAGGCCGGCTTCATCGGCGGCGGCCTTGGCCACCGCCATCGACACCGCCAGCGTGGCGTTGGCGCCCAGGCGGGACTTGTTCTCCGTGCCGTCCAGATCGATCAGCGTGCGGTCGATAAAGGCCTGCTCGTTCGCGTCCAGGCCGATGATGGCTTCCGCGATCTCGGTATTGATATTCTCGCAGGCGCGCAGCACGCCCTTGCCGAAATAGCGCTTGGCGTCGCCGTCGCGCAGCTCGATGGCCTCGCGCGAACCGGTCGAAGCGCCCGACGGCACCGCCGCGCGGCCCGTCACGCCGGACTCCAGCAGCACGTCGCATTCCACGGTCGGATTGCCGCGCGAATCCAGAACCTCGCGTGCAATCACATCAACAATAGCAGTCATCCAAAGTCTCCAGTAGTTGGCTTGGTAAATTCCATCAATGCGCAGGCGCGCCCAGCTTCATGATCTTCAACGCATTCGTGCCACCGACCAGGCCCATAGGCTCGCCCCAGGTCAGCACCACCGTATCGCCGCGTTCAGCGATGCCGCGCGCCACCAGCAGCTCTTCCACCGAGCGCAGCACCACCTCGCGGTCGCGCGTCTGCTTCAGCTCCAGCGCCTGCACGTTGCGGAACAGCGCCAGCTTGCGCTGCGTCGCCACGCTGGGCGTCAGCGCGATAATGGGAATGTCGATATTGTTGCGGCTCATCCAAAGACAGGTGGAACCCGACTCCGTCAGCGCGGCAATGGCCTTCACGCGCAGATGGTGCGCGGTGAACAGCGCGCCATAGGCGATGGACTGGTCGATGCGGCTGAAGGTCGTGTTGATCAGGTCCACGTCCGGATTGGACGGATTCCATTTCTCCGCATCCAGGCAGATCGCCGCCATCGCTTCTACCGTCTCGATCGGGTATTTGCCGGAGGCGGTTTCGGCGGACGTCATCACCGCGTCGGTGCCGTCCAGCACCGCGTTGGCCACGTCCGACACTTCAGCGCGGGTAGGCACGGCGTTGACGATCATCGATTCCATCATCTGCGTGGCGGTGATGGCCAGCTTGTTCGACGCGCGCGCCATCTTGATCATGCGCTTCTGCAGCGCAGGCACGGCGGCATTGCCCACCTCAACGGCCAGGTCGCCGCGCGCCACCATGATGCCGTCCGACGCGTCCAGGATTTCCTGCAACGCCGGAATCGCCTCGGCGCGCTCGATCTTGGCGATCATGAAAGGCTTGTGCTGGAACGGCTCGCCGGCGATATTGGCCAGCTGGCGCGCCATCACCATATCGGTCGCGTTCTTCGGGAAGGACACGGCAATGTAATCCGCCTGGAAGCTCATGGCGGTCTTGATGTCTTCCATATCCTTGGCCGTCAGCGCCGGCGCGGACAGGCCGCCGCCCTGGCGGTTGATGCCCTTGTTGTTCGACAGCTCGCCACCGATTTTCACGGTGGTGTGGATCTCGCTACCGGAGATGCGGTCCACCACCAGCACGATCAAGCCGTCGTTCAGCAGCAGCACGTCCTGCGGACGCAGGTCGCGCGGCAGGTCCTTGTAATCCAGGCCCACGCGTTCCTGGTTGCCCAGCTCACCGTTCTCGCCCCACTTGGCGTCCAGGATAAAGCGGGCGCCGTTTTCCAGCTGGATCTTGCCTTCTTCGAATTTGCCGACGCGGATTTTCGGACCCTGCAAGTCGGCCATGATGGCCACTTCGCGGCCGCACTCGGCGGCGGCGTCGCGCACCATGCGGGCGCGCTCGACATGGTCCTGCGCTTTGCCGTGCGAGAAATTCAGGCGTACTACGTCAACGCCGGCCTTGAACATGCGGATCAGGGTGCCGATGTCGTTCGATGCGGGGCCGATGGTTGCCACGATCTTGGTGGCGCGGCGGGTCACTGCGGTAGGGGTATTTGGCACGTTGTCTCTTTCCTGTTGTTGGTATCGGTCACCGCTCAGCCACTCAGCCACTATTACGCAGGCCGGCGGCAATGCCGTTGATCGATAAATGAATGCCCTCGCGCGTGGCGGGGTCCGAGTCGCCGTCGCGGAAGCGGCGCAGCAGCTCAACCTGCAAATGGTTCAGCGGGTCGATATAGGGGAAGCGGTTGCGGATCGAGCGTTGCAGCAGCGGGTTGGCGTCCTGCAGCTCGGCCTGGCCGGTGATCTCCTTCAGCGCCGCGATGGTGCGCTCATGCTCGGCGCGGATGCGGCCGAAGATGGCCTCGCGCAGCGTGGCGTCGCTCACCAGGGTGGCGTAGCGGCTGGCGATGGCGATATCGCTCTTGGCCAGCACCATGTCCATATTGGACAGCAGCGTGTTGAAGAACGGCCAGTCGCGGTACATCTTCTGCAGCAGCGCCAAGCCGTCCGGCTGCGTGCCCAGGAACTTCTGCACCGCAGAGCCGAAGCCGAACCAGCCCGGCAGCATCACCCTGCACTGCGCCCAGCTCAGCACCCAGGGAATGGCGCGCAGGTCTTCAATCGCGGTGGACTTCTTGCGCGAGGCCGGGCGGCTGCCGATGTTCAGCGCGGCGATTTCCGAGATGACGGTCGATTCCCAGAAATAGGTTTCAAAGCCCTCGGTCTCGTACACCAGCGAGCGGTAGCTGCGCATGGCTTCGTCGGACAGCGCCTGCATGGCCGCCAGCTGGGCCGCATCCGGCTCGATGCCGCGCGGCGGCAGCATGGTCGCTTCCATGGTGGCGGCCACCATCACCTCCAGGTTGCGGCGGCACACTTCCGGATTGGCGTACTTGGCGGTGATGACCTCGCCCTGCTCGGTCAGGCGGATGCGGCCCTGCACCGCGCCCTGCGGCTGCGCCAGGATCGCCTCGTAGCTCGGACCGCCGCCACGGCCGACGGAACCGCCGCGGCCATGGAACAGGCGCATCTTCACATTGTGGCGCTTGAACACTTCCACCAGTTCGATTTCGGCCTTGTACAGTTCCCAGCCGGAGGTCAGGAAACCGCCGTCCTTGTTCGAGTCCGAATAGCCCAGCATGACTTCCTGCAGGCTGCCGCGCGAGCGCACCAGATCCATATACAGCGGCAGGCGGAAGGCGCGGTCCATGATGTCCGGGCCGGCCTGCAGGTCGCCGATGGTTTCAAACAGCGGAATGATGTTGACCGCCATCGACGACTCTTCCGTCACCGAACCGGCGCGCAGCAGGCCGTGTTCCTTCAGCAGCAGCGCCACTTCCAGCAGGTCGGACACGCTGTCCGCCTTGGAGATGATGTAGTTGGTGATGGACTCGGCGCCGTAAGCGCGGTGCGCCTCGCTCACCGCGCGGAAGATGGCCAGCTCGCCGCTGGTCTCTTCGGAATAGCTGGTGTACGGAGAGATCAGCAGGCGCGGCGTGTGCAGCTCTTCCAGCAGCAGCTTGCAGCGCTCCGGCTCGGACAGCGCGGCGTAATCAATGCCGGGACGGGCGCAGGATAGGATCTCCGCCACTACGCGCTCGTGCACGTCCGAATTCTGGCGCAGGTCCACCGGCGCCAGCGAGAAGCCGAACACCTTCACCGCGCGGCGCAGCTGGCGCAAGCGCCCGCGCGCCAGAACGGCCGAGCCATGCGCCACCAGCGACTCGTGCACCGTCTCCAGGTCCGCCAGCAGCTCCTGCGCCGAGGCGTAAGGCTGGGCGCCCGCGCCGGGAGCGGCAGGCGCGTAGCCCGCCGCAGCGGCGGCAGGCCAGATGGTGGCAACGGCAGCACGCGCGCTCGCGGCGGCGCTTGCAGCGGCGCCGGTGTCGGCGCGGCCGGCGGCAGCGGCACTGGTCAGCAGCGCGCGGTTGGCCGCCAGGCGGTTATGGATGCCGTAGATGGCGCGGCGGTAAGGCTCGTCCACGCGGTGCGGCGAATGGTCGGGCGAAGCGTCGGCCAGTTGGCGCAGCTGCTCGGAGCAGCCGGTCATGGTCTGCGCCAGCGACAGCTGCGAAGCCAGCTTGTGCAGCTCGCCCAGATAGTGTTCCAGCGCCACGTCGGCCTGGCGCGCCAGCGTGGCGCGCAGCACGGTGGCGGTGACGAAAGGATTGCCGTCGCGGTCGCCGCCTATCCAGCTGCCCACTTTCATAAAGGTCGGCAGTTCCTCGCCGGCCCAGCGCGCATCGAGCTTGGCCAGCATGTCCTGCAAAGTGCTGTACAGCTGCGGCAAGCCGTTCAGGATGGTGCGGTCGAAGAAGGACAGGCCGTTCTCCACCTCGTCCATCACCGACAGCTTGGCCGTGCGCAGCAAGCGCGTCTGCCACAGCGTGTGGATGCCGCGCGCCAGCGCCTCGTCGTTCTGCTCCTGCTCTTCGGGCGTCATCTGCACGCGGTCGCGCTCGTCGAGCTCGCGCGCGATGGCCATCTGGCAGTTCAGGGTACTCTTGCGCTGCACCTCGGTCGGGTGCGCGGTGAAGACCGGGCTGATATGCGCCTCGGCGAAGAACTCGCCAAAGGACGAGGTGCGGCCGGCGCCCACCACGTTCTGCACCGCCTTGGCCAGGCTGCCCAGGCGCGGCGCGGAACCGGCCAGCAAGTGCGCGCGGCTGCGGCGGGTGTGGTGCTGGTCCTCGGCGATATTGGACAGCAGCGAGAAGTAGCCGAAAGCGCGTATCAGCTGGCTGGTTTCATCCGGCGACAGCGCATGCAGCGCCTCTTCCAGCAGTGCTTGCGCGCCCGCGTCCTGCTCGCGGCGGAAACGGATCGCCAGCTGGCGCACGTTCTCGATACGATTGAAGGCCTCGTCGCCGTGCTGCGTGCGTATGGTATCGCCCAGCATGCGGCCCAGCTGGCGGATGTCCCGCCCCAGCAATTCATCCTTGAATTCCACCGACTTTGAACCGTCCATCTCCCGCCTCACCAGTATGTAGTAATTTTTCAGTTTAGGAACATAATTACAGCAAATCTCGCACATCCGCACCATACGAGGTGCCAGATACTCGCCATATCGTAAATTTACTACATTATGTGACGAAAATCCAAGCGGCGGCAACTGAATTCTTTGCCAATTACTATATGGATTTGGAATGGCGCACACGCGTTAGCCAGCGAACGGATGGCGCGTGGCGGCCGGTGCATGCTGGAGTCTGGACCAACCAAGGAGAAGAGCATGACCAATCGAATCGGCAACAAAGACGTAGCCCAGCAACGCAGCAAAGCGGAAAAAGCCCGTATCAAACGGGTCAACAAAGAGGCGGAAGCGGTGAAGCAGGCCGCGGCGCGGGCCAAATACCACAAGGAAGTGAAGGGACGGATTTCCGCTGCGCAAGCGGCCCAGGCATTCTGAGCCCCGCCTTTCCGTTGTTCTTTGCCGTGCTATGACGATATGATGTAGCGCAACAACGAACACGGAAGGCTACGATGAAAAAAACAACACTCGGGGCGGCGTGCCTGCTCGCCCTGCTCCCCGCGCTCGCGCTGGCCAGCGAACCCGCCAGCGGCAGCTTCAAGGCCGGCAAGGCGTGCGAAGCCTACGCGTCCTTCGCCAAAGAGACCAATCCGGGGGATGTGCGGCTCAAGCCGGGCAGCAGCTACGAAATCAAAGAGGTCAACAAGCCGGGCAGCTATGAACAGCTGCGGATAGAAGTGCCGGGCGCCAGGCCCGAGCTGCGCTGGGTTGCGCGCGACTGCGGCAGCGCAGCGCTGGGCGGCGGCACGCAGGACGCCGCGCCGGCTAGCGCCCGGGAAAGCGCCAATGACAGTCCCGGCGGCAAACACGAAATCTGCTCCACCGCCAACCAGCAGGACAGCTACCTGCTGGCCATCAGCTGGCAGCCCGGCTTCTGCGAGCACACGCCGCGCACGTCCGGCAAGCCCGAGTGCGCAGCGATGGACAAAGGCAGCCTGGTGGTCACCAACCTCACACTGCACGGCCTGTGGCCCAACAAAAAAGCCTGCGGCACCAGCTACGGCAACTGCGAAGGCAAGCCCTTCGCGCTGAAAAAGGAAACCGTCGACCGCATCGCGCAGTGGATGCCCAACTTCTACTACGAAAACAGCTTCGGCAAATACGAGTGGAACAAGCACGGCTCCTGCCAGTCGCTCGACCCGGACGCCTACTTCACGAAAGCAGTGGCGGCGGTGCAGTTGGTAAACAGCTCGTCCATCGGCCAGCAGGTACTGAAGAACATAGGCGGCAGCTTCAACGCCGACAAATTCTTCGCCACGCTGCGCAGCCAGCACGGCGAAGCGGCCGCCAGCCGTGTGATGCTGGTGTGCGCCGGCCAGAGCCAGCTCCAGGAAATCCGCGTCCAGCTCCCGCTCGACTTCAGCGTCGACAAGGGGCTGAACGGCCTGCTGGGTACGACACCCGGCCAGGGTCCGCAAACCTCCCGTTGCGGCAGCGAAATCCACGTCGAAGCCAGCGGCCGCAACTAGCCACCACCGGGGTCAGTTCTACCATTGCGTCACGGGCTCAGCTTTAGCACGCAACTACACCACCGGGGTCAGTTCCACCATTGCGTCACGGGCTCAGCTGTAGCACGCAGCTACTGCAGAGTCCGTGACATGATGACGGAACTGACCCCGGTGTGATTGTGACGCGATGACGGAACTGACCCCGATGTAATTAGACGGCTTCGAGGACGCCGCGGCGCATCTGGTCGAGCTCGATGGACTCGAACAGGGCCTTGAAGTTGCCTTCGCCGAAGCCCTGGTTGCCCTTGCGCTGGATGAATTCGAAGAACACGGGGCCGAGCTGGTTTTCGGAGAAGATCTGCAGCAGCAGGTCACCCGGCATGCCGTCGATCAGGATCTTGCGCTTCTTGAGCTCGTCCAGCGATTCGCCGTGGCCCGGGATGCGGCGGTCCACCAGCTCGTAGTAGGTGTCGATGGTGTCGAGCAGCTTGATGCCGCTGGCGCGCAGCGCGTCCACCGTGCCGTACAGGTTGTCGCTGCCCATGGCAATGTGCTGGATGCCTTCGCCGTTGTACATGTTCAGGTATTCGGTGATCTGGCCCGGGCGGTCGGTGCCTTCTTCGTTGATCGGGATGCGCAGCTTGCCGCACGGCGAAGTCATGGCTTTCGATTTCACGCCCGTCACCTGGCCTTCGATGTCGAAGTAGCGGATCTCGCGGAAATTGAACAGCGTTTCGTAGAAGTTGACCCACTCGGCCATGCGGCCACGGTGCACATTGTGGGTGAGGTGGTCGATATAGGTCAGGCCGTGGCCGACCGGGTTGGGATTGGCGCCGGGGATGGCTTCGAAGTCGGCGTCGTAGATGCTGATGTCGCCGATGGCGCCCGGCGTGGCGCCGTTTTTGCCCTTCCAGCGGTCCACCAGGTAGATCAGCGAGTCGCCGATGCCTTTGATGGCGGGGATGTTCAGTTCCATCGGGCCGGGCTGGCCGCCGAAGCCCCAGGCGCCCAGTTCCAGCGCGCGGCGGTGGGCTTTGCCCGCGTCCTGCACGCGGAAGGCGATGGCGCAGACCGACGGGCCGTGCTGGCGCGCGAAGCGCTGGGCAAACGAGTCCGGCTCGGCGTTGATGATGAAGTTGATTTCGCCCTGGCGGTACAGGGTCACGTTCTTGCAGCGGTGCCGCGCGATGGCGGTGAAGCCCATCGCTTCAAAGGTCTTGCCCATGGCGACCGGGTCCGGCGCGGCGTATTCGATGAATTCAAAGCCGTCGGTGCCCATCGGGTTGTCCCATAATTCTAGCGTCATGCTGATCTCCTCAAGTAATAGGATGAGTTTAGCCATTCTCCGTGAATATTTCGTTCATAATGTGCACAATAACCGCAGTCCCGCGCACAAAATATGCATGAATCGAGGAAAAACCATGAGCACCATCAGCGTAGACCGGCATGACCTTGCCCTGCTGGCCGAATTGCAGCGCGACGGCCGCGCCACCAACAGCGCCATCGGCGAGAAGGTGCACCTGTCCACCTCGCAGGTGAGCCGCCGCATCCAGCGCCTGGAGGAGGCGCGCGTGATCGACCATTACGCGGCCATGCTGGACCCGCTGGTGGTGGGCCTGGGCGTCATGGCCTTCGTCCACGTGACCCTGGACCGCCACGGCACCGCCTGGGGCGATACCTTCGAGCAGGCCATCAGCGATCTGCCGGAGGTGCTGGAGTGCTTTTCCGTCACCGGCGAGGCCGATTATGTGATCCGCGTGGTGTCGCACGACCTGGCCTCGTTCTCGGAATTCATGATGAACCATTTGCTGCGCATTCCGGGCGTGACCAATGTGAAGTCGAATATCTCGCTGAAGAAGGTCAAGCAGGTGACCGAGCTGCCGCTGGACCATATCGCCCAGCCGCGCCCGTCCAAGATGCGGGTGCATTTCGCCCAGTAAGGCGGCGTCGGTCCCGTCTTACAAGCGCGCGGCACGTGCGCTGCTTGGGCGCCGCCCGCCCTGGTCCGCATACTGGCGTCTTTGACCAGGAGGACTCGCCATGAACAGCGACAAGGACGTCAGGGCTGCGGATGCGCGCAATTCGCAGCAGGATTTCGGCGGCAATATCGCCAACGGCCATCCGGCCAACAATGTGATCACGCCGCAGCGGGACGGCATGCCGTCCACGGAACAGGGCCGCAGCACCGTGGACCGGGGCGCGGGGGACTTCTCTTCCCAGCGCCACGGTGAAACGGCAAGCTCGGAGCAGTCCGCGCGCACGCCCGCGCCGGAAGCCGGTCCGACCAAAGGGGAGCGCGGCACCCGCGGCTCGGGCATGCCGGTGGACAGCGGCGCAGGCCAGCTGGCCGATGACCGCCCCGGCCGCGATACGCCGAAAGGCGGCTGAGCGTCCGCCCGCGCTCTGCTAGAATCCGGAACCGGAACAACAGCTAGAGGCGCAACGTGGCAGAGACAGTACCCAAGGGCGCATACCGCAGCGGCGTGGCAGCGCGGCTGGCAGGCTTGCCGGTGGAAACGCTGCGGGTATGGGAGCGGCGCTACGGCGTGTCCGGCGCCGACCGCTCGCCGCACGGCCAGCGCCTGTATTCGGCCGAGCAGGTGCGGCGCCTGGGCCTGCTCAAGCGCGTGGTGGACCTGGGCCATCCCATCGGCATGGTGGCCGCGTTGTCCTTCGAGGAGCTGGCCGTGATGGCAGGCTCGCTGCCGCAGCAGGACGCGGCACCCGACGATGGCGCCGCCGCCGTGCCGCTGCGCGTGGCCGTGGTAGGCGCCGCCATGGCGCGCCGCTTGGCCGCCGTGCGCACCGCGCCGCCGCTCGACATCATCCACACCTGCGCCACGCTGGAGGCGCTGCCCGCCGCCCTGCCCGGCCTGCCGGCCGACGTGCTGCTGATCGAATCGTCCGAGATGTCGGCCGATACGCTGCCGCTGATCGCCGCTGCGCGCGCTGCCGCGCCGGGCGCGGCCCTGGTGGTGATGTACCGCTTCTGCGACAGCGCCACCGTGCGCCGCCTGCGCGAACAGGGCTGCCTGGTGGCGCGCGTGCCGGCCGATCCGGCCGAGGTGGCGGTGCTCTGCAGTTCAGCGCTGGCGGGCCATCCGCTGCAGGCGGTGCTGCCGGTCACGCCGGCGCCCTCGCCGCGCCGCCTGGACGAGCAGGCGCTCGCCGTCCTGGCCAGCGCGCCGAACAGCATCAACTGCGAGTGCCCGCGCCACTTGGCCGACATCCTGATGATGCTGGGCAGTTTCGAGCGCTACAGCCAGCAGTGCGCGTCGCGCAATGCCGACGACGCGGCGCTGCACCAGGAACTGTGCAATACGGCCGGTCAGGCGCGCATGATGCTGGAGACCGCGCTGGAGCGCCTGGCGCGCGCCGACGGCCTGCCGCTGCCGCCGTCGCTGGCGGAATAGCGCAACCTTACTTTCGCGCGCGCCGCTTCAGCCAGCGCATGACGGCGCCCAGCAGCGGTATTTTCTCGTAGAGTTCCTCCGCCGCGTCCCAGTAGTCGCGGTGCATGGCCACGCGGCCTTGTTCGTCGAACTCGATGTGGGAGGCGCCGCGTATGGTCTGCTCGCCTTCCGCGCTGCGCATGCGGAAATGGAATTCCCAGGTCAGGAAGGCTTGCCTGCCCTGCTCCATGCGCTCCTTCACCACGAAGCGCGGCTGCTCCACCTGCACGAACATGTGCCGGAAGATGGGGATGATGGCGGCGTGGCCGCGCACCTCGTTGAACGGGTCCTTGAAGAAGGCGTCCGGCGCATATACGCTGCGCACGTCGTTCACCGTTTCGAGCGCCAGGGTTTCGTAGAAGCGCACCAGGCGTTCCAGCGGCTGTTGTTCGTTCATAGTCCTGTCACCTTGCGCACCAGCCAGAAGTAAGCGCCGTAGGGCAGCAGCCGCAGCAGGCGCAGGCTGTTGCTGAATCGGCGCGGGAAGTGGATGTGGAAGTCGCCCCGCTCCAGGCCGCGCACCAGCGCCTGCGCGGCGGCTTCCGGCGTCATCAGCGCGGGCATGGCGAAGTCATTGCCGGCGGTGAGGCTGGTGGCCACAAAGCCGGGGTTGATCTGGTACACGCCGATGCCGCGCGGCGCCAGGTCGAGATACAGCGTTTCCGTGAGGTTGAGCAGCGCGGCCTTGGTGGGGCCGTACGCCAGCGCTTTCGGCAGCCCGCCGTAGCCCGCCACCGAGGCCACCACGCCTATGCCGCCTGCGCCCTGCTTCAGCAGTTCCGGCAGCACGGCGTCCAGGCAGTTGTAGACGCCGCGCAGGTTCAGGTCGAGCAGGCGGTTGGCCTGCTCCAGGTTGAAGCTGTCGGCCCGCATGGGATGGTAGCCGCCCGCCACCACCAGCACGAGGTCGATGCGCCAGCCGTGCGCCTGGATCGCGCTGCGCGCGCGGTGCACGCTGGCGGCATCGGTGATGTCCAGCGGGACCGGCATCGCGCGCGGCTGTCCGGCGCACAGCGCCCCCAGCGAGTCCGCGCGCCGCGCCGACAGCACCACTTGCGCGCCGCGCTCGAGCAGCAGCCGGGCAGTGGCCTCGCCTATGCCGCTGGACGCGCCTATGATCCACACGCAGCGCCCCTGCCAGTCGCTGATGGGCTTATTGAGCGCCATTGCCGTCCTTCTGCTTGCGGAAGGACAGCGTGACCGAGCCGAGGTCGATGCCGAACTTGCTCATGGCGGCGCGGTTCAGCATGACTTCCTCGTCTATCATGAACATCCAGTCTTCAAAGTCCACGTTGATGGTCTTGCCGTCCACCGGCAGCGCCAGCACGTAGTTCCAGCGCAGCGCGTTGCCCGCCACCACGCCGGTCGCTTCGCCTACCACGTCGGCTGCCGTGCCGGTGTAGCGGCCGGGCGCGGTCTGGCGCAGGGTCCACACGCGGCGCTGGCGGGTGCCGTCGGCGTACAGGAATTCTTCGTCCAGGGTGCCGATGCCGTCCCGCCAGGTGCAAGTCATGGTGACGGTGAAGCGCTTTTGCACGGTGCCGCCCCGGTCCTGGAACATGCCGTAGGCGAGCACGCGGCCGTTGAAGTAGCGCTGCACGTCCAGCACCGGCGTTTGCGCGGCGTAGTGGGACGGGTCGGCGCGGGTGGAGCAGCCGGACAGCAGACTTGCCATCATGGCGCTCATGGCGGCGCCGGCAAAGCAGGCGCGCAGCAGCTTGATCTTCATATTTCTCTCCCGTTCAGGCTTTTCAGGCTGCCCCTTGCGCCGCGCAACAGCAGCAGCCAGGCCAGCAGTTTCAATGCGCACGGCAGCAGCGCGTAGGCGGCGGCCAGGACGGCTGTTCCTTGCGGCGCGGCGCCTGTCTCTGCGGCGGCGCTGCCGGGCTCATAGCCGAGCAAGGCCAGCGCAGGCAGCGTGGCGCCGGCGGCGAACGCCAGCGCCAGCTGCGTGCACCAGTTCCACCAGGCGAAGTAAGGGGCGGCGGATGGCTGTGCGGCGGCATCGGCGCTGCGGCTTTGCGCGGCCAGTCCGGCCAGCAGTGCGGGCGGTAGCGCGAGGTCCGCCCCGCCTGCGATGCCAGTCAATACGCAGATGGCCGCGAAGGCCGCACCGTCGCCGGGGCCGAGGGCGTAGGCCCAGATGAACACCAGCGCGGACAGCAGCATGCTGGCCTGCCAGGCGGCCAGCGTGTCCCAGCGCCTGGCCAGCGCCGCCCACAGGGACATGGATGCGGCGGCCGCCAGCAGGTAAAGCACCAGCAGCGGGCCAGCCCAATTGTCCGGCAGGCCAAGGCGGTCCGCTGCGAAGAAGACGAACAGCGTGGCGGGAATGGCGCCCGCCAGCGCGCTGGCTGAGTAGACACCGAACAGGCAGCGGAAGCGCGGCTCGCTCCAGGGCGCCAGCAGTGCGTACCGTGCCGGGGCCTGGCCCAAGGCTGGGGGCTGGGCAGGCTGTCCGGCCGACGCGGTGGCCGGGGGCCGCACGGCCGCCCGAGGGGCGCGGCGCAGCAGCAGCCAGGCGGCGGGCAGCAGGCAGGCGCAGAACAGCAGCGCCAGCGCGCCGTAGCCGAGCACGCCGCTGCACGCGGCCGCCAGCACGGCGCCCAGCAGGCCGCAGCCTTCGCGGGCGGACATCAGCCGCACGCGGGCGGCGGCGTCGCAGGCGATGGCGCTGCCCCAGCTTTGGTGCGCGATGGTGGCAAGGCCGTAGCCGAGGTAGACCAGCAGCAGCGCGGCGGCGAACCATGCCATCAGCGCGGCGCCGTCCAGCGCGGGCGGGTTGAACAGCGCGCAGTAGCCCAGCAGCAGCGGCGCAAGCGACGCGGCGGCATGCCAGGGATAGCCGCGCTGGTTGCGCGCCATCCACCAGCCGAGCAGCGGATCGGCCAGCGCGGCCAGCACCCGCACGGCCAGCAGCACCGCCCCCACGCCGGCCAGCGCCAGCCCGCCGCTGCGCACGTACAGCGCCGGCGCGAACAGATACACCGGCAGCGCCACCATCGCCAGCGGCAGCGCGAACAGCGCGTAGCTCGCAAGTGCGGAGCGCGACTGGATGGAAGCGGATGGCGCCGAACCGGTAGAAGGCGAGCCGGGCGGTGTTGCGCCGCAAGGCGCGCTGCCGGATACGTCCCGGCCAGCGGCTGGCGTGTGCTGGATGTTCATGGCTGCGCCGCGGCCTGGCGCAGCAGCGCCTCGCGCAGCGCAGGCGCGGTGCTGCGCGGTGACAGCCAGATGGAGAAGAAGGCTTGCGCAAACTCTGCGTCCAGCACCGGGGGCTGCGCGCCGCCTTGTGCCCCGCCTAAGGGTGCGCCGTTCAGGTAGAAGCGCGCGCCCACGCCGGGCACGTAGCGCCCCGCAATGCGGTCGCCCTCGCGCACGTCCGGGAACAGGCCGCGCATGGTCTCCAGCCACACTTTGCGCTGCACGGCGCTGCCTGCGCCGACCTTCTCCATCTGCTCTGCGCTGGCCTCCGCGATGCGGCTGCCCTGCAAGGCGCGCGCGTAACGCAGTTCCAGCACGAAAGGCGCGGCGGCCGGGGCGCTGTCGCGATAGCCCTGCGGCCCCACCCAAAGCCGCGCTTCATAAATCCGCAAGCCATACCAGCGGTAGACGCCTTCGCCCGCCAGCCGCACCGGCTGCATGGGCTGCAATGCCTCCGCTGGCAGCAGTGGCTGAGGTGCGGCCGCATCGCCCTCCGCCTGGGCCGGCACGGCGCAGCAGGCCAGCAGGCACAGGGCCAGCCGCGCCGCAGCGGCCCGCACCCAGGCTGCGTTGCGGACGCCCATGTCAGTCCTTGACCAGCGTGAATTGCACCACGTCGGTATTGCCCGCGTTGAAAGCGCCTTCGCAATAGGCCAGGTAGAACTCCCAGGTGCGCATGAAGTTCAGGTCGAAGCCCAGCGGCACGATATTGTCCTGCTCGCGCTGGAAGGCCTCGCGCCATTGCCGCAGCGTTTCCGCGTAGTCCGGCCCGAAATGCAGCGCATCCTCCACGCGCAGCCCGTGCATGGCCGCGTGGCGGCGGAACTCGGCTTGCGACGGCAGCATCCCGCCAGGGAAGATGTATTGCTGGATGAAGTCGGTGCCACGGCTGTAGCGCTCAAACAGTTCGTCCGCGATGGTGATGGTCTGCACGCAGGCCCGCCCCCCGCGTTTCAGGTTGCGCGCCACGCAGGCGAAATAGCTCGCCCAGTACTCCTGCCCCACCGCCTCGAACATTTCGATGGAGGCGACGGCGTCGTACTCGCCATCGCTGTCGCGGTAGTCGCACAGGCGCAGGTCCGCCTGCGCTGCCAGCCCGGCGGCGGCCAGCCGCGCCTGCGCGTAAGCCAGCTGCTCGCTCGACAGCGTCAGTCCCGTCACATGCAGGCCGCCGCGCGCCGCCATCTCGGCCAGTCCGCCCCAGCCGCAGCCGATTTCCAGCACGCGCTCGCCCGGCTTCACCTGCAGCTGCGCCAGGATGCGCCGGTACTTGGCTTGCTGCGCCTGCTCCAGCGTCATGCCCGGATAGGCAAAAAGCGCGCTCGAATACGTCATCGACGGGTCCAGCCAGCGCTGGTAGAACGCGTTGCCCAGGTCGTAGTGGGCGTGGATGTTCTTCTTGCTGCCGCTGCGCGAATTGCGGTTCAGCAGATGGCGCAGGCGGTACAGCAGCACGCCCCACCAGCTGCCGTACACCAGCGACTCCAGCTCCTCGCGGTTGCGCGCCAGCAGCTCCACCAGGCCGGGGAGATTGTCGGTGCTCCAGTCGCCTGCGATAAAACTTTCCGCAAAGCCGATGTCGCCGGAACGCAGCACCGCGCGGCACGCGTTCCAGTTGGCCAGCCTGAAAGTGATGGGCGCGCCCTCGCCGTACAGCGTGGCGGCGCCGTCCGGCGTTTGCAGCAGCACGGCGCCGTGGCGGATGCGGGACAGCGCGGCCAGCAGCAGGCGGGCGGACGCAGGCCGCGCCGAAGCGGGTGCACCTGGTGCGCCGGGCGCCCGCATGGCGCAGCAGGCTGCGGCGGTGTGCGCCGCAGATGATTCGGAGATGGGCAGTTGCATAGTCATTTCGAAAGTTCCTCGATCGGTGGTGCGGGCTTGCTGAAAAAAGGCGCGCGCTTGCACCAAAGCCGCAATGCCTGCCAGTGGATTTTTGCCATCACGCCCAGCGTGAGCAGCGGATGGGTGGCGCAGGCGCGCAGCACGGCCGCGTCGCTGAGCGCCTGCGCCGTGCCGCTGATGCTGGTGGACAGCGCCAGCTGGCCGCCGTCCAGGTAGTCGATGCAGGCAAGGTGGCGCTCGCCCTCCCCGGCCCGCTGCACGCGCACAAAACGGAAGCGGTAGCTGCCGCGCAGCGGCAGGAAGGGCGATACGTGAAAGGCCTTGTCCGCACGCAGTTCGGCGCCGTTGGCGATCGCCGCGCCGGTCTCCAGCAGATACAGGTGGCGCTCGCCGAAGGTATTGCGCACGTCGCACAGCACGGCGCGCAGGCTGCCGTCGGCACTGTGGCAAAACCAGAACGACACGGGATTGAACAGATAGCCCAGCACGCGCGGCATGGTCTGCAGCCAGATCTCGCCATCCGCGCCGCTCACGCCGCCGCGCTCCAGCGTGTCGGCTATCCACGCGCGCAAAGGCCGCACACCGTCGCCGTGGTCGGCGTCATGGAAGGCCAGCAGGTTGAAGCGGTTGCGCGAGAACCAGCGCAGCGGCGGCGCGGCGCAGTCAAGCTGAAGGTCTGGTATACGATGCACAGGCACCCGGATATAGAACACGCCGTAGCTGAAGGCGTTGCGCACCGGCCGCAGGCGCTTGTGGCGCACCTGGCCCAGGCATAGCTGGATGGCGCCGCCGTTGTCCTTATGCGGCATGGCTCAGTACCGCCTTCTGCGCCAGCGCGGCGGCCACCCGCATGCCGGACTTCAGGCCGTCCTCGTGGAAGCCGTAGCCGGTCCAGGCGCCGGCGAACCACACATGGCCTTCGCCCTGCAGCTGCGGCAGGCGCGCTTGCGCCGCCACGGCGCGCGCGTCGAACACCGGATGCGCGTAGTCGAAACTGGCCAGCACCCGCTCTGGCGACGGCTCGTTGATGGGGTTGAGCGAGACGATCACCGGCGTGGTGAAGGGCAGCGGCTGCAGCATATTGAGCAGGTAGTGCACGCACACGCGCGGCGCGCCGTGTTCGTCCACTCCGCCCTGATAGTTCCAGGCCGACCAGGCCTTGCGCCGCTGCGGCAGGCAGCGGCTGTCCGTGTGCAGCACGGCGCGGTTGGGCTGGTAGCGGATCGCGCCCAGCACGCCCTGCTCGTCCACGCTGGGGCGGTCGAGCAGCGCCAGCGCCTGGTCGCTATGGCAGGCCAGCACCACTTCGTCGTACTGCTGGATATCGCTCGCGGTATGCACCGCCACCGACAGCGCGCCGCCGCCCGGCGCGCGCCGCACCAGGCGCACCGGCGTGGACAGGCGCCGCTGCGGTATGCTGTCCAGCATGCGCCGCACGTACTCGCGCGAGCCGCCCGTCACCGTGCGCCATTGCGGGCGGCCGCTCACCTGCAGCAGGCCGTGGTTGTGGCAGAACCGCACAAAGCTCGCCAGCGGGAAGTCCAGCATCTGCGCGGTCGGGCAGGACCAGATGCAGGCCGCCATCGGCAGCAGATACCAGTCGCGGAAGGCGGCGCCGTAGCCGTGCAGGTCGAGGTAGTGGCCCAGCGCCATGGCGGCGTTGCCGGGGATGCCGCCTTCGGGCGACAGCGCCAGCGCGGTGGCGGCCTTGTTGAAGCGCAGGATGTCGCGCAGCATGCCGAGGAAGGCGGGCCGCAGCAGATTGCGGCGCTGCGCGAATACGGTGTCGAGGTTGGCGCCGGCCCATTCCAGCAGGCCGCCATCAAGCGGCAGCTTGACGGAGAAGGACATGTCGGTGCCGGCCGTCTCCACGCCCAGCTTGGCAAACAGACTCGTCAGATGGGGATAGGTGGCGTGGTTGAAAACCAGGAAGCCGGTGTCGACGCCATGCGTGACGCCGTTCAGCGTGACGTCCACTGTGTTGCTGTGCCCGCCGAACCAGTCGCCGCCCTCGTACAGCGTGACGTCCCGGCCCATCCGCGCCAGCTGGTGTGCGCAGGCCAGTCCGGCAATGCCGGCGCCTATTACTGCTATTTTCATGACCCAGCCCTTGTGTCGTAGGAATGAACTGCATACTCCCAGCAACACTACGGACAATTACGGGTCAAGTCCAGCCCACACTACAGAACTGGCCTAATATTCCAGTTCAATTACGGGTCACTCCGGGGCTTGCACGCGCTTCAGGCGCTGGCCGTGGATGGCCCACACGCAGTCCGCGCCGTCCACCGTGCCAAACAGCGCCCAGCCGGTACCGATCTTGCGCACGTCGATGGGCGTTTCCAGTTCCTTGGCCAGCTTCTCGGCCCACATGCGCGCCGCCCCCTGGCCCTTGAACAGTTCCTTGCCTTCGAAGATGACGGTGGCGTCGAATACCGGTGCGGCGAATATCGTGTTCATGGCGGTCTCTCTTATTGGAATGGGCGCATTTTACACTTCCGCGCCGGCCCGCAGCAGCAGCGCGCTGCAGCGTTCGGACAGGTGGACCAGCTCCAGGCGCTTGCCGGCCTTGGCGTAGCGCTCGCGCAAGGCGTCCAGCGCGGCGATGGCCGAGTGGTCGGCCAGGCGCAGGTGGCGGCAGTCCAGCACCACGCGTGCCGGGTCGTCCGCCGGGGCGAACAACTCCTGGAAGCGCGCCGTGGACGCGAAGAACAGCGTGCCGCGCGGACGGTAGCTGCGCACGCCCGGTTCGCCGTCGTCGATATCGGCGCCGATGTCGCGCGCATGCTGCCAGGCGAAGCTGAGCGCGGCAATCACGATGCCGCACAGCACAGCCGTGGCCAGGTCGGTGGCCACCGTGATGGCGGTGACGGCCACGATCACCAGCGCGTCGTGGCGCGGCACCTTGCCCAGCACGCGCAGCGAGCCCCACGCGAAAGTCTGCTGCGCCACCACGAACATCACGCCCACCAGCGCCGCCAGCGGTATGCGCTCTATCCACGGCGACAGGAACAGGATGAACAGCAGCATCATGGCTCCCGCCACCACGCCCGACAGGCGCATGCGCCCGCCCGAGCCGAGGTTGATCATGGTCTGGCCTATCATGGCGCAGCCGCCCATGCCGCCGAACAGGCCGGACACCACATTGGCCCCGCCCAGCGCCACGCATTCTCGGTTGGCCTGGCCTTCGGTGCCGGTGATGTCGCCGGTGAGGTTGAAGGTCAGCAGCGTTTCCAGCAGGCCGACCAGCGACATCAGCACCGCATAAGGCAGGATGATGCGCAGCGTTTCCAGCGTGAACGGCACGGCGGGCAGGTGCAGGGCCGGCAGGCCGCCGGCGATATGGGCCATGTCGCCCAAGGTGCGGGTGGGCAGGTCCAGCAGCGCGCTTAGCAGCCCCACGGCGGCGATCGCCACCAGCGCCGGCGGCGCAGCGCGGGTGAGCCTGGGCAGCAGCCAGACCAGGGCCATGGTCAGCGCCACCAGGCCCGCCATCAGCAGCATCGGCGCGCCCTGCAGCCAGTGGCCGCCGGTCTTGAAATGCTCCAGCTGCGCGCCGGCTATGATAATGGCCAGGCCGTTGACGAAGCCCAGCATGACCGGATGCGGCACCATGCGTATCAGCGTGCCCAGGCGCAGCAGGCCGAACAGCGCCATCAGCAGGCCGCCCAGCACCACCGTGGCCAGCAGGTACTGCGCGCCGTGCTGCGCCACCAGCGCCACGATCACCACCGCCATCGAGCCGGCCGCGCCCGAGATCATGCCGGGCCGCCCGCCGAACAGCGCGGTGATGGTGCAGATAAAGAAGGCGCCATACAGCCCCATCAGCGGATTGAGCTGCGCCACCAGGGCGAAGGCGATGCACTCGGGCACCAGGGCGAAGGAGGTGGTCAAACCGGCGAGGACGTCGGTGCGGATGCGGCTGGGGAGCTGGTTCATGCGGATCTGGCGGGCGGCGGAAATAAAACAGCCCACGCGAAGGTGGGCTGATACGGTGCCGCGAGTATAACAGAAGGTATCGCTAGGCGCGCGCCACGCCCTGCTGGCGGCGGCGCAGCAGCATGGCGCCAAAACCTATCACCAGCAGCGCAGCGCTGCCGGGCAGCGGCACCACGCGGGTAAAGCCCTCGATCACGTCGTTCTGGCAGGTTTCGCCCCAGTGCATGGCGAAGGCCTGCAAGTTGATCAGGCTGGTGCCCGTCATGTCCAGCGTAAAGGTCAGTTTCTGGTCCGGGGTGACGGTCCAGCTGCCGGTGACGCCGTTCACCACTTTGGCGGTGGTGGAGTTCGTGGTCTTCACCTGCACGGCCTGGCCGTCGCGGAAGGTGCACGGCTGCGAACAATTCATCACATCCTCGGAATTGAGGATGTTCTCGGCGTTGGTGGTGCCGCCCAGCGTGTACAGCTTGAAGGTGCCGCCGGTGTTGCTCCAGCGGTTATCCAGGCTGAAGCCCCACTCCCACTTGGTGCCGGTACTGGCGTTGTCTGCCTGGTAGTTGGTCACGCCCGCCACGACTTTCGGCTTCCAGGCCGAGGCCAGGAACAAGTCGCCATAGGCGATGCCGGCCTGGCCTACCGGACCCGGGTCGGCCCAGGGGTCGGCGCCGGCATGGCCGGCGAAGGCGGTGGAGATGGTAATCTTCAGCACGCTGCCGACCCGCGTAATGGTGGCGCCGCTGATGTCGTACATGGCCGCGCCGATCACATCGCCGTCGCCATGTGCGTTCGACCCCCAGTAATCGTTGATGCCGTTGTCCGTGATGGTGCCGGCCTGGACAGCTGGCACAGCCAGCATCGCCAGCAGGGCGCACATCGAAGTGAACAATCTATTCATGATATTTCTCTTAGAAACGTGTAATTCCTATAAGCATTATTCGTGCCATGCTGGCGCAAGCCTTTTAAATCAGGTGCTTAGTACCCCCGCAACGCCTGACACGACCTAAAGTGTAAAGAATACCGACAGTCCATCGGGTTGCCGCAACGGCCATATTGCTGGAGAATGGCAAACATGCCAACATGCGGCGCCGTGTTAATTTTACCTTTGCGGGAATATATGTTACACCGAACCAACAAATTGGCGCTAATTACCGTGTTACTGACCGGCCTTGCGGCCTGCCAGCAACACACCACCGCCGAACTGATGGCGCGCGCCAAGGCCTACCACCAGAAAGGCGACCTGGAAGCGGCCCGCATCGAGCTGAAAAACGCGGTCGAGGGCGATCCGGTGGACGCCGTCGCGCGCTTCACGCTGGCCCAGCTTTACATTGAAACCGGCGAAGCGCTGTCGGCGGAAAAAGAAATCCGCCGCGCCATCAGCCTCGGCTACAGCCCCGCCGACACCATGCCCATCCTGGGCCGCTCCCTGGTGCTGCAGGGCCAGTTCAAGAAGGCGCTGGACGAGACCGAACAAGCCGACGACGGCCTCAACGCCGCCCTGCTGTGCGTGCGCGCCGACGCCCACCTGGCCCAGGACCACCGCGCCGAGGCCAAGCAGCTGTTCGAAGCGGCGCTCGCGCGCCAGCCCGGCTACTCCGCCGCCCTGATCGGCCTGGGCCGGGTGGCCTTCCTGGAGCAGGGTCCGGAACCCGCGCGCGCCTATGCCGACCAGGCATTGGCTGCGGCCCCGAACAGCACCGAGGCGCTGATGTTCATGGGCGACCTGCTGCGCGCCCAGCACCAGTACGAGCCGGCGCTGGCCATGTATGACAAGGCGCTGAAGGTCTTCCCCCAGCACCGCACTGCCCACGTGGAAAAAGCCTACCTGCAAATCGCCATCGGCAAGTTCGCCGAAGCCCAGGCCGACTTGACCGCCGCCGCCGAGACCACGCCCAACAGCCTGCTGGTGACTTATACCCAGGCCCTGCTGGACTTCTCGCAAGGCAAGCACTCGGCCGCCAAGGAAGGCCTGGAAACGGTGCTGAACTCGGCGCCCGAGCACATGCCCAGCGTGCTGCTGGCCGGCGCGGCCGACTTCAGCCTGAACCTGCTGCCCTCGGCCGAAAAGCATTTGCGCGTCTACCTGAAGGCGCACCCGGAAAATGTGTATGCGCGCAAGATGCTGGCAAGCACCCTGCTGCGCACCGGCCAGTCGCCGGACGCGCTCAATGTGCTGGCGCCCATCATCAAGGACAGCCAGCAGGACGTTCAACTGCTGGCCCTGGCCGGCGAGTCCTATATGCAGATCCGCGATTTCAGCAAGGCCAAGGAGTATTACGCCAAGGCCAGCGAGCTCGATCCCAAGGCCGCCAATCTGCGCACCCAGCTGGGCTTGAGCAAACTGGGCAAGGGCGAGCGCGACCAGGCCCTGAACGACCTGCAGCACGCCACCCGGCTGGACGCCAAGTCGCAGTACGCCGGCATGTCGCTGGTGCGCACCGAGCTGGGCCTGCACCGCTATGAGCAGGCTTATACCGCCGTGCTGGCGCTGGAGCAGGCCAATCCGGCCGTGGCCGCCGTGCAGGAACTGAAAGGCCTGGTCTATCTGGGCAAGCAGGACGCGGCGCGCGCCCGCGCCTGCTTTGAAAAGGCCTTGCAGCTGGACCCTGCCTACTACCCCGCCGTGGCCAACCTGGCGCAGCTGGACGTGGCCGAAAAGCAGCCGGACGCCGCGCGCCGGCATCTGAAGGACTTCCTGGCCAAGAACAAGAACAGCCTGGAAACCATGACCGCGCTGGCCGCGCTGGCCGCCAGCACCGGCAACAAGGAAGAAACCACCTACTGGCTGGAACAGGGCAGCGCGGCCTACCCGGACGCCGTGGCGCCCTCGGTGCGCCTGCTGTCGCACTACCTGCAGACCGGCGACAAGCAGAAGGCCATTTCGCTGGCGCGCAAGGTCCAGGTGGGCAACCCGAGCGACCCGGACCTGCTGGACCTGCTGGGCAAGAGCCAGATCGCCAGCGGCGAGCTGGTGGGGGCGCTGGAGACCTACAAGAAGCTGGCCGCGGCGCTGCCGCGTTCGGCTTCCGTCCACATGCAGGTGGCGGCGCTGCACATGCTGCTCAAGAACACGGCGGCGGCCGAGGACCAGCTGAAAACCGCGCTGGCCATGCAGCCGGACTTCCCGGCCGCGCAGGTGGCGCAGGCCGAGCTGTACGTGCGCAACGGGCAGCATGAGCTGGCCGTGCTGATGGCGCGCCAGCTGCAGCGCCAGTATCCGAAGGCGGCGGCCGGCTTCCAGCTGGAGGGCGACGTGCTGGTCAGCCAGAACCGCTACGCGCAGGCCCTGCCCGCCTACGAGCAGGCCTGGGCCAACGCCAAAAGCAGCGAGCTGCTGGTCAAGACCGTGCACGGCATGCGCATGGCCGGACGCAAGCCGGACGGCGAAGCGCGCCTGGCGCAATGGCTGCAGCAGCATCCCAAGGACGTGCGCGTGCTGCTGTTCCGCGCCGAAACGCTGATGGCGGACAAGCAGTACCCGCAGGCGGCGCATCAGCTGGAAAGCGTGCTCAAGCTGGAGCCGAAGAACATCCAGGCGCTCAACAACCAGGCCTGGACCTACCAGCAGCTCAAGGACGAGCGCGCGCTGCCCACCGCCGAGCAGGCCTTCCAGCTGGCCGGCAACAAGCCGGCGGTGATGGACACGCTGGGCTGGATACTGGTGGACCAGCATCCGGACGACGCCGGCCGCGGCCTGGCCATCCTGCAGAAAGCCAGCGCGCTGGCGCCGCAGGCGCGCGACATCCGCTACCACGTGGCGGTGGCGCTGTACAAGACCGGCAACAAGGACGGCGCGCGCAAGGAGCTGCAGCACCTGATGGCTGGCGATATGCAATTCGCCCAGGCCGACGAGGTGCGCGCCATGCTCAAGCGCATGGACTAGCGCATGGACTAAGCCGCCTTCGTGCGCTTGCGCACCGACGCGCCGGCCGCCGCCGGGCGATGATGTTGTCCTACAGGGAGAACACCATGAAAACCGGAACCATACAGCACGCCACTTTCCGCAACTTCATGATCGAAGCAACCGCCGTGAAGATGGGAACGCTGTGGCGGCCGCAATGCCGCATCTCTCGCGGCAACCGAAAGACATCCTGGAGCACGCCGCGCGCGGACGCCTTTGCCGACAGCGCCCTGGCGGTCGACGCCGCCATCCGCTACGCCAAGCAGGAAATCCAGCGCGGCTGGGGCTCCTGCTTCGCCTGAGGCCGCCGGACTGCCCGGCCCCTACTGCGGCGGCAGGCGCTGCGCCCGCATCTCCGCCTTGTTGCGGTACATCTCGGCGTCGCCGTCGGCCAGCATGCGGGCGATGGTGTCGTGCCGCTGCGGATCGAAATCGACCTGGCCCACGCTGAAGCAGATGTCGTAGCCGCGCTGCTCCTCGGCGTTGTGCAGTTCCAGCGCCACGCGCAGCCGCTCGATGGCGGCCCGGGTGTCGCTCCGGTTCACGTCCAGCAGCAGGGTGACGAACTCGTCCCCGCCCAGGCGGCCGATCAGGTCGCTGTTCCGGAACACGTGGCGCAGCACATCGGCAAACGCCACCAGCGCGTGGTCGCCTTCGGCATGGCCGCGCGTGTCGTTGATTTGCTTGAACTGGTTCAGGTCGAAGAACAGCAGCGAGGCCGCCTTCTTCATGCGCAGGCACACATTGATGGCCTGCTGCGCCAGCATTTCAAAGCCGCGCCGGTTGGACAGCTTGGTCAGGTCGTCCATGGTGGCCATCTGCACCGCCGCCATCTCCTGTTGCACCATCGTGGCCAGATCATGCAGTAGAGCAATATCCTCCTCGCCCATGGTGCGCGGCACGTGGTCGATCAGGCACAGCGTGCCGAGCTTGGCGCCGTTGGGCGCGAACAACGGACAGCCGGCGTAGAAGCGCACATGGGGTTCGCCCTGCACCAGCGGGCTGTCGTGGAAGCGCGCGTCCAGGCGCGCGTCCGGCACCATCAGGATGTCGTCGCCGAGGATGGCGTGGCCGCAAAACGACACTTCGCGCGGCACCGGCGCGCCCAGCTGGCCGGAACAGGACAGCGTGTACACCGCGTCCGACGCCACCAGCGTCACCTTGGCCACCGGCACCTGGAACAATCGCTTGGCCAGCCGGGTCAGGCGGTCGAAGCGCTCCTCGGGGCAGGCGTCGAGCAAGGGCAGCGCGTTGAGCGTGGCGACGCGCGTCGCTTCATTCACAGGCATGGCAGGCGCTAGCATGATCCCTCCTCTTTTCCCCATCCTAGCGAAAATGCCATCCGGCCACAACAATTTCTAAGCTAACGCGCCGGTTTCTTCTTCTCCTCGGCCGGCAGGTTCTCGTCGATGTCGCTGGAGGCCGACCTCACGCGCTTGTAGGTCAGCGGACCGGCGTTTTCCGGCAGCGCCGGGCCGGTGTAGCGCAGCGCCAGCTCGGCCACGGCGCTGGACGTGTCGCTGCCGAAGCCGGACAGGGCCGTGAAGCGCAGGTGGCGCGCCGTCACCGCCTGGCCGAAATCGATGGCCTGCTGCTCGAAGGTGGACACCAGCGTGCCGCGCTTGAGTTCGCGCCAGTTTTCGCCGTCGTCGCTGGCGTGGACGACGTACTCGCGCACGTCGCCCTCATGGTCGCGGTGGTTCTGGCGCGGCAGCAGCACCAGGCCGGTGAAGGATACCGGCTGCGGGAAGGCCAGCGCCAGCTCGCGCGGCGCGCCGTTCTTGCCGTCCCCCGTCCAGAAGGTGTTCGGATCGCCGTCGATGGCATTGGCCGCGTCGCGCCCGCCCGCCGCCTTGGCGTCCAGCTTCTTCATCACCTGGGTGTCGAACAGCACCGAGCGCAGCTGCGCCGCCGTCAGCACGGCCTGCGGCTTGAAGCCGCCGCCGGCCATATAGTCCAGCAGCGATTTGCGCAGCTGGCGCGCCACCACGCGGCGGTCCAGGTCGCGCTCCAGGTCGGTGCTGGCCACCATCAGCCTGCCCTGGCCCACCTGCGCCTCGAACAGCAGGCCCAGCTTGAAGTTGCGGTTCCAGTCGTCCACCGGCTGCACGATGGGCTGCAGGCCGGACGGCAGGCGGTCCAGGTTCAGCGCGCGGGTGCCGGCCACCAGCTCGTTCCACTGCCAGTCGTTGAAGGACTCGGTGGGGAACTGCGCCAGCGCCGGATGGCGGTGGTCCACCCACACGCCCAGCATGCGGCCCCAGGCGGGGCTCATCAGGCGGTTCCAGAACACAGGCACCGCGTCCAGCGGGGGCGAATTCCAGTCCAGGTCCGCCGCCAGCGGTAGGTAGAGCACCTTGCCCCCCGCCGCCAGGCTGGCTTCAGCCGCCGGCCAGCTGTGCGTCACCAGCACGCCGCCCTGCGCACTCTCGGCAGCAGGGGCTGCGGCCGGATAAACCCAGATATTCCAGTCGTTTTCCACCTCCATGCCGCGCAGCCCCACCACCAGCTTGTAGGCCTGGGGTGCCGGCAGCGCGGACAGCGCCGCCGTCACCGTGCCAAGCTTGATATTCTTGCCGATGGCGATGGCCTGCGCCGGGAAGTCGCCGCCGGCGGCCACCTTGCCGGCCGGGTCCACCAGCTTCCAGTACGGCCGGGCATTGGCCAGCGCCTTCTCGCCGAAGTGGGCGATCTCCACGTCCGCCGTCAGCGTTTCATTGCTGGTGTAGACCCGCTTCATCACGCGCGCCAGCGGCACGGTCTGGCCGTTGAAGCGGCGGAATTCCTTGGCCGTGACGTAGCCCTTGGGTTCCCAGAAGGTGTCCAGCAGGCCCACCAGCGCAGTGCCCTGGCCCAGGTAGTCGTGCAGGTCCAGCAGCTGGTAGCCCATCATGCCGGGCGTGCGCAGATTGGCCTCGATGTCCTCTTTATAGCTGTTCAGCTGGAATTTGCCGGAGGCGTAGGCGAAGTCCTTGTTGCGGTGGGCCATGCCGTGCTTCGCCAGCGAGTCGCGGAAGATCTCGTAGTTGCCCGGCTGGAGGTAGCCCTTGAATTTGCCGATCACGCTGAAGTCCGGGTAAGCCACCCACTGCCCCGTTTCGTGCGACACCACCGGCACATGGATCTCGGCCAGCGAATCGCCGTAGTCCTTGCCGAACCAGCCCTTGTTGCCGCGCAGCGGCTTGGGGCCGATGCGCTGCATGGCCAGGAAGTCCGTGCCCTCGCCCAGGCCCGGCACTTCCTTCTCGGTGTGGCCGGTGCCGTTGGAATACAGGCGGCGCGGATCGGCCACGCGGTAGTGCGCTATCCACTGGTCGAACGCTTCCTTCCAGCGGCCCTTGGGTTCATTGCCGGGGCTGAGCAGCACAAAGGACGGATGGTTGCCGTAGGCGCGGATGATCCTCTCGGTTTCCTCGTACAGCATCTTGTCCATGGCGGTGCCGGGCGAGACCTCGTTCCACATGCCCGGTTCCGGCTGCAGATACATGCCCAGTTCATCGGCCGCCTGGAAGGCCGCTTCGGGCGGGCAGAAGGAGTGGAAGCGGATATGGTTGATGCCCCAGTCCTTATTGATCTGGAAGATCTTGCGCCAGTAGGCCACGTCGGTGGGCGGATAGCCGGTGAGCGGGAAGTCGCCGCCGTGGTGGGTGCCCCGCAGCAGCAGGGTGCGGCCGTTGAGCACGAAGTCCTTGCCGCGCGCGGCGATCTGTGCGAAGCCGAAGCGCACTTCGCGCGCGTCGTCCGCCTGCGCGCCTTTCAGCCGCAGCTTGATCTTGTGCAGCGCGGGGTGGAACTCGTCCCAGGTCTGCGCGCCGGCCGGGAACTGCACTTTGATCTCGGCGATGCCCCCGCCCTCGCCCCAGCTGACCTGGTGCGCCACGCCGTTCGCCGTCAGCACGCCGCTGCCGGCGCGCCCGGCCGCATTGCCGATGCGGACCTTCAGCAACACCGACTTGTCCTGCACATTGGGGTAGGCCTGCGCGTCGTCCAGCCACACGGGCGACGTAGCGCGCAGCTCCACCTTGCCGATAATGCCGTTCCAGCTCATGCCCAGCGAGTCGGACACGCTGTGCGCATCCGGCCGGTAGGCCATCAGCATGCGGTTGTCCACGCGGATGGATACGCGGTGCTTGCCCGGCGCCAGCAGGCCCAGGTCGTATTCGTGCTCGGCCACCAGGCTGAGGTTGGAGCCTACCTTTTTGTCGTCCACCCAGGCGGTGGAGCCCCAGCGCGGCCGCTCCAGGAACAGCGACACGCGCTTGCCGCGCCAGGACGCGGGCACGTCCACGTCGCGCTGATACCAGGCCGCGCCAAGGTAGTGGCGCGGCGGCTGGGACAGGAAAGGCACTTTCACCTTGCCCGGCTCGGTGTGCTGCTTGTAGTCCTCGCGCTGGTCCCAGTTCTTGTCGTACAGGGACAGCACCCACGGCGTCTTGGCCGTGATCTCGTCGCCCTGCCCCTGCGCCTGCAAGATGCCGGGGATGGCGACCTTGCCGGCCAGGTCGCGCCCGTACCAGCCCTGGGCCACACCCTCGTCGGCGCGGTCCATGGCGAAGCGCCACTGGCCGGACAAGTCGCGCACTTCGGCGGCATGGAGGTTGGCGGCGGCCAGCCAGCACGCCGCGATCAGGATGGAGGGGGAAATTCGGGCCACGGGATACCTTGCAGACGGACGATGGGATGGAGCCGATTATGTCTCAATCCCCCGCCGCCGTTTGCGCATCCTCGTGAGTGTTTGTCCGGCCAAATCCGATCAGTTGCTGGGTGCGGTCGGGCGCAGCCGCAAGCTTGACAGCATCTTGTCCCATAATGCGATGGCTTCGACGTCGGACAGGCTGGATTGAACTGGTCCGCCGGGGCGCCCGTGGCCGGTGCTCATTTCCAGTGATATCTTAGGCGTAAAGACGCTGTCCTTCTTGCTGTATGCTTCCCATTCAAAATCGTGACCGGTAACGCCGCTGCGCTCCCGGACACGGTCCATGAGCTCCTGACCGCCAAAACCATTCACCGTGCGCTCACCCAGGCGAAAGTTGTGAATCGCTGAACTATAGTCCTGCCTGAAGTTGCCGTCCGCGTCACGCTGCAACAATGTCCGGTCGATTTTCAGTCCAGCCGTAGTACTAAGCGCGATAGCAAGGTCGGGATGGCCCGGCAAGCCGGCGAACATCACCGTGGATTCACTCTGGCTCGCCATGAGCGGGTCGGCAATCAAGCTATTTTCAAAACAGAAACCGGGCTCGGTTGGTATCTTGTTTCCATCACGTGTACGAAGTTGTTTAAAAATCTGGACCAGTCCTGGAACATTCTTGGTGTCCCTATAGTCGGCGCGAAACTGGAAGCTCACCCCTTGTGTTCTCGCGAACCCCAGTATTGCTGCCGAAGTCGTTTCGACCCGCTCCCCGAACTCGTAATGGTGTGCCCACTTTCGATTGAAAACCAGCACTTTGCCGCTGACACCAGCCGTCTCAATTTCTGTGACAGATTCCAGGCTTTCCCAGCCCTTCATGTTTTTCTGCCCTCGCAGCTCTTTTTCCTTTTCCAGTAACTGAGTTTTGAACGCACTTTCGGTTTCATCGTAGTCAACCGATATGCGCCAGCCAGCCAAGCGAGTTCTACCGAATGAGATGATGGCCTGCTTGGGTACGTCAATAAGAAAGCGCCCGACACAGACAGTCTTGGTTGGCATCTCGGCTATTCGTGCCTTCATATGATTCTCCTGAATGATCCTGACTAGCCAAACACCGCCTAAAAGGCTCAGCACAATCCAGACCAGCTTGAGCCGGCTTCCCAAAGAGCGTCCTGGCTGCGTGCTCATATCTTTTGCACTAGCTTCGCGATCAAGTGCTGGGTCAAGTAGAGGATGTCCGTATTGTTGTAGCTGCCTTGATGGTCATAACCCTGTGTCTGAAACAGGCGCAGGACTTTGCCGGAGGGACCGGCGCCTGAAAGCCGTGGCACGGTGCCATCACCGGCTGCGTACTGCTCGTTAAGAGAGAAATTCAAAGTGGCGCCGCCAGCCAGAGCGACATTCCGAGCTCCGCTCGCCACATGGCTTAGGTATTTCCCTTTCGCTAGCAGCTCACGGCTAAGCGTGCCTTGCAAAGTACTGGCAAGCCAGCGACAACCGCTTACTGATTGCTGCTGAACGTCATCGCCGTAAAATGCGAAGGTATTGGGGTGGTAATAAGAACCCAGCACTTCAGTGTGAAAGCGTTCAGCCTGCAGTACCGCTTCGTCAATTCTTGCATTCACCTCACCCGAACAGTTGTTCGCAGGATCCGCCAAGTCCGGATTGATGACCCGATACCAAGACGACATATCGCGATACATCTCATACGGATTGCCTTTCGGTAGTTCCAAATAGTCGTCAGGCTTTGCGCTATCACCAGACTTCACGGCAGCAAACAGCCAACGCTCGGGATAAAGGTGGTTGGGCAGCAGTTCCAACGCACCGGCAGACATTGCCATGACAGCAGTAGTGTCCTCGGGTCGACGGCCTGCGATGTCGGCAAACTTCTCAGCAGCGGCATTTTCCAGCTTCCCTTTGCCGGGATGCGACGTTTCAGTGCCGCAGGCTATGCGCCGATAGCAGACTGGGGCGCCCAGTGCCGGCATAGCCCCGTGGATAACACCGACGATCTTGCTGGGGATCGCTTTGGCGCATGCACGGGCAACCAAACCGCCCATCGAATGCGTCACCAGGATGACCGATGTGCATTTGCGCTTTGCGTTTGCCCACGATGCAATAATGTCTTCGATGCGCTGACGAAGAGAGTTGGCGGATTGCTCATTGGATTGCAGCCAGTTGTAGCCAAAGGCATATACCGGGTAGTGATACTCAGCGAACTTCTGCAGCTCGCATGGAGAAATTTCGTTCAACTCGGCGCTATTCACATCTTCGCCGTTTTCCGGATTGGATACGTTTATGCGTCGCCAATGGCCGTCGTGCGACACGTGGCCCCACAAATCCTGGAACGTAGCGTTTAGCCTCTCTTGAAGCGTACATAGCACTGTCCCGTAGCTGCTCCAGTGTACTTCTCCCCAGCCGCGTCTCCTTGCCTCCTCTGGGCTAAGTAGCGCAGCACCAGTGCGGGAATTAATCGCCACTTTTATCAAGCCGCCACCATCAACGTCCAACGTCGCCGCATCTAGTACCGACTGCCGCTTTGCCGGGTCGCGTCGCTGCCATTTTCTTGCTTCGCTCAATCCCTCATCAACCCCATTCGGTGGGCGCCATGCAGCTTCCCCAGGATCGAGCACTTTGTTCGGCGTTTTTTGGGGATCCCGTGTCGCACACAAATTGCTCCCCATAATTCCGGGAACGAAAATCACCGGAATCACTTTGGTTGGCGGCACGACAATACTGGCGCGCGTGTTGCAACTCTTTGGCGATAAGGCAGCGGTGGCGCGGATGGTCCCGTCGCTTTCGTGACGGACGTTGGTCAAAGGGCGTGTTGGTTCGGGAACGGCAGCCATGTGTCTAGTCTCCTTGCTCATCCTCGGGATGGATAATGACTTCGATATCGCCAAGGTCGTCGCTGTTCACCAGTTCGGTTCTACCCTGCTCGTCGGTAACGCCGTCGACACTGCTTCCGTCCGCCAGCGTTAGGGTATAGCGACGGCCCACTACAGGCTTGCCGGTTTGAGAATGATGAAGAACTATGCGTTCGTCTGTTTCAAGCCTCGTGCTCGGAAATTTCAATTCATCGACACTGCCATCACCGCCATTGGTGTACTCGAATTTTGCAGATTTGACGGTGTGGGTACCGCTGCATTGTTCTGTAATAGAGCCGCCGCCGAAATCTGCTTGGGCTCCCTTGGTCGCGATCTTGACTTCCGGCCCCACGATTTCCACGCCCTCGCCCGCCGTGATCTTGATTCGGCCAGTTGCGGTCAGATTGATATCGCCTTGGTGTGCCTGGACGAGGACATTGCCGCTGGCTGCAATGAGCTTGACGCCAAGTTTGTGAGCAAACAAGCTCAGGCCTTGCGCCGCACGCGCGAAGATGCTTTTGCCTGATGCGATTTGCGCTTCACCTTGACACAACAGATCCAGCTTTGTCTGAGCACCAAGGGCGATGCTTTCGCTGCTAATCAGTGCCATGCCATCCGGTGCACTTGCGGCGATAACGGAATGATTCCCGGAGACGGGGGACCATCCTTTCAGCTTGTCATTTAGCTTCGCCAGCTCACCGCCATCTGCATCGTCTAGCGAATGCGTTTGTGCCAACGAGGCCAATTGTGCGGATATGCTGTTGAGAATATCCAGCATACCGAGCATCTCTGACCGGTCCAGCTGTTCATCCTTATCGCTCGCTGCGGCACTCAACAACAGGCCGTTCTTGCCACGCACTGCAATTGCCTGGTTACTACGCAGTTCGCCTCCCTCGCCTCGACATTCGCCATAACCGCCTATCTTCGGCTGAGTGAGGTAGCCAAGATTCAGTTCCGTGCGACCATGATCGCTGGCCAGCTGCGCGCTGATCTGGCCAGTCGTGTCATCCAGCCGCAACTGGTTGGCGCGGGCGCCTTTGATTTCGCGGCTTTTGATGCCGGACAGGTGCTTGTTGCCGGGCAGCCCATCCATCGTGCTCAGCGCGGGCGGTAGGCCTTCCTGGTTGTAGAGCTGGCCCACAATCACCGGCTTGTCCGGATCGCCGCCGAGGAAGGACACCAGCACCTCGCTGCCGATACGCGGCAGACCCAGGGTGCCGCACTGGCTTTGGTGGCCGGGTCCGTTGCCGGCCCAGTTGGAGGCAACGCGGACCCAGGCCGAGTCGCATTCGTCGTTGGCGGTGCCGGCCAGGCCGCGGTCGCCGTGGTCCTGCGCGCGGGTGCCGGGGAAGCGGATTTTTACGCGGCCCATCTCGTCGCAGTGCACTTCCTCGCCTTCCGGGCCGATCACGATGGCGCTTTGCATCTGCGGCTGCGGCAGCTCGGTGCGCGGGTGGTAGGCGGGCACGATGGGGACGCCGCGCCGCACGGCGGTGAACTGGATGTGCATGCGCGAGCTGCCTTCGGCCACATGCCCGGCCAGCTCCTGGTGCAGCTGCGCATCGTGCGCGCCTTCCGCGTCCTTGCGCATCCAGCGGTTGCGGGCGAACAGGCGTTCCACGCGTGCGGCCAGCGCTTTGGGCAGGTTGTTCTGCGCGGTCACCTGCAGCGCGGTGACGGTGAAGTCGCGCTCCTCTGCGGCGTGGCTGCTGATCTCAGGGTGGCCTTCGAGCGTGAAGTACTCGCCCACGCACAGGTCGCGCACGCTGCCTTCGGCGTGGAAGCACTTGGTTTCGTAGTCGTGGCGCTGCATGCGCAGCTGGCCAAGTTTGAACAGGTCTTCATGGTCGTCGCCGGCGTGCGGCGGCAGCACCTGGTAGTCGTCCATGCTGGCGGCCATCCAGCGGCCGCTGCTGCCCTGGTCGGCCTCCCCAAGCGCGGCCACGCTCATGAAGTGCACGCCGAGCGGGTTGCGGTAGTTCCAGCTGTGGGTGGCGGTGCTGCCCGGCCGCAGCGTGCGCACCGCGCTCCAGGAGGTGATGCTGTCGCGCTCCTCGGTGGCGCTGTCGCGGTGGTAGCGCACGGCGCCGGCGGCGTTTTGGCGCACGCTGTCGGGGCGGTTGAGCAGCACCATGGTGTGGAACAGGGCTTTCTGGCCGTGATCGGCGCGGAAGTACCAGGCGATGCCGCGCCGCTTGAGCAGGCGGCGGATGAAGGCGCCGTCGGACTCGTTGTGCTGCATGGTGAATTCACGCTTGGGGTAGCGGATGGTGTCGAAGAAGTCGGCCAGTTCGTGCTGAAAGCAGATGCCGACGATGCGGTTCCCCAGCCGCCATTCGTCCAGGATCAGCTGGACGATTTCCACTTCGTCCTTGTTGCGGAACACGCGGGTGTTGGTGCGCTTGTCCATGATGGAGAGCGCGTCGCGCAGCACCAGCTGGTAGCTGGCCAGGCCGCCGTCGCTGTCGCCGGCGGCAATCTCGGTGATAATGCCGCAGATGCTGCGCAGGCCTCCCCGGTCGGTGACGAAGTCCAGCGCGGCGGGCAAGCCGATGAATTCCTTGAGCGGGAGCTGTGCGCGCGCGGAGACGCACAGGATGCGGTATTCGAGTCCGCCGCAGATGCTTTCGGCGCCGTACACGCGCTGCGGCAGCAGCATGTCGTCGGAGAGCTGGGTCGAGCAGTCCAGGCGCAGGCGCAAAGGGCGGTTGGTGGTGATGAGGTCCTTGGGCTGGACCAGGAAGTCAAGCAGATCGCTTTCCACTGGGGCTCCTCGGGGCTAGGGGTTCGGCGATGATGGCACTGCTCACCCCGACCTACCTTGATCCCACGCAAATTCCTTGTGCGCAGAGGATATCTGAATTGAAATTATTTTCGAAAAGCTGTCACAAGCGCGCGGCGGCCCACGTCTTATGAGTATGAAGGCAGCACACTGGGTGTTGCCCCACACTGAAAAGAGAAACCATCATGAGCGCACGTATCCCCTTCTTCACCCTGGCCCCCGCTCCACTGAAAGCCATGATCGGCCTGTCCGGCGCCGTCAAGCAAAGTTCGCTGGGCGCCCGCCTGGTGGAACTGGTCAATCTGCGCGTGTCGCAAATCAACGGCTGCGGCATGTGCATCGACATGCACTGGCGCGACCTGGTCAAGCAAGGCGCGGACTACCGCCACCTGAACGCCATCGCCGGCTGGCGCGAAGCCCCGCTGTCCTTCTTCAGCGCCCGCGAACGCGCCGCGCTGGGCTGGGCCGAGGCCGTGAACGCCCTGCCGCACAAGGACGACACCGACAAGGCCTACGCCGAGCTGCGCGAGCATTTCAACGACAACGAGGTGGCCGAACTGGCTTACGCCATCTCCGTCATCAAGGGTTGGAACATGATTAACCTGAGCCTGCGCAACCAGATCCCGGAAGTGCCGGCGCCGGGCATGTAAGCCCCCCTCCCCTGCCAGGGTCGATTTTCGCAGCACAACTCTGGCGCCAGGCGCTACCATGGTGCTTTGGGCCGAGGGAACACCAATGTACAAACTGCTGACCGCCGCCAGTCTTATCCTGGCCTGCACGGGCGCCGCCGCCGCGCCCGTGCAGCCCATCGCCGCGCTGGACGTGCCGCGCTATATGGGCACCTGGTACGAAATCGCAAAATACCCCAACTACTTCCAGCGCAAATGCGTGGGCAACACCACCGCGAACTACGCGCTGCAGCCCGACAAAACGGTGCAGGTGACCAACCGCTGCGACACCGGCCCGGGTGTAACCATCTCCGCGACCGCCGAAGGGCGCCAAATTGGGGGCGCTACTTCGCCCAAGCTGGAAGTGCGCTTCGCGCCGGCCTGGCTGTCCTTCCTGCCCATGGTGTGGGCCGACTACTGGGTAATCGATCTGGACGAGCAGTACCAGCTGGCCGCCGTCAGCGAACCCAAACGCGAGTACTTGTGGATTTTGTCGCGCACGCCAACGGTGGAGCCGCAAGCCTATGCGGCGCTGCTGGCCCGGCTGGAGAAACAGGGATACAGCCTGCAGAAGCTGGTGAACACGCCGCAGGCTGCCAAGCAGTAGGAATCAGCAATCAGGCCGGGCTGGCCGTGTCGCCCGTGCTGCGGGCGCGCGGCGCGCGCTTGGGCGGCGGGCCGTCCAGCAAGGGGCTGTAGCCGGGGAAGCTCATGCGCAGGATGCGCAGCACCGTCGTGCCGAACTGGCGCGTGAGCGAGCCGGTGTTGTACGGCAGGCGGTACTGGGCGCACAGCGCGCGCACGCGCGGCGCCACTTCGGCGTAGCGGTTGCTCGGCATGTCGGGGAACAGGTGGTGCTCGATCTGGTGGCTCAGGTTGCCGCTCATGATGTGGAACAGCTTGCCGCCCTTGATATTGCAGGAGCCCAGCAGCTGGCGCACATACCAGTGCGCGCGGGTTTCGTTCTCCACTTCCGCTTTCGTGAACACATGCACGTCCATCGGGAAGTGGCCGCAGAAGATGATCAGGTAGGTCCACAGATTGCGCACGATATTGGCCACCGCGTTGGCGCCCGCCACGTAGAAGAAGAACGGTCCGGCCAGCAGCGGGAACAGCAGGTAGTCCTTGCGCGCCTGGCGCAGGATCTTGGCGCGCGTGCGCAGCCACATGGGGCGCAGCGCGGACCACTTCATGCGGCCCTGGATCACGCGGCCCAGTTCCAGCTCCTGGATCGCAATGCCCCATTCGAAGAACACCGCCAGCAGCAAGGCCCACAGCGGGTTGCCCAGGTTGAAGGGCTTCCAGCGCTGGCCGGAGAACAGGCGCAGCAGGCCGTAGCCCGCCACGTCGGCGTCCTTGCCCAGCACATTGGTCCAGGTGTGGTGCTTGACGTTGTGCGCGTGCTTCCACTGGTCGGACGGGCAAACGTGGTCCCACTCCCAGCGGCCGGACTGGATCTCCGGGTCGCGCAGCCAGTCCCATTGCGCGTGCAGGATGTTGTGGCCGATCTCCATGTTTTCCAGGATCTTGGCCGCGCCCAGCGTCAGCACGCCCAGCACCATCACGGGCCAGAAGAAGGCCCAGCCGGCCAGCGCGTGGCCCCATTGCGGCAGCAGCGCCAGGCTGGCGTAGATGCCCAGGCGGCCGCCGATTTCCAGGCAGCGGTGGACTTTCAGCAGGCGGCGCACATAGCGCGCGTCTCGCTCGCCGCGGCTGGCCATGACTTCGTTGCGGATCGCTTCGATCTCGCCGCCAAAGGCTGCGATGTCGGAGGGAGTAAGGTGGGATGGAATAGGCATGGAATTCTCGTTGGGTGGTTACAGCGCCAGTTCGACGTCGCCGACCGCGCTGCAGACGCAGACTTGCACGGTGTCGCCCGGCTCGGCGATCAGGGCGCCGTTGCGCAGGTCGCGCACGCAGCCGCTCACCAGCTTGGTGTCGCAGCCGTGGCAGATGCCCATGCGGCAGCCGTGCTTGGGATTAAGGCCGGCATCTTCGGCGATGCGCAGCAGATTGGTCACGCCGTCCGACTGCGCCTCGGTGGCGCTGCCCGCGAACAGCACGCGGCCGGCGGTGGCGGCGTCGGTGCCGGCCGCCATGGGCGCGTGGAAGCGCTCCACGTGCAGCAGGTGCGACAGGCCGGCGGCCTGCCAGTGCGCCTCCACCGCCGCCAGCAGGCTGGCCGGGCCGCAGGCCCACACTTCGCGCTCGCGCCAGTCCGGGCAGGCCGCTTCCAGCTGTTCGGCGCTGAAGCGCGCGCCGCCGTCCTGGGTGTAGTGGCGGAACAGCTGGTAGTGGCGCTGGGTGGACGCCAGCGTATCGAGCTCGCCGCCGAAGATCACGTCGCGCTCGCGCGGCGCGTAGTGCAGGTGCACCGTGTCCGGCACCACTTCGTATTCCTGCACATAGTTGCGCAGCATGCTCATGATGGGCGTGATGCCGCTGCCGCCGGTGATGAACAGCGGATGCACGGGCATGGACTCGGGCAGCACGAAGTCCCCCTGCGGCTCGCCCAACGGCAGGTATTCGCCCACGCGCACCTGGCGCACCAGGCGCTCGGACACGCGCCCTTCCGGCACCGCCTTCACGGTGACGGTGATGCAGCCGTCTTCGCGGTCGGGCGCGGACGAAATGGAATAAGTGCGGGTATGGCGCTGGCCGCCGATCGGCACGCCCAGGCGCACGAACTGGCCGGGTCGGTGGCTGCGCCAGCCGGCGCCGGGGCGCAGGGTCAGCGTGCGGCTGTCGGCCGTTTCCTCGCGCACGCCCACCACCCGCGCCATCAGCGCGTGCGTGGTCCAGAGCGGGTTCACCAGCTCCACATAGTGCGAATGGCGCAGCGGATAGGCAAACATGTCCGCCAGGCGCGCCAGGGATGCTCGTAGTGTCATGGCATAGCAAATAATAAGAATAGCCATGATTGTGGACACTTGTACACATCAAGTCAAGTCCCGTCTGCACAACAAATAGGCAGCCACGTCACACGCCCGTCACATTTCCGTGAATTGCACGTGTAAAATGACGGTACACCTGTACACAAGGAAGCCATGATCGAGCATGAATCAGACGAAGGCGCGGCGCGGCCGGAGCGCAAGACCGGCACCCGCAAGGCCCTGCTGCAAGCGGCGCTGACGCTGGTGGGCGAAGGCCGCAGCTTCACCAGCCTGGGGCTGCGCGAGATCGCGCGCCAGGCCGGCGTGGTGCCGAACGCCTTCTACCGCCACTTCCGCAACACGGACGAACTGGGGCTGGAGCTGGTGGACGAAACCGGCATCACGCTGCGCCGCCTGCTGCGCGAAGCGCGCCAGATCGACGTGTCGCGCGGCTCCATCCTGCGCCGTTCGGTGCGGGTGTACCTGGACTATGTGAAGGCGAACCGGCTGCAGTTCCAGTTCATCGCCACCGAGCGCTCGGGCGGCAGCCGCATCCTGCGCCTGGCCATCCGCACCGACGTGACCCACTTCACCAACGAGATGGCGCAGGACATCCGCGCGCTGGGCCGCTACCGCGACCTGCCGACCCCGCGCCTGCAAATGGTGTGCGGCCTGATCGTCATGACCATGCTGGCCGCCGCCACCGACATCCTGGACCTGCCGCCCGGCCAGCCGCTGCTGGAGGGCGAGATGGAGGAGAACTTCGTGCAGCAGCTGCACGTGATCCTGCTGGGCGCATCCAAGTGGCAGGAGAAGGACGCCCACCAGGCGGCGGTGCTGTCGCGCCGCGGGTAGCGATTCGGACATTTTTATGCATGCAGGTGTCGTCTACGCTCTGCTGGCAGCCCTACTGTTCGGCGCCAGCACGCCATTCGCCAAGACCCTGGTGGGCCAAATGCCGCCGGTGGCGCTCGCCGGCGTCTTGTATCTGGGCAGCGGGATCGGCCTTCTGGCTTGCTATGCGGCGCGCGCAGTCATCAAGCGCAATGCCCGGGACAAACCTGTCGCACTCACCCGACATGATTTGCCCTGGTTTGCCGGCGCCGTTGCCGCAGGCGGCGTGGCCGGGCCACTGCTTCTGATGGCCGGGCTCAGTACCGTTTCCGCTTCGTCGGCGTCGCTGCTGCTGAACATGGAAGGGGTGCTGACCTCCATGCTGGCCTGGTTTGTATTCAAGGAAAACTTCGACCGCCGCATTTTTATCGGCATGCTGCTCATCGTTGCCGCCGGCCTAATGCTCTCGTGGGAGCAGGCGCCTGCCTCGGGGCTGCCTTGGGGAGCAATCGCCATTGCCGGGGCCTGCCTGTGCTGGGGCATCGACAACAATCTAACGCGCAAAGTGTCGGCAAGCGATCCGCTGCAGATCGCCGGCATAAAAGGACTGGTGGCCGGATCGGTCAACCTGGCGATCGGACTTGCGCTAGGAGGCGCCATGCCGGAAGCGCAAACGGTGCTGCTAGCCGCCGTGGTGGGCTTCTGCGGCTATGGCCTGAGTTTGGTGCTCTTTGTGCTCGCGCTGCGCCATCTGGGCACGGCCCGCACGGGCGCCTATTTCTCGGCTGCGCCTTTTGCAGGCGCAGCGCTATCGCTGCTGACGCTGGGCGAAGTGCCTGGCGCCTTATTCTGGATCGCGGCCGCACTCATGGGCGGAGGCATCTGGCTGCACCTGACGGAATCGCACGCGCATGAGCACGAACACCTTCCGATGTCACATGCGCATATGCACAGCCACGACGAACACCACCAGCACGAACATGACTTCGAGTGGGATGGCGCCGAGCCGCACGCGCATGCTCATGCGCACGCGCCGCTGCGGCACAGCCATCCCCATTACCCCGACATACATCATCGTCACGATCATTGAACACGCGGCGAACTGCGCGCGCACGGACAGGCCGGCTTGCCAATTCGGCATGTCTGCTCGGCGGAGCGCGGGGATCAATCCTCTGGTATGCCTGCTTGCCGAATGGCGCGTTTGCGCTTCGCCAGATTCCTAATGGAATCTTTCTCTGTTTTGAGCTCGGGTATAGACAGGTCTGAGTGGCCGAGCGCAGCTTTCGTGCTGAGTTTCGTTATGGGCCGCGTTTTACCTAGCAGGACTGTTACCTTGCCCCCATCCTTGAGGATCGTTACGTTAGCGTCCGCCGGGGGCGCTTTCCGGTCCTCAAACTTTGCTGTTGCTCCGTCGGACAAAGCACCCAACCGTAGCTCGCTAGCAGCACGGCGTAGGCGCGCCAGCTCCTTATACGACTCCACAGTATGCTGTGGAAGTAGAGATGTTTTTTTTGGGAATGGCATTGCATCAACCCTCCACGGTCCGATAAAGATATTCTAACAGGACCATCCATGAGCGGCTGTTTGGCCTCAAACCGAATGACATGAAACAGCCAATACCGCGCGCCGCCCACCATTCTGGAGCGATCTCGGCAACTTCAAGAACGGTCCGGCAGCGCCTCACATGCTCCGGCGCCATTTGCAGGACGACAGCTTCAAGTTCAGCATCAAAACCAAATTTTGGCCAGACTGCGTATCCCACCAGCTCGTCGGGGTCATTGCGTTGAATTGGCCCCCTGCCTGCCGCATAGAGCGTGATTTCCAAAAAGCCGAACCGGTATGCAGTAGTCGCCATTAGGCCAAAAGCGATCGTCGCAAACCTTTCTGGAGCCTCCGGCGACAACAAGAGAGTGCGCAAATGCAGGTTTTTCAGCAGAAGCGCATGGCCGTCGTTCTTGCGATACGCAATAACCTGGATTGGATAACCGTCCTGAACGAATGGACTGTCCGAAATTACGCTGAAACCAGCGGGGCTGCCGTCATTGCCTTCGTTAATGCGCGCAAAGTCAATCAATGATTCATCCGGCGCAAAGAACAAGCGGCCAACATCAACCGGCGACAAGCTGACAGGCCCTTCGCCAAGATCGGGCAATTCCAGTTCAATCAGCGGGATGCCTTCAGCATGCCCATCAACGTGCAAGTATAGGTTGCCACGAAAAAAATCTGCGACCTCATGCTCCAATAGCAGCTGCTCAATTGCCTGGACATTGTTCCTGTAGAACTCTGCGCGGTCTTCCATGGCTCCCCCTTAAGGTCCATGATAAGCGAGCTGTTCGGCAGATAGCCGATGGCCCGCTATACGCACATCAATACAGGAAGTAATTTTCATCTGATTAGGTTGACTATACTGTCCGGCATGACCAGCCTGCCCCGTCGCCATGTCCCTACGCAGAAAACTCGCCTCACTTGCCGCCAGCCTGCTGGGCTGGCAGGGCGCGCATGCGGGCGCGATCAGCGCTCATGAACTGGCCCGTCCCGAGGGTGCGCGGCATGTCGGTGGACGAGTCGATGGCGGTGTGGCGCGAGCCGGCCAGGCCGTAGCAGCATCACGGCACCGGTATCAGCACCGGCTTTTGCTTTTCCTTGAGCAGGAAGACGACGAACTTGGCGGGCTTGGTCTTGCTGGCGTTGCGGCCCACGGTGTGCAGGTCGGCCGGGCCTTCGTAGAAGGTGTCGCCCGGCTTCAGCGTGACTTCCTTGCCGCCCTTCACGCCCATGACGACGGAGCCTTCCAGCACGTAGACGATGCCGTGCGCGTCGTGGCGGTGCACCGGGTCTTCGCCGCCGGGCGCGTATTCCACGGAGATCATCAGCAGCTCCTTGCCGGGCATTTCGGCCACGTCCTTGTTGATGAGGGGCTTGACGGAAACGCCGCCGGGCGCGGCGTGCGCCGTCGGCATGCCCACGGCCATGGCGGCATTCAGGGCCAGGCCCAGGCAGATGTTCTTGATGTCCATTGTGATACTCCTGTTGGGATGAGGGGCTGCAACAGGATCAATTCTAGGAGTGCGCGGCCGTCACCGGTAGGCCTGCGGCGGGCCGCACGCTGGTGAGCGGCAGGCACCAATCAGGGACAAATACGGGACAAATCAGGCGGCGCTGCCGCGCTGCTCGCGGTAGGCGCTGGGCGACACCGACAGGTTGCGCTGGAAGCATTGCCGCATGCGGCCTTCGTCGCCAAAGCCGCAGTCGCGGGCGATCTGGTCGATATTGCGGCTGGAGTCTTCCAGCATGCGCCGCGCCGCCTCCAGCCGGAACATCTCCACCGCCTTGGCCGGCGTGCGGCCGGTGGTCTCCTTGTAGACGCGCGAGAAATTGCGCGGGCTCATCAGCGCGCGTGCGGCCAGCGCCTCCACCGTCAGCCCGGCACTGGCGAGATTGTCCGCCAGCCACAGGTGCAGTTCTTCAAAGCGGTCGCCGTCGCTCAGCTGCGATTCCAGCAAGGCGCTGAACTGCGCATGCCCGCCGGGCCGCTTGACGAACATCACCAGTTCGCGCGCCACGGCCAACGCCACGTCGCGCCCGCAGTCGGCCTCCACCAGCGCCAGCGCAAGGTCGATGCCGGCGGTGACGCCAGCCGACGTCCAGGTGCCGCCCTGGCGGATGAAGATCGCTTCGCGGTCGATTTCCACCGTCGGGTGCAGCTCCTTCAAGCGGTCGCTCAAAGCCCAGTGCGTGGCGGCGCGCTTGCCGTCCAACAGCCCTGCCTGCGCCAGCACAAACGCCCCGCTGCACACGGACGTGGTGCGGCGCGCGCTGGCCGCCGCCGCGCGCAGCCAGTCCACCAGCGGCTGCGCGTGCACCAGCACCTGTTCGATATTGGGCGCGCCGGGCACGACGATGGTGTCCACACCCGCCGTATCAAAGGCGGACAGCGCTTCCGTGAGCATGGGCACACCCTCCAGCGTGGGCACCGGCCCGCCCTCCAGGCTGACCGTGTGACGCGCATAGCCGGGCCGGCCGCGCTCCTGCATCACGCGGTCCGCACACCAGAACACGGTTTGAGGGCCGGCCATATCCAGCATGCACATGCCGGGGAAAGCCACAAACAGCACCAGGCGTTGGCCAGGCGCGCTTGGCAGAAAATCGCTGTTGTTTGGCATTTACGGGCTGCTCCTGCGGGTTTAGTCTACTTGCTGTCAATATTGTCTCAGAATAATGCTCTGGAAAACATGAATTCATTCTCCGCAGCAGAAAGCGACGCGCTGGCGTCCAGCTTCGCCACCACCTACGCCGGCGTGGTCGCGTTCATCGCCGTTGCCACGGAAGGCAGCTTCGCCAGGGCGGCGGACCGCCTGGGCATAGGACGTTCCGCCGTTAGCCGCAGCATCCTCAAACTGGAAACCCAGCTCGATACGCGCTTGTTCCTGCGCACCACCCGCAGCACCACCCTCACCAGCGAGGGAGAATTATTTTACGAGTATTGCAGCCCCGGCGTGGAGCGCATCGTGCAGGCCGTGGAGGAGATGCGCGACCTGCGCTCGGGCGCGCCGCGCGGCCAGCTGCGCCTGTGCGCCACGGCCGGCTTCGGCCGCAAGGTGGTGGCGCCGCTGCTGAGCGGCTTCCGGGCGCTGTATCCCGACATTGCGGTGGATCTTGTATTGGACAGCAACCCCACCGACTTCATCGCCAAGCGCGTCGATGTGGCCTTCCGCAACGGCCGCATGGACGACAGCCAGGTGGTGGCCAAGCAGCTCATCCCCATGCAGCTGCTGGTGTGCGCCTCGCCCGCCTACGCGCAGGAGTGCGGCCTGCCGGCCAGCGTGGAGGAGATCGCCGAACACCGCTGCATCACCTACCGGCTCGCCACCGGCCGCGTGGAGGAATGGGAATTCCGGGTGGGCGGCGTGGCGCGCACCCTGCTGCCCAAGGCCGCCTGCACCTTCAACGACGCCGACCTGGTGCTGCAGTCCGTGCTGAACGGCGAAGGCCTGGCGCAGCTGGCCGGCTACCAGGTGTGCGAGCTGCTGCGCAGGGGGCAGCTGGTGGCGGTGCTGCCGCAGTACGCGCCGGACGACCGCGGCCACTATCTCTGCTACCTGAACCGGCGCCACCTGCCCACCCGCACCCGCGTCTTCATCGACTACATCACCTTGCAGGTCCGCGCGCTGGACCTGTACTGCATCGGCAATTTCTCCCCGCCCTGATCCGCCCTGATTGGTGCCTGCCGCTCACCACTGTGCTGTCGTCCACGCGCCTACCGGCGCGCCCGGACGCGGCCTACACTGGCCTTGTACCGCGATCTCCGCAACCGGACAGCTCAGCCGCTCTGAGCGCAATAAGAGGAGCTTCATCATGAAAATCGTCGTCATTGGTGGCACCGGCCTGATAGGCAGCAAAACCATCAAGATCCTGCAGGAACGCGGCCACGAGGCCATCGCGGCCTCGCCCAATTCCGGCGTCAACACCGTCACCGGCGAGGGCCTGGCTGCGGTACTGGCCGGGGCCGACGTGGTGATCGACGTGGCCAACTCGCCGTCCTTCGCGGACGCCGACGTGCTGGCCTTCTTCACCGCCTCCGGCCGCAACCTGCTCAAGGCGGAAACCGAGGCGGGCGTGAAGCACCACATCGCCCTGTCCGTGGTGGGCACCGACCTGCTGGCCGAAAGCGGCTATTTCCGGGGTAAGATAGCGCAGGAAAAATTGATCAAGGAAGGCAAGGTGCCTTACACCATCGTGCACTCAACCCAGTTCTTCGAATTCCTCGGCGGGATAGCGCAATCCGGCGCGGACGGCAACACCGTGCGCCTGTCCCCTGCCCTGGTGCAGCCTATCTCGTCGGACGACGTGGCGCTGGCCATGGCCGATTACGCCACCGCCGCGCCGGTCAATGGCACGGTGGAAATCGCCGGTCCGGAAGCCTTCCCCCTGTCCGGGCTGGTGCAGCAGTACCTGGTGTCCATCGGCGATACGCGCAAGGTGGAAGCCGACGCCGGCGCGCGCTACTTCGGCGCGCTGCTGGGCGAGCGCACCCTGGTCCCGGCGGGCAAGGCGCGCCTGGGCACGGCCACCATACGGAACTGGCTGCAGAAGAAATGAAACCGCTCGCGCCCCCGCCGCTTTCACTGCTCGACAAGTATGTAGGGCAGGATATCCAGTCCCTCTATACAACGACGGTGCGGGTGACGGGGGGCGAGGCCGAACACGGGCGCGCCTCCGGCGTGGCCCGCTCGGACGACGGCAATCTCGAGCTGCAATTGCGCCTGCCGCCCGAACTGGGCGGCCCGGGCGGCGGCACCAATCCCGAACAGCTTTTTGCGGCCGGCTTTGCGGCCTGCTTTCATGGGGTCATCAGCCTGCTGTCGGCCAAGGCTGGCCTGAGCGCGGCCGGCACCTCGGTGGAGGCGTCGGTCTCGTTTGCGCGCGATCCGATGGATGGCATGTATCTGCTCACGTCCGCACTGCAGGTACGCCTGCCTGGCATGAAGCAGAGCACCGCCGAGGAACTGGTGCGCAACGCCGAACGCGTCTGCCCTTACGCCAAGATGGCGCGCGAAGGCCTGCTCAGCGTGGTCACGCTGGTGGACTGAAAGGCACGCCCAGCAGCCCCTGCTCCATCGCGCTCAGCACCACTTGCGTGCGGGTGGAGACGTCGAATTTGTGCATCAGCTGCTTCATATGGGTCTTCACCGTGCCCACGCCTATGCCCAGCTCGCGCGCGATCAGCTTGTCCGGATGGCCGCGCGACAGGATGGACAGCACGTCCGCCTCGCGCCGCGTCAGCGGCGGAAGGTGCAGCGCGTTGGCCACGCTGCGGCTGGCCGCAGCGCCCAGGTAGCGGCAGCCCATGCCCAGCAGGCGCACGCATTCCAGCAGCTCGCCGGCGTCGGCCTCCTGCAGCAGATAGCCGTGCACGCCGCTGTCGACCGCGTGCCGCACTTCTCCCGCCTTGCCTTGCGAACTCACCACCAGCAGCCGCATGGCGCGCGCCGACTGGGCCGGGGCCTGGCCGCAATCGCGCGCGGCGCGCAGGGCGGAGAAGTAATCGGCAATCACTACGCAGGCTTCGTCGGCGCATGGCCACTGTACCGGCGCGCTGACTTCCAGGTCCGGCTCGCCGGCCAGCATGGCGCCCAGCCCCGCGCGAACAATGGGTGAGCTGTGCATCAAGTAGACCTTGATGCGCTGGGCCACAGGACGGCTGGCGAATGGCAGTAGAGGGGCATTCATAGTGGGCTCCATGCGGCTGGCGGGAACGGCTGCGGAAGCCGCCCCGCGCCGCGCCAGGGGGTTTATTCGAGGTGGGCTTTGTCCAGGCCGAAGGCCTTGTCGTAAGAGCCGGGCACGAACTTGAAGGCGACGTTGATGCGGTTCCACGCATTGATGGCCATGACTTCGAAGGTCAGGTCGGACAGCTCTTTTTCGGACAGCTGCGTGCGCACGCGCTCATAGATATCGTCCGGCACGCCCTGCTCCGGCAGGCGGGTCAGCACTTCGGTCCATGCCAGCGCGGCGCGCTCACGCGGAATGAAGAGTGTCGATTCGCGCCATGCGGCCAGGTGGTGCAGGCGCAGTGCGCGCTCGCCGTGGATGGTGGCCTGCTTGATGTGCATGTCCACGCAGAATCCGCAGCCGTTGATCTGGGAGGCGCGGATGGCCACCAGGTCGAGGATGGATTCTTCAATCGCGCCCTGCTTGATGACGGTATTGAGTTCGACGAGTTTCTTGAACAGCTCGGGGGATTGCTCCTGGTAGTTGATACGCTGCGTCATGATGATCTCCTGGTTGGGTATTAGTCCGCTTGCGGAAGCTCGCGGCACAGAATCATTCTAGGAGCGCGCCAGCTGCTCCGGTAGACGCATGGAGGGCCTCACGCTGGTGAGCGCCAGGCACCAATACGCGCACGCAGCAAAACACGCGGCCAGCACTGGTGCACGGCGCTCACCAGCGTGCACCCCGGCGCGTATCTACCGGCGGCGGCGGCGCCGGCCTACACTGGCCCGCACCGTGCGCATCCGCGCACCCGCCACCAGGAGACCACCAGAAAATGAAGCCGCCAGCACCAACCGCGCCGCCCTTGTCGCTGCTCGACAAATACGTCGGCCAGGACATCCAGCCGCTCTACACCACCACAGTGACCGTGACCGGCGGCGAGGCTGGACACGGACGCGCCTCGGGTGTGGCGCGCTCGGACGACGGCAACCTGGAGCTGGCGCTGCGCCTGCCGCCCGAACTGGGCGGCCCGGGCGGCGGCACCAATCCGGAGCAGCTGTTCGCGGCGGGCTTTGCGGCCTGCTTCCACGGCGTGCTGTACCTGCTGGCGGCCAAGGCGGGACTCAGCGCCGCCGGCTGTTCCGTCGAGGTTGCGGTGTCGTTCGCGCGCGATCCGGTGGACGGCATGTATCTGCTCATGGCCAACGTGAAGATCCGCCTGCCCGGCCTGCGCCAGGGCACGGCGGAAGAACTGGTGCGCAACGCCGAACGCGTCTGCCCCTACGCCAAGATGGCGCGCGAGGGCTTGCTCAACGTGGTCACCGTCGTGGCCTAGCACGCTCAGACCACGCCCGCCACGTAGACCGGCCGGCGCACCGCGCCGCCGCGCAAGGCGCCGCGCGCGGGCGCGGGCGCGGAGATGGCCATGTCGATCACTCCTTCTTCCAGCTTCTCGTCCTGCAGGCGGAACAGGTCCACGCTGCGCGTGAGGCGCTGCGCCTGCTCGCCCAGCGACAGCGTGGCGGCAAGCGACTCCTCCACCAGCGATGCATTCTGCTGGGTGGCGCCGTCCAGTTCGGCCAGCGTGGCGTTGAGCTGCTGCAGTCCTATGCTCTGCTCGCGGCTGCCGGAGCTGATGTCGGCCACCAGCCCTGCCACGCGCTGCACGCCGCCGGTTACCGCGCCTATGGCGGAGCCGGCGCCGCGCACCACGCGGCTGCCCTCGCCTACCTGTTCGATGGACGCGGCGATCAGCTGCTTGATCTCCCTGGCCGATTGCGCGCTGCGCTGAGCCAGGCTGCGCACTTCGCCCGCCACCACGGCGAAGCCGCGTCCCTGTTCGCCCGCCCGCGCCGCTTCGACCGCAGCGTTCAGCGCCAGCAGATTGGTCTGGAAAGCGATGCCGTCCATCAGGCCCACGATGTCGCCGATACGGCGCGACGACGCGTCTATGCCTTCCATGGTGGCCAGCATGGCGCCCACCGCGCGCTCGGCCTGCTGCGCCTCGGCGGCGGTGCGCTCCATCAGGCCGTGCGCCTGCTCCGCCTTGTCGGCATTGTGGCCCACGGTGACGGTGAGCTGCTCCATCGTGGCGGCGGTTTCCTCCAGCGACGCGGCCTGGCGCTCGGTGCGGCTGGCCAGGTCGGCATTGCCGGCGCCAATTTGCGCGGAGGCCGCAGCCACCGTGTCCGCGCCGCCGCGCACCTGGCCCACCATCTGCTGCAAGCGGGCGCTCATGCCGTTCAGGGCGCGCAGCAGATCGCCGGTTTCGTCACGCCAGCAAGTTGCCGCCACGGCGCGCAGGTCGCCGCCCGCCACGCGCCGTGCGATGTCCACCGCTTGCTGCAAAGGCCGCGAGATCAGGCGCGCCACCCAGGCCGCCATCAGCATGCCCAGCACCACCGTGGCCGCGATCAGCGCGGTAATCATGCTGCGCGACTTGGCGTAGGCGCCGGCTGCGGAGGCCGCCGCCGCGTCGCTGCCCTGCTCTCCCGCCGCCACCAGGCGCCCCACCAGGTCCGTCGCCTCGAAATTATAGGTGCGCGATTCGCCGCGCAGCAGCGCCATGGCGCCTGCGTGGTTGCCTGCGCGGTCCAGCTGCACCACCTGGCGCACCGCCGCGGCGTAGGAATCCAGCGCGGAACGGAACTTGGCGAAGTCGGCCTGCTCGGCGCCGGACTTGGGCACCGCCGCGTACAGCGCCAGCGCCCGCCGCATCTCCGCCATTTCGCCGTTCATCTGCGCTTCGTAGTAGTCGAATTCCACCGGCTGGGTCGACAGCGCGTGCTGCAGCTCGTAGGTGCGGAAGCGCAGCAGGCTGGATTTCACCAGCAGCACGTTGCGCACCGCAGGCGCCCAGCGCTGCGTGATGTCGTTGTTGACGCTGTGCAGATGCCGCAATTGCAGGAAGCAAAACACGCCCAGCGCCACGGTCAGCGCCATCACGGCGGCCACGGCGGCCAGCAGTTTGTGAGCAATCTTCAGGTGATAGAACCAGTTCATTGTCGGTCTCCGGTGTGGGGATAGGTTCAGGCGGCGCGCAGCTGCACGCTGCCTTGCAGGAAATTCAATGCGGCGCGGGCGGGCAAGGGCCGGCTGTAGTGATAGCCCTGGATCTCGTCACACTGCCAGCTGTGCAGCAGCGCGCGCTGGGCTTCGGTCTCCACACCCTCCGCGATCACCGTCATGCCCAGGCTGTGGCCGAGGCCTATGGTGGCCTGCACGATGGCGCTCTGCTGCTTGACGGTGCCCATATTGCGCACGAAGGACTGGTCGATCTTGAGCTTGTCGATGGGGAAGCGGCTCAGGTAGGCCAGGCTGGAATAGCCGGTGCCGAAATCGTCGATCGACAGCCGCAGGCCCAGTGCGCGCAGGCGCTGCAGCAGCACGATGGCGCTTTCGGCGTTCTCCATCATCACCCCTTCCGTAATCTCCAGCTCTATGCTGGACGGGTCAATATGGGTGCTGGCCAGCAGCGCTTCGATATGCGCCAGGAAGCCCGGCGCGGCGAACTGGCGCGGCGAGATGTTCACCGCCACCACCAGCCGGCGGCCGCTGTCGGCCTGCCACTGGCTGAGCTGGCGGCACACTTCCTCCAGCACCCACTCGCCGATGGAGACGATCAGGCCCGACTCCTCGGCCAGCGGAATGAAGTGGGCCGGCGACACCAGCTCCTCGCCGCGGCGCCAGCGTATCAGGGCCTCGAAGCCTATCAGGCCGCCGTCGGACAGCGATTGCTGCGGCTGGTAGTGCAGCTCCAGTTCCTGGCGCTCCACCGCGCGGCGCAGCTGGGCTTCCAGGTCCAGCCGCAAGCCAGCCTGCGCGTTCAAGCTTTCCGAGTAATGCACCAGCGTGTCGCCGCCGGCTTGGCGCGCCGCCTGCAGCGCGGCGTCGGCGTTCCTCAGCAAAATCTCCGGCTCGGCGCCGTCCTGCGGGTAGCACACGGCGCCCAGGCTCAGCGTGGTGAACACTTCGTGGCCTTCGCACACGTAGGGCTGGCCCACTTCCGCCCGCAGCGCCGAGATGGCCGCGTCGAATTCGGGGCTGTCGAGACGGCCCTGGTAGAGGATAGCGAAGTTGGCGCCGTCCAGGCGATACACCTCGCCGCCGCGCGCCTCCGCGGCCTGGCGGATGCGGCTGGTCAGGCCGATGATCATGCGGTCGCCGAAGCCGTGGCCATAGCCGCCCACGATGCGCGAGAAGCGGTCTATGGTGCCCAGCACCACGGCGTGCGGCCGCACGGGCAGGCTGCGCAGGCGCGCTTCAAAGGAGCGGCGGTGGGCCAGTCCGGTCAGCGGATCGTGCCCGGCCTGGTGCACCAGCTGCTGCTCGACGCGGAAGCGGGCACGGACGTGGTACAGCAGGAAGGCGCCGGTGAGCAGCGCTACGATGTCGAACAGGTGGACCAGGCGCGTCATGCCGGAGCCGGACGAGCGTTCTATCAGCACAGATAAAGCCACGCTGGCGGTGATCAGGCACACCAGCAGCGCATACGCGGCCCAGCGCGAATGGCAGGCGCTCCATCGCAGCCGTGGCGCGGACGGAAGGCGCAACTGCGGCGCGGCGCCGGACGGAAGGCTGCTCGTAACGGTGTTCATGGCTGTGCTCATGGTTGTGCTCATGCTTTAGCTCCCTAGATGGTGGACGGGGCGGAGGAAGGGTTGGACTCGGCAACGCATAGCGCAACCCAGTGCATCAACTCGTCGCACTGGAATGGCTTGCTCAGGAAGGCGGCCGCGCCGCCCTGCTGCGCGCGCTGGCGCACTGCAGGCTCGGGGAAGGCGGTGAGCATAATCAGCGGCACGCCGCAGCCGTTGCGGCGCAGGTGCTCCAGCAGTTCCAGGCCGCTCATGCCAGGCATCTGCAGGTCGCTGATGATGCAGTTATAGTCGTGCTGGGCGCCGGCGGCCAGCAGGCTTTCGGCGCTATCGAATTCGGTGACGGTATAGCCGCTGGAGCGCAGCAGACTGCTGACGGCGCCGCGCACGGCGTCGTGGTCGTCGACGATGGCTACGCGGGCACTAAGGTTGGTACTGCTGGTGGTGGAACTGGACACGGCTTACTCCCTGAATCTGCATGGGAACAAGATACCGTGTGCGCCTTGGTAGCGGAATCATACAAGGGTATAGAGAGATTATCCTTTGCGTGCAGTGTCGATGCCCAGCGCCTCGGCCATGCGCACCAGGTCGGCAAAGGTGCGCGCCTGCATCTTGCGCATGGCGTTGCCGCGATGGATCTTGACCGTGATCTCGCTGGTGCCCACCTGGCCGGCGATCTGCTTGTTCATCAAGCCGCTGGCGGCCAGCGCCATGATCTCGCGCTCGCGCGGCGTGAGCGACTGGTAGCACGCCTGCAAGGCATGCTGCGCCTGGTTGTGCTGCCTGCGGCCACGGTCCACTTCCAGCGCAGAATTCACCGCATCGATCAGGTCCTGGTCGCGGAAGGGTTTGGCCAGGAAATCCAGCGCCCCGGCCTTCATGGCGCGCACCGACATGGGAATGTCGCCATGGCCGGTCATGAAGACCACCGGCAGGGACACGCCGTCTCGATTGAGTTCGGCCTGGAATTCCAGCCCGCTGATGCCTTGCAGGCGCACGTCCAGCAGCAAACAGCTGGCCGCCTCCTCGCGCTGGTGCGCCAGGAACTGCGGCACGGAACCGAAATCGAACACGCGCAGGCCGACGGAGCGCAGCAGGCTGGAAATGGCTGCGCGCAGCGGCGCGTCGTCGTCGACGATATACACGTTCATGCGGAACACTCCTCCGTGACGGGCAGCGAAAAGCACAGCATGGCGCCGCGCGGCGGCATGCCCGCCCAGATGCGGCCGCCGTGGGTTTCGATAATCGAGCGGCAGATCGGCAGGCCCATGCCCATGCCTTCCTCCTTGGTGCTGAAGAAGGCGTCGAACAGCTTGGGCAGGTGCTCGGGCGGAATGCCGGGGCCGGTGTCGGCCACGCTGCACACCACGCCGCCCTGCTCGTGGATGCGGGTCTGCAGCAGCAGCAAGGCCTCGCCGGGCGCGCAATGCTGCATGGCCTGCATGGCGTTCATCAGCAAATTGATGAGCACCTGCTGCAGCTGCACGCGGTCGCCGCATACCTGCGGCAGGTCCGGCGCAAGGTCCAGGTTGAGCGAGACGTGGTGGCTGGCCAGCTCGCGCCGCACCAGGCGCGCCGCTTCCTGCGCCACCTCGTTCAGCGACAGCGGCAGGTGGCGCGGATCGCTGCGGCGCGCCAGCGCGCGGATACGGCGTATCACTTCGCTGGCGCGGCCCGCCTCCTCCAGCACGCTGCCGATGGCGGCGCGCGCTTCGTCCAAATCCGGCTCCGCGCGGTTCAGCCAGCGCAGGCTCGCACCGCCATTGGTGGTGATGGCCGCCAGCGGCTGGTTCACTTCGTGGGCAATGGACGCGGCCAGCTCGCCCAGCATGGTTACACGGGTGACATGGGCCAGCTGCGACTGCGAGCGATGCAGCGCTTCCTCGCGCGCGATCAGCGCATTGGTGGCGGCCTGCCAGCGCAGCGCCAGGTAGGCAACGATGCCGATGGCGGCCAGGCTGACCACCATGCGGCCGGAGGCGGGGCCGGAGAACATGGCCGCGTGCGAAAAGGCGTAGGCCAGCACCGTGAGCCCCAGGCACACGGCGCTGGTGAGTATCACGCCGCGCCGGCGCCACACGCTGGCCGAGAGCAGCACCACCACCACGTACATGACGGCGATGGCCACATCCAGCGGCGTAAACGCGTCGACGGCGAATATGGCCAGCGTCAGGCCGACCAGCAACAGCGACAACAAGGGGCTGCCTTGAACCCTGACCATGCCCTGCCCTTCCCATGCGGAGTGATATCTTCTTATTATAATTCCACCGCCACGGGAATGATCTTAGACCAAAGTATAGTATCGGCCGGTTCGGCGCGGCCAAACAGGTAGCCCTGCAGCCCGTCGCAGCCGATCTGGCACAGCGCGTCCCGCTGCGCCGGGGTCTCCACGCCCTCGGCCACCACGCACAAGCCCATGCCGTGCGCCAGCGTGACGATGCTGCGCACGATGGTGGCCGCGTTCGGCGCGCGCAGCATGTCGCGCACGAAGGAGCGGTCTATCTTCAGCTGCTCGATGGGCAGCCGCTGCAGATAGCTGAGCGAGGAATAGCCGGTGCCGAAATCGTCCAGCGAGAAGCCCACGCCGCAGGCCTTCAGCCGCGCCATCTTGGCGATAATGTCGTCCACGTCGGCCAGCAGCATGCTTTCGGTCAGCTCCAGTTTCAGCAGGCGCGGATCGGCGCCCGTGCCGGCGACGATCTGCAGCACATGCTCGGCGAAGTCCGGCTGGCGGAACTGGCGCGCGCTGACATTGACCGCCACGGTGAGCCCGCGCGTGCAGGGCGACTCCTGCCACTGCACCAGCTGGCGGCAGGCGGTGGCCAGCACCCAGTCGCCGATATCGATAATCAGCCCGCTCTTTTCCGCCTGCGGAATGAATTCGGCCGGCGGCACCAGGCCGCGGCGCGGATGCCGCCACCGCAGCAGCGCTTCGGCGCCGGTGGGCCGCCCGTCCGCGTCCACCACCGGCTGGTAGTGCAATTCCAGCTCGGCGCGCGCCAGCGCAAAGCGCAGGTCCGATTCCAGCATGGCGGTGGCGTCCAGCGCCGCCTGCATCAGCGGATCGAAGAAGCGGAAGGTGGCGCGGCCCGCCGCCTTGGCCTCGTACATGGCCATGTCGGCCTGGCGCAGCAGGTCGCTGATGGTGTGGTTACCCGCGCCGAACAGCACCACGCCTATGCTGGGCGTGCTGCGCAGCTCGTGGCCGTCCAGCGGATAGCTCAGGCTCAGCGCGCTGACCACCTTCTGCGCCACCACCTCGGCATGGGCCGCCGCCTCCTGCGCGCTCGCGCCCAGCACTTCGAGCAGGATCACGAACTCGTCGCCGCCCAGCCGGGCCACGGTGTCACTGTCGCGCGTGACCTGCTGCAGGCGGAAGGCCACCATCTCGAGCAGGCGGTCGCCCATTTCGTGGCCCAGCGTGTCGTTGAGGGACTTGAAATTGTCCAGGTCCACGAACAGCACCGCGCCGTGGCAGGCGCCGCGCTCGGACTTGGCGATGGCGTGGCCCAGCCGGTCCAGCAACAGGCGCCGGTTGGGCAGCTTGGTCAGGCCGTCGTAGAACGCCAGGTGGGCGATTTCCGCCTCGGCCAGCTTGCGCGCGCTGATGTCCATGCGCGTGCCCACCATGCGCAGCGCCGTGCCGTCCGGCGCGCGCTCGCTCACCTTGCCCCGGCTTTGCAGCCAGATCCAGTGCCCGGCGCGGTGGCGCATGCGGTACTCGGCTTCGTAGGAACGGCTGCCGTCCTCCAGGTGGCCGGCCAGCGCGGCGTCCAGCGCCTCCCAGTCGTCCGGATGCACCAGGGCGCGCCAGTTGCCCGGCGCCGTGGGCAGCTCACCGGGCAGATAGCCCAGCATGGCGGCGGCGCGCGCGTCGCCGGTGCGCACGTCGCGCACCAGGTCCCAGTCCCACAGGCCCAGGTTGGCGCCGTTCAGCGCCAGCTCCACCCGCTCGGCGGCGGCGGCGCGCTCCTCCTCGCCCTCCAGCGCCAGCTGCTCCAGCGCCATGCGGCGGCGCTGGGCCAGCGCCAGCCCGCCCGCCCCCGCCACGCCCGTCAGCAGCCAGGCCATGCCGCTGATCCAGGCCAGGTTGTGCCAGCCCGCCTCTATCTTGTCCTGGCTGCGCGTCAGGCTCACGATCAGCGCCTTGTCCAGTCCCAGCTCGCGCAGCGCCATGGTGCGCTGGACCACCAGGCGGCGGTCGCCGCCCAGCACCGTCAGCGGCAAGGCGCTGTGCAGATGATAACGAAAAAAGAGATCGGCGGCGGCATCGGCGCGCATGGCCGCCGGGTTGGCCGGCACGTACAGGATGCGGCGCCCGCTGCCGTCGGTGATGGCGCTGCTCATATCGGGCGCGTACAGCGCCGAGCGCATCACCGCATCGAAATACTCGGGGTTGAGGATGGCGCTGACCGCGCCCGCATTGTGCCCCGCGCCGTCCACCATCGCCAGCGACAGCTTGATGTTGAACACGCCGGGCGTGTTTTCGTAGGGCTGCGACAGGTACAGTGTGTCCGGCGAGCGCATATGCGCCACCTGGCTGGTGTAGAGTTTGTCGTCCAGGCGGGCGTCGCGCAGGTCGTCATCCGACACCTGGATGCGGCCCTCGCGGTCCACCACCACCAGCGCCCGCACGCCCGGCATGGCGCGCTTGAGCGACTGCAGCAGCAGGCGGCGGCAGTCGCTGGCGCAGGTGCCCACGCTGCCCGGCGAGCCGAAGGCGGCGCGCGCGCTGTCGAGCGCATTGCGCACGCCCTCCAGCTGGTGCTGCAGATTCTCGTCGATGATCAGCGTCTGCATGCGCATGCGTTCGATGTCGGAGCCGAGCAGCAGGCGGCGCTCGGTCCAGATGAAATACACGGCCATCAGGCCGCTCATCAACAGCACCAGCGCCAGCACCAGCCACTCGGCGGTGGCGCGGCGCGGACGGCGGCGCCAACGGGCTAACAGTTCGACTGGCATGACTCCCTCCGGATCGGTACAAGCCGCAAAGCTGCGGGATGCTGACCACTATAGATAGCGGACGGCGGCCTGAAAATCAGACCTTGGTATGCCGCCTCATACCAAAGTGTGATGTTCACAATGCCGGGTAGTCGGTGTAGCCGCGCGCGCCGCCGCCGTAGAAGCTGAACGGATCGGGCTCGTTGTACGGGCCGTTGCGGGCAATGCGCGCCACCAGGTCGGGATTGGCGATGAACTGCCGGCCGAAGGCAACCATGTCCGCGCGCCCAAAGGCAACCAGGTGCTCGGCCTGCTCCGGCGACAGGCCAGCGTTGGCGATCACCACGCCGCCGTAATTGCTGCGGATAAGCTGCAGCAGCTGCGCCATGTCGCTGCTACCGCCCCAGGCGTTGGTGTCGGCGCCGTGCACGTAGCCAATACCGTAGCTGTCGAGCATGCGCAAAACGTAGGCGTAAGTCTCGGCGGCGTCCTCGTCGAGCGCATTGTTATACAGCGCAAAGGGCGAGATGCGCACTCCCACGCGCTCCGGCGGCACTGCCCGCAGCACCGCCTCGATCACCAGGCGCAGGAAGCGCGCGCGGTTTTCCACGCTGCCGCCGAATTCGTCGCTGCGCCGGTTGACATGGGGCGAGAGGAACTGCTGCGGCAGGTAGCCGTTGGCCGCGTGGATCTCCACGCCATCCAGGCCGGCCCGCAGCGCGTTGGCGGCGCCGGCGCCAAATTCGGCCACCGCCTCGTGGATCTCGGCCACGCTCATGGCGCGCGAAGGCGAAGCCGCCAGGCGCGTGTAATAGCCGTTGCGCAGCGCGCCATATACCTGCAGCATGCCCAGGTCGTCGTTGAAGCCGGACGGCGAGAGCGGCTGGCGGCCGTCGAGCAGCGCGTAGCTGCCCACGCGGCCGCCGTGCCACAGCTGCATGAAGATCTTCCCGCCCCGGCTATGCACAGCGGCGGCGACCTGCTTCCAGCCGGCCAGCTGCGCCTCTCTGTAGATGCCGGGGGCCAGCTCGAAGGCGGCCGAGTTGGGCGATACATTGGTGGCTTCGCTGATAATCAGCCCCGCCGTTGCGCGCTGCAGGTAATATTCTGCGTTGAGCGCCGTCGGCACGCCGCCGTCGCCTGCGCGGGAGCGGGTGACGGGGGCCATGGCGATGCGGCTGCTGAGGGGCAGGCCGCCCAGGGTCATGGTTTGCAGGATGTTTTTCATATTCGGCTCCGTGTAATTGAATGCAGCCACTGTAGCGGCGCCGGGACGCGCCGATAATCCGGGCGGGGCCGACAACACCATTGCGCTGCGCGCAAAGATGAAGGAACACTGATGGATCGTTTTGCGGAATTGAAGGCGTTTTGCCTGGTAGCGGCCAGCGGCGGGTTTTCGCCGGCGGCGCGCCAGCTGGGGGTGGCCGCGTCGTCGGTGACGCGGCTGGTCGATGCGCTGGAAAAGCGTGTCGGCACGGCGCTGCTGAACCGCTCCACGCGCAAGGTCACACTGACCGACAGCGGCCAGCAGTACTACGCCAGCGCGCAGGCCATCCTGGCGCAGCTGGACCAGGCCGACGACGCGGCCGCAGCCCGCCACGGCCAGGCCGGCGGCTTGCTGCGGGTGTCGGCCCCGGTCACGTTCAGCACCATGTTTATCGCGCCGCTGCTGGGCGAACTGGCACGCCGCCATCCCCGGCTGGAGCTCGACCTGCACCTGAGCGATGCGGTGAGCAATATGGTGGACGACAGCATCGACGTGGCGATCCGCATCGGCGCGGCGCAGCAGCAGCCCAACCTGATCGCGCGCCGCCTGAGCGGCCACCAGCGCGTCATTTGCGCCAGTCCGGCATATCTGGAACGGCACGGCACGCCGGAAGCGCCGGAGGATCTGCTGCGCCACAACTGCCTGCTGTTTTCCTACGGCGTAGCGCGGCGCGGCTGGCGCCTGCAATCCCAGCAGGCCGGCGCCGGCTTCACCGAGCTGCCGGTACGCGGCACGCTCACCATCAATAATTCGGAAATGCTGCGCCGCGCCGCGCTCGACGGCGTGGGGATCGCCATGCTGCCGGACTGGCTGGTGCGCGGCGACCTGGCCGCCGGCACGCTGCAGCCCCTGCTGGGCGGCTACCAGGCCAATCCGGGCGAGATGGAAATCGGCCTTTACGCCATGTACGCCGCCAACCGGCGCGGCTCCCAGGCGATCAAGGCCTTTGTCGACCTGCTGGCCGAGCACCTGGCGCAGCCGCTGACCTGATCCTGGCGGCGGCTAGCGCACACCGCCCTGCAAGCGCAGCGGCTGGCGCGCCAGCCGGAAACGGCCCACCAGGGCGGCCAGCACGCCGGCCTGGTCGCTCAGGCTGCCCGCCGCCGCAGCGGCCTGCTCCACCAGCGCCGCGTTCTGCTGGGTCGCCGCGTCCATATCGGCAATGGCCGCGTGAACATGGCCGATGCCGGTGCTTTGCTCGCTGGACGCCTCGCCTATGCCGGCCAGCACCGTGCGCATGCGGGTGACGCTGGCCACCACCTCGTCCATCGTGCCGCCGGCGCGGGCGGCCTTGCCGCTGCCCTCGGCAATGCCGCGCACCGCGCCGTCAATCAGCGTCTTGATCTCGCGCGCGGCGGCCGCACTGCGCTGGGCCAGGCCGCGCACTTCGGCCGCCACCACCGCGAATCCCTTGCCCTGCTCCCCGGCCCGCGCCGCCTCCACCGCCGCGTTCAGCGCCAGCAGATTGGTCTGAAACGCGATGCCGTCGATCACGCCGGTGATGGCCTCGATGCGGCTGGCGCTGGCGTGGATGGCGTGCATGGTCTGCACCACCTCCGCCACTGCTTGCCCGCCACGGTGCGCCACATCGCCCGCCTCCCCCGCCAGCCGGTTGGCCTGCCGGACATGCTCGGCGTTCTGCGCCACGGTCTGCGTGAGCTGCTCCATCGATGCGGCGGTTTCCTCCAGCGAGCTGGCCTGGCTCTCCGTGCGCGCCGACAGATCCAGGTTGCCGGTGGCAATCTGCGAGGAGGCCGCGGCAACGGTGACGGCGCTGCCGCTGATGGCCCCTATCATGCCGGCCAGGTTCTGCTGCATGGTTTTCATTGCGTGCAGCAGACTGTCCTCGTCTCCCGGCGCGGTGGCGACGGCCATGCCGAGGTTGTTGGCCGCGATCTGCCGCGCCACCTCCACCGCATATTCAGGGCTGCCGCCCAGCGCCCTCTGCAAGCTGCGGTTGACCAGCACCACCACGGCAGCCAGCAGGGCGCACAGCAGCGCGGTCACCGCCAGCGCCCGATACAGCGAAGCGTGGAAGGCGGCGTCGATATCGTCCGTGTACACGCCCGCCACCAAAGCCCAGCCCCACGGCTGGTAACTCACTATCCGGCTCAACTTGGCGGACGGCGCGCTCTGACCGGGGCGCAGCCAAAGATAGGACAGATAGCCCTCGCCCTGGGCGGAAGCCGCCATGCTGGCCACTTCGCGGAATACGTAGCGGCCGGCCGGATCGCGGAAATCCAGCATGGACTTGCCGTCGTTGGCCGGGTTGCCCGGGTTTTGCACAGCGCTGCCGTCCAGCCCCAGGATGGCGACGTAGCCGTCCTGCCCATAGCGGATATGGCGCAGCACGCGCCTGGCCTCGGCCATCGCTTCCGCCTGGCTGATTTCTCCCGCCCTGGCCGCTGCGGCCAAGCCGCGCACGATAGACAGCGCGGCCTGATCCACATCGGCCAGGTTGGCCTTGCGCTCCTCATAGCGCAAGGTGCGGGTTTCAAAGGCGTGCAGCAGCGACAAGACGCAGATGCACAGCAGGCAGGCCGCCAGCGGCAGCCAGAGTTTCTGTTGAAAGGTTAGGCGTTTCATCACGGCGCTCCGGAGTGTGGGGATGGGAACCGACTGTAGCTGCGCCGCCTGCGCCGGGGAATACGCGCCGCGCGCCGAACATTTTTGCGCGCCGCGCAATGAAGTGGGAGTTGCATCTATCCCTTAGTCCAGATAGACGGGCAATCGTGCGCTGCCCAGAATGCAAGCTTGACCAACCTGCAAGGACTTGCCATGACCACTACCCGCACCATCAATACCGTCACCACCCGCGACGGCACGCTGATCAACTTCAAGGACTGGGGCCACGGCCCGGCCGTGGTGTTCAGCCACGGCTGGCCGCTGCAGGGCGACGCCTGGGAAGACCAGATGATGTTCCTGGCCGAACACGGCTACCGCGTGATCGCGCACGACCGCCGTGGCCACGGCCTGTCGAGCAAGCCGTGGCACGGCAACGACATGGACACCTACGCCGACGACCTGGCCACGCTGATCGACGCGCTGGACCTGACCGGTGCCACCCTGGTGGGCCACTCCACCGGCGGTGGCGAAGTGGCGCGCTATATCGGCCGCCACGGCACGGACCGCGTGGCGCGCGCGGTGCTGGTGGGCGCGGTCACGCCGCAAATGCTGGTCGGTCCGGCCAATCCGAACGGCGTGCCGATGGAAGTGTTCGACGGCATCCGCAGCGCGGTGCAGGCCGACCGCTCGCAGTTCTTCAAGGATCTGACCACCGCCTTCTACGGCTTCAACCGCGAAGGCGCCAAGGACTCGCCGGGCCTGCGCGACACCTTCTGGCTGCAAGGCATGCAGTGCAGCATCCGCAGCGCCTACGCCTGCATCAAGCAGTTCTCGGAAACCGACTTCACCGAAGACCTGAAAAAGATGACGGTGCCCACGCTGGTGATCCACGGCGACGACGACCAGATCGTGCCGATCGCCGCCACCGCGCGCCGCGCCGTGGAGCTGCTGCCGCAGGGTACGCTGAGCGTGTACGAAGGCGCGCCACACGGCCTGCCCGCCACGCACAAGGACAAGCTCAACGCCGAGCTGCTGGCCTTCCTGCGTTCCTGATCGGCCCCGCCATGGCTGCGACCACCACCCGATTCACGCTTCCGCTCATGGCCGCAGCCATGCTGCAGTTTGCGCCGCTGGCTCCGCCCGCCCAGGCGGGCGCGCCGCAAGTGCGCAGCCAGGCGCCCGGCTACTACCGCATGATGCTGGGCGACTTTGAAATCACCGTGCTGTCCGACGGCACGCACGCCTTCCCCATCGACACGGTGATGAACAACATCACCCCGGCGCAGATCGGGCGCGGGCTGGACGACGCCGGCCTGGCGCAGCCGCTGCAAGGCTCCATCAACGCCTTCCTCATCAACACCGGCAGCCGCCTGATACTGGTCGACGCAGGCGCCGGCGCGCTGTACGGCGACTGCTGCGGCAAGCTGCTGGAGCACCTGCGCGCCGCAGGCTACAAGCCGGAGCAGGTGGACACCGTGCTGCTCACCCATCTGCACAAGGATCACGCCGGCGGCGTGATGCGCCAGGGCGCGGCGGCCTTTCCCAACGCCGTGCTGCGCATGGCGCAGGGCGAAGCGCACTACTGGCTGAGCGCATCGGCGCAGGCGGCCGCACCGGAATTCCTGCGCAGCTTCTTCGACAGCGCGCGCGCCGCCGTGGCGCCCTACCAGGCCGCAGGCCGCTTCCAGCCCTACGCCGCCTTCGGCCAGCTGGAACCGGGCGTGCGCGCCCTGCCCGCGCCGGGCCATACACCCGGGCACGCGGCCTATCTGGTGGAAAGCCGGGGACGGCAATTGCTGGTCTGGGGCGACATTGTGCACGTGGCCCCGCTGCAGTTCCCGCATCCGGAAGCCACCGTCAAGTACGACAGCGACGCCGCCGACGCGCAACGCCAGCGCCGGGCCTTGCTGGACATGGCCGCCAGCCAGCGCATGGTGGTGGGCGCCGCCCACATCGCCTTCCCCGGCCTGGGCCGCATCGGCGCACCAGGCGGCGCGAGCCCCGGCTACCGCTGGCTGCCCGTCAACTACGAAGGCGCACCCGGCGCGGACTGAGCGCGCCGCCGCTGCCTGAGGTCTGCCTGAGCCTTGTCAGGGCTGCGCCTTGCTGTTCAGCGTCACCTTGGCGCCCGCCAGGCCGTCGCTGGACGCGGTCACCGTGATCGCGCCGGCTTGCCCCGCCCTGGTCCGCACGATGGCCAGCGCCAGGCCATTGAAGGCCGCGCGCTCGGGCGACTGGAAGGACACCAGGCTGGTGGCGTCGCCATTGTCGGTGGCCACCAGCTCGCCCGGTCCGCTGACGGTGAAGCGCACCGCGTTGCTGCTGCGGGGGACCGGCCGGCCTTCCTTGTCGGTGATCGCCACCGTGACGAAGGACAGGTCTTTGCCGTCGGCCTGCAGCGCGCTGCGGTCCGCCGTCAGCGCCAGCCTGGCGGCCTTGCCCGCCGTCTGCACCGTATCCTCGGCCCAGGGCTTGCCCTGCTTGTACACGACCGCTTTCAGCGCGCCCGGCTGGTAAACCACGTCGTCCCAGCGCAGGCGGTAGTCGCGCGCGCCGCGCTGCTTGCGGCCCAGCGATTTCCCGTTCAGGAACAGCTCCGCCTCGTCGCCGGAGGTGTACAGGTGCACCGGCGTGACCTGCCCCACCCGCTCCGGCCAGTTCCAGTGCGGCAGCAGGTGCGCCATTGGCAGCTCCGGCCGCCAGCGCGCCTGGTACAGGTAGTAGCGGTCCTTCTTGAAGCCCGCCAGGTCCACAATGCCGAAGTATGAGCTGCGCGACGGCACTTTCACCTTGCTCAGCTCCGCCAGTTCCTTCTCGGCGCGCGCGCGGGCGGCCGGATCGGTGAAGTTCAGCGCGTTGGTGCTGTCCGCGTTGTAGGGCGTGGGCTCGCCCAGGTAATCGAAACCGGTCCAGACGAATTCGCCCGCCACGAAAGGATTGTCGTCCAGGCCCTTGAACTCCAGCTCCGGCGCGGAGGCCCAGCGCGGCGCAGACAGGTCGTAGCTGCTGACCTGGAAATTGGCCAGGCCTTTCGACTTGTCGTCGCTCACCGGGAAGAAGTATTCGCCGCGCGAGCTGACGGTGGACGCGGTCTCGCTGCCTATCACCGGGATGTGCGGGGCGCTCTTGTGGAAGGTCGGGTACTCCCACGGCTTGTAGTTGAAGCCCACCACGTCCACGGCGGTCTGGAAGCCGTTGTAGCCTGAGACCACGTGGTTGAATCCGGCCGTGGTCAGGCGCGTACGGTCCTCGCTGCGCACGATGTCCGCCAAGTGGGCCGCCATCTTCCAGCCCTCCGGTTCGCCCTGCTCGCGGATCTCGTTCCCTATGCTCCACATGATGATGCTGGGGTGGTTGCGGTCGCGCTTCACCATGGCGCGCAAGTCCTTCTCGTGCCATTCGTCGTACAGGCGGCCGTAGTCGTTCTTCTTCTTGCCCAGGCGCCAGGCGTCGAAGGCCTCCTCCACGATGAGGAAGCCCATGCGGTCGGCCAGCTCCAGCATTTCCGGCGCGGGCGGGTTGTGCGTGGTGCGGATGGCGTTCACGCCCATGTCGCGCAGGATCTCGAGCTGACGCTCCAGCGCGCGCACGTTCAGCGCGGCGCCCAGCGCCCCCAGGTCGTGGTGCATGCACACGCCCTGGATGGGCACATGCTCACCGTTCAGTATCAGCCCACGCCCGGCCTCGAAGGCCACCGTGCGCACGCCGAACGGCGTTTCCACTTCGTCCGTCACCTTGCCCTCGCCGGACACGGTGGTCACCGCCACGTAGCGCTGCGGCTTGGCGGGGCTCCAGAATTTGGGCTGCGCCAGCTGCAGCGACTGCGCCAGCAGGATCTGGCGCCCCGCGCCCACCTTGGTCAGCGCCGACGGGCTGCTTTGTGCCAGCGCCGGCCCGGTGCGGCGGCCCGCCGCATCCAGCGCGTAAATGGCGGTCGACACCTGCGCGGCGGTGGCGCCGCCGCTATTCTCCAGCGTCACCTGCACGTCCACCGTGGCCTCGCCGGCCTTGACGATGGGCGTGGTGACGAAGGTGCCGTTATGCGCCACGTGCAGCGGCGCGGCTTTCACCAGCCATACATTGCGGTAGATGCCGCCGCCCGGATACCAGCGCGAGGAATCGGGCGGATTGTCGATGCGCACCGCCAGCACATTTTCCGCGCCCGGCTTGAGGTGCTTGCTCAGGTCCACGCGGAAGGAGCTGTAGCCGTAAGGCCAGCCTCCCACCTGCTCGCCATTGAGCCATACCGTGGCGTGCGACATGGCGCCGTCGATGTCGAGATAGACTTGCCGGACCGCGTCGCCGGCGGGCGCGGTGAAGGTCTTGCGGTACCAGGCCACGCCCCACCACGGCAGCTTGCCGGTCTCGCCTTCGTATTCCTGCTTGAACGGGCCTTCGATGCCGAAGTCGTGCGGCAGGTCCAGCTTGCGCCAGGCCTTGTCGTCCAGCCCCGGCGCAGCGCCTGCCCCTGCGGCGCCGGCCGGCTCGCCTTTCATGAAACGCCAGTCGGCGTTGAAGGAGACACGGTCGGCGGCATGGGCGGACACGCTCATGCCAACGCCGGCGGCGAGCAGCAGATGGGGAATCAGGCGCATGGCAGGAAAAATGGATTGATCGGACAGCCAGTATCAACTTGAAAAGCTTTACCGATCAATACCAAAAAACGTATAGCAAAAGCGAAAAAAGGACTACCTCCCCGGACTCCCTGCTACGGCGCCGCTTCCACCGCCTTCAGGCTGAACACTTCCGCGCTGGACAGGATGTCGTTGGCGTCCAGGCCACCGAGCAGCATCAGGCGCTCGCCCGGCAGCAACGTGGCCGAATGGCTGAAGCGCTTGCGCAGCGCCACCTTGGCCGGGGTCCAGCGGTCGGCGGCGTAGTCGTACAGTTCCGCCGTAGGCAGCGCGCCGCTGGCGATCACGCCGCCTTCGGCCAGCACGCGGCCGCTCGGCAGCAGCGTGGCCGTGTGCAGGTGGCGCGCGGCGGCCATGCTCGCGGCGGGCGACCAGTGCTGCTGCGCGGCGTCGTACAGTTCCGCGCTGGCCAGCGAGCGGTTGGAGCCGAAGCCGCCGGTCACCAGCACTTTCCCGTTCGGCAGCAGGCTGGCCGTGTGCGACCAGCGCTGCTCGCGCAGCACGCCGCCCGGCGTCCAGCTGTTGCTGGCGGGGTCGTAGATTTCGCTGTCGGACAGGCCGCCGAACTCGCCCGCGCCTGCGCTCAGCAGCACCTTGCCGTTGGCCAGCAGCGTGGCCGCGTGCAGCTGGCGCGCGGTGCGCATGGGCGCGGCCTTGGTCCAGGTTTGCGACTGCGGGTCGTAGATGACGGCGGTGGCCAGCGCCATGGTGTCCTCGTATTCGTCGTCATCCGGGTAGCCGTGGCCGCCGGCGATGAAGACGCGGCCGTCGCGCAGCAGCGTGGCCGTGTGCGCGGCGCGCAGCGCTTCGCTCATGGGGCCGAGCGCGAACCAGGTGTTGGCGGCAGGGTCGTAGACTTCTGCGTTGTTGCGGAAGGTGGTGCGGTCCACGCCGCCGGTCACCAGCACGTTGCCGTTGGCGAGCAGCGTGGCGGTGTGCTGGGAGCGCGCCACCGTCATGGTCTCGGACTCGGTCCACTTGTTGGTTTTCGGGTCGTAGATTTCGGTGTGCGTGGTGGCCGCGCCGTCGCGGCCTATGCCGCCGGCCACCAGCACGGTGCCGTCGCGCAGCACGGTGGCCGTGTGGCCCTGGCGCGCGATCAGCATGGGGGCGGCTTCGCCGTTGCGCGCTGCGGACGCTGCGATGGCGGCGGCAGGTGCAACGGCTGCTGCGGTGGCGGCGCCGAAAGACGGCGCGGCGGCCAGGCACAGCGCGGCGGTGCACAGCAGCGCGGCACGGCGCTGGAAAGTCTTGAGTATGGAGGTCATGGATGCGGGATGGACGGAGTCGGAAAAACGCCCGGCGCGAAGCCGGGCGTCCACTACATTACTGCTTGCGCTGGCGGCGCACGGCGCCCAGCAGCGCCAGGCCGCTAATGAACAGCAGCAGCGCTTGCGGTTCCGGCACGGCGCTCACGGCGGCGCCGCCCAGGTCGGCAGCCAGTGCGTTGCCGAAGGCGTCGCCCAGCACCACGTCGCCCAGGGACAGCGCGGCATTGCCGGAGGCGATGGCGGTGAAGTACAGCGTGGCCAGCGTGAACGAGTCCTGTTGGAAGGCCAGGTCGGACAGCAGCGAGATTTCGGCCAGGTTGAACTTGCCGGCGCCGGTGCTGCCTGCGCTGACGTCCAGCGCTTCGACGGCCGACAGGTCGCCCAGCGTCGCGCCCAGGTTGTAGCCGGTCAGATTCAGGACGGCGGAGTCGAACAGCACGCTGAAGTCGAACGCGCCCACGTCCACGCCTGCGGCCAGGCCGGAAACGCGCACGTCGATGGCGACATTGCCGCCTACCGTCACATTGCCTGCGGCAGGCGTGAAGCTCAGGGTGGTGGCCATGGCGGGCGCGCCGATGGCGCTGGCGGCCAGCAGGGCTGCGGTCAGCGCCTTGCGCGCCTGTTTGCAGATGATGTTGAACATGGTAGCTCCAGATGTAAGGGTTAGTTGGCGATGGCGCAGTTGGCGTTGTTGCAGATGCTGGCCAGCTTGCGGGCGTCCAGCGCGGTGATCTTGCCGTCGTTATCGAGGTCGGCGGCCGGCAGTTCGGACGCGTCGCGGTTGACCTTCTGCGTCAGCAGGGCCACGTCGCGGCTGTCCACCACGCCGTCGCCATTCAGGTCGCCGCTGATGGTTTGCGCCACGGCGAACTCGCCGCCGCGATTGACCACCGCCCATGCGGTGCGGGTGGCGGGGTCCACGCCGTAGGTGCCCAGCGCATAGCCGGCTTTCCATGGGCCGACCACGTACTTGGCGCTGCCGCCCAGGTTGCGCGCGGCCACCGGCTCCCATGCGCTGCCGTTGAAGGGGCGCGCCACCAGCGCCAGCGGGCCGCGCGCGCTGGCGTCGTAGCTCAGCGACAGGGTGAATACGTCCGCCTCTTCGCTGCCGATCGCGTTTTCCATGCCCCACAGGGTCAACGCGTCGCTTTTCAGTTTGGCGGCGCCGTTGGCGTCGATGTCGGCGCGGCTGGACCAGCCGGTGTTCACGTCCTGGATCGCCACGCGGCCATCGTACAGAGTAGTGGAAACGGCGTTGGCGCCGTCCAGGATGGCCATCCTGGTGCCGCCCCAGTTGCCGCCGGCCGGCGCCGCGTCGGCGATGCTGGCGAAGCTGGCGCCCGGCTGCAAGATGAACTCCTTGCCGTTCAGGCTATAGCCGTAGCTCTCGCGCTTGAAGAAGGTCAGCGCCGGGGTGCGGGTCAGGTCGCAGTCGCGGCCTGCGCCCAGCGAACCGCCGCAGCCGTTGTCGGACGCGTAGTGGTCCACCGTCAGGCGCGGGCCGTCCACGGTGAAGATGTAGTAGCCGATGCTGAACAGCTCCTGCGCAATCGGCATTTCCTGGCGGTTGGCGGCGTTGTAGGCCTGGTCTTTCGACGGCACCGACGGCACGTAGAACTTGTAGCTGTCCGACGAGTGGATGATGTTCTGCACGGTGGCGGTGCCGTCCGGGCTCTTGACGATGGAGCGGTGGTGCATATGGTCATGGCCGCCCAGGAAGTAGCGCACCTTGTTGCGCGCCATCGCGCCGATCAGCACATTGCGCTGCGCCGCGTTGGCGGCGGGGTCCGCGCCCGTGAGCACGTCGGTGTGGTTCTGGCCTATCAGTTCCTTGTGGGCGAACACGAAGCCGTGGCTGTCGGCAGGCTTGCCGTCAAGCTGCTGGCCGATCCAGCCCAGCTGGTCCAGCGCGGCCGAGTTCACGGCGGGCGTGCTGCCGCTGGTGCGGGTGTACTGGTCCACGGCGATGAAGCGGGTGTTGCCGTAGTCGAAGGAGTAGGTCAGGCCGGTCAGGCCCACCGGCGTGGCCGGGCTGGCGTGGTTGATGGCGCCGGCGACGTTGGAGCCCTGCCCTTGCGTCTGCGGGAAGTTGGTCTTGAAGCGGGCGGCGGCGGCGGCCGAAGGCTCGTGGTTGCCGCGCACGGGGTAGAAGCCGATGCGGTTGTTGTACAGGGTTTGCGCGGCCACGTTCCAGGTGTCCAGGCCGCCGGTGCTGCCGTTGTCGGTCAGGTCGCCCACCTGCACCACGAACTTCACTTGCTGCTCCACGAACTTGGGCAGGATCTGGTTGATGATGCCCAGTGCGACCGTGTTCGGGTTGTTGCCCGCGTCGTTGCTGGTCCACTGGGTGTCGGCCATCACGCCGAATTTGAACGGTTCGGCGTGGGCCAGCGCGGCGGCGGCCATGCCCATTGCGGCCAGCAGCAGATGGTGCTTCAGTTTGAAAGGGGTTTGCATAGTCGGCTTCCGTTGGGGGTTTGATGTCGCTGCGCGCGTCGCAGCTCAGCCGAGGATGGTAGATTGCAAGTGTGTCAACCTGATGTCATGGTTGACATGGAAAATAGGCCGAACGGCGTATGCGCGGTCAGGGCTGGACTTGCATCGCGTGCCGCAGCGGGACGGCCACGCCAATGTCATTGCCGTCGCTGCCCACGGCGCGCGCGGCGACGATCTGGATGTGCGCGGCCGGCGCGGCGGCGGCGGCGCGGAAGGTGATGGAGGCGAGCAGCCCCGGCTGGCCGATGCTTCTGCCGGCATCGCCGGAACCGGGTCCGGTACTGGCGCCGGCCGGATGCGCCGCTTCCAGCGTAATGGTTCCGCCAGGGTCCACCCGGCTGGCAAGGCTGGATTGCACTCCCCAGTAGCTTCCCGCCTCCACCCGCACCACTTCGAACGCTTGCCCGTCAAAGCTGATGGTGAGCGGCACGGCATCCACCTGGCGGTCGGAGCGCAGGAAAAGCTGCACGGTGAAGTTGCTGCCCACCCGCGAGCGCGGACGGATCTTCCAGTCAAGCAGCGTCCCTGCCGACTGCGCTGCGGGCGCCGCTGCGATTGACGCGGCTGCCGGCGCAGCGGCGGGCGGTGGCTGCAGGCGGGCGCGCTGCTGCTGCACGTCTGCCTCGTCCTTGTTCACCTCTATCAGCAGGGACGGCGTGCCGATGGCCACTGTGGGGGCATCGTCGGTCTCCTCGGCCAGCACCAGCAATGCGCGGCCCTCGCGCGGAGGGAGCATTGCCAGGCTGTTGGCGCGCAATGCGTAGTAGAGGACCGATTCCGGATCCGCGTCTTTCAGGAAGAGCGACATGCGGCGGTCGGTGCGCACGCCGTCGCCGAAGTCGAATACCAGCCCGCAAGAACGCGCCAGTTCGCCGAAAGCCTGCTGCAAAGTCACGTTGTACAGCTCCAGCGTCAGTGGCCCGGCCGCCGCTCCTGCCGCGCCGCACGGGGCGGCAGCAAGCGCCATCGACAAGGCGCAGGCCAGCGCCGCCATAGGCCGTGGGGCGCGCATCAAACTGCCTGCGCCGTCAAGGCCAGCGCAGCGGCGCGTGAAACCGCCTGGACGCGGTTCTGCACATTCAGTTTGCGGTAGATGTTGTAGACATGCTTCTTGACTGTATGCGCGCTGATGCCCAGCGCCAGCCCGATCTCCGCGTTGATCTTGCCCTCCTTCAGCCCGCGCAGTATCTCCAGCTCGCGCCCGGTGAGCGGGTCGGCCAGAGCACCAGCCTCCGGAAAGCTCGCCGGAGGCTGGTGCGCCGCCTGCCGCTGCCACGCCAGATGCATGCAAGGCAGCAGCAGCTCGATGAAATACCTGTGCCGCGCCCTGCCCTCGTCCGGCATCCCGAACAGCACAAACATGCTGGCGCCGCCTTGCAGCTCGCCCGAGCCGTGCAGCAGCAGTTCGCCTGCCACCAGACCTGAAATCTCGCGCCGCAGTTCCGTCAGCGCGGCGGACGTTTCCGCACCGCCCACCGCCCACGGCAAGCCATACTGGCTGCGGCAAATGGCAGCCAGGCGCGCCGCCAGTGCACGCAGGCGCTCCGCCTGCGCCGCATGCGCCATCTCGCCATGCAGGCAATGCGCATCCAGCAGTTGCCCGCGCTCGCCCATGTGCAGGCAAACCATGGCCTGATGCGGCAGCAGCGTTTGCAGCAATCCCTGCGACCAGGAAGACCAGCCCGCGCGCGTGCGCACGGTGGCGGCTCGCTCGATTATCCGTACCAGATATTCCAGCTCGCGCGCGGAAGGCGTAACGATATCGTCCATGGCGTCCCTGCGCTCAGCGCGTCACCGCCAGGCGGTAACCGTCGCCGCGCACCGTTTCTATCATGGCGTGGTGGCCGCTCGCCTGCAGGGCCAGGCGCAAGCGCCGCACCCGCGTATCGACCGCGCGCTCGCTGACGGTGCTGTCGTTGCCCCACACCTGCTCCAGCAAGGCAGCCCGCGTATGGGTGCGTTCCGGATGGCGCATGAAATGGCGCAGCAGGGAGAATTCAGCCGGCCCCAGTGCAAGGCCGCGCGCCCCCGCAGACACGCTTCGCGCAGCCAGGTCCAGCTGCAAGCCGTTCAGCGCCATGCCCGCTTTGCGCGGCAGTTGCACCTGCACGCGGGCACGCAGTTCAAGCGGGCTGAATGGCTTGGAAATATAGTCGTCCGCCCCGCACTCGAGGCCGAACACCATGTCCTGCGGCTGGCTGCGGGCAGTGAGCATAATGACCGGCAGCGCGCGCGTGCGTGCCTGCGAGCGCAGGCGGCGCAGCAGGTCTATGCCGGATTGTCCCGGCAAGCCCCAATCGAGCAGCAGCAGGTCCGGCGTGGCCTGCGCCAGCGCCAGCACGGCCGCCTCCGCGCTACCCGTGCAGCGCACTTCGTATCCGTTCAGCGAGGCTGCGATCAGCTCCTGGATAGCCGGCTCGTCCTCGACCACCATCACGCTGAAGCCCATGATCCCCGGTCCCTGTTATGTTTTTTGCAGCGGACCTTATTGGATCACAGGATTATTACATTGACATGACAGTCTACGCGCCCATCACGCCCTGGCCGCACACGCGGATGGTTTCGCCGCTGACGCCATAGGCGCCGGGGCTGCTCAGGAAAGCCACCAGCTCGGCCGCGTCCCGGGGCTGGCCGGCCTGCATCAGCGCGTTCAGGCGGCTGCCTATCTCGCGCGTGAAGAACGGCAGCTTCGCGGTCATGGCGGTTTCGATAAAGCCCGGCGCAATCGCGTTGGCGCAGATGCCGCGCGCCGCCAGCAAGGGCGCCTGCGCCGCCGCGTAGCCTATCAGCGCGGCCTTGGTGGCGGCGTAATTGGTTTGGCCGAAATTCCCCGCCACGCCGCTGATGGACGACAGATACACAATACGTCCCTCGTCGCGCAGCAGCCCGCCCGACAGCAGCGCGGCGTCGATGGCCGTGATGGCGGCGAAGTTGATGTTCACCACAACATCCCAGTCCTGCGGCTTCATATTGGACAGTGTGCGGTCGCGCGTTACGCCCGCGTTGTGAACCAGGATATCCAGTCCGCCGCCCTGGCCGCGCAGGAAGTCCGCCAGCTGCACCGGGGCGTCCGGCGCGGTGATGTCCAGCGTGAGCGGAATGGCGCCGAACTGCGCGCAAGTGCTGCGCAGCTCCTCGGCGGTTGCCGCCACGTCCAGGCAGATCACGCGCGCGCCCTCTTGCGACAGGCGCTCCACGATGGCCTTGCCGATGCCGCGCGCGCCGCCGGTCACCAGCGCGGTCTTGCCCGCCATGGCCTGCGCCTGCGGCAAGGCGCGCGGCGCGGCCACGCGCGCTGTGACGCGCACCGCCTGCCCGGATACGTAAGTGGATTGTTTACCGCAGAAGAAGCGCACCACGCCCGCCAGCCGGTCTTCCGCGCCGGCGGCGACGTAGGCGGTGTTCACGCAGATGCCTTTGCGTCCCAGCTCCTTGCCCAGCGAGCGGCTGAAGCCTTCAATGCCGCGCGCCACGGCGGCCTGCACCGGGTCGCCGCCCGCCTCCGGCAACGGCGCGGCAATCAGCACCCGGCCATTGCGGGCAATGCGGCGCATGATCGGGTGGAAGGAGTCGTACAGTGCGCGGTAGTCGGCGGGGGAACGGCAGCCGGTGGCGTCCATCACCACGATGCCCGCCTGCTGGCGTTCATCCTCCGGCAGCGCCGACGCCACGCTGGCGCCGGCGTCCTCCAGCGCGCTGCGCAAGGCCTGCGCCGCATAGCCGCCGCCCGCTGGCAGCAGCAGCGCGGCCTGCCCCGAAAAGGGCTGCGCCTCGTAGCCGCCGGCGGCGCGCGCCAGCGTCACGGGTTTGGGCAGGCCCAGCGCCCTGGCGAAAGGGGCCGCCAGGCGGTTGCCGTGCAATGTCTTCAGTATGTCGCTCATGCCGCTTATCCTTGCCGTGTCTCGATAAGCGGCCATCTTAACCGAGCGGGTAAGCGCCGTCAGGCCCTTTGCAGCATGCCCGCCACAACGGGACGCCGCGCGCGGACAGCCTTGCCGGCCCCGCCGCCATCGTCCACGCCGTCGACGCGGAAAGCGCTTGCCACGTCGGCCAGCTTCTCGGCCTGCTCTTTCAGCGATTCGGACGCCGCCGCGGCTTCCTCCACCAGCGCCGCGTTCTGCTGCGTCACGTCGTCCAGTTCGGCCACGGCCACGTTGATCTGCCCGATGCCCATTTCCTGTTCATGCCCTGCGGCGGCGATCTCGCCCATGATGTCGGCCACGCGGCGGATGCTGGAGACGATTTCCTCCATCGTGGCGCCAGCCTCGCCCACCTGCTGACCGCCGCTGTCGACCTTGGCCACCGAGTCGCCGATCAGCGTCTTGATGTCCTTGGCCGCTTCGGCGCTGCGGTGCGCCAGGCTACGCACTTCGGAGGCGACGACGGCAAAGCCGCGTCCCTGCTCGCCCGCGCGGGCCGCTTCCACCGCCGCGTTCAGCGCCAGGATATTGGTCTGGAACGCAATGCCGTCGATCACGCCGATAATGTCCTGGATGCGGGTGGACGATTCGCGGATGGCGCCCATGGTGCCGATCACGCCGCCCACCAGCGCGCCGCCTTTGACCGCGATCTCCGATGCCGCTTGCGCCAACTGGTTGGACTGCCGCGCGCGCGCGGAGTTCTGTTGCACGGTGGCGGTCAGTTCTTCCAGCGAGGACGCGGTTTCCTCCAGGCTGGCCGCCTGCTGCTCGGTGCGGCGCGACAGGTCCAGGTTGCCCTCGGCGATTTCGTGGGTGGCGGTGGCGATGGACGCGGTGCCGTCGCGCACGCCGCGCACCAGAGCCGCCAGCTTGGCCTGCATGCCGGCCAGGCCGCGCATCAGCACCGACATCTCGTCATGGCCGTCCACCGAAATGCGGTTGGACAGGTCGCCGCCGGCGATGCTGTTGAAGTGGTTCACCGCTTCGTTGATCGGGCGCAGGATAGAGCGCAGCAGCGATACGCAGGCGATCAGCATCAGCAGCACGCCGCCGGCGATGGCGCCCAGCGTGAACCACAGGCGCTGGCGGTACATGGCCTGGCTGGCGTCGAACTGCTCCATATTGCTGCGCGCCTGGTAGTCGGTCAGTTTGGCCGCGCTCTCGGACAGGCTGGTAAACAAAGGCTGCATGGTCTTCATGGTGATGGCGTCGGCCTTGGCCGCGTCGCCCGCCTTGGCGGCTGCCACCAGCGGCTGGAAACCCTCGTCGATGAATTTGCGGCGGCGGCTGTCCATTTCATCCGACAGTACTTTCTCGTCCGCGCCTTGCGGCAGCGTCAGGTAGAGGCTCCAGGCCTTGTCCGAGTCGGCTACAAAGCTGGCCGCGCGCTGCAGGGTCTTCGCCGCATCCGGATCTTCCGGATGCATGGTCACGCGGTCCATGGCGAGCCGCGCGCGGCTCAGCGACAGCTGCGAATTGAGGATCGCGACTGCGGACGGCATGGTGTTGGTATTCACATCGCGCAGGCTGGCGTTGATGGTGTTCATGCCATGCAGGCCGCTCAGGCCAGTGCCCACGATGAGCAGGCCAAGCAGCGCCATGGTGGAAATGAGCCGCAAGCGAATGGTGGTCTTGGTAAACATGTTGATACTCCGTTTCAAGGCAGCTCCTTCATCGCGGCACAGCTTGGGCGGATGAGGTAATGCCTGTGTCAGATAATGCTGAAACGGAGTTTGGGTTTCGACATGCTATTTCTGTGTTGCATCTATTTTATCTGCACCCCTTGTCCTGGTCAAACGAATTAAGGGTATTTGCGGACGCTATAACTGTAGCTCCCGGGTCGCAGCATAAACTGGGGCGCGGGCTTGCCCGCCTCCAGCTTCACCACGTCCGCCGGCACCGAGTCCGCCGGCTGGCCCGCCAGGTGGGCGAACACCCACTGCGCGCCCGCCTCCGGATACAGTTCCTGCGGCACAGCCAGGGGCTTGAAGCCCGCCAGCGACTGCAGCCATGCGGCGCGCCCGGTGGCGCCGTCCATGCCGTAGCGCGGGTGCACCACCTGCATGTCGGCCTTGAAGCGGCTGCTGCCGAAGACTTCGTAGCCGCCGCCCGGCGCGCGCAGCACGAAGGGCGACAGCCTGGTTTCGCGCGCAACCGCCTTGCCGTAGATACCTGGTTCGGCCTCCGGCTTGGAGTGGGCCATCATCACGGTCTGGTCGATGGTGAGCGGGTCCAGGCCCGTCATATGCTTGAGCTGCGCGGCCATCCATGCCGTACCGATGCCGTTGCCCACGCGCGGCATCTCGGCCAGGTGGCCGTAGCCCACATAGATAAAGACTTTGGCCGCCGCATCTTTGGCAAAGATGCGCTCGACCAGGTTGCGGGCCTCGCCGGATTCGCGGCGCTCGATCTGCTGCTCAAAAGTGTCGCTTGCCTGCTGGTCGAAAGGTTCGTACTGCACCATTTTCCAGCCGTCCGCCGCTGCGTCGCGCAAGAAATTGCCGAACACGGGCTCGCGCGAATAGTAGCCGTCGGACAGCGCAAGATAGCCCTTCTCAAACGGCGTGTTCTCAAACGTCTCGGCCGCCAGCCAAGTGTAGCCTGCCTTGCGCAGCTCGCGCGCCAGGCGCATGGCGAAGGCGCGGTGCATGGGAACATGGTGGGCCTCGTTCAGGATAACGATGCGGTGTTTGCGGGCTTCGCGCACAATCGCTTCCAGCGCATCCTCTGCCCGCGCCTCAGCAAGACGATCCAGATCGTCGCCGTAGCTGGTTTCCTTACGGCGGGCCAGCGCATCCGACTCGTCGAATGCCGCAATCGCGCCTTCGGTATCGCCAAGGAAGGAACGCTGCGCTGCCAGCCTTTGCAAGACGCCGCTCAGCGTGCTGCGCGCCTTGTCGCCCTCCTCCAGCGCCTGCGCGTGCCTGGCGATAACCTCGCGCGGCGCCCGCACTTTCAGTTCGGCTTTTTGCAAATCCACTTCCGGATCGGGATAGGCTAGCGCCGGATTACCCGCCGCCGCCAGTCCGCTCGCCATCGCCATTGCCAACGCCGCGCTTTTGAATACCATTCATCCCCCGGATTTTGTGATTAACTTAATATTTCTCAAAAGTATCACAACTCCGCCAGGCTGGCTATGGATCAAGGTGTGCGCTGCGGCCAGCGGGCGTAGTTTTCCAGCGCCTTGGCCGGGCCGTTGCCGAACCACGCGTAGCCGTTGCGGCGTTCCAGGCTGATGGCGTTGACGTCGTCGTGGATGCTGCGGTCACGGTCGCCGAAGATGGGCTTCATGGTGGCGATGTCGTAGTAGCGCGACCAGAGCGGGCCTGCGCCCGGCTTGGCCACCAGGCGCCGCCCGGTGGCGGCTTCCTTGCCGGTGAATTCCACGTCGCGCAGCGCCACGCGCTGCAGCCAGGCGGCGGCAGCGCGGACGGCGGCCACGGTGTCCGGAGCGGGGTTAGGCTGCAGCATCAGCAGGTTAAGCAGCGAGGCGCTTTCCGAGCTGGTGAGCGATGGCGGTTCGAAGTTGCGCGCGCCAACAGGGGCCAGCGTTACCGGGTCGTGCTGCTGGCACCAGCCGGTGCGCTGCCCCGCCACCACGATCTGCGCGGCCAGTATCATCCGGATCGCCTTGGCCGATGCGGCGCGCGCTTCGGCGGCGATGGCGGTGGGGACGAAGGCGTAATCGCCCTTCCCTGCGCCTATCTCGTCCAGCAGCGTCACCACGCTGCCCATGGCGTTGTCGTTGAAGGTGATGGCGTCATGGTAGCCGCCTTCCAGCGGGTAGTTCTGCGGATAGCCGCCGTTGGGGTACTGCGCGTTGAGCAGATAGCGCAGGCCTTTCAGGAAGGACTCGCGGTAGGCGCCGCTCTCCGCAGCGGGCGCTTGCGCCATCACCCGGGCGAGGAAGCGCAGCTCGGTGGTGGTGGCGTCGTTGTCTATGGTGCCGACGTAGCTCCAGGCTTCCCGCTGGACGGGCAGGCCCGGCGTGTGGTCGTCCGCGATGTAGTGCTGGCCGCGCTGGCGCGCTGGCGCGTTTCGGTCCACGTTCTTGCCCCAGCCGCCGGCGGGCGTCTGGAAGCTGACAATATTCATGGCCACCACACGCGCTTCCGCACCGCCATACCAGGCGGCGGGACGGCCCAGCGGCATACCGCCGTCGCGGCTGCTCGAATGCGGCGGGGGCGGCGCAATGGCCGCCGGGGCCAGGCCTTCGCGTTCAGCCGCCAGCGCGGCCTTGTCTGCGGCCATCAGCGCGCGCGAGCGGGCGATGTAGACCAGCCAAGCGCTCTGCTCTTGCCCCGCAAGGCTGGCAACGCTGGCTTCGGTCAGCGCTTCGGCAGGCTTCATGTGGCCGATGACTTCCGCATGGCTGACGGCTGGCAGCGCAAAGGCGGCAAGCAGCGCGGCGGCGACGGCAGTGGCAACGGCCGTAGCGGCGATGCTGCGCGGCACACGGGAGGCGTTCATTGGTCCACCCGCACGATGCGCAGCGCCATATAAGGCTTGCCCGGCAGCGCGATGCTGCGGCCATTTTTGTCCGCAAAAGTATAGTCGTCGCGTTTGACGATTTCAAAAGTACCGTTCACTGGCGTCACCTTCATATTCCATGTATCGATCACTTCGGCCCTGAACTTCATGCCGTCTTTCAGGCCGGTCTTGAACAGCACGAACGGCCAGCTCCTGGGTTTGCCCAGGCCGAAGTAGCCCAGGTAGTACTGCGCATGCTTGCCCGCGAACGGGTGGTTCTGCCATTTGTCTATCGGTTCCAGCCCCTCCGGCGGGCTCTCGCTCAGTATCTTGCGGAAGAAGGCCAGGCGCGGCGGGCTTTGCCCTTTCAGCACGCCGCCCTTGCCCAGCCATACCAGGCCGTTCGGGTCTTCATAGCTTTCGCTGTGGCCCACATAGGTGCCCGCGATGGCGCCTTCCCAGAAGCGCAGCACCATTTCCTCCGGCTTGAGCTGGCCCCAGCGGCGCGAGAAATTGCCTTCGTATTTCACTTCGTCGTACACCACCGGCTTGTTGTAGACGTCGCGGAACAGCACCGCGCGCTCGAAGTCCTCGGCGATGGCGCCGCTCTGCACGCTCACATGCGTGACCCAGGGCTTGGTGTGGTTGTAGAACACGAAGGCGTTGTGGATGGAGCGCAGGTGCTGGTAAGGGTCGCTGGCCTGCACGATCTGGAAGTAGCTGTCCCACTCCGCCATGCTCTTGGCCTTGAGGAAGTCGAACTCGTTCGCCATGGACCACCACACATTGCGGTAGGCGCCCAGCCGCGCCACCACGTAGCGCAGATAGCGTTCGTTCACGTCGGCCGGCAGGCTGTCGAAGCCCCAGTAGCCCTTGTCGTAAGGGTGGAACAGGATCAGGTCCGCTTCAATGCCCAGCTCGCGCAACTGGCCCACGCGCTGCTCGATATGGCGGAAGAACTCGGGATTGAAGCGCGTGAGATCCCAGCCCTTGGGCGGCTGGCCTGGGAAGGGAAAGCGCGGCGGCTGGTTCTTTACGTCCTGGTTGGGGAAGACCGCCATGCGCAGCTTGTTGAACGGCGCGCCGGCCAGCGTTGCCAGCGTCTGCTGCTCCAGCGCCTCGGTCTGGTGCGCCCAGGCGTAGCTGGTGGTGCCCACTTGCCAGAACGGCGTGCCGTCCTCGTAGGCGAAATGGTGGGTGTTCTTCACGCGCACCGGGCCGTGGTTGCCGGCCGACGGCGCCACGGCGGTGAGCGTGCCTTTGCGGCCGCTCAGTTCCGCGCGGTTGCTCTGCGTTTCGTATTCCCACTCGCCCGTCTCGGGCGGCATGAAGCGGATCTTGTACTGGCCGTCGCCGTCGTAGAAGCCCGCCACCGTCAGCGTGCGCGCACCCTGGCGGAAGGTGGCGGACAGCTCCACCTCCATGAAGGGGTTGCCCGCGCTGGGGCCGGACAGCGCAATCTCCGTGCTGCCCCAGCGTTCCACCACGGCGGACGCGGCGGCGCTCCACGGTGCGGCCAGGACGGCGCCCAGTGCGACGGCCGCAGCCACGGCGGTTTTAAGGAAGTATCGTTTACTCATCATGGCAACCTTTTGAATCCTTCTGCGCGCACCACCCAGCGGCCGTCCGCCGGGAAGCCGGGGGCGGCGCGGCCGGGTGCGCCTTCCCAGCCGCCCGCCATCATGGCCACGGCCGCCAGCAGCGCGCCGTTGCCTGGCAGGTAGACCGGCAAGCCCTTGTTGGGGTTGTGGCCCGCCTGCGTGTAGCCGTTGTTCGGGCCGTCCGTTTTCATCAGCACGTTAACCGCCTGCTCGGTCTCGCCCAGGCGGGCGGCGGTCATGGCGATCATGGGATAGTCCCAGCCCCAGATCTTGGTGGCCCAGTCCCAGTTCGCCAGCACCGCGTGCAGCGTGCTGCGCATGGTTTCGGGGTCCACGCCGTCGCCAGGCAGCTGGCCCAGCGCCATCAGGAAGGACGGGTGGTCGTGGCGGCTGTCCACGTTGTCCCAGGTGTCCGGATGCGATTCCACGGCCACGTATTTGCCGTCCTTCTGCGGCAGCGCGGACAAATGCGTGCGCTTGTGTTCCCAGTCCGGATTGCGCGGCAGGCCGGCGCGCTCGCGCCACTGCTGCGCCTTCTCCAGGCCCCAGGCCCAGTAGCTCAGCTCATAGGCCGGATTCATGCTGGTCGACTGGTCGTAGATTTCCTGCGCTATCCACAGCGGCGGGCCGAGCACGTAGCGCTGGCGGTCCTCCTGCCAGTGCAGCATGGACGCCATGGCCTGCGCGGTTTCGGACACCAGTTCGCCGTAGCGCGCCAGGGTGGCGGGCGTGGGGTCGGCGCGGTACAGCAGCTCGGCCAGGTGGATGGGGTGCGGCTGGTTCCAGACGATGAGCGGATTGCCGCCCGGGCTTTCGCGGCCGCCGGGGCCGGTCATCTTCATCCAGCGCGCGCCTTGCAGGCCGCGCTCGGCCGCCACCGCGCGCGCGGCGGGCAGCGTGCGCTGGAACCAGCCCAGCGTGCGCGCCGTGTAGTCGGGACGGCCCCAGAGTGCGAAGTGGGCCGTGTGCCACCACACCATTTCGGCATGGTGCTTGCCGAACCAGGTGGCGGTGGTCAGCCCGCTTTCCTGGGCTGGCAGCTCGTCGCCCAGCTGGATGGCGGCCAGGTATTGCGACAGCACCACGCGGCGCTCCAGCTCCTGCGCGCGCGGGTCCGTGCTGCCGGTGAAATCGACGGCGGCGCCGGACTGCCAGTAGCTGCGCCAGAAGGCGGCGCTACGGGCAAAGATTTGCGAGGCGGTCGGCGCCGGGGCAAGCTTGCCCGCCGCTGGACGATCCGCAGACCTGTCCGCAATACGCTCTGCGCCCTGCGTGCCCGCGCTGAGCTGCACGAAGGTCAGCGTAAGGTCCATCACCTTGCCCGCTGCGGGCGTGATGTCGAAGCTGTGCGGGCCGCTGCGCTTGATGGACAGCGGCGCGGCGCCGGCCAGCGTCATGCTGTAGCGCGACGCGTCGCGGCTGTGCTCAACGGTGAGCGTGCGCGCCGTCTGCGCCAGCACGGCGGTCTTGTGCGCGTCGGGGTGCGACCAGTCCAGCGGCGAATTGTGCTTGGCCGCCGCCAGGTCGTAGCCCAGCGGCAGCGCGATGCGCACCACCACCCTGCCCTGCGCGAACAGCGGGGTTTCGATATGCAGCGCCAGCGTGTCGCTGTCCGGACTGGCGGTGCTGCGCACGCTGGCCGGCTGGCCGAGCAGCCGCACGCGGCTTTGCAGCTGGCCCTGCCACAGGTCCAGGCGCTGGTCCACGGACGCCACGTCGGCGGCGGCCAGCGGACGGGCGCCCTCGCCCGCCATCACGAAGCCTATCTGCGGCAGCGGCTGGGTATGCGGATTCTCGCGCAGCCACACGCCGGCCGGCGAGCCCGCGTTGGTTGGGTAGCCCAGCGTGCGGCCATGCGCAGTGAAGTTGCGGTTGGCGTCGGACAGCTTGTAGCCATTGGGGTTGGCGTTCTCATGCCAGGACCAGCGCGCCTGCGTTTCCAGCGGCGTGCCGCCGGCGCGGTAGTGTTCGGGCAGGGTTTGCAGGCCGGTGACGTCGGCCGTGAAACAGAAGCGGCCATTGCCCACGCTGAGCGGGGCCATGATGTCGATGGCGGATAAATGGGGAGAGTGGCGCGCGGCCAGCGCTTGCCGGTTAATGGGGGCAGCCGCATGGGCCGTCAATACGATGAACAGGGGAACAGCGGCGAAACAGCGAAGTGTCATGAACAAATCAGTCTCCCAACAACGATAAAAGCGCGGCTCCGCCAACAGCGGAGCCGCGCCCTTCAAACAAGCTTGTTAGAACTTGTATTCAACCGACAGGCGATACACGCGGCCCATCATGTCGGCCATGCTGGTCACGTAGCCACCGCCGTAGATGCTGTTGGAGGTGAGCGGCGGCCATTCCTTGGTCAGGTTGTTCACACCCAGGCTGATGGTGGTGTTCTTGAAGCCCTTGTAGCGCACGTTCAGGTTGTACTGGCTGTACGAATCCACCGTGGTCAGCGTGGAACCGGCGCGCGGCGTCAGGTCGGTCAAGCCGGTCTGGAAGCGCTGCGACAGCGTACCGCTCCAGTCGCCGGTGGTGTAGGTCACAGCCGCCGTGTACTTCCAGCGCGGATTCATCTGCGGCATGCCGGCCAGGCCGGAGTTCGGGCCTGCGCCACCGAAGCGGCCATCATTGGTGATGATGCCTACGTTCTGCAGCCATGGGCCGTCCTTCTCGCTCTGGAACTCATACTTGTGATACCAGGTGCCGTCGATCTTTGCATCGAAGTTGCCGATGCTGGTGGTCGGGAAGCGGTAGCTGGCCGATACGTCCGCGCCACGGATGCGGGTCTGGCCACGGTTGGCCTGGCTGGCAACGATGTGGTCGATCACGCCGTTCGAGCCGCGAATGATGTACTCGGCGTACTTGGTCGGGTTCTGCTGCACTTCGGCGATGGTCAGCGCGCCCAGCACGTCCTTCAGTTTCAGGCCCCAGTAGTCCACCGTCAGCGCCAGGTCCTTGATCGGCTCATACGCGCCGCCGAACGAGAAGCCGCGCGACTTCTCGGGCTTCAGGAAGGTGTTGTTCGGCGTTTTGGTCCAGTAGTTGGTGGTCACGTTGCAGACCTGGTCCGCAGTGTAGCCGGCCTTCGGCGTACCGGTGCCTGCAACCGTAGGCTGCGAGCTTGGGCACAGCACCGGGTCATCCATCACCTGGGTGCGCACTTCCGGTGTCGGATTCTGGATGTCCATGATGGACGGCGCGCGGAAACCGGTCGACAGGGAGGAGCGCAGCACCAGTTCCTTGATCGGCTGCCAGCGTGCGGCCAGCTTAGGATTGACGGTGGTTTGCTTCAGGTCGTCGTAGTGGTCGGCGCGCACTGCGCCGTTCAGCAGGAAGGTTGAAGTCAGCGGCGCATCGATCTCCATCACCAGCGAGGAGATGTCGCGCTTCAGCTTCTTGGCCACGCCTTGCGGGGTTTCGCCCACCAGGTCGGACTGCACCACGTTGCCTGCGGCGTCGATGTTGTAGCTGCCGTCGGCCTTCTTCAGCACATAATCCAGCGCTGCGTTGAAGGTGCGTGCCGAGTCGCGGCGCAGTTCGCCGGACACGGCCAGCGTCAGGTCACCGCCGCCCAATGGCATCAGCGCGCGCGACAGGGTCACGTCCACGCTCTTGTTGTAGGCTTTGTTCAGGCGGTAGGTGTAGTCGTTGGCCTGGATGTCGCGCAGGTATTGCGCGCCGGCTTCGTCCTGCAGGCCGAATGGATTCAGGATGCCCTTGTCGAAGCCTTCCTGCGCCTTGCTGTACAGGATGTAGCCTTCGCCCACGCGGGTGTCGCGCTCGGAGGCGCCGTAGTTCAGGCCTGCGCGGTAGTCCCAGCCCATGACTTCGCCCTCGGCCGACAGCACCAGGCGGTTGTTGGTCTGCTCGTCGTTGCGGTAGGCAGGTCCGAGTTCGGCAGGCCCCCACTGGAAGTAGATGGGGCGGTTGTTCAGGTTCAGATTGCTGACGGTGCCCGGCGTCTTGGTCGCGTCGATATACATGGTCGGCGTGTTGGCGCCGGTGTTGCTGCCCACCACCTGGATATTAGGCGTGATGCCTTTGCCAGGGTAGAAGCGGCTGGTGGACGGCAGCGAATACGTGGTGAACGGCTGCGTGGCGCCCGGCACCTGCATGCCGCGGAATTTCTGCACCGTGAAATTGCTGTGCAGGACGTCCAGGTCGATCTTGTGACCGCCGGACAGGTTCCAGCTGGCGCGCGCCGCCACGTTGGTGATCTCGCTGCCGTCGGTGATGGCGGTCCAGTACAGCGCATTGCGGGCACAACCCGGCGCGTAGGTCGGCGGCGTATTGGCGCTGGCGTTGCCCAGCGTTGGGCGCGCATAAGTGCCGTCGCCGCAGCCGGTGGCATAGGCCGGGTTGTAGTTCGAGTTGGCTGCACGGGTGAAGCCGAAGTTGGCGAACGGGCTGGCGTTGCGGGCGTCCGGCAGGATGCCCAGGCCCAGCGTGCGCAGGATGGCCGGGTCGTGCTGCTCCGGACGGTCAGCCTGGAACAGCGCCGATTTCTTCTGGTGGTCGACCGCGATGTAGGCGTTGTAGCCGTCCTTGTTCAGGTTACCGTAGCCGAAGATCGCGCCGATGGACTTGGTGTCGCCGCCGCCGCTCATTTCAGGCGTGGCGTATTCGGCCTTGATGGAGGCGCCCTCGTAGCCGCGCTTGGTCCAGTAGTTCTGCACGCCGCCGATGGCGTCCGCGCCGTAGATCGAAGCGGCGCCGCCGCTCAGGGTTTCAACGCGGTCCAGCGCCATGCGCGGCATCACGTTGACGGACACGTACTGGTCCTGCAGCGGCTCGTTGGCCAGGCGGCGGCCGTTCAGCAGCGACAGGGTGCGCATCGGGCCGAGGCCGCGCAAGTTGGTCACGGGGCCGGCGGCGCCCGAGTTGGTGCCCAGCGACAGCGACTGCGGCTGTTCCAGCACCAGGTCTTTCAGTTCGGTGTGGCCACGCGCGGCCAGTTCGGTGGCCTTGATGGTGGTCAGCGGGGTGGCGCCTTCGTCGGCGACGCGGCGGATCAGCGAGCCGGTAACGACCACGGCCTGCACTTGCTGCTCGCCGGACTGGGCGGTTTGGGCCTGCGCATGGCTGGCCATCTGCAGTACTGCCAGGCTGACGGCGGTTGCCAGCACGGCACGCTGGAGTTGCGGTTTTTGCTTCATGGGGGATCTCCTCCTCAAGGTGTCTAATCGAATTGGTTCGATCAATCTTTTTTTTGGTATAGCCAGATACTAAATTGGTTAGACCACTTTAACAAGGAAAACCGTACTCTTCAGGCAAGGGTGGCTACGACGTTGCTATTTGTCCACAAGGATGGCGGGTTACGCGGCTATGGACTCGGCGTCCCCCCGCTAACCCGCCCTACGCCTTTACGGCATGGGGTGCGTGGGGCCGAAATATCGTAGGGCGGGTTAGCGCGCAGCGCGTAACCCGCCAAGAGCCGCCTCAGGCCTTGCCAGTGCGAATCGGCATAGGCACCGGACCATTGCGGTCCGGCATAGGCGCGCGGTCCGGCGGCGTCAGGCCGGTCACCATATCGGCAATGCGCACCGAGGTCCCGTTGACGAAACACCGGTTGGCGGCAATCCCCACCAGGCAGGAATACGTCCCTGCCCGCTCGTCCGACACGCGCTTGTACTTGTCCGCCGGCGCATCGCCGAAGATCTCGGTAAGCATGACATCATCCCCGCCGCCATGCCCGCCCACGCCGGTCCAGGGCTCGATGTCGCGCGCCGCGCCGCGCATCGGTATGACCCGGATCTGCACATTGTCGCTCCTGCTCTGCGTCTCATTGGCGCCCGCCACCCCGGCCGATTCAACAATGCGGTGCTCCAGCCGCCCCTTGGTGCCGTTGAAGGCAATGTGGTAGCCCTCCCACGCATCGTAGGCAGACAGGGCGTACTTCAGCTGCACGCCATTGTCATAACGGACCATGACGTTCATGGTGTCCTCGATATTGATCTCGGGGCGCCACACGCACTGGTCGCGGAAATAGCCGTCGTGCTTCTCGTTATCCAGATAGAGTTCCTTCAGCCCTTGGTCCGCCGCCAGGTCGAAGTAGAAGGTGCACTTGGCCTTTTCCGTACAGGTCAGGCAGCGCTCATGCGCGCCCTCCAGGCCCAGTCGCTTGGCCATGACCGGCGTGTAGAACTGGCGCGAGCCGAAAGCATGCACCACCTCGGGCTGCGCGCCCAGCCACCAGTTCACCAGGTCGAAATGGTGGGTGGCCTTGTGCACCATCAGGCCGCCGGAATTGGCCTTATTGCTGTGCCAGCGGCGGAAATAGTCCGCGCCGTGTTTGGTGTTGAGCAGCCAGGTGAAATCCACCGACAGCACGTCGCCGATCTCGCCGCTCATCAGGATGTCCTTCACCTGCGTGCGCGGCGGCGAATAGCGGTAATTGAAGGTGACGCGGATGTGGCGGCCGCTGCGCTTCACGGCGTCCAGGATGCGCTGGGCTTTTTCCGCCGTGGTGGTCATCGGCTTTTCGGTGATGACGTCGCAGCCTGCATCGAGCGCGCGCACGATGAAGTCATCATGGCTGGCGTCGGTGGTGGTGACGATCACGAACTGCGGCTTGGTCTCGCGCACCATGCGCTCGAAGTCGTCCGGGCCGTAGGCCTTGGGGGCGCTGGCGCCGGTGGCGGCGATCTTCTTGACGGCCAGCGCGGCGCGGCCGGCGTTGCGGTCGCACACGGCCACCACTTCATTGCGGTCGCGGAACTTGCCGGTGATGGCGCCGGTGTACATGCGCGAGCGCGATCCCACGCCCACCACGGCGTAGCGCTTGCGCGGCTCGGCGGCAAAAGCGCCGCCCGCGCCGCCCGCCAGCAGCAAGCCGGCAGTGCCGGCCGCTTTCAATACAGTACGTCGATCGATTGGTCCCAGGCCTTTTTCGTCCATGCTGCGTGTCCCCTTAATGGTTTTTTGACTACATGACTTTACGGATTAATGCCGTAAATATGGTAGCCCCAGCAAGAGGTTGCGGCAAGACCAATTACAAAATTGGCTTGACCAATTCAATCATTGGCGTGATTGTTTTACTCGATGTACTCCGGCGCGGCGATACGCTTGCCCAGCATGAAGGCGTCCGCCACGATGCGCAGCGGCGCGAAGTCCGCGTCCGAAGCGCCGCTGGCGATCAGCTCGTGGAAATGCGCGTACAGGCCCGGATACTCGCGCTCGGCCTCCTTCATCACCGGCTGGCCGTCGATTTCCAGTATGGCGCCGCCCATGCCCAGCGACAGCTTGCCGCCGTCTTCGGCCTCGGCAAAAATGCTCCAGGTCTGCAGGTTCTCCTGCAGGAAGTCGAAATCGGCGCGCACCGGCACGCCCTGCGCGGTCGTCATCTCCATCTCCACGGCGATGGGCGCGTCGCAATTGACCGGGATGTGCAGGTCGGCCTTCTTGACGATCACCGCGTCGCCCACCACGGCGGTCAGGATGGACAGCGCGTTGATGCCCGGGTCGAACACGCCCATGCCGCCCGGCGCGAAGATCCAGGCCTGGCCCGGATGCCACTGGCGCACGTTTTCCTTCCAGACGATATGCATGCTCTTGAGCTTGCGCTGCGCGATCCACGCGCGCGTGAGGCTCACGGCCGGGGCAAAGCGCGAGTGCCAGCTGGCCAGCAGCGTCACGCCCTTTTCCGCCGCGAAGGAACGCAGCACCTCGGCCTCGCCCAAGGTGGCGCCGGGCGGCTTTTCCAGGAAGACGTGGCGGCCGGTGGCCAGCGCGTCCTTGGCAATGCGGTGCCGCACCTGGGGCGGCGTGCAGATGGCCAGCGCCTCGATCTCGGGATGGGCGGCCAGCATGGCCTCCATGCTAGGGTAAGCGGGGATGCCGTCCGGACGCGCATTGGGCGAGCAGCCGGCCACCAGCTCAAAGCCCGGATTGCCGCGCAGCGCGGGGATGTGCTGATCCACAGCGATTTTACCCAGTCCGACCAGGCCTATTTTGACCACTTTGTTCGCAGAAATTGCCATAACATAAATTTAAGGGTTGACTATCCTGCGAGATTAACTCCCTTCGCGGGGCGTCAGCTATGTATTTTCTCGCGCCAGCTATGAGAAATTTGGAGAAATGCCCTGCGAAGGGCTTATCCGTGCTGTTTCTGGGGGTTTTTTGGGCAAACTTAGGTGCAACAGTCTAAAATACGCATTTGGGTGAAAAAGGCCACAGCGCCAATACCAAGTACACCCACGAAAGTACGACCACCGACCGCAAACGAGGGAATGACATGGCAACACAAAAATCTAAAATCATCTACACGCTGACCGACGAAGCGCCGCTGCTGGCAACCTATTCCCTGCTGCCCATCATCAAGAAGTTCACCGCACCGGCCGGCGTCGACGTCGTCGCCAGCGACATTTCGGTCGCAGCGCGCGTGCTGGCAGAGTTCCCGGAATACCTGACCGACGAGCAAAAAGTACCGAACACCCTGGCCGAACTGGGCGCCCTGACCCAGCTGGCGGACACCAACATCATCAAACTGCCTAACATCAGCGCCTCGGTAGCGCAGCTGGTGGCTGCAGTGCGCGAACTGCAAGCACGCGGCTACAAGCTGCCGGACTACCCGGAAGACGCGAAGACCGACGAAGAAAAAGCACTGAAAGCCCGCTTTGGCAAGTGCATCGGCAGCTCGGTCAACCCGGTCCTGCGCGAAGGCAACTCGGACCGCCGCGCGCCGAAGGCTGTAAAAGAATTCGCACGCAAGAACCCGCACTCGATGGGCGAATGGAGCCAGGCATCGCGCACCCACGTGTCGCATATGCACCATGGCGACTTCTACCACGGCGAAAAGTCCATGACCCTGGACAAGCCGCGCGACGTGAAGATGGAACTGATCACCGCCTCCGGCAACACCATCGTGCTGAAACCGAAGGTCTCGCTGCAAGCCGGCGAAATCATCGACAGCATGTTCATGAGCAAAAAAGCGCTGCTGGAATTCTACGAGCGCGAACTGGAAGACGCGCGCAAGACCGGCGTGATGTTCTCGCTGCACGTGAAAGCGACCATGATGAAGGTGTCCCACCCCATCGTATTCGGCCACTGCGTGCGCATCTTCTACAAGGAAGCGTTCGCCAAGCACGCCAAGCTGTTCGACGAGATCGGCGTGAACGTGAACAACGGCATGGGCAACCTGTACGAGAAGATCGAAAAGCTGCCAGCGTCGCAGAAGGAAGAAATCCTGAAGGACCTGCACGCCTGCCACGCCAACCGTCCGGAACTGGCCATGGTCGATTCGGCCAAGGGCATCACCAACTTCCACTCGCCGAACGACATCATCGTCGACGCGTCGATGCCAGCCATGATCCGCATCGGCGGCAAAATGTGGGGCGCCGACGGCCGTCCGAAGGACGTCAAGGCTGTGATGCCGGAATCGACCTTCGCCCGCATCTACCAGGAAATGATCGGCTTCTGCAAATGGCATGGCAACTTCGATCCGAAGACCATGGGCACCGTGCCTAACGTGGGCCTGATGGCGCAGCAAGCCGAAGAATACGGCTCGCACGACAAGACCTTCGAAGTACCGGAAGGCGGCATCGCCAACATCACCGACCTGGCCACCGGCGAAGTGCTGCTGACCCAGACCGTGGAAGAAGGCGACATCTGGCGCATGTGCCAGGTGAAAGACGCACCGATCCGTGACTGGGTCAAGCTGGCCGTCACCCGCGCGCGCAACTCCGGCATGCCTGCCGTGTTCTGGCTGGACACCTACCGTCCGCACGAAAACGAAGTGATCAAGAAGGTACAGACCTACCTGAAAGACCACGACACCAAAGGCCTGGACATCCAGATCATGTCGCAAACCCGCGCCATGCGCTTCACCCTGGAACGCGCCTTCCGCGGCCTGGACACCATCTCGGTGACCGGCAACATCCTGCGCGACTACCTGACCGACCTGTTCCCTATCCTGGAACTGGGCACCTCGGCCAAGATGCTGTCCATCGTGCCACTGATGGCCGGCGGCGGCATGTACGAAACCGGCGCGGGCGGTTCGGCGCCTAAGCACGTCAAGCAGCTGGTGGAAGAAAACCACCTGCGCTGGGATTCGCTGGGCGAGTTCCTGGCGCTGGCGGTGTCGCTGGAAGACATGGGCATCAAGACCGGCAACGCGAAAGCCAAGCTGCTGGCCAAGACCCTGGACGAAGCCACCGGCAAGCTGCTGGACAACAACAAGTCGCCATCGAGCCGCACCGGCGAGCTGGACAACCGTGGCAGCCACTTCTATCTGTCGCTGTACTGGGCCCAAGCCCTGGCCGCGCAGAACGACGACGCCGAACTGAAAGCCTACTTCGCGCCGCTGGCGAAAGCCCTGGGCGAGAACGAAGCGAAGATCGTGGCCGAGCTGGCTGAAGTACAAGGCAAAGCCGTGGAAATCGGCGGCTACTACTACCCAGACCCAGCCAAGACCTCGGCTGTCATGCGTCCTAGCGCCACCTTCAACAGCGCGCTGGAAGCAATCTAAGCAGCGTCGCTCTGAGAAAGCCGCCCCCGGTGCAAGCTGGGGGCGGTTTTTTTTCGCACCACGCCGTCACGCCGCCTGCTGCGCCTCGTGCCAGATCACGCCGTCGGCACGCACAGTCGTGCGGTTTAAAATCCGGCGAGCCGAGGCCGGCAACGGCGTCGCTTTGTGCGCAACGTGAAGGTTATCGGCCACGACAACATCACCGGGCAGCCAGTGGTGGCGATAGCTTGCGCCAGACCGCGAGTAATGCCTGTCGACCGCTTCCATCACTGCCCTGGACTGCTCCGGGCTGTAGCCCAGCACGCCAGCCGTCAGACCCATGTTCAAGTACAGCGCGCGCTCCCCGGTCTTCGGGTGGCGCAACACCAGCGGATGCACCACGCCGTTGCGATGGGCCGTCCTCAGCGTATCAAACTCTTCCTTGATATCGGGCTGCAGCTCGGCGTAGGCTTGCTGCAGATCGGTAAACAGCGTATCGCCACCCTCTTCCGACTGCATCACCGAGTACCAGAAGCTGATGGGCGTGGGATTTTCGCGGAAGGAGCCGTCCGAATGCCAGTAGCGCCCCACTTCCACATGTCCGTCGGCGGGCTGGCTGGCCACACGGAAAATCTCGGGCCATGACGACAATTGACCACGCACCACGGGGAACACCTCCGGCTGGCCAAACAAATTGGTCGCCGCCACTTGCTCCTGGGGCGTCAATGACTGCCCGCGTATCACCAGCAGGCCGTACTCGAGCAGCGAGGCGCGCAGCAATGCGGCTGTACTGCTGTCGACCTGGCGAAGGTCCATGCCTTCGATGACGGCGCCAAAACCAATTTCCAAGGGTGTGACTTGCATATGTCCTCCTGTTTAAACACATGCATTCACTATAATCTCAGCGCCAGCTGATGATAATACGAACAAAATAACATTCACTTTTGCGTAGACCGCAAAGCCGAGGATAGATTTGCCCACCTAAAACTGCATCCTCAGCACAGCGACAAACCAAAAGCGTTGTTTTGCTTTGCGTAGGCTTTCGGACCAGTCCGCTTTCCCCATAGCAGTCGTTGCGGTTTTCCTATTATCGCGGCGTGGACTTCCCAAGACGGATTGCGTAGAAGGTGGAACAAGCACTTCCGATAAGGCTTAATACCATGATCGCCCCCCAAAACCTAAGGTTCTGCAAAGAACGCTCCCCGACATAAATGCTGCCCGCTTGGAGGATGCCCATTGCAGAATAAAGCGCAACCAGAAGCATTAGTGCTGTGGCCCACCAGCAGCAAATTCGTTTCGCGTTAAGAGTCATAGGTAACGTTCAAGTTGTGAGGGCGTTGTGAAATTTCCGATTGGGCGGCCGCTATTGGCCGTTAGGCGCCTTTTTATCCACCGCTTGCTAGATCTAAAATGTAATCCGGCGAGATTTCCGAGAACACGCCGCCGCCCGGAGTTTTTCAGTTCCCTTGGTGACGAAATTAGCTCGGTTGGTGGGATGTCGCACTGAGTGAATTTAATGCTATAGGCATCGGCTCAAGCTGACTTACCCTTCAATTTATTAGAACAAGACATGAAGTATTAGTCGTCGCCTAAAGTCTCCAATGCCTCGAAAACTCCTTCGCGACGTTGAGGGTCGCGGAGTTCTTTCGCCGCGAACAGTGCCCCAATAAGTGATATGGCTCCGATTACAATGCACCAGAAAATTCCGACGCCTTCAACCAGGCCAAAGTTAAAGGCACACAGTACAGCTGCGAGCATTGCGGCAAAGAACGTGAAAATTGCTCTCCAACGCCTCTCAAATCGGATGAACTGGCGTTCGGTCATGCGCATGACCACCTCCTCTCTCATATTGGTCCGTCCGCTTGTGACCGGACTCGGCCGTCGCTACTCAGGATAACATCTGCTTAGGTGAAAAATACACGCATTGTCACTGGCAGGCCGCCGCCCCAAAGCAGTCTCGCATTAGCACGCCCCGCGTGTTGACCGCCTCTCCCTGGCTGGATCGTGCGGCCGGCAATAGCCAGCGTGACGCATGATGCCAGCGGCCCTGCCTTCCGCGTTAATAGTCACTGTCAGGACGAACTGCTCGCCCCAATGCGATTTGTAGTAGCTGGCCCTGGGCCAAGGTGGCGGCGCGAAATCAAGTGTAATGCGTGCCGCCGTGATTTCCTCAAGCTGAATGCAGGAGAAGTATGCCAGCTTTTCAAGAAGACGGCGGTAGCGCACCAATACAGGAGCAAATTCGGAAGAATACGGCTGCAGGGATGACGTCAACAGGTCGATTGACACCGTGGGCCTACAATGCTGCTCGGCCAGCAAACGCAGTTGGCCGATTGACCAGTAGCCATACAGATCATTGTTCCGGCTGGCGAACGAGTTGCACAACCCGTTGGCGATGTTTGTCAGGCGAGCCCTTCGAGGCATACGTCGGTCTCCACTTGTACTGCTATCTCGACAATTAGCTCGGGAACATGGGTTAGTTCTCTGCCGAGCCGCGATGGACCGCTTTTGGCCGGACTCGGCCGTTGGTGCACAGGGTAGCAGGTTGCCTACATGGAAAATTCACGAATTGTCACACAAGGCAGAAGTCGCCCCAATGCCGACAATCAAATTAGATACATTCTTATTCAACATCATCTTGCGTGGGGTAGTGCGAGACTGCCAGCCCCAGTCCTAGCTCAGCCACACGTTGCAAGAACGCGGACGAAAAAGAGCTGGTTTGAGTAACAAATTCTGGACGTGTCGCCACTGCAAAATCCAAGGTTGCCTTCGCAACATCTGCAGATGAAACAAGTATGGAAATTTCGTTGTAATTCGTCGCCAGATAGAGTTCCGCATCGGCGATTTGACGTGCAACATCCTCAATTTCGGCATCACTAACATCGAAGTTGGCGCCCGAATCAGCATGGAACTGGCCCTTCAAAAATCGCTCTTCTCCTTTCCGCCAGGCAACGATGGGGATGAGATTTACACCTCGAAGCAGAACATCAATATCAAGATGTTCACCGGACACTCGCAACACGCAGGACATCGCTGACTCCATTTCATAAATGACCGGAAGTGGCCGTTTTCTGTCGTATCGTTGCTGACATTTACAGCTTCCATACCGTACGAAATTCGACAGGCTTCAGTGAGCATTCGTTCGTTGATTGGCTAAGGCAGTCACATCGCAACCGCCACTTGCTGCGACTTGCTTCACTTGACTGGAAAACGCACGGCCAAGTTGCATTACCGTCGGACCGCACGATGAAGAAAAAGTGCAGATGACCGCGCCCCCCAAAAGAACACCACCAAGAATAATTCCCGTAGCAATTCTCATCATTTTGTACTTATCCGGTCGCCCCTAACCAGAACATTGTCAGCGCAAAAGACACAAGGAAACAGGATATCGCGAACCATTGAAAGTTAGAGTAGCGAATTTCCGCAGTAACCCAACCGCCAAAGCTCCGTAACGTGGCAATGGCCCAAATCGGTAGCGTGGCCGAGATGACGAGGCACAGCCACCATCTATTCCGTACCATTCATCCTCCTTAACGTAATTCTTACCAATGTCCGCTGTGACCGGTAGCGGCCCAACTCGATATTAAAGGTTGAAAGGCTAACTCTCGCAGGTAAATCCATAGTCCTTCTTATACCGGGCGACTTCATCCTTAGGCATAGATTTGAAGAGAGCGCATACGGTGAAGCTGCCCATCTGCTTACCATCCCGTTCGTAGCCCCAGTCGGAAATTTGCTCTCGCTTGAATACGTAGAATTTCCCCCATTCCACTGATTTGACTACTTTCGGCTCATTCGCGAGGATGCCTGCGAAGCCGCTGTTGACTTCCTTGAATGGGCTCATCCAGAAATGTTCAACGCCGTTGTCGTCGGACATCATCACCTTTAACTTGAAACCCGTCGCGCCAGCAGGCGGATTTCTAGACATGGCCAGGAAGCTGTCCAGCGTGCTTCGTGCTTTTTCCATTGCCATGGCCATATTCTTATCCTGAACGTTGACCATTTGGTGCTTGTCGGCGATTTTTTCGGCGGCATAGCTGAGGCCGGAGAACAGCGGCAGCAGCATCAATGCAAATTTCATCATGCGAGTGCTCAATAAAATAGTTGGCTAGCTAGGCAGCCCAGTTTCACAAGGAAAACCAAAGCCAATGTCTGTTCTTGGCCGGACCAGGCCGATCGAACTAAGCATAGCAATAGTGTTTCCTAGGATAGCAATCTAGTTCCAGCGAACCAAGTTCCGCTCATAGCACCGCAATCATGGGCTAACCTTAGGCTGAACATGCAGCTCTGCCATAAACATACGACGCATGCTTTGTTCAACTTCCTTAGCTAATCCGTCGGGCCTACCTGCGCTAAATTCGTGCCTTACGTCGTCATCGTCCAACAGCCAAATGCTCCAGGCTACATCCGTCACATCGGTAGACGGTAACAGTTCCCTGCTCGCCCAGATATCATTGACCAGTTGGGTGAGCAAGGAGATTTCCTCCGGCGCCAATGGCCGAGTTACTTGCTCGCCGATGCTTTGCTGGCTGGTGGAACGATTCAATCGGGCGTAAATCTGGGTCGCCTCGGCGCGCTGTAGGTCTATCACGTACCACGTTGAACCATCGCCGAAAAAGCTACCAAACGAAAGCACAAGTCCTCGCTGCGGCAGGGCGATGGGAATGCTTGGCATTGTGCAGGGCCGGCACAACCGCATTTTAGTGGGCGCATACGCTGGCGTAACGGCCTGCGCAGGTAAGGCGGCAAATGTTCCGCTCGACAGAACGAACGCAACGGGCATGGCAAGTAGGCGTAAGTGCATTGTGATATTTTTTGCCGTTGCAAAACTTGGTTGTCTGCATTAAGGATAACATTTTGTAAAACCACAAAAATACACCCTTTGTAACAGCAACCGGTCACAAGCAAGCTCTTATGGCGATACCTTGTCTTGCCGTGGCTCAGCCGCCGGGTCTGCTCGTAGATTGCGTGCCATAAAAACGCTGATGCGGCGCTCGTAGTCCGCTGGCGAGAATGCATGTAGATCGACATGCCCAGCTCCGGGCACCAGCCACAGCTCCTTGGGTTCGGCGGCGGTTTGGAACAGGCGCTGCGTTTCCGGCAGCGTCGTGAGCTGGTCCTCGCTTCCAGCCGCAATCAATACGGGCGCCTTCAAGCTGCCGATATGATCTATAGGGCGCAGTTGCTCCCGGCTGATACCCAGCCGCAGCGGCAATTGCATGAGCAGCAGTTCGGACAGCGGACCACCGGCAGCGCCGAAGCGCAATTTCAAACGGTCCACGACCGCTTCCTCAATCGTCGGGTACATCGATTCCAGCACCACGGCATCCAGCGGGCCGCAGTCCCGGCAAAGCACCAGCGAGGCGGCGCCAAGCGATACGCCGATCACGCCTATGCGCTGTCCTTGATTCCGCCGCCGCAGTTCGGCCAGCGCCGCGCGCACACCTTCGGCTTCCGTCAAGCCAAAGGTGACCGCGTCGGCCGTGCTGGCACCCTGGCCCGGCAGGTCAATGAGGAGGATGGAGTAGCCTTGCTGGTGCAGAAAGCGTGCGCGCTGCACCATCTGCCGCCTGTCGGCGCGGATGCCATGCAGGAGCAGGATGGCTCCGCGTCCTTCTCCCGCGAGGTAGGACGCGGCGACGGCCTGGCCTGGCCCCGCATGCAGCGTGATGGCCTCTGCGTCAAGGGCCGGCAACGCCACCTCTTTTGGCGTAACGGCGATCAGCAAAGAACCCATTACCCAAACTGCGGCGGCGCACACCAGCATGGCCAGCGTGATGAGGTAGATCACCGGGTGCCGCCGCAGATGCTCCGCCAACGCGTAAGAACGTCTCACGCAAACACCTGCCGGTAGCGGCCCTTGGCGTCCAGCGTGACGGTCCGCAACTCCCCGCCATGGCGCAGCGCGGCCTTTGCGCCGGGCTGGCCACGGATGCCCAGTTGCGTCAACCGTCCTGCGCGCCATTCGATGTCCAGCTCCATGCCGCCGCGCACACGGACGCCGTTCAGCTTGCCGTCGGGCCAGGCTTTGGGCAGCGCAGGCAGCAGGCGGGTTTCGCCGCCCCAGGACTGCACCAGCATCTCCAGTATCCCGGCCGCGCCGCCGAAGTTGCCGTCGATCTGGAACGGCGGGTGCGCGTCGAACATATTCGGATAGGTGCGGGACGGCCCAAGCAAGCCCAGCAGGATTGCATGCGCGCGCTCGCCCTCCCCCATGCGTGCCCACAGCGCCAGCCGCCATGCGGTGGCCCAGCCGGTGGACTTGTCGCCACGCGTGTTGAGCGTGGTCTTGGCGGCGGCCACCAGCTCCGGCGTGTCGCGCACATTGATCTGCTCGCTGGGGTAGACGCCGTACAGGTGCGACACGTGCCGGTGCTTTTGCTCGGGCGCCTTGCCGTCCCAGTCATCCAGCCATTCCTGCAACTGGCCTTGCGCGCCGATGCGGTCCGCCGGCAGGCGCGCACGCGCCGCTGCAACGGCGGCGGCAAATTCGCCGTCCGCCTCCTTGAGCTGGCCGTGCGCTGCCAGCGTCCACGCAAACAGGTCGCGCACAATCTGGCGGTCCATGGCGGGGCCGGCGCAGATCGCCACGCCCGGCTGGTGCGCGTTCTCCGGCGACATGGACGGCGACGTCACCAGGCCGCGCCCCTTGCGGTCTTCCACCAGCGTGTCGATGAAGAACAGCGCCGCGCCCTTGAGCAGCGGGTAGATGCGGCGCAGGTAGGCCTGGTCGGGCTGGTACTCGTAGTGGTCCCACAATGTCTTGCACAGCCAGGCGCCGCCGCAGGGCCACATGCCCCATTTGGGACCGTCGATGGGCGCGGCGGCGCGCCACAAGTCGGTGTTGTGATGCACCACCCAGCCGCGCGCGCCGTAGCCTTTGCGCGCGGCGACGGCGCCGGTTACGGCCAGGTCTTCTATCATGCGCAGCACCGGCTCCACGCACTCGCCAAGGTTGGCCGCTTCCGCCGGCCAGTAGTTCATCTGCGTGTTGATGTTGATGGTGTACTTGGAACCCCAGGGCGGATTGTTGCCTTCGTTCCAGATGCCTTGCAGGTTCGCCGGCTGACTGCCCGCGCGTGAAGACGACAGCAGCAAATAGCGCGCGTACTGAACGTAAAGGGTGGCCAGGCCGGGATCGGCCCCGCTCTCGGCGGCGGCGATGCGCCGGTCGGTTAAACGCGGTGGCTGCACACTGTCCGCTGGTCCGCCCAGCCGGATGGACATGCGCGCGTACGGCGCTTGATGCGCCTTCATGTGCGCAGCCTTGAGCCGAGCATATGGCTGCAGCGCTGCGGCGCCGGTCTGCTTGCGCACTGCCGTCACCGGGTCGCCGCTCACGTCCGCGTAGTTCACATAGTTGGTGCCCGCGCCCACCAGCAGCGTAATCTCCCGCGCGCCGCGCACTTGCAGCCGGTCGCCTGCGACGGCGATCTTGCCGTCCCCTACCGCCTGGATGCGCACGGCATACCGCAGCGCGGCCGCTACGCCTGCCGACGGCTGGTTGCGCCCCTGCACCAGCAGCGCGCCCGGCCCGTCCGCCGCTATCGATAGCGAGGCCGGGCGTTTGTCTTCGTTCAGCGTTTCCGTGTACTGGCTGGCGCCGGCATCGGCTGCGCGCAACAAGCCGTACTTCACGTCCGAGGGATGGCGGTAGCCCAGATCGAAGTTCAGTTTCGCGCCGCCGCTGGCCATCAGCCGTATCACCAGCACCTGGTCGGGGGCGCTGGCAAACACTTCACGCACGTGCGCGGCCTCACCGCTCGCAATGCGCGTGGTGGCAATGGCACTGGCCAGATCCAGGGAGCGGTCGTAGGTAGCGCTATCCTTGAGACCTATAAAATCCAGCAGCAGGTCCCCTGCGGCGCCGTAGGGCATCTGTTTCATCGGGATGCCGAACATGGCGGAGCCGGCTAGGTCCGAGGCTTCCTGGTAGCGCTCCTGCTCAATCAGCGCGCGCACTTTCGGCAAGGCTTCCAGCGAGGCGGGGTTATTGGGGTCGTAGGGACCGCCTGCGTACAGGGTGTCTTCATTGAGCTGGATGCGTTCCTGGGCAACGCGCCCAAACACCATGGCGCCGAGGCGGCCATTCCCGACCGGCAGCGCTTCAACCCAGGGCGCTGCGGGCTTGTCGTACCACAAGCTCAAGCTCTCCCGGCCACCATGAATCTGTTCCACAACCTTCGCCTGCGCCAGCGCGGGGAAGACTGCGGCCAGCCCCGCCGACACCATGAAGCTCCTCCGCTTGCGGTTGAGGCCCGCAGTTGGCTTGCCTGCTTTCTTGTCCAATCGCTTCCCCTTATTCGGCTTTGAAGGTGTTGCCCGTTGCCGCCCAGTAGATGCCGCCATACAGGTGGTGGCGGAAAACCGGGTCGCCATAGCTTGCGGGCAGGTGGCCCAGGGCCGTGTAGAAGGAGCGGCCACCGTCGTATTGCTGATACCAGCTGATGGGGTGGAAGGTTCCCATGCCTTTAACCGGCTTGTAGGTGGACTCGTCCACTGAGAGCAGGTAGTGGAGCTGGTCCGACGTGGCGGGCTTGAAGGCGTACCACTCTTCCGTCACCAGGCTGCGCGGGGCGTAGCGGTCCATGCCGGGGAAGTTGCGGTCTTCGACCTTGAGTACGGCGCTCTGGTTGGCGGGGTGGTACTGGAACATATGGCCCACCAGCCTGGTGTACCACGGCCAGCCGTATTCGGTGTCCGCCGCGCTGTGCACGCCGACGTAGCCGCCGCCGGCCTTGATGTATTTCTCGAACGCCGCCTTTTGCGGCTGGTCCAGGATGTCGCCGCTGGTCAGCAGGAAGACCACGGCCTGGTACTTGGATAGTTCCTCGTCCTTGAAGACGCGCTTGGGGTCCTCGGTCCAGAACACCGAGAAGTCGTGCAGCTTGCCGAGTTCCTGGATGGCCGCCACGCCCGCCGGTATCGAATCATGATGCCAGCCGCCGGTCTTGGAGAACACCAGCACATTGAATTGCCCGGCTTGCGCGCAGCAGCAGCACAGGGACAGAAGGAAGGCGAATAGCGTTTTCATCGGAGCCCGGCTGAGTGGTCGAGTCCCGCAACGTAATTCAGGATGATTTATTTGTCAACAGCCAGCTAGGTCCAATCTTCGATCTTTAAGCCTGGCACCAGACGAAACGAATGATCACTCGTAACCAGCACCCTGCTCTGGTTCAACGCATGGGCCGCGATCAACAAGTCCAGCGGGGCTAGGACTAGGCCTTGCGCTGTCATCCCAGCCCTAAGCACGCCATAGCCCTCTGCCACAGCATCCCCCCAGGGCAAGACATCGACCCGACGTAAAAACTCGCGCACAGCAAGCTGCAGACGAGTGGCCTCGGGTCGTCTCGCCAAACCGAACATCAGCTCGGCTTTGGTAATCGCCGAAACGCCTAACGCGCTCATCGGCACTTCTTGCAGCCTGCTGGCAATTGCAGCATTACCTCTGATCAGATAGCTGACCGAGTTGGTGTCCAGCATATACAGCGTCATTCACGCCACTCGTCAAAGGGATCACGCGGCGTTGCGTCCGTCCGACGGTCTTCCTCGCAAAGGAAATCGGCAGGCACTTCGGCCCCCTTGAGTGCAGCAAAAAAGCCATTCCAGTCGCCAGGACGGCGCGACAAGATCACGTCTCCGGTTTCCGGGTCTTTACGAATGAACACTTCTTTGGTGTCAAACCGAAATGCGTCGGGCAGGCGCACTGCTTGGCTGCGTCCGTTGATGAAAAGTTTGGCGACATGGCTCATGGCGGCTCCTCTGCATAGGCACCAGTATAGTCCTTTCCAAAACTGTCCCGCGCAGGCGTGCTAGGCGAAGCTGCCCATCAGCCAAAGCAGCGCGCTGAGCGTACCGAACGAAGCAACGGTGGCCAGCACCAGCGCGGCGGCGGCGCGCTCGGTGAAGCCGTAGGGCAGCGCCAGCAGGGGGTAGATGCTCATCATCGGCATGGCGGCCATCAGCACGGCGGCGTTGCGCAAATCGGGCTCCAGCGGCGCAACGCCGAGCAGCGGCAAGGCCGCCAGGGCCAGCGCCACCATCAGCGGATGCAGCAGCAGCTTGCCCGCCGCGATGGGCGCCACCTTCATGCTTACGCCGCGCAGCGGCAGGCCCACCAGCGTTCCGCCGATCACGAACACCGACAGTGCGCCGCTGGCCTGCGCGAACATGGTGACGCTGCGGCCCAGCGGCGCAGGCAGCTGCAGTTCCAGCAAAGACACGGCCAGCCCCGCCAGCAGCGCGATAATGAGCGGATTGCGTGCCAGCTGCTTGAGCGTGGCCTTGAATGCCGCAGCGCCTCCGGCAGCGCCCTCGGCGCCCGCCTTGCGCGCGCTGGTCTCGAGCAAGACCAGCAGCAGCGGCAGCAGCACCACGTTTTCCACCACCACGTTCAGCGCCAGCGCCGTAGTGGCCACGCCCGGCAGCGCCAGCAGCAGGATGGGGTAGCCGATGAAGGCACTGTTCGAGCTGCACATGCCCATGGCGTGCAGCAGCGCCTGCTGATGGCTCAGTCCGAAAGCCTTCCTCGCCAGCGCATAGGCGCCGCCCAGCATGGCCAGTCCGCCGGCGGTGTAGGCCAGCAGGTAGCCGGGAACGATGATGTCGGCGATATGGCGCTGGGCGATGGCGTTGAACACCAGCGCAGGCAGCGCCAGCTTGAGGACGAATTTGCCAAAGGCGAGCAGCTCCGCCTTGCCGAACACCCCGGCGCGCGTGGTGGCGTAGCCGAGGGCGATAATGATGTAGATGGGACTGACGATGGCGAGGATGGCAAGCATGCGGAGGGGCGGCGTCATTGGGCAACCCAGCATTATAATTGCACTCTCGTCGCGCACGCTCCCACGCTGCGCCCATAACAGATAGTCAGCAATGTCAAAACTAAAACAGCTCCCGCCCCTGGAGGCGTCCCGCGCCGTGCCGCCGGAAGGCGCCGCCGCCAGGAAACTGGCGCGCGAACAGAAGGACGCGCAAGTGCGCGGCGTGACTTCCATCCAGGCGATGCGGGACGCGATAAAGCGGTCCGCGCGCAGCCTGCCCCACATTACCGAGGTGCCGCGCGTGGGCGTGCTCAGCGCGGCGCAGTTCCGCGCCCGCGCCGCGCAGGGCCTGCCTTTCCTGATGACCGGCCTGGTGGGCAAATGGCCGCTGTGCGCCCTCACCCCGTCCGCGCTGCGCGAGCGCTACAGCCACCTGCCGGTGCGCGCGCGGGTGGGCGACTACATCGGCACCGCCTTCGCGCCCGACCGCGCCATGCAGGACATGTCCATGCTGGAGTACCTGGAGCTGGCCGCCGACGGCAGCCACGCGCTGCCGCCCTACCTGGGCAACCTGGAGCTGCGCGAGCTGAACAGCCTGTGCCACTGGCCCGCCTACTTCAGCAAGATGGGGCCGCCGCGCTTCTGGATAGGTCCGGCCGGCACCCGCACGCCACTGCACTGCGACTATGACGACAACATCTTCGCGCAGATCTGGGGCAGCAAGCGCATCTTCCTGGCGCCGCCCCACCACGACGAGTTCCTCTACCCCAGCGAGGCCAACGCCATCCTGTTCGGCTCGCCCTTCGACCCGGAAGCGCCGGATTTCGAGGCCTTCCCGCTGGCGCGCCAGGCCACCATGATAGAGCTGCTGGTCCAGCCCGGCGACATGCTGTACGTGCCGGCCGGCTGGTACCACCAGGTGAGCGCGCTGTCGTTTTCGCTGTCGTCCAACCGCTGGGCGCGCGGCGTGCCGTTCGCGCTGCACGGCGACGCGTCCCTGCTGCGCAGCGACTAGCTATCTCAAACCAGCTATCTCAAAAACACATAGCTCAACCGAGAAAAGGCATTCCTCGCCCGCGCCGCTCCGGCGGATGATATGCGGCACACATCCGCAACGGGGCGATCGTGAAATGTACACCTGAACTAGCCGGCTGGCTGTGCCAGTCGCAGACCGGCGCGTCGCTGCACGCGCGCCTGGCGGCGTCCAGCCACAGCGACGCCTGCCCGCTGTGCGGCGACCCGCTCTCGTCCACCAACGACGACCTGCCCTGCCTGCACTGGCTGGCCAACCCCTACAGCAAGCCGGCGCGCATGGCCGCCGTGTTCGCCAACTACGCCGTGGCCGACGTGGTGCGCTATATGCTCGTCTGGACCACCTCCGCCACCCGGCGCGATCCGGCCCGCCACCTGCACTGCAACATGGGCGGCAACAACGGCGACCACACCGTGGACATCCTGATCGGCTTCCGCAACCGCAGCTGGCGCTTCCTGCTCGACGACGCGCGCGGCGCCAGTTTCGAGTACGCCAGCGCCCGCACCGGCTTCGCCTTCCGCCTTCCCCTCACCCTGCAGCACGGCGACGCTGCTGCGCTGCAGCAGCTGGCCGAACTGGCCAAAATCGGCTGTACAGAAATACAACAGCATTGCTCGACTGTTTGAGCAATACGACGTGCGGCCGGTGCGCGTAGACATTTTGCAAACTCCTTCCGTTACCTTCACGTTGCGGTAACCATAAAAATCAACAGGGAGACACGCATCATGTTACGAAAAGCAACCACTTCTGCCGTCCTGCTCGCTTTGCTGTCCATCGCCGGCAGCGCCGGCGCCGTCATCACCAGCCCCGGCAAGCAGATAGAAAACCTGAATCGCGGCGCCGTCGCCATCAAATCCCCGGCCGGCGTGTTCATCAGCTGGCGCCAGCTCGCCACCGACGCCGCCGGCACCACCTTCAACGTCTACAAGGGCGGCGTCAAGCTGAACGCCTCGCCGCTGAACGCGCTCAACTACACCGACGCGGCCGGCACCGCGGCGAGCAGCTATTCGGTGCGCGCCGTGGTCAACGGCGTGGAGCAGAACGGCTACGAAGCGGGCGCCACCTGGGCCAACCTGTACAAATCGCTGCCGGTGCAGGCGCCGCCGGCCGGCGTCACACCCACCGGCCAGGCCTACACCTACGAGATCAACGACGGCTCGGCCGCCGACCTGGACGGCGACGGCACCTACGAGATCATCATCAAGTGGCAGCCCACCAACGCGCAGGACAACTCCCTGTCCGGCTACACCGGCAACACCTACCTGGACGCCTACAAGCTCGACGGCACCCGCCTGTGGCGCATCGACCTGGGCAAGAACATCCGCGCCGGCGCCCACTACACCACCTTCCTGGCCTATGACTTCGACGGCGACGGCCAGGCCGAGGTCATGGCCAAGACCGCCGACGGCACCATCGACGGCCAGGGCGTGGTGATCGGCTCGGCCACGGCCGACCACCGCAACACCGCCGGCTACATCCTCACCGGCCCCGAGTTCCTCACCGTGTTCAACGGCCTGACCGGCGCGGCCATGAAGACCGTGAACTACCTGCCGGCGCGCGGCACCGTGTCCGCCTGGGGCGACAACTACGGCAACCGCGTGGACCGCTTCCTGGGCGGCGTGGCCAACCTGGACGGCAACCGCCCCAGCGCCATCTTCTCGCGCGGCTACTACACGCGCGCCGTGATCGCCGCCTGGGACTGGCGCGACGGCGCGCTGACCAGCCGCTGGGTATTCGACACCGACATCGCCGGCGCGGCCGCACGCGGCCAGGGTGCGCACTGGTTCGCCACCGGCGACGTGGACGGCGACGGCAAGGACGACATCGTCTACGGCGCGGCCACCATCGACAGCTACGGCCAGCTCAAATACGCCACCGGCCTGGGCCACGGCGACGCCCTGCACTTCGGCAAGCTCGACCCGAACCGTCCCGGCCAGCAGATCTACATGGTGCACGAGACCCCGGCCGTCTACGGCGCCACCGGCGCCGGCATGCACGACGCGGCCACCGGCGCGCTGATCTGGGGCGTGAGCGGCTCCAACGCCGACGTGGGACGCGGCGTGTGCTTCGACATCGACCCCAACTACGAAGGCGAGGAATGCTGGGCCACGCGCGGCGGCTTCCGCACCGCCACCGGCGCCCTCATCAACGCCACCGCGCCCACCGCCTACGTCAACTTCGCGGCCTGGTGGGACGGCGACCTGCTGCGCGAACCGATGGGCAGCACCTCGATCGACAAGTTCGACCCCGTCACCCGCACCGGCACCAAGATCATCGACGCCGCCCTGAACGGCGCCGCCTCCAACAACGGCACCAAGGCCACCCCGGTGCTGACGGCCGACCTGTTCGGCGACTGGCGCGAGGAAGTCATCTGGCGCAACGCGGCCAACACGGAGCTGCAGATCTACAGCACCACCATCCCCACCGCCACCCGCATCACCACCCTGATGCACAATCCGCAATACCGCACCCAGGTGGCGGGCCAGAACGCCGGCTACAACCAGCCGCCGCACCCGAGCTTCTACCTGGGCGCAGGCGCCACCTCCTTCCCGCAGGACCCCGTGCATATCCCGTTCGACGGCACCGGCACCATCCAGGCCGAAACGGCCATCGTGGGCGGCGGCACGGCAGCCAAGACCGACCGCGCAGGCTACCGCGGCACGGCCTTCCTGACCTTCCCCACCACCGGCGGCAGCGCGGAATTCGGCCGCATCAACGGCGGCGCGGGCGGCAGCAAGACCATCACCATCCGCTACGCCAACGGCAACCCCACGCCGCGCACCGGCGTGCTGAAAGTGAACGGCGTCTCGCAGCCGGTCGCGTTCAAGCCCACCGGCGGCTGGACCACCTGGCTCACCATGACGGCCACGGTCAACCTCGCCGCCGGCAGCGACAACACGCTGCGCTTCGAATCCACCGGCCAAAGCCTGGCCAATATCGACGAACTGCTGGTTCCATAATCCGGAGATGAAATGAAAAAGCTTTACATGATGTTTGCCCTGGCCCTCAGCCTGTTCTCGCAATCGGCGCTCGCGGCCCATATCGGCTGGTACCAGCTGGACGCCACCTGGCGCGACGGCCAGTTCAGCGGCCAGTTCTACTACGACGCCGCGTCGCCCTTCGGCATCACGAAAGTCACCGGCACGCTGGTGGACCTGGCGCAGACCACCAACATCGACAAGGTGTGGAACCTGGAGAACCCCGACCCGCAGCCGTGGGTTTTCCTCGCCAACACCACGGCGGACCAGGGCGGCCAGAATGCCGGTTTCTACCTGACCCTGGTGGACCTGGGCGCCACGCTCGCGCTGGACACCACCGTCAGCAACAACCTGTACGACTGGAGCAATGACGCCTACTTCAACCTGGCGCAGCTGGACGAATCGCCGCTGCAGTCCTACGCCATCAACGCCATCCCGCTGCCGGGCACGGTGCTGCTGATGGGCGTGGGCCTGCTGGCGATGCGTGCGCCGCGCCGCCGCAAGCAGCAGTAAGCGGGACCGGGAGCGTGGCGGCGCCAGGCCGGAAAGGCGCCGCCACAAGTGTTATTATTTAATAACTATCTTGTCCAACCTCCCAAGGATTGAAGCATGCGATTCTACTTCCTCCATAACGACAAAATGCTGACCACGCCCGCCTCGCAAGGGGGCTGCGGCGTCACCGAACAGGAGATCCGCGAGATCACCGTGTGGCAGAACAATATGGATTACAAGTTCGAACTGCATCTGGAAAACCACGGCCCCTACGTCTACATCTTCCCGGACGGGCGCAAGCCGGGCCAGAAGAATATGCCGCGCTACAGTTTCGGCGGCGGCCGCGTCAGCACCTTCGACAGCGACGACTCGCTCACCGCCGGCATCCGCGCCGACGTGCGGGCGGTGGTCGACGGCAACCTGGCGCTGTTCGCGCGGATACACGAGCGCTTCTACGGCCAGGGCGGCGTGGCCAAGAAGATGGCGGACCGGGACGACGGCCCCAGGCACGCCTACTTTGTCTGCAACAACCCCGTTTGCAGCGGCAGGGCCCGGCCGGTGACAGTCGAATTTTCCAGCGCGGCGGCCATGCGGCGCGAAATCAAGGTGTCGCACTCCCACAATATCAACACCGCCGAATACCCCGTCATCCGCTGCCCCAAGACAACCTGCGGCTGGAGCATGGACCTGGTGGAGAAACTGGACGCACCCGATATCGGCGCGCCCAGCAAGGACACCATCCAGTTCGGCGCCTAGTCCCACTTCCTGTAGATGGCCTTCAGCTCGCCGCTCTGCTCCATCGCGGCGAGCACGCGCCGCAGGCGGTTGGCGGTGGCCGGCGCCACATGCTTGCCCAGCACGAAGTGAAACTCCGCGTGCAGCATCACGGTGGGCAGCACGCGCACCTTGTCCGTCACGCCGGCATGCGCCAGCATGCGGGCGATGCCCGGGCCGCGATGGAAATACAGCCGCGCGCGCCCGGCGATCAGCTTCTCCAGATTGAGCCTGGTCTCGGTGGTGCTGGAATCGACCACGATGCCGGGAATCGCCTGCAGCGTGGCGCTGGCGCCGAAGCCCCGGTTCACCAGCACCACCGGCGCCGGGCGCAAGCTGCGCACATCCTCCCACGAGTTGACCACGACGGGATCATCCATCCGCGCCAGCAGGAAAAAATCGACCGGATACAGCGCCGGTTGCAGATAGGTGAATTTGCGCTCCCGCTCCGGCGTGCGCTGCAGCGCGCAGGCCGCGTCCTGCAGCCCGGCAGACAGCTCGGTGGTGATGCGCACCAGCGGCATCCAGCGCTGTACGCCGACAAACTTCAGTCCCGGATCGGCGCGCTCCACGGCGCGCATGATGTCGATGCAGATGCCGGTGATCCGGCCGGAGGATTCATCGATCAGAAACTTCGGCTCCGTGCCCAGTTGCGACGCAACGCGCAGCTCCACGCTTTCCGCAGTGGCGGCAAGCGGCACGGAACAACAAAGCGCCAGCACAAAATGGCGGAACAGAGACAAGCGGAAAGACATGGCAGGATGATACACCAGCCAATTTTCAAGCCCAAAGGAGAACAGTACACATGCCGTTGAAAAGAATCCTCGCACTGGCTTGCATGGCCATCGCCCTGTCAGGCTGCGCAACGGCGCCGGCCCGGACCGGCGCCTTCGTCAAAGGCGCCGACATCGGCTGGCTGCAGCAAATGGAGGCCACGGGCTACAAGTTCCGCAACAAGGACGGCGCCGAACAAGACTGCCTGCAAATCCTGCAAGACTACGGCATCAACACCGTGCGGCTGCGCACTTGGGTCAACCCGTCCGACAGTAAAACCAGCGGCCACAATAGCAAGGACGAAACCGTCGCTATGGCGGTGCGCGCGCAGAAACGCGGCATGCGGGTGATGATCAACTTCCACTACAGCGACTCCTGGGCCGACCCCGCCAAGCAGAAAAAGCCCGCCGCCTGGGAAGGCCACGACTTCCCGCGCCTGCTGCAAGACGTGTACAGCTACACCCACGACGTCATGAGCGCGCTCAAGCAGGCCGGCGTGACGCCCGAATGGGTCCAGGTCGGCAACGAAACGCCGGGCGGCATGATTTATCCCGAAGGCAGCACCGCTAACTGGCCGCAACTGGCACAGCTGATCAACCAGGGCTACGACGCCATCAAGGCCGTCAGTCCCTCGTCCAAGGTTATACTGCACCTGGACCAGGGCAACAACAGCGCGCGCTTCCGTGGCTGGTTCGACCAGGCCCAGGCCCACGGCGCCAGATACGACGTGATCGGTCTCTCCTACTACCCCTACTGGCTGCCCGGCAAGCCGGACTACACGCAATCCATCGGCGACCTGGGCGCCAACCTGGACGACATGGCGGCGCGCTACGGCAAGGAAGTCATGGTGGTCGAAGTCGGCGGCGAAGACACGCAGCCGCAGAACACCTACGACATGCTGGTGGCCGTGCAGCAGAAGGTCAAAGCCGTCCCCGAAGGCAAAGGGCTGGGCATGATCTACTGGGAACCGCAAGGCGCGCGCAACTGGAGCAAATACGCCCTCAGCGCCTGGGGCGACGACGGCCGCCCCACCAAAGCCATGGACGCCTTCCTCACCGACTAATCCCCCCGGGGTCAGTTCTGTCATCGCGTCATAATGACGCGATGACAGAACTGACCCCGGGGTGGTGTAACGGCTAGGTTAACGTTATCATGCCCTCGGATTGATCATCTTGAGGAGAGCATTAATGCTGCATCGCTTACCACCGTTCCGCCCGGCCTGGCGGCGCAGCCTGCTGCTGGCCGCTGTGCTGCAGGCTTGCCAGGCGGTGACGCCGGCCCTGGCCGATGACTTCGACGATATGCGCGCCAAGTGGCTGCTGCGCGCGGCCGGCGGCGCGGCGGCCGATACAGCAGACCAGGAAATCGCCGCCCAGCTCAAGCTCGACGACGCCAACGCGCAACGCTATTGGTCGTCCATGCAGACCGCGCCGGACCGCGCCGCGCTCTGGCCCGACCTGGCCTCCACCACCGTGTCGGCCCACGTCACCAGCGCCTACCGCCGCCTCGCCGCCATGGCCGCCGTCTATGCCTCGCCCAAGTCCGCGCTGCACGGCAATGCCGCGCTGGGCGCCGCCGTGGTCGATGGCCTGGACTGGATGAGCAAAAACCGTTACGCCGCCGGCCGCCATGCCTACAACAACTGGTGGGACTGGCAGATCGGCGCGCCCATGGCGCTCAACGAGGCCGTGATGGCCATGCGCGGCCTGCTCGCGCCGGAGCTGCTGGCGCGCTGCCTGGCCGCCATCGATTTCCATGTGCCCGATCCGGCATGGCGCACCACGCCATCCGGCACTCTGTCGCGCACCGAGGAGACCGGCGCCAACCGCCTCGACAAGGCCTTCGTCGCCATCATGCGCGGCGTGAACGGCAAGCACGCCGCCAAGATCGCCCAGGGCCGCGACGCCATCAGCCACGCCCTCCCCTATGTGACCAGCGGCGACGGTTTCTATGCCGACGGCTCCTTCGTCCAGCACACGCATGTGTCCTACATCGGCGGCTACGGCGTGGTGCTCATGGCCGACATCGCGGCGCTGTACTACGTGCTCAACGGCTCGCCCTGGCAGCTGCAAGACCCGAACGCCGGCCTGCCCTTCGACTGGTCCATGCAGGCCTACCGCCCCTTCATCTACGACGGCGCCATGATGGACATGCAGCGCGGCCGCTCCATTTCGCGCGAGTTCTATTCCGACCACAGCGTGGGCCGCACGGTAACGGGCACGATGGCGGAACTGGCCGAAGTGCTGCCGCCCGCGCAAGGCGCGCAGCTGAAGTCCGTGCTGAAAGGCTGGCTGCAGCGCGACCGCACTTTCGGCGCGTCCTATTTCACGCCTGTGGCGACGGCGGTGCCCGGCATCTACGCCGGCCTGCCGGTCTATCAAATGGGGCTGCTGAAAGCGCTGCAGCGGGACGCCGCCGTGGCGCCGCAACCGGAAGCGGCGGAAACCCGCTACTACCCGGCCACCGACCGCGCCGTGCAGCGCCGTCCCGGCCACGCCTTCACGCTGGCCATGTTCTCGAAGCGCATCAGCTCCTTCGAATCCGGCAACGGCGAAAACCTGCGCGGCTGGTGGACCGGCGTGGGCACGCATTCCCTTTACAACGCGGACCAGACCCAGTACAGCGGCAGCTACTGGCCCACCGCCGATGCCTTGCGCATGCCCGGCACCACCACGGACCACAGCGGCAGCGGCACGCCGGAGAAGTGGAAGCTGTACGCCAACGACAAGTCCGCCGTTGGCGGCGCGGAACTGGCGGGCCAGCACGCGGCCATCGGCATGGACTTCTCCACCAGGGCATGGAGCGACAGCGGCCTGCAGGGCAAGAAGGCCTGGTTCCTGTTCGGGGACCGGGTGGTGGCGGTCGGTTCTGGCATCTCCGCCACTTCCCCCACGGCGGCGGTCGAGACCATCGTAGAGAACCGCAAGCTCAATGCGGGCGGCGACAATACGCTGACGGTCAACGGCGTGCGCCAGCCCGCAACGGCCGGCTGGTCGCACGCGCTGCCTAACACCAAATGGGCGCACCTGGCGGGCAGCGTACCCGGCTCGGACATCGGCTATGTGTTCCCGGACGCGCCCACCGTGCAAGGCCTGCGCGAGGTCCGCACCGGCGCCTGGCGCGATATCAACGTCGAAGGCTCCACCCAGCCGGTCAGCGCCAGCTATCTGAGCCTGGCGCTACCGCACGGCGTCCGCCCAGCTGCGGGCGCCTACACCTTTATCCTGCTGCCCAACCGCAGCGCGGCCCAGGTGGCGGCGTTTGCGGCGGCCAATCCTGTGCGCGTGGCGGAACGCTCCACCGGCGCCACCGCAGTGACCGACAGCGCGCTGGGCCTGACCGGCCTGGTGTTCTGGGAGGATGCGGTCAAGACCGTGAAGGTGGCGGGCAAGCCCTACCTGGCCAGCGACCGCAAGGCCGCCGTGGTGGTGCAGCAGGACGCCGCAGGCCTGCAACTGGCCGTGGCCGATCCCACCCAGGAGAACACGGACGTGATCCACCTGGAGCTGCACCGCAGCGCGCGCGCCGTGCTGTCGCTTGACCCGGCCATCACGGTGCAGCAGCTGAGCCCCACCATCAAACTGACGGTGGCGGTGAAAGGCTCGGCAGGCAAGTCGTATCAGGCGCGCTTCGAACTGAAGCGGCCTTGAGGTTCGGCCGGGGCGCTTGCCCCGGCTCTGGTTTCAGCGCGGGCGGTAGCCGCGCTGGCGGAACCGGGTGGCGGTGAACCATTGCTCGATCAGGGCAGGAACATCGGCCTGCGCCGCCGGCACGGCCGCCCCGCTTTCCGCGCCCGCAGGGTAGCCGTGGAAGCTGTTGCCGCTCCACGCATAGCGCGCGTGGCTGCCGGAGTTCCGAAACGCGCGGTACAGTGCGCCGGTGCCGCTGGTGTCGATAAACTGGTTGCCGCGCAGTTTCAGCACGTCACGCGTGCCCTTGTCGTGGCTTTCCAGCAGCGGCGTGGCGCCATTGGTCACGATCAGGTTGCCGCTGACGACGGCGTTGTCCAGCCCCGCCACCATGATGGCGCGCCGCTTGTCGTTCACGCTCAGGTTGCGCTCCACCACCACGTCCTCCGCCATGGCCTGCTGGCCCAATCCGTCCTTTCCGCAAGCGCAGAACAGCATCAAACCGCCCGCGTTGCCGTGGCTGTAGTTGGCGTAGATACGGGTGCCGCGCGTGCCCATGTCGGCATCGAAGGCCATGCCGTCGCCGGACTCGATCTCGGGCCGCAGCCGCACGCCGTGAACTTCGTTGTACTGGAACACGGCGCCGTCGGTGTTGATGGCCCACGCACCCGCGCTGTTGCCGGGTGAGCGCATCCAGATGTCGTAGAGCAGATTGGCTTCCACCAGCGGCGCCACCGCCGTGCGCACCACGATGCCGTCGCCGCCGATGTCATGGATCTTGTTGTTGCGGAAGACCAGCCGCGTGGACGGGTAAAACTCGCTTGCGGCCTGCGCTGCGGTCTCCTGCAAATAGCCGGGATTGTTTTTGTAAGGCGGGAAGTCGCCGCAGGGAGCGCCGCGCGGACGGCACATCCATGCCGAACGGTTGGACAGGCCTATGCCGTCCACATGGTAGATCTCGCTGTTTTCAACCAGCACGTCGTCAAAGTTGGTCTTCTTCTGCCGGACGCCCCGGCCTTCGTTGTCGCGCGTGACTTCGAACAGCATGCCGCCGGTGGCCTTGTAGGCCAGCGCGCGGCCCGGTTCGTCCTTCAGGTAGCCGCGCACATGGTGGACCAGCACGTCGTTGACGCGGTAGTGGTGGCCGGTGCCGAAGTCTTCCAGCTGCACCAGCAGGCCGAGGCGCCCGGCTTCTTCCAGTCCGTCGTTGCTCAGTTCCAGGCCGTTGATTTCCCAGTGTTCCACATTGAACAGATGCAGCGCGGCGCGGTTGAACTGACCGTCATCTGCGGTGCATAGCGTATGGTAGGGGCTCACGCCATCGGGCTGCTTGCTGGCTTCGGTCAGCGCCTGCTGCGGATCGCGACGCGACGAAAGACAGCCCGCCGCGATCGCGGGACGCGGCAGCGCAGTGTCGCCGTAGCTGTCCACCACGATGGGTGCGCCGGGCGCGCCCGAACTGCCCGCCATGGGGCGGAAACTGCCGTGGCAGGTGGCGCCGCGCTTGAACAGGATGCGCGTGCCGGGCTGGAAGCGGATGGCGTTCAGCTGCGCGAGGCTGTTCAGCGGCTGCCGCAAGCTGCCAACGCCAGCAGCGGCGGCCGAACAATCGATATGCAGCACGGGCGGCGTCTCCGCTGCCTGCGCCTGCGCGCCCCACGCCGCCAGCATCAATGCAAGTGTCGCAAACTTCATTGGTGATCCCTCAAAGAGCGCCCCACCGGGAGGCGGGGCCATATTAACGTTATTTTCCGCTTTCCACGCTGACGGCAACCGGCTCCGCGACGCGCTGCGCGGCTTCCTTCACGTAGCGCTCCCACGCTTCCGGCGTGGGGAAATCGGCGTTCTTGCTCCAGCCCGCGCCGAGGTAGTAGACAAAGGGCTTGCCCGGCTGCGCCTTGCCCACCGCCAGATACTGGCCTTCGTGCGGGGTGTGGCGGCCTTCCAGCAGCACCGCGCAGGCAGCGTTACCGTCCGCGCCGTGTGCCGGTTCCCAGTAGCTCATCCAGCCATTGCCCTGGCTGTAGCGCCCTTCCCCTTCGCGCTGCGCGATGCCGACGCCGATTTCCAGCGGCCCTTTGGCGGCGAAGCGGCTTTCCACGCGGCTGAAATTCGTGCCCGCGTCGATGGACACGCGGCGCAGCTCGGACACCTGGCGTCCGCCCGCATCCCACTGGTCATAGGTCAGCTCGAAGACGGCGCGCAGCGGGCCGTCCGCCAGCACTTTCCACTTGCTGAAGTTGGACGACGCCGGATGCAGCCGGCCGCCGTCGAACACGGCCAGGCCGCCGCAGCCGAGCGCCTTGCCAACTTTGTAGAAGTCCATGCCCTCGCCCCGGTCGGTGTGGTAGTCGCCGCTGGCGTACCATTTGTCCAGCACCAGCGCGCGGGTGCGCTTGGACCACACGTCCACGCCGGCGCTGACGAGCATCTCCTTGGGGTCGCGCATGATGGCCGGGCCGTAGACGCGGTGCGCGGTGCGGTCGTTCTCCCACGCGAAATCGTCCAGCCGCTCCGGCACAAAGCGGGCGTGGGCCTTGGCGTCCACCGGCGGCACGGCGGGCAGCGAGGCGCGCGGCAGCACAAGGTAGCGCCGCGTTTCTCCCGGCGCCAGCGTGGCCTGGAACAACACGTTCTTCTCCAGGCGCTGGCTGGCCACGATGCGCGACGTGGCCGCGTCCAACACGGCAACATCACCCGCCGCCAGCGGCGCCTCCACCGATTCATCCGCCCGGTGCAGGCTGCCGCCGTTGCGCACCACGACCACGCTGGACGGTGCGCTGTCCAGCAGCCGCATGCGGTAGATCTCGCTGCCCGCCATCAGGAAGGCGCCCACGCCGTAGACGTCGGTGGAGTTGGGGTCGTAGGATTTCGGGTCCGCGCCTATGGGCTGCACGTGGGTCAGCTTGCCGTCCGCGTTGACGTTGGCCACCAGCGCGTCCCAGGCCTTGACCGCTGCGGGGCCGAAGCGCGCGCGGTCCAGTATGCCCTGGTTGACGCCATAGGCCAGCGCGTAGGTGTACAAGCCGGTGCCGCTGCTTTCCTGCAGCGGGTAGCTGGCCGGGTCGAGCAGGCTGGCGCGCCAGGTGCCGTCGCTCTGCTGCAGCGTGAGCAGCTTGGCGGACATCTCGCTGAACTGCTGCACGAAGCGCGGACGGGATGGGTGATTCGCCGGCAGATATTGCAGCATGCGCACCAGGCCGCCCATTACCCAACCGTTGCCGCGTCCCCAGAACACCTTGCGGCCATTGGCTTCGCGCTTGCTGAAGTAGCGGCTGTCGCGGTAGTACAGGTGCTCCTCTTTATCGTACAGGTAGTCCGACGTGAGCCACCAGTTTTTCACCGCGAAGTCCAGGTAGCGCTGGTCGCCCGTCGCTGCGTACAGGCGCGCCCACGCGGGCGGCCCCATGAACAGCGCGTCGCACCACGCCCAGCGGTGCAGCACGCCCGGCGTTTCCCAGTACAGGCTGCCCTCGCGCGGGTTGTCCAGCATGTAGTCGAACTGGGCGCGCATGGGCGCAATCATCTTCGGCTCGCGCGTCTGCAAATACAGCTCGGCGTAGGTCTGGCCGACCACATAGTCGTCCGCGTGGTACATGCTCGGACCCAGCTTCCAGCGGTTGCGCTCGCCCATGGCGATCATGGCGTCCCGGTAGCGGCGCTCGCCGGAGACGCCGGCCAGCGCCATCATGCCCGCGTCGCCCACCGCCTGCGTCCAGTCGTCCTCGGGATAGGTGCTGGGATGGGCCAGCTGCCAGTCCGCCGCGCGCTGCATCACGTTCAGCACGGCGGCCGGGCTGGCCGCCGTGGCTTGGTCGGCTGCGCCGCGCACGGCCGTTGCCGCTTGGGCATGCGGGGCGGCCAGGGGCGCAGCCGCCAGCAAGGCCAGGCACAGGGCCGCGGACAGCGTGCGCTGCCGGGGAACGGGGGATGCGGTTTGCGTCATGAATGCTCCTTTTTTGTATGGACAGGAAATACGGTGTGTTAACGTTACCCAAGCCTTTCTGCAAATGCAATTCAATTCGTGCCCCACTGTGGTGAGAATCTGTGGTTTTTCGCGCATGGATATGAAATTTTCTTGTTATGGATAAAAATGACTGATATCGTTATCACATCAACACAGCCTGATTCGCTGTGTTTTTTAGGACGACGACTGATAACGTTCTCATAAATAAGGGAAGCCAGGCGCCCTGCAACTGGCAAGCACATGTTAAATTTCGACCGAGGAGAGTACATGAACACGAATAAACAGCATCCAGCCGGCGCCAAAGCCAAATTCGCAGTGCGGCCTGTTGTAGCAGCCGTCGCCCTGGCCATGGCCAGCCTGTCCCACGCCCAGCAAGCAGCGCCTGCCGGCAAGGAAGAAGTGAAACTGGAAACGGTGGTCGTCACCGCCAACAAGCGCGCCCAGAACCTGCAGGACGTGCCGATGGCAATCACCGTCCTGAACGACGCCGTCCTGCAGCGCAACAACGTGAAAGACTTCGACGACCTGCCCGCCCTGTCGCCGGCCCTGAGCGTCTCCTACAGCACCCAGCCGGGCAACTTCAGCATCAATATGCGTGGCATCGGCACCTATTCGCTGGGCATCGGCGTGGAGTCGGACGTATCGGTCATCATCGACGACGTGCCTTACGCCATGCAGGCCAACGCCTTCAAAGATTTGGCCGACGTGAACCGCATCGAAGTGCTGAAAGGCCCGCAAAGCACGCTGTTCGGCAAAAGCTCGATTGCCGGCGCGGTCAATATCAGCACCAAGCCTATCGACAGCATCTGGAAAACCAAGGCCTCCACCCTGCTGACCAGCGACGGCGAATGGCGCGCCAGCACCTCGGTCTCCGGCGCCCTGAGCGACACCGTGCGCATGCGCCTGGCGGCGGGCAAGACCAGCTTCGGCGGCGTGGTGAAAAACCTCTACGACGGCGGCAAGCTGAACGGTTCGCGCGACACCAACCTGTCCGGCAAGCTGGAATGGACCCCGGACGACAACTGGACCGTGGTGTTCTCGCCGCGCGCCAGCAAATTCACCAAAGCCTGCTGCGTACAGCCGTTCAACTCCATGTCGAACTTCGCCGGCGCGGTGTACAACCTGAACAACGGCACCACCTACGCGGCCGGCGGCTACATGCCCGCCTCCCAGGTACTGAAAGGCATCGTGCCCGGCCCGGACAATGTCTCGGTGCGCAACGACTACCCCGCCGGCGGCAAGGCACGCGACGTGGGCGCCGGCCTCAAGGTCAGCTATGCCTTCGGCGAGGACAGCGTGCTGGCCAAGCACACGCTGACCTCCGTCACCTCCTGGTCGCACTACAAGATGAACGACTACCAGGATGGCGACGCCACCGACAGCGACGTCCTGGGCAAAGCGCTGATCAGCAACAAGCTGATCGGCGTGAGCGGCGGCCTGTACCAGTACGGCCTGTTCGACGTGAAAGCCAAGACGCAGGAACTGCGCCTGACCTCGCCGGACAAGAGCAGCGTGCGCTACGTGGCCGGCCTGTGGTACGGCAAGAACGAACTGGCGCGCGAACTGACCCGCGCACCGGTCACCACCTACGTCACCGACTACGGCGCCACCGCCTACAACACCAACTACGCCATCTTCGGCCAGGGCAGCTTCGACCTGACGCCGCAGACCAGCGTGGTGGCAGGCCTGCGCTACAACAAGGAAGACACCGGCTACTCCTTCAGCCGCTACAACCCGCCGCCGGCCACCAGCCGCGTGTTGACCGAGTACTTCCACGGCGACGACACCGAGAAAAAAGCCACCGGCAAGATCGGCCTGGAACACCGCCTCGACCCGGCCACCATGGCCTACGCGACCTACTCCACCGGCCACAAAGGCAAGGCCTATGACCTGACCAGCTCCTTCAACGCGGCCATCGCCAAGACCCAGCCGGTGCCGGGCGAGGATGCCAAGAGCATCGAGGCCGGCGTGAAAATGAGCTTGCTGAACAACCGCATGTCGCTGGACCTGGCCGTGTTCCGCACCAACTTCACGGGCTTCCAGCAATCGGCCGGCTTCACCGACGCCGACGGCATTTTCCGCACCACGCTGCACAGCATCGGCGGCCTGCGCACCAGCGGCTTCGAGTCCGACCTGAACTGGCGCGTTTCGCGTGAACTGCTGCTCAATGGTTCCTTCGCCTACACCAAGGCCATCGTCACCAGCTTCGAGAACGGCCCTTGCTACAGCGTGCTCAATGCCGCCGGCACCGGCACCACTCCGGGCGGCAACTGCGCGGCCAATCCGAAGTACAACAACACCAACGTGGCCGACCTGGCTGGCAAAACCCTGCCCAACGCGCCGAAGTTCAAGCTGAACCTGGGCGGCCAGTACGACATCCTGACCGACCGCAGCTACAACGGCTTCGTCACCACGGCCTTCCGCTGGCAGAGCAAGACCCAGTTCAACCTGAACCAGGATCCGATGACCGAGCAAGGCGGCTACGGCATCGTCAACCTGGGCGCCGGCATCAAGGACAAGAAGGACGGCTTCAAGCTGAGCTTCATGGTCAACAACGTGTTCAACAAGTCCTACGCCACCGGCCTGGCCAACACCTGGGTGAACGGCACCTGGACCGCCAAGGCGCCGAATCCTGTGGCCATCGTCAACACCACCAGCTGGACGCCGGCCCGCGACTACCAGCGCTACTTCTCGGTCCGCGCCGACATGCAGTTCTGATGCGGCTATGATGTCGTGACGCTGTAAGAGTTTCACTCTCCGGGAGAGTTTCTCCCGCTGGGCGTACCGGTTATCCGTGTACGCCCTTTTTTGATAAGGAGACCGCCGTGCCGCAACACCGCCGCCGCTTCCTGGGCCAAGCACTGGCCGCAGGCTTGATGGGAACCATGCCGCCGCTGCTGCGCCAGGCGCTGGCCGTGCCCGCGCACCGCGACAGCGGCACGCTGCAGGACGTGCAGCACGTGGTGATCCTGATGCAGGAGAACCGCTCCTTCGACCACTATTTCGGCACCCTGCCCGGCGTGCGCGGCTTCGGCGACCGCTTCACCATTCCGCTCGCAGGCGGCCGCACCGTCTGGCAGCAGCACAATGGCCGCCGCACCGTCATGCCCTACCACCTGGACCAGGAAGCCGGCAACGCCCAGTGCGCGCTGGACCTGCCCCACACCTGGCCGGACGCGCAAGCCGCCTGGAACGAGGGCCGCATGGGCTACTGGCCCCGCTCCAAGACCGACGCCTCCATGGCCTACTACACGCGCAAGGAGCTGCCCTTCCAGTTCGCGCTGGCCGAGGCCTTCACCTTGTGCGACGCCTACCACTGCTCGCTGCAGGGCGGCACCAATCCCAACCGCCTGTATATGCTGACCGGCACCAACGACCCCACCGGCGCCTGCGGTGGCCCCGCCATCGACAACCGCATGGAAGGCCTGGGGCCGCCCGAACAGGGCTTCACCTGGACCACCTACGCGGAGCGCCTGGAACAGGCCGGCGTAAGCTGGAAGGTCTACCAGGACATGGACGACAACTACGACTGCAATCTGCTGACCGTGTTCCGCAGCTTCCGCGAAGCGCACCAGAGCCGTTCCAACGCGCTGGCCGAAAAAGGCCTGAGCACCAATTTGCGCAACGCGACCTTGCAAGGCCTGAAGGACGACGTGGTGGCGGGGCGCCTGCCGCAGGTAAGCTGGATCGTCCCGCCGCGCCTGTACTGCGAGCATCCGGGGCCGTCCACGCCGGTGCAGGGAGGCGCCTACACGCAGATGGTGCTGGAAGCGCTGCTGGCCGATCCCGCCGTGTGGAGCAAGACCGTGTTCCTGCAAATGTACGACGAGAACGACGCCTTCTTCGACCACGCCCCGCCGCCGGCCGCGCCCTCGCTCCAGCGCGACGGCAGCCGCGCCGGCAAATCCACCGTGGACTACACGGCCGAATGCCACTCGGTCAACTGGCTCTACGGCCTGGGGCCGCGCGTACCCATGCTGGTGATCTCCCCCTGGAGCAAGGGCGGCTGGGTCAATTCCCAGGTGTTCGACCACACCTCCATCCTGCGCTTCCTCGAGACGCGCTTCGGCGTGCTTGAGCCCAACATCAGCCCGTGGCGGCGCGCCGTCTGCGGCGACCTGACCAGCTGCTTCGACTTCCGCGCGCCGGACGCCGCACCGCCGCCGCTGGAGTCCCGCAGCAAAGCCTGGGCCGACGCCTGGCGCCGCGAACAGCGCGCGCGCGGCGGCATCGAGGTGCCTGCGGAAAGCAGCCAGGGCGCGCCGCGTCAGCCTGCGGGCGAGCGCCCTTCGCGCGCCTTGCCCTACCGCCTGGAGCTGAAGTCCGCCATCGCAGAAGGCGCGCAGCGCGCCGTGGCGCTGCAGTTCATCAACAGCGGCACGGCGGGCGCGGTCTTCCACGTGTACGACAAGCTGCACCTGGAACGCATTCCGCGCCGCTACACGGTGGAAGCGGGCAAATCGCTGCTGGACTTGTGGACACCCGCGCCGGCCGACCAGGGCAAGTACGACTTATGGGTGCTGGGACCGAACGGTTTCCACCGCCAGTTGCAGGGCACCGTCGATGCGGACGCGCTGGAGATGACGCTGGAAGCCTACGGCAACGGCCTGCGGCTAAGCTTGCGCAACGGCGGCGCGGCCGCGTGCGAGGTGGCGCTGCGCAAGCTGGCCTATGGCGCCGCGCCGGTGCAGCTGCGCACGCTCGATCCGGGCGAAAGCGTGCGCATCCTGCTGCCGCTGGAGGCGCAGCGCTACTGGTACGATTACAGCGTGCAGAGCGGCGGCTGGACGCGGCGCTTCGCGGGCCGGCTCGAGACCGGGCGCCACGGCGTCAGCGATCCTGAGATGGGGACGTGAAGTCCGCGCGCCGGAACAGCCGCAGCACGCCGTACCACAGGCCTGCTCCGGCCAGCGCCACCAGGCCGGCGGCCAGGAACATCAGGCGGAAGTCCCGGCCGCTCCAGTCCAGCGCGGCGCCCATGGCCAGCGTGAACACCATCGCCAGCAGCGCCGTCACGGACGCGGAAAACGCCGCCAGTTCGGAAAAGCGCGCGCGCGGCAGCAGCGACGGCAGCAGCGCGGCCGTGCCGGTGAGGAAGGCGCCGGCCAGCACGCCGTGCACCACGAACCAGATCAGGAAGGACGTGCGCCCCACCACCAGCAGCCAGGCGCCCAGCATGCACAGTGCATACAGCGTCAGCGCCGCGAAGCCCACCCGCAAGGGATGGACGCGGTCGGCCAGCCAGCCCAGCGGCAGCGCGAGCACGATGGAGATGCAATAGGTGAGCGCCACCGCGTGGCCGAAACTGCTGCGGTCCACGCCGAACTGGCTGATGGCGTTGTAGCTGTTGATATTCACCGGCAACAAACTGGTGGTGGCCATGCCCAGCGCCGCGAACAGCAGCACATAGAACCACGGCGCTTCGCCGCCGGGTGCGCGCAAGCGGCCCAGTCCCGGCGGCGCCGCCAGCGCGCTGGGCGGCGGAGATTCCGGTTCGCGCACGCAGGCGCACAGCAGGGCGAAGCCAGCCAGATAAACGCCAGCGATGGCCAGCATGACCTGGCGTGCCACCGATGGCAGGTCGTTGCCGAACACCACATAGAAAAAGGCCGCGCCGACCGCCAGGCTGACAATGCGGAACAGGCCGAAAAAGCGCCCCAGCATGGGCTTGGGCACGGTGTCGTTGACGAGGGCGATAAACAGGGCGTTGCTGGTGATGCTGAGCAGCTCGAACAGTGCCCAGAACACGCCCATGCAGGCGATCACCGTCTCGCGGCGGAATGCGGGGGCGATGCCGAACCAGGCCAGCAAGGCGTCCGCCAGCGCTTCGCTGTAGGCCAGCCCCACCAGGGCGCCGGACAGCAGCGGCGCGCCGCACAGCAAAAAGGGAATGCGCCGTCCGAGCCGGGTGCGCGTGCGGTCGCTCCAGGCGCCGACCAGGGGGCCGAACAGCAGCGACAGCATGGCGGGCAAGGCGCCGAACAGCACATTGAGCAGCACGGGATTCTGGCTGAACTCGCGCAGCTGGGCTTTCACCACTTCCTGCACCGCGCGCTCCTTGAGCGACCATGCCAGGTCGCCCATCAGGAGGAAGAAGTACAGCGGCAGCAGCGACACCAGGCCGGCAGCAAGCAGCGGCGGCGCTTGCCGCAAAAGGACTTTCTGGCCCACTCCACCTCCCCGCTTCCGGCGCTTCCGTGTTTTCACTATCCGCCGGACCTTCGGTACCGTGGCATGCTGATGACTTCTAGCATGCTAGCCGATTTGGACACTCAGCGGTAGCGGCCGGACGTGAAACTTACGGCGTTTTACACATCAAGATGCGGCGCAGTGTCTCGCCACAGCGTCAGCCCACAGCGTCACGCGGCGGCGTGCCGGGACTGCGCCGCCATGCCGCCGCTCCAATAGCTGCGCCAGCCGGCGTTGACACGCGCCAGCGCTTCCAGATAGTAGTAGTCGCCCCACAGATTGGCTTCGTCCACGCCGCGCCCTTCGGGGAAGCTGTACACGCCATGCAGCAGCAGGCCGCGGCCCGGACCCGGCGGCGCCGCGCAGCCGGCGGCCAGGCCTTGCAGCATATGCAGCGCCGTTTCGCGGTAATGCCGGCTGTGCGCGCCCGGCGGCAGCTGCTCGGCCAGTTCCAGCAGGCCGCACACGGCAATGGCGGAGGCGGAGCTGTCGCGCTGCTCGCCGCCGCGCCAGTCCAGCGCCAGATCCCATTGACATACGCCGTCTTCCGGCAGGTGCGCCAGCAAGTGGTCCGCCATGCGGCAGGCGGCGTCCAGCGCGCCCTGCTCCGGCGCGTGGCGGTGGTTCAGCGCCAGCCCGTAGACGCCCCAGGCCTGGCCGCGCGCCCAGCAGGAATCGCTGCCGTGGCCTTGCACGGTGCTGATGCGCAGCGCTTCGCCCGTGTGCAGGTCGATATGGCAGCTGTGCGCGCTGGAACCGTCCGGCCGCAGCAGCAGCGCCAGCGTGCGGGCCAGGTGGGAGCGCGCCGCGTCGCCGTAGCGCGCGTCGCCGGTCTGCGCGCTGGCCCAGTGCAGCAGGGGCAGATTCATCAGCGTGTCGATAATGATGCGGCCCTGGTCGCGCTGGTCGCTGCGGTCGCCTATCCGGCCCCAGGCCTGGATCACGCCGGCAGCAGGCAGGAAGCGCCGGGCAAGCACCTGCGCCGCGCCCAGCGCCAGTTCGCGGTGGCGCCCTTCGCCGGTAATGCCAAAGGCGGCCACCGACGGCCCGTACAGAAAGCCAAGATCGTGGTGGTCCAGGTCGGTGTGCAGCGCCACGCGGGAAGCAAAGCTCGGATGGTGGCTTTGCGCCCACTGCCTGAACACGCTGCGCCCGCTCAGTTCATGGGCCAGCCAGCCCATGCCGGTCCAGAAGCCGGTGGTCCAGCCCACGTTGGCGCCTTCCGGAAAGCCGGGCGCCCGGCGCGGGCGGTACACGCCGTCCGTGGCCGTATCGTCGGGAAAATCGGCGCCGTAGCCCACGGCGTGGCGCTCCAGCTGGTCCAGCGCAGCTGCCTGCGCGTCCTGGAACAGCCGGGACTGGATTGCGTTGACAGGTGTGTTGATCACATTGCCACCATGATGAGATATCGTTATCATATTAGTTCACAAAAAAGCGGCCGTCCATACCGGCCGCTGCGCGTCCTCAGGCCTGTTTGCGCGCCCGCGCCCTGCTCTTGCGCGCAGGCGCTTCCGGACCCGGCCCGGTCGACGCGCGGATGACGAATTCGCTGGGGAATTCAATGCGCTGGCGACGGCCAGGCTGGGACTGGATGCGGCGCATCAGCTCCTGCACGGCGGCCTGCGCCATTGGCGCGACCGGGTGGCGCAAGGTGGTCAGGCCCGGCTGCACCACGGCCGAACCGGCCATATCGTCGAAGCCGATCACCGACACGTCCTGAGGAATGCGCAGTTCCTTTTCGCGCAGCGCGCTCATGCAGCCCAGCGCCATGGCGTCGTTGGCGGCGAAGATGGCCGTCGGCGGTTCGGCCAGCGCCAGCAGCGTCCGCGCCGCATCCGCGCCGGACTGCTCGTTGAAGTCGCCCTGCACAATCAGCTCGGGGTCGCCTTCTATGCCTGCTTCCTGCAGCGCCGCGCGGTAGCCGCGCTCGCGCTCGTCGCTCTGGCCGGTGTAAGCGGTGCCGCGCACGAAGGCGATGCGGCGGTGCCCCAGTTCGATCAGGTGCGCCACCGCGTCGCGCGCGCCGTTGACGTTGTCGCCGCGCACCACCGGCAAGGTGGTCTCCTGCTTGCAGTAGTTAATCATGACGATGGGGCTGGTGCTCGCCTCCAGCGTGCGCAGGTAATCGTCGCTCATGCGCGGCAGCACGTAGATCAGGCCGTCCCACAAGCCGTGCAGCAGCTGGCTCAGGCGCTTGCCCTTGCCGTCGCCCAGGTCGCCCAGCGAGTTGTAGATGAACATGTCCATCTCGTACTTGCGCACTTCCTCGCTGATGGCGGTGACGAAACCGTTCACCACCGTGGAGGCGAGATCGTTGACGACCACACCGATCACATTGGTGCGGCCGCCTTTCATCATGCGCGCCAGCGCGTTCGGCGCGTAGCCCAGCTCCTGCGCGGCGGCTTGCACCTTGGCCCGGGTTTCCTCCGATGCATAGCCTTCGCCGCTCAGCGCGCGCGAGGCCGTCATCACTGAAACACCCGCTTTTTTGGCCACATCGACCAGGGTCACCGTCGATTTCTTCATTGCTGTCCTTTGGCTACTGATAACGATATCGGGCTTTTGGCCTCCACATCGGTTATTTTACCGGATTTGCAGTAAATACCACAGCACGGGCCGCAGGACAGGCAGTTGCCACTGCGTCAGCGCGCTATTTCGCCGCGCCGCGCGTCTGCATGCGGTGCAGCTCGCTGCCCGCCATCAGGAAGGCGCCCACGCCGTACACATCGGTGGAGCTGGCGTCGAAGGCCTTGGGGTCTTCGCCGATAGGCTGCACGTGGGTTAGCTTGCCGTCCGCGTCCACATTGGCCACCAGCGCGTCCCAGGCCTTGGCCACCGCCGGTGCGAAACGCGCGCGGTCCAGTATGCCCTCGTTGACGCCGTAGGCCAGAGCGTAGGTGTACAGGCCGGTGCCGCTGGTTTCCTGCAGCGGATAGCTGGCCGGGTCCAGCAGGCTGGCGCGCCACATGCCGTCGCGCTGCTGCAGCGTCAGCAGCTTTTCGGACATCTCGGTGAACTGCTGCACGAAGCGGGCGCGCGACGGATGATTGGCCGGCACGTATTGCAGCATGCGCACCAGGCCGCCCATCACCCAGCCATTGCCCCGGCCCCAGAACATCTTGCGGCCATTGGCTTCGCGCTGCTTGAAGAAGCGGCTGTCGCGGTAGTACAGGTGCTCTTCCTTGTCATACAGATAGTCGGAGGTGCGCCACCAGTTCGCCACCGCGAAGTCCAGGTAGCGGTGCTCGCCGGTGGCGGCGGCCAGGCGCGCCCAGGCAGGCGGCCCCATGAACAGCGAGTCGCACCAGGCCCAGCGGTGCAGCACGCCTGGCGTGATCCAGTTCAGGCTGCCTTCGCGCGGGTGGGCCAGCATGTAGTCGAACTGCGCGCGCATCGGGGCGATCATTTTCGCGTCGCGCAGCTGCAGATACAGCTCGGCGTAGGTCTGGCCGACCGCGTAGTCGTCCGCGTGGTACATGCTTGGGCCGAGCTTCCATTCATTGCGCTGGCCCATGGAGACCATGGCGTCGCGGTAGCGGGTGTCGGTAGCGATGCCGGCCAGCGCCATCATGCCCGCGTCGCCCACGGCCTGGGTCCAGTCGTCCTCGGGATAGGTGCTGGGGTGGGCCAGCTGCCAGTCCGCCACGCGCTGCATGACCGCGAGGGTGGCGGCGGGCGTGACGGCGCGCTGGGCCGCTGCGGCCGAGGCAGGCGCGGCGGCGGCTGCGTGCACCGCCGCCGGCGCGCCGGCCAGCAGCGCCAGGCCCAGGGTAGCGCCCAGCAGGCGGGCTGCGGACCGGGAAGGCAGGGTAGGTTTCATAGGGCGTCCTTTGTTGAGAGTTGGGAAGTGTTGAATCTGTTTTCCGCATCGCGGCAATGGTGCGTTAACGATACCACACACATTTCCGGCAATGCCAGCGTTTTTCTGCCGATTTCTTCGTTTGCACATTCGGACAACAAATTCGAAAGCGAAACTGGAAAATTCGATGGGTTAACGTTACCATCAATTCAATCAGTTTCACCATCGAACAGGAGAATGACCATGACACAAGCCCTCGATCTGGCCAGCCCGCAATGGGAAGCACTAGGCGGACAACACACGGCCCGGGAAATTGCGCAGCAGCCTGCGGTATGGCGCCAGCTGGCCGCCGCGCTGCTGAATGAAGAGAAAAGCGAAGCTGCCGGCATCTCCGCCGGCATTTCTGCAAGCAACCGCGCCCGCCTGCACGCGCTGCTGGCCGACCCGTCGGCGCAAGCCATCCTGACCGGCGCCGGCACCTCGTCCTTTATCGGCGAACTGGCGGCGGACGGCCTCAACGGCGCCTGGCCTGCGCAGGTGCGCGCCGTCGCCACCACCAGCCTGCTGAGCCACCCTGCCCTGTACCTGGCGGCAGACAAGCCCCTGCTGCTGGTATCGTTCGCACGCAGCGGCAACAGCCCGGAAAGCCAGGCCGTGGTGGACGTGGTGCGCGCCAAGGCGCCGGGCGCCCTGTTCCTGCACATCACCTGCAACGCCGAAGGTGCGCTGGCCCGCGACGGCGACGGCCGCAGCGACACCATCACCCTGCTGCTGCCGCCCGCCACCTGCGACCGCAGCTTTGCCATGACCAGCAGCTTTACCACCATGCTGCTGGCCGCCCTGTCGCTGCTGGAACCGGCGCCGCTGGCGCAGGCCGCGCGCCGCATCGAGTCCCTGGCGGTACTGGCGGACCGCTGGCTCGATACCTTCGCGGCCGAGTGGCGCGAGCTTGGCAGCCTGCCGCTGTCGCGCATCGTCTACCTGGGCGGCGCCGCGCTGGAAGGCCTGGCGCAGGAAGCGGCGCTCAAGGTGCTGGAGCTGACCGCAGGCCAGGTGCTGGCCATGCCCAACACGCCGCTGGGCTTCCGCCACGGCCCCAAATCCATGCTGAACCGGGACACGCTGGTGGTGCTGTTCCACAGCCAGGACGCCCACGCCCGCCTGTATGAACACGATCTGCTGGCCGAGCTGCGGCGCGACCAGGTGGCGGGCCACGTGGCCGCCCTCGACGGCTCCGCGCTGGGCGCGCCGGAAGACCTGTCCGACGCCTGGCTGGCCGCCGCCTACGTGTTGCTGGCGCAGACGCTGGCGCTGCACCAGTCGGTGCGCCTCGGCCTCACTCCGGACAACCCCTTCCCCGACGGCACCGTGAACCGCGTGGTGCAAGGCGTGACGGTCTATGCCCATGAAGCCATCTGACCATCCATCCGCCGGCTACACCTACGGCATCGACATCGGCGGCACCAAGATGGAACTGGTGGCGTGCGATGCGGAGCTGAACGTGCGCCTGCGCCGCCGCGTGCCCACGCCCGGCGGCGACTACGACACCTTCGTGAACGCGCTGGCGGCCCTGGTGCAGAGCGCCGACAAGGAACTGGGCATGCGCGCGCCGGTGGGCCTGGGCGTGCCCGGCATCGTCGACGCGGCCAGCGGCAAGCACCTCAGCGCCAACGTGCCGTGCCTGACCGGACGCCAGCTGCTGCCCGTGCTGCAAGCCATGCTGGACCGCCCCATCGCCATGGGCAACGACTGCCAATGCTTCGCGCTGTCGGAAGCCCACGGCGGCGCGGCGCAAGGCTACGCCAGCATGTTCGGCGTCATCATCGGCACCGGCGCGGGCGCCGGCTATGTGCTGGACGGCCAGCTGGTACGCGGCCGCAACGGCATCGCGGGCGAATGGGGCCACTGGCCCATAGGCCCGGACCTGCTGCAGCGCTACGAACTTCCGGTCTGGAACTGCGCCTGCGGCAGCAAGGCCTGCCTTGAATGCTACGTGTCCGGCACCGGCATGCGCCGCCTGCACCGGCACGCCACCGGCGGCGACGGAGCGGACGCGGAAACGCTGCTCGCGCTGCGCAGCGCGGGCGACCCGGTGGCGCAGCGCGTGGTGGCGCAGCACCTGGATCTGCTGGGCGCGGCCATCGCCCGCATCGTGCTGGCGTACGACCCGCACGCCATCGTGCTGGGCGGCGGCCTCTCTCGCATGCCCCACTTGTACGCGGAGCTGGGGCAAGCCGCCGGCGCCCACCTGCTGCCCGGCCTTGCCGTGCCCCCCATCCTGCCGCCCGTCTTTGGCGACGCCGGCGGCGCGCGCGGCGCGGCCCTGCTGGCGCGCCAGCCCAACCTCATAGCAAAGGAAAACTGATGTCCCATCTCCAAAACCTGATCCGCGAGCACCGCGCAGGCGCCGCCGCCGGCATCGCCAGCGTTTGCTGCAGCAACGCCGAAGTGCTGCAAGCCGCCATCGCCGTCGCACTGGAACACGGCGGCCCGCTGCTGGTGGAATCGACCTCGAACCAGGTCGACCAGTTCGGCGGCTACACCGGCATGCGCCCGGCGGACTTTGTCGCCTACGTGCGCGAGCTGGCCCGCGCGATGGACTTCCCGGCAGACCGCCTGATCCTGGGCGGCGACCACCTCGGCCCCAACACCTGGCAGCACCTGCCGCCAGCCGAAGCCATGGCGCATGCGCGCGCGCTGATCGCAGCCTACGTCGAAGCCGGCTTTGAAAAAATCCACCTCGATTGCAGCATGGCCTGCGCGGGCGACCCGTTCCCGCTGCCCGACGAGCTGGTGGCGGCGCGCTCCGCCGAGCTGGCCGAAGTAGCCGAACGCGCAGCAGCCAGCGCGGGCCTGCCGCCGCCGGTCTACGTGGTCGGCACCGAAGTGCCGGTACCTGGCGGCGAAGCATCGCTGGAAGGCGGCATCCAGGTCACGCGCCCGCAAGCGGCGGCCGCCACGCTGGAAGCGCACCGCCGGGCCTTCGCTCAGCGCGGCCTGGAAGCGGCATGGCAGCGCGTGATTGCGCTGGTGGTGCAGCCCGGCGTGGACTTCGACCACAGCACAGTGCGCCACTACGCGCCGGCAGAGGCGGTGGAACTGTCCGCCTTCATCCAGGACCATCCTGGCCTGGTGTACGAAGCCCACTCCACCGACTACCAGTCCGAGCACGCCCTGCACGCACTGGTGCGCGACCATTTCGCCATCCTCAAAGTGGGGCCGGCCGCCACCCATGCGCTGCGCGAGGCATGGTTCGCGCTGGCCGCCATCGAGGACGAACTGCTGCCCATCGAACAGCGCTCGCACTTCAAGGCCGTGCTGGAGCGCTGCATGCTGGAGCAGCCCGGCCACTGGACCAAACACTATCCGGGCACGCCCAGCCAGCAAGCCACGCTGCGCCGCTACGCGCTGTCCGACCGCAGCCGCTACTACTGGCCGGCGGAGCCGGTGCAGCAGGCGCTGGCCACGCTGAAAGCCAACCTGGACGCGCGCCCGCTGCCGCTGCCCCTGCTCAGCCAATACCTGCCGGAACAGGCGGAACTGGTGAACTCGGGGCAACTGGCCGCGCGCGCAGCGGACCTGGCGCGCCACAAAGTGGAACTGGTGCTGGCGCGCTATGCACGCGCGTGCCAGCGCAACACGGCGGAAGCGCCATGCTGAACTTCGCCCCCGCAAGCGGCGCCGCGCCGCACTACCACGGCAACACCACGGCGGGCTGCGAGGAACGCCGCCAGCAGATCCTGCACGCCTTGCGCGAGCAGGACAGCGTGCGCGTGCAGCGCCTGGCCCAGCGCCTCGGCGTCACGCCGGTGACGATACGCCTGGACCTGCGGGCGCTGGCCGACGCCGGCCTGGTGCTGCGCCAGCACGGCGGCGCGCGCCTGGCGCATTCCGCCCCTCCAGAGGCGCCGCTGGCGGAAAAACGCCTGCAGCACCGCGAGCGCAAGCAGCGCATCGCCGCGCGCGCAGCGGCGCTGGTTGCGCCCGGCGACAAGCTCATACTCGACGCGGGCAGCAGCACCCTGCAACTGGCGCGCCTGCTGCCCGCGCGCGGCACGCTGACGGTGTTCACCAACAGCCTGCCCATCGCCACCGAGCTGGCCCACTCCAGCGACATCGACCTCATCGTCTCCGGCGGCGTGCTGCGCCACGCTTCCCAGTCGCTGCAAGGCAAACATGCCGAGGCCAGCCTGGATGGCTATGTGTTCGACAAGCTCTTCCTGGGCGCCGACGGCATCGACACCGCCTTCGGCCTGTCCACCCACGACGCCGCCGACGCCAGCCTGAACGCGCGCATGGCGGCCTGCGCGCGCCAGGTGATCGTGCTGGCCGACGCGTCCAAATTCGGCCGCATCTGCCTGAACCGCATTTGCGCGCTCAAGCAAGTGGACACCATCGTCACGGACGCCAGCCTGGCGCCCGCCCTGCGCGAGCAGCTGGCGGCGCAGGGCGTCACCGTCATCGTCGCGGAGGACGGGCATGGAAGCTGATATGCTGGAAGGCCGCATCCTCACTCCCAACGGCTGGATACACGGGCGCCTGCACCACGGGCGCGACATTGTCGCCATCGAAGCCGACCACACCGCGCGCGGCGACCGCTGGATACTGCCCGGCTTTATCGACCTGCACGTGCACGGCGCGGGCGGCGTGGACATCATGCAGGGCGGCGACGCCGCGCAGACCGTGGCCCGGCTGCACGCGCGCCACGGCACCACCACGCTGCTCGCCACCACCATGACCGCTCCGCCCGCGGCGATAGAGCACGCGCTGCGCGGCGCCGGCGCGGCCATGGCCAGCCCCGCCCCGGATACGGCCCACATCGCAGGCGTGCACCTGGAAGGCCCCTTCCTCAACATCGGCCGCCTGGGCGCGCAGCCGCCGCTGGTCAAGCAAGGCACGCTGGAACAGGTGCAAGCCTGGAACGCGCTGGCGCCCATCCGCGTGCTGACGCTGGCGCCGGAAGTGGAAGGCCACCTGCAGCTCATCCCCGAGCTGTGCGGCATGGGCATCCGCGTGCAGGCGGGCCACAGCGCCGGCAGCTATGAAGACGGCGTGGCCGCGCTCAAAGCCGGCCTGGCCGGATTCACCCACCTGTTCAACGGCATGACAGGCTTGAACCAGTACGCGCCCGGCATCGTCGGCGCGGCGCTGGCGCACGGCGAATACGCCGAAATCATCCCCGACCTGCATCACGCCAAGCCGGGCGCGATACACGCCGCCCTGCGCGCCATCCCGCGCCTGTACGCGGTGACGGACGCCACCTCCGCCACCGGCATGCCGGACGGCGCCTACATGCTGGGCAGCCAGCACGTGATGAAATGCGCGGGCTGCGTGCGCCTGGCCACCGGCGACTCGCTGGCCGGCAGCGCGCTCACCATGGACCAGGCGCTGCGCAACCTGGTCGGCATCGGCCTGACGCTGGCCGACGCCAGCGACCGCGTGTCGCGCTTCCCGGCCGACTATCTCGGCATGCAGGACCGTGGCCGCCTCGCCCCCGGCACGCGCGCCGACATCGTCGTGCTCGACGACGAATTGCAACTACGTTCCGTGCTCCTGCACGGACGCCCCCTGGACCTCCAACAAGGAAAACACCATGCGCCCGTCCCCGCCTGAGAAACAAGCGACACACGCAAGCCAAACCCGCTACCTGCTGGCCGTGGCCGGCCTTGGCGGCCTGCTGTACGGTATCGACGTCGGCATCATCGCCGGCGCCCTGCCCTATCTGGAATCGTCCGCCGCGCAGCTGTGGAAGCTGTCGGCGCAGCAGCTCGGCTTCGTGGTGGCCGCCGTGCTGCTCGGCTCCGTGCTGTCCTCGCTGGCCGCAGGCGCGCTGGCGGACGCCATCGGCCGCAAAGCGGGCATGCTGGTGGCTGGCCTGCTGTTCTCGGCCAGCATTCCCATGATCGCGCTGGCCGACGGCTATGTGCCGCTGCTGCTGGGCCGCCTGCTGCAAGGCGTCAGCGGGGGCCTGATCGGCGTGATCGTGCCGCTCTACCTGGCCGAATCGCTGCCCGCCGCCGTACGCGGGCGCGGCACGGCGCTGTTCCAGCTGCTGCTCACCATAGGCCTGGTGGCGGCGGCGCTGATCGGGCTGGCCGTGGCACAGCAGGTGGAAGCCGTCGCGCAGACCAATCCCGCCGGCCTGCCCGCCATGCAGGACGCCGCCTGGCGCCGCATCTTCTGGCTTAGCCTGGCGCCGGGACTGCTGTTCTGCGCGGGCGTGCTGGGCCTGAGCGAATCGCCGCGCTGGCTGCTGGGGCGCGGACGCCGCGAGCAAGCCCTCGCCGCGCTGCGCCGCACCCGCACGCACGACGATGCCGACGCCGAACTGGCCGCCATCAGCGCGGCCGCCGGCAACGACGGCGCCGCCGGTGCCGCCGCCTCGGCCGCAGCAGCCGCCGACCAGGGCAGCCTGCTGCAGCGCCGCTTTGTGCTGCCCTTCCTGCTGGCCTGCCTGATCCTGGCCTGCAACCAGGCCACCGGCATGAACTCCGTGCTGGCCTACTCCGTCAACATCCTCGAACAAGGCGGCCTGGCGGGCTCGCAAGCCAACTGGGGCGACGTCGCGCTGAAGCTGGCCAACGCGCTGGTGACCGTGGCCGCCGTGGTGCTGGTGGACCGCAAGGGGCGCCGCTTCCTGTTGATGCTGGGCTGCGGCGGCATTATCGCCTCCCTGTGCGCCGCCGGCGCCCTGTTCCTCGCCATGGATAACGGCAAAGCCGACGTGCGCGCCGCGCTGGCTCCGCTGGCCAGGAACGAAGCGCTCGCGCTGGACGCACCCGCACTGCGCGCACTGGCCGGCAGCGACGCCTACCAGCTCGAGATCGCTTACAGCTACGGCCCGCTGACGCAAGTGCGCACGCTGCGCCCAGGCCAGGCGCTGAACATCGCCCCGCCCACCGACATCGACGGCGACAGCGCGCTCGGCGCCGCCTTCCGCGCCGTTCACCTGAATCCCTTCCCCGACATGAGCCTGGCCCAGGGCGCGCCGCTGGTGATCGAGCGTGCCCGCCTGGGCGCGCCGCCCACTGCCGCGCAAGGCTGGCTGCTGCTGGCCTGCCTGCTGGCGTTTGTGTCCAGCTTCGCGGTCGGCCCCGGCGTGTGCGTGTGGCTGGCGCTGTCCGAGCTGATGCCGAACCGCATCCGTTCCAATGGCATGAGTGTGGCGCTGCTGCTCAACCAGCTGGTCTCGACCTCCATCGCCGCCGTGTTCCTGCCCACCGTGGGCCAGCACGGCTACGCGCCCATGTTCTTCGCCTGGGCGGGCTGCACAGTGGTGTACTTCCTGGCCGCCGCCTTCCTGCTGCCTGAAACGCGCGGCAAGACGCTGGAAGAAATCGGCCGTTATTTCGAAGGCCGCGCCGGAGCCAACGCCGCGCGGACGGAGCACGTTGCCACCTACCCCACCGGAGACGCATCATGAAAAAACTGTTCGCCCTGATTCCCTTGCTGGCCGCAATGCAGGCCAACGCCAGCGTGATGACGATTTCGCTCAACGACATCGGCACCTTCGCCGCGCTCAGAAACAGCAACACCGCCAGCACCTACGCGGGCACCGGCTACCTGGGCATGTACAGCAACGCCTGGGGCCATGTGCTGGGCGTGGAACGCAGCAATTTGAGCCGCACCATCATGCAGGTCGATATCGCCGCACTGGCGGGCAAGAGCATTTCCAGCGCGGTGCTGTCGTTTGAACTCAAGGATGGAGAGACCGGCTCGCAGAACGGCACGCTGGTGGGCTTCGACGCCGACGCGAACGCAGGCAACCTGGCATATAGCTGGAACGCGCCCAGCACCAATTACGGATCTGTGGTGTCCACGCTGGCGGGCCGCGCGGTCAGCTACTTCGATGTCACCTCCCTGCTGGCGGCCAGCCTGGCAGCGCACGACAGCTGGTTCGGCATGCACCTGCGCGGCTCCACCGTGGCGCAATGGACGACGGCCAACAACGGCGCCTACGCGGCGGACCGCGCGGGCATGGTCCTGACCATTAATTATCTGGATGCGGTGACCGTGCCGGAGCCGGGCTCCTTGCTGCTGATGGGGGGCGGGCTGGCGGCGCTGTGCGCCTTGCGGCGCCGGCGGGTTACGCAGCTCCGCTGCTAACCCGCCCTACGAATGGGACGAATGGAGGACGAATGGCGGGCGAATGTCGGGCGAATGGTGAAGGTTTGGGCAACGTAGGGCGGGTTAGCGCGGCGCAGCCGCGCGTAACCCGCCGCGCCGGCGCCGCCTGCGGCCACAAAAAAAAAGGCTCTTCACGGATTGCTGTTGAGGGCATAGTAGAAATGAGAAAGCGGTGAAGAAAAGTTAGACTTGTTGTGCGACCAACAAAACTGAACTTTACCCACCGCTTTCATGCATGATAATAATCTCGAGCTCCCGTTCTGGGAAGGCTTCTCCATTTGGAATTTTGATCGACGCAGCGATGGCATCTGGATTTCGCTCGTGCCTGTTCCTGGTAACGATGCACGGTGTTCCAATTGTTCCGCGATATGCCCGCGCCTGCATGGGCGCTATTGGCGCACAGTACGGGACATGAGCTTGCTTGGTGAGCCGGTATGGTTGCAGGTCAATTTGCGCCGTGTCCGGTGTGCTGATTGCGGCACCTGCGCCGAGCAAATTGACTGGCTTGACCGCCATGCGCGAGTGACGCGCAGGCTGGCCCAATTTGTCGGCTTGTGGTGCGAGAAACTACCGGTCGCCCACGTTTGCCAGCTTACTGGCCTCCACTGGGAAACCGTGCGGCGAATCGAGCGAGCAAGGCTTATCGAACAATTGGCGACGATGCCTGCCGCGCAGCCCAGCAAGTTGGTCATGGACGAGTTTGCGCTATTCAAAGGGCATCGTTACGCCACGGTGGTTCTTGATGCCGACACACGGCAAGTACTCTGGGTTGGCGAAGGGCGCAGCCG
>NZ_WWCU01000029.1 GCF_009857595.1 Pseudoduganella aquatica | reverse complement strand
GTGCGCATCGCCGCGCTGCGAGTCAGCGCGGGCGGGGCCGCCGCTGCGCCTGCGACGGCAGCGCCTGCGCCGGCCTACGTCGGCGTGGCGCGCACGCTGCGCCAGCGCACCCAGGTGCGGCAGGCGATTTTCCGTGCGCTGGTGCTGCTCGACAGCCTGTTCACCCTGGCCTGCGTGGGCCTGATCTGGTTCTCGGTGACCAACGGCCTGCGTCCGCTGGAGCGCATGCGCGCCGGCCTGAACGCGCGCAAGGGCGACCAGCTGTCCCCCATCGTGCAGGAGGGCGTGCCCTATGAGCTGGCGCCGGTGGTGCACGCCTTCAACGGCCTGCTGGCGCGCGTGAGCGAGGGCGCGCAAGCGCAGCAGGAATTCCTGGCCAATGTGGCGCACCAGCTGCGCACCCCGCTGGCCGGCCTGCAGACCCAGCTTGAATGGCTGGGCCATCGCCACGCCGAGGCGGAAACCGCGCATTCCATCCGCCTGATGCTGTCCTCCACCGAGCGCATGATACGGCAGACCAACCAGCTGCTGGCGCTGGCGCGCGCCGAGCCCAGCCACTTCGAAAAGACCCGGCTCGAGCCGCTGGCGCTGGACGCCCTGGTGGCCGAGACCGTGCAGCATTTCGTCGAGCAGGCGGCGCGCAAGTCCATCGACCTGGGTTTCGAGCTGCAGCCCGCGCCGGTGCTGGGCGACCGCTTCCTGCTGCGCGACCTGGTCGACAACCTGATCGACAACGCCATCCGCTACACGCCCGAGCACGGCACGGTGACGGTGCGCTGCATGCCCGGCGAGGCGGGCGGCGGGGCGCTGACCGGGGGCACGGTGCTGGAGGTGGAGGACTCGGGGCCGGGCATCGCCCCGGCGCTGCGCGAGGCCGTGTTCAAGCGCTATGTGCGGCTGGACGACAAGGTGGCCGGCAGCGGCCTGGGCCTGGCTATTGTGCGCGACATTGCGGCCGCCCACGGCGCCCGCATCGCCATTGCCAGCGCCACCGGCGGCCAGGCGGGGCAGGGCGCGCTGTTCTCGGTGCGCTTTCCCGCCGCTTAATTTGGGCAAATGTGCGGCTGTCAGGAATTTGTCAGTATTTCTTCAGGGAAATGCAAGCTAGGAGCGCTACCATGCTGTCATGACTTATGACAACATAACGGAGCGTACCAAGATGAAACGCAGCCAGCATGGTTCGCAGCAAGGTTTCTCGCTGATCGAAGTGATGATCGCCGTGGCTATTATTGGCATCCTGGCGGCGGTGGCGCTGCCGGCCTACAGCAAATACGTGGTGCGGGCCAGGCTGACCGAAGCCTTCACTTCCCTGGGCGGCGCGCAGCCCGCCGCCGAGCAGTTCTGGGCCAACAGCCGCACCTATGACGGCTTCCAGAACGCCAGCAACTTCCCCTCGTCGACGGCCAATTTCGACTACACCCTGTCCAACGCCACCGCCTCGGCCTATGTCCTCACGGCCACCGGCAAGGGCAAGGCAGCCGGCTTCAGCTACACGGTGGACCAGAATGGCGGCCGCGCCACCACCGCCACGCCCGAGTGGGGCACCAGCACCAGCTGCTGGGTCGACCGTCCGGGGGGCGTATGCGGCAACTAATGGACAGCGGCCAGCGCGGCACCACGCTGGTCGAGCTGATGATAGGCTTGACCATCCTGGCGCTGCTGGCGGCCATCGGCATCCCCAGCATGGCGACCTGGATCAGCGGCAATAAGGCGGTCTCGGCCGGCGAATTCTATGCCGACGGCTTCGCCATGGCGCGCCGCCAGGCGGTGCTGCATAACGCCGCCAGCCGCATCGTGCTGACGCCGAACGTGAACAACGGCCAGATGGATTGGCAGGTCGACGTGTGCTTCCCGGCCCCGGGCGTGCCCTGCAACGACACCAGCGGCACCTGGTCCACCACCAGCACGCCGGCGCCGTCCGATCCGGAAGGCGTGAACGGCTACAAATCCGTGCTGCGCCCGGCGGATGCCTTGCCGCAAAGCGACATGCTGGTGCCCAAGCTGGAGCCGGAGGGCACCTCGGCCGTGTACTTCACCTCGCTGGGCTGGGTCGACACCGGCTATGCCGACCGCCTGAGCCGCATCCGCCTCGATCCGGCCGGTCCGCACGCCAGCGAAATCCCGCCGGTGGCGGTGGCCGTGTCGCTGTCCGGCCTGGCCATCAAGTGCAACCCCGTCCTGGCCGCGCCCGACTCGCGCGCCTGCCCACCGTGAGCACGCCATGAAAACTTGCCGCCTTCCCCGGCGTCCCGCATGGCGCCAGCGCGGCGTGGCCATGCTGGAAGCCATGATCGCCATCGTCATCCTCGCCATCGGCCTGCTTGGCACGGTGGGCCTGCAGGCGCGCTCGTATTCGGCCCTGTCGGACGCCAGCATGCGCGCCGAAGCCACCATTGCCGGCGAAAAGCTGTTCGGCATCATGAGCAACGACCTGCCCAACCTGGGTGATTACGCGCTGGCCGAAAACGGCACCCCCAGCGGCGCCATCGCGCCCTGGCTGGCGGAAACCAAGCTGCAGATCCCGGGCGCCAAGGTGGCGGTGCGGCTGGTGACGCAAAGCGCCACCACCACCATGGTGGAAATCAGCATCCGCTGGACGCGCAAGACGGGGGGCGCCGAAAACCGCCATGTGCTCACTTCCTATGTCGCGAGGGTGACCTGATGCGCCGCCTGACTTTCCCATCCCCCCGGCGCGCCGGCGCGCGCGGCTTTTCCGTCGTCGAGCTGATGGTGGCCGTCACGGTCGGCATGCTGGCCATTATGTTCGCCACCCGCCTGATCGTGAACTCCGAGCAGAACAAGTCGGTGTCGCTGGGCGGCTCGGACCAGATGCAAAACGGCATGCTGGCGCTGTTTTCCATCACCGAGGACGCGGCCCAGGCAGGCTGGGGCATGAACGACGACCTGGTCGCCGGCTGCAACACCATCTTCTCCGACACCGCCGGCTACGCGCTGGCCGCCGCCGACCGCGGCGGCGTGGCCGTCACGCCGCTGGCGGCGGTGGTGATCACCAACAACGCCAACGGCTCGGACCAGATCAGCCTGAACACCGGCAGCTCGCCGACCGGCGTGGGCTCGGTCAAGGTCAGCGACAACTACGCCGGCGGCGACACGCTCAGCATCTCCACCGCCGCGCCCTTCGGCTTCCTGAAGGGCGACGCCATCGTGGTGGTGCCGGAGCCGCGCGGCGGCAACTGCGCGCTGGCCCAGCTCAGCGCCGATCCCCTCGGCACCGTGCTCACCTTCACCGCCAACGCCGAGTCGCGCTACAACCGCAACGGACTGGGCGCCGCCTTCACCGCGAATCTGGCGCGGGTCTACAACCTGGGGCCGGCGCGCAGCCTGGCGCTGCACACCTGGTCGGTGCAGAACAGCGTGCTGATGCTGCGCGCCTCCAACCTGGCCGGCGCCATGGCGGCGCCGTCGACGGTGGTGGAGGGCATCGTGGCGCTCAAGGCCCAGTACGGTTTTGCCAGCGGCGCATTCAATCCGGCCACCGGCCTGCAGGTGACGCAGTGGTCCAACACCATGGTCAATGCGGACGGCGACGCCGCCACCGGCAGCGCCGGCGACTACCAGCAGGTGGCCGCCATCCGCGTGGCGGTGGTGGCGCGCAGCAAGGCGCCGGAAAAGCCTTCGGCCACCAATGGCCAGTGCAGTGCCACCACGGCCAAGCCGGTGGTGTTCGCCACCGCCAGCCCGGCCAATGTGACGGCGGTGCCGGTCACGGTGGAAGTGGCGCAGCCCGGCGACAGCGTGAGCTGGAAGTGCTACCGCTACCGCGTGTTTGAAACCATTATCCCTATCCGCAACGCAGGCTGGAGGCCGACATGGGAAAGCTGAATACCGCTCAGGGACTGCGCCAGCGCGGCGTGGCGCTGCCCGTCATGCTCATCATGCTGGCAGTGATGATGCTCAGCAGCATATACCTGCTGCGCTCGACCAATTCCAGCACCATGACCACCAGCAACCTGGCCTACGATTCCTCGCTGGCCAAGGCGGCCGACCTGGGGCTGCACACGGCCTTCCAGTTCCTGGCCACGCAGCCCAAGTCCACGCTGGTGGCCAATATTCCGGCGGCCGGCTATGTGGCGTCGATGGCGCCCAACCAGGGCGTGAACCATCCGGACTTCTGGGCCGGCTCGGCCTATGTGGACGACAGCGCCCATAACCGCATCCAGTACGTGATCCACCGCATGTGCATGCTGCCCGGCGCCTACAACTCGACCGCGCCGGCCAACAACTGCACGCTGGCGGCGGCCAAGCAGAAGGTGGCCAGCCAGACCGGGCTCGGGCTCAGCCTGTCGAGCGACCGCTCCGAGTACGCCACCATGCCCGAACTGCACTATGTGATCACAGCGCGCATTTATGGCCCGCGCGGCGGCAACGTCGTGACGCAGTCCGTGGTGATGATGGGTCCCTGAGGCCCTTTAAGACAGGAAACAATATGAACAAGCTCACCTACCAGCCCGGGCTGGCCGCCCTGGCCGCTTTGGCTACGTTGTCGGCGTCCCTGCTGGCGCCGGCCGCCTGGGCCGGCACCACGCAGATTGCGCAAGTGCCGCTGCTGAACATCGCCGGCACCGGCACCGTCAAGCCCAATCTGATGCTGTTGTTCGACAACTCCGGTTCCATGGAGCAGCACTACACGCCCGACTATGTGAACGACAATCTGTGCCGCTCCAGCGCCAAGCTGTCGAACGGCATCATGGCCTGCAACGTCGGCCACCCGCCTTTCATGGCGTCCGACTTCAACCGTCAGTACTACAACCCGAAAATCCGCTACCAGCCCGCGATCAAGGCCGATGGCAGCTATTACAAGGAACAGACCTCGGCCAACACCACCGGCTGGACCAAGGTGGCCAGCGACGCTTTCGGCGTCTACAACAAGGACCTGTACGCCGCCAACGACACCGAGATCAACCTGCTGACCGAGTTCCCCGATCTCAAGTGGTGCGACCCGAACAACACCAGCGACTGCCGCGTCAACAGCGCCACCTACAGCTATCCGGACAACACCTACCGCAGCGCGGTGGCCATTTCCACCAGTCCTTACTACTTCAATATCGCGGTGGCGGAATTTTGCACCGACGAGAGCATGACCACCTGCAAGTCCACGGCGGCCGGCGGCACGGCGCCGTCCGGCTATCCGGTGCCGGTGAAGGTGCGCTGGTGCAAGGAGACCACGCTGATCAACTGCCAGGCCAAGCGCGTGGGCAGCTATACCTATCCGCGCTATTCCACCGCCAGCGGCGGCATGGCCGCCTTCGGCACCATCGCCATCGGCGCCACCGCCAGCAGCGCCTCGATGACCATCACCAGCGTGACGATACCGGACCCGAGCACGGCGCGCACCATCACCAACGGCACCGTCACCGCGCCCAGCGGCACCAACACCGCGCTCAAGCAGCAAACCATGGCCAGCGCGCTGGCGGCCAGCATCATCGCCAGGACCGGGCTGACCAACCAGTACTACGCCTGCGTGAAAACGCCGATCGGCCAGACCACCGTGCCGCCGTGCTCCAGCTACGGCATTACGCTGACGGCGGAAAACGTGGTGGCGGTGGTGGCCGTGGTATGCAGCGGCACCAAGTCGGCCACGACCTGCTTGCCGGTCAGCGACAACAGCCGCGCCGGCTGGGGCATCACCGTCAACGCGCCCAGCGTGACGGTCACGCCGGCCGTGACGCGCGTGTCGCCCACCGCCATTGTCACCATCTCCGGCACCACCGCCAATACCAACAATCCTACGCCTTCGTTGTCGGACCTGAGCTGGGCCGGCACCCAGCTGATCAATAACTTTTCGCTGGGCCGCAACGTCAGCGCCGCCACGGTGACCACCTCCATCATCAACAAGATCGGCAACGGCGGCACCATCCAGGCCTACGCGGCCGGCAACAGCGTCACGCCCACCTGCGCGGCGCAGAGCGGCAACAACAAGATCTGCCTGGTGCACACCACTCTCAACAACAACGGCAACACGCCCAGCGGCGGCACCGTGAGCGGCCTGACCTTCAGCTATACCGCCGGCGCCGGCTATGTGGCGGCCTCCAGCGCCGTGAACGAGGCCATTCCCACCACCACCGCCGCCATTTCGTCCGGCAGCGAACCCCCCAGCACTTTTGTGCGCGTCAACCTGACCTCGGGCCAGACCTACCCGAAAGGCCCGGACCGCATCGACTGCCTGGGCGCCTCCAGCTGCACCTACGCGGAGGAGATGACCAATTTCGCCAACTGGTACACCTACTACAAGAGCCGGCTGCAAATGATGAAGACCTCGGTCGGCATCGCCTTCGCCGCGCTCAACAGCAACTACCGGGCCGGCTTCGTGCGCCTGTCGCAGGCCGCCGCCGGCGGCGCCATCGACATGAAGCCGACCGATTTCGTCGGCACCGCGCGCACCACCTGGTACAGCACGCTGTACAACACCACCACCAGCGGCTCGACCCCGATCCGCGCGGCGATGGACAATGTGGGCCGCATGTACGCCAACCTCAGCCCTTACGAGTACAGCGCCGGCAACGAGGTGGTGCAGTTCCCCTGCCAGCCCAATTTCCTGATACTGACCACGGACGGCTACTGGAACGGCAGCTCCACCGCCAACGTGGTCAACAACGACAACGTGGAGAACCCGTCGCGCTTCTGCACCCAGGCGCGCGGCTGCGTCGATACGCGCTCCCAGTCCCAGCCCTCGATCTCGGACGTGGCGCTGCACTGGTACAACGGCGGCTCCAGCGACGGCACCGTGTCGCTGCGGCCCTCGCTGGAGCCGGACATGACCAAGCCCGGCCAGGTGCCCGCCGCCGGCGGCGAGAACACCCACCTGCACATGAACACCTACACGCTGGGCCTGGGCATGGACGGGGTGATGACCTATGAACCCAATTACGACACCGCGCCCAAGCCGGGCGGCGACTTCTACAACCTGATCACCGGCGCCGCCTCGGGCTGCCCGTGGAACGCCAACGGCGCCTATGTGTGGCCGGACCCGCAGACCTCCAGCACGGCCAGCACCGTGCAGGAGCGCGTGGACGACCTGTGGCACGCCGCCATTGCCGGCCATGGCAAATACTTCAGCGCCAACGAGCCCAAGGAAGTGGTGGAGGGCCTGGCCTCGGCACTGGCCAATATGCAGGTGACGGTGGGCGCGGCGGCCGCCGCGGCGACCTCGACGCCGAATATTTCGCTGCAGGACAACGACATCTTCTCGGACACCTTCACCACCGTGAAATGGTATGGCGAGCTGTCGGACAAGAAGATCGATCCGGCCACCGGCATCGTCGGCACCACGCCGGTCTGGACCACCTCGGACACGGTCGGCCCGCAGGCCGTGGCAGGGACCGGCGGCACGCCGGCCACCAGCGGCGGCCGCACCATCTACATGCTGGACCCGGGCGGCGCCACCTCGCTGACCGAATTCCGCTACGCCAATATGGGCGGCTCGGCGCTGATGCAGGGCTGGTTCAGCAACAAGTGCACGGCGCTGTCGCAATGCACCTTGCTGTCGACCACGGACCGCGCCATCGTCAACAGCGGCGCCAATATGGTGAACTGGCTGCGCGGCGAGCAGACCTATGCCAACGATGAGATCTTCCGCGCCTACAGCCTGACGGCCACCACGCCGGCCGGCCAGTCCGGCCCGGTCCCCATCGTGCTGGGCGACATCGCCTCGTCCAAGCCGGCCTATCTGCGCGAGCCGCGCAAGGGTTATCCATCGGCCACCTACCAGGCCTACCGCACCAAGTGGACCGCCGACCGCGTGCCGACCGTGTTCACCGCCGCCAACGACGGCATGCTGCATGCCTTCCGCGCCTCGGACGGCCATGAGCTGTGGGCCTATGTGCCGCGCATCACCATGAAGAAGCTCTACGCGCTGGCCAGCACCACCTACGGCACCAACCACCAGTTCAGCACCGACGGTTCGCCGGAAGTGGCGGACGTGGAAGTGGGCGGCACCTGGAAAACCGTGCTGGTGGCCGGCCTGAACGGCGGTGGACGCGGCTACTACGCGCTCGACGTGACCGACCCCACCGCGCCCAAGGCGCTGTGGGAAACCTGCGCCGACGCCGCCGTCTGCGCCCACGCCGACGCCGACCTGGGCCTGACCTTCGGCAATCCGCAGTTCGGCACCTGGCGCGGCCAGTGGGTGGTGTTCGTCACCTCCGGCTACAACAACGTGCCCGGCACCGACGGCGTGGCGGGCGGCACCGGCCGGGGCTTCCTGTTCATTATCGACGTTGCCACCGGCGCCATCCTGCAGAAGATCGACACCGGCTCGGGCAGCACCACCACGCCGTCCGGCCTGGCGAAGATCACCGCCATCACCAACAACCCGGCCACCGATCCGGCCGTGACCTATGTGTACGGCGGCGACAACGACGGCAATTTGTGGCGCTTCGACGCGGCCGCCGCGACGGTGCGCCAGATGGCGACCACCGGCGCGCTGCAGCCCATCACCACGCGCCCCGACATCACCCTGTGCGCGGCCCAGCAGACCAACGCCACCACCGGCGAAATCACCAATATCGCCCAGCGCGTGGTGCTGTTCGGCACCGGCCGCCTGCTGGACGTGCCGGACACCGTGAACGTCGACCTGCAAAGCCTGTACGTGGTGAAGGACGCCGACACCTGCAGCACCACGCCCTGCATCGCGGCGCGCGGCACCGGCATGGTCAAGCAGACGCTGGCGCTGCAAGGCTCGAGCAGCAACACCAATACCTACACGATCACCAGCAATCCGGTGAACCTGGTGACGCAGGACGGCTGGTACTTCGACTGGTCGCTGAACAAGGGCGAGCGCATGAACCTGGATCCGAAAGTGGTCAGCGGCGTGGCCAATGTGGTGACCAATCTGCCGACGTCGTCCTCGTCGTGCTCGGTGGGCGGCACCAGCAACGCCTACGCGCTGAACGTGTGCAACGGCAACGCGGCCATCGGCAATATCGCCGGCAGCACGCTGTCGAACACCTCGGCGGCGGTGGGCTTCATCATCGTGCGCCTGCCCAAGGGCGAGCTGAAGATGATCACCACCACCGCCAAGGGCGAAACGCTGACCCGTCCGCTGATCGAGCTGGAATCGACCGCCGCCCACCGGGCCGGCTGGCGCAGGATCAAGATCGATTGACGAGTGAGATTGAGACTAATGCTGGCCCCGTGTAAAATAGCAGGTTTTACGCGGGGCCATTGTTATGGTCGCGAACATGGCCAACGACATCGACAACAGCATTCCTGACACCCCGGACGACGCGCCGGCAGCCTCCAGCGGCAAGACGCCCGCGCTGATCGCGCGCGAAACCCAGCGCCGCCGCACCTTCGGCATTATTTCCCACCCGGATGCGGGTAAAACCACGCTGACCGAAAAGCTGCTGCTGTTCTCGGGCGCGATCCAGATGGCCGGCACGGTCAAGGCGCGCAAATCGGGCCGCCACGCCACGTCGGACTGGATGGAAATCGAGAAGCAGCGCGGCATTTCCGTGGCTTCCTCGGTGATGCAGTTCGACTTCCGCGACCACATCATCAACCTGCTCGACACCCCCGGCCACCAGGACTTCTCGGAAGACACTTACCGCGTGCTGACGGCGGTGGACTCGGCGCTGATGGTGATCGACGCGGCCAAGGGCGTGGAGGCGCAGACCATCAAGCTGCTGGACGTGTGCCGCATGCGGAATACGCCCATCGTCACCTTCATGAACAAGCTGGACCGCGAATGCCGCGACCCGCTGGAGCTGCTCGACGAGCTGGAATCGGTGCTGAAGATCCAGTGCGCGCCGGTGACCTGGCCTATCGGCATGGGCAAGAACTTCCGCGGCGTGTACCACCTGCTGAACGACGAGATCCTGCTGTTCCGCGCCGGTTCGGAAAGCGCGGACCAGGCGGTGGAAATCATCAAGGGCATCGATAATCCTCGCCTGCAAGAAATGTTCCCGCTGGAAATGGATCAGCTGCGCATGGAAGTGGAACTGGTCAAGGGCGCGTCGCATCCTTTCGACCTGGAAGAGTTCCTGGCCGGCGTGCAGACGCCGGTGTTCTTTGGCTCGGCCATCAACAACTTCGGCGTGCGCGAGATCCTGTCGGCGCTGGTGGACTGGGCGCCGGCGCCGCGCGGCCGCGACGCCACCGTGCGCGTGGTCGAGCCCACCGAGCAGCCGTTCACCGGCTTCGTGTTCAAGATCCAGGCCAATATGGACCCGGCGCACCGCGACCGCATCGCCTTCCTGCGCGTGTGCTCGGGCCGCTTCGAGCGCGGCATGAAGGTCAAGCACCTGCGCCTGGGGCGCGAGGTGAAAGTGTCGTCCGTGGTGACGTTTATGGCGTCCTCGCGCGAGCAGGTGGAAGAGGCGTACGCCGGCGACATCATCGGCTTGCCCAACCACGGCAATATGCAGATCGGCGACTCCTTCTCGGAAGGCGAACTGCTGACTTTCACCGGCATTCCGTATTTCGCGCCGGACTTCTTCCGCCAGGTGCGCATCCGCAACCCGCTGAAAATCAAGCAGCTGCACAAGGGCTTGCAGCAGCTGGGCGAGGAGGGCGCGGTGCAGGTCTTCAAGCCGGTGCAGGGCGGCGAGCTGGTGCTGGGCGCGGTCGGTGTGCTGCAGTTCGAGGTGGTGGCCAGCCGCTTGATGAATGAATACGGCGTGGACGCCGTGTTTGAAGGCACCAGCATCAGCAGCGCGCGCTGGGTGTCGTCGGACGACAAGAAGGCCCTGGTGGACTTCGAGGCGGCGCTGGGCCACAACGTGGCCTACGACGCGGCCGGCAATATGGCCTACCTGGCAACGTCCAGCGTCAACCTGCGCCTGACGCAGGAACGCTGGCCCAAGCTGCAGTTCCACGCCACGCGCGAGCACGCGGCCAAGCTGACCTAAGCTGGGCTTTATTTGGCAGGGGTGGCCAGCGGCTTGCCCTTGTCCACCACGTACACGCCCGTCAGCTTCATGGTTCCGCCGCCGGTGTTGCGGGCGTCGTGCACCACGCCGGCCTTGATCACGAAGGCCTCGCCCGCTTTGACGCGGCGCGGGTCTTCGCCTTCGATCAGCAATTCTCCCTCGCCTTCCTGTATATAGCTGATCTCGTCGCCGGGGTGGCTGTGGCGTCCCGCCACCGCGCCGGGCGCCAGCTCCACATTGGCCACCACCGCTTCCCGCCCCGGTACGGACACGTCCGCCTTGAGCACCACCGTGCGCTTGATGCCGGTGTTTTGCGCATGCGCCGGAGCGGCCAGCGCCACGGCGGCGGCAAGGGCGCAGGCGGCCCGGGTCAGATTGGCTGTCATTGCTGTCCTTGCTGGGGGTGGGGATGCTGGGGATGGTGGTAATGCTGGTCGTTGCCGAACAGAATCGCGTCGAGTATGCTGGCCGACCAGCACAGCACGCAGGCCAGCGTGGCCGCCGTCATGGCCGGGCCGTTGGTGCGCGACGCGGCGATCTGCTGGGCGATCATGGTGATGTCGAAAGGCAAGGTGCCGTTGGCCAGCTGGCCGGCCAGCGCATTCACCTGCACCGCCACCACCCGCAATATGGTCACCGCGCCCGCCAGCGTGGGCAGCAAAAAGATGCAGCCCCGCGCGAAGCGCTTGAGCACCAGTATCTGGCCCAGGCCCGGAAATAGCAGCGCCGAAATCAGAGCCGCCTTGATCGATTGCTTCATGGCCGTCCTCCTGAACAATGAAGCCCTATCTTACTCTTTTTACAAAACAAGGGAAACTGCGCGGCTTTCCTGTTCCAGCCGGCCGTTCCTGACCACCAGCACGCGTTCGGCCATGGCGATGGTTTCCGGCCGGTGCGCCACGATGATGCGGGTCAGCCCCAGGGCCTCGATGGTGGCGTTGACGCTTTTCTCGTTGGCAATATCGAGTTCGCTGGTGGCCTCGTCCAGCACCAGGATCCTGGGCCGGCGGTACAGCGCGCGCGCCAGCAGGATGCGCTGGCGCTGGCCGCCGCTGATGCCCATGCCGTTGTCGCCGGTGATGGTGTTGTAGGCCATGGGCATGGCTTCGATTTCCTGGTGCACCGCCGCCTGCTGGGCGCAGGCGCGGATGCGCTGCCAGTCCGGTTCGGGATCGAAGAAGCTGATATTCTCGGCCACCGAGCCGGAGAACATGCGGTCCTCCTGCATCACCGTGCCTATCATCTGCCGGTAATTGCTCACGCCCAGCCGCGCCACCGGCACGCCGCCCACCAGCACTTCGCCATGCTCGGGCGTGAGCAGGCCGAGCAATATCTTGACCAGCGTGGTCTTGCCGCAGCCGGAGGCGCCGGTAATGGCGACGCAGGAGCCGGCCGCGATCTTCAGGTCCAGCTGCTCGAAGATCAGCGGCTCGGTGGGCGAATAGCGGAAGGCCACGCCGCGCAGCTCCAGGCTGGGCGCGGCGGGCGGCAGGTCGGGCTCGTCGGCGTCGTGCGGGCCTTCGGGTTCGGTGCCGGTCAGCACAATGTCGGCCACGCGTTCGCCGTGCAGGCGCAGCATGCGGAACTCCACCAGCTTGTCGATCAGCGCGCCCAGGCGCTGGGAAAACTGGTCCTGGTAGGCGATGAAGGCGAACAGCATGCCCACCGTAAAGTGGCCGTCCAGCACGGCGCGCGCGGCCAGCCAGACCACCAGCACGCGCTCGGCGCCGAACAGCAGCGTGCGCGCGGTGTCGTGGCTGATGTTCAGGCGCTGCACGCGCAGCTCGGCGTTGAACTGTTCCGCCAGGATGTTGAGCCAGCCGGCGCGGCGCTGCTCGCCCTTGCCGAACAGGCGCACGCTCTGGATGCCGTTCACCGTTTCAAAGAAATGCGTGGTCTGGCGCGCCGCATGGATGATCTGCTCGGCGGAGGCGTCGCGCAGCGCGTGCAGCAGGCTCCAGCGCAGCACGCCGTACAGCGCGACGGCGCCCACGGCCACGGCCGCCAGCGCGCCGCTGTACAGCACCATCATGGCCAGCGTGCCGGCCACCATCACGCCGTCCACCAGGGCTTGCACGAAACCGGTGGTCAGGGTTTTCTGGATGGCGGCGATGGAGCCGAAGCTGGAGATGATGCGGCCCACGTGGCGCTTTTCGTAGTAGTCCAGCGGCAGGCGCATCATGTGCGAGAACACATTGCCGAACCACTGGAAATTCATGCTGGTGCTGAGCGCCACCACGAACCAGCCGCGCACCGCCGTCATGGCGGCCTGGATCAGCACCAGCAGGGCGAAGCCGAGCGCCAGCGTGGCCAGCAGGTCGCGGTCGGCCGACAGCAGGGCCTGGTCGACCACCCATTGCAGGAAGAAGGGCAGGCCGATGGCGATGGTTTCCAGCCCCAGGCTCAGCAGCAGGATCTGGCCCAGGCCGCGCCGCAGGCCGGTGATATGGCCCATCAGGCCGCGCAGCGTGAACTGCAGCTCCTGGCGCGCCGGGCGGAAGTCGCTGGCCGGGCGCAGTTCCAGCGCCACGCCGGAGAAGTGTTTGCCGAACTCGGCCAGCGTGAGGCGGCGGCGGCCCACGGCGGGGTCGTGGATGACCACGTGGCGCGCCGACACCGCCACCAGCACCACGAAATGGTCCAGGTCCCAGTGCAGGATGCAGGGCAGGGCCAGTTCCGGCAGGTTGGCCGGCTCCAGCCGCAGCGGCCGGCTTTCCAGCCTGAGCGCGCGCGCAATGCGCATCAGGCTCTCCAGCGTGGCGCCCTTGCGCGAGATGGGGAAGCGCAGGCGCAGCGCGGCCAGGCCGGTGCGGTAGCCGTGGTAGTCGGCCACCATGGCCAGGCTGGCCAGGCCGCATTCCGTCGCTTCCGTTTGCAGTAAGACCGGCGCCTGGCGGCGCCATCCCAGATTGATCATTCAGCTAGCTTTCTTTATAAGCGTCCGCGCATGCCCAGCAGCGGTTCCAGCGCCCACTCGGCCAGCGTGCGGTGTTCCAGCACCAGCGTGGCGCCCAGCTGCATGCCGGGCATCAGCGGGCGCCGCTGGCCGGCGGCGGTGATCTGTTGCGCGTCGAGCCGGACGCGGATGCGGTAGACGGGCTCGGCGGCGCCCAGCGCGGCGGCCCCGGCTGCGCCCGCGCCCGTGGCGGCGTAGCCGGCGGCGCGCTGCAGTTCGCCGAACGGCGCGGTGGCCTGCGAGATCTGGCGCACGCGGCCCGTGTATTGGCCGAACTTCTGGTAGGGGAAGGCGTCGTAGCGCAGCAGCACTTCGGTGCCGGGACGGATAAAGCCGGCCGCGCGCGTGGGCACGTAGAGTTCGGCTTCCAGCACGCTGTCCTGCGGCAGCAGGCTGGCCACGCGCTGGTCGGCCGCCACGGCCTGGCCCTGGTCGAGCACGATGGCCGCCACCCGGCCGGGCTGGCCGGCGCGCACCAGCAGCTCGCGCTGGGCCTCGCTTTCGCTGGCAGCCTGCTTCAGCGCTTCTATGTCGCGCTGCAATTGCGACGCTTCGCGCCCGCTTTGCAGCGGCAGGTCGGCGCGGCTGGCGGCCAGCGCCACCAGTTCGCGCTGGGTGGCCAAACGGCTGCCTTCCAGCGCCGCAATGCGCGCTTGCTGCTCCATCAATTCGGCCGCCTTGTCGCTGGCGGCGTTGCGCGAGACGGCGCCGTCGCGCGCGAGATCGGCGACGTTGCTGCTCACTTCACGCATGATCTGTACTTTTTGGCGGCGCAAAGCCAGTTCGCCGTCGATCTGGCGCAAGCTCGCGTCCAGGCTGGCCAGGCGCTGCGCCAGTTCCTCGCCTTTGTTGCCGCGCTGGCGGCCCTGCTGCTCCAGTTCCTGCCGCAAATGGGCGATGCGCGCCTGCAGCGACTGGTTGATGGCGGCCTGGGTGGCGCCGCTGGCGCTGGTGCGCTCGCTCGACAGCAGGTAGAGCGGATCGCCGACGCGCACCGCCTGGCCTTCGCCGACGTAGAGGCGGCTGATCACACCTGCCTGCGGCGTGGCCAGGCGCACGCTGCCGCGCTCGGGCACCAGCATGCCGCTCACCGTTTCTTTGCGGGAAAAGCCGAAATACAGCGCGAAGATAACAATGGCGGCAATCAGGCAACAGAAGAACAGGGTCAGCGCGGGGTAGCTCCAGGTGCGTGCCAGGATGACGGCGCCGTGCAGGCGGTGCGATTTGTGGTGGATGGCCTGATCGCGGAACAGGCTGTTCATGCTGGGCTAGTCATAGGGGTATTAAGCTGGGGGAAGGCCGGGCCGGCCCGAAGGCGGCCCGGTTGCGCAAGCTGGCATCCGGCGGGGGCCGGGCGTTGCCTTATCCGATCACGGGCAGTTGCACGACCACCTTGGCGAGCAGCGTGGTGTCGACTGCCAGCGGGAAGCCGTCATGGCCGATTTCCGGTGCGCCGGCCACCGATGCCACTTCGGCGGCGGACAGGCTGCGCATTGGGGTTGCAGCAGCAGGGGCGGTGGTGTTGCTGAAAGCGTTGCTCAGTGCGGAGAAGATCGATTTCATGGTAAGGCTCCTAAATTAACGGCGGTGGGAACTACTCAGGGAACGGACGTATGCATCCGGGGAACTGCAACTGCAAAAAATGTTCATGGCGCGCCTTTGCCGGAAGCGGCGGCGGACAAGGCCCGCATGTAATGGACCTCCTGGTAGGCCATGCGCTGCAGGCGTTCCTGCTGCGCGGCCGCTTCCGCAAAGGTGCCGGTGCACATGTGGGCGCGCACGTGCGGCGCCAGCAGCGCGTAGTCGGTGCTGCGTTCGGCCAGGCCGGCCAGCACCTGCTGCGCCTTGACGCAGGCACTGCGCGCGGCCGCGCCGTTGCCTGCCGCCCGGTCGAGGTCCGCCTGCATCAGCAGGGCGTTGGCGAGCGGCGGACTGGGCTGGGTCGCGTTCTTGCGGGTCTGGTACAGCTGTTCCAGGATGGCCGTGCTTTCGGCCAACTGGCGGCGGGCGTCGGCCAGCATGTCCAGCTTGAGCTGGGTGGCCGCCAGCGACTGCTGGGCCACTGCGGTCAGCTGCAGGATGCGGTCGTTTTGCGCCTTGCCGTCCGGCCCGCGCAGCGTGGCCAGGTTCTGCTGCAAGGCCAGCTGCTTGGGCAGCGCTTCGGCGGCCTTGCCCAGGTCGCTGTCCAGGTCGTACAGTTTCAGCTGAGCCCAGTACAGATTGGTCAGCCAGTGGCGGTTGCTGGGATCCTGCTTCACCACGTCGCGCAGCAGGCTTTCGGCGTCGTGCAGGTTGGCGCGCGCCTCACCGCGCTGCCCCAGCGCCAGGCGCAATTCGCCCTGGTAGGTCAGCGCGTTGGCCAGGCGGTAAGTCCACAGCGCGTCGCTGGGCGCCGAGTTGTGCAGCGGGCGCACCAGTTCCTCTTCGCGCTGGTACAGCGCCATGGCTTCATTCAGCAAACCTTGCTTGGCCTTGGCTTCGGCCAGCCAGGAAATCGTGTTGGCCAGGTCGGCCGGCAGTTTCGGGGTGCCGGTGCCGCTGGCCAGCACGCGCTGCTTCAATTCCACCGACTTGGCGAAGGCGTCGGCGGCCGCTTCGTATTGGCTGCGGCGCATCGCCACCGCGCCCAGGTTGCTGTGCGCGTAGGACTGCTCCATCCAGCCGTCCGCATCATCGGGATCGCTCGCGGCCAGGCTGTTGCTGTGCTCGCGATACTCCTTGAAGAACTTTTCAGCCGGGTCCAGTTCCGCGCGCGACAGGTGGATCTGTCCCTGGTAGAAGGCGTTTGCGCCCAGCGCCTTGTACAGCGCTTTGCGGTCGCTGCCGGTGCGCTCAAGCTTGAGCAGGATAGCGTGCGCAGCCTGCAGGGCTTCGGTGGCCTTGGCGGGGTTGGAGCGCGCGATATTCACCTCCGCAATGACGTGCAGCGCTTTCACGCGCTGTTCCAGCGTGGTGGGGCTGGCGTCCGTGCTTTGCGCGGCGGAGAGGTAGGCCAGGGCCTTGCCGCTGATGCCGTCGAGCAGGTCGAGGCGGCCCAGGGGGCGCAGTTTTTCCACGAATTCGCCCAGCATATAGCTCATCAGGCCCTCGGCCTCGGTGCGCTGCTGCTCGGCGTCGCGCTCGGCGTTGCGGGCGGCGATGCCGAGTATCACGGCCAGCACCGCCAGTAGGGTCACGCCCGCCATCATGGCCAGCTTCAGGCGTTCGGCCAGCTTCACTTTCTGCATGGACACGCGCACGTATTCCTGCTCCTGCGGCGCCAGCGTAAAGCCGTCCATGTCCAGCAGCGCGCGGGCCTGGTTGACCTGGCTGCCGCGCGGCAGCAGCAGGTCGCGCGGGCGGCCGGCGGCGGCCCAGCGTTCCGCGTCGTGGCCGATGCGGGTGCGCACCTGCAGCGCGTGGCGGTGCTGTTCTATCCAGTCAGCCACGCGCGGCCAGCGCCGCAGCAGCGCCTCGTGGGTGACGCCGAAACTGGCCACGTCGCTGGCCAGCTCGCTCACGAACAGGCGTGCTTCGACCAGTGCGCGCACCAGCGCCTGCGCCTCGGCGCCGTCCAGCGAGGACCAGGCGGCGCGGCGCGCCGTGACCGGGCCTTGTTCTTCCGACAGGTCCACCAGCAGCGACAGCACATGGGGCAGGGCGGCGCGCTGCGACGGTTCCAGCGCTTCCACCACCTGCTCGGCGCGGGCGGCAATGGCGCCGTCGATGCCGCCCAGCTCCGCAAAGACCGAGAAGCGCAGCGTGCCGTCCTCGCCGCGCTGGCGGTACAGTTCATTGAGGCAGTATTGTAATAGCGGCAAGGTATCCGGGCTGCCGCGGGCGGCGTCGCACAGCACGTCGTCCAGGCTGGCGCCGCTGACCGGGTCCTGCTCGAAGCGCAGCTGCGCCGCGCGCGCGGGCTGGCGCACGATCTGGGCGATGTCCGCGCCTTCGGGCGGACTCAGGTCGAAGTGGCCGCCGCGCGCCTTGAGCGCCATCAGCGCGGGCAGGGCGATCACGTCCGGGTAGAAATCGTTGCGGCAGGCCAGCATCACCAGCACGGCGCCGGAGCGCGCCATCTGTTCCAGCAGGGCAATAAAACGGGCGCGCGTGTCGTCGTTCATGCCGGGCGCGCGGAAGATGGCTTCCAGGCGGTCGACAAACAGGCCGACGCGGGGCCGGCGGCCGGCGTGGCGCAGCCGTTCTATCACCGCGTCGCTGTGCGCGCTTTCGAGGCGCTTGGCCAGCGCTTCGGCATTGTCGCCGCTGAACAGCAGCTTGCCGTCCAGTTCGGTATCCAGCAGCACGGCGGCCAGCGCCTGGAACAGGCCGCCTTCGGCCAGGTCCGCGCAGTCCATATACAGCGTGCATTCGAGCGCCACCGGCTCGGCCACGCTGTTCAGGCTTTTCATCAATTGGGGCAGCAGGCCGGCGCGCACCAGCGAGGTTTTGCCGGAACCGGACGGCCCCAGCACCAGTCCCATGGCGCAGCCGCCGGTGGTTTGCTTGCGCACCAGGTCGCGCAACTGGGCGACTGCCTGCATGCGGCCGAAGAACACGGCGGCGTGATTTTCCTGAAAAGCTTCCAGTCCGCGGAAGGGGGAACCCTGCAGCCAGCCGCCCTCGTCGGCGGCCACGTTGGCGGTGACGGGCGCGATGGCGCGGTAGCCGCGCTTGCGGATGGTCTCGATAAAACGCGGTTCCGTGCTCGAATCGCCAAGCGCGCGGCGCAGTTGCGTGATGGCTTTGTGCACCGGATTGTCACCCAGTTCGGCATTGCCCCAGCAGCTTTGCAGCAGCTCCTCGGCAGGTATCACGGCACCGGCGTGGCGGCACAAATAGCGCAAAACGTCCATTGCTCGCGGTTCCAACTGACTACTTTCATTTCCATTATGCAATGTATTGCTGTCTGGATTGATTTGCCATTCGCCGAAACGAAAGCCCCTATCGCTCATTGTGCTGCCTATGATCAAATTATTTCTTGATAAAAATCAATGCCTTGCATCGCCGGAAGATTTCAGGAAGGCGCCGGAAGGTAATCAACATTACAGTACATCCATGCAATCAGGCTAGATATTAGCAGTTCCTCAAGAAAGAATATAAGATGTCAAACATATCCATGTTTACCTTTAGCAACGCAGTCGAAGCGGGCGGCATGCGTACCATGAGCCTGCCTCCCCAGGGTTCGGCCTTGCACTCGCCCGCCGCTTTGGGCGGCTACGATCTGGTCTGGGCGCTCGCTCCCGAGACCCTGCGCGGGCAGTTGGCCGGGCTGCAAAAATCGGGCAAGCTGCCGTCCGAAGTGCTCGTGGGCAACCTGGAAGAATCAGGCCTTGTGATAGGCGGAGCGGATGCGGATCGGGTGCGTGTTGCTGTACCGCAACTGACCCTGGACGCCGCCACCCCGCGCAGCGCCAGCCTGGAGTTGTTATTTACCAGTGGCAACATGTCCTTCTACAATGCGTTCGGCAACCGCAGCAGCGTGCTCAAGCAGTCTGTTGCTGGATGGAAATTAACCTTCAATGTCAAACTGCAACTGGCGCCGGTGACGCTGGACGACGCGCTGCGCGGCGCCAGCGCCGATTGCGCGCGCGCCCTGATGCGCTTCGACGAGACCCGCTACCGCCTGCACGCGCTGACCCTGGACTTCGACCATAGCGACCTGATGCACGCCGACGAGTCGCGCAGCAAGCTCGGCACGGACAACCCGGTGCTGGCCGGCAATTTTGTCAACTTTATCGGCGCCTGGCTGAAAGGCCTGGCCGAAACCGGCGCCGCCTTCGTGCTGGGCTACGCCGCCGTGCGCGCCACGCCGGGCGAGGACACGCTGAGCCGTTTGCAGGCTGGCAGCGTCAGCGTGGCGGCGGCCGGCACCTTGAACCTGCTGCACATGCTGGGCCGCAAAGCCAGTTCGGACGGGCGCGGCGTGGCGGGCGGCCCCGGCCTGGCAGCAGTGCGCCCCGGCTATGCGCCAGGCTGCGCAGCGCGCGCCGTGCTGTCGCGCGAGGTGTTTTTCAAGCGTTTCCTGAAGCCGCTGCTGATCGACCCCATCCAGGAGCGCCTGAACCAGCTGCCGGATTACCGCAACTTGCGCGTGGCGCTGGACGGAGGGCTGAACCGGGAAGAGTCGTTCAACGAGAAATCCGGTGTCTCGGCCACCATGGACAACGGCGTGCGCGCCCAGTTCGTGGCCAATTCGGGCGGCTGGGGCTACCGCGACCATGTGCTGCTGCACTGGCGCGAAGGCAACCGCCTGTCCCATGTGCGGGAATCGGAGCAGGACCTGCAGTTCAGCGTGACCGTGTCCAGCCAGCCGGACAGCATGGGCGTGCCGCGCCTGACGGTCGACTTGTACAGCTCGCTGATGCGCTATGAATGGGACCGGGCCAGCCAGAAGATGGCGCTGTTCAACCGCAAGGTCAACCTCGGCAAAGGCTGGGCGCGCAGCACCATGCACTGGGCCATGCGCCTGCAGTTCCTGGCCGACGACCTGGGTGCGATCCGCGTGATGGTCACGCCCAAGCGCTCGCCGGCGGCGACGGACTCCGGCGTGGTGGGCATGTATATGGTGTCGGACGCGCTGGGGCACTTGCTCAATATGAACAAACTGAGCAATGAGTGGGAAGGCAACCCGGCCAGCCTGGGCGCGGTGCAGCAGGAGGTGGTGGCCGGTTTCAGCGTCGCGGCCACCGAACTGTTCAACCAGATGGCCGGGCAGCTCGTGCTGCCGTCCGGGCCGCAGCCGGGCTGCCGCCGCGTGCAGCTCAATGAAGACGGCGATATCGAGCTCGATCTGGGCTGGTGAGGTTGGCGGGTTACGCGCGGTGCGCTAACCCGCCCTACGATAAGTCCGGCAATGTAGGGCGGGTTAGCACGTAGTGCGTAACCCGCCATGCCTGCGCAGCAGATAAAAAAACGCCCGGTTCGTGAACCGGGCGTGTCCTTATTACTCGTAGTCGCTGATCGGTGCGCAGCCGCACATCAGGTTACGGTCGCCGTAGACGTTGTCGGCGCGGCCCACGGAAGGCCAGTACTTCTGCTTGCGCAGCGCCGGCACCGGGAAGGCAGCCACTTCGCGGCTGTACTTGCGGTCCCAGTTGTCCGAGGTCAGCACTTCAGCCGTGTGCGGCGCGAACTTCAGCGGGTTGTTCAGCTTGTCGAACTCGCCGCTTTCCACCTTGGCGATCTCGCCGCGGATCACGATCATCGCATCGATGAAGCGGTCCAGCTCGGCTTTCGCTTCCGATTCGGTCGGCTCGATCATCAGCGTGCCCGGTACCGGGAAGCTCATGGTCGGCGCGTGGAAGCCGAAGTCCATCAGGCGCTTGGCCACGTCTTCGTTGCTGATGCCGGTGGCATCGGTCAGCGGACGCAGGTCCAGGATGCACTCGTGCGCCACCAGGCCGTCGTGGCCCGAGTACAGCACCGGGTAGTGCGGCGCCAGGCGGCGCGCGATGTAGTTGGCGTTCAGGATGGCGGTTTCGGTCGCCGCGGTCAGGCCTTCGCCGCCCATCATGGCGATGTACATCCACGAGATTGGCAGGATCGAGGCGGAGCCGAACGGCGCTGCCGAGATCGAACCGATGCCGTCTTCGCTGCGCACATAGCCGTTCGAGCGCTGGTTGGGCAGGAACTTGGCTAGGTGGGCGCCAACGCCGATCGGGCCGACGCCTGGACCGCCGCCGCCGTGCGGGATGCAGAAGGTCTTGTGCAGGTTCAGGTGCGACACGTCGCCGCCGAACGCGCCCGGCGCGGCCACGCCGACCAGTGCATTCATATTGGCGCCGTCTATATATACCTGGCCGCCGTGCGAGTGGATGATGTCGCACAGTTCCTGGATGCCGTCTTCGAACACGCCGTGGGTCGAAGGGTAGGTGACCATGACGCAGGCCAGGTTCTTCGAGTGCAGCTCGGCCTTGGCTTTCAGGTCGGCCAGGTCCACGTTGCCGCGCTCGTCGCAGGCGGTGACCACCACCTGCATGCCGACCATATTGGCCGAAGCAGGGTTGGTGCCGTGCGCCGACGACGGGATCAGGCAGATGTTGCGGTGGCCTTCGCCGCGCGACTGGTGGTACTTCTGGATCACCAGCAGGCCGGCGTATTCGCCCTGCGAACCGGCGTTGGGCTGCAGCGAGACGGCGGCGTAGCCGGTGACGGCGCACAGCATCTCTTCCAGCTGGGCGATCATTTCGCGGTAGCCCACGGTCTGCTCGTTCGGTGCGAACGGGTGGATGTTCGAGAACTCGGGCCAGGTGACCGGGATCATTTCGCTGGTGGCGTTCAGCTTCATGGTGCAGGAGCCGAGCGGGATCATGGTGCGGTCCAGCGCCAGGTCCTTGTCCGCCAGGCTGCGCAGGTAGCGCAGCATTTCGGTTTCGGAGTGGTAGCGGTTGAACACAGGGTGCGTCAGATAAGCCGAGCTGCGGGCCAGCGCTTCAGGGAAGCTGTTGTTCACGCCGGCTTCGACGGTGTCGAAGTCCGGAGCGGCAGGCGCGTTGGCGACGCCGGTGGCGAACACGGTCCACAGGGTGGCGATGTCTGCGCGGGTGATGGTCTCGTCCAGCGAGATGCCGACGTGGTTGGCGTCGATCTGGCGCAGGTTCACGCCGTTGGCCTGGGCGGCTGCGTGCAGTGCGGCGGCGTTGGCGGTCTTGACGGTCAGGGTGTCGAAGAAGCTGTCGTTGACGCTGTAGCCCAGGGTCTTCAGGTTGGCCGCCAGGATGCCGGTGTAGCGGTGAACGCGGTTGGCGATCTGCAGCAGGCCGGCAGGGCCGTGGTAGACGGCGTACATCGACGCGATTACCGCCAGCAGCACCTGCGCGGTGCAGATGTTGGAGGTGGCTTTTTCGCGGCGGATGTGCTGCTCGCGGGTCTGCAGGGCCAGGCGGTAAGCCTGGTTGCCTTGCTGGTCGATGGTGACGCCGACCAGGCGGCCCGGCATCGATCGCTTGAATTCGTCGCGGGTGGACAGATAGCCGGCGTGCGGGCCGCCGAAGCCCAGCGGTACGCCGAAGCGCTGCGAGTTGCCGACCACCACGTCCGCGCCCCATTCGCCCGGAGGCGTGAGCATGGTCAGGGCCAGCAGGTCGGCCGCGACCACCACCATGGCGCCGGCGGCTTTCACGGTTTCAACGGCGGCGCGGTAGTCGCGCACCACGCCGTTGACGCCTGGGTATTGCAGCAGCACGCCGAAAGCGTCCGTCACGCCGGCCAGTTCGGCCGGGTCGAAGGTCTTCACGGTGATGCCCAGCGGCAGGGCGCGGGTCTGCACCACTTCCAGGGTTTGCGGCAGCACGTCGGATGCGACGTAGAAAGTGTTCGATTTCGACTTGCCCACGCGCTGGATCAGCGTCATGGCTTCGGCGGCGGCCGTGCCTTCGTCCAGCATGGACGCGTTGGCGATGCCCATGCCGGTCAGGTCGGTGACCACTTGCTGGAAGTTCAGGATGGCTTCCAGGCGGCCTTGCGAAATTTCAGGCTGATATGGGGTGTAAGCGGTGTACCAGGCCGGGTTCTCGAAGATATTGCGCAGCACGACGCCGGGCGTGTGGGTGTTGTAGTAACCCTGGCCGATCAGCGATTTGAGCACCTTGTTCTGCGAGGCGATGCCTTTCAGCTTGGCCAGCGCGGTGGTTTCCGGCATCGGCTCAAAGAACTGGCCGAGCGGCAGGGCGCTCTTGTTGCGGATGGACGGCGGCACGATGGCGTCGATCAGCGCGGTGCGGGTGGCGTAGCCGAGCACGTCGAGCATTTGCTGCTGCTCGTTGGCGTCCGGGCCGATGTGGCGGGCGATGAAAGCGTCGCGCGCTTCGAGTTGGGTCAGGCTGGTACGGGTCATGATGGCGGAGGAGATGTGAAGAATTCGTAGGGCGGGTTAGGCCGGAGGCCGTAACCCGCCATGCATGGGCCGCTGGCGGCGCCGGCGGGTTACGCGCTGCGCGCTAACCCGCCCTACATACATAGGCTGATTAGCCTTCGGTGGTCTTGCCGTAGGCAGCGGCGTCGAGCAGGCCGTTGATGGCGGCTGCGTCGGCCGGCTTGATCTTGAACAGCCAGGCGGCGTAGGCGTCGGTGTTGATCGATTCAGGCGCGTCCACCACGGCGTCGTTCACTGCTACCACTTCGCCTGCGATCGGCGCGTAGATGTCGGAAGCGGCTTTCACCGATTCCACCACGGCTGCGTCGTCGCCGGCGCCGTAGGTGGTGCCGACTTTCGGCAGTTCGACAAACACGATATCGCCCAGTGCGTCCTGCGCGAACTCGGTGATGCCGACGGTCACGGTGCCGTCGGCTTCAGCGCGTACCCACTCGTGGGACTCGGTGTACTTCAGGTCTGCAGGAATATTGCTCATGTCTAGCTCCAGTTGGGTTGTGTTCTAAGAATTCGAGGGTCAGGCTACCAGGATTTTACCGTTGCGCACGAACGGCAACTTTACAACCGTGGCGGCCAGTTTCTTGTCGCGGATTTCCACGTGCACGGTGTCGCCCACGGCCACGCCGTTCGGCACGCGCGCCAGCGCAATGGCTTGCTGCATGGTCGGGCTGAAGGTGCCGCTGGTGATCTCGCCGGTCTGCTCGGAGCCCGCCACGATCACCTTCTGGTGCGCGCGCAGCACGCCGCCTTTTTCGCGCAGGATCAGGCCCACGAACTGGGCGTTTTGGCCCATGGCTTGCAGAGCGGCCTTGCCTACGAAGTCGCGCTCGGACACCAGGTCGATGGTCCATGCCAGGCCTGCGTCCAGCGGGTTCACGGTTTCGTCCATGTCCTGGCCGTACAGGTTCATGCCCGCTTCCAGGCGCAGCGTGTCGCGCGCGCCCAGGCCGGCAGGCTTCACGCTGGCCGCGTTCAGCGCGTTCCACAGCGCCTCGGCCTGTTCCGCCGCCACGCCGATTTCAAAACCGTCTTCGCCGGTGTAGCCGGTGCGGGCGATCATCGCCTCGCCGAAGATGGTGTTCGGCACGAAGGCCACGTTGAACGGCTTCATGTCGGCGGTGGCGTCCTGCGAACCGGCGATCACTTCCCATACTTTTGCGCGGGCGTTCGGGCCTTGCACGGCGATCAGGGCCATGGCGTTGGCGCCGTCCCTGCGCTGGGTGATGGTCACGCCCGAGCCGGTGGCTGTGTTCTGCGCCTGCATCCACGCCACGTCTTTCTCGGCGGTGCCGGCGTTGACCACCAGGCGGAACCAGCTCTCGTTGATGAAGTAGACGATCAGGTCGTCGATCACGAAGCCTTGCGGGTTCAGCATGCAGGAGTAGAGCGCCTTGCCGGAGACTTGCAGCTTGTCGACGTTGTTGGCCAGCAGGCCGCGCAGGAATGCGCGGGTGTTGTCGCCCTTGATATCGACCACGCACATGTGGGCTACGTCGAACATGCCGACGTCGGTGCGCACCGCGTGGTGTTCTTCGATTTGCGAACCGTAGTTAACTGGCATGTCCCAGCCGCCGAAATCGACCATGCGTGCATTGAGGGCGCGGTGTGCGGCATTGAGTGGGGTCGCTTTGAGCGTCATGGGGCGGTCCAATAGATATAGGAGTTAACAGAAGCAAAATGCACAGCACAATGCGACGAACCCCTCTGTCCTTGGTACCTGAGAGATAGCGGAATGGCATCCGCACGCCCCTTCGGTGGGCTGCTGGCGTGGTGCCGCAGCCGCTCTCCAGAGTTTGACCCAGCTGCGCGGTGCGCCGCTGGCCCTTGACCGGTCCTTTTGCCTGAGAGTTTTTGGGTAGTGCCCCTTCGGCGGCAACGCGAGTTTGCCCTCTCCCGATCAAGACTGAGGAATATATGCCAGAAGGGGCTTTATGTCAATCTTGCGGGGCCGGCGAGGGCGCCGGCTGAGGCGGTCCGACGGTGAGTATTTGTGACTTTTCCTCTCTGACAATCTGGTAATCTCACGGGCATTCTTATTCCGAAAGGGCGCCCATGCTTTGTCCGGTTGACGACGCACAATTAACGCTTGCCAGCTTTGGCGGCCACCGGATTCACCGCTGCCCGCAATGCCTGGGCGTGTCCTTGAGCGGTAGCTTGCTACCTGAATTGCGTGCACACGTGGCATTGCAACTGCACCAGCAGCGCGACTCCGCCGGCGTTCAGCCTTGCCCAGTGGACGGTCAGGCGATGAAGCCCATTGATTACCAAGGCGTTGCCATGTGCGCTTGCAGACAGTGCCTGGGTCTTTGGCTGGAGGCCGGTCAGTTTTCCCGCCTGCTGGAACTGGTCGAGCCGCCGAGGCAGGCGGACCTGTCGAATATAGGCCAGTGCGTGCCAGGCAGTTCTTCCTCCAGCAGCATTGATGGGCTTGGAGATATCTTGGAATTTGCTTCCGATGTTTTTGATGTTCTTGGAAATTTCACGGACTAAGTAATAAATTCTCTAAGCTGTACCTTGGCTTGCATTGAGTAGCGGTATTAGGCGGCAATCGGCCAGAATCACCTGGTCATCATGTTTGGAATTATTTTAGATTTTGGGAGCTTATGAATGCAACACATTTTTTTATCGCAAGTGTTAACGTGAGATATTGGCCGTCCATGAAATATCTAGCCATCATTTCTCTCGGTCTCGCCATTGCGTCTGCAGCGTTTGGGCAGGAGGGCTATTGGAAGGATGCGAAAGGGAATCCAGCTCCCGAAACAGAAGCTAGACGTTCGCTCAATGGACTTGGGGGCTCGTTGCTCGTTACGTCGGATGTAGATTGGCGCGAGAAATGGGACACGCCTTCTAATACTGTCCCGCACTTTAACGAGGCAAAGACCGTCGCAAAAGGCAAGCAAGTGTTCGTTCTCACCTTTTTCGCGAACCCCAAGCTGACTGCTGATGGTCGAGCAAACCTGACCTGCGACCTCGACGTAATAAGGCCGGACGGAACGACTTCAATTCATCAAACTGACATCGTTTGCTTTCAGGGCATTCTCAAAGGAAGCCCCTACAACATGTATCTTTCGGCACCTGTTCTTGGTTTCACTGGAGAGGTTTCTGATCCTGCCGGTACGTGGACGGTTCGCGTCTCGCTCAAAGACAACCTCAGAAACTCGGTGCTGCGACTCAAAACGTCCTTCATTCTCAAATGAGCGCTCCCACAGGGCCCTGCAATTCAAACGGCGCGATGAGCGGACTATCTAAAATTAACTTCTACGTGGCAGTGACGGCATCTTTTCGACAGGCCGCGTCCGGCCAGAAGCTGCCCATCACGAAATCCAAATGTCCATGCTATGAAACCTAAAACCAATTGCAAGAATTCCCTGGCCACCTGGCGATGCGTCCTTTGTGCGGTTATTACGTCACTTGCGGTTAGCGAAGGCGTGTACGCGGGCGTTCAAACGGAATCGTTTTCATTGAAAGAGCCGCTTTATGCCAGGCGTGGACATGGCCCTGAGGAATTGCTTGGGAACTTGGTAGTTTGCGCACAAACTTCTGACGATAAGATGCCCATGATTTCGATTAGTATCTCAATGCCAGACTCTGGGCAGGTGTTGATGGTTAAGGCCCCAATGAGCCAGCAGAAGAACAGCGTTGCGACCTTTAATTTTGACGACGATGGATGGGGAAATGCCGGTAGGGGAATACTTCAGAGGAAAGGCGAGGTAGTGGAACTGACATTAGAGCAAACGGGCGCTCAGCCAGACGCCGACAAGAACATTCGGCGGAACTACGGTACCTACTTGCTTCCCAGGGCGCCCTGCAACTGAGCAGCGTAGATTCGATTCGGCTTTCGGCTGCGGATTCAACCGGTCGACGCAACACACTAAACTGCTTAGGCAGGAGGAGTGTTGCCATGAAACGCAAACCACGAATCTATTACACTGACGAGCAAAAGGCATTGATGTGGGAACGCTGGCGTCAGGGTGAATCTCTGCAGCATATTGCCCAACTTTTCGGCCGAAGTCACGGTGCAATTCAGGGAATTCTTATTCAGAACGGCGGGATTAGTCCTGCTCAGCGCTGTCGTTCCAGGTTGGCTTTAACGATTGCTGAGCGCGAAGATATTTCGCGCGCGTTGGTGGCGGGGGCACCGATTCGGAAGATCGCTGCTTCGCTGGGGTGTGCTCCTTCCACCATCAGCCGAGAAATCAGGAGTAATGGCGGGCAGGCGCTGTACCGGGCAAACCAGGCCGACAAGCGCGCCTGGGATCGAGTCAGGCGCCCTAAGCGCTGTAGACTGGCAGAGAACCCTGCGCTGGCTGAAATGGTGGCTGAGAAGCTCCAACTGCAATGGTCACCCGAGCAAATTGCCGGATGGCTCAAGCGCGCTAACCTTGGCGATAAGGCTCATCAAGTGTCACACGAAACGATTTATCGTAGCCTGTATATCCAGGCGCGTGGCGCCTTGAAGAAGGAGCTGACAGAGCATTTACGTCGCACTCGAGTGATGCGCCGTTCCCGCCATCACACGATGAAAACGGAGAATCACGGCAGAATTACTGACGCAGTATCCATCAGTGAGCGCCCTGCAACGGCGGAAGACCTGGCTGTACCTGGGCATTGGGAAGGGGATCTGCTATTTGGTAGCCATAACAGCCAGATCGTCACGCTGGTCGAGCGCAAAACACGCTATGTGATGCTGGTAAAGGTCGCAGGCAAGGATACCGAGACTGTTGTGAACGCGCTGATCCAACACGCTATGAAGCTGCCACAGGAGCACTACAAGTCGCTTACATGGGATCGCGGCAAGGAGTTGGCTGACCACAAGCGCTTCAAGCTGGCGGCCGACATTCAAGTCTATTTCTGCGACCCTCGACATCCTTGGCAGCGTGGTTCAAACGAAAATACCAACGGCCTGCTGAGGCAGTATTTCCCCAAAGGCCTGGACCTGTCGAACTACTCTCAGGGCCAGCTCGATGCTGTAGCAAATCGGCTGAACGGACGGCCCAGGAAAACGCTAGACTATGATACCCCGGCACAACGATTTCACGAATGTGTTGCGTCGACCGGTTGAATCCGCAGGCGTTAACGGACATCGCATTCGCGTCATACTATTTGAAAATTCTATTCAACTATTGAGGCGAAGCATTGAAGAGAGCGTTATTTATCTGCAGCCAGAACCGGCTCCGCAGCCCTACAGCCGAGGCGGTGTTCGCTACTTGGCCAGGTGTCGAAACGGATTCCGCCGGTTTGGGTGGCGACGCGTCGGTGCCGCTGTCGCCTGAGCAGATCGCTTGGTCGAACATCATCTTTGTGATGGAGAAGGCGCACCGGACCAGGCTGTCGATGCGGTTCAAGCCGTACTTGAACGGTAAGCGCGTCATCTGCCTTGATATCCCGGATGACTATGAATACATGCAACCCGAATTGATTAAACTGCTGGAAGCGAAAGTGGGGCGCTTCCTGCGCTAGTTCGTTGACCAAGGAGCTTGAATGGCTGAGAAGCGTCCGGTTGTGCTGGAGTCGGAGCCGGAGATGGCCGATATCTAGGCCTTGGTTGGGCATTTGACGGCCTTTAACGCCGAGCAGGCAAATGGCGACACGCCGCAGTATTTGCTGGCTTCGGTGAGAAATGAGGCTGGGGAGCTTGTTGGCGCATGTTCGGCGCTACTTATTTGGGCTGGCTGCATGTGCATGTCATGTGGCTGCAAGAGTCGCAGCGAGGGCAGGGCTATGGTAGCGAGCTGCTGGCGGTTGCGGAAGCGGAAGGGTTGCGGCGCGGCTGCAAACAGTCCTATGTCGAAACGCTCAGCTTCCAGGCGCTGCCGTTTTATGAAAAATGCGGTTATAAAGTGTTTAGCCGTTTGCCGGACTCTCCTCCCGGCGGTGCCAGATATGCGCTGACCAAATCATTGGCATGAGGCCTGCGCGAGGCGGCCAAGCCCGCCGCAGGGGCGTCATGCTGGATCTCGTCATTTACGGATCAAGTGCCTGAATGTCGGTTCGATATTCCTGGAGTGCAGCAGGGCGATGATGTCTTCCAGCGTGGCGTCTTTCAGCAGCAGTCCGTCTTCGATTACGGCGGTAGGGGCAGCGGCGGGCGCCGGCGCGGAGGTGCTTGTCTGGACGGCCGGAGGCGCAGGCTGGAGCAGCTTCAGCGCATGCGCGAACTGGGCTTCGCTGATGCTGTGCAGGCCGTCGAGCAGCGCCGCTTGCCCGGCGGTGGGCGGCGGCATTTCCAGGCCGGACTCTTCCGCAAACGAGGCGCCCAGGCCGGGATTGATGAAGGCGGTCCATTTGCCCGTGCCCTGATGCAGGTAGGGCGGCAGTTCCAGCGCGGCGCCGTCGGGCTGCGGCGCGTCCGGCAAATACTTCGTCCACAGCTGCGCGGCAAACTGCCGCGCGAGTGCCTCGGGCACAGGCACGGCGAGCGACAGCCACAGGCCGTAGCCGCTGTCGCCTGATATGCTCACGGCCGGCGCGGGCAGGCCGAGTTCCGTCTGCAGCGCATTCGCCACGTCGCACAACTGGGTCCAGTGCTGCGCTTCCAGGCCACCCGCGACGGGGCGGAAGGGGATGGCGATGGCGCGCGTGCGGCCATCGGCAGCCAGCCGCAACTCCACGCCGGACTGGCCCTGCACGCGCTGGGCCAGCAGGTCGGCATAGGCCGCGTCGCCTGCAAGGCCGGCGGGAAGGTAGAGCCGGGTTAATTCCGAAATCAGATTCTGCATGTGTTTCCTTATGGTCCGACCCAGATTGTAGCGCGTGGCGCCGGTGTGGTTGTCCTGCGCACGAATGCCGCACGGTCCCGCTATGAGGTCGCGTGTTTTGTTAGAATCATTGCATGTATAAAAGTGAGGGTACATTCATGGAAGACCAGGACAAACTGCAGGGCCATGCTTGGTTCACGCTGTCCGGCGACGTCAACAGCGACATGGTGCACCGCATGTTCGATGCGGCGGCCGACATGAGCGAGGACATGGTGACGGACGCGCATGTGCTGCTGCAGTCGAACGGCGGCTACGTGAGCGACGGCATTTGCCTGTACAACTATATGAGCAACCTGCCGATCCGTTTCCATATGTACAACGCCGGGGCGGTGGCGTCGATCGCGGTGATCGTCTACCTGGCTGGCCACAAGCGCTACGCCAGCAGCACGGCGCGCTTCATGGTGCACAAATCGCACGCCAGCGCGCCGTCCGGGGCGCGGCCGGATGCGCTGCGCATCATCGTCGAGGGCCTGCAGGCGGACGACGCCCGCACCGAGGAGATCCTGCGCAGCCACGTCCAGTTCAGCGACGAGCACTGGCGCATCCACGCTTATTCGGACCTGCACCTGACCGCCGCCGAGGCGGTGAAGGTGAACATGATCAACAAAGTGACCGATTTCCGGCCGCCGGCCGGCCACCGCATCACCAATATCTGAAGACGAAGTAATGCCGCCCGGACCGAATGGCCGGGCGGCTGCATGTTGCGGACAGCGGCGCTTGCCAGCAGTACTAGCGGTTGCGCGAACCGCTGCGGCTGGCGCTGCGGCTCACTTCGCTGCGTGCTTCCTCGCTGCGCGAGCGGCGGCTTTCTTCCTTGCGGTCGATTGCGCCGCCCTGGATGTCGGCGCGGCCTACCGAGGTCGAACCAGGGGTTCCGGATTGACGGCTGGCGCTATTGGCATCACTATCCCTCTGGCGCTCCGTGCGTTGCTTCGATTTCATGTCGCTGTCCTTTATCTGTGCAGTGAGGAAAAAAATCAAACAAAATCACCATTTGTTTCCTGCAGGCTATTGCCTTGCGGCAAGAATGTGCAAGAATGCGGTATCGCGGCTGTAATCATGAAACGAACAATGAAACGGACAGGCCGGCCGCGCAGCCCGTCCCACTCAGGTTAGACCATGCTTTCACATCCGACAACTCCGGCAGCGCCAAAAAAAGCGGTTACGCCGCGCCATGCGCTATTGGAGAACCTGATCGAGATCGTCAAGCGGCATGTGGGCGATCAATTCCTGGACTTCACGACCCGTATCGCCGGTGCGCTGGTGGACGCGGCCGACGGCGCCGGCGACGTGCGCGAGCTGCAAGCGCGCATCCGCGCGGGCAATCTGTTGCGAAATGATCACTACCGCTATCTGAACCTGGTCCTGAAGGAGCTGGAGCGCGGCCTGCGGCGCGAGATTGCCGAGCTGGCCCCTGGCACCAAGGCCAAGCCGCGCCAGTTGGACCAGCCGCTGTCGCTGGTGTCGATGGAGGAGATGGACAACAAGGTCACGCTGGAGGGCATCAGCAAGCCCTTCGAGGCGCAGTATTCGGACGCGCTGGCCACGCTGAACGTGCGCCTGGCCTTCCTGCTGGACCGCGACATCCTGCGCGTGAACCAGAATCCATTCCGCCCCGACGTGTTTTTGCAGGCCTTGCAGCAGGCCTGGCTGGAGTTCAATGCCGACGAGGAGGCCGCCGGGCTGCTGCTGGCGCTGCTCAAGCCCGGCATGTTCATGGAATTGTCGTCCATGCTGGAGGAGCTGAGCCTGACCTTGCAGCGCAAGGGCGTGCTGCCCGGCTCGGTGGACGGCTACAAGGCGCGCAAGGCCGACTCGCACGACGCCAGCAGCGCCAGTCCGGCGCGCAAGCGCAAGCAGCAGGCTGAACTGGCCCAGCAGCTGCGCCAGTTCTTCTCCGCCACGCAGGATGGCCCGCTGGACCCGGACCTCATCATTCCCGATCTGCCCGACATCGCCAACCTGAAAGCGGGGGCGTGGGCGCAGGGCGCGGCCCAGGTGCCTGTGGGCGCGGTGCCGAACGAGGTGGCGCAGCGCGCCGCGCAGACCGCGTCCAAACAGCCGCTGATGAATTACCTGGCGCAGATGCAGCAAAGCGCCATGCCTGCCGCCGGGTTCGCCATGGCGGGCGGACAGGGCGGTGGCATGGCCGTGCCATATCCCGGTTTCGCAGCCCCGTTCCCGCCCGGCGCCGCCGCCACGGCCGGTTCCGTGCCGGCAGGCGGCTATCCGGCCGCCGCTCCCGGCGTGATGGGCATGGCCGGCGCGCCAGCCATGCAGGCGATGCAAGCCGTGCCTGCGGGTGCGGTGTTTGGCGGCTATGTGGCGCCTGCCGCCGGGTTTGTTCCGGCCGAAGGCATGGTTGCCGTGCCGGCGGGCTTCGCCGTGCCGGGCGCCATGCAGGCGGGTTCGCAGGCAGGCATGCAGGGCGTGGCCGTGGGCGCGCAGGGTGCAGGCCTGCTCGGCTTGCTGAACGCCGCCGCCAGCGCTGCGGGCGTGCAGGGCGTCGCCAGCCTGGGCGCTGCTCCGGACGCGGGCGCCGCGCCCAATGTGTTCTACCTGCCCAACATCAAAAAGAACGCCCCGGAAGGCAGCCTGACGCGCTCGGACGAAAGCACGATAGACCTGCTGTCGGCCATCTTCGACACGGTGTTCCGCGACCAGAACATCTCGCAGGAAATCCGTGACCTGATCCGCTTCCTGCAGATCCCGGTGCTCAAAGCCGCCCTGGTCGACAAGGACTTCTTCTTCCAGGACAGCCATCCTGCGCGCCGCATGATAGACCTGCTGTCCCGCATGGGCTGGGAACAGCGCAAGAGCCCGGAAGATCCGCTGTTCCAGGCCATGCAGCGCAGCGTCGAGCGCGTGGGACGCGATCACGACCTGGAAGTGTCCGCCTTCAGCGAGGCGGTGGAGGAACTGGAAGCGTCCATCAAGGCCGAGGAAGCGGCTTCGGCCGCCGCCATCGCCGAGCCTATCGCCGCCGCGCTCAAGCAGGAAAAAATGGCCGTGGCTGCCAAGTCGGCCCGGAACGCCGTTGCGCTGCGCATCGGCTCCGGCGAAGTGATCGCCATGGTGGAGGCCTTCCTCGAGAACAAATGGGTGTCCGTGCTGACCATTGCCTACAGCGTGGAAGAGGGCAAACCGGGCGCGGTGCAGAACGCCACCCAGACCATGGACGACCTGATCTGGAGCGTCAAGCCCAAGATTACCGCCGACGAGCGCAAGCAGCTGATCTCCAAGCTGCCCAAGCTGCTGTCCACGCTGAACAAGTGGCTGGACGTGATCAAGTGGCAGGACGCCGACCGGCTGCAGTTCTTCGCAGAACTGGCCGAATGCCATGCGTCCATCGTACGCGCGCCGCTGGAACTGTCGCCGGAGCGCCAGGTGGAAATCGCCATGGAAGTGGCGCAGAAGGCGGCCGAGCGCCGCCTGGAACTGGAGGCGCAAGCCGCCGCCGCCGCTGCCAGCGCCGCCCCCGAGCCCGAGCTGCCGCTGGACGACGACGCCACCATCGAGGCCGACGGCCTGGCGCGTGGCATGTGGCTGGAATTCGACCAGGACGACGGCAGCACGCGCAAGGTCAAGCTTGCCTGGATCAGCCCGCTGCGCACGCTCTACATCTTCTCCACCAGCGCGCGGCAGGAAGCGTTCTCGCTGTCCGGAGAGGCGCTGGTGCAGAAATTCCGCGAGCGCAGCGTGCGCGCGGTGCGCACCGAAGGCGTGGTGTCGCGCGCGCTGTCCGCCGCCATGGGCGGCCTGGCCGTCAACGACGCCAGCGTGGACCTGCCGGCCGGCGTGGCCGCCTGATCAGCCCCGCTTCAGGGCGGCGATCAGGCCGTCCGAAGCATCCTCAATATAATCCAGCACCTGGTCGAAGCCGTTCGGGCCGCCGTAGTACGGGTCCGGCACCACGTCCGAATCGGAGTGGGTGGCGTACTGCATGAACAGGGCCAGCTTGTGGCGGTGTTCGGGCGGGCAGGCCGCTTGCAGGCGCGCCAGGTTGTCCTGGTCCATGGCCAGCAGGTGGTCGTAGCGCGCGAAGTCGGCGGCGGACACTTGCCTCGCGCGCTGGGCGCTCAGGTCGTAGCCGCGCCGGGCAGCATGCTGCGACGAGCGCGCGTCCGGCGGATTGCCGACGTGGTAGGCGTGCGTGCCCGCCGAATCAATCTCCAGTTCCAGTCCGGCCGCCGTGGCGCGCTGGCGGAACACGCCCTCGGCCGTCGGCGAGCGGCAGATGTTGCCCATGCAGACGAATAATACGGAATGGTGCTTGGCCATCGGACCTCCTTTGCTTGCGGACGCTTATTTTAATGTAGCGCCGGGCGCCGCCAGGTACTCCCCGCCGACATGCATGGCCGTGGCTGGGGCGGTCGCGGCGATGGCGCGCAGGCGCTCCAGCACCAGCGCGGCGCCGGGCGACAGGCTGCGCCCGTACAGCTGCACGATGCCGATCTCCGCGTACAGCGGCGGCGCGTGGCTGAACCGGATCGGCGCCAGCCGCCCGGCGGCGACGCTGGGCGCCACGGCGGCCTCGCTGGCAATCAGCACCACGTCGCTTTCGCAGGCCAGGTCGGCCAGCACCTGCACATTGTCGCACTCCACCGCCACGGGCAGGGGCTCGTTCGCGTCCATGCCGAGCAGGCGCCGCATCGCTGCCTGCAGGCCGGCCGGCAGTTTCAGCGACACGAAACCGTACCGCAGCAGATCGCCAGGCTGGCGCTCGGCCTGCGCCAGCAGCGGGTGGCCTGCGCGGCACAGGAAACTGCCGTACTGGCGGCACAGCGGCGTGATGGCGATGGCGGCGTCCGGCTGGATGTCGCGCGTATCGGCCACAAAGAATTCGATTTCCTCGGCGTGCAGATGCTGCAGCAGGTAGCGCCAGTTGTGGCTGCTCACGGTCAGCTGCAGTCCAGGACGCTCGGCGCGCACGCTGGACAGCAGGGCGGGCAGAAAGGCCGCCGTCGGCAGCGGGCCGACGCCGAACGCAACCTGGCCGATTTCGCTGCTGCGCAGCAGGCCCATGTCACGCTCAAGGCTGCGCATCTGGTACACCAGCCGCCGCGCCTGCGCCATGAAGCTGGCGCCCACGGTGGTCAGCGCCACGTTGCGGTTGTCGCGGTCGAACAGCTGCAGCCCCAGCTCCTGCTCCAGCGTCTGGATGCTGCGGCTGAGCGCGGGCTGGCTCAGGTGCACTTTCTCAGCCGCCCTGGCGAAGTTCAGTTCGTCCGCCAGCGCGATCGCGTGGCGCATGCGCTTGATGTCCATGAGGGGAGTTTAATGCAAAGACTGCATTATAACGATCAAAATGATGCATTGGACAGCCGGTGGGCGCATCCATAGACTCGGATGACTACAATAAACCCGGAGATCGTCCATGTCGTACAAAACCGTCCACGGCGCCGTGCTTGCCGCCATCGCCCTGCTCGCGGCAGCCCCCGCGCCCGCCGCCTTCGCCGCCAGCGGTCCCAAAGCCGCCACCGCCGCCACGGCCGCGCGCAACGCCGCCTTCGGCGCCGGCCTGCCGCTGGACGACCAGCAAGCCTTCGAGGACGCCCGGCGCGGCCGCATCGCCGCGCTGCCGCCGGGCGTGCTGGCCGGCGCTAACGGCCAGGCCGTGTGGGACGCCGGACGCTACAGCTTCATGCAGGGCGCGGCGCCCGCCACGGTCAATCCCAGCTTGTGGCGCAACGAGCTGCTGAACAACGAAGCCGGCCTGTTCAAGGTGGGCGAGCGCATCTACCAGGTGCGCGGCATGGACCTGGCCAATATGACGTTGATCGAAGGCGATACCGGCTGGATCGTGGTCGACCCGCTGACCTCGGCGGAAGCGGCCAAGGCGGGCATGGCGCTGGCCGCCGCCCACCTGGCGCGCAAGCCAGTGGTGGCGGTGGTCTACACGCACGGCCATGCGGACCACTTCGGCGGCGTGCTGGGCGTGGCCAGCATGGATGAAACCAAATCCGGCAAGGTGCGCGTGATTGCGCCGGAAGGCTTTATGGAATCGGCCATTGCGGAGAACATCCTGGCCGGCAACGCCATGACGCGGCGCGCGGTCTACCAGTTCGGCACCGCCATCGGCGCGTCGGCGCAGGACGGCGTGGGCACCGGCCTGGGCAAGGCGGTCTCGGCGGGCACCATCGGCCTGCTGGCGCCGACCGACATCGTCAGCAAGACCGGGCAGGAAATGACGGTGGACGGCATGCGCTTCGTGTTCCAGATGGCGAACGGCTCCGAAGCGCCGTCCGAGTTCGTGTTCTACCTGCCGCAGCTCAAGGCGCTGTGCCTGTCCGAAGTGGTCAGCCACACCATGCACAACATCTACACGCTGCGCGGCGCCAAGATGCGCGACGCGCTGGGCTGGAGCAAATACATCAACCAGATGCTGGATCTGTTTCCGCAAGCCGAAGTGGCCTTCCGCAGCCACCACTGGCCGGTGTGGGGCCAGCAGCGCGTGCGCGCCCACCTGGCCAACCACCGCGACCTGTACCGCTACATCCACGACGAGGCGCTGCACCAGGCCAACCAGGGCGTGACCATGGACGAGCTGGGCAACGCGACCTTCATGCCCAAGGGACTGCAGCAGGACCTGTCCACGCACGGCTACTACGGCACGCTGAGCCACAATCTGCGCGGCGTGTACGACTTCTACTTGGGGTGGTACGACGCCAACCCGGCCACCTTGCAACCGCTGCCGCGTGTGGACAGCGCGCGCCGCCACGTGGCCGCGATGGGCGGCGCAGACAAGACGCTGGCGCTGGCCCGCGCCGCATTCGCCGAAGGCGACTACCGCTGGGTGGCCGAGATGCTGAACTACCTGGTGTTCGCCGAGCCGGGCAACCGCGCCGCGCGCGAGCTGCAGGCGGACACGCTGGAGCAGCTGGGCTACCAGGCCGAGTCCGCCATCTGGCGCAACGCCTACCTGACGGGGGCGCGCGAGCTGCGCGAAGGCGTGGCGCCGGCGCGCATCACGGCGCAATCGCCGGAGATGCTGCAGGCGCTGCCGACCGAGATGGTGTTCGACTTCCTGGCGGTGCGGCTTGACCACCGCAAGACGGACGGGCTGAACGTGGGCATCAACATCGCCTTCACCGACAGCGGCGAGCACTACGCGCTGGAGCTGTCCAATTCCGTGCTAAACAACACCAAAGGCCGCGTGCTGCCGAACGCCGACGTCAGCCTGAGCCTGACCCGCGAGGCGCTGTTCAAGATGCTGGTGGCCAAGGTGCCGCTGCCGCAGCTGGTCCAGTCCGGCGCCGTCAAGCTGGCCGGCGACCCGCGCGCGCTGGGCGCCGTGTTCGGCAGCGTGGCCGAGTTCAACCCGGTGTTCAACATCGTCACGCCGTAAGGCAGCGTTGCATTGCAGCCGGCGCTTACTGCGCCGGCTCGTCTTCGGGCGGCGCGTCCTGCCGTCCCTGTTCCAGCTTGCGCCGCGCGCGCAACTCCAGCTCCGTGATCTGCGCCTGCGCCATGCGCTGCATGTCCTGCAGCTCGATGATTTCCTTCATGATGGCCAGGCGCGCGGTTGGATCCTCCGTCTCCATCAAGGCCTTGCGCAGCGCCTCGATCTTCTTGCCCAGCACCTTGATCTGCGACTTCAGCATGGCGATGCGCGAGCCCGAATCCATGCCTCCATCGGCCCGGCTGGCGCCGGCTCCGGTTCCGGTACGTATGTGCATTGCGACTCCAGGACAGATTGAAGGAAGCAGCAGTATATCCTCACCCAGCGCCGTAAACCAAAGCGGGGTCAGTTCTGTCATCGCGTCATATGACGTGATGACAGAACTGACCCCGCTTTGGGTGGGACTGGTTATTTGGGGCGCATGCGGTCGCCGACCAGCAGGGCGGCGAGGCCGGGGAGGAGGAGGATGGCGCCGATCATGTTGACCAGGAACATGAACGCCAGCAGGATGCCCATGTCGGCCTGGAATTTCAGGGCCGAGAAGGCCCACGTCGCCACCGAGACCGTCATCGTCACCGCCGTGAACACGGACGCGGTGCCGCGCTGCTTGAGCGCTTCGACGAAGGCGGCGCGCAGGCTGCGCCCGGCTTGCGCTTCGTGCTTCATGCTTTCAAACAGGTAGATGCCGTAGTCGACGCCCACCCCTACACCCAGCGCCACCACCGGCAGCGTGTTGACCTTGACGCCTATGCCCACCGCCGCCATCAGCGCGTTGCACAAAATGGTGACCAGGGCCAGCGGCAGGATGATGCACAGCGTGATGCGCAGCGAGCGGAACGCGGCCAGGCACAGCAGGCTCACCGAGGCGAACAGCGCCAGGTTGACCCATTTGTCGGCCGCTTCCACCGCTTCGTTGGTGGCCGCCATCACGCCCACGTTGCCGCCGGCCAGGCGGAACTTCAGCTGCTCGGTGTCGTGCTCGGCCTTGAAGCGCTTGACCACGTCGACGATGCGCGTGATGGTGCCGGCCTGGTGATCGGCCGTGAAGACGGCCACCGGCATGGCGGTGCAGCTGGAATTCATCAGCTCATTGCCGAGCCGGGTGGCGAAGCCCACGCCCTGGGCGATCTGCGCGGTTTCCTCCGGCAGCACGCGCCATTTGATAAAGGTTTCCGCGTAGGCCTGGGTCACGCCTTTGACGAAGCCGGCCAGGCCGCGCACATTGGCCACGCCCGCTTCCTGGTTGAGCGTGAATTCCAGCTGTTCCATTTTTTCCATCACGGGGCGCTGCACGCAGGGCGATTCCTGGCCCTTGGCTTCGGCCACGATCTGCAGCAGGTCGACGCCGATGGCGAAGTGGCTGGTGATGACCTGCACGTCGCGGTTGTAGCGCGAGTCGGCGCGCAGCTCGGGCACGCCCTTGCCGAGGTCGCCGATCTGCAGCTGGCGCGCTTGCCACAGGCCGCCGGCCAGCAGCGCGCCGCCCAGCACCAGGGTCAGCGCGCCGCCCTTGCGCGTGGCCAGCGGGCCGATGCGTTCCCACAGGCGGTCGCCGCCGGTTTCCTTGCCGGCGTGGCGCTGCGCTTCGCTGGGCGAGAAGCGCAGGTAGGACAGCAGTATCGGCAGCAGCATCTTGTTGGTCACGATCATCACCGACACGCCCACGGTGGCGGTGATGGCCAGCTCGCGCACCATTTCGATCTCGATAAAGGCGATCACGATAAAGCCCAGCGCATTGGCCAGCAGCGCCATGGCGCCCGGCACGAACAGTTTCTGGAAGCTGTTGCGCGAGGCTGTCACGCCGTCTGCGCCGGCCAGCGTTTCCAGCTTCCAGGCGTTGGTCATCTGCACCGCGTGCGAGACGCCGATGGAGAAGATGAGGAAGGGCACCAGGATGGACATCGGGTCCAGTCCCAGCCCCATCAGCGGCAGCAGCCCCAGCAGCCAGACCACGGGCACCATGGCGCAGGCCAGCGCGCAGGCGCTGAGCTTGAGCGAGCCGGAGTACCAGTACAGCAGCAGGGCCGTGACCACGAAGGCGATGCCGAAGAACACCAGCACGCCCGCCGCGCCGGAGGCGATGTCGCCGATGGATTTGGCGAAGCCGATAATGTGCAGCGTGACCGGGCCGCGCTCGTATTTCGCGCGGATCTGCTCCAGCTTGGCGGCCACGTCCTGCAGGTCGAGGCGCTTGCCGGTGTCGGGATCGGTGTCCTGCAGGGTGGCCACCACCATGGCGGCCGTCATGTCGTTCGATACGATGCGGCCCACCCAGTCGGACTTCAGGGTGTTTTCCTTGACCTTGGCCAGCTGCTCGGGCGTGCCGGCGTAGTCGGACGAGACCAGGTTGCCGCCCCGGAAGCCGTCCTCCACCACTTCGTTGTAGCGCACGTTGTTGGTGAACAGCGAGGTGACCGAGCTGCGCTCGACGCCCTTGACGTAGAACACTTCATCGGTGACCTTGCGCAGCGTGTCCATGAAGGCGGGCTGGAAGATCTCGCCGTCCTTCTGCTTGACGGCGATCAGGATCTTGTTGGCGCCGCCGAAGTCCTTCTGGTATTCCATAAAGGTCTGCATGTATTCATGCTTGAGCGGGATCATCTTGGTGAAGCCGGCCTGCACGCGCAGCTGGCTGGCGCAGTAGCCCAGCGCCACGGTGACCAGGATGAACAGCACCAGCAGCGCTTTGCGCCACCGGAATATGCCGTGGGAGATGCGGCCGACCAGGCCGCCGCTGTGCTTGCTCATGGTGTTCCTTTCGCGCCGGGCTTGGCCAGGCTGACTTGCTCCACGCCGGCTTCGCCGACGGCGACCAGGCCGCCGCCATGCAGGCCCGATGTTTGGACGATCTGCGCCAGGCCTTTGCCGCGCGCGGTTTTGCTGAGGGTGAAGCTGCTGCCGTTGTCGGCGCTGACGGCCAGCAGGCCGGCGTTGCCGACCAGGACCAGGCGGCCGTCGGCGAGGCGGCTGCCGCGCATCAGGGCCAGCGAGGTGCCGGAGTCGATCTTGGTCCAGCTGGCGCCGTGGTCGGCCGAGCGGTAGATATTGCCGCGCATGCCGAAGGCCAGCAGGGCGCCGTCGGCGGCGGCGAGGGCGCCGAAGTAGGAGCCGGGGTAGGGCGAGGCCAGGGTTTGCCAGGTCTTGCCGCCGTCCGGCGAGCGCGCCAGCGTGCCCGATTCGCCCACCAGCAGCCAGTCCGGGCCGCTGGCCAGCACTTGCGAAATGTGGCGGTCGAAGTCGGCGCCCAGGGGCTGGCGGCGGGTCCAGCTGGCGCCGCCGTCGTCCGATTCGAGGTAGAGGCCGAAAGCGCCCCAGGCGACGTAGCGCTGGCCGCCCGCGTGCAGCACGCCCAGCAGGGAGTCCTTGCCGGCCGCGTCGGCGGCGACGGTTTGCCAGCTGTTGCCGCCGTCGGCGGTGGTGAGCACGGCGCCGCCGTGGCCCACGGCCACGCCGTGCAGGGCGTCGGCCATGGCCAGGCCGCTCAGCGTGCGGTTGGTGGCGGTGAAGCGGGCTTGCCAGGTCTGGCCGGCGTCGTCCGACAGCAGCACGGCGCCGCGTTCGCCCACCGCCAGCAGGCGTTTGCCGGCCTGGACCAGGTCTTGCAAGATGATGCGGTCGGCGCGCACTTGCAGGGAGGGCGCGGGGGCGATTTTGGCATCGGCGCCGGCGGCGGATGCAGGCAGAGCTGCGGCCAGCAGGGCTGCCGCTGCGACGGCGCAGGTGGCCGCGCGGCGGGCGGTCACGGGGTATTTCATGATGAGTTCCTCTTGGCTTGCGGGAAGGTGGTGGTGCGTGGGGAGCGCATGCGGACGCATACGCTGCGCGCTGCGTAGGGCGGGTTAGGACGAAGTCCGTAACCCGCCATGCGTGACGGGATGCAGGCTGCTTATTTGGTGCCGGCGCGGCGCAGCGCATCCGGCTGGAAGTCCGACCAGTTGCCCTTGACGCCGAATTTCCACGGCGTCTTGATCTCGTTGTCCAGCGTGGACACCAGGTAGTTGCCGTTGCTCAGGTCGTGCCAGATGTTCACGCGGTACCACGGCGCCATGGCGTCGTAATACTGCATGGTGCCGTGCACGCCGATGCGCCACAGCTGGCCCTGGCCGTCGTAGGCGTCCTCGTGCACCACGCCCCAGCTGTCCTCGTCCAGGTAGAAGGTGCGCTTGCCGTAGATATGCTTCTGACCCGCCTTCAGCGTCGCCTCCACCTGCCAGACGCGGTGCAGCTCGTAGCGCATCAGGTCCGGGTTGATGGAGTTCTTCTGGATGATGTCGGCGTACTTCAGCTTCTTGTCCGACAGCTTGTAGCTGTTGTACGGAATGTACATTTCCTTCTTGCCCACCAGCTTCCACTCGTAGCGGTCCAGCGCGCCGTTGTAGGCGTCGTACTGGTCGGTCACGCGCATGGCCTCGGTGCCGTCGGAGATGTTGTCATAGGCCAGGTCCGGCGCGCGGCGCACGCGGCGCTGGCCGGCGTTGTAGATCCACGCCTGGCGCGGCTCCTTCACCTGGTCGATCGACTCGTGCACCAGGTAGACCGTGCCCTGCAAGGTGGCCGGGGCGGTGAAGAAGCCCAGGAAGGAGAACTGGTGGTTCGGCGTCCTGGTGTCGAAATTGGCGTCCGACACGCGCAGCTCGCGGAAGCCCACGCGGTAGAAGTCGCCGTTGGCGCGCACCGGGAACCAGTCATAGGTGCGGTCGAAGCCGCCGCCCAGGTAGCGCGTCATGTGGTTGCTCATGGCTTCCTGGCCCGTTTTCGGAATCGGGAAGGGCACGTGCGAGCCCCCCAGCTCGGTCATGGCCGAGCCTTCCAGCTTGACCTTGGTGGCCTGCTCTTTGGCCTTGTCCGTCACTTCCTTGGGATAGGCGGCGCTGCGGTGGCTGGGGTAGACCACCATCTTGTAGCTCGGGTATTTCTTCAGCAGGGCCAGCGTGCCGGCGGCCAGCTTGTCCTTGTACTGTTCGGCGTTGGCGGCGGTGATGGTGAACAGCGACTTGTCCCCCGCGTAGGGGTCGGCATAGCCCTGCGCCGGGTTCCAGCCGGCCGGGGCCTTGGTCAGTCCGCCTTCCCAGCTGGGGATGGTGCCTTCCTTGTTGCCGGCTTTTTCGGCGCCGACCGGGGTCAGTTCCTTGCCCAGTTTGTCCGCTTCGGCCGGGGTGATGGCGGCCTGGGCGGAGAAGGCCGACAGCAGCGCTGCCAGCAGCGTGGTATGCATCATTTTCATTATTCGTGTCTCCAATTGCTTAGAAGGTGGCGCTGTAGGTCAGGCCGATGTAGTCGTGGTCGCGCAGCGGGTCGTAGGTCGCCTTGTGGTTGAAGCGGGTGTAGCTCAGCTCCAGGTTGTGGCGCTTCTGGTAGCTCAGGCGCAGGCTCAGGCCCAGCTGGCGGCGGTCTTCCAGCAACTGGCTGTCGAGCGAATAGCCCTTCACGTCGTGCGCGAAATAGACCGCCGGGTAGGCCGTGACGCCGGTGCCGGCCACGTTGCTGTACTCGAGCTGGCCGCGCAGGCGGTAGCCCCAGGCCAGGTCGGTGATGAAGCCGTCGTTCTGGCAGCCGGCCGGGCTCGGGTTGGTGGCGCCGCAGGTGGAGCCGCCGTACAGCGGATGGGAGGAGGTGCCGAACATGAAGGCGCGGCCGTAGCGGATGGCGCCGGCGTCCTTGTTGTCGGGCACGTTGTTGCGCTGAACGGCCAGCTCGCCGACCACCACGGCCTGCTGCGCGCCCAGCACGTTGGAGAAGGTGTTCACGCCGTTGACCTGGAACTGGGTCTTGTGGAAGCGGTCATAGCCTTGCACGTAGGTGCCCACGCCCTGGGCCACGGCGGCGCGCGCGACGGCGCCCAGCGGGCCGGCGCCTTGCAGGGCCGCGCCGATCAGGTCGTTGCCGTTGCGCTGCACCGGCACATTGGGCGAGTAGCTCAGCTCGGAGCCGATGGACCAGCCGCCCAGGTTGGTCGATGCGCTGAGCGCGAAGGTGCGCACGTCTTCCGGATATTCCCAGAAGGCCTGCATGGGCTTGATGGCCGGGTTGGTCATCGGGTTCAGCGCGGCCACGCCGGCAAAGCCCGCCAGCGGCATCAGCAGCGGAATGGCCGGGTTGATGGCTTTCAGGTTGGTGCCGGTCAGGCCGGAGACGATGGGCGTGCGCATGTGCACATTGGTGGCGTACAGGCCGAACTCGGTGTCGATGGCGTCCGCCGGGAATCGGTAGGCCAGGCCGTACTGGCCGCTGTCGCTGGCTTTCTTGCCCTGGGCGATGGGCACGTACATGCCGCCCTTGAAGGCGGCCACGCCGCTGATGCCGCCCAGCGGCACCAGCGTGGCGGCCTTGCAAGCGCCCGCGTCGGCCGAGATCGACGTTTCCGTCACGGACCAGTAGGTGCCGCAGGAATCGATCGAGGTGTTGCCCCACTGGTACTGGTAGAACGCTTCCAGCGAGTGGCCGCCACCCAGCCCCATGCTGGCCGACAGCGCGCCCAGCGGCAGCAGAGCTTCCTTCAGTTCGGCGCCGGGGCGGCGCAGCGTGCCCAGGTCGACCGGGTTGAGGCCGTTGACGCCCTGGATGAACAGGCTTTCGCCCCAGTTGATGACCTGGCGGCCCAGGCGCAGCTGCAGCGGCTTGTCCGCCACCTTGAAGGTGTTGTAGACGTAGGCGTCCAGCAGGTAGGCGCCGTCGAACTTCTGCAGGCGCTCCAGGCCGGCGTCGCTCAGCTCGGTGTTCGGGGTGTAGCCGTTGGCCATATTGCCGAAGCGGGCCTTGTGGTGCTTGCCGGCGTGGTCGTACCACAGTTTGGCGCGCACCAGCGCACCCATGTCGCCGTTCTTCACTTCCAGCTCGGTGAGCAGCTTGAACATGGTGGAGATGCGGTCGCCCTTGTCGTAGTTCAGGTTGCCCGCGTCGTTCGGATGGCCGGCGGTGCCGCCGCTCAGGCCGATCAGCTTGCCGTTGCCGGCGGTGTAGCGGTCCGCGTCCGGGGCGGTGGCGCGCCACTGCTGGCCGGCGAACACGGTGTTGTTCCAGGAGCCGGTCCAGCCGTTCTCGAGGTCGAATTCGGTGGCGCCTGCGCCGGCCGCCCAGGCCGCCAGCGCAGCGGCCAGCAGGCCCGGCAGGATGGTGTTCTTCTTGAAATGCGCTTGCATGTGTCCCCTCTTGGTATTGTGGTTTGCCGCTAGGCGCGGCTGTTTAGCACAATAGGGGTTGCCGGGGCGGCGGCTAATCCCCCGATCGGGGGAATGACGGGACGGGCTAGCGGCGGCGCTTGAGCAGGCCGAGCGCTTCGGCCTGCGCCACCGCCTGGATGCGGCGGTCCACGTTGAGCTTGACGAAGATGTTCTTCAGGTGGGTCTTCACCGTTTCCGGGCCGATGCCGAGCAGGCGCGCCACCTCCTTGTTGGAATTGCCCTCGGCGATCAGCTCCAGGATGCCGCATTCGCGCGGCCCCAGGCTCAGGCGCGCGTCGGCGCCCTTGCCGGCCGCGCCGCCGCCCGCGTTGGGGGAGGCCATGCCGCCGTAGAGCGCCTGCCAGGCATCGAGCACCCGTAGCGTGAAGGCGAGCAGCGGCGTGCCCGGCTCCAGCTTGGCGCGCAGCGCGGCCAGCAGGGCGCCCAGCTCCGGCCCCTGGTCCAGCACCGAGCCGATAATCCCTGCGTGGGCCGCCAGCTCCATCGCATCGCGGCAGGCGCGCAGCGCCTGCACGTGCTGGCGCTGCCCCTGCAGGGCGATGGCCAGCGCCAGGCCGGCGCGGATGGCCAGCAGATTGCTGTCCAGGGCCAGCAGCTCGGCGAGCAGCGGCTCCAGCACCTGCTGCGCGTCCTTGTAGCGGAATTGCTGCAGTGCGCAGTAGGCGTCGCCGAAGGCCGCGTACTGGCGCACCTCGCCCAGCGGGTTGGTGGGCGTGTGCGGGGTGGACGCGGCCAGCTGGCGCAGCCGCTGCAGATAGGCTTGCGCCTCGGCCAGCCGGCCCTGGCTCAGGTGCAGGCGCAGGCGCTCAAGCTGGACGGCGGCCACCAGCCGGTCCCAGTGGCGGCTGATGCCGATGTTCTCGGCCTGCTCCAGCAAGGCCAGCGCGCGGTCGTGGCGGCCCTGGCGCTGCGCCATGCGTGCGGCCGTCAGGAAGATGTGCTTGACGCTTTCGGCAAAGCCCAGCGTGCACAGCACCTCCAGCCGGTTGGCCAGCAGCGCTTCGGCTTCGTCCAGGCGGTTTTGCTCGTAGCAGACGTGGGCCAGCATGCCCGAGGGCAGGGCGGTGACGGCGCTGTCCGGGTTTTCGGCGCTGTAGCCGAGCGAGATGGCGGCCGTGTAGCGCTGTTCGGCCAGCGGCAGCTCGCCGCGCACGCAGTCGCCCACGCCCAGCAGCACCAGGCGGTAGATCGCGGACAGGATGTTGCGCCGGCCTTCGCCGTCCGGGTAGGGCAGGTCGGGCGTGGCGTAGAAATCGGTCCAGCGGCCGGTGCGCAGCGCGCAGAAGCGCAGGATGTTGTACAGGGAGTTGTGGACCCAGCGGTCCGGCACCGGCTGGCGCAGGCAGTCCTCGGCGATGGCGCGCGCCTCCAGCGGGCGGTCCAGCAGGGCGTAGGCGGCGGCGCGGGCGGCGCGGCTGTCCTGGCGCAGCTGTTCGGTGTCGGCGTCGGCCTCGATGTCGTCCAGCAGTTTGATGGCGTCCGGGCAGGCGCAGGCCAGGATGCGCGCCCACGCCAGGGCGATGCGCAGCCGCAGCGGCGGCTGCACCATGTGCGCGGCCAGCTGGCGTTCGCAGCCGACCAGGGTGAGGATGTCGCCGGCCTTCACCAGCGGCATGGCGCATTCCTCTATCCAGGCGTAGGCCTGGGCGGTGGCGCCGCCGTCGAGCGCGTGGCGCACGGCGGGCGACCACAGGCCTTGGGCGTGGTACCACGCGGCGGCGCGCGCGTGCAGCTCGGCCGCCAGTGTGCCGCCTTGCTGCTGCAGGCGCTGGCCCAGGTGCTCGCGGATCAGCTGGTGGTAGGCGTACCACTGGCCTTCGTCGTCCAGGGCGGTGAGCAGCTGGCGCTGTTCGAGCTGCGCCAGCTGGCTGCGCGCCGCGTCATCGCCCACCAGGGCCGCCGCCAGCGCCGGCGACAGCCGTTCGGGCAGGGCGGTGCGCAGCATGAAGCCGGCCAGTTCTGGCGGCAGCTGCGTCAGCAGCTCACACAGGTAGCCGTCGATGGAGCGCGCCAGGCCGGCCGTGGACGGCGCCTGCGGCGCATGGCTGCTCCGGCCCTGGCTTTGCAGTGACAGCGACATCAGGCGCAGCGCCGCCGCCCAGCCCTCGGTCTGGCTGTGGATGCGGCGGCTGTCCTCGGGCGATAGCTGGGCGGCGGGACTGGCGTTGAGGAATTCCTGGGTCTCGTCGGGGGTGAAGCGCAGCTGCGCGGCGTCGATTTCCAGCAGGGCGTGGCGCACGCGCAGCGTGTCGAGCGCCAGCGGCGCGCTGGCGCGCGACAGCAGCACCAGGTGCAGATTGGACGGCGCGTAGCGCAGCAGGAAGGACACGAGCGCGTGGATCTCGGGCAGCGTGAGGCAGTGGTAGTCGTCCAGGAAGAGGAACACCTCCTCGCCGCAGCTCACCACTTCCTCGATCAGCATGGCCAGCGCCTGCTGCGGGTCGGCCAGCATGGACTGGGCGAACATGGCCACGCAGGCCGCGCCCAGGTCCGGGTGGGCGCGCTGCAGGGCGTGGCTGGTGTAGTGCAGGAAGCGCTGCGGCTCGTCATCGTCGTCGTCGAGCGACAGCCAGGCCACCAGGTGGCCGCGTTCGGCCAGGGTGCCGGCCCAGGCCTGGCCCAGCGTGGTCTTGCCGAAGCCGCCCGGGGCTTTGACCACGGTGAGCAGGTGGGACTCGATATCGCCGGCCAGTTCGCCCAGCCGCGCGCGTGAAATCAGGCCGCGCCGGTGCTTGGGCGGCAGGGTCTTGGTGGCGATCAGCGGCGTGCTGGAGGGGGCTGGGGTAGGCATGCGTCCATTGTAGTCCCACCCATGGGGGATGGAACACCGCTCCCCCATCAAGGGGATGATGCGGAGGCGGGCACGCCCTCAGAATGGCTTCCAGCACATGCCGGTACGGAGCTATCCGTGCCACATGCGCTATGTAGTCTCCATTCGCGGGAGGACTTGTTCCTCCCGTTTTTTTCAGAGGACACCATGCACCCGCACGCAGACCCCGCGCCCAGCGCGGCGGAGGAACGGGCGCGCCGCCTGTTCGCCGCCCAGCAACAGGCCTATGCCGCCGCCCCCTATCCCAGCGCCGCCCAGCGGCGCGCCGCGCTGCAGGCGCTCAAGCGCCAGATACAGCGCTACCAGGACGCGCTGGCCGCCGCCATGCATGCCGATTTCGGCTACCGCGCCGTGGCCGAATCCAAGATGCTCGACCTGCTGGCCTCCACGCTGGAGATCAACCACGCCATTTCCCATGTGCGCAAGTGGATGAATCCGAGCCGCCGCCGCACCGAGCTGCTGTTTTTATCCAATTCCGTGACCGTGCGCTACCAGCCCAAGGGCGTGGTGGGCGTGATCGTGCCGTGGAACTTCCCGGTCTACCTGGCGCTCGGCCCCCTGGCGGCTGCGCTGGCGGCCGGCAACCGCGTCATGCTCAAGCTTTCCGAGCTTACGCCCGCCACCAACGCCGTGCTGCGCCGCATGCTGGGCGAAATCTTCGCGGAAGAGCAGGTTGCTGTGCTGGCGGGAGAGCTGGACGACCCCACCGTCTTCACGGCCTTGCCGTTCAACCACCTGGTCTTTACCGGTTCGCCGGCGGTGGGCAAGCTGGTGATGCAGGCGGCCGCGCGCAACCTCACGCCGGTCACGCTGGAACTGGGCGGCAAGTCGCCTGCGCTGCTGCTGCGGAATTACAACGTGGCCGAAGCGGCGCGCCGCGTGGTGCACGGCAAGAGCGCGAACAGCGGCCAGATCTGCGTGGCGCCGGACTATGCGCTGGTGCCGCGCGAGTCGGTGCAGGAATTTGCCGCTGCGGCGCAGCTGGCCTACGCAGAGTTTCATGAAACCGGCACGCGCGCGCCCGAGTACACCGCCATCATCAGCCCGGCGCACCATGCGCGCCTGCGCGCGCTGCTGGACGAGGCCCGCGAGCGCGGCGCCACCGTGCTGCGCTGCGGCGAGGGCAGCCGTCTGCTGCTGTCGGCGCGCCAGATGCCGCTGCACCTGGTGCTGGGCGCGGACGCCGGCATGCGCGTCATGCGCGAAGAGATCTTCGGTCCCGTGCTGCCCATCGTCCCGTATGACACGCTGGAGGAGGCCATTGCCTTCATCAATGCGGCCGAGCGCCCGCTGGCGCTGTACTGCTTCGGCCACGACGCGGCGCAGCGGGACGAGGTGCTGCGCCGCACCCATTCGGGCGGCGTGACCGTCAACGACTGGGGCTGGCATGTCATCAACCACGACGCGCCGTTTGGCGGCGTGGGCAATTCCGGCATGGGCAATTACCACGGCGAGGAAGGCTTCCGCGAGCTGTCGCATGCGAAGACGGTGTTCAAGCGCCATCGCTTCTTCCCCATCGACCTGTTCTATCCCCCCTACGGCAACGTGGTGCAGCGGCTGGCGCTGCGCGTATTTCTCGGCAAGGGCGACCCCGGCGTGGCCCCGCGCATTGAACACGGCAAGGAGCAGGCATGAGCATGCAGGAATTCGACTATATCGTGGTGGGCGCCGGTTCTGCCGGCTGCGCCATCGCCGCGCGGCTGACGGAAGACCCGTCGGTCTCGGTCTGCCTGCTGGAGGCGGGCGGTCCGGACAGCAGCGTGCTGATACACGCGCCGGCCGCCGTGGTGGCCATGTTGCCGCGCAAGATCAACAACTATGCCTACGAGACGGTGCCGCAGCCGGGGCTGAACGGACGCAGGGGCTACCAGCCGCGCGGCAAGACGCTGGGCGGCAGCAGTTCCATCAACGCCATGCTCTACGTGCGCGGCAATGCCTGGGACTACGACAACTGGGCCGCGCAGGGCAACCCTGGCTGGTCTTACCAGGACGTGCTGCCCTTGTTCAAGCGCGCCGAGAACAACGAGGACTTCGGCGGCGACGCCTTCCATGGCGTGGGCGGCCCGCTCAACGTATGCTATCCGCGCCACGCCAGTCCGATCAACCAGATGTTCCTGGATGCGGCCGCCCTGAACGGCCTGCCCCATGTGCGCGACTACAACGGCGTCCGGCAGGAAGGCGCGTTCATGTACCAGGTGACGCACAGGAACGGTGAGCGCTGCAGCGCGGCCAAGGCCTATCTGACGCCGAATCTGCACCGCCCCAATCTGCAGGTGGTGACGCACGCCGTGTCGTCGCGCATCCTGCTGGCGGAAGGACGCGCGGCCGGCGTGGAATACCACCACGGCGGCGCGCTGAAGCAGGTGCGCGCGCGGCGCGAAGTGGTGCTGAGCGGCGGCGCCTTCGGCTCGCCGCAGCTGCTGATGCTGTCCGGCATAGGCCCGGCGGCACAGCTGCAGGCCATGGGCATCCCCGTGGTGAAGGACTTGCCCGGCGTGGGCCGCAACCTGCAGGACCATATCGACCACGTGCAGGGCTGGCAGACGCCCAGCGATACCGAGACCTTCGGCCTGTCGGCGCGCGGCGCCGGCAAAATCGCGGCCGCCATGCTGGAGTGGCGCAGCAAGCGCAGGGGCATGATCACCAGTCCCTACGCCGAGGCTGGCGCTTTCCTGCGTTCCTCGCCGGATGTGGCGGTGCCGGACCTGCAACTGGTGTTCGTGCTGGCGCTGGTGGACGACCACGCGCGCAAGATGCACCTGGGGCACGGCATTTCCTGCCACGTGGACCTGCTGCGGCCGCACAGCCGGGGCGAAGTCAGCCTGCGCAGCCGCGACGCGCGCGACGCGCCCCATATTGATCCGCGCTTCCTCAGCGACGAGCGCGACCTGGAAACCTTGTACCAGGGCGTGTGCCTGCAGCAGAAAATCATGGAGTCGGCGCCGCTGGATCCGGTGCGCGGCAAGATGCTGTATCCGGTGCGCCTGGGCGACCGCGCCGCCACCATCGCCGATATCCGCAAGCGGGCCGACACCCAGTACCACCCGGTCGGCACCTGCAAGATGGGGCCGCAGGACGATCCCATGGCGGTGGTGGACGCCCAGCTGCGCGTGCGCGGCGTGGCCGGTTTGCGCGTGGCGGACGCCTCTATCATGCCCACCATCGTCTCGGGCAACACCAATGCGCCCAGCATCATGATCGGGGAAAAGTGCGCCATCCTGCTGAGGGACGGCCGCGCCGCCGGCTAGGGGGCGGCCCCGCCCCGCAGCGCGCGCGTTTTTGGCCTGAATCGGGCATTGAAATGGTATGATAGGCCACTTTTCATTGTGGCAATTCAATTCGTCCTAAAACGTGCGTCTATCTTCCATTAAATTGTCGGGATTTAAGTCATTTGTTGATCCCACCAATTTCCAGGTGCCCGGTCAGCTGGTCGGCGTGGTAGGTCCCAACGGCTGCGGCAAATCGAACATTATCGATGCCGTGCGATGGGTGCTGGGCGAATCGAAAGCGTCGGAGCTGCGCGGCGAGTCCATGCAGGATGTGATTTTCAACGGCTCCACGCACCGCAAGCCGGCCGGCCGCGCGTCTGTGGAGCTGGTGTTCGACAATAACGACGGCAAGGCTTCCGGCCAGTGGGGCCAGTACGCCGAGATCGCGGTCAAGCGCACGCTCACGCGCGACGGCACGTCCACCTACTACATCAACGGCCAGCCGGTGCGCCGGCGCGACATCCAGGACATTTTCCTCGGCACCGGCCTCGGTCCGCGCGCCTACGCCATCATCGGCCAGGGCATGATCTCGCGCATTATCGAGTCGCGCCCCGAGGAGCTGCGGGTATTCCTGGAGGAGGCCGCCGGCGTGTCCAAGTACAAGGAGCGCCGCCGCGAAACCGAGAACCGCCTGCACGACACGCGCGAGAACCTGCTGCGCGTGGAGGACATCCTGCGCGAACTGAACGCCAACCTGGAAAAGCTGGAAGCGCAGGCAGCCGTGGCGCACCGCTTCCACCAGCTGCAGGCCGACCAGGACGAGAAGCAGAAACTGCTTTGGCTGCTGCGCAAGAACGAGGCGCAGTACGAGCAGACCAAGTACTTCCGCGAGGTGGAGCAGGCCCAGACCGACCTGGAAGAGCAGACCGCCAAGCTGCGCAACGTGGAGCTGACGCTGGAGCAGATGCGCCAGTCGCACTTCGCCGTGGGCGACCGCCTGCACACCGCGCAAGGCCATCTGTACCAGACCAACTCCGAAATCGGCAGCCTGGAAGCGCAGATCAAGTTCGTGGTGGAGTCGCGCACCCGCTTGCAGAACCAGCTGGCCACCCTGGGCGCGCAGCGCGACCAGTGGCAGAACCAGGCCGCCGAGTACAGCGAGCAGATAGAGGAAGCCGAGTTCAACCTGGAGGAGTTGTCCGCCAAGGTGGAGCAGGCGCGCATGATGGCCGAGCAGAAGGCGGAGTCGCTGCCGGTGCTGGAGGCGGCCTGGCGCGCGGCGCAGGACAAGAGCAGCGCGTCGCGCGCCCGCATCATGCAGGCGCAGCAGCAGCTGGAACTGGAATCGGCGCACCAGCGCAACGCCAGCAACATCCTGAACGGCCTGGCCGTGCGGCGCGAGCGCCTGCAGCAGGAGAAGCACGGCCTGAGCCTGCCGGATTCGGCGCACCTGTCCAACCTGAAGATGCAGCTGGAGGAAAAGCAGCAGGCGTCCGAGGAACTCAACTACCACCTGGAAGAAGCGCTGGAGCAGCAGCCCAAGCTGGAAGCGGAGCGCCAGGACGCGCAGCTGCAGGTGAACGCCGAAGCGGCCGCCAATGCGCAGCTGGAAGCGCGCCTGAATGCGCTGCGCCAGTTGCAGGAGCGCGTGCAGACCCAGGGCAAGGTCACGCCGTGGCTGCAGAAGCACGAGCTGGATGCACTGCCGCGCCTGTGGCAGAAGCTGCAGATCGAGGCGGGCTGGGAGACGGCGATGGAGGCCATCCTGCGCGAGCGCACCTCGGCCCTGCAAGTGTCCAATATTGAATGGGCCAAGCACTTCTTCAGCGACGCGCCTCCGGCCAAGCTGGCGCTGTTCGCGCCCGGCGCCAGCGCGCCGCCCATGCAGCAGGAGCAGCCTGGCCTGAAGCCCTTCATCACGCTGCTGAAACTGAATGATCCCGGCCTGCGCGCGGTGCTGCAGGACTGGCTGCACAACGTCTTCATCGCAGACAGCGCGGACGCCGCCTTCAAGGCGCGCGCCACGCTGCCCGCCGGCGGCGTGTTCGTGACCGCGCAGGGCCACGTTGTCACCCAGTCCAGCGTGCGTTTCTACGCCGCCGACGCGGAGCAGGACGGCATGCTGGCGCGCCAGCAGGAGATCGACAACATCGGCAAGCAGCTGCGCGCCCAGACCATCCTGGCCGACGAGGCGCGCGCCCGCTCGGTGCGCGCGGACGCCGCCGTGGCGGCGCATGCGCGCAGCCTGGCCGAGCTGCGCCAGAAGTCGCAGCTGCTCACGCAGTCGGTGCACGCTTTGCAGCTCGAGGTGGTCAAGCTGTCCGAGATCGAGGCGCGCTTCAACCAGCGCAGCACGCAGATCGAGGCGGACCTGGCCGAAATCGGCGCGCAGGAATCGGAGCAGATGCAGGTGCGCATGGAGTCCGAGGAGAAGTTCGAGCAGCTCGATATGGAGCTGGGCAACCTGCAGGGCGAGCATGAGGACGGCCAGACCCTGTTCATGGAGAAGGAACAGAAGCTGGCCGACGCCCGCCAGGCCCTGCGCGACCTGGAGCGCGGCGCGCAGGAAGCGGAGTTCGCCGAGAAGTCCCAGCGCAGCAAGATCGAGGAGCTGCGCCGCAGCATCGCCACCGCCACCACGCAGGCGGCGCAGGTGGCGGATAGCCTGCAGGCCGGGCAGCGCGAACTGGAAAGCCTGGAAGCCGGCACCGCAAGCGAAGGCCTGCAGGAGCTGCTGGAACGCCGCACGCAGCAGGAGCGCGCGCTGTCGGACGCGCGCCATGAGCTGGACCAGATCACGCAGCAGCTGCGCAGCTTCGAGGATGCGCGCATGAACAACGAACGCAGCCTGCAGCCGCAGCGCGACAAGATCATGGAGCTGCAGCTCAAGGAGCAGGCCGCGCGCCTGAACCAGGAGCAGTTCTCCGCGCAGCTGGCGGAGGCGGGCGCGGACGAGGCGGCGCTGGCGGAGAAACTGAATCCGGACATGAAGCCGTCCTATCTGCAAGGCGAGGTCACGCGCCTGAACAACGCCATCTCCATGCTGGGCGCGGTGAATCTGGCCGCGCTGGACGAGTTGGCGCAGGCCTCCGAGCGCAAGAACTTCCTCGACGCGCAGAACGCCGACCTGACCGAAGCGATCAACACGCTGGAAGACGCGATTGCGCGCATCGACAAGGAAACCCGCGACCTGCTGCAAGACACGTTCGACCGCGTGAACGGCCACTTCTCCGAACTTTTCCCTATACTGTTCGGCGGCGGCCAGGCCAAGCTGATCATGACGGGCGACGAAATCCTGGATTCCGGCGTGCAGGTGATGGCGCAGCCGCCGGGCAAGAAGAACGCCACCATCCATTTGCTGTCGGGCGGCGAGAAAGCGCTGACCGCGACCGCGCTGGTGTTTTCCATGTTCCGCCTGAACCCGGCGCCGTTCTGCCTGCTCGACGAGGTCGACGCGCCGCTGGACGACGCTAATACGGAACGTTTCTGCCGCATGGTGAAACGGATGTCCGACCAGACCCAATTCCTCTTCATTTCGCACAACAAGATTGCGATGGAGATGGCCAATCAACTGATCGGTGTGACGATGCAAGAGCAGGGCGTATCGCGCATCGTGGCGGTGGATATGGAAGCCGCCGCCAACTTCGCTTCTGAGGCACAAGCAGCATGACAGACCTTCAAATGAGTTTGATCGCGGCAAGCGGCGTCTTTATCGTCGGCGTTGTCGCTTACAACAAATGGCAGGAATACAAAGCCAAAAAATCGGTGGAGCGGGCGTTTTCGTCCGACCATGACGACGTGCTGATGCGGCCCGACGGCGAAGCCGGCGTGCCCCGGCACGAACCGAGCTTCTCGCTTGGCGAGACCGATGCCGCCGCAGCGGCAGGCGCCAGCGCGCGCTCCCACGGCGGCAGCGCCGGCGGGGCCGGGGCGGCTGGCGGCAGCGGCGGGGTTGGTGGCGCGGGCGGAGACGCCGGCGGTGAATCCTACGCGCCCACCGCGCACGAAGCCGGCACGCTCACGCCAGCAGCGGAGCAGGCCACCGCGCTGGTGGACCCGCTGATCGACTGCCTGCTGCCGCTGGCGCTGGAAGCCCCGGTGCGCGGCGACAAAATCCTGCCGGTGCTGCAGAAGCTGCGCCTGGTGGGCAACAAGCCGGTGCACTACATCGGCCTGCACGTGAACGGCGACTGGGAACCCATCGTCCACGGCGGCGTTTACACGGAGCTGCAAGGCGGCGTGCAGCTGGCCAGCCGCAGCACCGCGCTGAACGAACTCGAATACTCCGAACTGGTGACGCGCTTGCGCGCCATGGCCGATGAAATCGGCGCCGAACCGGCCATTCCGGACATGATGGAAGTGATGGCCGAGGCGAAAACGCTGCACCGCTTCGTCTCCAGCCACGACGCCCAGCTGGGCGTGAACCTGCACACCAACGGCGCGCCGTGGGCCATCAGCACGCTGCTGGGCGCACTGGAGAAGCAGGGCTTCGACGTGCGTCCCGACGGCCGCTACGTGATGCCGGACGGCGACGGCGGCCACCTGTTCTCGCTGTCGACCAATGTCACGCTGGCCGAAGAAACCACGCCGCGCCTGACGCTGCTGCTCGACGTGCCCTGCGTGGCCCCGTCGCGCGACGGCTTCGGCGCCATGATCGCCTGCGCCAAATCGCTGGCGGGCCGCCTGGATGGCACCATCGTGGACGACTACAGCCAGGCGCTGTCGGACGAAGCGCTGGCCGAAATCGCCGGCCAGGTGCGCGACTTCTACGCCGACATGGAGTCCTCCGACATCCCGGCCGGTTCCACCCGCGCGCTGCGCCTGTTCTGCTAAGGGTGCGCAATGAGTGACAAGGAATACCAGGCCAAGGTGGACCGCGCGGCCTGGCTGACGGCCGAATTGAACCGCCATCTGCACGCCTACCACGTGCTCGATGCGCCGACCATCCCGGACGCCGAATACGACCAGCTCTACCTCGAGCTGCAAAAGCTGGAAACGGAACACCCGGAGCTGCAAAAGCAGGATTCGCCAACCTTGCGCGTGGGCGCGGCCCCGCTGCCGCAGTTTGCGCAAGTGACGCACACCGTGCCCATGCTGTCGCTGAATAACGGCTTCAGCGACGAGGACGTGGAAAACTTCGACCGCCGCGTGCGGGAAGGCCTGGACGTGCTGCAAGTGGAGTACGCCGCCGAAGTGAAATTCGACGGCCTGGCCATCAACCTGCGCTACGAGAACGGCCTGTTCGTGCAGGCCGCAACGCGCGGCGACGGCTACACCGGCGAGGACGTTACCGCCAATATCCGCACCATCAAGGGCATTCCGCTGCGCCTGCACGGCGACAAGGTGCCCGCGCTGCTGGACGTGCGCGGCGAGGTGCTGATGTACAAGCGCGACTTCGCCAAGATGAACGAGCGCCAGCGCGAAGCCGGCCAGAAGGAATTCGTCAATCCGCGCAACGCGGCGGCAGGCAGTTTGCGCCAGCTCGATTCGCGCATCACCGCGCAGCGCGCGCTGAGCTTCTTCGCCTACGGCATCGGCGCGCTGGAAGGCGCCGAGATGCCCGAATCGCACTCCGCGCTGCTGGAGTGGTACTACGCCCTCGGCCTGCCGGTGGCCAAGGAACGCGCCGTGGTGCGCGGCGCGCAAGGCCTGCTGGACTACTACGCCGCCATCGGCAAGGCGCGTCCGGACATGCCGTACGAGATCGACGGCGTGGTGTACAAGGCCAACAAGCTGTCCGACCAGCGTCAGCTTGGCTTCGTATCGCGCGCGCCGCGCTTCGCCATTGCGCATAAATTCCCGGCCGAAGAAGCCACCACCATCGTGCACGACATCGAAGTGCAGGTGGGCCGCACCGGCGCCATCACACCGGTGGCGCGCCTGGAGCCCGTGTTCGTGGGCGGCGTGAACGTCACCAACGCCACGCTGCATAACGAAGGCGAAGTGCAGCGCAAGGACGTGCGCGTGGGCGACACGGTCATCGTGCGCCGCGCTGGCGATGTGATTCCCGAGGTGCTGGCCGTGGTGCTGGAAAAGCGCCCGCAGCCCGAGCCGCCGCGCTACGTGCTGCCCAAGGTGTGCCCGGTGTGCGGTTCGCACGTGGTGCGCGAAGAGGGCGAGGCCATTGCGCGCTGCTCCGGCGGCCTGTTCTGCCGCGCACAGCGCAAGGAAGCCATCCGCCACTTCTCCGGCCGCCGCATGATGGACATCGAAGGCCTGGGCGACCGCTATATCGACAACCTGGTCGAATGCGACCTGGTGACCCGCGTGGCCGACCTGTACAAGCTGACGCTGGACGACCTGCTGAAGATGAAGCGCCTGGCCGATGAACGCGACGGCACCACGCCGGAGACCGTCCAGCAAGGCAAGATCGCCACCAAGTGGGCGGACAATCTGCTGGAGGCCATCGCCGCCAGCAAGAACCCGCCGCTGGAGCGCCTGCTGTTCGCGCTGGGCATCCGCCACGTGGGCGAGTCCACCGGCAAGACGCTGGCCGAGTGGCTGGGCAGTTTCGGCCTGGTGCGCCGCGCGCCGATCGCGCTGCTGCGGGTGCTGCCCGATATCGGCGGCACGGTGGCCGAAGCCATCGCCGACTTCTTCTCCGAGCCGAAGAACCAGGAAGCCATCGACGCGCTGCTGGCGGCGGGCGTGGCCCCGCAAGGCGAGCACGCGCCCAGCGCCAAGCTGCGCGAGAAGCTCGACGACATCAAGCTGATGGCCGCACTGGGCATACCGAAGATGACCGAGCCGCGCTGCCGCAAGCTGGTGGAGCAGGGCGTTACGCTGGAAAAGCTGGCGCAGCAGAGCATTTTCTCGGTCTATGGCTTGCCGGCGGACGTCGCCGCTGCGCTGGAAGAGTGGATGGCGCAGCCGGGCAACCGCGACCAGGTGGCCGCGCTGGATGATCTCTGCAAAGGCCTGCTTGCCTTGCTGCCGGAAGTCGTGGAAGCCACGGGCGCCCTGAACGGCAAGACCTTTGTATTGACTGGCACGCTGCCGAACCTGAGCCGCGACCAGGCTGGCGCCATGATTGAAGCGGCGGGCGGCAAGGTGGTTGGTTCCGTATCGAAGAAAACCGGTTATGTAGTGGCAGGCGCCGAGGCGGGCAGCAAGCTGGCCAAGGCGGAAGAACTCGAAATCCCCATCCTGGACGAAGCGGGCCTGCTGGCCCTGCTGGAGAATAATAAATGACCAAAATTCGCAAAGCCGTATTCCCAGTCGCAGGCCTGGGCAGCCGTTTTCTACCTGCCACCAAGGCGCAGCCGAAGGAGATGCTGCCCATCGTCGACAAGCCGCTGATCCAGTATGCGGTGGAAGAGGCGGTGGCGGCCGGCATCACCGACATGATCTTCATCACCGGCCGCAACAAGCGCGCCATTGAAGACCATTTCGACAAAGCCTACGAACTGGAAGCCGAGCTGGAAGCGGCGCAGAAAACCGCGCTGCTGGAGCAGGTGCGCAACGTCATCCCCAAGCACATCAACTGCATCTTCATCCGCCAGTCCGAGCCGCTGGGCCTGGGCCACGCGGTGCTGTGCGCGCGTCCGGTGGTGGGCGACGAGCCTTTCGCCGTGCTGCTGGCGGACGACTTCATGGACACCGACAACGGCGCCCGTCCGGTGCTGGCGCAGATGACCGAAGTGTATTCCTATGAGCGCGCCAGCGTGCTGGCGGTGCAGGACGTGCCGCGCGCGAACACGCGCCAGTACGGCATCGTCAGCGCCTCGCCTTATCAGAGCAGGCTGGAACTGGTGTCCGGCATCGTCGAGAAACCGAAGCCGGAGGAGGCGCCTTCCACGCTGGCCGTGGTGGGGCGCTATGTGCTGTCGGGCCGCATCTTCGAATACCTGGAGCACCTGGGCGCGGGCACCGGCGGCGAGATCCAGCTGACCGACGGCATCGCCGCGCTGATGAAGGCCGAGCGCGTGCTGGCCTACCGCTACGACGGCACCCGTTACGACTGCGGCTCCAAGCTGGGCTACCTGAAAGCCACCACTGCCATGGGCCTGAAGCATCCGGAGATGGGCGACGAATTCCGCAAATATCTGCAGGAGATGCAATTGGAACTGGGGGCGAAATGACGGTCCGTGAAATCCTGAAGATGGGCGACCCGCGCCTGCTGCGCGTGGCGGAGCCGGTGCGCGAATTCGATACGCCCGAGTTGCACGCCCTCATCGCCGACATGTTCGACACCATGCACGCCGCCAACGGCGCGGGCCTGGCCGCGCCCCAGATCGGCGTGAATTTGCAGCTCGTGATCTACGGTTTCAAGAACAACGCCCGCTATCCGGACGCGCCGCAAGTGCCGGAGACGGTGCTGATCAACCCCGTGCTCACGCCGATCACGCAAGAAAAGGAAGACGGCTTCGAAGGCTGCCTGTCCGTGCCCGGCCTGCGCGGCAGCGTGGCGCGCTACAAGAAGCTGCACTACGAAGGCGTGGACCAATACGGCCAGGCCATCGTGCGCGACGCAGACGACTTCCACGCGCGCGTGGTACAGCACGAAGTCGACCACTTGCACGGCATCCTCTACCCGATGCGCATCACCGACTTCAGCAAGTTCGGCTACACCTCTGTGATGTTCCCCGACCTCGATCCCAACGACGACGATTAACCCGCCCTACGCGGGTTCGGCGTGTTCCACCATGAGCTGGACCTTGGTGGTGCCGTTGTATTCGTTGGCGTCGAGCCGGAAGGCGACGCGGGCGCGGTCGCCTACGGATTCGGTGTGGCCGAACCAGATCGCGTCGTAGCGCGCGCCGTTTTTCTCCAGCAGCAGCTTGAGGTGGCGCTCTTTCAGGATGCGCTGGCTCACCACGCGGAACTCGTCGCAGAACACCGGCGGCGCGAAGCCCTGGCCCCATACCTGGCCGTCCATCAGCTCGATGAACTGGGTGGTGTAGTAGCCGTCTTCCAGCGGCCCGTCGGTTTCGATCACGCGTTCCAGCTGCTGTTCCGTCAGCCATGCGCGGCCCACGGCTTCGAAGGCTTCCGAGAACGCGTCGAAGGCATCGGCGCGGATGCTCAGGCCCGCAGCCATGGCGTGGCCGCCGAATTTGTCGATCAGGCTGGGGGCGCGTTTTGAAACCAGGTCCAGCGCGTCGCGCAGGTGGAAGCCTGGGATGGAGCGGCCGGAGCCCTTGATCCAGCCGTCTCCCGCCGGTGCGAAGGTAATCGTCGGACGGAAGAACTTTTCTTTCAGGCGCGATGCCACGATGCCGATCACGCCCTGGTGCCAGCTTTCGTCGAATACGCTGATGGTGCTGCTGGCGGCGGGTTCAAAGCGGTCCAGGTGCAGCAAGGCCGCGTCCTGCATCTCGGCTTCGATCTCGCGCCGTTTCAGGTTGATCTCGTTGAGCTGCTGCGCCAGCTGCCAGGCGCGGTCTTCATCGTCCGTGAGCAGGCACTCGATGCCGAGCGACATGTCCTCCAGCCGCCCGGCCGCGTTCAGGCGCGGGCCGAGCGCGAAGCCCAGGTCGAACGGCGTGGCGGTGCGCGCCTGGCGGCCGGCCACGCGGAACAGGGCGGCCACGCCGGGATGCATACGGCCTGCGCGCATGCGCTTCAGGCCTTGCGCCACCAGGATGCGGTTGTTCGGGTCCAGCTTGACCACGTCGGCCACGGTGCCCAGCGCCACCAGGTCCAATAGACTGTCCAGCTTGGGCTGGGTGGCGGCGTCGAATACGCCGCGCTTGCGCAGTTCTGCGCGCAGGGCCAGCAGCACGTAGAACACCACGCCCACGCCCGCCAGGTTCTTGCTCGGGAAGCCGCAGGCCGGCTGGTTGGGATTGACGATAACGCGCGCCTCGGGCAGCACGTCGGCCGGCAAGTGGTGGTCGGTGACGACGACTTCGATGCCGCGCCGGTTGGCCTCGGCCACGCCGTCTATGCTGGCTATGCCGTTGTCCACGGTGATGATGATGTCCGGCTGCTTTTCGCGCGCCGTCAGCGCCACGATTTCCGGCGTGAGGCCGTAGCCGTATTCGAAGCGGTTGGGGACGATGAAGTCGACATTGGCGCCCATGGAACGCAGGCCGCGCAGCGCCACCGCGCAGGCGGTGGCGCCGTCGCAGTCGTAGTCGGCCACGATCACCATGCGCTTTTGCGCGGCGATGGAGTCGGCCAGGAAGACGGCCGCCGCGCCGATGTGCAGCAGGCCGGAAGGCGCGATCAGCGCCGCCAGCTCGCTGGACAGGTCTTTGGGGTCGGTCAGGCCGCGCGCGGCAAACAGGCGGGCCAGCACAGGATGGATGCCGCCCTGGCGCAGCATTTCCGATTCGCGGAAGGGGCAGGGGCGGGTGGCGATACGGGTCATGGCGTGAGCTTGGTGAGGGCGGGCTTGCGCCAGAATTTGCGCAAAGAGCCCTTGGTGATGGTGAATTCGGCCAGCTTCAGATGGCTGCTGAAAACCAGTTTCAGGCTGCCCAGGCGGCCCGTTTGCAGCGCCGCCAGCAAGGGAGCGAACCATTGCTGCTCGATCTGCTGCATGTGCGCCAGCCAGGGCGCCCAGTCGCCGGCTTTGCCTACCGGGATCAGTTCGCCCAGCACCACGGTGGCGTCGCCGGGCAGCGCGAGCACTTGCGGGGCGGTGGCGGCGCGCAGGGCGGGATCGGCCAGCAGCGTTAGCCACGCGGGACAGTTGACGACGGCCAGCGCGCCGGCGTTGCTGGCTGCTGCGTTTGCCGAGGCATTGGCAGAGGCGCCAGCCCACAGCCAGAACGAATTCACCGGCGACAGCCCGCGCTGTTGGCGCGCTTCGTTGACGGGGTGTTCGTGCCACAGCATCTGCACTTCGTTTTGCAGCTTGCGGAACTCGCGCTTGGCATCGCCTTCCGGCATCCAGTCGCTCAGGTTGTCGCCCACGGCCACGTCCGGCGAAGCGGTGCGCAGGCCTTGCCAGTCGTCCGCGCGCATGAACCACATGTCCGGCGCGGCGTAGACCAGCGGCTTGCCGGCGTCGTCGAAGTAGGGCTTGATCAGGTCGAACAGCGCGCGCGAGTCGGCTTCGTTCAGGTTAAGCGAGCGCGGATCGCCCAGCTCCATATGGGTGCGCGCCAGTTGCAGATGCACGGGCTGTACGGCGAACCAATAGCCGTCGGCCTGCGCCACGTCCAGCGCCCGCATCATGGCGGGTGCGAAGGGGGCGTTGTCGGACGGGCCTGCGGGCGCGCCGGCGGTGAGCGCGCGCGACAGCCACGATTCATGCGGCAGAAGGCGGTTGGCGCCGTCTTCCTCCGTCACGCGGTGCGTGCTATTGCGCTCGAGCAACATCGCCAGCGCCGGCACTTGCATAGCGCGGGCCAGGTCTTGAGCGAGTTCGGGCGGGGTGAGGGCGAAGGGCAGGACGAGGGTAAGCTGATTCATAACCCGCGATTGTATCAGCCCGCCGCCTTCCGCTTGCGGCCACGGTGCGGTGTTTCACTCACGAAATGTAATTTGTATGGCACACTTCGGGCTCGGAACGTTTTTCACCTATGGCACCACTAACTACAAGGCCCATGAGCATCATCAAGAATCTGCCTTTCGAATGGCTGGTCGGCCTGCGCTACACACGCGCGGGCAAGCGCAGCGGGCGTAACAGCTTTATATCGTTTATCTCGGCCATCTCCATGCTGGGCATAGGCCTGGGCGTGGCCGCGCTGATCGTGGTGCTGTCGGTGTACAACGGCTTTCAGAAGGAAGTGACCGAGCGCATGGTGTCGGTGCTGGGCCATGTGGAGATGTACGACCTGCGCGGCGGCGGCCTGCGGGACTGGACGGCCACCGCGAAGGAGGCGTTCAAGAATCCCGAAGTGCAGGGCGTGGCGCCATTCGTGGAAACCCAGGCCATGCTGGTGCACGGCAGCGACAAGCTGCGGCCCGCCATTGTGCGCGGCATTCTGCCCAAGGCCGAAGCCACCGTCTCCAGCGTGAGCAAGCAGTTCAAGCAGGGCAGCTTCGACGCGCTGCAGCCGGGCGCGTTCAATATCGTGCTGGGCGTGGGCCTGGCCAAGGCACTGGACGTGGAAGTGGGCGGCAAGGTCGCCATGGCCCTGGCGCAGAACGGCAAGGACATGATGGGTAGCGGCTCTCCCAGCATGCGCTATTTCACCGTCGCCGGCATTTTCGAGGCCGGCCACAACGAGTTCGATTCCGGCCTGGCCTATGTCCACATCGGCGATGGCATGGAGCTGCTGCACCTGGAGCTGCCGTTCGCGCTGCGCCTGCGCGTGGCGGACGTGCAGCGCGCGCCGGACGTGGCGCGCGAGCTGAAACGCACCATGCCGGGCGAGCTGCTGGTGCGCGACTGGTCGCAGCAGAACGCCAACTGGTTCGCCGCGGTGCAGACGCAAAAGAACATGATGTTCATTATCCTTACGCTGATTATCGCAGTGGCGGCTTTCAACCTGGTTGCCACGCTGGTGATGACGGTGACGGACAAGCAGGCCGACATCGCCATCCTGCGCACGCTGGGCGCCGCGCCGCGCTCGGTGATGTTTATCTTTATGGTGCAGGGCGCGCTGGTGGGCGTGATCGGCACCGCGCTGGGCGTGGCAGGCGGCGTGCTGCTGGCCATGAACGTGGACGTGATCGTTCCCGCCATCGAGCGCATGCTGGGCATGAAGTTCCTGGCCAAGGACATCTACTTTATCAGCGCCGTGCCGTCCGACCTGCGCTGGCATGACGTGGCCGTGATCTCCGCCACGGCGGTTGCGCTGGCCTTTGTCGCCACCCTGTATCCGAGCTGGCGCGCCGCGCGCGTGAAGCCGGCCGACGCCCTGCGCTACGAGTGAACCAGATCATGCTGAAGAATCTGATGTCGAATTTACCTTTTGAATGGCTGGTCGGCCTGCGCTACACGCGCGCCGGCAAGCGCAGCTCGCGCAACAGCTTCATCTCCTTTATCTCGCTGATCTCCATGGGCGGCATTGCGCTGGGCGTGGCAGCGCTGATTATCGTGCTGTCGGTGATGAACGGCTTCCAGAAGGAAGTCACGGGCCGCATGTTGTCCGTGCTGGCCCACGTGGAAGTGTTCAACACTGGGGGCGAGGGCATGCCGGACTGGGAGCAGCAGGCCAAGAACGCTTTCAAGAATCCGGAAGTGAAGGGCGCCGCGCCGTTCGTGGAAACGCAGGCCATGCTGCAGCATGGCGGCGACACGCTGCGTCCGGCCATCGTGCGCGGCATCCTGCCGGAGCAGGAGCCGAATGTGTCGGACGTGGCCAAGCACACCAAGTACGGCAACTTCAACGCGCTGCGCCAGGGCGAATTCAATATCGTGCTGGGCATAGACCTGGCGCGCGCGCTCCAGGTCAACCTGGGCGACAAGGTGACGATGGCGCTGGCGCAAGGCACGGTTACGCCGGCCGGCATTGTGCCGCGCATGCGCTCCTTTACCGTGACCGGCATCTTCCAGGCGGGCCACGCCGAGTTTGACGGCGGCTTGGCTTTCATCCACATTGTGGACGCTGAAAAAATGCTGCGCCTGTCCGCGCCGGCCGGCCTGCGCCTGCGCCTGGCGGACATGCACCGCGCCCCGCAAGTGGCGCAAGACCTCAAACCCCTGATGCCCGCCGGGATGGAGATACGCGACTGGTCCAAGCTGAACGCCAACTGGTTCGCGGCGGTGCAGACCGAGAAGCGCATGATGTTCATCATCCTGGCGCTGATTGTGGCCGTGGCCGCGTTCAACCTCGTGTCCACGCTGGTGATGACGGTAACGGACAAGCAGCCCGACATTGCCATCCTGCGCACGCTGGGCGCGTCGCCGCAATCCATTATGCGCATCTTCGTCATACAGGGCGCGCTGGTGGGCACCATGGGCGCGGCGCTGGGTGTGGCCGGCGGCGTGCTGGTGGCCTTGAATATCGATGTGATCGTGCCGTTTATTGAATCAACTTTGGGAGTGCAGTTCTTGTCTAGGGATATCTACTACATCAGCACCGTGCCTTCGGATATGCGCTGGCCGGACGTCACCCGCATCGGCGTGGTGGCGGTGGCGCTGGCCTTCCTGGCCACCATCTATCCAAGCTGGTGGGCTGCCCGTGTCAAACCTGCGGAGGCGCTGCGCTATGAATGATCAATCCATCGTCCTGTCCTGCCGCGGGCTGGGCAAAACCTTCACCCAGGGCAGCTACTCGGTCCAGGTACTGAACGGCATCGACATCGACGTGCGGCGCGGCGAGCGCGTGGCCATTGTCGGCGCATCCGGTTCCGGCAAGTCCACGCTGCTGCACCTGCTGGGCGGCCTGGATACGCCGAGCAACGGCAGCGTAACCCTGCTTGGCAAGGACTTCGCCAGCCTGGGCGAGCGCGAACGCGGTGACTTGCGCAACCAGTCGCTTGGCTTCGTCTACCAGTTCCACCACCTGCTGCCCGAGTTCACGGCGCTGGACAACGTGGCCATGCCGCTGATGATACGGCGCGTAAAGCGCTCGCAGGCGCAGGAGGAAGCGCAGAAGATACTCACGCGCGTGAACCTGGCCAAGCGGGTGACGCACGTGCCGGGCGAGCTGTCCGGCGGCGAGCGCCAGCGCGTGGCCCTGGCGCGCGCGCTGGTGACGCAGCCCGCCTGCGTGCTGGCCGACGAACCGACCGGCAACCTCGATCACGGCACGGCCGAGCAGATCTTCGACCTGATGCTGGAGCTGTCGCGCACCCTGGGCACGGCCTTCGTCATCGTCACGCATGACCCGGAACTGGCCAAGCGCTGCGACCGCGTGCTGCGCCTGACCGACCAGGGCTTGCACCAGGAGAAGTAAGCATGTGGATAGACACGCACTGTCATCTGGACGCGCACGAATTCGGCGATGCCTCGCTGGACGTGGCGCGCCGCGCGCAGGAGCAGGGCGTGGGCATGATCGTGGTTCCCGCCGTCGAGCGGGCCAATCTTGATATCGTCGCCGGCCTCGCTGCCAGGGCGGATAACGCCTGCTATGCGCTGGGCATCCATCCCATCTACGTGCCCAACGCAACCGAGGACGACCTGCTCGCCCTGCGCGCCAGCGTGGAAGCGGCCATGGACGATGCGCGCATGGTGGCGATAGGCGAGATAGGACTGGACTTCTTCGTCCCCATGCTGGCCGAACCGGCCATGCGCGAGAAGCAGGTGCATTTCCTGCGCGAGCAGCTGCGCATCGCGCGCGACTTCAACCTGCCGGTGCTTACGCATGTGCGCAAGTCGCAGGACCAGGTGCTCAAGCATGTGCGCCAGATCACGCCCAACGGCGGAATCGCGCACGCCTTCAACGGCAGCTTCCAGCAGGCGCAGGGCTATATCGATGTGGGCTTCAAGCTGGGCTTCGGCGGCAGCATGACCTTCACGCGCGCCCTGCAGATACGCCGTCTGGCGGCCGAGCTGCCGCTGTCTTCCATCGTGCTGGAGACGGACGCGCCGGACATTTCTCCGTCCTGGGTCCACCCCGGCGTGAACACCCCGCAGCAGATTCCGCGCATAGGCGAGGTGCTGGCCGAACTGCGCGGCATCAGCGTGGACGAGGTCCGCACCGCCACCAGCGCCAATGCGCGCGCCATCCTGCCGCGCATGGCCAGCCTGCTGCAAACCTGAGCGGTCTCGGCCCTATGGGATAAGGAGGGTTTCGATATGAATCTTGGACGAATCTTGTTTTCTGTTTCTATGGTGCTGTCACTCGGTTATGGCTTTGCCGTAGCGATTCAGGGGAGGATAGATTTCTACAAGAATCTGATTGCAGGAAAGGCAAGCATCTCTGTTTCTCTGCAGTCAAAAAATATGGAAGACTGGAGTGTCGTCAATAATATTTCTGCAGAAATAGGCCTGATGTATATTTAACAGGGGGCGCCTCGGTTTCGGTCTGCAACTTTGCGAGAGCTTGATCTGGATTAGAACGCGGGGAAGCTGGTCTGGCAATAATCGGTTCTTTGCCCGGAACCGTGATGCGATGCGCGATACTCGGATTTGTCGGCGGTGCGGCATGGTTGCAGACGCAAGCTACGCTGCCGCTGCACGCGCAGGTAGTTATGCTGGCCTTGACGGTTGCCGTTTTGGGCCTGTTCGCAGTGCATTGCCTGCAAGGGCGTCTGCCGCTACGCTACAAGGGGCAGCGCCAGTTTCAGCTCGCATCGCGGCCGCTGTTCGGACTGCTGGCAGGCTTCGCATTGGGCTTCTATTGGGCCGCCATGCTGGCGCAAGCGGCGCTCAAGCCTGAGCTGGCGAAGGCCAACGAAGGCCGCGACGTTACCCTGATCGGCACCATCGCCAACCTGCCCAACCGTTTCGAAGGCGGCGTCCGTTTCAATTTCGCGGTGGAGCAGGTCGAGCGCGGCGCCATGCGTGTGCCGCCGCTGGTAGCACTGTCCTGGTACGAGGGCTATCGCGGCGAGGCCGTGCCGATAGGCGACGTGCAGCCGGGCGAACGCTGGCGGCTCACGGTCCGCTTGCAGCGGCCGCACGGCAACGCCAACCCCTATGGCTTCGATTACGAACTTTGGCTGCTGGAGCAGGGCGTGCGCGCCACCGGCTATGTGCGCCAGGATGGCCGCAACCAGCGCCTGGCTGCTTTCGTCACCAGTTTTGGCAACTTGGTCGAACACTGCCGCGCTGTGCTGCGGGAGCGCATTCTGCGCGCGCTCAAGGGCAAGGAGTATGCGGGAGTGATCGTGGCGCTGGTGGTGGGGGACCAGCGCGGCATTCCGCAATCCGACTGGCAGGTGTTTAACCGGACAGGCATATCGCACCTCATCAGCATATCCGGATTGCATATTACGATGATCGCCGGCCTGTTCGCGCTGGCCGCGTCGGCCTTGTGGCGGCGTTCCTTCTTCACGCGCGCGCAGTTGCCGCTGCTGCTGCCTGCGCAGAAAGTGGCGGCGCTGGCTGGCATGCTGGCTGCGCTGGTGTATGTGCTGCTGGCGGGCTTCGGCGTACCCGCGCAGCGCACGCTGTATATGCTGGCGGTGGTCGCCGTGGCGCTGTGGACGGACCGGCTGGCCAGCGTGACGCATGTGCTGTGCCTTGCCGCCGGCGTGGTTGTCCTGCTCGATCCCTGGGCGGTGATGTGGCCGGGCTTCTGGCTTTCTTTCGGCGCCGTCGCCACCATCCTGTACGCGACGGTGGGCCGCACCGAGGTGCATCACGGCAGCGGCGTGGCGGTGCTGGCGGCAGGCGCCGCCGGTAATGGCGCGCTGCCGCTGCTGCAGCCGCGCCGCGCGCCGCTGTCGAGGCGCGAACGGTGGATGGCGGACTTAAAGATGGCCGCACGCGTGCAGTACGCGGTCACCGTCGGTCTGGTGCCGCTGACCATGCTGCTGTTCGCGCAGGTGTCGGTGGCAAGTCCGGTGGCAAATGCGGTGGCCATTCCGGTAGTCAGCCTGCTGGTCACGCCGCTGGCGTTGGCGGGGGCGGTGCTGCCGGATTTGCTGGCCGCGCCATTGCTGAACCTTGCGCACGGAACCGTATGGCTGCTGGCGCAAGCGCTGCAATGGATGAGCGCGAGCCGCTTCGCCGTATGGGCCGCGCCCACGCCGCCGCCCTGGCTGTTCTGCTGGGCGCTGTTCGGCACGGCGTGGATGCTGGCGCCGCGCGGCTGGCCCTTGCGCTGGCTGGGTATCGTGACCTGGCTGCCCTTGCTGGCGGCGACGCCCAGCCATCCGGCGGACGGCGCATTCCGCGTGACCGCCTTCGACGTGGGGCAGGGCATGGCGCTGCTGGTGGAAACCAGTGGGCATCGCCTGCTGTACGACACCGGCCCCGCCTACGCGCCTGATTCCAATGGCGGCAACCGGGTGATCCTGCCTTACCTGCGGGCGCGCGGCATCGGCGCGCTGGATGCGATGGTGGTGAGCCACGCGGACGCCGACCACTCCGGCGGCGCCCTGGCGATGCTGGAAAATATGCGCATCTCCTGGACCAGCACCTCGCTGCCGGCGGGGCATCCCATCGTGCGCGCCTCGCCCAGGCATGTGCGCTGCGAAGCCGGGCAGGGCTGGAACTGGGACGGGGTGCTCTTTGAGATGCTGCATCCCTCCGCCGAAAGCTACGGCCATGCGGGACTGAAACCGAACGCCCGCAGCTGCGTGCTGAGGGTGAGCGCGGGCGGCAAGGCCATGCTGCTGGCAGGCGACATCGAAGCGGCACAGGAGGCCGAGCTGCTGCTACGCGCCCCGGCGAGCCTGCCGGCCGATGTGCTGCTCGCTCCACACCACGGCAGCGGCACGTCGTCCACGCCGCCATTCCTGGCTGCCGTGCGGCCTGGCGCTGCCATATTCCAGGTCGGCTACCGCAACCGCTATCACCATCCCCAGCCGCAGGTCTTTGAGCGCTACCGCAGCCTTGGTATCGATCGCCTGCGCACCGACGAAAGCGGAGCACTGACGCTGGAGTTCAATGGCCAGCTCAGCGTGGAGCGCTACCGCGAAGCCAACCCGCGCTATTGGCGCCATCCGTAAGATTATTTCGCAATGCTCAATAGTGTATTACGACCGGCGGTCTTTACGGCATTCCGCCTGCCCCGGATACTTGCGCGCCCGAGAATAACGAGAAGCCAATATGAAGCGTCGAAATTTTGTTACAGGCAGTATGGCGGCGATCGCCGCAGCCAGCACCGCCACGGCGTCCGCAGCAGGGACCGCTTCCGCAGGCGGCGCGACGATTACCCGCCCTGACGGCTTGAACCCGGTCGGCATCCGCACGGCAGGCGTGCGCATGATTCCTGTCGCCGGCGGCAAGTACAAGGTGTGGACCAAGAAAGTCGGGCAGGGCCCCATCAAGGTGCTGCTGCTGCACGGCGGTCCCGGCTTTACGCACGAATACCTGGAGGCGATGGAGTCCTTCCTGCCGCAGGCCGGCATCGAGATGTACTACTACGACCAGCTCGGCTGCGGCAACTCCGACCAGCCGGACGATCCTTCGCTGTGGACCTTGCCGCGCTACCTTGAGGAACTGGAAGAAGTGCGCACAGGCCTGGGCCTTGACCAGTTCGTTCTGTACGGCCATTCCTGGGGCGGCTTGCTGGCCATCGAATATGCGCTGCACCACCAGCGCCGTTTGCGCGGCCTGGTCATTTCCAATATGACGGCGGGCATACAGGCGCTGCTGCGCCACACCGCGTCGATCAAGATGAAGCTGCCGCCGGACACGCTGGCGGAGCTGCAGGCGCTGGAAGCCAGGGAGGCCTACGATACGCCGGAGTACGAACGCATCATGAACGAGGTGCTGTATCCGCAGGTGTTGTGCCGCATCAGTCCGTGGCCGGATGCGGTGAACCGCGCGTTTCGTCATCTGAATGCGAAAATCTACAACCAGATGCAGGGCAAGAGCGAATTCCTGGTGACCGGCAACCTGAAGGACTGGGAACGCTGGGACCGCCTGCATGAAATCAAGGTGCGCGCGCTGACCATAGGCGCTACCTACGACGAAATGGACCCGGAGGATATCCGCAAAATGGCGCGCATGATGCCGAATGCGAAATCCGTAATTTGCGAGAACGGCAGCCATCTCTGCATGTGGGATGCGCAGGAGCAGTACTTCCGGGGCTTGCTGGCCTTCCTGAAGACCGTCTAAGCCGGAACTGATGGATGGCGTGTTGAAAGTCCGGCAACTGTCCTCATCTGGGTGGTCCGTCCATCAAGCGAGCGCAGCAATGATCTTTCCCCGCCATCCCAAGCCGGTCGTTCCTGCCAAAGCCGTCGCCACGCAGGTTGTGCAGCAGAAGCAGGACGGCAAGGTAATGGACAAGCACGTCCTCGTTATTCCGACTTCCAAACCGCCCGCGCCGCCCTTGCCGCCGGCCAAGGAGTGAAATTAGAGCAACCGTTCTATTTCTTTTGCCGCCGCTCTCCTTACAATGGTCCCAAGGAGACACTACAAAAATGAACAAACCCAAGCTGCACTTTTCGCACGCCAACAGCTATCCGGCCGGCACCTACCGCCGCCTGTTCGAGCTGCTGGGCCAGCATTACGACATTTCCGCACTGGACATGCATGCCCACAACCCGGCCTATCCGGTCGGCACCGGCTGGCCGCAGCTGGTGCAGGAGCTGGTGGACGAGCTGGAAAGCCGCTACACCGAGCCGGTGATACTGCTGGGCCACTCGCTGGGCGGCATGCTGAGCGTGATGGTGTCCGCCATGCGGCCGGACCTGGTGCGCTGCGTGGTGATGCTCGATTCACCCGTGGTGGCGGGTTGGCGCGCCATGCTGCTGCGCGTGACGCGCAACTGGTCAGTGGCCAACAAGTTCTCGCCGGCGCGCTTTTCGGAAAAGCGCCGCAATGTCTGGCCGGACGCGGCAGCGGCGCACCAGCACTTCGCCTCGAAAGATCTTTTCGCGGCTTGGGCGCCCGGTGTGCTGGACGATTACATCGCCGCCGGCCTGAAGCCGCATCCGGACGGCGTACAGCTGCGCTTCACGCGGGAGAATGAAACGGCGGTCTACCGCAGCCTGCCGCACCATATCGGCGGCCTGGTCCGGCGCGGCGTGCAGGTGCCGGCCGGCTTTATCGGCGGCAGCGAGTCGGTGGAAAATCGCCAGGCCGGGCTGGACGCCACCCGCCGTCTGGTCGGCAGCAATTTCCGCATCATTCCCGGCGGCCACCTGTTCCCCATGGAGTCCCCCGAACTGACGGCCCAGGTAACCCACGAGATGATCACGCAGCTGCTGGGGATACTGGCAAGCGCTGGTTCTGGCGAGACTGTCGTTTGAGGGTAGTCAAAGCCTTTGCCTGGGAGCGGCTTATAATAGTTGGATGAGCGTGCAAATAACATCTGATGAGTCTGGAGAGACGTTGCCAGACGGAAGCAATCAAATCGGTCCGCAGAGCGAGGCCGAGCGTCACCTGTATGAATTGGTGATGGCGGGACTTAAAAGCGGCGCGCCCAGGGAGTTAAGCGTCGCGGACTTGATCACGCAACTGCGCGCGCGCGTCCCAGCTACCCGCGTAGAGAATGCAGATTAGGCTATTCCCCGCCGCCGAGAGCGATCTTGCGGATATTGTTGACTACTAATCAACAATTTCTACTGCCCTGGCTGAGCGTTTTATTTCTGAACTCCACTCATCGTTAGCCAAACTTTGTGGCAATCCAGGGATCGGATCGCCGCGCTATGCGCACTTTCTACCTGATCGCTCCTTGCGTGTCTGGCAACTGCGCCAGTTTCCCTTTCTGATCTTTTACCGCGTCGATCAGAGTACGCTCGCGGTCTTGCGAGTCTTGCATGAGCGCAGGGCGTTGACTGCCGAAATCATTTCTAGCTGATGTGCCCAAAAGCTTGCAGAATTGTTCTTGAAAGCAGTCCTTTCGCGTAAAATCCCGGGTGAAATGGCGTTGGTGCAAGCTGGCGCCTCCCTGCAATCTTGAGAAATGGTTTTTGCGATGGCAATTAAGAGCGACAAATGGATACGCCGCATGGCGGAACAGCACGGCATGATCGAGCCTTTCGAGCCGGGCCAGGTGCGGGCTGAAAACGGCCGCAAAGTGATCTCTTACGGCACTTCGTCTTATGGCTACGACATCCGCTGCGCGGACGAATTCAAGGTCTTCACCAACATCAACAGCACCATCGTCGATCCGAAGAACTTCGATTCCAACTCCTTTGTCGATATCAAGAGCGACGTCTGCATCATTCCGCCGAATTCCTTCGCGCTGGCCCGCACCATCGAGTATTTCCGCATTCCGCGCAATGTGCTGACGGTCTGCCTGGGCAAGTCGACCTATGCCCGCTGCGGCATCATCGTCAACGTCACCCCGTTCGAGCCGGAATGGGAAGGCTATGTGACGCTGGAGTTTTCCAACACCACGCCGCTGCCGGCCAAGATCTACGCCGGCGAAGGCTGCGCGCAGGTGCTGTTCTTCGAAAGCGACGAAGTGTGCGAAACCTCGTACAAAGACCGCAACGGCAAATACCAGGGCCAGTCCGGCGTTACGCTGCCGAAGGCTTGATTTTCCTCTGGCCTGCTTCGGAAGGGAGAGGCTCTGCTGCGCGCAAGGTGTCAGAATTGCAAAGATTCGCTGACCCTGACGACTGGAGAGCTCCATGCATAAGCGTACCTTCCTCATCACATCCGCTGCGGCGCTGGCCTTTGCCGGCGCCGCGCTGACGGGCTGCACTACCACCACCACCTCCGGCAAGGCCGATGCCGGCGCCGTGCGCACCGAGATCGACAACGGCGTCGACAGCACCCTGAACCGCCTCTACGCGGAAGTGAAGGGCTCGCGCGAGCTGGTGGCCAAATCCAACGCTGTCCTGGTATTCCCTCGCGTGCTGGCGGCCGGCCTGGTGGTGGGCGGCGAGTACGGCAAGGGCGCTTTGCGCGTGAAGAGCGAGCATGGCGGCTACTACAGCATGGCCTCGGCCTCCGTGGGCTTGCAGGCGGGCGCACAGTCCAAGGCGGTGGTGCTGCTGTTCATGACGCAGGAAGCGTTCAGCAAGTTCGGCCAGAGCAAAGGCTGGACGGCGGGCGTGGATGCATCGGTGGCTGTCATCAAGGTGGGCGTGAACGGCGAGGTCGACACGGCTACCGCCAACAGCCCGGTGCAGGCGCTGGTGCTCACCAATGCGGGCCTGATGGCCAACCTCACGCTGGAGGGCACCAAGGTGTCGCGCCTGGACCTGTGAGCGCCGTCTTTACCTGGCTTTACACTTCGCAGGGTTGAGCCGCCGGAATTGGCACCGTTACCATCTTTATGAATGATAAAGATGGAGGTGTAGCATGGTGACGGCAATCAGCAGCGGTAGCGCAAGCTCGGCCAGTGTGTCCGGCAGCAGTTCGAGCACGGTGGCGGCGCTGCAAAAGCAGCTGGTGTCGCTGCAGAAGCAGTTGAGCGAAGCGCAGAAGGATACCAGCGAGGCTGGCCAGAAACAGGCGGAGCAGATTTCGCAGCAGGTTCAGGCCGTGCAGGCGCAGATCGCCCAGTTGCAGGCGCAGGAAGCGCAGAAGGCGGCGCAGGCCAGCCAGGCGGCGCAATCGACGGCGCAGCCTGCCCAGCAGGCGAGCGCGCCGCGCTCGTCCAGTTCCACCGTTGGCAGTATTATCGATACGACTGCCTAGACCTTGCTCCGTTCCCCATTGTCGTGCTGCGCAATCGGCAGCGCGACTTCCACGCACAAGCCGCCTTCTTCGCGGTTGCGGGCGGCAATGCTGCCGCCGTGCCCTTGCACCACCTGCTGCGCAATCGCCAGCCCCAGGCCGTGGCCTTCCACGTCCTTGAGCGTGCCGCTGCTGCGGAAGAATGGCTCGAAGATGGCTTGCAGGTCGGCCTGGGCCACGCCGGGGCCGTGATCGAGCACGCGTATCAGCAGGCGGTCCGTCGCTTCGTCCGTGTGCAGCTCCACGCGCACCGTGCCGCCGGCGGGACTGTGCTTGATGGCGTTGCGCACAATGTTTTCAATCGCGCGCGCAAGCAGGTCCGCCTGGCCGTTCACGGCCACGTCGGCGCTGCCGCGCAGTTCGATGGCCCTGTCGTGCGAGGCGGCCTCGAATTCGGCGTCCGCCACGATTTCGTCCAGCAGCTCGGCCATGCTGATGGCTTCCCCGGCCGAGGTGATGGGGCCTGTTTCCAGGCGGGCCAGGGTGAGCAGCTCGCCCACCAGTTTGTCCATGCGCACGCTCTCGCGCTCGATGCGCTCCATGGTGGCGTGGGCCTTGTCCGGCTGCTGGTGCGCCAGGCCGATGGCGGCTTGCAGGCGTGCCAGCGGCGAGCGCAGTTCGTGGGAGACGTCGTGCAGCAAGCGGGTCTGGGCATCCATCAGGCTGCGCAGGCGGGCTGTCATGCGGTCGAAGTCGCGTCCCAGGTCGCTCAGTTCATCGCCGCGCTTGCCGGAGACCTGGGCGAAGCGGGGCGCAAGGTCGCCTTGCGAGGCGGCTTCGAATGCCTGCCGCAGCGAGCGGATGGGGCGCGCGAAGTACCAGGCCAGCAGGGCGGCGAACAGCAGGCTGGCCAGCACGGCGGCGGCGATGGGAATGAAAGGCGTCATGGGCTGGAAGCGCTGCGGCGGACCTTGCGGGCCGGCGTTGGGGCCGGCGCCGGGACCGAAGCCGGGGCCGGACCCTGGGCCAAAGCCGGGACCAGCCCCGGAACCGGACCTCGGGCCGCCGGGGCCGGCCGCCTGCGCGCCGCCGGGTGGGTCGCCGCGGCCGTTCGGGCCTGGGACCATGCCGGGCAGGGGGGCGCCGCCGTTTGATGGACCGAATGCCGGGTTGGGGCCGCGCCAGTCGTTCGGGCCTCGCCAGTCGTTTTGATTGCGCCAGTAGCCGGGGTTGCGGCCTTCGAAAGGCACGCTGGCTATGCCGGCCAGGCTGCCGAGCAGCGGCGCGCCGCCCAGGCGTTCGCCCAGATGCTCGCGGGAAGGCAGGAACAGCGTGTAGCGGTGGCCGTCCGCCGCCCGCACTTCGCGCACGACGCGCTGCGCGCCGTCCTGTTTCAGCAGGCGCCGCGCCTCCAGTATCATGCCCGGCTTGACGATGCGTCCCAGCAGCTCGCGCCCTTGCTCGCTGACCGCATAGACGCGGTGCCGGTTCATATTCTCCAGCAGGCTTTGCAGCGCGCTCACGCCGCCGAATTCCAGCGTGGCGGCGGCCGATTCAATCGCGTCCTCGGCGCGCGGGCCGGTGTCGATATCCTGCTGGCGGGGCGGCGCGTTGTCGCGGTTCTTGAGCCAGATGGCGCCGCCTATGCCTACCGCCGCCACCAACTGCGCCAGCAGTATGGAGAAGAAGAACTTCCAGAACAAACGGCCCACGGCTACTCCTTGATCAGCTGGTAGCCCAGGCGGTAGACGGTCTGCAGGCAGGAGCGGCCGTCGGCGATGGTGCCGAGCTTGTGGCGCAAGCTGCTCAGGTGCACATCGATATTGCGGTCAAAGCGCGCCATGGGCCGGCCCAGGCCCTGCTCGGACAGCACGTTCTTGCTGACCGGCTTGCCCGCGTGGCGCGCCAGTACTTCCAGCAGATTGAATTCGGTGCTGGTCAGCTCCAGTGGGGCGCCGGCCCAGCTGGCGCGGCGCTGCTCGGGCCACATGGTGAGCTGGCCCACGGCCAGCGGCTGGGTGCCGCCGGCGTCCATCGGTGTGCCCAGCGTGCGGCGCAGGATGGCGCGGATGCGGGCGGTCAGCTCGCGCGGCGTGCAGGGCTTGGCCACGTAGTCGTCCGCGCCCAGTTCCAGGCCCACGATGCGGTCGGTGTCGTCGCCGCGCGCGGTGAGCATCAGGATGGGCATGCGGCTGTGGCTGCGGATGCGGCGCAGCGTCTCCAGGCCGTTCATGCGCGGCATCATCACATCCAGCACGGCGATGGCGTACAAGCCGGACAAGGCGGCGGCGGCGCCGGCCTCGCCGTCGTGCGCGGTGCTGACCTCAAAGCCTTCCTGCTCAAGGTATTCGCGGAACATGCCCACCAGTTCGATGTCGTCGTCTATTAACAGTACCTTGCTCATTGCCGCGTGTTTCGTGGTTGTCGATTTACCCATCATAACAAACTCGATGCCGGCCGAAGCGTGCTTTTACCCCGATTTACACCCGCCGTCTTTACACCGATTTACGTTGTCCTAACTGCACTTTACATGGCCCGGCCGGACAATGGCTGCTCCTTACGAATCATCTGGAGCAGACATGAAAACCAAGAAAATCCACCTGCAACACCTCCTGCTGGCCGCCGCGCTGGCATTGCCGCTGGCGTCGCATGCGGCCAACGGCCTGTCCAGCGGCGACGAAGGCTTCGACGCGCCGCCGCCCGGCCCGCGCGCCGAAGGCGGCCCAGGCATGCCGCCCGGCGGCCCTGGTCCCGGCCCCCGCATGGGCGGCCGTGGCGGCCCGGATGGCGAGCGTGGCCCCCATGGCGGCCCGCATTTCATGCACGGCCTGGACCTGAGCGAAGCGCAGCAGGACAAGGTGTTCACCATTCTGCACACGCAGGAACCGTATATCCGCGAGCAGTCCAGGGCGCTGCGCAAGGCGCAGGAGGCGCTGGACGCGATGGGCAAGGCGGAGAAATTCGACGACGCCAAGGCGGTGTCGCTGGCGCAGGCCGCCGCGCAGGCCATCTCCAACATGGAATTGCAGCGCGTGCGCACCGAACAGAAGCTGCTGGGCGTGTTGACGCCCGAGCAGCGCAAACAGCTGGACCAGCGCAAGCCGCCGCGCCAAGGCTTCCCGGCACGCGAAAAACCATAAATCGAGCAAGGAGAAAAAGCATGACCATCAGTTCCCTGACTTCCAGCAGCGCAACCAGCCAGTTGAGCTATGTGAGCAAACTCGGTTCCGCCAATGCCAGCGGTGAAAGTGGCCAGGTGGGCAATGGCCCGCCGCCGCCACCGTCCGGCGGAGGCCTTATCGACGCCATTGCCAGCGTGCTGGAGTCGCTCGGCATGTCGGCAGGCGACAGCGCCACCGCCGATGGCGCCAGCTCCGACGCCAGCAGCAGCGGCAATGCCGCGCAGGCGCTGGGCAGCTTCCTGCATGAGCTGATGGGCGCCTTGCACGAGCAGGGCGCGTCGTCCTCGGAATCGTCTTCCTCGTCCAGCGACGGGCAGGCGTATGGCCCGCCGGGCGGCGCGGGCGGCCCACGCGGCCCGGGTGGCCCAGGCAAGCTGGAGGCGGATCTGCAAAGCCTTATCTCGAAGCTGGGCTCGTCCGGCGAGACCGCCGGCAGCGACGGCACGGAGGACAGCGGCAGCGCGCTGCAGTCCTCGTTCCAAAGCCTGCTCGAAGCGCTCGGCAGCGACGCCTCCAACAGCGGCAGCAAGCTGGCCAGTTTCCTGCAGGCGCTGTCGGACAAGCTGCCCAATGCCGGCACCAGCGGCAATTTGATCAACACTTCGGTATAAAGGACAGTCTATGCACACGCACGATCACAACCACGGCCTTGCGGCGGATCTGGACAAGATGATGCAAATGGCGGCCGGCCGCCGCCAATCCTTGCGCTGGCTGATGGCCAGTGCGGCGGCCTTGCCCATCCTCGGCTGCGGCGGCTCCAGCGGCACGGATTCCACGGCCAGCAGCAGCACCAGCTCCGGCGGCACCGGCACCGGCACCGGCACGGGCAGCACCGGCAGTACGGGTAGCACGGGTAGCACCGGCACCAGCGGCGCCTGCAGTGTCATTCCGGAGGAAACCGGCGGTCCGTATCCAGCGGACGGCACCAACAGCACCAGCGCCGGCATAGCCAATGTGCTGAACCAGAGCGGCGTGGTGCGCACGGACATCCGCAGCAGCTTCGCCGGCATGAGCGGCACGGCGGCCGGTGTGCCGCTCACCATCAAGCTGAAGATCATCAACGCCAACGCCAGTTGCGGCACGGCGGGCGGCATGGCGGTGTACTTGTGGCACTGCGACCGTTCGGGCAATTACTCGCTGTATTCCAGCGGCGTGACCAACCAGAACTACCTGCGCGGCGTGCAGGAGGCCAACAGCAGCGGCGAGGTGACGTTCACCACCATCTTCCCCGGCTGCTACGACGGCCGCATGCCGCACGTGCACTTCGAGGTCTATCCCACGCTGGCCAAAAGCACGAGCGCGTCCAACCGCATCAAGACTTCGCAGTTCACCTTCCCCATGGCCACGCTCACCGAGGTTTATGCGAACAGCGGCTACAGCGCCAGCGTGAGCAACCTGGCGCGCATCAGCTACGCCACCGACAATGTGTTCAGCGACGGCTATTCCCTGCAACTGGCCGCCATGACCGGCAACGCCACCGACGGCTACGTCGCCACGCTGACGCTGGCCGTGCTCGGCTAATCAAGCAAGCCGGCCCCCTCCGCGCGAAGTCCGCTTCGCGCAATTCCCCATCACGGCGGCCGCCGCGAAGCCAACTTCGGCAACGCGGCGGCCGTTCCGCCTCAAGCGCGCAGGCACGCGGCTTGCAATGGCAGGTGTACACACGCCTGACCGGAGCTTCGCATGAACCGCCTGCTCGACTATCTGCCAGAACTGGACATTGCCTTCCCATCCGCAGCGGCTGCCCCTGCGGCCCCGCCGCCGACGCAGGAAACCGACGCCGAAATGACCTATGGCGCCGAATTGCTGGAAGCCGGCGCGGGCAATGGGGCCGGGCTGGCGCCCTTCCTGGCCGGCCTGGTGGCGCGCTCCGGTGCGGCCGGGCGGGCCGCGCTGCGCGTGCCGCTGGGCCGCGCGCTGATGTCGGCGCTGCTGCAGGCGGCGACGGCGGCCATGCCTTTCGGCAGCAAGGCGGCGCAGCAGCGGGGCGCGGCCATCTTCGGCCTGGAGCTGGAGGGCCTCAGCCCGGAGGACAAGGAATTCGCGCTGGCGCGCCACTTCATCCGCCTGGCGCGCGAACTGATCAACAGCACGCTGGCGTCCGGCCCGGTCGGACCGGACGGGAACATGGCGGACGCCGAAAGCAGGGTGCAGGCGGCGCTGGCGCAGGCGGCGCGCAAGCACGCGCCGGGTCTGCTGCACAGCGCGGCACAGCAGGAGCCGGCAAGGGGACGCTGGCAGCGCAGCGGCAAGCGCATCGTGGTCCTCAACTGTTAACCACCATCGGGAGCTAATCATGCATGACATCGATCGTACCACCCTGGAATTCGGCCAGGAGATGGGCTATGAAGGCGAGCAATACGAGTTCGGCCAGGGCGAGTGGAGCGGCGAGGGCGGCCTGCTGTCCGAAGCGGACGAGATGGAATTGGCCAACGAACTGCTGTCCGTCACCAACGAGGCCGAGCTGGAACAATTCCTCGGCAACTTCCTGAAGAAGGCCGCCTCGGTGGCTGGCTCCGTGATCAAGTCGCCCATAGGCCAGGCCGTGGGCGGCGTGCTCAAAGGCGTGGCCAAGAAAGCGCTGCCGCTGGCCGGCGGCGCCATCGGCGGCTACTTCGGCGGCCCGCTGGGCGCCAAGATCGGCAGTGGCCTGGCCTCGGCGGCGGGCGGTGCGCTGGGACTGGAGGCCGAGGGCGAAATGATGGGCGAGGACCGCGAATTCGAAGGCGCCAAGACCTTTGTGCGGCTGGCGGCGGACACGGTGAACCGCGCCGCCCAGGCGCGCGGCGGCGATCCGCGCGCCGTGGCGCAGGCCGCCGCCA
>NZ_WWCU01000028.1 GCF_009857595.1 Pseudoduganella aquatica | reverse complement strand
TGGAATAAGAGCAACTGCTGCGAAATCTACATCACGGTCTTGGCGACCAAGGGCGGGTACGGCATCCAGTTGCTCTGCCCCGACGTTCCGTTTTCGGGGCAGATGGAATAATACAAGGGCGGGTTAGCACGCAGTGCGTAACCCGCCGCACCGCAGCGGCTACGGTTCGCGGCGCCGGTATTTGAGTGTTGCGCCGGCGCCGTCGAACAGCAGCACCAGTTCCGCCAATTGCGGCCTGCCGTCGTTCCCCTTCGGCAAGCTCGCGGCGGGCGGATACTGGTACTGCCACACTTCGTAGCCGCTGTTGAAGCGCAGCGCGGCTGCTGGCTCCCCCAGCGCCGCGCGCGCCGCTTCTTTGCTGGCCACGCCGGGCGGCATCGCCGCATCCGGCTCCCCATCCATGTAATCGAAACTGAGCAGCGTGCCGTCCGGCCAGCTGCGGTCCCATATCGGCGCGTAGTAGCTGCGGTCGAGCAGCACCTGGCAGTCGCAGTAGGGCAGCGTGGCCTCGGTTTGCGTGCCGCCCGCGTACAAGGCGCGGAAGGGCAGCGCCGTCGTGCGGCCGCCCGCATGCAGCGTGACGCCGAACAGCGGCCTGGCGGCAAACTGCAGGTAGTTGCCGTCCGGCGCGGCGCACACCTTGTCCGCGTCGGCCAGCATGTCGGCCAGCCACGCGAACATGGCCGAGTTGTTCGACACCAGCCCCGACTCGATCCCCACCAGGCACTCCAGCCGCAGGTCGCCCAGCCGCCGCATGCCTTCGGGCACGCCGGCGCTGCGCACCAGGGCGCGCCAGGTCATGCTGCTGGTCCTGCGGTTGGCCAGCAGTGCGGCGTCCTCGCGCCAGGCTTGCGCGTTGCGTTCCAGGGTGAAGCTGTGGTCCGGCGCCAGGGGAACCGGCAGCGCGATGCTGTCGCCCACCACTTTCAGGGTGACGCCGTCGAGCTTCACGCCGGGCAGGCGCGGCAGCAGCTGGAAACGCAGCGAGGACTGCGGCGCCAGCGCGCGCGCCTGTTCATAGCGGTCCATGCCGCGCAACATCTTGCGGTAGGATTTGTCGACCGGCTCGCGGGTGCCGGAGACGCTTACCGTGGGCATGGGTGTGTCCGCCCCCGGCGCCTGCGCCAAGGCCAGCGCCGAGATCAGCGCCAGCGCGCCAGCCAGCGGCTTGCGGATGCGTTGCGTGTCCATCCCGCCATGGTACGCCGCTGCGCGGCAAGGCCACGCACCGCAGCGGTGCGCTATCCGCTATGATGTTGTTGTCTTGGCAAAATCATCAGCAAAGGAAGCTTGCATGTCCACTACCGTCACCCTGTCCCATGAAGGCCAGCCGCTGCGCAGCGTGTCATCCCTGCACGGTCCGCGCCCCTGGCCGCTGGTGGGCAATCTGCTGCAAGTGAGGGCGCTGAGCGTGCACCGCGACATCGAGCGCCTGTGCCAGCGCTACGGCACATTCTTCCCGCTGTATTTCGGCCGCACCGAGGTGCTGGTGGTGGCCGACCATGAAGCCGTGGCCGCCATCCTGCGCGAGCGCCCGGACGGCTTCCGCCGCCCCAGCGTGACGGCCAATGTGTCCGAGGAAATGGGCGGCTTGCCCGGCCTGTTCATGGCCGAGGGCAGCGAGTGGCGCAACCAGCGCCGCATGGTGATGCAGGGCTTTGCGCCGCACGCCATCAAGGCCTATTTCCCTTCGCTGGCCAAGGTGGCGCTGCGCCTGCGCAAGCGCTGGGACGGCGCGGCGCAGGCCGGGCGCGATATCGACCTGGCGGCGGACCTGAAGCGCTACACGGTGGACATCATCGCCGGCCTGGCCTTCGGCACCGACGTCAACACCATAGACGGCGGCGAGGACACCATACAGCGCCACCTGGACGACATCCTGCCCGCCATCGCGCGCCGCAGCATGGCGCTGTGGCCCTACTGGCGCTACTTCAAGCTGCCGCAGGACCGCCGCCTGGAGCGCTCGGTGGCCGCGCTGGCCAGCGCGGTGGACGAGCTGGTGGCCCAGGCCCGCGCGCGTCTGGCGGCCGACCCGTCGCGCGCGGCGCGCCCCGCCAATCTGCTGGAAGCCATGATCGCCGCCGCCGACCAGCCGGACAGCGGCGTGGACGACCGCGCCGTGGCCGGCAATGTCTCGACCATGCTGCTGGCGGGGGAAGACACCACGGCCAACACCATCGCCTGGTTGCTTTACCTGCTGCAGCGCCACCCGCAAGCCATGGAGAAGGCGCGCGCCGAAGTGCTGCTGCACGCGCCGGATGCATCCAGCTTCAGCATAGTCCAGATGGACGCGCTGGACTATCTGGACGCCTGCATCCAGGAAGCCATGCGCCTGAAGCCGGTGGCGCCCTTCCTGCCGGTGGAAGCGCTGCGCGATACGGCGGTGGCAGGGATAGAAGTGAAGGCGGGGGCGCTGGTGTGGTGCGTGCTGCGCCACCACACGGTGGAGGACAGCCATTTCCCGCGCGCCGCCGAATTCGACCCGCAGCGCTGGCTGCCGGACGCCGGCGGCGCCATCGCCGCCGACAAGAAAGTGGGCGCGCCTTTCGGCTCCGGCCCGCGCACCTGCCCGGGGCGCTATCTGGCGCTGCTGGAGATCAAGATCGCCATGGCGATGATACTGGCGCGCTACGACGTGCTGGCGGTGGACACGGCCGGCGGCGGGGAGGCCGGGGAGGTGATGGGCTTCGTCATGTCGCCCGAAAGCCTGACGCTGCGCCTGAAATTCCGTAGCTGAAAACTATTAAGCTCATCCATTCAATTGTTAAATTAAATTACCACTGTGACAATTGCATAGAATCTAACTTGTTGTTTGAAATATACTCCCTGACGACTAAAATGAAGCGCATCTTTGCCCACGCAAACGACCAGGGGAGTCCTACCATGAACAGCAAAACCATCCAAAATCAAGGTAAATATTTCGCAGCAGCCATTGCCGCGCTGACGCTGGCCGGTTGCGCCGGCACCGAGCCCAAGCTGGGCGGCGGCGGCACGGTCGCCACCGGCGCGGCCGGCGGCGCCAACGCCGCCAACGCCAGCTCGCAGCTGGAAAAATGCGACAAGACGCTGGGCACGCTGGGCGTGGTCGAAGACCAGTCCGCGCCGTGGTACCACGCGCTGTCGCAGTACAAGCTGGGCTCCACCGTGCCGGTGCTGCGCATGATGATCCAGCAGTCCAACTGCTTCGTGGTGGTGGAGCGCGGCGCCGCGCTGAAGAACATGAATATGGAGCGCGACATTCAGCAAAGCGGCGAGATGCGCGCCGGCAGCAACTTCGGCAAGGGCCAGATGGTGGCGGCCGACTACACCATGAGCCCCACCATCAACTTCAGCCAGAAAGGCACGTCCGGCATGGGCGGCGCGCTGGGCGGCTTTGGCCTGATCGGCAGCGTGGCCGGCATGGTGGCGGGCGGCATCAAGGCCAACGAGGCCTCGACCACCCTGCTGATGATAGACAACCGCTCCGGCGTGCAGCTGGCGGCGGCCGAGGGCAGCGCCAAGAACTTCGACTTCAATGTATTCGGCGGCGTGTTCGCGGGTGGCTTTGCAGGCGCCGGTGGCTATTCCAATACGCCTGAGGGTAAAATCCTGATCGCCGCCTTCATGGACTCGTACAACCAGCTCGTGAAAGCGGTGCGCAATTACAAGGCGCAGGAAGTAGCGGGCGGCCTGGGCACCGGCGGCGCGCTGGGCGTGCAGGGCGGCAGCACCCCGGCTTCGCAGCCGGCTGCGGCGCCGGCGTCCAAGACTCCTGCAAAGAAGGACACCAAGAAAAAATAAAGGATAGTGCATGCGTAAACTGCTTGCGGGAGGAGTGGCCATGCTGATCGCAGGCAGTGCCTGGGCGGCTCCGGTTCAGGAGGTGGGCGAACGCTATATGAAGCTGGTGCTGGCCGTGGGCCAGCACGACGCTTCCTACGTGGACGCTTATTACGGACCGGCGCAGCTGCAGGAGCAGGCTGCGAAGGAGAAGCTCAGCCTGGCCGCCATCCGCAGCGAGGCGGCGGCGGCGCGCAAGGCGCTGCCTGCGCCGGGCGCCGATCCAGACGAGGCGCTGCGCATCGCTTTCCTCGACAAGCAGCTGCAGTCCATGCTGATGCGCGTCGATATGCTGGGCGGGAAGAAGTTCAGCTTTGACGAAGAAACCGCCACCATGTACAACGCGGTGGCGCCGCAGCATGACCGCGCCTACTACCTGGAGCTGCAGGACCGCATCGGCAAGCTACTGGGCGGCGAAGGGCCGCTGGCCGCGCGCGTGCAGGCCTTCCGCGCCAAGGTGGAAATCCCCAAGGACAAGCTGCGCCCCGTGATGGAGGCGGCCATCCGCGCCTGCCGCGAGCGCACGGCCAAGTACATCACCATGCCTGCCGGCGAGAGCTTCGTGCTGGAGTTTGTGCAGAACCAGCCCTGGTCCGGCTACAACTGGTACAAGGGCGGCGCGCACAGCCTGATCCAGATCAATACCGAATTCCCGATTTATATCGACCGCGCGGTGGACCTGGGCTGCCATGAAGGCTACCCCGGCCACCACGTCTACAACGCGCTGCTGGAGCAGACCCTGATGAAGGGCAAGAACTGGCAGGAGTTCAGCGTGTACCCGCTGTATTCGCCGATGTCGCTGGTGGCCGAGGGCAGCGCCAACTACGGCATCCTGATGGCGTTCACGCCGCAGGAGCGGCTGGACTTCGAGCGCGGCGTGCTGTATCCGCTGGCTGGACTGGACCCGGCGCTGGCCGAAACCTATGCCGCGCTGACGCAGCTGTTCGGCAAGCTGGCCTACGCGGACAACGACGCCGCGCGCGCCTACCTGGACGGCAAGGCCACGCGCGCGCAGACGGTGGAGTGGCTGGTCAATGTGCTGCTGTATCCGCCGGAGAAGGCCGAGCAGCGCATCCGGTTCTACGACGCCAACCGGGGCTATGTGATCAATTACACCGTGGGCGCGGATCTGGTGGGCGAGTACGTCAAGCGCCACGCCACCTCGGCCGATCCGGAGACGGCGCGCGCGCAGCGCTGGACGGCCTTCCGCCAGCTGCTGTCGTCGCCGCGATTGGCGGACAGCTTGCGGTGAAATGGCGGGTTAGGCGCAGCCGTAACCCGCCATTGCTGAATCAATCGCCGGCGTTGACGTTGCCGATGCCGTTGACGGTCTTGTTGATATGGCGCGGCTTGCCGTAATACGTCAGGCTGCCCATGCCGTTCACCACGGCGTTGAGCGTATCGTGCGCGGTGACTTTCACATTGCCGATGCCGTTGAAATTGACGTCGGCGCGTTCGGTGTCCAGCGCCTTGGTATCCACCTCGCCCACGCCCTGCGCCTTCAGGCGCAGCAGCTTGACCTTGCCTTGCGCTTCGAAGCGGCCAGCGCCCTGGTAGCTCACGTCCAGGCGTTCGCCCGCCATATTCTTCAGTACCGTTTCACCCGCGCCTTCGCCGATGAATTTGGCCAGCGCCGGCACCGTGATCACCACGCGCGGATCGCCGGTGGTGCTGCTGCTGTTGCGTTCGCGGTTGTAGATCTTCAGCTCGCCGTTCACCACTTCCGTCACCAGGCTGCCGAGGAATTTCGGCGTGCCGGACACCTTCAGCGACTGGGTCTTGCCCGCCTCCACGACGATGCTGTAGGCGCCCTTGCTGTCGATGGCGGTGAACGGCTGCACGGTGCGCACCTGCTCGTCGGCATGGGCGGAGAAGGAGGCGGCGGCAAGCGTTGCAATGGCGGTCTGGATCAAAAGACGGTGCATGGTTTCCCCTGTTTTGTGTTGAGTAATTAGTAACGCCATTGTAGTGAGGGGCCGCGCCGCTGTGGTGGATTTTGCGACGAACTGCAAAATCGGCGGCCCCAATTGCAACATTACTTGCCGCTGCGGGGGGATAGGCATACCATGGGCGCGCCTCCACCGACCACAACGACTATGCGCAGCACGGCCGCTCCGAACCGACGCCTGTCCCGCCTTACCGTCCACCTTTGGCTGACGCTGGGGGTGTCGCTGCTGCTGGCGGTCAGTTTCGCGTTTTACGTGCGGGCGGAGAAAAAGATCGACGTGGCCAACGAGCAGCAGCAGCAAGCTGCTTTCCTGGCCAACCAGCTGCGCCAGTCATCCGACGAACTGACGCGCATGGCGCGCACCTATGTCGCCACCGGCGAGGTGCAATACCGGAGCCAGTTCGAGCAGATCATCTCGGTGCGGGAAGGCCGCTTGCCGCGCTTCGCCAAGGAACCGAACAACTATTGGGAAGTGCTGCCGGCCGACGCCGTCCAGGCCGGCCAGGGGGCGGGCGCCTTGCCCCTGATGGCGCTGATACGGCACGCCGGTTTCACGCAGCAGGAACTGGCCCTGCTGGAGCAGGCCAAGCTGCGCTCGGACGCGCTCACCGTCACCGAATTCGCCGCCATGCGCCTGGTGGACGCAGGCAAGCCATCTCCGGCGGCGGCGCGCGCGCAAGCCAGCGCCATGCTGCACGGCGAGGACTACCACCGCGCCAAGGATGGCATCCTCGCGCCCATCCGCCAGTTCTCGCAGCTGGCCGACCAGCGCACGCTGACCGTGGTGCAGCTCAGCGAGCAGCGCGCCTTCCAGCTGCGGCTGGTGTTCCTGTGCCTGGTGGCCATGCTGCTGGTGATGGTGTGGATGGCGCGCGGCGAGGTGCTGGCGGTGCTGGGCGGCTCGGTGCCGCAGCTGTACCGCCATATTTCCCGCCTGGGCAGCGGCGATTTTTCCGCCCCGCCGCCGGCCGCGCCGCGCGACAGCGTGCTGGGCTGGGTGGGCGAGACGCAGCAGCGCCTGGCGCAGGCGGACGCCGAGCGCAAGCAGGCCGAAGGCGAACTGGCGCAGTACCGCAGCGGGCTGGAGCAGCTGGTGGAGGAGCGCACGCAGGCGCTGGCGGCCGCGCTGGACCGGGCCGAGGCGGCCAGCCGCGCCAAGAGCGTGTTCCTGTCGAATATGAGCCACGAGCTGCGCACGCCGCTGAACGCGGTGATCGGTTTTTCCGAGCTGATGGGGCGCTCGCAGTCGCTCAGCGAGGACGAGCGCGAAAACCTGCGCTTTATCCACCACTCCGGCCAGCATCTGCTGACCTTGATCGACCAGGTGCTGGCGCTGTCGCGCACGGACGCCGACCCCGCGCGCCCGGCGGGCGGCCTGAGCGACGTGGAGCAGCTGGGCGCGCAGCCGGCAGCGGAGCCGGCCCCATCCGACGCCGCCGCCGTGCCGCCGGCCGAGGTGCAGGCGCTGGACCACGCCACTTACGAGGCGCTGTGCAACGCGGTCCAGCACCTGGACCGCAAGGGACTCAACGAGCTGCTGCTGCGCGTTGAACCATCGCATCCGGCGCTGGCGCGCAGCATAGAAACCATGGCCGAGCGGCTGGAATACCGCGAGCTGTGGGAAGCGCTGCAGCAGGCCCGCGGCGCGAACGCGCCGGCGAAGCAGGGCGCTTAAGCGCGGCGCCGGCGGCGGTGGAAGGCCAGCGCCGCCAGCGCGATGCCCGAGAGCAGCAGGCTGGACGGTTCGGGGACGCCGGCCGCCGGCGTGCTGCCATCCAGGCGGAAGGGCGTGCCGCCGTCGCGCAGGAACAGGTCGCCGCCGCTTTCATCGAGCTGCAGGTAGCTGCCCGCCGGGTCGCCGGTGTTGGCGGTGCGGAATTCGAGATCCAGTCCGTAGAAACTCAGCAGGTAGTTGCCGGCATCGAGCGTCACCGCGCCGACGTTGAAGTTCACATCGTAGAAGGTGGTGTAGGGATAGCTGATGATGGCGTTCGGCACGGCCGTGTAGTCGCCGGGATTGAGCGTGAGCTCGTAGATGGCGGCGCCTATGCCGTTGTTGCCCGGGTCTTGGTAGATGGTGAAGGTGAACGCGCCCAGGAAGGGGTCTTCCGTCAAGCCCATCTGGAAGAACACGCTGTTGATGGTGCGCGTGCCGGCCAGGCTGAAATCGTCCAGCACACGGCTCTGCGCCAGTGCGGTGGAGAAGTAGCCGCTGCGGGCGTCGTCCGCGCCCAGGCCGTTGTCGTAGATCACGTCCGCATGCGAGAGGGCGGAGCAGGCGGCGAGCAGCGCCGCGAGGAACAGGCGTTTCATGCTTAATCCCGGAAACATTTATAGTTGATGAATGTTAAGCAGGTTTCATGCCTGTTTATTGGCCGTAGGCAAATACGGTACGCAGCCGCGTTGCGCGGCCGGCACTGTAAAATTTTCCGACACTACTTCAGCGCGCCGAATACTTTGCCGATCAGCTTGCTGCCGGTGCCGATGGGGTCGTTGCGGATGGCTTTTTCCTCCTCGCCTATCATGGTGAACAGGCCGTCCAGCGCGCGCTCGGTCACGTAGTCCTCCACCGTGCCGGCCTGCGCCAGGCCCATTTTCGACACCTTGGCCATGGCGCCGTTGTACTTGGCCGAGAGGTTGGACTTGTCCGTCACCTTCTTCACGATGGGCAGGAACTTCACACCCAGCTGGGCCGAGGTCTTTTCGCGGAAGAACTGCGTGACCGAGGTGTCGCCGCCGCTCAGGATGTTTTTCGCGTCGGTCAGCGTCATGTTCTTGACCGCGTCCACCAGCAGCGGCTTGGCCAGCGGCACGGCGGCCTCGGCCGCATGGTTCATGGACACCACCAGGTCGTCGAGCTGCTGCGCGTGGCCCGTCATTTTCAGGATGGGGCGCGCCTGCTCCAGCACCTTGGGCAGCGGGATCTTCACCTTCTCGTTGTTGAGGAAGCCGTTCTCCGTGCCGAGCTTGCTCACGGCCGCGTTCGAGCCGCGTTCCAGCGCCGCTTTCAGGGCGCCGTTCACGTCCGTGCTGGACAGGTCGGCCAGCGAGACGGCCCAGGCGCTGGAGGCGGCCAGCAGCAGCGGCAGCGCGCGGTAGGCCAGACGGGATGGCATGCGGAAGGATGAAAACATGGCGGACTCGCAAGGTAAGGGCAGTAAGGCATGGTACGCCAAGCGCGCCGCGCGTGCCAGTCTTCAGCCCTCACCGGGCCCCGCGCCCAGCCCCCAGCCCCCAGCCCTCAGCCACGTCTCAGGCCTGCGCGCCGCCCTGCACGCTGCTCAGGTGGCGCGGCGCCTGGCGGCGGCCGGCCATCAGGCGCAGCTCCTTGCCCTGCTGCTCGGTGTGCTCGGTGAGCTTCTGTACTTCGCGCTCCAGCAGCTCCACCCGCAGCGCGTGCAGGTCCAGGCCGATCTGGCGCACCGCGAAGTCCAGGGCGGTGCATTCGTCCGGGCGGTAGCTCTCGCCGTTGGGCTTGGGGCCGAGCAGCACAAAGCCGTACAGCGTGCCGCGATGGCTCATGGGCAGGGCCAGCTGGCCGCCGCCGCCCAACTGCGGCGCCATTTCGGCGCGCAGCGCCACGGCGATGCTGTCGTCGGCGGCCATGCTGTCCGGCGCGCCGGCCAGCGTGCCGGCGGTGGCCGGTTCGTAGCGGCCGTCCGCCTGGCGCAGGTAGATGGCGCAGCCGGCCTGGCTGGTGAAGCGGTCCATGGCCTGGCGGCAGGAGTCGAGCAGGGCGTCCACGGTGGTGATATGGGCCGCCTGTTTCACGTAGTGCTGCAGCTTGTGTTCGTTGTCGTGCCACTGGTGGAAGAAGACGCGCTCGACCCAGCGCTCCACCCGGCCGTGCATATGGTGGAAGGCCAGGTAGACCGCCAGCGCGATCAGGCCGTCCAGCACCAGCGTCACGGTGGGGGCATCCGCATGGCCGCCGCCGTGCAGCAGCGAGGACGAGATCCGCTCCACCACGCCGAACACGCACAGCAGCAGCACGCTGACCACGCTGAAGATCAGCATGCGGCTGATGGCGAATTCGAAATGGAACACGCGGTGCTTGAGCACGGAATAGGCCAGGCCGATATACATCAGCAGCTGGCCGGCGAACATGGCCATCACGGTCCAGCGCATGCCCTGGTAGCCGCCGTCCAGCGCCGGCACCCACACCAGGATGGGCGGGATGGTTCCCAGCAGGAAGGACAGCAGCAGCCAGTAGTGGCGCTGGCGCATCTCGCCGCGCGACTGGCGCCAGCCGTCCACCATGCTCAGCATCCACAGCGATACGCCGAGCGCGATCACGATGCCGGTGCAGGGCAGCAGCAGCGGCGCCTCGTTGCCCAGGCCGAACCACAGCGCATAGGCGGCCGTGGCCAGGCACAGCGCGCGGTGCAGCGGCAGCAGCCGCCACAGCCAGCGCCGCAGCGGCGTGTCCGGGTATTGCTGGTAATGCAGGGCGAACAGCACGCCGCAGTACCACAGCATGGGAAACGCGGTGAGCTGGACCAGCTTGGCCAGGCCGAGGGCGGCCCCGGCCGGCAGGTAGTTGATGGTCATGTACAGCGTGAAGTTCTGCACGCAGAAGGCCATGGCCAGCGCGCGCTGCGAGCGGTTCTCGCCCTGCTTGATGCCGATCAGCACGGTAAACAGCAGCGCGGGCACGGCCAGCGCCAGGCGCGCGGCGTAGTCGAACGATTCGGCAAAGGGAACCGGGCTGGCGACCGCCGCCACAGTCAGATGCTTGGTTTGTGCCTGCGGGCCGGACTGGTACAGGGTCAGGCCTACGGGCTCGCCCACGGTGAAGCGGCGCCATCGGTTCTGCACGCGGTCGAACTGCACGCCGTCGCCCGCCTTGGCGCCGAAGGCCAGCAGCGGCGAGCCGGGATCGAGCTGGAGGATCTGCAGCCGGTGCGTGCCCTGGCTTTCCGGGTGCAGGCCGATGTGGTCGTTCAGGCTGGCGCCCAGCGTGCCTTGCTCCTGCGCGAGCGCCAGGGCGCGGAAGGCGCAGCTGGCGTCCATCACCAGCAGCAGCGCGGCGACGGCGCTCAGGGTGCAGATCAGCCATTTCCAGCTTGCGGTAGACAATCGAAAAGCAGCCATTTGAAGCTCCTGTTTGGTGCTCCTGCGCGATCACAGCTTGGACAAGATTTCGATTATAAATTGACAAGTTGCAAGGGCAAAGCGATTTTTGGTTGCAAGCCGCCGCAGTCGCGTTCCGGCAACGGGCGGATGACTCTATACTGCTTCGATCAGAAGAACGGAGGCCGCCATGCAATGGGAAACCCACGAGATCAGCAACCAGTCCGCCGAGCTGAAGGACTACAACCTCTACCTGACCGATCCGCTGCTGCAGGACGCGGTGCAGCGCGGCGGGGCCGGCTGGCATGCGCAGGCGCTGGCCGGACAGGGCGCGCTGCTGGGCAGCGAGGCGGTGATACGCATGGGCGAGCTGGCCAACCGCCACCCGCCCGAGCTGCATACGCATAGCCGCAGCGGCGAGCGCATCGACGTGGTGGAGTTCCATCCCAGCTGGCACGAGTTCCTGGCCATCACGCGCCGCCACGGCCTGGTGTCCCTGCCGTTCGCCGAGCAGCGCGCCGGCGCCTGGAGCGCCTATGCCGCCAGCCAGTACCTGCACAACCAGATCGAGGCCGGCTCCTTCTGCCCGGCCAGCATGACCTTCGCCTGCATCCCCGTGCTGCGGCAGGAGACGGCGCTGTACGCGCAGCTGCAGCCGCTGCTGTTCTCCCATGAGCACGACGCGCGCGACCTGCCGGCCGCCGCCAAGAAATCCATCATGGTCGGCATGGGCATGACGGAAAAGCAGGGCGGCACCGACGTGCGCAGCAACACCACGCGCGCCACCCACACCGGCGGTGTGCAGGGACGCGGCGGCGAGTACAGCCTCGTCGGCCACAAGTGGTTCTTCTCGGCGCCCATGTGCGACGCCCACCTGGTGCTGGCCCGCACCGACGCCGGCCTGTCCTGCTTCTACGTGCCGCGCTGGCGGCCGGACGGCAGCAAGAATCCCATCCACATCCAGCGCCTGAAGGACAAGCTGGGCAACCGCTCCAACTCCAGCAGCGAAGTGGAGTTCCACGGCGCCTGGGGTGTGATGGTGGGGGAGGAGGGACGCGGCATCCCCACCATTATCGAGATGGCCACCAACACCCGGCTGCACAACAGCATCTCCAGCGCCGCCTTCATGCGCCAGGCGCTGGTGCAGGCGCTGAACCACGCGCGCCAGCGCAAGGCCTTCGGCCGCACCCTGGCCGAGCAGCCGCTGATGCGCTCCGTGCTGGCCGACATGGCGCTGGAAAGCGAGGCGGCGCTACGCGTGTCCATGCAGCTGGCGCAGGCCTTCGGCGAGGCGGGCAGCGATAGGGAAACCGCGCAGGCGTGGAAGCGCATCGTCACGCCCTCCGCCAAGTTCTGGATCTGCAAGCGCGCGGTCGAGCTGGCCGGCGAGGCGATGGAAGTCTTCGGCGGCAACGGCTACGTGGAGGGCGGCCCAATGGCGCGCCTGTTCCGCGAAGCGCCTGTCAATTCGATCTGGGAAGGTTCGGGCAATGTGATGTGCCTGGACGTGCTGCGCGCCATTGCGCGCCATCCGGACAGCATGCAGCTGCTGCTGGACGACCTGCAGCGCCGGGCCGGGGACGAGGTGCGCCTGCGCAGTGAAATCGCCGCCCTGCGCGACGCGCTGCGCCAGCCGCCTGAGCAGCTGGAAGCCGGCGCCCGCCGCTACACGCAGAAACTGATGCTGGCCGCGCAGGCGGTGCTGATGCGCGAACAGGCCGCCCCCGCCAGCGCCGAGGCTTTCCTGGCCAGCCGCTACGACGGCGAATGGGGCCGCGTGTTCGGCGCCCTGGACGGACGCGCCGACTGCGGCGCCGTGCTGGCGCAGGCCTGGCCCGGCGGAATTTAACAAGGTGCACGTGATCCCTGAACCGGGTTCGCTGGCGCTGGCAGGCGCCGCCATCCTGGCTCTGGCGGCCGCGCGCCGCCGCAAGGCACTGCGCGCCTGACCGCGCCTGGCCTGCGCCTGCGTCCGGGTCTGCACGACCTGCGCGCAGGCGCTACACTTGCGTCTTTCCCAGACGGAGGTGCATATGCCGGACCCTATCGAATTCCCCATCGCCCAGCGCTGGCCCGCCCAGCATCCTGACCGCATCCAGCTGTATTCGCTGCCCACGCCGAACGGCGTGAAGGTGTCCATCATGCTGGAGGAAACCGGCCTGGCCTACGAGCCGCACCTGGTCGACATCACCAAGGACGAAAGTAACACGCCCGAGTTCAAGTCGCTCAACCCCAACGGCAAAATCCCCGCCATCATCGACCCCGACGGCCCGGGCGGCAAGCCGCTGGCGCTGTTCGAGTCGGGCGCCATCCTGCTCTACCTGGCAGAGAAAACCGGCCAGTTCCTGCCGGCCGATCCGGCCGAGCGCTATGAAACCATCCAGTGGGTGTTCTTCCAGATGGCCGCCATCGGCCCGATGTTCGGCCAGGTGGGCTTCTTCCACAAATTCGCCGGCCGCGAGTACGAGGACAAGCGCCCGCTGCAGCGTTACGTGAACGAGTCCAAGCGCCTGCTGGCGGTGCTGGAAACGCGGCTGGAAGGGCGCGATTGGATCATGGGCGACAGCTATACCATTGCCGACATCGCCATGTTAGGCTGGGTGCGCAACCTGGTCGGCTTCTACGGCGCGGGCGAGCTGGTGGACTATGCCAGCCTGTCGCGCGTGCCGGCCTGGCTGGAACGCTGCCTGGCGCGGCCCGCGGTGCAGCGCGGCCTGGACATTCCGAAGCGCCCGCAGAACTGATAACAACAACCAAGGACGACAGAGTGCAAAAACCTAGCTCGATACTGGCGGCCGGCCTGCTGGCCCTGGCGGCTGCGGCCGCGCATGCGCAGGACGCGAACAGCGTGCGCGCCGATAAAAACATGATCAAGGCCCACCTCAGCTTCCTGGCCGACGACCTGCTGGAAGGCCGCGAAACGGGCAGCCGGGGCTACGACATCGCGGCCCACTATGTCACCACGCAGTTCCTGCAATACGGCCTGGCGCCCAAGGGCGACAAGGGCGGCTTCCTGCAGCGGGTGCCGCTGCGCGCCACACGCCTGGTGCAGGAGTCGCCGCTGCTGGAGCTGAGCGGCAAGGGCGGCACGGAAAAGCTGGCCTACCTGGACGACTACATGACCGGCGGCAGTTTGCTGGAAGACCAGTCGGCCGCCGCCGCGCCGCTGGTGTTCGCGGGCTATGGCATCGAGGCGGACCGCCTCAAGCACCACGACTACGCGGGCCTGGACGTGAAGGGCAAGATCGTCGTGGTCCTCGCCGGCAAGCCGCGCAGCTTCCCCACCGAAGAGGGTGCGCACTTCAGCAGCAGCGAGCAGAAGCGCGAGCTGGCCGCGCGCCACGGCGCCGTGGGCATGATCACCATTCCCACGCCGGCCTCGGAAAAAGCCTTCCCCTTCGCGCGGGCCAAGGAATACCGCTACATCCCCACCATGGCCTGGGTGGACGGCAAGGGCGTGGCGGCGCACCAGCAGCCCACGCTGCAAAACCGCTACACACTGAGCATGCCGGCCGCGCACAAGCTGTTCGCGCAGTCGAAGATGAAGTTGGATAGCATCTATGAACTGGTGGCGGCCGAGAAGCCGCTGCCGCGCGGCGAGCTGGACCTGTCGGCGCGCATGGCCTCGCAAAGCACGCGCAGCGACCTGGCCAGCAGCAATGTGGTGGGCATGATAGAGGGCAGCGACCCCAAGCTGAAACATGAATACGTGGTGTTCAGCGCCCACCTGGACCACCTGGGCCAGGTGAAGGAAAAGAGCGGCGACAATATCTTCAACGGCGCCATGGACAACGCCTCCGGCGTGGCCACGCTGATCGAAACGGCGCGCCTGTTCAGCCAGGGCCAGGTCAAGCCGAAACGCTCCATCCTGTTCGTGGCCGTGACCGGCGAGGAGAAGGGCCTGCTGGGCGCTGATTACTTCGCCAGCAACCCCACGGTGCCGGCCCGCGCCATCGTGGCCAACGTCAATCTCGACATGCCGCTGCTGACCTTCGACTTCAAGAACGTGATGGCCTTCGGCGCCGAGCATTCCAGCCTGAAGGGCAATCTGCAGCGCGCGCTGAAACCGATGAACCTGGAGCTGATTCCGGACCCGTGGCCGGAGCAGGGCCTGTTCACCCGTTCCGACCACTATATGTTCGTGCGCCAGGGCATTCCGTCCATCTTCCTGGCCACCGGCATGGCGTCGTTCCAGAAAGGCGAGGATGGCGCCAAGCAGTGGGAGCACTTCCTGAGCACCAACTACCACCAGCCCTCGGACGACCTGAACCTGCCCTTTAATTTCGACGCCGCTGCGCGCTTTGCGCAGCTCAATTACAACATCGCGCTGGAGATCGCCAACGCGGCCGAAAAGCCCACCTGGAACAAGGGTGACTTCTTCGGCGACACATTTAGGAAATGATATGACCTACGAAGAGTATCTCGACGAAGTGACCACCTTGATCGTCGAGAAATATAACCTTTCGGACGCTGCCGCCATCAAATTGGTAGTAGCGGCCCAGGACGCCGAGTTCTTCGTCAAGCATGACGACGACAAGGCCCTGCGCAATCTCGACCAGGCGCACAAAGACGCAAAAACCCTGTACACATCGGCTTCCGCAGCCGCTGCGCCGGTCCGCAAGCCGCGCCGCTGATCCTTCCGGGCCGCCGTCCGGCGGCCCAACTCCCTCTCGCCGTCAAGCGAAAAAAATAAAGTGGTATCGTCCGCCGCGCGGACGGGCCACGTCCCATGTTACACACAATTCCAACCAAGTATCACAAGTGTTTCATGGAATGTTGTATTCGAGTTCACATGATTGGAAAGCGTGGACGCGTGGAAATGTTACATATACATTCAATCTTGGTAAGCCCGCCACAAGCGACGATGTACCCAAAAACACCGTTACAAGAGAGAAGATCCATGAAGAAAAGTTTCCCATTTGCAGTGTTGATGTTGTCCGCCAGCCCGTATATTTTGGCGGAAGAAGTCCAGCCAGCCGCCGCGCCCGTCGCTGCGGAGCAGACGGCGGACGATATTCAGAAAGTGGTCATCGTATCGACCGGCAGCCGTGGCGCGCAGCGCACCCTGGTCGACACCCCGGTACCGATCGACATCCTGAGCGCCCGCGAGCTGACCAAGACCGGCCAGTCCACGCTGGACAAATCGCTGCAGTTCCGCGTGCCCTCGTTCAACACCGTGCAGACCCCGGTGAACGACGCCACCTCGCTGCTCGATCCGTATGAGATCCGCAATATGGGCCCCAGCCGCGTGCTGATCCTGATCAACGGCAAGCGCAAGAACTCCAGCTCCCTGATCTACACCCAGACCTCGCCCGGCCGTGGCGAAAGCGGCGCCGATATTTCCGCCATTCCGACCGACGCCATCAAGCGCATCGAAGTGCTGCGCGACGGCGCGTCCGCCCAGTACGGCTCGGACGCCATCGCCGGCGTGGTCAACATCATCCTGAAAGACGCCTCCGAAGGCGGCTCCATCACTGCGCGCGGCGGCATCACCCACGAGAGCGACGGCGAAATGGGCGGCCTGAGCCTGAACAAGGGCATCGCGCTGGGCGACCAGGGCTTCGTCAACTTCACGCTGGACGTGTCCAAGACCAAGCTGTCCAACCGTCCCGGCATCGTCGATGCGCGCGGCGACGCAAGCGACTTCGGCGCCACCATCAAGGACGTGCAGGCCTTCCTGGCCATCAAGCCGGACGCCGGCAACATCAACGGCGCGCCCGCCACCGAGGCCGCCAAGGCCCTGGTCAACAGCCGCTACGACCTGGCCGACGGCGTTTCGCTGTACGGCAACGCGGCCTATGTGCACAAGAAAATCGACAGCTTCGCGAACTACCGCACGCCGTACTGGCGTCCGACCGACTACGGCCTGCTGCACGCGTCCGGCACGCCTTACCTGGGCTATGTGCCCAGCTTTATCGGCAAGCTGGACGACTACAACGCCACCGGCGGCGTGAAGTTCCCGCTCGGCGGCTGGAACGCCGACGTGAGCCTGACCTACGGCGGCAACGAGCAGGAATACGGCGTCAGCAATTCGATCAACCGGGGCATGGCGGCGGACTTCGCCTCCGGCGCCAGCAAGGTGCAGTCGCCCACCAGCTTCGCTGCGGGCGGCGTGAAGTTCGAGCACTACGTGTTCAACGGCGACGTGTCCAAGCAGATCACACCGACCGTCAGCGCCTACGCGGGTACCGAGCTGCGCCATGAGAAATACCAGGTGCTGGCGGGCGAGGAAGCGTCCTATATCAAGGGCGGCGCCGACTCCTACGCCGGCAACGATCCGATCAACTCCTTCCCTTCGTCGCGCTCGAATTATGGCGTGTACGGCGGCGCCACCTGGGACATTAGCGACAAGTGGCTGATCGACGGCACCGGCCGCTACGAAAAATATACCGACTTCGGCAGCGCCTTCGTCTGGAAGGCTTCGAGCCGCTTCAAGGTCAGCGACAGCATCACGCTGCGCGGTTCCGCCTCCACCGGCTTCCGCGCACCTTCGCTGGCGCAGACGTTCACGCAAAAGGCACAATATTCCTTCGTGGCCGGGGCCGGCATCCAGGTCTCGGGTCTGGTGAACAACGTTTCTCCTGAAGCGGCTGCCCTGACTGTGCCCAAGCTGACGGCGGAGAAGTCGAACAATATTACGGTAGGCCTGGGTCTGAAGCCCGACAACGACACCTCGATCACCATCGACTACTACCATATCAAGGTCAAAGACCGCATCGTTCTTGGCAAGGAAATCAAGCCGGTTTGCACTCCGCCAACTGGTACGGTGACGCCAGCTATGACTGCCGCCTACAATGCCTGCGTCGCGGCGAGTCCTCTGGACAAGGTGATGGTGCCGAAGGGTCTGGTATCGCTCAGCTTCTTCGTCAACGCACTGACGAGCATCACCTCGGGCATCGACTATGTGGTCTCGCGCAAAAACATCCCGTTCGCGGATGGCAAGCTGACGCTTAATCTGTCGGGCAACTACTCGCTGAAAAACGAGCGCGACGGCGCGGTCAACAATCCTAGCCTGGTGGCCAACGCTGGCCAGTCGGTGCTGGACGCCACGCAGGAAGCGCTGATGTTCACCTCGCGTCCGAAGTTCAAGACCATCATCGGTGCCGACTGGGACTACAAGGACGTCAACCTGTCGCTGAACAACACGGTGTTCGGCCCGACCTACTTCCACCAGGCCGGCCTGGATTCCAACCTGGAGACGGCCTTCAAGACCAAGACCGTGACCGACTTCGCGCTGAACTACAACCTGAACAAGTCCACCACCTTGTCGTTCAACGTGAACAATATGTTCAACGTGACGCCGAAATGGCGCATCCGCGCCATGAACGCCGCCGGCCAGCAAATCCTGGACAGCACCGCGCGCGACGCCTACGGCATGACGCCGGCTGAAGTGCAGAGCAATCTGATCACCTTCAACGGCCGTTACTCCATGGTGACCTACGACGGTTCGCAGTTCAGCCAGCTCGGCCGCAGCTTCGCCGCTTCGCTGAACTACCGCTTCTAAGCCTTCAGCAGCTTAGGGTGGCTTGGGGCGGGTTAGGCGGCATGCGCCGCTAACCCGCCCTTTTTTATTTGACATGGCGCTGCTCGCGGCTTATATTCCAATAAGGTTATATAAGAAAGCGACCCATGCAAACCGATACGCTCAACCGCGCCTTCGCCGCCCTGGCCGACCCGACGCGGCGCGCCATCCTGGCCCGGCTGGCGTCCGGCGAAGCCACCGTCAACGAGCTGGCCGAGCCGTTCGCGCTGACGCAGCCGGCCGTTTCCAAGCACATCAAAGTACTCGAACAGGCCGGGCTGGTGTCGCGCAGCCGCCTGGCGCAGACGCGGCCGTGCAAGCTGGAAGCGGCGCGGCTGAAAGACGTGTCGGACTGGCTGGAAACTTACCGGGGCATGTGGGAAGACCGCCTGGACCGGCTAGGCGATTACCTCAACTCAACGGAAGGGAATAAAAAATGACGCAAGCATTCACCATCTCACGCCAGTATCCGCAGCCGCTGGCCAAGGTATGGCAGGCGTGGACCGAGGCCGAGCGCCTGCAGCAGTGGTGGGGGCCGCAGGGCTGCAAGCTGGAAGTGAAGCGGCTGGAATTCCGGCCGGGCGGCTTCTTCCACTACGCCATGCTGTTCGCCGGCATGCCCGCCATGTGGGGCCGCTTCAACTACCGCGAGATCGTGCCGCAGGAACGTATCGTGTGGCTGAATTCCTTCGCCAACGAGCATTGCGGCATTGCGCGTGCGCCCTTCAGCGAAGCGTGCCCGCTGGAGATAGAAAACACGGTGACGTTCAGCGAGCGGGACGGCGTCACCACGGTGTCGCTGAGCGCCATCCCCTTCGGCGAAACCGCCGCCGAATACCAGTTCTTCGACGAACTGCGCCCTTCGATGCAGCAGGGCTACGGCGGCACGCTGGACCAGCTGGAAGCCCATCTGCGCGCCTGAGAACCAATGGCTCTGGCAGCTCAGGCGGCGCAGCCTGCTCAGGCCGCTGCGCGCGGCTCGCCCAGGTAGGCGCCGCGCGGCGCGCCCAGGCCCTGCTTGACCTGCTTGGAAATCTCGTCGGTCAGCACTTCGTCTTCGCCCGCTTCCAGCGCGGTGACAATGGCGTGGGCGATGTCCGCCGGGGCCGATTTAGGCGCGTCCAGGCCGTGCGTCATGTCGGTGTCCATATAGCCCATGTGGGCCGCCAGCACCTGGGTGTTCTGCTCGCGCAGTTCGCCGCGCAGGCCGTTGGTCAGCGCCCAGGCGGCGGACTTGGATACGCTGTAGGTACCCGAGCTGGCGAAGCTGAGCCAGCTCAGCGCGGACAGCACATTGACGATGGCGCCGCCGCCGTTGGCTTTCAGCGCGGGAGCAAACGCCACGCTCAGCGCCATGGGGCCGAAGAAATTGGTTTCCAGCTCCCTGCGCACTGCATCGGCCGAGCCTGGCGTGGTGATGTCCGAACCGGTGAAGATGCCGGCGTTGTTGATCAGGATGGTGAGGTCGGGAATCGCCTGCACCGCCGCGGCGATGTCGGCCTCGCTGGTCACGTCCAGCTTGATCGGCGTCACGCCGGGCAGGGTGACGGAGGCGGGGTTGCGCGCGGCGGCATACACTTTGCGCGCGCCGGCGGCCAGCGCCGCTTTGGCCAGGGCCAGGCCGAGGCCGCGATTGGCGCCGGTCACGAGTACTACGGAGTCTTTGAAGTTCATGATGATTTCCTTTGGTTGATGGTCAATATGACCGGTCGTCTTAAAAGTGATTCAAAAAAAACGGCGTCCTTTTGGGAGTGCGCCGTCAACGCAAAATACGGGTCAGTACAGTGTGCAAGAACCTGTCCAGCGGGGCCTGGCTTTGCTCGGCCTTGGAGCGCAGCACCGCGCCTTGCCAGGAGTCCACGATAAAGTTGGCCATTTCCAGCGCCGGCTGCCCGGCGCTGATATTGCCTGTGCGCTGGCCTTCGGCAATCAGGCCAGCCATCATTTCGGTCCAGTCCGCGAACTCCTTGTGCAGGGCCTGGCGCGCTGCCGGGATCTGGTTCGACAGTTCGGTGCTGAAATTGCCCAGCAGGCAGCCGCAGTTGAAATCGTTCTCGGCATTGGCTGCAATCAAGGCCTCGAAATACTGCTGCAGCCTCGCCAGCGGCGGCAGGGCGGTGTTGTGCAGCACTTCGCCCAGCTCGGCCGCCTGCTCCGCATAACGGCGCAGCACTTCCAGTCCCAGCGCATCCTTGCTGGCGAAGTGGTTGTAGAACGAGCCTTTCGGTACACCGGCCGCGTCCGTAATATCCTGGACGCTGGTCGCATTGAACCCCTTGCTGTGCAGCAGGTTCAAGCTGGTGGCGACGATTTGCTCTTTAACGTTGGGCTTGGGCATGGCTATAATATGACCGGTCGGCTTAAAAAAATCAAGCATTATTTTTGGGACAGGGGAAGACGGCCTGTTTGACGCATATCAAAGCCGCGTGGGTGGGAATTGCTAGACTGAACTTCTGATTGGAGTTTGGAGGAGACGATCAGGCATAGCGTACACAGAGACGCTACTACCGGCGCCGGCGGTCGGGAAATATACCGGCACCAACAAGAAAAACCAAAAAAAACCCGCGAGTGCAGTGCGCTCGCGGGTTTTTTATATTTTATTTACGCTTGCTGGCGCTGCGGTCGCGGATAGGACGGAACTCGGAGCCTGCGCCCCAGTTCGGCCAGTCCTTGGAGTCGGCCAGGTCGCGGCCCACGGTGTACAGCAGTTCCAGGTCGCGCGCCATGCCGGTGAACGGCCACTGCGCGCTCCACTCGTCCGAAGGCTGGTGGTAGTTGTTGGTGTTGTACGCTTCCTCGGCGGCCTTGCCTGCCGCCAGGCCGCCGTCTATCCAGTCTTGGCCGGAACCGATGGAGAACGCCGGCACGCCGCGCTTGGCCATGGAGAAGTGGTCGGAGCGGAAGAAGTGGCCCGCTTCCGGCTTGGGATCCGGCGTGTACGCCATGTTCCAGCGCTTGGCTTTTTCTATGGTCTGGTCGATCAGTTCCAGCTTGGCGCTGCCGGAAATGGTGAAGTTGCGCGCAGGGCCTTGCGGGCTCAGGGCGTCCATATTGATCACGCCTGCGGTCAGCTCCAGCGGGTACAGCGGGTAGGCGCCGTAGTATTCCGAACCCAGCAGGCCTTTTTCCTCGGCCGTCACGGCCAGGAACACCACGCTGCGCTTGGGCGCAGGCAGCTTGCCGTACACGCGCGCCAGTTCCAGCAGCGCGGCGATGCCGGTGGCGTTGTCCACCGCGCCGTTGTAGATCTTGTCGCCTTTGGCGTCCGGCAGGCCCACGCCCAGGTGGTCCCAGTGGCCGCTGTAGATCACGGTCTGCTGCGGGCGCTCGCTGCCCGGCAGCAGGGCGGCGACGTTTTTCGATTTGATCACCTGCGTGTCCACCGCGTAATGCGCGGACAGGCTCAGGCCCGTCAGCGGCAGCGGCTTGAAGCCGCGCGTTTGCGCTTGCTTCTTGGCCGCCTCGAAATCCAGGCCGGCGCGCTTGAACAGGTCCACGACGACGTCGCGCTGTATCCAGGCCTCCATCGGCGCGTGCGCCTTGGCCGGCTGCTTGCGCACGATGTCGTACATGGTGTTGGTATTGGAGTTCTTCACCGTGGCCCAGCCGTAGGAGGCCGGCGCGGTTTCGTGCACGATGATGGTGCCCAGCGCGCCGCGGCGCGCCATCTCTTCATACTTGTAGGTCCAGCGGCCGTAGTAGGTCATGGCCTTGCCGCCGAAATCGCCCTCGCCGGTTTCGAAGTCCGGGTCGTTGATCAGCACCACCGCCAGCTTGCCCTTCAGGTCCAGGCCTTTGAAGTCGTCCCATTTGCGCTCCGGCGCGGTCACGCCGTAGCCGACGAAGACCAGCGGCGCCTTGTCGAAGTCCACGCGCTTGGCGCCGTTCATGGCGGCGCGCACGGCCATCTGCTCGCCTTGCAGGAAGGGCTGGCTGCCCTTGGCGTCGTTCAGTGTCAGCGTGACCGGACCCTGGATTTCAAAGCGGCCCAGCGGTACTTCCTGGGTCCAGCTGCGCTGGCCTTTGACCAGGTCGCCGCCCGGCTTCATGCCGGCTGCCTTGAACTGCTCGATCAGGTAGTCCACGGTTTTGACTTCGCCTGCGGTGTTCGGGCCACGGCCCTCGAATTCGTCCGACGACAATACTTTAACGTCCTGCGACAGGCGCTGCGGATCGAACTTGGGCGTATCGGTGGCCTGCGCCGCAGCTGCGGATAGCAGCAGGGTGGCTAGCATGGCGTGTTTCACTGTGAACCTCCTTGGGTAATGGATAGGCAAAAACGCTGCAAGTATCGGCCTAATCCCGGCGGAGGTCAACGGCGGCTCTGGCGGGTTAGCGCAAAGCGCGTAACCCGCCATGCCTTAGAGCCGCGTGTCGTAGCGCTTGCCCGCGATGGTGACGCCGCTGAGCGTCACATTGCGCGCGTTGTGCACGAACCAGGGCTCGGCGGCGCGCGGCGTGCCGAAGTCGCAGCGGGTGATGGTCACGTTAGCCAGCGGCAGCAGCGGCACGCCCGCCGGGCCGTTGTAGCTGTGCGCCACGGGGCCGAGCAGCACGAAGGCCTGGTAGCAGGAATACGCGCCGTCCTCGGTCTGCACATTGGCCACGCGCACGTCCGAAATGTGGATGTCCGATACCTCCGGCGGCCGCGTGCGCACGCTGTCGAAGGCGGGCGTGTAGTCGCAGTCGATGGTGATGATGGCGCCGCCGCTGGTGGCCACCGTCTTGGGTGCGATCACGCCGCCCGGTATCGGCGTGTAGAAGCCCGGCTTGGTGCGCACGCCGTTTGCCAGCGTGACCTGGCGCACGTAGAAGTGGCGCAGGAAGCCGCCCCGGTTCATATTCGTCTTCATGCGGATAGCGGTGCCGAGCGGATCGGTGGCCCAGTGCATATTGCGCACGTCCAGGTTCTGCGCGTAGACGTGCTCAATGCCGGCCGCCATTTCGCTGCCCAGTGTGATGGCGCCGTGGCCGGTGTTCATGATGCTGTTCTGGATCACCATGTCGCGCGTCGGGCCGTACTGCACGTCGGTGTTCTTGCCCGCCTTGATGGCGATGCAGTCGTCGCCGGTGTTGAACAGGCAGCCGTCCACCAGTATCGTGTCGCAGGATTCCGGGTCGAAGCCGTCCGAATTCGGCCCCATGCTTTCCATGCGTACTTTCTTGATATGCACGTTGCGGCAGTTGACCGGGTGGTGCTGCCAGAACGGCGTGTTCACCACCTGGTAGCCCTGCATCAGCACGTCCGTGCAGCCGACGAATTCAATCATGCAGGGCCGCAGGTAGTGGCCCGCGCCGAACACGCGCTGCTCGGCGGGCACGCGCGCTTCGGACAGCGCGGGCAGGTATTTCTCGTCGCTGCGCCAGTCGGCGTGGCTGCCTTTGATGAGGGCGAGTTCGGCCGGCGTGAGCTGCGGCGCGAGCGCGGACAGCGAGGCCGGATTGGCTTCGTTGACCACGCCCTGGCGCGCGGTGGCGCCGGCCGGCTTGTTGCGCCAGGCCCAGTTCCACCAGCCGTCCGCTCCGCCGTCCTCGAAGGGCACGTTGCCCTGGCCGTTCAGGATGCTGGTCCAGTCCTCGCCGGTGATGGCGATATTGTTCTGGTTGCGGGCGTAGACCATGGGTGAGTAGTTCAGGCAGTCGTTGCCCTGCCAGCGCGACAGCACCAGTTTGCCGTTCGGGCCGCAGTCGAATTCGCCGTGGCGCGCGTAGTCGGCCGGGTTGGCGCTGAAGTGCACGCGCGCGCCTGCCGCCAGGTGTACGTTGACGTTGGAGCGCAGCACGATGGGGCCTTTGCAGTACCAGTCGCCGGCGGGGATCAGCACGCGGCCGCCGCCGGCCTGGCTGGCGGCGGCGATCGCCGCGCGGATGGCGGGATGGCTGTCCGGCGAACCGGGCGCGGGCACCAGCTGGGTGGCGGCCGGTGTGCCGTGCGCGCCCGCCAGCGGCTTTGCCTCGGCCATCGGGCAGGGGCGGGCGCCGTGCGCGGTGATGACGAAGTCGCGCGCCGGGAAGGACAGCGGCTTGGCGAATTTGGCGGCGATGCGCTCGGCGCGCGTCCAGGGATTCACCGCTGCGTTTTCTGCGGCCATGGCCGGCGCGCCTGCGGCCAGTGCTGCGGCCGATGCGCCCTTCAGCAAAGCGCGGCGGCGCTGGTCGATGGCGTGGTGTTCAGTGTGTTTCATGCTGCGTGATCCTTAGCGGGTGAGGCGGAAATAGTCGACGTCGAGGTAGCCTGCGCTGGCGGGGCCTGCACTGAACAGGCCCACTTGCGCGCCCACCCAGTGTCCTTTGGTGGCGGAGAACGGCGCGCCGGCGGCGAGGTAGTCCTTGCCGTCCACGCTGTAGAGGAACTGCGCCTGCGCGCCTTCCGCCATCACCATGCGCAGCGACAGCGCGGATGGCGCCTGCGCCAGCAGCACCTTGCTCTGTTCCTTGCAGCGCGGGGCGAACGGCGTGCAGGTGGTGTAGACCAGCTGCGTGTCCGCGCCCAGCTTGCGCAGGCCCAGCCACGCGTAGCTCATGCCGTTCAGGATAAGGCCGGCCTGGCCGCCCTCGGCGGCGCCGTTCAGTTCCACGCGGGTGTCCACGGTGAAGGCTGCAGCGGGCAGCTTTTGCGCCAGGATGTTGGGCGCGGCGCGCACATAGCCGTCCGCCTGCGGCGCGGCCAGCACCGGCAGGCGCAGATAGCCGGGCCGCGCGGCCAATGAGTACCAGCCCTCTTGCGGATTGGCGTTCCACTGCCACTGCAAGCCCAGCGCCGGGCCGCTGAATTCGTCGCTGGTGGCCGGCACTTTGACCGGCTGGCGGGCCACCGGCTTGCGGTAGCTGGCCACCGGATTGCCTACGCCGGGCTTGGCGCCGGGCTGGCCGATCAGCGGCCAGCCATCGGTCCACGCCATGGGCTGCAGATGCACCACGCGGCCGTAGGCTTTGCGGTCCTGGAAATGCAGGAACCAGTCCTTGCCGTCCTGCGCGCGCACCCACGCGCCCTGGTGCGGGCCGTTGACGGGGGAGCTGCCCTGGTCCATCACTACGCGGTCCTCATACGGCCCTTCGATGCTGCGCGAACGGAACACCGCCTGCCAGCCTTCCTCCACGCCGCCGGCCGGCGCGAACACGTAGTACCAGCCGTCCTGCTTGTAGAACTTGGGGCCTTCCAGCGTGCGGTAACCGGGCAGCTTGTTGCCGTCGATGACGACCTTGCCCTGCGGGTCCAGCACGCGCTGGCCGTCCGGCGACATGGGGTGCAGCGTGAGCACGTTGTTGAAGCCGGCGCGGCTCTTGGCCCAGCCGTGCAGCAGCCAGGCCTTGCCGTCCTCGTCCCACAGCGGCGTGGGGTCGATCAGGCCGCGCCCCGGCATCAGCAGGTGCGGTTCGCTCCACGGGCCGCGGAAATCGGTGGCGGTCATGACGTAGATGCCGAAGTCCGGGTCCGGGTAGAAGATCCAGAATTTGCCGTCGTGGTAGCGCAGGCAGGGCGCCCACACGCCCGCGCCGTGGCGCGGCACCGCGAAATGCGCTGCGGGTACTTGTTTGGGCAGGGCGTGTCCCACCAGTTCCCAGTTCACCAGGTCCTTCGACTGCAGCAGCGGCAGGCCGGGCGCGCTGTTGAAGCTGGACGAGGTCATATAGTAGGTGTCGCCGACGCGCACCGCGTCCGGGTCCGAATAGTCGGCGTTGAGCACCGGATTCTGGTAGTTGCCGTTGCCCAGATCGGCAACCCAGGGTTCGGTGGCGTGCGCAGTGTTCAGTGTGGCGAGTAGTGCGCAAATCAGGAATGGTTTCATGGCGTCGCTTTTAACTGGTCTGGCCGATAATTTATTGGCCTGACCAATTAAAAGCAAACACTTTTTTGTAACGTGGACTATGCCACCGCGTCGGGCGCCTGGTGCTTGGTGGCGTACATGGCCTGGTCTGCATAACGCAGCAGCTGTGTCATGTCGGCGCCGTGGTCGGGATAATGGGCGATGCCGATGCTGGCCGAAGTGTGCAGCGTACGGCCTTCGCCCACGTGCACCGGGGCGGCCAGCGCCAGGTGGATCTTCTCCTTGACCAGCGCGGCGGACTCGGGCCGCGCCACATGCTCCAGCACCACCACGAATTCGTCGCCGCCGATGCGCGCCACCGTGTCGGCCTCGCGCACGCAGGAGCTGATGCTGCGCGCCACCGCCTGCAGCAGCCTATCGCCGGCCGAGTGGCCGTACAGGTCGTTGACCAGCTTGAATTTGTTCAGGTCGATGAACAGCAGCGCCACGCGGCCCTGCTGGCGCTGGGCGCGCGCGATGGCGGTGGCCAGGCGGTCATGGAACAGGCTGCGGTTCGGCAGGCGCGTCAGGTCGTCGTGCTGGGCCATGAAGTGCAGGCGCGATTCGAGCTGCTTGCGCTGGATGGCGGTGGCGATCTGGGTGGACACGAACAGCAGCAGCTCCTGGTCCTGGTCCGTATAGCCCTGGCAGGCTGCGCCGCCCTCGAACATGGCGCCGTCGCGCAGCACCAGCGCGCCTATGGTGGCTTGCGGCGTGCACAGCGGCACGCTCATCCAGCAAGCCTGTTCCGGGGCCGCCGCCACCAGCAGCGCAGGGGACAGGGTGGACATGGTGTCCGGCGCTACGCGCAGCGGCATATTGCGCCGCAGCGCTTCCTCGCACAGCAGCACGGCCAGCCGCGCGTCCGATTCGGGACCGCTGGCATTGGCGTGGTAGGCGAAATAGAGGACGTCGTCCGGCGCATCGCGCAGGACCACGGCGAACGATTGCACCGGCAGCAGGCCTCCGACGATTTGATGCATGCGCTGGTACAGCGCGGGCAGGTCTTCGGTGGCGTGCGCCGCTTCGGAGATGGCGTACAGCGCGGCCTGCATGGCCTCGGCGCGCTTGCTGGCGGTGATATCGCGCGCCACCGCGATCCGCAACTGGTCGGCCTCGGACCAGCGCGCCGACCACATGATATGCACGATAGAGCCGTCCTTGCGCACATAGCGGTTTTCGAAGCGGCTGTTGGGCTGGCCGTCCATGATGCTGCGCGCCGCCGCCAGCGTGCGCTCGCGGTCGGCCGGGGCCACCAGGTCTATCATGGCCATGCCCACCATCTCGTCCTGGCGGTAGCCGAAAATCCGTTCGCAGGCCGCGCTCACGAACACAAAACGCCCGTTGACGTCCACCATGCAGACGGCGTCAAGCAGGAGATCGGTGAAGCTGGCAACCGGAGCACTGACTAGCGGATTCATAGTGACTATTCTAGTCTCATTTGTTGTGGATTGCGCAATGTATTGCTCATTGGATTGATTACTCAAGGCTAGCATAACGCGCTAGCATCGTATGCCGTTATTCCATTCAAAAATCACGAGAAAGCCCCTTATGATGCCTTTCCGCACACCGAACCTCACTCTGGCGCTGCTGCTGGCTCTGCCGGCCTTCACGGCGCAGGCGCAGCAACAAGCTGCGGAGCCTTCCTCATCGGTTACGGTGGCGGGCAAGCGCAACGCAGCGGGCGACCCGCGCGAGATTATTGCCGCGCGAAGCAAGACCCTGTCGCCCAACCATGCGTCCTCCTGCGCCTTCATGAGCGGCTACAGCGCGGCCGACGACGAGACCATGCTGCGCTATATGAGCGACTTCAACCACGGAGGCCAGGCGGACGGCGCGCAGCGCCTGAGCGAGAACAGTCCGGCAGGCGACGTGTCCACCATAGACGACCGGCGCGCGGCGTCGTCCGATTTCGCCATGCCGGAGATCACCGACACGTCGCAATGCGGTGCGGCCGATTCGCGGATTGCAGTCGCCCGCAACCGCATCATGCGCAAGGACAAAAGCCTGGCCAACGCCTTCGTCGCGATGGACCAGCAGGACTACGCCACCGCGCAGCAGCAGTTCAAGCTGGCCTGGGACAAGATAGGTTACGGCGAAGCCGCCCTGATGCTGGGCAAAATGCACCTGTATGGCATGGGCACGCCGCGCGACACCAAGCTGGCGATCTACTGGCTGGAGCAGGTGGTGGACAAGCCTTACCACCCGGTCTTTGACCGCATGAAATTCGACCCCGCCCAGCCTGAATTGATCAACGATCGCGTGGAAGCGATCATGCTGCTGGCGAAGATCAACCTGGTGGGCATAGGCGTGCCGAAAAATGGCGCCGAGGTGCGCCGCTGGTACGCCAAGGCGGCCGACGTGGGCTTCGCACCCGCCGCGAACCTGCTGGGCATGGCCTTCCTGACCGGCTATGGCGGCGGCCGCGACGTGGCCAAGGCGCGCGCCAGCCTGCAGCAGGCGGGCGAGGAAGGCTATCTGCCGGCGCTGTATGAACTGGGCCGCCTGTACTACAACGGCGACGAGGGCCTGCCCAAGGACTACAAGATGGCGGGCGCCTATTTCAGCGCCGCCGCCAAGGCCGGCCACGTGGAATCGATCTACGCCGCCGCCCGCATGTATGACCTGGGCTACGGCGTGGCGCCGGACCAGCAGCGCGCCATAGCGCTGTACAAGCAGGCCGCCGTGAAAGGCCACCCGGCTGCGGAAGGCGCGCTGGCGACCTACTTCTACGAGGGCAAGCTGGTGCCGCAGGACTATTCCACCGCGCGCAAGCTGTTCAACGAAGCAGCCAAGCAGGGACAGGCGGACGCCATGTTCAACCTGGCCGTGATGACGATGGAAGGCCAGGGCGGCAGCAAGGACATGGCGGTGGCCTATGTCTGGTTCAGCCTCGCCAAGGCGGCCGGCTACGCCGATGCCGACGCGGCGCTGGCGTCGGTGGGACCGCGCCTGACCGCGCAGGAAAAGCAGCGCGCCGACGCGGTGCTCAAACCGACGGCAAAACGCTGAGAGTGCCACACATCCCGTAGGGCGGGTTAGCGGGGCGCGCCGAGCGCGGCGTAACCCGCCATAGCCGCCCGGCACGCTCCGCGCCGCAGCGCCGCTACAGGCGCGACAGCTCCGGCCCGCCGCGCCGGCCCAGCCAGGTGGCGTCGAAGCGCTTCTGCGCAGCCGCCAGCGCTGGCTTGTCGCCGCGCAGGCGGTACACCTCCACCAGGCCGCGCAGCGCCCAGCCGTTGCTCGGCGTGCGCGCGAACGAGGCGCGGAACGCGGCCTCCGCGTCATCCAGCCGGCCGGCCCGCAGCAGGGCCGCGCCCAGCGACTGGCGCACCGGGTAGTACCAGTACGGCGGCTCGGTGTAGGGCAGCGCGTCCTGCAAGGCCACCCCTTCCTCGTAGGCCTTGATGGCGGCGGCCAGGTCGCCGCGCGCTTCGGCCAGGCGGCCGGTGGCGACCGCGCGCGCGGTGCGCACTATGTCCTGTCCCGGCACGCCCCAGTCGGCGAGCGGCTTGAAGTCGCCGCCGCGCTCGATGGCCGCCAATGCATCAATCTCCTCCTGGCTGTTGGACTGCATGCCCTTGCGGGCATAGCCGACCGCGCGCGCGTAGTGCCACATGGCGCGCACCAGCACAAACTGCGGGTCGGGCGCGGGCAGGGCGATCAGCTGCTCGGGACTGCTGAACTGCACGTGCGAGAAGTAGGGCGCGGCCTTCACCGCCTGCATGCCGGCAAAGCTGGGCAGCGCTTCCACCGGGACCGATTTGTCCAGCTTGGCGGCGGAGGCCAGCGCCGTCGGGCCGTCGCCGCCCATCAGCGCGGACACCATGGCGAAGTGGATATTGTGCGGGTAGTAGGCGCCCTTGTAGACGGCGTCGCTTCCGGACTTTCCGAAATACTGCTCGTCGATGGCCATCGCATCCAGGTTGGACTGCAGCGCCTCGCGGTACAGACCCACGCGGTAGTAGATATGCGAGGGCATGTGGACCAGGTGGCCGGCGCCCGGAATCTGGCGCGCCAGGGTGCGGGCATAGGGCAGCGCCTTGTCCGGATGGCTGGACGCTTCCATGGCGTGGATGTAGTAGTGCACCGCGCCGGGATGGGTGGGGCTGCGCTCCAGCACGCGCTCCAGCGCGTCCACCATCTCCGGCGTGCGGCCCTTGCCGCGCGTGCCGGCCGCCTCCCAGTAGTCCCACGGCGACAAATCCATCAGGGACTCGGCGAACAGCACCTGGATGGTGTCGTGATTGGGGAAGGAGCGCGCCGCATCGGCCATGGCGTTGGCATAGGCCGCGTCCAGCGGGGCGCGGCTGTCCGGCGCAGGGGACTGGTAGCGCTGGGCCACCGCGCGTATCAGCGCCTGCTCGGCCGGCGTGGCGCGCCCGGCCAGGCTGGCGGCCTTGGCCGCAGCGGCGGCGGCGGGCTGCACCGCTTCCGGGAACATGGGTGCGTTGATGTTGGGGCCGAGCACCAGGGCCTCGCCCCAGTAGCACATGGCGCAGCCGGGATCGTGGCGCTGGGCGGCGCGGAAGGCGCGCGCAGCTTCCGCGTGGTTGAACCCGAACAGCAGGCGCAGGCCCTGGTCGAAATAGGCCTGGGCGCGGGCGTTGGCGGTGCTGACCGGCAGGTGCAGGCTGCCCAGATTGTTGTACAAGGGCGGATCGCTTGCGGCGGCGGGCTTGCGCTCCTGCTGGGCCGGGCGGAAGGGCGCGGTCTCGGTCTGCGCGGCCAGCATGGCCAGCAGCAAGGGAGGCCGTCCGGCCTGGGCCGCCGTGCACATGGCCTGCGAGCTGAATAGCGGATCGAAGCCGGCATCGAAGCCGGAGGCGGAGCTTTCCGCCTGCGTCAGCGCCACCGGACAGAGCGACAGCAGGGCGACAGCGGTGTAAATGCGTGGGCAAGGCATGGCGCTCTCCTTCCGTTTTTGTTGGAATCTCTGGAGTTTAGGAGACGGGGATCGAAAGGCAAGCGCGGTCAGGCGGAATATAATGGCGCACTCCATAGAAAGGCCATCATGTCGCTACGTTTCGGTACTGTACTGCTCCCTCTCGCAATCATTACGGCCGGTGTGCCGGTGCAGGCCGCCGTGGCGGCCCCCGCAGCGGCTCCCGCCATTGCCCCCGTGGCCGCGTTCGACAAATGGTCGGAAGGCTTTGCCGACGACTACATGCGCCTGAACCCCGAGTACACGACGGCCAGCCAGTATTTTTCCGGCGCCGAACAGGACCAGCTGGACCGGCTGCTGGCGCCAGTCACGCAGGCCGCCCGCGACCGCCAGGCAGCACTGGCGCGCGAGGGCCTGGCCAGGCTGGACGTCTTCCTCGCCGGCCCGCTCAGCGCCACCCAGCGCGCCTCGGCCGAGACCATGCGCTGGACGCTGTCGAACGAACTGGCCGGCCGGCCTTTCCAGGACCACCTGTTCATCTTCTCCCAGCTGGGCGGCCCGCAAGTTGCGCTGCCGCGCCTGATGACGCAGCTGCACCCCATGCGCCGCGCGGCCGACGTGGACAGCTACCTGGCGCGCCTGGAGCTGGCCCCGGCGCGGCTGGACGAAGCCATCGCCATGGCGCGCTCCGCCGCCGCGCGTTCGCTGCTGCCGCCGCGCTTCATCCTGGAGAAGGCGCAGCAGCAGGTGGCCGCCTTCCTCAAGCCCGCAGCCGGCGACAATGTGCTGGTGGCCTCGCTGGCCGAGCGCAGCGCAAAGATTGCGGACCTCACGCCGCAAGCCCGCAGCGCCGCCATCGCGCGCGCCACCCGCATCGTGGACAAGGGCATACGCCCGGCCTACGCCCGCGTGCAGGCCATGCTGGCGGAGCTGCATCCGCGCACCGGCAACGAAGCCGGCATCTCGCGCCTGCCGAACGGCGCCGCCGCTTACGACTATCTGCTGGCGCGCAACGCCGGCACCAGCCTGAACGCGGAGCAGGTGCACGGCATAGGCCTGCGCGAAGTGGCCCGCATCGAAGGGGAGATGGACAAATACTTGCGCCAGCTCGGCTACGCCGAAGGCAGCATCCAGCAGCGCATGGTGAAGCTGGACAAATCGCTGCAGCCCGCCAGCACGCCCGACCCGCGCCCGGCCATGCTGGCGCGCTACGCCGAGCTGCTGCGCGACGCCGAACAGCGCAGCGCGGCCCTGTTCAACCTGAAGCCGCGCGCGCCCATCGAAGTGCGGCGCGAACCCGCGCTGACAGAGACCACCAGCTCCGCGCACTACACGCCGCCGGCGCCGGACGGCAGCCGTCCGGGCGTGTTCTGGATGCCGCTGCCCGGCCCGGAATATGAGATGGTGGTGATGCGCACGCTGGCCTATCACGAGGGCGTGCCGGGCCACCATTTCCAGATCGCGCTGCAGCAGGAAATGGCGGACCTGCCCAAGTACCGCGCGCGCCGCATCTTCAGCGGCGGCAGCGCCAACAGCGAAGGCTGGGCCTTGTACGTGGAGCAGCTGGCGATGGAGCAGGGCTGGTACGAAGGCGACACGGTGGGCATGCTGGGCGGCCTGGCCGAGCAGCTGTTCCGCGCGCGCCGCCTGGTGGTGGACACCGGCCTGCACACCAAGGGCTGGACGCGCCAGCAAGCCATCGACTACGGCATGCCCGCGTCCGAGGTGGACCGCTACGTGGCCAACCCCGGCCAGGCCTGCGCCTACCTGCTCGGCATGCTGCGCATACTCGAACTGCGAGAGCAGGCCCGCAGCGCGCTCGGCGAGCGCTTCACGCTGCCCGCCTTCCACGACGTGGTGCTGCGCGCAGGCTCGGTGCCGATGGACGTGCTGGCCAAGATCGTGGGCCAGTGGATAGCCGATACCAAGGCTGCGGCGTGATGATGGCGGATTGGTTCTCGCCGGCGCAGTGCGTCGGCTACGTGGCGTTTGTGCTCGGTGTCGGTTCCTTCCTGCAAACCAGCGACCGCCGCTTCAAGCTGTTCATGGCCGGCGAATGCCTGGCCTACGTGGTGCACTTTGCGCTGCTCGGCAATCCGACGGCGGTGGCCAGCTCCACCATGTCCATGCTGCGTTCCCTGCTGGCGCTGCGCACGCGTTCCGTGTGGGTGATGGTGGCGGTGATCGCCGCCAACCTGGTCCTGGGCGTGGCGCTGGCGAAGCAGCCCAGCGACTGGCTGCCGCTGGCGGCCTCCTGCCTGGGAACGTATGCGCTGTTCCAGCTGCAAGGCATCCCCATGCGGCTGGTGATGCTGTGCGGGACCTGCCTGTGGATCGCCAACAATGTGATCGCCGGATCGATAGGCGGCACCGCATTGGAAGTGGTGGTGGCCGCCGTCAACCTGAGCACAATCTGGCGCATGGTGCGCCGGGACAACGCGGCGCAAACCGCCTAGGCCGCGCCAGGCAGGAGCAGCAGCTTGCCGGTGGTGGCGCGGCTCGCCATGTCCGCATGGGCCTGGGCCGCATCCGCCAGCGGATAGACGCCGCCGATATGGACAGCCAGCTTGCCCTCGAGGATCCAGCCGAACAGCTGCTCCGTGCGCGCGCGCAGCAGCTCCGGCGTATGGATGTGGTCCATGAACACCGCGTAGCCCAGCTTGATGCTCTTGGGCAGGCTCATGATGTCGAGCGGCCCCGGCCCGCCCAGCACCGGGCCGTACCAGCAGAACGTGCCGGAGCGCCGCAGCACGTCCAGCGAGCCCTGGAAGGTGGACGGGCCGGAGCCGTCGAACACCACATGCACGCCTTCGCCGCCGGACAGCCGGCGCGCCTCTTCGGCGAAATTGCCCTCGGCATCGACGATCACGTGGTCCGCGCCGGCCGCCTTGGCCGCCGCCACTTTGGCCTGCGACGACACGCGGCCGATGACGCGCCCGCCGCGCAGCTTGATGATCTGGCTTAGCAGCAGCCCCACTCCCCCGGCCGCCGCGTGCACGAAAGCGATGTCGCCCGGCTGGACGGGATAGAAGTCTGTCGCGAAATGGCTGGCGGTCAGGCCCTGCATCATCACCGCCGCAGCGGTCTGGTCGCTTATGCCGTGCGGAACGGGCACCAGCGACGCGGCGGGGATCGCGATCTTTTCCGCGTAGCTGCCGGGCGCGTAGACCCAGGCCACGCGCTGGCCCAGGGTGAAGCCTTCCACGCCTTCGCCCAGCGCAAGCACGCGGCCCGCGCCTTCCACGCCGAGGATTTTCGGATTCGGCATCTCGTTCCAGGCCATGCCCTGGCGCACGCCGATATCCATGAAATTCACGCCCGCCACGGCCACTTGCACCAGCACTTCTCCCGCGCCTGCCACGGGCTCCGGCCGCTCCATGTGCGCCATGGCATCGATGCCGCCGATTTTGTTCATCACAACTGCCTTCATTTTCGCTTCCTTTTTATAGATTAGTGATGACGTCTATAATAGGAATGAGTATCAGGACGATCAATCGCTGAAAGTCCATATCTATTGCCCACTCGTCCAGAACTGAAGAAACATGGATCCATTGACCGACATCCTCTCCGGCCTGCGCATCCGCCAGGCCAATTTCACCCGCATGGACGCCAGCGCGCCCTGGGGCGTAAATTCGCCGGGCGAGGGCGGCGTGAACTTTGTGCTGCTGGTGCGCGGCTCGGCGATCCTGTCCACGCCCGGCAGCCCGCAGCCGATCGCGCTGCGCAGCGGCGACGTGTTCATCAAGCTGGACGACAGCCCCTACCGCCTGGTCGACCGCGAGGACTCGGCCCTGATCGACTGCGTGGAGGTGGAGAAGCTGCGGGTTGGGAACCATATCCAGGTGGGCGGGGGCGGTGCTGTGACCACCTTCATCAGCGGCTGGTTTGCGCTGGACGCGCTGGAGGCGGGGCCGTTGATGCGAGTGCTGCCTCCGCTGCTGTGCCTGAAGCTGGACCAGCACCGCAGCCTGGCGTTCCAGTCGGTGCTGGAGATGCTGGCGCTGGAGACGGAGTCGCCCGGCATGGGGGCGGAAGCGGTGGTGAGCCGCCTGTTCGAGCTGTTGTTCGTGCATGCGATCCGCGCCTACTCCATGCAGCCGGGCGGTCCCACGCGCGGCTGGCTGGGCGCCATTGCCGACCGCAACCTGGCGCTGGCGCTGGAAGCCATGCACGGCGCGCCGGCGCAGGACTGGACCGTGGAATCGCTGGCGCGCACGGCCGGCATGTCGCGCTCCGGCTTTGCGGCCCGCTTCAAAACGGTGGTGGGCCAGTCGCCGCTCGACTATCTGACCCAGTGGCGCATGCACTGCGCAACGCGCTTGCTGCAGCAGGGGAATGCCGCCTTGTCCGAGGTGGCGCGCCAGGTTGGCTATGAATCCGTGGCCGCCTTCAACCGCGTGTTCCGCCGCGAAACCGCCATGACGCCGGGCGCGTTCCGCAAGCTAGGCCTACACGGCGTTCGGTGAGGCAGCTGCAGCTCAGACGCCCCACATGATGTATTCGTTTTGCTGGCTGGCCGAGCGCAGCATTTCCAGGAGCGGAAAAGCGCGGGCTGAGAAGCTCACCCGCTGCAAAGCCGCGTGTTCCGCGCTTTCGCCTTCTTCCTGCTCGGGCGTATGGATGTCGTGCTCCACATCCTGCTTAGGATGCTCCTTGGTAAAAGCCACTTCCTGCTCCAGCAGCGACAGCGCCTTGGCTGCTTCCGCTGCAGTGATCACGCCGCGCTGGGGGCTCTTGTGCAGCAGCCGCAAGATGCGTTCGGCGTGTTCCTGATACATCAATACTTCCGGGGAGGATTTGGATTTGAATGAAATTAACATACGCACAATTTCCTGGTCGGGTCATCCACGATGACGTTGCAAATACACTGCGTTTTGCCAGGCAGCCGCTTGAATAGACGCTGCCTGTTGAGATGACATTAGCCCCGTTCGGCCGAATTCCCAAATGAATTCGGCCCGCTTAAGCGGCTTTTAAGGGCGCGCCAGCTTTTTCACCATGGCCAGCGCAACTGCCTTGGCCGACTGCGGGTTCTGGCCCGAGATCAGTTCGCGGTCCTCCACCACGTTCTCGCTCCACGCCTTGGCCTCGACGAAGTTGGCGCCGGCTGCAACCAGGCCATCCTGCGGGAACAACTTCATGTGGCCGCCGTTCAGGAAACCCTTGGCCTGTTCTTCTTCTTCATTGGTGAAGGCCGTCATCTTGTAGTCCTTGTAAATCCATTGCGACGGCTGCGGACGCTGGCCCGCTTCCAGTTTGGCCACGTAGCCGTGCGCATCGGGAACGGTGGACAGCAGGGCGATGGTGCCGTGGCAGGTCAGGCCGGTGGTTTTGCTGTTGTTGTGGAAGTTGGTCAGCAGCTCGCCCAGGTCCTTGTTCTTCAGCAGGTCCTGCATTGGGATATGGCCGCCCGGCACAAACACGGCGTCGAACTTTTCGTAGCCGATCTTCTTCACTTGCGCCAGGCTGATGGCCGGCGAGCCGGTCTTGGCCGTCAATTTGAGCGTGGCCAGCAGCGCCTTGCTTTCCTGGCGCGCCTTCTCATTGCCGCCGAAGAAGCTCACATCGTCCGACTTCTGGTCGGCCGACGGCGCTTTGCCGCTCGGCGTTGCGAACACCACCGTGTGGCCGGCGGCGATGAAGGTCTGCACCGGCTCCATCAACTCGTTGAGGAAGAAGCCAGTCTGCATGACTTTGCCGTCCTGGAGGTTGAGCTTGTCCTGGTCGGATACCACGACCAGTACGGTCCCGGCGGTGGCGAAATTGGCGGCGGCGGCCAGCAGGCCGGCGATGATGGTCTTTTTCATTTACAACTCCTGAGTGTGAGGAGGGCGGCTTGCCCTCCGATGTACACAGCGTATTGCAAACGCAAAAGGCCGTAAATGTCGTAGGATTTACTTCACTTGTTACGTGGCGTAATAATTGATGCGGCGCTGGAGCCTGGATCAGGCGTAGGCTTGCAGCATGGACAGGGCCAGGCGGACCGTGGTGCCGCCCGCCGGACCCTTGCCGATTTCGACCTCTCCGCCCAGGCGGCCGATGCGCTCGCGCATGCCGGTAATGCCCCAGTGGCCGCGCTTGCCGTGCCGCGCGACGGCCGGATCGATGCCGACGCCGTCGTCGCAGACCTCGGCCTGCAAGCCGGTGTCGAGGAAGGCCAGGCGCACGTCGATATGCCGGGCCTGGGCGTGCAGCACGCTGTTCAGCACGGCCTCGCGCAGCACGCAGGCCAATTCCGGCCCCGCCTCGGCGCGCAGCTGGCGCGGCTGGCCCGTCACCGTAAAGCTCAGGCGCTGTTCCGCGCCGGGCGCCGCTTGCGCGGCCGCGTCGCGCAGTGCGGCGAACAATTCGTCCACGCCGGGCGCGCGGCGCAGCTCCATGACTTCGTCGCGGGTGCTGGCCACCAGCGACTCGGCGTAGTCGAGCGCCTGGCCGGCCAGGCGCTGCAATTCCGGCTGCTGCGCCAGCTTTTGCTCGACCACGTGGAAACGCAGCAGCAGCGCTTGCACCGCCTGCAGCAGATTGTCGTGCAGCGAGCGCGCAATCCGGCCGCGCTCCTGCAGCGTGGCATCCATGCGCAGCGCGATATATTGTTCGGCGCGGCGCCGTATCACGGACACCCGCCAGCGGTACAGCAGTGCGGCCGCCGCTAGCAGGACCAGCGCACAAGCCAGGTGGAACCAGGCCGTCTGCCAGAACGCGGGCTCGATCCGGAAGCTGAACTGGGCGCCTTCGAGGTTCCACACGCCGTCCTCGTTGGCGGCGATGACGCGGAAGCGGTAGGGGCCGGGCGGCAGGTTGGTGTACTGCGCGCGGCGCTCCGGCCCGGCTTCGCGCCAGTCCTGGTCGACGCCGTCGAGGCGAAACTTCAGGCGCACCCGCTCCGGGATCGACAAGGCGGCGGCGGTGAAGCTCAATTCGATCGCGCTGGTCTGCTGCGGCAGCACGAGCTTGTCGGCCGGCAGATATTCCTGCTCGGGTGTGCGCAGCGATTGCAGCAGCACGGTGGGCGCGCGTGGATTGCGCGGGATGCTGGCCGGATCGATCCAGCCCACGTCCGTAATCGTGGCGTAGTACAGGCGGCCGTCGTGCGCCAGTGCTAGCGAGGGCTGCGGCCGGGCCTGCGCCGCCATGCCGGTGACGCCGTCCTCGAAGTTGAACAGCTCGGCCTGCAGTGCCGTTTGCGGCGCACTCCAGTAGCGCGCGAGGTCCTGCGCCGGGATGCGGTGCAGCCCGTCATTGCTGTGCAGCCAAAGATTGCCTTGCCGGTCCAGCACCATGCCGGTGACGCGCTGCAGGCTGTCCGGCTGCTGCAGTTTCATGGCGTGCGCGCGGCCGCCTTCGATCCAGGCCACACCCTGCTCGCCCCCCGCCAGCAGTTTGCCGCCCACGTCTAGCAGGCTGAGCACATTGCCGATCCGCAGCCCGGCGCTGGCGGGCAGCAGCCGCGCTTCGGTTGCGCTGAGTTCGGCCAGGCGGTTGTTCGTCATGCCCAGCCAGGTCTTGCCGTTGGCGCCGGTGAGCATGCTGATCGGCGTCGCATCCTCCTGCCCGCGCAGGCGCTGGTCTTGCTCCCACTGGCCATGCTCGAAGGTCCAGAGGCCGCTGCGGGTAATGGACACCAGCAGGCGCCCCCCTTGTCCCGCCGCCAGCGCCTGGATTTGCTTGCTCGGCTCCATGCCGGCCGGCAAATCCCAGCGTTGCTGCGTGTCGCCATGGAACTCCCACAGCGCATCGGCAGTGCCAACCCACACCAAGTCGGGCGCCAGCCGCAGCAAGGTGTGGGGGGCGTCCAGCGTGGTCTCCTGCCGGCTGCCGTCGCTCTTCAGGCGTGCCAGCGGCGCCTTGGCGGCGCCCAGCCAGAGCTCGTCGCCAAAGCCGCGCTGCGCCAGCCAGTAAAAGGCGTTGACCGGAGCCGGCAGACGGTGGAAGCGGTGGCGGCGGTAGCGTTCCACCCCGCCCGGGGTCAGCAGCCATAGATTGTTTTCGCGGTCTATCGTGGTGCTGGTGTAGATGGTGTCGCGCTCCGTCCCGGTGGGGAAAAGTTCGGCGGCGCGCAGCACGCCGTCGCTGCCGGGCGCCAGCCGCACCAGCCCGTCCTCGCGCGTAGCCCACAGCGTGCCGTGCGGCCCGGGTATCGGCGAGCTCTGGTACCGCGCCGGCTGATCAAGCGGGGCAGGGCGCGGCGCGGCTTGTATGTCCAGCACCTGGTACTGCTGGCCGGGCGGTTTGAAGTACATGCCATCCGTGCACCAGGTGACCCGGGACTTCGGCGGAACCTGCGCGTGGACAAAGCGCTCGCTGCCAAGCGGGCGGACATAATTTTCGGATGCGATATTCACCCACAACCGGCCGGCCTTATCGTGATTGACCCAGCGCACCGAGCCTTTGGGCAGCGAGTCTTGCCCCACCGGCAGCCATTTTCCGTCCTGCAGCGTGACCACGCCGCTGCTGGTGGCGACATACATGACATTGTTCTTGTCCGTGGTGATGTCCATCACTGAGCCGCGCGGAAAGCCCCGGCCGGCGGCGTAGTGCGTGGCGCGCTCCGGCGTGAACAGGCTCAGGCCGCCGAAGTAGTAGCCGACGGCCAGGGCGCCCGCCACCTTGTGCGTGGACATGACGTTGGTCGACCGCAGGTCGTGGCCGTACACCTTGCTCACTTTGCGGAAACGCATGCCGTCAAAGTTGTAGAGTCCCACTGCGGACGCGAACCACAGCATGCCGTCGTCGGTCTGGGTTGCGGTCAGGGCCTGCTGGGGCGCGCCGTCCGCCTGGGTCCAGCGGCGCCGCTGGTAAGACTGCCCGTCAGGCTGCAGTTCGGTGGCGTGGGCGGCCAGCGCGAGCAGCCAGTAAAGCATGAGCGCTGCCCAGCGATGGTTAAACATGGGATTGCCTTGCATGCTGCAAAGCATCAATATTACCCGGAAGCAGCATCGGGCGTCGGGAGGTTGGCGCGTGCGCTGCCGTTTTAAGATCGCTGTCTGCTGCTAAGCCCAAGGATTAATAACAGTCAGACCTGCCGCCTCAGCGGGCCGGGTCAGTATCAAAGGGAGTACGCGGCTCTTGAATAGTTCCAGAATGCGTTAAGGGCTTGCGTCAGCAAGGCCCGACGCTTGCCGGCCTCGGCGGCTCGTCCGGTGTTTTGTCCCGGGTTTGGATCATGGTTTCAAGATCGTCATCCGTGATGCCTATCTCCCGTCCCAGGGCGGCGAGCGCGTCTCCCATGCGGACGCGGGCTTCGGGCTTCACCGCACTGGCCAGTATTTCACGAACCTCCGCCTCGGTGCTGCGCCCGTGCAGTGCGGCCCTCACCCGCAATGCACGGTGCACATCTTCGGGTAGGTTGCGTATTGTAAGCATAGCCATAGCGTTTCCCTTAAACTGCATTCAATGCATTCAATGCATTCAATGCATTCAATGCATTCAATGCATTCATACTAGGAAATTGCATGCAGGACTGCAAGGCGCTTGGTCGTCGCCGGACGCAAAAAAGCCACCCGAAGGTGGCTTTCTGAATTCTTGGTGGCCCGGGGCGGAATCGAACCACCGACACAAGGATTTTCAATCCTCTGCTCTACCAACTGAGCTACCAGGCCAAGAGCGCGCAATTATAGCAGGCGGATCCGGGTTTGCCAAGCCGCGTTTTGCGTGGACGGCAAAATGGCCGTCAGAGGGTAAGATTCGTGGTTGATATTCTTGGATTGGAATTCCCATGGTCATAGTCACACACAGCGGCAAGTTCCACGCGGACGATGCCTGGGCGGTCGCCGTATTGAACATCTTGTTCCCGGACAGCGAAATCATCCGCACGCGCGATCCGGCCGTCATCAAAGCGGCGGACTTCGCCATTGATGTCGGCGACGTCTGGGACCCGGCCTCTGGCCGCTTCGACCACCACCAGAAAGGTTTTAGCGCGGCAAGGCAGAGCGGTGTGCCTTACGCCAGCGCGGGGCTGGTCTGGCGCGAATATGGGGCGCGCTGCGTCGCCGCGCTGTCCGCCGCGCATGCGGGACACGAGCTGCCGGAGGATAAGGCGCGCGAGATCGCCTACGCCATCGATGCCGACATCGTGCAATACCTGGATTTGTCGGACGTGGGCGCCGCGAAAAGCGCGCCGGGCGGCTATGGCCTCTCGGCGGTGATCTCGGGCTTCAATCCGAACTGGCTGGACGAGCAGCGGCTGGGCTACGACGGCGAGGCGGACGCATACCGGCTCAGCCAGTTCCGCTGCGCGATGGCGTTGCTGACCGACGTCCTGATCAACGCGGTGAAATACCGGGTTGCCGCCTTGCTCGCGCTGGAGCAGGTGCGGCAGGCGGAGGTGCTGGAGGACGGCAGGGTTATCTTCCTGAAGAACAGCGCGCTGCCCTGGAGCCATGTGGTGCGCAAGGAAATGCCCAAGGTGCTGTTCGTCATCAGCCATAGCATCGCCGAGCAGCGCCACGTGCTGCACACTGTCCCGGTCAGCGCCGGCAGTTTCGATGCGCGCGCCGACTTGCCCGAGGCATGGGCGGGGCTGCGCGATGCGGAACTGGCGGCGGTGACTGGCGTGCCGGACGCAACGTTCTGCCACAACGGCAGATTCATCGCGGCGGTCAAGTCCTACGAAGGCGCGCGCGCCATGGCATTGCTGGCGCTCAAGGCGGTGGAGGAGGATAGTTTGCGGCAGGCTCAGTGCTGAGCCGTTGACGGCGCCGGGCATTCGGCTGAATGCCCGGTGTGCTGAGGATATGGCGTGGCGCCGGCTTACTGTGCAGACTTGCGGCGCGCGGCGGCCAGGCCGAGCAGGCCCAGGCCAAACAAGGCCAGCGATACGGGTTCAGGTACGGTTTGCGTCGTCAGCACCAGCTGGGCGGCTGCGCCACCCCAGAGAACCCAGTCTTCGTCGGGGTTGCCGAAGGTAGGCATCAGCCCGCCCACAGCGAATTTGCCGCCTGCGTTGGCGGTCAGATCGGCCAGGGCGAGGCTGTTCAGGGCAATGCTCTGGTTGCTGCCTTGCTGGGTCGCCTTGGTGAAGGTGGTCGATGCGTACATCTTGCCGGTGCCGAGGTCGTTGTATGCGGCCACGCCGCCCGTGCCGCCTACCAGGGCGTTCTTATCGCCGGTGACGTCGTAGAGCTCCCAGGTTTCGGTCGTGGAGTTGCTACCCATATACAGCGTGTAAAACTTCAGCGTGGCGCTGGTGACGGTGCCGGACACGCCGCTCAGGTCGAAGGCGAAGAAGTCGCGCAGCAGCTTGCCACCGCAGCACTTGCCCGACAGCGTGTTGATATTGGTCGGCGTGTGGCTGCCGCTGTTGTCGTACCAGCCGTAGTCATATGCGGTAATCGTAATGGTTGCTGCGCCGCTTGGCAGGGCGGCAAACAGTCCAAGGGCGGCCAGGGCGGCGAGCGCGAATTTTTTCAGTGACATCATCGGTGCATATCCTTCTTTGAGGGTTGGGTTTCGATTTCTATCGTAAAAGCAATTTACGTTCCATGTAAGTAATATTCGTTACATAACAGTAAGTTAGGAATATTGAGCTGACGAATCGCGGCAAAGTGTAAAATTTTCCGACACTCAACTGGGGCGGATCGGGCCACGCCGCCGGCGGCCAAAGTTAACTAGATATTTTGTTCTACTTAATCTAAACTCGCGCCGGCACCGACAAAAACCCCTACGCGTGAAAGTTGAGTCCCATGAAAAGAGTCCTGACTGCAGTTGTTTTTCTTATTGCTCTGCTGGAAGGGGCTAGCGCCGGCGCGGCGTCGGGGAGGGGCGGATCGGTAGAGGGGCAGGTCGACCGCTACCTGCAAAGCGAAATGCGCGAGCGGCGCATACCGGGCTTGCAGCTGGCTGTGGTCAAGGGCGGAAAGATCGTCATGCTGAAGTCCTTCGGCCTGGCGGAACTGCCGCATTCCCTGCCGGTGACAAAGCGCAGTGTGTTCTCCATCAATTCCGCGACCAAGTCTTTTACCGGGGTTGCGATCCTGCAGCTGGTGGAGCAGGGGAAGCTGGACCTGAACGCCCCCGTGTCGCGCTATCTCAGCGATTTGCCCGGGCCGTGGCAAGGTGTGACGATCACCCAACTGCTGAATCATACGTCGGGCATTCCCGACATCATCAGCCAGAAAACCTCGCGCTTGGCGACGGGCGACAGCCCTGACGCGGCATGGCGGCAGGTGCAGACGCTACCCATGGATTTCGCGCCGGGAGAACGGTTCAGCTACAACCAGACCAATTATCTCCTGCTCGGGAAAATCATCGATCAGCTGAGCGGGCAACCGTTTGCGCAGTTCATCCAGCAGCGGCAGTTCGACGCGGCCGGCATGCGGCAAACGGGCTATGGCGACGTGCATGACGTTATTCCGGACAAGGCGCCCTCGTACAGGTTCGATGCGGACGGCAAGACGCTGAAGCAGGTCACGGATGATTTTCCGGCGATGCTGAGAACCGGGGCGGGGATCAACTCCACGGCGCAAGACCTGGCGCGCTGGATTATCTCGCTTCAAAAAGGGGCGCTGGTGTCACCGGCGGGCTTGGCGCAAATGTGGCAGCGCGGCCGCTTCAATGACGGCAAGCCAGCACCGTGGAGCCTGGGTTGGCCCGCCATCCGCGACAAGGAGTATCGCGCGGTGGCCGGCATAGGCGGCATGCGGTCGGCGTTCTATGTCTATCCGGAGCATGACCTGGCGGTCGTTATCCTGACCAATCTGGCCGGCTCCTCGCCGGAGCAAATGATCGATATCGTCGCCAGCTTCTTTTTGCCGGAACTGAGAAGTGTCAGCGGGGGCTATGCCACCTATCGTTTGCGGGAGCAGGCGAACGTGAGCGGATTTGAACGCCTGGATGAAAAGCTGGCGCAGCTGAAAAAGCAGTCCGGCATCGCCCAGCCGTCGGAAGATGAATTGAATGGATGGGGTTATCGCTTGCTGGGCGCGGGCCAGAAAGCGCAGGCGGTAGCGGTAATGAGCTTGGCAACGCGGCTGTATCCGGACAGCTTCAACACCTACGACAGTTTGGCTGAAGTGTACGAGGCGGCCGGCGAGCGTGACCTGGCCCGGCAAAACTACAAGCGCTCGCTGGCGCTCAATCCCCTAAACACACATGCTGTCGAGCGGTTGCGGGTGCTTGATCAAGCATCTGCACAGTAGCGCCGGAGGCACTCTCTATTTGGGCAACCTGGCCAAGGCTTGGGTTGCGCGCGTGTTGGCGGGATCGAGCGTGAGTGCCCGGTTCAGGTAGAGCGAGGCCATCGCATATTGTTTGATGCTGGAATGGCAGGTGGCAAGCAACTCGTAGATCCCCGACTGTTCTTGCTTGTTGCTGTCTCCCGCCGCAAGGCTCAGGTGCAGTATGCTGATCGCGTCAGCAAAGCGTTCGCGCCGCATCAGGTAGTTCGCCGTTCTGACGAGGTCGCCGGTTTCCGCTGCAAAGTCGTAGTGTTCCGATTTGTTCGTTTTCAGGTCACGATAAAACGCCACCCCCTCATCGAACTGGCGTTCCAGCTTCCCGCGAATATCCAGATAGATGGATTTTTTCGGTATCTGGTATGGCTGCTCGTCAAGGATGGCGGCTATCGCCGCCGATAGCTCACCTAGCTTGAAGTTCTGATTATTGGACAGCAAGAGGATGGTGGTGTCGTTGGTGCCAAGATAGTTGGCTACTGCCTCGTAGTTATTCCCTGAGCCGTCGTGGCGGTGCAAACGGATGCCTTGGGCATCGAACTCCGCCATCCCCAAGCTTGACTCGCTATTCGCATCGTATCGATCGGCCAAGCGGCGCAGCGACGCAAGGCTGATGATTTTTCCGGCATGCAGCGCTGATACCCAACGGTATAGGTCGTGCGCGGACAGGTAGAGCGTTTCGCCGCCCTGGCTGAACGTCGTGTCTTTCCCATCGTTGTCGAACGAGCCCGCCATCGGCGGCGCCAATACTGTGCCGTCGGGTGTCGCGAACTGGCTGCCGCTTCGCGCCAATAGTGTGGAGCGCAGAAAGTTCATATAGCTTGTTCCGCTGACGCGTTCGATCACCTTTTGTTGAAGGAATACGTTGGCGTTGCTGTAGATGTAGCCCTGGCCGGGTGGAAACGCCAGCGCCTTTATTTCCTTTAGTTTCAGAAAGAATTGCTCGTCCGTCGCTTCATGCATGCGGGGAAGTCCGCTGGTGTAGCGCAACAGGTCGATGAGCCTGATCTGCTGAGCCCATGCGGGCAGTTCCGGGAGCAGCTGGGCAATAGGCGCATCGAGATCGAGTTTTCCCGCCTCGACCAGGAACATGATGCCCGCTGCATTGAACTCCTTGGTGATCGAGCCAATCGGAAAGCGGGATTCCATGCTGAGTTGTCGGGTGCGCGTTGCGCTGTCGAAACCAATGGCACGCTGATAAATCGGCGTCCCGCGTTGCGCCACCAGCACGACGCCGTTAAAAACGCCACGCGCATGAGCGCCCGCGATCAACGCGTCGATGCGTTCAACCTTGCCCGGTGCACCCATGGCGACGCCACAGAAACTGAACAATATGCATATCGCAGGTAAGAACCGCATCTTTGGATCTCCTATTCGGTTTGGCCGATAAACCTTGGTGAATTTTTTGAAGCCACGGCAATGTAACATTGTCGAAAATGCAGGGCGGGGGATAAACGACGGGATGCATGTGGGCTGGACAGGATGTCCAATGTTGGCGATAGGCGGGGATGGGGCGGGCGCGCGGATGGCGAGTTTCACAAACGTTCCAGAAACAAAAACGCCCACCTGCATGAGTGGGCGTTGCGTGAACGATGTTCTTGGTGGCCCGGGGCGGAATCGAACCACCGACACAAGGATTTTCAAGACGAGCGCCGCGCTTGCGCCAACGCTGCGATTTCTGTCGATCAAGGATTTCCTATGTAGTAAGGAAGCTCGATGATGTTTTGGATTGAAGATCGCCAGGTAAATTGAGCTTGCCCGTTGCCGGGCTGATGTTCCGGTATCCAAGTACCCTGATGCTTCCTTCTATAGATGATAGCGGAAATTTTCAAGCTAGTTGTCGCCTAATTTGATTGGTTCAAGCTGCTTGTTTCAGTGTCAGTGGTTCCGCCTCCTTTTCGCTCTTCAATGAGTGTCCTTTCTCTGGGTTCAGATGCACGGTCTCGACCGGTTCCCAGTTGCGTACCTCGCCGCTCCAGCGGTTGGGATGCAAGGCCTTTGCGGCCTCGTAGACGGCGGTTCGCTCGCGCAGCAGCGCGGCATCGAGCCCGGCATGGCGCTGCTCTGGCGTGACGAATCCGATGGCGCTGTGTCGGTGTTCGGCGTTGTACCAATGGACGAAGGAACCCACCCACTGGCGCGCGTTCATCAGGTCGGTGAACGGTCGCGCCGGGTAGGCCGGGCGGTACTTCATCGTCTTGAACAAGGCCTCGGAGAACGGGTTGTCATTGCTCACGGCCGGGCGGCTGAACGAGGGCACCACGCCCAGCGCCTGCAACGTGGCCAGCATGGTAGCCCCCTTCATTGGGGCGCCGTTGTCCGAATGCAGCACCACCTGCTCTGGCGCGATTCGTTCGCGCGTGCAGATGTCGCGCATTACCGCTCCTGCCAGCGCACTGCACTCGGCGTCATAGACCTGCCAACCGACGATTTTCCGACTGAAGATGTCCATGAACAGGTACAGATAAAAATAGCTGCCCCTGAGCGAACTCGGCAAGTAGGTGATATCCCAACTGAACAACTGGTTCGGTCCCGTCGCGCTCAGCGCGCGCGGCTTAGCCCTGGGCTTGGACGGCTTCTCGGCACGCCGATGAACCAGCTGGCCATTCCGTTTCAGCAAGCGGTAGATGGTCGACTCCGAGGCCAAATACTCGCCGCGATCAGCCAACCTGGGCACGATTTGACTTGGCGGCAAATGGCCGAACTCCTTCGAGTTGACGACCACCAGCAGGTGTTCACGCTCAAGCTCGCTCAGCGCGTTCACAGGGTGCTGAACCCGCGCCGGCCGGCGGTCGCCCCGCGCTGCCCGCGCGTCCTCTTGCCAGCGCTGCAGGGTGCGTTCGCTCAAGTCAATGGCCGCGCACGCTTGCTCTTGGCGCGCGCCGGCAACGACCGCCTCGGCCACCAATGCCATCACGCTCTGGCGCTGTGGAAGCGCGGTCATTTTTCCTCGTCCTCCCACAGCGCCCGGAACTTTTTTTGCAGCACCAACAGCGCCGCCGCCTCAGCCAATGCCTTGTCTTTGCGTCCCACTTCGCGCTTGAGCTTGGTCAACTCGTCCTTCAGGCCGCGCAGCTCGCGGGCGCTCGGCGCTGGCTCCTTGGCGCCGGCGCAGAACGCCGCTTCCCAGCTCGTTAAATGGTGGGCAAACAGGCCGCGTGCCCGGCACCATGCTTGCACTTCCTCGGTCGTCATGCCATGGGTTTCCCGCAAGGCCGCGAGCTGCTCTTGCGCTGTCCAGTCCTGCGGGCGTTTTTCCGCCGCCTTCGCCGAGACCGGTGTCGATAGGGATTTTTTCTTCATCCAAGATCTTAACGTATGGTGGCTGAGATTGAGTTCCTCAGCCACTGACATGATGGTGCGCGAGCCGCGTGAAAACGCCTTGACCAATGCCTGTTCGATAAATGCTTCTGTATGTCTTGCTGTCATTCCTGCCTCGGTGGAGAGATGTCGATTCCGAGGCGGCAACTGCATTTCGCGCTGCGCCAGACCCTTGGTCAAGTTTCAATCAAACCGATTGAATTACCCGACAAGTAGTCTGACACAGGGGGCTCTTCCAGCAATGTCATGACCTCGTCGCTTGTGGCGATGAGGTCAATGTCCTGAATCTCGGTGTGTATTTCAGGGGCCAACAGGTGCTTCACAACGCCTCCGAACAGGTAGGCGTCTTGACAGGACATGAGGCGCCGCATTAGCGGCTGGGCATCCTGGATGATTTCGTGGCCCCAGAATTCTCGCGTCAGCAAGTACCGGCTTTGCAAACACAACTTCTTCGGCACGAAGACCAATCCACGATGGCCCGAAGTGAGAGCTGCGGGAACAACGGGGAACAGGCTATTCAGATTCTCACGAAGCAGTAGCCGACCACCCAGCTTGCGCTGGAGGTGTGCGTACTGCGGCATCAACCGCTGTAGCGTCGCTTGTGGCACTGGGGGCAGGACCAAAGAGTACTCCACTTCCAAGTAGCGCCATTCGGAACGGTAGCGCTCGATCTCGCTCATCACCTCCTGATCGAGCGAGATCGACACCTGCTGTACATGGCCTTTCAGGCTAGCGATGGCCGCCACCTCACGCGTGATGATGCGGGTGTGAAGGCCGTGTGCCTTGATGGTGTCTATCATGCTCAGCAAGGCGCTACGGTTCTCATCGAGCTTGTAGAGCGGGTCAGCGCCACCGCTAATCGTTATAAACGATTTATTACATTGATCGATGAACTTGGATACGGCATCCTGCTCTTGAGCGCCGTGTGGAAGATGCGGCGATCCCCTCCACGAGCAGTAGGTGCAGGTCTTCGCGCAGCCGAAGCCATGCTTCTTCCAGTTTATGAGAATCGAATGGTTGGGGGCGTTTTGCATGTGGGATTAGGTTTTGACGGGTAAAGAAAGCGTCTTCTTGGTGGAATCGGAGGATGTGGCGAGCGGAGTCGTGATCTCGATTTTTGTGCCTTGCGAAGATAAGGTGGCACTCTTCCAGATGGAGGGTTCTACCGCGACAACGTGCTGAGTTTCGACATCTTTTGCGGCATCGAGTACGACCTCTTTGCGCAGGACCGCTGCGATGAAGCCCGAGTTATTCGAAGAGCGAGAGGCATAGGCCGCTGCCAGCGTTTTGGATGGGAATGGCATCCCGGCCTCGCACTTCTCAATGCACTGGACGATTCGGTCGAATGGGACGAGTTCCTTGCTGAAGTAGCCGCCGCCCTCATTCTCAGTAATGCGGATGTACAGGGACGTCCTGTCGTCGCTTGCGAGAATCTGGTACTTGATGCCGCCTTCGGCATGCTTGCCGAGCTTCTTGCACCGTCCTTCCTTGAGCAACCAGTACGGCACGCTGATGCTGTCTGCTGCTCCTGCGACTTGTTCGGAACTGTCGCTGTTCGGTTTAGTGGCCTTTGCGTTCATGGAAATTCCTTTCTGTAGGGGAGTACTAGCGGCGGTATTTCAGTGAGATATTGAGGTCGAGTGTGGTGATGCGCTTGGGTTTGGTTGGCTTACCCCGGGCGCTGGAACCGATTGCGCGTACTGCTTTGTGAATGGCGATTTGTTGGGGGATGATGGTGAGGGGCAGATTCGTTTTCTTCATTCGGTGCCTCGGTAATAGAAAAAGCCCGAATGGCGGAATCCATTCGGGCTTTAGTGGGCTTTCTTGATGGGGCCTTGGCCCTATCCTTTAGGGTTAGAAGACCACATTGAACTTCCCTTTGTATTGAGGGTCGCTCGCCAGAGATTTGCGTATGGCCGAATTGATGATCATCTGGGCGAAGCCCTCCGGCGTGAACTTGATGCCACTTTTTGCCTCTCCGGGGCTGACGAACATAATTATCTCGGTTGTCTTCGACGATGGCTCAACATCGAAGTTGGCGTAGCCTTTTTCCGTCTTGAAACCGTCATTGGCTTCGTAGTTGAAGGAGCACACCGTGCGTCCGTTGGCGGTGCGCACGCCTTTGGTGGCGGCGTCGGTGAAGCGGTAGGAGAGCTTCTTGCTGATCGCATCTGGCAAGACGTAGGTGTCGAGCTTCACGATCGGTCGGCCCCACATTGGATCTACCGCGTTCCCGAATTCATCCAGGCTTACGTTTTTCATCCCACGGGGGCCGACAGTAGCCAAATAGCTAGCCAACTGCCTGTTGATGGCGGGGATATAGGCGCCGCAGTCCTGCGCCGCAAGTACTGGGTTTGACATCGAAGCGAGCAGAATGCCTACGGACGCAATGCCGAATTTCAGGCGCTTCATGCGCTGGGAGTTGGTTGTGCCGCGATACCACTTGCCGGACCATTGCCAAGTTGGGTTGGCCGTCATGTTCGTCATTGAAGGTGTGCCTTTGCTGTGTAGTCATAAATAAGAATGCCAAGACCTGTTGAGGCCGGGGTTTGGTCGGAGACAACCATCAAAATGATATATGCAGGAAACTGCAGCAGATTCGCAAGGCTGAGCAAATCTGCGAACTCCGCAGCTATATAAAACTGAAATGTCCGAAACTCGCCCATGAACGAGATAGTTCCTCCTTGACGTTTGCAAAGTGCCAAGGTCGAAGCGGCAGTCCGCGCGTAGCCAGTTTGGTGACCCAGCGCGGCATTCCTAGGTTTATTTACGCTTTCAGAGTTGCGCCTCTCCTGCCTGTTGACTACAGGGACGCTGCAACACAACTAATGCTGGTCAAAAAGACAAAAACGCAGTACATTTGCAGCACATTTGGTATCAGGATGCTTTTATGAAACGTCTTAAAGACGAAACTCTCTCGATTCGAACTTCGGCGGAGGTCAAACAACTTTTGCGAATCGCAGCAGAAAAGGAACACCGCTCGATTGCATCGATGGTTGAGGTCCTGATTCTGAAGTACGCACACGAGCATGGCCTGGTAGCGGGAGCTGAGGAACAGAAGAAACAAAAGGTAGCCAATGGAACTCATTGACAACATCAGTCGCCTCCTCGGTGATGACCTGAAGCAAAACCTCAAGCCGGGGGCGCGCGTGAAGATCGCCGCATCCTGCTTTTCCATGTACGCATTTGAAGCCCTGAAGGCGGAATTGGAGAAGATCGAAGAGATGACCTTCATCTTTACATCGCCGACTTTTATTGCCAATGAAGTAACCGACAAAATTCGCAAGGAGCGTCGAGAATTTCACATACCAAAGATGGACCGTGAACGCAGTCTTTACGGCAGTGAGTTCGAAATCCAGCTGCGAAATCAGCTGACCCAGCGTGCGATCGCTAAAGAGTGTGCTGACTGGATGCGACGGAAGGCTCGTTTCAAGAGCAACCGGACTAGAGCTCCTATGCAGCAATTCGCCTGTGTTCAGACTCCCGGTGACATCACGGGCGAGAGCGGTGGCACCGCTTACATGCCGCTGCACGGTTTCACGGCGGTTGATTTGGGTTACCAGCCGGGTAACGCAGTGTCGAACCTCGTCAACAAGATGGACGAGCCGGCCTTTGCGGCCACGTACCTTAGTTTGTTCGAGCAGATTTGGAGCGATCCTGAAAAGCTGGAGGACGTCACGCAGGAAATTTGCGACCACATTGCCTCGGTCTACCAAGAGAATTCCCCGGAGAGCATCTACTTCCTGATGCTCTACAACATCTTCAGTGAGTTCCTTGATGATATTGATGAAGACGTTTTGCCTAATGATCGCACTGGCTACCAAGATACGTTGATTTGGCAAAAGCTCTTCAACTACCAGAAGGACGCGGCCACCGGCATTATCAACAAGCTAGAGACTTACAGCGGCTGCATCCTCGCCGATAGTGTCGGCTTGGGCAAGACCTTTACCGCGCTGGCAGTGATTAAGTACTATGAGCTGCGGAACCGTTCCGTCTTGGTCCTCTGTCCCAAGAAGCTAGCGGACAACTGGCTCAACTACAACCGCAACCTTAAGACCAATATCTTCGCCAAGGATCGATTCAATTACGACGTTCTGTGCCACACGGATCTCAGCCGTACCAGCGGTGAGTCATTTGGCACACCGTTAAACCGTATCAATTGGGGTAACTACGATCTAGTAGTCATCGACGAATCGCACAACTTCCGCAACAACGATGCCTACAAGGACAAGGAGACGCGCTATCAGAAGCTGATGAATAAGGTCATCAAGGAGGGCGTGAAGACCAAAGTGCTGATGCTCTCCGCCACTCCGGTCAACAACCGCTTTGCCGATCTTCGCAATCAGCTGGCCTTGGCCTACGAGGGTGACTCCGAAAGTCTCAGCAAGAAGCTTAAGACCAGCAAGAGTGTGGAAGAGATCTTCCGTGGTGCACAGGCCGCTTTCACCTTGTGGTCGAAGTTAGCGCCAGAGGAGCGCACCGCTCGTGCGATTTTGGATTCGCTCGACTTCGATTTCTTCGAGTTGCTGGACAGCGTGACCATTGCGCGCTCCCGGAAGCACATTCAGACGTTTTACGATACGAAGGACATTGGGCGTTTTCCAGAGCGCCGCAAGCCACTCTCTTTCCATTCCCCGCTGACGCAGCGCTCGGACGTACTAGGCTTCAACGAGATCTTCGAGCAGCTCTCCTTGCTGAAGTTATGCGTCTACACGCCAGTAGCCTACATCCTTCAAAGCCGATTAAAGAAGTACATCGAGCTCCACAACGCACAATCGGGCGACCAGAAAGAGAATCTCAGCCTATATGGACGCGAGAAGGGCCTCCAAGCGCTGATGACCACGAACCTGCTCAAGCGCCTGGAGAGCTCGATAGAGTCCTTCAGGCTGACCTTGCATGCGCTGCGTGGGAATCATGTCAACACGCTGGCGACCATCCGCCGCTTCAACGAAGGCGGCGGTGGGCTAGACGTTGCCGATCTTTCCGAAGTACTGGAAAACCTCGACGCCGAAGATGATGATTTGTCGATGCTGAACGGTGGTGAGATCGGCGGCAAGGTCAAAATCAGCCTAGCCGATATGGACCTACCCTCTTGGGAGCACGATCTCAGTGTCGATCTGGAGATCATCGATGGCTTGCTGGCTTCGATGAACAAGGTCACACCAGAGGACGACGCCAAGCTTCAGCACCTTAAGGCCCACGTGCTTGCAAAGATCGTCAACCCGATCAATCCGGGCAACAAGAAGATCATCATCTTCACGGCCTTCGCTGACACCGCCGATTACCTCTATGCCAATCTTGCGCCGGAGTTGCTGGCACAGCAGCAACTCCATAGCGCTAAGGTCACCGGCACTGGGTCGCCCAAGTCCACGCTCAAGAAGAACTACGACTTCCAAGAGCTGCTGACGTTGTTCTCGCCGCGCTCCAAGTCGAAGGCGCAGGTGCTGCCCCAAGAGCCCGCTGAGATCGATCTGCTGATCGGCACAGACTGCATTTCCGAAGGCCAAAACCTCCAGGACTGCGACTACCTCATCAACTACGACATTCACTGGAACCCGGTCCGCATCATTCAGCGATTCGGACGCGTTGATCGGATCGGCTCGCCCAACGCCAGCATCCAGTTGGTGAACTATTGGCCCGACATCTCACTCGACGAGTACATCAACCTAAAAGAGCGAGTTGAGAGCCGGATGATGATTGCAGACGTCACGGCCACCGGCGACGACAACGTACTATCTGCACAAGCCAATGATGTTAGCTACCGCAAAGAGCAGCTGCGCCGCTTGCAGGAAGAAGTGATCGAACTGGAGGACCTGAAAACAGGTGTGTCGATCACCGACCTCGGGCTTAATGACTTCCGCATGGACTTACTCAACTACGTGAAGACATACGGCGAACCCAACCATGCGCCTAACGGTATGCATGCCGTCGTGTCCGCCAACGCCAGCTTAGGCTTGGAGCCAGGGGTGATCTTCACCCTACGCAACCGCAACCCTGAGGTCAACGTCAACCAACACAACCGGCTGCACCCTTATTACCTTGTCTACATTGGACAAAAGGGCGAGGTCATAAGTGATCACAGCGAGGTCAAGCGTCTGCTGGACCTCGTGCGTAGTGGCTGCAAGGGACAGCCAGAGCCGATCTCCATCGCATGTCAATCCTTCAATAAGGAGACAAGCGACGGAAGGAACATGCAGCTCTACTCCGAATTGCTGAGCAAGACTATTCGCTCCATGATCGAGGTTAAGGAAGAAAAGGACCTAGATAGCCTGTTTAGCCGAGGCAAGACCACTGCGCTAACCAACACCATTAGCGGCCTGGATGACTTCGAACTTATCACTTTCCTCGTAATTCAGGGGGGCGGATGAGCGGAGTTGCGACCTCGGCCAAGCATTCAACTCTGCTCAAGTACCCTAAGCAGGCCACCTATGGGCGCATCCTGCCCAAGACCAAAATCTACGCACACGCAGGGGCCAACACGCGCCTAAAAGACCTGTTCGTAGAACAGGTCGAGCAGATCGTGTGGCTTTACAAACTTGCTCCAGAAACTATAAATCTGCCGGCCAAGCCGGGCGTCCCAGAAGTACAGGTTTTCAGAGTCACTCTGAAGACGGCAGAGCTGTCCATCGACGTACTGAAGTGCATCGATGGAGCCGTGCAATTTCCCATCGTGTTCGAGCTAGAGCACGAGGGCAAAATCAAGGTCATCGCCGCCCACAAGCGCCCCAGCGAAGCAGACGCTAGTAAGTGGGTCGTCAGCGACTATTTTTCGACTGCGTGGATACCTGCCGACATTGAACGCGGCGACATGCCTGTAGTCCTGGATCTTGGCGGGCTCTACGAAGCCTTGCTACAGCGGCTGATTCCACTGGCTCCCCGTGCCCATGAGGGCTTTACTGCCTTGGTTGAGCGCTTGGAGGGCGTGCGGGCCAAGCAGCGTGAAATCGAGAAAATCCGTGCCAAGCTGGCGAAGGAAAAGCAATTCAACCGCAAAGTGGAAATTAACGCTACTTTGCGCCAACTGAACAACGAACTTGAGGAGCTGAGCCACTGAACGTATGTGGCCCAAAATTTGAATATGGAAAAACTGAAAATGCATTCTCCCAACCTAACGCAAGACAACGTCGCTCGCATTCGAGATCTGTTTCCGGGTTGTGTGACCGAAACCAAGGGAGCAAACGGGAACGTTAGGCTTGCTGTGGACTTCGACCAGTTGCGCCAAGAGCTTTCAGAGTCGATTACCGAGGGGCCGCAGGAACGCTACCAGCTGAGTTGGCCAGGAAAAAGAGAGGCTTTACTTACTGCCAACGCTCCCATTGCCAAAACGTTACGCCCATGCCGTAGTGAAAGCGTAGATTTTGATGCTACAAATAACATATTTATCGAGGGCGATAACTTAGAGGCATTAAAATTATTACAGGAAACCTATCTCGGAAAGGTCAGGATGATCTATATTGATCCTCCTTACAACACCGGAAAAGACTTCGTGTATGAGGACGATTTTTCAGAAAGCGCCGATGATTTTCTAGTTCGATCAAACCAGAAGGATGAGGCTGGCAATAGGTTAACTGTTAACACTGAAGCGAGCGGTCGATTTCACTCTGATTGGATGTCGATGCTTTATCCGAGATTAAGGCTAGCGAAAAATTTACTCTCGGATGACGGTGTCATCTTCATTAGCATTGATGACGGGGAGCAAGCGAATCTAAAAAAAATCTGTGATGAGGTTTTCGGCGAGTCATGCTTTATTGCAAATGCGGTTTGGCGATCAAAGGATAATAGTAACAACGACGCCAAGAGATTTTCAATTGACCATAATCACACGCTTATTTACGCAAAAAACCCAAACTGGCAGCCTCATAAGTTATCCGACGATTCAAAAAGAGGCCACTTTAAGAACCCCGACAATGATCCACGAGGTGCGTATTTTGACGGTAATCCTCTCAATTCGCCAAATTATAGAGAAAATTTGATTTATGACTTGATCTCTCCCAGCGGCAACGTGATCTCGCCACCGAAAAATGGGTGGAGATGGTCGAAAGAGGCTATGCAAGAAAGAATTGCATCTGGTGAAATCCGATTTACTAGTGATGAAAGATCCATCCGCAGAAGAACGTATTTGGCGGACATGGAGGGACTTCCTCCGTCCACGCTTTGGATTGATCTGGAAAAAACTGGGCATAACAGACAAGCTAAATATGAACTCATTAAATTAATTCCGGAGGACGTTTTTCCAACTCCTAAGCCAGTGAAGTTAATAAAGTACATGATGGATCTTGTTCAGCCTGGTAATGGGGATATTGTTATGGACTTTTTTGCTGGGTCAGCAACTACAGCCGACGCCGCAATCTCCTATTCTATCGAAACCGGGAAATCTGTTAGATTTATTCTTGTGCAGTTGCCTGAGCCATGTGATGAGAAATCCGATGCCATGAAAGCTGGGTACAGAAATATCGCAGAAATTAGCAAAGAGAGAATTCGGCGCTCTGGAAAGGCGCTACTAAAAGAAGCTAGTGGTGGCTTGATAAAAAAAGACGTTGGCTTCCGGGTTCTGAAGATCGATACATCGAACATGGCCGACATTTATTATGTGCCTGATGGATTCGATAAGGCGAATTTAGATCTATTCGTGGACAACATTAAAAATGATCGAACTGCGGATGATTTACTTTTCCAAGTGATGCTGGATTGGGGAGTGGATTTGGCCTTGCCTATTTCCCAGCAGACCATCCAAGGTAAGGAAGTCTTTTTCGTAGATGGCAATGCATTGGTCGCATGCTTCGATGCACATAGCGGCATCGATGAAAGCTTCGTCAAGGAACTCGCGAAGCATCAACCCCTACGTGTGGTGTTTCGCGATGCGGGCTTCAAGGACAGTGCTGTCAAGATCAACGTCGAACAGATTTTCAAGTTGTTATCACCTTCCACCGAAGTGAAGTGCATCTAAAGGGGGCGGGGTGATGAAACTGAAATTCAAGACTCAACCCTACCAGACCGCTGCCGTTCAGGCTGTGGTGGCTTGCTTCAATGGGCAAACGCCGCAGTATGGCGGGGTTCGCTATCGCCTTGATCCAGGCGAGAAGAAAGAAGCACCTGCTAGCCCTCAGTCCGCCTTCGATTTGGAGGCGGATGTAGGCACGGTCGTAGACCAGGAGGCCGCATTCCGCAACGCCGATGTGATTTTGTCTGAATCTGCACTGCTGGACAACATCCAGCAGGTGCAGCGTTTGCAGAACCTGCCGGTGTCTTCCGAATTGGTAAAAACCAAGGTGAGCAAGGTTAATCTCGACATCGAGATGGAAACTGGCACGGGCAAGACCTATTGCTACATCAAGTCGATCTTCGAGCTGAACAAGCAGTATGGTTGGAGCAAGTTTATCATCGTCGTACCTAGCATCGCCATCCGTGAAGGCGTCGCCAAGTCGTTGGAAATTACGTCAGATCATTTTCTGGAGACGTACCAGAAGAAGGCCCGTTTCTTCATCTACAACTCCAAAGCGCTGCACCATCTGGAGAGTTTTTCGTCCGATGCGGGCATCAACGTCATGGTTATTAACGTTCAGGCCTTCAATGCGACGGGGAAGGATGCTCGCCGCATCTATGAGGAGCTGGACGACTTCCAGTCACGCAAGCCGATTGATGTGATCAGCGCTAATCGTCCCATCCTCATCCTAGACGAACCACAGAAGATGGAAGGCGGCAAGACGCTGGATTCGCTGGTTAATTTCAAGCCATTGATGGTCTTGCGTTACTCCGCCACGCACAAGACCACGCACAACAAGATTCACCGCCTGGACGCGCTGGACGCCTATAATCAGAAGCTGGTCAAGAAGATTGCGGTGCGTGGCATCTCAGTCAAGGGCTTAGCGGGCACCAATGCCTACCTCTACCTACAGAGCGTCGACGTTTCCACCAAGAAGCCACCCGAGGCGCGCGTCGAGTTCGAGCTGAAGCTCGCTAGCGGCCAGATCAAGCGTGTGGTACGCAAGTTGTCCAAGGGGGATAACCTTTTCGTGTTGTCGAACGAACTGGATCAATATCGGGGTTATGTGGTGTCAGACATTAACGCCATCACCGATACCCTGAGCTTCACCAACGGCGTCGAGCTATTGGTAGGCGAAGCTGATGGCGACGTTAACGAAGCTGCGCTTCGCCGCATACAGATCAGAGAGGCGATCAAAGCCCACTTCGACAAGGAGCAGGCTTTGTTCCAGCAAGGCGTCAAAGTGCTGACGCTATTTTTCATCGACGAGGTTGCAAAGTACCGCGACTACAGCGCAGCCGATGAAAAGGGGGAGTACGCGCGCGTGTTCGAAGAAGAATATCAGTTCTACCTGAACGAAGTGCTTGACCTGGATGAAACGCTCTATATCAAGCACCTAAAGGGCATTGCCGTCGAGAAAACCCACAGTGGCTATTTCTCGATCGACAAGAGGACCAAGAAACTGGTTGACCCGGAAATGGGAAAGAAGGCCACCGAGGCCGACGATGTTGACGCCTATGACCTGATACTGAAGGACAAGGAGCGCCTGCTATCCCTTAGCGAGCCGGTACGCTTCATCTTCTCGCATTCAGCCCTCCGTGAAGGCTGGGATAACCCGAACGTGTTTGTCATCTGTGCCCTAAAGCACAGTGACAACACAATTTCTCGTCGGCAGGAAGTTGGTCGGGGTCTTCGTCTTTCGGTGAACCAGCTTGGCGACCGGATGGATCATCCATCCATCGTTCACGACATCAACGTTCTGACCGTGGTCGCGAGCGAAAGCTACAAGGACTTCGTTGCGGCCCTGCAAAAGGACATTAGCGAATCGCTGTCGGCTCGCCCGCGTGTGGCAGACAAGGCGTACTTCACTGGCAAGGTGTTCAACACTACGGATGGCCCGATTACGGTTTCCGAAGACCGGGCTACGGACATTGAGTTCTATCTGATTCAGAATGGCTACGTTGATAAGAAGCGCAATATCACTGAGAAGTATCATCAGGCCAAGAAGGCCGGTACATTGGAAGCATTGCCGGACGAGTTGCAGCCCCATGCAGAGCAGGTTTTCGAGCTGATCGACAGTGTATTTACCGAAGCCCAGATTGTGCAGCCGGAAGATGGTCGAAAGGCGAAGAAGCTGGAGCCCAACGCCAACTTTGAGAAGCAAGAATTCAAAGCGCTTTGGTCTAGGATTAACCGAAAGGCTGCCTACAATGTGCACTTCGACTCAGATGAGCTTGTCACCAAAGCAGTCAAAGCCTTGGATGAGCATTTACGTGTGACGCCTTTGCAGTACACCATCCAGCGCGGCTCTCAGTCCTCACAGGTGACGATTGACGGGCTCAAAGATGGAACAGCTTTCGTTCTTCAGGATTCGATTGTTGAAACGAATGGCAATTCCATCCATTCAGCGGTGAAGTATGATTTGATCGGGAAGTTGGCCGAGGGTACGCAGTTAACGCGGCGAACCGTGGCGGACATCCTGCGTGGAATAAACATGGCAGTTTTTGGGCAGTTCAAGACCAATCCTGAGAATTTCATTGCGGAAGCGAATCGGCTGATCAATGAGCAGAAGGCCACAGTGATTATCGAGCACCTGGCCTATGATCCTGTCGAAGATAAGTTTGACCTGGACATCTTCACCTCCGGACAGACCAAGCAGGACTTTAGCAAAGCCGGAAATAAGCTCCAGCGCCACATTTACGACTATGTGTTGACAGACTCCAACGTCGAACGTGATTTCGTTAAGGAACTGGATACCTGCACTGATGTGATCGTCTACGCCAAGCTACCTCGCGGCTTCCTAATCCCTACGCCCGTAGGCGATTACAATCCGGACTGGGCAATTTCGTTTAAGGAAGGTGCCGTCAAACACGTCTACTTCGTGGCTGAAACAAAGGGTTCAATGTCATCAATGAGCCTCACGCCTATCGAGCAAACGAAAATCGACTGTGCCCGGAAATTCTTTACCGAGATTAACAAACGGTATGCGCCTGAGAATGTACGCTATGACGTGGTGAATAACTTCGGGAAACTAATGGAGCTGGTGAAATAGGGAAAAAATAGTGTCTTGGTTCGGGCCGGAGCTGAAACGGAATGGCTTACGCGGAAAATTTGCGTGAGCCATTGTTTTATTGATCGAGCCCCCATGTGTAGAATATTGGCAGATGATGGGCGATTGGACGATTTGGTCGAGTTTAGTGGAACTAAGCCGCCATTGCTTGGATCGTTATTTGGAATTTCTCCTTGAGGAATAAGGCATCCGGCGCATTTACGACCACAGGAAGCATCTCAATGTCATTTAGAATCGCATAATGAAACCTATGACATCCCTGTGGAATTGTAAGTTTATCTGTATTATTAAGCAGCCCCCACGGAGGGCTCAGCTTACCATCGTTAGAGACATGAACTTTTAGGCGTTCCCATTTTGCTCCGCTCACATTTTTCAATATTTCATCTTTATCAAGGAAAACTCTGCCTGCGTTGATGGTTTGCGGCAAGCTTAACACTGGCAGAAAAGCGATAAACGCTCCGTTAGGAAAAGTATTATCAAAATCAATATTTTCTGGATGGTCAGGCCCATAAATCTTGAATTGTGAGAATGTTAGATCCCAGTTCATAGTGAGTCGTCCTTATTCAGATTTGCAAGGTGAAAACGGTAGAGTATTAGATTAGTGTAGCCGTTGTTGCAATGACTTAGACTTAGTTTGCATGGAATGGCCGAGTGAACGCCTCCTTCGGACCTACGAGACAGAATAGAAGATGGTCGTTTGGACGATTTGGTCGGCCGTAATCAGCTCTGCGATGCGAGGGGGCGCGCCGGACACTTGGACGATTAGGTCGGTAGCGGGGCGTGGCGAGGCGCGAGCCGGGAATGGACCGGAGGACTGCGTGAGCGTAAGGATAGAACGAACGCCGACCAGCATGGGTCGGCGTTTTCACTTTTTATTCTTGGTGGCCCGGGGCGGAATCGAACCACCGACACAAGGATTTTCAAGGATGGTCTCTAGTATTCTCTTCTTTGATACCGCTTCAATAGATATTCGGTGTTAAAGAGTACTAGTCACCATACTTACCCCCCCTCAATGACATGCTGGGCCGTTGCAGATGCATGGCCCGCCACCTTGAGTGCAATCCCAGCATGGGCATCCAAAAACGACATCCACTTTCAAGTCTTTTTTTCCTGCTTTAATATCTGCCACTTTCGAAAATCCAAGCTGGTGGACAACCAAGTCCGTTACCCCAGCATCAAACATGACCCGTTGCGCCGCATTAATCGCAGCATTTACAGCCTCTTGAAATTTCCCATCATCCACGATATTTCTCCTATTTTTGTTACTACTATAAATTGACTTCCATTTATGCAGTCCATACTAAGAAGTTTACTTTTTCCTATCATTTCCCGTGTAAACGCACGAAACAATATTTATCGAGATTGATGTCCCATTCTTTTCAACTTTGTTGTGGACAACTCTAATCGAAACAATGGCTTGGCTAAAGTCACAATATCTTGGTATATCATCACCGCCCACTACAATGATATCTCCAGCTTGGCAGTTGGATATAGAAGACGTGCAATACTCTCCAGCTGCGTAAGCAAAAGATGAAGCAAAAAATAGCAATGCTAGAAATATCTTTTTCATAATTTTATGCGCAGTTAGCTGCAGAAGATAGAGTGGCAAGAGCGCACAGCTGACCAATTTATCGCGGAAAATGACCGTAGAAAGAGACTTCGGTTTTCCCCGAAATGATTTGGGGTGCGTAGGCAACACTACCACCATGAATGATGTATTTGCAATAACTATTTTTGTTATTTTTGAAAATGTTTCTTGGTATTCAAAATTGTAGGCCGAGCGCTACAAAGTGAGAGATCTGCTCGACGCTCAACGGATGGCAATGATCAAGGGTGAACGGAAATAGACCGGACACGAGGACTTCCTGTTCCGGAAACAAAAACGCCGATCTGCATGGATCGGCGTTTCGCGAGGTATGTTCTTGGTGGCCCGGGGCGGAATCGAACCACCGACACAAGGATTTTCAATCCTCTGCTCTACCAACTGAGCTACCAGGCCAAGGTGCAGAACTATAGCAGATCATTTTCTACATGCAAGGGGCTTTTTGGATCGGCATGGCTTTCTTTGACTTGAGGGCAAATATTTTTTGAGGTTTCTGGGGTTTTTCTCAACAAAGGGTGAGCGCATAGTGTGAGCCATCAACCTGAAAGGAAAACCTCATGTCTCACACCACCATCCCCGCCATCGGCCTCGGCACCTTCCGCCTGCAAGGCCAGATCGTTATCGACTCGGTGCGCAACGGCCTGGCAGCGGGCTACCGCCATATCGATACGGCGCAAATCTACGGCAACGAAGCGGAAGTGGGCCAGGCCATGGCCGACAGTGGCGTGCCGCGCGGCGAGCTGTTTGTCACCACCAAGGTCTGGATCGACAGCCTGGAAGCCGGCAAGCTGATTCCCAGTTTGAAGGAAAGCCTGCGCAAGCTGCGCCTGCAACAGCTGGATCTGGCGCTGATCCATTGGCCGTCGCCGGGCGATGCGGTGCCGGTGGCTGAATATATGGGGGCGCTGGCCGAAGCCAAGGAGCAGGGGCTGGCCCGGCAGATCGGCGTGTCCAACTTCACCGTCGCGCATTTGCGGCAGGCTGTGGACGCGGTCGGCGCGGCGCAGATCGCCACGCAGCAGATTGAAATCCATCCCTTCCTGCAGAACCGCAAGGCGTTGGAGTACGCGCGCAGCCAGGGCATCCACCTGACCGCCTACATGCCGCTGGCCTACGGCAAGGTGATGCAGGAGCCGCTTATCGTGGACATCGCGCGCCGCCACAACGCCACGCCGGCGCAGGTGGCGCTGGCCTGGTCGCTGCAGCAGGGCTTTGCGGTGATCCCGTCGTCCACCAGCCCCGCCAATTTGAAGAGCAACCTGGCCGCGCGCGGACTGGTGCTGACTGCCGAGGATATGGCCGCCATCGCCACGCTGGACCGCAACGAGCGCATCGCCAATCCGGACGGCATTGCGCCGCAGTGGGATTAATCATGGACTCCGCACTGGATAAGCTGAAGCAGGGCGGTTTCAGCGTAGGGCTGGAACTGCCGCTGGATAACGACTGGACCATGGCGGGGCAGGCGGCGAATCGGGCCTCCGCGCGCGTGCCGGGCGAGCCGGACATGCGGCGCCACGCGGAACTGGCGAAGCTGGCCGACCGGCTGGGCTACCGTGCCCTGTGGGTGCGCGACGTGCCGCTGTACGATCCGGCCTTTGGCGACGCGGCGCAGGTGTTCGAGGCCTTTACTTATCTCGGCTACCTGGCCGGCGTGACGCAGGAGATCTTGCTGGGCACGGCGGCCGTGGTGCTGCCGCTGCGCGAGCCGGTGCTGACCCTGAAGTCGGCCGCCAGCGTGGACCAGCTGAGCGGCGGACGCTTGCTGCTGGGCGTGGCCAGCGGGGACCGGCCGGTGGAGTATCCGGTCTTCGGCCGCGACTTCGATACGCGTGGCGCGGCCTTCCGCGAGCAGGTGGCCATGGTGCACGACTGGGGCGCTGCGGCGCTGCCGCCCGGTGTGGCGCTGCTGCCGCGTCCCGCGCAGATGCGGGTGCCGCTGCTGGTGGCCGGGCTGGCGCAGCAGACGCCGGAGTGGGTGGGGGCGCACATGGACGGCTGCCTGGCTTATCCCGGCATGCCGCACGACCACCAGCGCCGCGCGGCAGCCTGGCGCGCGGTGGCGGGGCCGGACAAGCCTTACATCAGCTTCTTCCACCTGGACCTGGCGGAAGACCCGGACGCGCCGATGCGCTACCACCGCTTTGGCGGCCGTGTGGGCCGCAAGGGGCTGCTGCTGGAACTGGAGGCGCTGCAGGCGGCCGGGGTGCAGCATATGGGTCTGCATTTGCGCCAGAACCAGCGCCCAGTGGCCGAGGCGATGCAGGAAATCGCCGAGTTTGTGCTGCCGCGCTTCCACGGCCCCGCCCAGCCGCTGGCGGCGTAGGGCGGCGGCGCCCGCGCAGAGGCCGCCGCCGCTATAATGGCCGGATGAATAGCCCAACTTCCCCCTCCTTGCAGCGCGTTGTTGAAAGCGATATTTGCATCGTTGGCAACGGCGCCATCGCCAAGACGGCGGCGCTCGGATTCGCCCAGGCCGGGCAGAGCGTCACTTTGCTGTGCCCTCCGTCGTCCCCATCCCCGTCCCAGCCGGCCGTGCAGGCCAGCTGGGACGTGCGCGTTTATGCGCTGAACCACACCGCGAACAACTTGCTGTCGTCCCTGAAGGTATGGGGTGCGCTGGATGCCGAGCGCGTGGCGCCGGTGGACGCCATGCTGGTCAACGGCGACGGCGGCCAGCCTGGCGGCCTGGCGTTCGACTCCTACGGCGCCCACACCGGCACGCTGGCCTGGATCGTCGAGGACCGCAATCTGAACCAGGCGCTGGACGCGGCGCTGCGCTTCGCCAGCAACGTCACCACCGTCAGCGGCCGCGCCATCGGCCTGCTGCGCGGCGCGGACGACATCAGCGTGCGGCTGGAGGATGGCTCGGCCATCCGCGCCGAGCTGGTGGTGGGCGCGGACGGCGCCGAGTCCTGGGTGCGCGGCCAGTGCGACATCGGCATGGACTACCGCTCTTACGGCCAGCACGCCATCGTGGCCAATTTCCATTGCGAGCGGCCGCACCACGGCGCGGCGCAGCAGTGGTTCACCGGCGCGGACGGCATCGTGGCGCTGCTGCCGCTGCCGGGCAATCTGGTGTCGCTGGTGTGGTCCGCGCCGGAGGCGCTGGCCGACCGCTTGCGAGATGAATCGGCGCAGCAACTGGCGGACCGGCTCGCGGTGTACGCGCAGGAGAAGCTGGGCAAGCTCACCCCGGTGCAGCCGGAAATGGTGCGCGGCTTCCCGTTGCGGCTGATGCGCCCGCACGCCATGGTGGCGCAGCGCGTGGCGCTGGTGGGCGACGCGGCGCACGTGGTGCATCCTTTGGCCGGCCACGGCATGAACCTGGGCTTTGCGGACGTGGAGCAGCTGGTGCGCGCGGTGAATGCGCGCGAGCCGCACCGCAGCATGGGCGACGAACGCGTGCTGGCGCGCTACGCCCGCGCGCGCAAGGAGGAGGTGATGCTGATGCAGCTGGCCACCGATGGCCTGGACCGTTTGTTCGGCGCCGATCTGGAGCCTTTGCGCGTTGTGCGCAATTTGGGATTAAACTTGCTGGACAAATTGCCGGGCTTGAAGCGCCGGCTGATTTCCCACGCGCTTGGTAAGCAATGAATAAGCAGTAGCAGTACCTTCCGGAGCCCCTATGAAATTCAGCAAGACCGCAGTATTGTTCGCATCCGCCATGATGGCGTCCTGTGTCGGCGCAGAGACGTCCACCGAAGCGACCATCAAGAAAGCCATCGAGCCGCGCCTCGGCGCCAACGTCAAGGTCGATTCCGTCAAAGAGACGCCATACGCAGGCCTTTATGAAGTGCGCATCGGCGATGAAATCCGCTACACCGATAAAACCGGCAGCTACCTGATCGTCGGCCACGTTTTCAACCTGAAGACCTCCGAAGACCTGACCCAGGCCCGCATCGACGACATCAACAAGATCAAGTTCTCCGACCTGCCGCTGGAAATGGCGCTGAAAACCGTGAAGGGCAACGGCAAGCGCGTAATGGCCGTGTTTGAAGACCCGAACTGCGGCTACTGCAAGCGCTTCCGCCAGCAGGCGCTGAAGGACGTGGACAACGTCACCATCTACACCTTCATGTACAACATCCTGGCGGAGGATTCCTTCGTCAAGTCCAAGAACATCTGGTGCTCGGCCGACCGCAACAAGGCCTGGGACGACTGGATGGTTTCCGGCAAGGCCGCGCCGGCCGCGCCGGCCGGCTGCACCACGCCGAACGAGCAGGTGCTGGCCCTGGGCCAGAAGCTGCGTATCAACGGCACCCCCAACATCTTCTTTGCCGACGGCAGCCGCGTACCTGGCGCCATCGATATCAAGACGCTGGAATCCAAGTTGTCCTCTATTAAACAGTAAGGAGCCGCAGATGATTACATTGAATGTGAATGGCAAGGACGTGCAGGTTGATGCGGATCCATCCACGCCGGTGCTGTGGGCGCTGCGCGACAACCTGAATATGACCGGCACCAAGTTCGGCTGCGGCATGGCGCTGTGCGGCGCTTGCACCATCCATATCGACGGCAACCCAACCCGCGCCTGCATCACGCCGATTTCGGCGGTGGCTGGCCAGAAGATCACCACCATCGAGGCGATGGAGGGCGACAAGGTTGGCAAGGCGGTGCAGGACGCATGGGTCAAGCACGACGTGCCGCAATGCGGCTACTGTCAAAGCGGCCAGGTGATGAGCGCCACGGCGCTGCTGCGCACCAACAAGGCGCCGAGCGATGCGGACATTGATAGCGCCATGGCGGGCAATATCTGCCGCTGCGGCACCTATCAGCGCATCCGCGCCGCCATCAAAGACGCAGCTAAAACCATCGCCTGAGGAGAACACCATGCGCAAAGAATGGTTGAATCAAGGTACCGCACTGGGTGATGTGGGCGCAGCGGTGGCTGGCGGCCAGGGCGGCGTATCGCGCCGCTCCTTCATGAAGGCAAGCGCAGTGGCGGGCAGCGGCCTGGTGCTGGGTTTCTTCGTCAGCGGCGGCAACAAGATGGCGCGCGCGGCAGAAGCGGCGGCGCCGGCCAAGGTCTATGAACCGAACGCCTTCCTGCGCATTGCGCCGGACAACACCGTCACGGTGCAGGTGAACCGCCTGGAGTTCGGCCAGGGCGTGCAAACGTCGCTGCCCATGCTGATCGCCGAGGAGCTGGACGTGGACTGGGCGCAGATGCGCGGCGAACTGGCCGACGCGGGCGAGCAGTACAAGGACCCGGCGTTCGGCATCCAGATGACCGGCGGCTCCGGCACCATCGCCCACTCCTTCATCCAGTACCGCGAAATCGGCGCCAAGGCGCGCGCCATGCTGGTGGCGGCTGCCGCGGCCGAGTGGAAGGTGAGCCCGGACCAGGTGCGCACCGCGAAAGGCATGCTGATCGGCCCCAACGGCCAGCAGGCCAAGTACGGCGCCTTCGCCGACGCGGCCATGAAGCAGCCCATGCCCGCCACCGTCAAGCTGAAAGATCCGAAAGACTTCGTCATCATCGGCCATCCGGTGAAGCGCCTGGACGCGCAAGCCAAATCGACCGGCAAGCAGCAGTTCGGCATGGACTTCAAGCCTGAAGGCACCAAGGTTGCCGTGGTGGCCCGCCCGCCGGTGTTCGGCGCCAAGGTGGCCAAGCTGGACGCCAGCAAAGCCAAGGCTATCCCCGGCGTGATCGACGTGCTGGAAGTGGCAACCGACCGTGGCGGACGCGGCGTGGCCGTGATCGCCACCGGCTACTGGCCGGCCAAGCAGGGCCGCGAGGCGCTGGTGCTGGAATGGGATACCAGCGCGGTTGAAAAAGTCAGCACCGCCAAGCAGATGGCCGAGTTCAAGGCGCTGGCGCAGAAGCCAGGCCTGCCGGTGAAGAAGGCGGACATGGCCCCGCTGGCCAAGGCCGCAAAGAAGATTACCGCCGTCTACGAGTTCCCTTACCTGGCGCACGCGCCCATGGAACCGCTGAACTGCGTGATCGACCTGAAGGCGGACGGCTGCGAAGTGTGGGCCGGTTCGCAATTCCAGACCCTGGACCAGATGGCCATTGCCCGAACCGCAGGCCTGAAGCCGGAGCAAGTCAAGCTGCACACCATGATGGCCGGCGGAGGTTTCGGCCGCCGCGCGGTGCCAACCTCGGACTACCTGGTGGAAGCGGCCAATGTGGCGCTGGCCTACAAGGCGGCCGGCAAGTCCGGTCCCCTGAAAATCATCTGGAGCCGCGAGGATGACATTCGAGGCGGTTACTACCGTCCGTCGCATGTGCACCGTGCGGAGCTGGGCTTCGACGCCAAGGGCAAGCTGCTGGCGTGGAACCACAGCATCGTGGGCCAGTCCATCATCACCGGTTCGCCGTTCGAGCCGATGATGGTGAAGGACGGCGTGGACGCCACCATGATCGAAGGCATGGGCGAGCCGTATGAGCTGCCGATGAATTTGTCCGTGCACAACGCCAAGGCCAATGTGCCGGTGCTGTGGTGGCGTTCGGTGGGCTCGACCCACACCGCCTTCGTGATGGAAACGCTGATCGACGAAGCCGCGCACGCCGCGAAAATGGACCCGGTGGCCTACCGCAAGCAAGTGATCGACGCCAAGCACGCGCGCCATCACGCCGCGCTGGACCTGGCAGTCGCCAAATCCGGCTACGGCAAGAAGGCGCTGCCCAAGGGCCAGGCCTGGGGCGTGGCGGTGCATGAGTCGTTCGGCACCGTGGTTGCTTACGTGGTGACCGCGTCGGTGAAGGGCGGCGTGCCGCATCTGCACACCGTCACCGCCGGCATCCATTGCAACACGGCCGTCAATCCGATGACCATCGAGGCGCAGGTGCAGGGCGCCGTGCTGATGGCAGTTGGCACGACGCTGCCCGGCGCCGCCATTACGCTCAAGGACGGCGTGGTGGAGCAGCAGAACTTCGGCGACTACGTGGTGGCGCGCATGCCGGACATGCCGCTGGTGGACGTTCACATCGTTCCATCGACGGAACCGCCGACCGGCATGGGCGAGCCTGGCTTCCCGCCGCTGGCGCCGGCCTACGCCAACGCCATCTTCAAGCTCACCGGCAAGCGCCTGCGCAAGCTGCCGTTCGACCTGGCCAAGACGGCCAAGGCCTGACCTGGCTGGCGCCGCGTAGCGCAGCGTGAGCATCACCGGCATCCTGCTGGCGGCCGGAAGGGGGACTCGTTTTGATCCTTCCGGCCAGCGCAACAAGCTGCTGCAATGCCCGGAGGGCCAGCAGGCCTCCGTCGTTGCGGCCAGCGCGCGCCATATGCTGGCGGTGCTGCCGCGCGTGGTGGCCGTGCTGCGGCCCGGCGCGGATGCCGAGACCCTGTCGGCGCAGCTGCTGGCGCTGGGCTGCGAAGTCACTATCTGCCCACAAGCCGATACCGGCATGGCCGCTTCGCTGGCCCATGCGCTGACGTATGCGGGCAAAGATGCACAGGGCTTCATCATTGCCCTCGGGGATATGCCCGATGTGCAGCCATCTACAATACAATCACTGAAAACCGCACTGGAACAGGGCGCCGGTATTGCCGCGCCCATGTACCGGGGGCGGCGTGGCAACCCGGTTGGGTTCAGCCGCCATTACCTGCCACAGCTGCTGGCGCTGGAAGGCGACCAGGGTGCACGCGGCATTTTGAAGCATGCTCCGGTGACGGAGCTGGAAGTGGACGACAGCGGCATCCTGCAAGACGTCGACACGCCTGCAGACCTGCATCCCAAGGACAAAGTATGAAGAAGAACAACATATCGAAGAAACCAGGCGTCAGCTACGGCATCGTAGGCAAAGACCTGGCCGCCCACATGTTTGAAGTCACGCTGACGGTGGACCAGCCGGCGCCCGAAGGCCAACTGCTGGCGCTGCCCGCCTGGATTCCAGGCAGCTATATGATCCGCGAGTTTTCGCGCAACATCGTGCGCATCCGCGCCGAGTCGGACGGCGCCGAGGTCAAGCTGTCCAAGGTGGACAAGCACACCTGGCAAGCCGCGCCGGTGGCGGGCCAGCTCACCGTAGTCTACGAAGTCTACGCATGGGACCTGTCGGTGCGCGCCGCCCATATGGACCAGAGCCACGCCTTCTTCAACGGCACCAGCGTATTCCTGCGCGTGGCGGGCCAGGAGGACGCGCAGCATGTGGTCGACATCCAGCGTCCGGCCGACCCGGCCGCCAAAACCTGGCGCGTGGCCACCTCGCTGCCTGAACTGAAGGCCAAGCGCTACGGCTTCGGCACTTACGCCGCCGCCAATTATGATGAGCTGATCGACCACCCGGTGGAGCTGGGCGACTTCGCACTGGCCACCTTCAAGGCGCACGGCGTGCCGCACGACGTGGTGATCACCGGCCGCGTGCCCAACCTGGATATGGCGCGTCTGTGCGCCGACCTGAAAGCCATCTGCGAAACGCAAATCGCCTTCTTCGAGCCGAAAACCAAACGCGCGCCGATGGACCGCTACGTCTTCATGACCATGGCGGTGGGCGACGGCTACGGCGGCCTGGAGCACCGCGCCTCCACCGCGCTGATCTGCGCCCGCGCCGACCTGCCCACCGCCGCCACGCCGAAAGGCGCGGATATCAGCGAGGGCTACCTGAAATTCCTCGGCCTGTGCAGCCACGAGTATTTCCACACCTGGAACGTCAAGCGCATCAAGCCTTCTGCCTTCGCGCCGTATGACCTGAACACGGAAAACTACACGCCGCTGCTTTGGCTGTTCGAAGGCGGCACCAGCTACTACGACGACCTGATGCTGGTACGCGCCGGCATTATCGGTGAGCCGGCCTACTACAAGCTGCTGGGTAAAACCGTGGGCGGCGTGCTGCGCGGCGCGGGCCGCCTGAAGCAGAGCGTGGCCGATTCCAGCTTCGACGCCTGGGGAAAATACTATCGCCAGGACGAAAACGCGGCCAACGCCATCGTCAGCTACTACACCAAGGGTTCGCTGGTATGCATGACGCTGGACCTGGCCATCCGCAGCAAGACCGCAGGCAAGAAGTCGCTGGACGACGTGATGCAGGCGCTGTGGCAGCGCTACGGCCGCGATTTCTACAAGGGCGCGGGACGCGGCGTGAGCCCGGCCGAAGTGGAGGCGCTGTGCGACGAAGTGGCGGGCGCCAGGCTGAAATCCTTCTTCGACAAATACGTGCGCGGCACGGAAGACCTGCCGCTGGCGAAAATACTGGCGCCGTTCGGCGTGAAGTACAGCGACGAGCGCAAGCCGGCCAAGCCCAGCCTGGACGCGAACCTGGGCCGCGAAGGCGCGGACGCCAAGCTGTCCGCCGTCCACGAAGGCGGCGCGGCGCATGCGGCGGGCCTGTCGGCGGGCGACCTGCTGGTGGCTGTCGACGGCCTTCGCGTCGTTCCCGGCAATCTGGATACGTTGCTGTCACGCTACGCGGTGGGCGACAGCGTTGAAGTGCACGCCTTCCGCCGCGACGAGCTGCGCAGCTTCCGCGTCAAGCTGCAAGGCGACCGCGTACCCAACGTGACGCTGGCGCTGGCTCCCGAGGCTGCGGGCAAGAAGGCTGCGGGCCTGCTGCGGCCGAGCGCGAGCCGCTGATGACCCCCGGGCCTGCGCTGCTCTTCCAACTGGATCTGCGGACCCTGTTGCTGATGTCGGTCGCCATGAGCGGCGGCATGAGCATGGTCATGTACTCGCTGCACCGCAGCTTCCGGGGAGAAGTGCGCGGCCTGAACCGCTGGTCGCTGGGACTGCTGTGCGTGGTTGCCGGGGGCGTGTCGTTTGCGCTGAATGGCCAGTTGCCGGGCGTCTGGCCGGGCAAGGCGGCGCTGCTGGCAGCGAACGCCTTCCTGTTCTGGGGCGTGGGCCTGTCCATGCTGGGCACGCAGGAATTCTTTGGGCGGCGGCCCAGCTGGGGCCTGTTCCACGGCATCTGGCTGGTGGGCATGCTGCTGACCGCCTGGTGGATGCTGGTCCAGCCCCACCTGGGCGCGCGCATTGCCGCGTTCTCGCTGGCGGCTTTCATTTTTTATTCCGTCCAGAGCTGGCTGGCGTGGCGCGAGGGCGTGCGCCATTTCTCCTACTGCTTCTTTGCGGTGCTGGTGACGGCGCAGGCGCTGACCGTGCTGGCGCGCATGTTCACCGCGCTGACGGTGGACGCAGTGACCGAGGACGTACTGGTCAATGGCGCGCTGGTCAACGTGTTCATGGCGCTGGCCAGTTTCATGACGCTGATGCTGGCGGTGGCCTTCCTGATGATGGCCATGCGGCGCCTGCAGGGCATCCTGGAGGAGCGCTCCACGCACGATCCGCTGACCGGGGTGCTGAACCGGCGCGGTTTCGACATCTTCTATAACAAGCAGCGCGTGCAGCTAGGGCGCGACGGCCGGCCGCTGTCGCTGATGAGCATAGACTTGGATCACTTCAAGGCCATCAACGACCGCTACGGCCACGTGGTGGGCGACCGGGTGCTGGTGCAGATTGCGAACATCATCAGCCAGGCGCTGCGCGAGAGCGACTATGTGGCGCGCTTTGGCGGCGAGGAGTTCGTGGTGCTGCTGCCGGACGCGGAAGTGCCGCGCGCGATGATGGTGGCCGAGCGTATCCGCGAGGCGCTGCGGACCGGCTGGGACGACCAGCTGCCGCCGTGCACGGTGAGCATAGGCATAGGCACGCATCTCTCGCGCGAAGAAACGCTGGACGGCCTGATGGACCGCACCGATGCGGCGCTGTACCGCGCCAAGGAAAACGGCCGGGACAGGGTGGAGTTGGCGGCGGCGCCGTGATGGCGGGTTACGCGCGGCGCGCTAACCCGCCCTACGCGGGCACATAGACAATCACCGGTGATGCGGGCACATATACGATCACCGGTTACGCGGGCACATATGCGATCGCCGGTGATGCGGGCACATATACGATCGCCGGTTATACGGGCACATACGTCTCGTAGGGCGGGTTAGGCGCAGCCGTAACCCGCCATTACTGCACCGGCGCCAGGGTCCGGATCTGAAACCGGTACTCCTTGTTGAACAAAAACGTCTCCGAAATATCAAACGTCTTGTGATGCCCTGCCATCAGCTTGCCCGGCTTGGGGAAGGGGGCGGCGGCGCGCATGGCCGCCAGCGCCAGGTTGCTGGCCTTCTGGTCGCGCGAGCGCGCCACGCGCAGGTTCACAATATCACCCTCGCGCCCTATCTTTGCTTCCACCACCACGATGGACGTGAGCAGCGGCGGCAGCGTTCCGCTGAACGCGCCATCCGGCGTGGCCGCCAGGATCTTCGCGGCCAATGCGCGCTTGTAATCGTCCACGCTGTGCATGGCAGGAGGCAGGGGCGGCACCGGCACTTGCTCGGTGGGCAGCGGCGTGCGTGGAATCTCGGCCGGCCTGGACTGCGCGTCGCGCCGGGGCGGCTCCTTGCCGCAGGAGGCCAGCATGGCGGCAAACACGGAAACCAGCAGCACGGCCGCAAGGCGCTGCATGGCGGTGTGCTGCTGTTTGCCCATGGCGGGCCTCCGGATACGGTTTAGCTGAACAGGCGGCGCAGTTCCGCGCCGGGATCCGGTGCGCGCATGAAGGCTTCGCCCACCAGGAAACTGTGGACGTTCGCGTCGCGCATGCGGCGCACGTCGTCTCCATTCAGGATGCCAGATTCGGTGATAACCAGGCGCTCGGAAGGAATGCGGTCCAGCAGGTTCAGCGTGGTGTCCAGCGAGGTTTCAAAGGTGCGCAGATTGCGGTTGTTGATGCCGATCAGATTGCTTTTCAGCTTCAGCGCTGCGCTCAGCTCCTCGCCGTCGTGCGACTCGATCAGCACGTCCATGCCCAGCCCGTGCGCGCAAGCTTCCATTTCCGCCATCAGGCCGTGGTCCAGCGCGGACACGATCAGCAGGATGCAGTCCGCGCCCATCGTGCGCGCTTCATAGATCTGGTACATATCGACCATGAAGTCCTTGCGCAGCACCGGGATGGCGCAGGCGGCGCGCGCCTGTTTCAGGTAGTCGTCGGCGCCCTGGAAGTACTGCACGTCGGTCAGTACGGACAGGCAGGCCGCGCCGTGCGATGCGTAGCTTTGCGCGATGGCGGCAGGGTTGAAGTCGGCGCGCAGCACGCCTTTCGATGGCGACGCTTTTTTCACCTCCGCGATCACGGCCGCGTTGCCGTCGGCGATCTGCTTGCGCAGGCTGGCTTCAAAGCCGCGCAGGCCGGCGCGCAGTTCGGCGTCGCCTTCCGCTTCGGCGCGCACGCTTTCCAGGCTGCGGTGCTTTTTGGCGGCTGCCACTTCATCGGCCTTGGTGGCCAGGATTTTGTTCAGGATGTTGGACATGGTCGTGCTTTCAGTGTTGTTCGGACAGCGCCAGGCGCGCACCGAGTGCCAGGAACAGGCCGCCCGTAATGCGGTTCAGCCAGAGTGCCACCAGCGGTTTGACTTTCAGGCGTGCGCTGGCGAAGGCGGCGAAGACAGCCAGCCCGTTACACCACAACATGCTGTTGAAGTTGAAGATGCAGCCCAGGATCAGGAAGGCCAGCGCCTTGCTGGACGAGTCGGCTGAGATGAATTGCGGCACAAAGGCCAGGAAGAAGAGGGCCACTTTCGGATTCAGCACATTGCTCAAAAAGCCTTGGGCGAAGATGCGGCGGTAGCTGGTTGCAGCAAGGCTGGGGTCTGACCCGGCGGGTCTGACCCCGGCTTCCGCCTCCGGCTTCAGCTTGGCCCGCAGCATGCCGATGCCGACATACGCGATATACGCCGCGCCCACCCACTTCACCGCATTGAACGCCATGGCGGAAGTGGACAGCAGCGCAGACAGGCCGACGGCGGCGGCGGTGACATGCACCATGGTGCCAGCACCGATGCCCAGCGCGGCGGCGCAGCCCGCGCGCCAGCCCTGGGTGGCGCTGCGCGCCATGATGAGCAGGGTATCCGGCCCCGGCATCATATTGAGCAGCAGGCCGGAAACGACGAACAGCGCCAGGTCATGGATGCCGAACATGCCGTTCTCCTTAGTTGGCGGCGCCGAGCTGCTGCGTCACCGAGATGAACTGTTCCACCTTGGCCAGCGCGGCGCCGGAGGTGATGGCCGTGCGCGCTTTGGCCAGGCCGTCCTCGATGGAGGAGGCTACGCCGGCCGCATACAGCGCCGTGCCCGCGTTCAGCGCCACGATGTCGTAGGCCGGTCCCGGTTCGCCGCGCAGCGCTTCCAGCATCTTGGCTTTCGATTCGGTGGCGTCGGCCACTTTCAGGTTGCGGCTGGCGATCATCTGCATGCCGAAATCTTCCGGATGGATTTCATACTCGCGGATTTCGCCGTTCACCAGCTCGCCCACCATGGTGGCCGCGCCCAGCGACACTTCATCCATATTGTCTTTGCCGTACACCACCACCGCATGCTGCGCGCCCAGGCGCTGCAGCACGCGCACCTGGATGCCCACCAGATCCTGGTGGAACACGCCCATCAGGATATTCGGCGCGCCGGCCGGATTGGTGAGCGGCCCCAGGATGTTGAAGATGGAGCGCACGCCCAGTTCGCGCCGCACCGGCGCCACGTGCTTCATGGCGGCGTGGTGGTTGGGCGCGAACATGAAGCCGATGCCGGTCTGCGCGATGGATTGCGCAATCTGCTCCGGCTTCAGGTTGATGTTGGCGCCCAGCGATTCGATCACGTCGGCCGAGCCGGACGAGGACGACACGCTGCGTCCGCCGTGCTTGGCCACGCGCGCGCCGGCCGCCGCCGCCACGAACATGGCGGTGGAGGAGATGTTGAAGGTGTGCGCGCCGTCGCCGCCGGTGCCGACGATGTCGAGCAGGTTGGTGGTGTCGGCCATCGGCACTTTGGTGGAGAACTCGCGCATCACCTGCGCGGCGGCGGCGATTTCGCCTATGGTTTCTTTCTTCACGCGCAGGCCCATGGTCAGGGCCGCGACCATGACGGGCGACATTTCGCCGGACATGATCTGGCGGAACAGGTGCAGCATTTCGTCGTGGAAGATCTCGCGGTGCTCGATGCAGCGCAGCAGCGCTTCTTGATGGGTGATCTGGTGCGTGTTCTTAGGCGTAGGCATGGCAATTCCTATTCGGTTCGTATTGAGCTCGGGACGGATTTTGGGCGTGGGCGCGGTGGCGCCGCCGGAAAATCAGCGTTCCAGGAAGTTCTTCAGCAGCGCGTGGCCGTGTTCCGACAGGATGGACTCGGGGTGGAACTGCACGCCCTCGATGTCGTATTCCTTGTGGCGCACGCCCATGATCTCGCCGTCGTCGGTCCACGCCGTCACTTCCAGGCAGGAAGGCAGCGAGGCGCGTTCGATCGCCAGCGAGTGGTAGCGGATCACGGTGAAAGGACTGGGCAGGTCTTTGAACACGCCCACGCCGGTATGCGCGATTGCGGAAGTTTTGCCATGCATGACTTGCTTGGCGCGGATCACCTTGCCGCCGAAGGCCTCGCCTATGGCCTGGTGGCCAAGGCAGACGCCCAGAATAGGTTTTTTGCCGGCGAAGTGCTTGAGCACCTCGACCGAAATGCCGGCCTGCGCCGGCGCTTTCGGGCCGGGCGAAATGCAGATGCGGTCCGGGTTCATCGCCTCGATGTCGGCGATGGTGATTTCGTCGTTGCGGAAAGTGCGCACGTCCTCGCCCAGCTCGCCGAAGTACTGCACGATGTTGTAGGTAAAGGAGTCGTAATTGTCGATCATCAGCAGCATCTCAGAACTCCCCATCCAGGCCATCTTGCACTTGTTCGGCGGCGCGCAGCACGGCGCGCGCCTTGTTTTCAGTTTCCTGCCATTCCATTTCCGGTATCGAGTCGGCCACGATGCCGGCTGCGGCCTGCACGTACAGCATGCCGTCCTTGATCACGCCGGTGCGGATGGCGATCGCCACGTCCATTTCGCCGCCGAAGGACAGGTAGCCGCAGGCGCCGCCGTAGATGCCGCGCTTGGAAATTTCCAGCTCGTCGATCACTTCCATGGCACGCACTTTCGGCGCGCCCGTCAGGGTGCCGGCTGGGAATGTGGCGCGCAGCACGTCCAGGTTGGACATGCCGTCTTTCAGCCTGCCCTCCACGTTGGAGACGATGTGCTGCACATGCGAGTACTTCTCGATCACCATGCGGTCGGTGACCTTGACGGTGCCGATGTTGGAGATGCGGCCCAGGTCATTGCGCGCCAGGTCGATCAGCATCACGTGTTCGGCGATTTCCTTCGGGTCGGCCAGCAGTTCGGCCGCCAGTTCGGCGTCGCGCTCCGGCGTGCCGCCGCGCGGGCGGGTGCCGGCGATGGGGCGCAGCGTGACTTTCTTCTGGCCGTCGGCCGCCGTCTCGTTGCGCACCAGGATCTCGGGCGAAGCGCCGACGATCTGCATGTCGCCGAAATTGTAGAAGTACATATACGGCGACGGGTTCAGCGAACGCAGCGCGCGGTACAGGGTCAGCGGCGAATCCACATAGGGCTTGCGCAGGCGCTGGCCGATCTGCACCTGCATCAGGTCGCCCGCCATCACGTATTCGTGGGCCTTGGCCACCGCCTTCAGGTAGTCTGCCTTGTCGAAGTCGCGGATGGTTTCGGTGCGCACCGAGGCGGACGTCACCGGCGCGTCCACGCCGCGGCGCAGCAGGCCGCGCAGGTCTTTCAGGCGCTGGCGCGCTTTGGAATAGGCTTCCGGCTGGCTGGTGTCGGCGTAGACGATCAGGTACAGCTTGCCGGAGATGTTGTCGATCACCGCCAGCTCTTCGGTCACCATCAGCTGGATGTCCGGCAGGTTCAGGTCGTCTTTCGGCGCGCCGCCGGCCAGCTTCTTCTCGATATGGCGCACGGTGTCGTAGCCGAAGTAGCCGGCCAGGCCGCCGCAGAAGCGCGGCATGCCGGGGCGCAGCGCCACCTTGAAGCGGGACTGGTACTGCTCGATGAAGTCGAGCGGATTGCCTTCGTGGGTCTCGATCACCGTGCCGTTCTTGACGATCTCGGTCAGCGTGCCGTGCGTGCGCAGCAGCGTGGTCGCGGGCAGGCCGATGAAGGAATAGCGTCCGAAGCGCTCGCCGCCCACCACCGATTCAAGCAGGAAGGTGTTCTTGCCGTGGTTCTGGGTCTGGGCCAGTTTCAGGTAGAGCGTGAGCGGGGTTTCGAGATCGGCGAAGGCTTCCGCGATCAGGGGAATACGGTTGTAGCCTTGCGTGGCCAGCGATTTGAATTCGAGTTCGGTCATGTTCTCTCCATGCCGCCCGGAGCAATAGGTGGAGTTCGGGCGGGAGTAGTTCAAAAAACCTGTCGGCGCACGAAAATGCGGACGACAGCAATCAGCGGGGGTTAGTTAGCCCAGGATTGCCAGCGTCGCCATAGCCAGGCCTCAATCGAGCCCTGGTGCGTGACATTGTGTCTTTTGTTGAGAAACATGCTGTGTTTAGGATCAGTTTGCTATCTGGTTGTGCAAGCGTATCAAGTCGGCCGCGTGTAGCAGCGTGTCAACTATACCATCGGAATCTGTGTCGTGTATAGACTCGCCGTGATTGTAGCCGTACGGCACCGTCAACACCGGGCAGCCGGCCGCCCGCGCGGCCTGCGCGTCGTTCGAGGAATCGCCTATGGCCACCACCTGGGCCGGGGCCAGCGCGAAATCGCGGCACACCTGCAGCAGCGGCAGCGGATGGGGTTTTTTCTGCGCCAGCGAGTCGCCGCCGTAGACCACCTCGAAATAGCCGGCCAGGCCTTTCTGCTCCAGCAGCGGCTGGGCGAAGGCGATGGGCTTGTTGGTCACGCAGGCCAGGCGCAGGCCGTGGGCCTTGAGCGCGTCCAGGCCGGCGGCCACGTCCGGATACAGCGTGCTGTGGTCGCCGTTGATGTCCAGATAATGGCGCTGGTAGGCCGCCATCGCGGCCGTGAAGCGCTGCTCCACGCCGGCGGCGTCGAAATACACGCCCAGCACCAGGCGGATCAGGTGTTCCGAGCCTTTGCCCACCATCAGTTCAATCTGTTCGACGGCCAAGGGCTGCATGCCGATCTCGGCCAGCATGCGGTTGATGGCGACGTGGAAGTCCGGCATGGTGTGCAGCATGGTGCCGTCGAGGTCGATGATGGCGGCCTGTACGCCGCGCAGGGGAGTAGAGGCCGCCGTCGTCATTACACGCCCGCCAGCTGTGCGCGCATGGCGTCGATGACTGCCTTATAGTCCGGCTGGCCGAAGATGGCCGAACCGGCGACAAAGGTGTCCGCGCCGGCCTTGGCGGCGGCGGCGATGTTGTCGATCTTGATGCCGCCATCCACTTCCAGCAGGATGTCGCGGCCGGATTCGTCGATCATGCGGCGCGCTTCGGCGATCTTCTTCAGCGCCTGCGGGATGAAGGACTGGCCGCCGAAACCGGGGTTCACCGACATGATGAGGATCATGTCGATCTTGTCCATCACGTGCTCCAGGTAGCTTAGCGGGGTGGCCGGGTTGAACACCAGGCCGGCCTTGCAGCCGTGGTCGCGGATCAGCTGCAGCGAGCGGTCGATGTGGTCGGACGCTTCCGGGTGGAAGGTGATGATGTTGGCGCCGGCCTTGGCGAAGTCGGGGATGATGCGGTCCACCGGCTTGACCATCAGGTGCACGTCGATCGGCACGTCCACGTGCGGGCGGATGGCCTGGCACACCAGCGGGCCGATGGTCAGGTTGGGCACGTAGTGGTTGTCCATCACGTCGAAGTGGATGATGTCGGCGCCGGCGCTGACGACATTGCGCACTTCCTCGCCCAGGCGGGCGAAGTCGGCGGACAGGATGGAGGGGGCAATACGGAAGGTAGTCATGGATGGGCCTGCGATAAAAAGATGCGCTATTTTACGCTGACCCTTGCGCCCGCGCCGGATTTGCGGTGCAATGTCAGACAGACGATAACAATTCGTTACGCTTGCACGAAGAATTACTGACGAATTATTAAGGATTGCAGATGGCCTCTTATGAATTCACTGTCTCGGTCAGAACCCAGTATCTGCCCGAACAGTCCGATCCCGAACGCACCAATTTCGTGTTCACCTACTCGATCACGATCAAGAACACGGGAACGGTGGCCGCGCAGCTGATCTCGCGTCATTGGATCATCACCGACGCCAACAACCACACGGAAGAGGTGCGCGGCCTGGGCGTGGTCGGCCACCAGCCGCTGCTGCAGCCGGGCGAGCAGTTCGAATACACCAGCGGCACCGCGCTGGCCACGCCGCAAGGCTCCATGGTGGGCGAGTACTTCTGCGTGGCGGAGGACGGCCACCAGTTCGAAGCCAAGATCCCCGAATTCGTGCTGTCGCTGCCGCGCACGCTGCACTAGGAATCGTCGCGACTGCCGGGGTCAGACCCAGCGGGTCTGACCCCAGGTTTTGCCTCTGGTGGCTTCTTCTTGGATGGCAGCGTCCACCAGACAATAAACACCAGCAGAAACAGCGCCACAAACGCTTCCAACATCAACACCCACATAACCAGTCCCCCATGTTATTTGCACGCAGTAGTTTAATCCTTTCCACCAGCGCTGTGGCGCTGGCGCTTTCCGCCTGTACTTCGCCGATGCCGTCCGCGCCAGCGCAGCCTCAGCCATTGCCGCGTCCACCCGAGCCGCAGGCGCCGGTCCAGCCCGCCGCGCCCGCAGCGCCGCAGGCGCAGCCCCCCGCGCCGCCCGCCGCCATCCGCTTCGTGCCGTCCAGTTTCGCCGCGCTGCCGGGCTGGGAGCGGGACGACCTGCGCGCGGCCTGGCCGGCGTTCATGTCGTCCTGCTCTGTGCTGGGCAAGCGCGCAGAGTGGAAGGAGCCGTGCGGCGTGGCGCGCCAGGTCAACGGCAATGACGAAAAGGGCATCCGCCTGTTCTTCGAGAGCTTCTTCGAGCCGCAGCAGGTGATCGCGCCGGACGGGGCGGACACCGGCCTGGTCACCGGCTACTACGAGCCGCTGCTGCGCGGCGCGCGCAAAAAGGGCGGCCCTTACCAGACGCCGCTATATAAGGTGCCGGACGACCTGCTGACCGTGGAGCTGGCCGGCGTCTATCCCGAGCTGAAAGGCATGCGTCTGCGCGGCCGCTTGCAGGGCAAGAAGGTGGTGCCGTACTCCACCCGCGCCGACATCGAGCGCGCCAGCTTCAGCGGCAAGGAACTGCTGTGGGTGGACGATTCGGTGGAAGCGTTCTTCCTGCAAGTGCAGGGCTCCGGCCGCGTGCAGCTGACCGACACCCAGGAAACCGTGCGCGTGGCCTATGCCGACCAGAACGGCTATCCCTACAAGTCCATCGGCCGCTACCTGGTGGACAAGGGCGAGCTGACGCTGGACCAGGCCTCCGCCCAGGGCATCAAGGCCTGGATCGCCGGCCACCCCACGCGCCAGTCCGAGCTGTTCAACGCCAACCCTTCCTACGTCTTCTTCAAGGAAGAAAAACTGCCGGACCCGAAGGTGGGACCCAAGGGCGCGCTGGGCGTGCCGCTGACGCCGCAGCGTTCGGTCGCCATCGACGCTTCGCAGCTGCCGCTGGGCGCGCCGGTGTTCCTGTCCACCACCCAGGCCAATAGCGACATTCCGCTGCAGCGCCTGGTCATGGCGCAGGACACGGGCGGCGCCATCCGTGGCGCGATCCGGGTCGACTACTTCTTCGGCTTCGGCACCGAAGCGGCAGAAAACGCCGGCCGCATGAAGCAGCGCGGCAGCGTCTGGGTGCTGATGCCCAAACAAGTGCCGCCCGCCGCCTCCGCCCAGGCCCGCCGCAAACTCTGATTGCGGCGGGAGCGTAGGGCGGCTTAGGCGCTGTGCGCCGCAACCCGCCGCTGCTAGCGCAACACCAGCACCGGCAGTTCCGTATGCGCCAGCACCTTTTGCGTCTCGCTGCCCAGGAACAGCTTGTTCAGCCCCGTCCTGCCGTGCGACGCCATCACAATCGCGTCGCAGCCCAGCTTTCCTGCCGCTGCAACAATCTCCTGGTAAGGGCTGGGCGAGTTCGCCACGATGCCCTCGCAGGGCACGCCGGCCGCGCTGGCCGCCGCCGTCACCTTGCCTACCGCATCTTGCGCGGCGCGCGCCATCTGGCCCTCGAACACTTCCGCGTCCGGCACCACCACGCCGCTGTCGCCGCTCATCGTCATGAAAGGGAAGGGCTGCAGCACGCTGATGGCGGTTACGCGCCCGCCATGAACGCGTGCCAGCTCCATCACCCGCGCCGTGGCCTGCTCGGACAGGGGCGAACCGTCGGTGGGAAATAAAATGTGCTTGAACATGGTGGTCTCCTGAGCCTGGACGGCAATGATCCAGTGTAGGCGCGAAGGGCCTGTGTCCGGCGCACGCCAGTCGCCATTAGTTTCCTCGTGACAATGTGTGACATTTGCCATATAGCAAAGCCGATACAATCTGCGGCAATTCAACTGCAAAGCACCCCATGGCCACGATCGACGACTACACTTCCGACAAAAATACCTCTGGCGTGCTGGCTGTAGGCAGCCAGGCCAGCGGCGTGTTTGAGCAGCGCGGCGATAGCGACTGGTTCCGCGTCAGCCTGGCCGCCAACACCTATTACACCTTCAAGCTGACGTTGCCGGCGCTGACCGGCTACTCCTACTACGATTACGCTCTGGGCCTGTCGCAAGCCCAGGGCGGCTATGTTTCCTCGGCCGGGTCGAGCGTTAGCGGGACCGAACTGTCCACCGTGTTCAAGTCCGGCCTGGCCGGAGACTACTACTTCAGCGCCACCAACAATTTCGGCAGCCTGGCCACCGCCTACACCGTCAGCGCGATTGCCGGCGCGGCGGACGCCGTGGGGGATACGGCGGCGACGGCTGCGCCCCTCGCGCTGGGCATCAGCACCAGCGGTTCCTTTGAAGGTCCGTCCGACCTCGACGTCTACAAGGTCGCGCTCACGGCGGGCACCCTTTACAGCGTCAAGCCCGCCATGAGTAGCGGCAGCGGCGTGAGTGTTTCCCTGACCGACGCCAACGGCCAATACGTCGCCACCAGTTCCTCCGCAGGCAGCTACTCCTTTGTCGCCGCCTTGAGCGGTAGCTATTACTTGACGCTGAGCGGCAGCAGCAGCGGCAGCACCGGCGCCGCGTCCGACTACAGCGTGCTGATGGCGGCCGGGCTGGACGACTATGGCGCCAACGCGGCCGGCGCGGGCCGGCTGACGGTTGGCAGCTCCACGCCGGGCAAGATGGATGCCGCAGGCGACAAAGACTGGTATGCGGTCTCGCTTAATGCCAATACCACTTACTGGTTCACCGCCAAGCCAGGCGCCAGCGGCGCCTACAGTTCCAGCTACACCCAGCTCAAGCTGTATGACAGCGCCAGCCAGGTCATGGCCGCGCAATCGGGTTCCAATTCGCAGACCGTGCTGCAATTCGTGCCCACCAAGACCGGCACCTATTATTTCGAAGTAAGCGACTCGTCCAGTTACTACCTGGGTAACTATGTGGCCAGCGCCGTCATCGGCACCCGCGACGACTACGGCAGCGACAAAGCCAGCGCCGCGCCGCTGAGCCTGGGCAACACGGTCACCGGCAGCCTGGAACTGGCTTACGACAAGGACGTATTCAAGTTCGCCGTTAAAGCCGGCACCACCTATACCTTCGAGCTGAAGGGGCAGAACCCGGTCGGCAACCCCAGCCTCTATATGAGCGGCGCGGATGCCAACGGGTCGAGCAGCGGCCTGCTCAGCTACACCAAAGCCGGCGCCACCGACTACCGTGTCTACACCGCCAATTACACGGGCGACTACTATCTCACGGTGGCGAACAACTACAGCAGCGGCACCTCCGGCTACACGCTGCAGGTCAATGCGCCGACCGGCGACGATTTCGCCGCCAGCAGCGCCACCACGGGCCTGCTGGCCACCGGCGGCAAACTGGCCGGAGCGCTGAACTTTGCCGGCGACAGCGACTGGATCAAGGTCAAGCTGGTGGCCGGCACCAAGTACGCATTTGTGCTGGAGGGCAAGGCATCCGGCGCCGGCACGCTGGACGTGTCCGGCAGCGAGGTGGTCATGTCCATGGTGTCCTCTTCCGGCTATAGCTCTTACCTGACCACGTTGTCCGGCCTGAGCGGCAAGGGCTACAGCTTCACGGCGGACGCAACCGGCGACTATTACCTGACGCTGGGCGCCAGCACTTATTATGGCGCCGCACCCAGCGGCAGCTACACGCTCAGCAGCTACAACCTGAGCGGCGATACCGTGATGCCCACCCTGTTGTCCTTTTCGCCGGTCAACGGTGGCAAGGGCGCCAGCCTGACTGGCAATCTCACGCTGACCTTTGACGACCTGATGCGCACCGGCGACAGTCCCATCCGCCTGATCGACGCCCAGGGCAATGTGGTGGAGAGCTACAGCGCGTCGAGCAGCCGGATGCAAATCACCGGCAAGGTGGTCACCATCGACCCGACGGCCAATCTGCAGCCTGGCACCAAATACACGCTGGAACTGCCGGCGGGTTCGCTGATGGATTACTCCGGCAACAAATTCCTGGCCGACCGGGTCTACAGCTTCACCACGCTCGATACGGTGGCGCAGGGCGGCAGCGGCAACGACGTCCTGTCCGGCATCGGCACCAATATTCGCCTGTCCGGCGGCGACGGCGTCGATGTCGTCGTGTATGGCAACAGCTATTCGAGCTATGCCGTTACACGCGGCGCCACCGAAACCAAGGTGCTGTACCGTAACGGCGGCAGCGTCGGTTCGGGCGACACGCTGACCGGCGTGGAGCGCTTGCAGTTCTCCGACCGCAACATCGCATTGGATGTGGATGGCAACGGTGGCCAGACCTACCGGCTTTACCAGGCGGCATTCAACCGTACGCCGGACAAGGGCGGCCTGGGATACTGGATGTCGCAAATGGATCAGGGTATGGGTTTGAAGGCGGTGGCGGATGCTTTCCTGTCCAGCCCGGAGTTCCAGAGCCTGTACGGCGTCAGCAGCAGCAACGAAGTGTTTATCGACAATCTGTACCGTAACGTGCTGCACCGCGCGGGCGATACGGGCGGGGTCAACAGTTGGAACTATGCGCTGAACAATGGCGTAAGCCGTGCCGATCTGCTGGCAGCATTTAGCGAGAGCAGCGAATACGTTGCCGAAATTCTCAAGGTGATCGGCAACGGCTTCGAGTATACGCCTTACGGTTGATCCGGCGCCACGCTGCGCAGCGGGCGGGACATCACCAGCGCCGCCGCCAGCACTATCCCGCCGGCCGCCACGCAGGCCATGCCGGTGCGGATGCCGTAGTGGTCGCCCAGATAGCCGGCCGCCAGCGCCCCTGCCGGACCGGTTACCCCGGTCAGGAAGCGCATAGTGGAAATCACGCGGCCGGTGTAGGCGTCCGGCGTGGCCTTCATGCGCAGGGCCATGAAGGGGATGAAGAACAGCATCACCGCGCAGTCATACATGAACACCACCAGGCCGAAGGCCGCCGCGCTGTAGACCGGGTTGCCGAACAGCGAGGCCGGTATCGCCGGCATCAGTGCGAAGCCGGCCACTGTGCCGCAGGTGCCCACCAGAAAGGTCTTGCCCGCCCCGTAGCGGCGGTTCAGCCGCTTGACCAGCACCGCGCTCAGGAATACGCCCAGGCCGCCCAGCATCTGCGCCGCGCCCAGCATGCCCGCCGTCATGCCCAGTTCGCGCGTGGCAAGCAGGATCAGCAGCGCGCTGTAGCCGAACAGGAAAAAGTGCCACAGCGCCGCGCCCCAGGCCAGCGTGCGCAGCAGCGGCTCGTGCCAGATAAAGGCGAAGCCGGAGGCGATGTCGCGCAGCGGATGCTTGTCCGAGGGCACGGGCGCCGGCTCGGCCAGCTGCGTCTTGCGCAAATTCCACGCTGAAATGAAGAAGCTGGCGGCGTCGAACAGGATGGCGAACGGCGCGGTCAGCCATTGCACCAGCAGTCCGGCCAGGCCGGGCGCGACCAGGCGCGAGATGGAATCGGTGGTGGCGAACTTCGACTGCGCCTCGATCAGCTGCTGGCGGCCCACCAGCAGGTTGAGGAAGATCTGCTCGGCAGCGCCGCTGAGTACGCCGCAGGTGGCGAACAGGAAGGTCACCGCGTACAGCCAGTGCATGGACAGCATGCCCAGCCACCAGCCCAGCGGAATGCTGGCCAGCAGCGCGCCCTGCAGCAGGCGGCTCGCCAGCAGGATGGGCAGCTTGCGGCGCCGGTCCAGCCACACGCCGGCGGGCAGGGCGAACAGCGCGTAGGGCAGCGCCTGGCAGGCGGCGATGATGCCCATCTGGCCGGGCGTGGCGTGCAGCAGCAGGGCGGAGCACAGCGGAACGGCCAGGGCGCTGATCTGGGCGCCAAAGCTGTTCAGCACGCTGCTGAGCCAGTAACGGCGGAAGTCCGGATTACGCAGCAGGGGATCGCTGGCCAGTTTGTCACCGACGTAGCGGCGCAGGGCGGGAGGTAGGAATGGCATCGCTGCAAATAATACCAGCGCTGCTATCAGAACCGCTACAATCGGCCGATACCCGCTTTGTATATAAGGAGAGCCCGATGCAATATGAAGACCTGATTGTGGAAACGTACGGCAAGGTTGCCTTGATCCGTTTGAACCGTCCGAAAGCGCTGAACGCGCTGAACGACCGCATGATGAACGAGCTGGGCGACGCTTTCCGCAAGTTCGACGCCGATCCGGACATCGGCTGTATCGTGCTGACCGGTAGCGAAAAAGCCTTTGCCGCCGGCGCGGACATCGCCGCCATGGCCGACTATACCTACCAGGATACCTACCGCGACAATTACATCACCCGCAACTGGGAGCACATCCTGAAAGTGCGCAAGCCGGTGGTGGGCGCGGTAGCCGGCTTCGCGCTGGGCGGCGGCTGCGAGCTGGCCATGATGTGCGATTTCCTGATCGCCGCCGACAGCGCCAAGTTCGGCCAGCCTGAAATCAAGGTCGGCGTCACGCCGGGCGCGGGCGGCACGCAGCGCCTGCCGCGCGCCATCGGCAAGGCCAAAGCCATGGACCTGCTGCTGACCGCGCGCATGATAGATGCGGCTGAAGCCGAACGCATCGGCCTGGTGTCGCGCGTGGTGCCGGCGGACAAGCTGATCGAGGAAACGCTGGCGGCCGCCACCTCCATCGCCTCCATGTCCACGTCGGTCGCCATGCAGATCAAGGACGCCGTCAACCGGGCCTTCGAAACCACGCTGACGGAAGGCGTGAACTACGAGCGCCGCCTGTTCCAGGCAGCCTTCGGCACCCCGGCCCAGCGCGAAGGCATGCACGCCTTCCTGGAAAAGCGGGCGCCGAATTTCGACGGACTCTGAAATTAGGTGTTGACGAGTGTGGAGCCAAGCCCCATAATCTCGTCTCTCTGCTGCTGAACACAACGCTTCAGCAAGAAACGCAGACCTCTTTAAAAATTAACAGTCGATAAGTGTGGGCGTTTGATGATGATGCCGGAGGCGCAAGCCTCTTAGCTCAAATTATTAAACGCTCAACGAAAAAATTAAACGTGACCTTCGAAAGAAGGAATCGTCAGTTATTTTGAAGGGCGACCAAGTCAGCAATGACTTTAAACAGAGATTGAACTGAAGAGTTTGATCCTGGCTCAGATTGAACGCTGGCGGCATGCTTTACACATGCAAGTCGAACGGTAACAGGGAGCTTGCTCCGCTGACGAGTGGCGAACGGGTGAGTAATATATCGGAACGTACCCAAGAGTGGGGGATAACGTAGCGAAAGTTACGCTAATACCGCATACGATCTACGGATGAAAGCAGGGGACCGCAAGGCCTTGTGCTCCTGGAGCGGCCGATATCTGATTAGCTAGTTGGTAGGGTAAAGGCCTACCAAGGCATCGATCAGTAGCTGGTCTGAGAGGACGACCAGCCACAC
>NZ_WWCU01000027.1 GCF_009857595.1 Pseudoduganella aquatica | reverse complement strand
CGTCCTGATTACAGAAAGACGTGAAGCATCGCGTGAAATCGGACGAAAAATGGGCTTGAACGGCTCGCCAGTGGACCATTCGGCACGCTGGCCTTGCCAGGAAAGCGAATAGATCAGCGCTTCCCTAACCCGCCCTACGCAACCTGAACATGTAGGGCGGGTTAGCGCAAAGCGCGTAACCCGCCAAGCGCCGCCAGGAAAAAAAAAAGAGACCACCATGAACATCAAAAAACTATTCACGCAGTACAAGATGCTGGCCCTGCTGATCGCCATCGCGCTGATCTGGGGCTTCTTCAGCATGAAGACCGACGGCGGCTTCATCTCGCCCCGCAACCTGTCCAACCTGATGCGCCAGATGGCCATTACCGGCATCGTCGCCTGCGGCATGTCGCTGGTGATCATCGCCGGCGAAATCGACCTCTCGGTCGGCTCCCTGCTCGGTCTGCTGGGCGGCGTGGCCGCCGTGCTGGACGTGACGCACCACTTGCCGCTGCCCCTCAACCTGCTGCTGGTGCTGGCCTTCGGCCTGCTGGTCGGCCTGTTCAACGGCTACCTCACGGCCTACCTGAGCATCCCCTCCTTCATCGTGGGCCTGGGCGGCATGCTGGCCTATCGCGGCATTGTGCTGGGCGTAACCGGCGGCACCACCGTGGCGCCGGTGTCGGACGACCTGGTCTACCTGGGCCAGGGCTATCTGCCGCCGCAGCTGGGCATATTGCTCGGCCTCGCGCTGTTCGCCATCGCCGTGGCGCTCACCTGGCAGCAGCGCCGCAGCCGCGCCGGGCACGGCATGGACACCGCGCCGCTGTGGCGCGATGGCGTGAAAGTGGCCGCCATCGGCGCCATCGTGGCCGCTTTCGTGGTCACGCTGAATTCTTACGAAGGGATCCCGCTGCCGGTGCTGCTGCTGCTCGCGCTGCTGGGCATCTTCACCTACATGACCACGCAGACAGTGTTCGGCCGCCGCATCTACGCCGTGGGCAGCAATATGGAGGCGACACGCCTGTCCGGCATCAACGTCAAGTCCATCAAGCTCTGGATCTTCGGCATCATGGGCCTGATGTGCGCGCTGGCCGGCGTGATCAACACGGCGCGCCTGGCGGCGGGCTCGCCTTCGGCCGGCACCTCGGGCGAACTGGATGCGATCGCGGCCTGCTTCATCGGCGGCACCTCCATGCGCGGCGGCTCCGGCACCGTGTACGGCGCGCTGATTGGCGCGCTGGTGATGGCCAGCCTCGATAACGGCATGTCCATGCTGGACGTGGACACCTACTGGCAGATGATCGTCAAAGGCTTCATCCTCACGCTGGCCGTGTGGATAGACGTCAGCACGCGCTCGGCCAAGCGTTAAAACTAAAAAACCATAACGGAGACAAAGGCAATGAGCAAAAACCGCAGGCAATTCCTGTCCACCGCAGGAGGCCTGGCGGGTCTGGCCGCCCTTCCCGCGCCCATGGCCTTCGCCGCAGCAGTACCGCCGTACAAAAACCCCGCCGCGCCGGTGGCCAAGCGCGTGCAAGACCTGCTGTCCCGCATGACGCTGGAAGAGAAAATCGAGCAGATGCAGTGCATCTGGCAGGACAAGAAAAACATCGAGGACGGCCAGGGCAATTTCTCCCCCGAGCAGGCCAGCCGCAACTACCCGAACGGCATCGGCATGCTGGGCCGTCCCTCGGATCGCGTGGGCCAGGCCAAGAAGGCCGTGGCTGCGGGCGACGACGGCCGCCGCATCAACCGCAACGCGCTGGAGACGGCCACCTATGTGAACGCCGCGCAGAAATGGGCGATGGAGCAGACCCGCCTCGGCATCCCCATGTTCACGCACGAGGAAGCGCTGCACGGCTACGCAGCGCGCGATGCCACCAGCTTCCCGCAGTCGATTGCGCTGGCTTCTTCTTTTGATCCGGACATGGTGCGCAAGGTGTTCTCCGTGGCGGCGCGCGAGATGCGCGCGCGCGGCGCCAACTTCGCGCTGGCGCCGGTGGTGGACGTGGCGCGCGAACCGCGCTGGGGCCGCATCGAGGAAACCTACGGCGAAGACCCGCACCTGTGCGGCGAAATGGGCAAGGCCGCCGTGCTGGGCTTCCAGGGCGAGGGCAAGCAGCTGGCCAGGGACAAGGTCTACACCACGCTCAAGCACATGACGGGCCACGGCCAGCCGGAAAGCGGCACCAATATCGGCCCGGCCGAAATCACCGAGCGCACGCTGCGCGAGGAATTCTTCCCGCCGTTTGAAAAGCTGGTGAAGGAAACCAATGTGGCGGCCATCATGCCGTCGTATAACGAGATCGGCGGCGTGCCCTCGCACGCCAACCGCTGGCTGCTGAACCAGGTGGCGCGCGTGGAATGGGGCTTCAAGGGCGTGATGGTGTCCGACTACCTGGGCATCAAGGAACTCATCACCCGCCACAAGCTGGCCGCCACGCCCAAGGAAGCGGCGCTGCGCGCCATCAAGGCCGGCGTGGACATCGAAACGCCTGACGGTTTCGGATACAAGGAACTGGCCGCGCTGGTGAAGGAGAAGCACGTGTCGGTGGCGGAAATCGACGCCATCGTGGCCCGTATCCTGGAACTGAAGTTCCAGGCCGGCCTGTTTGAAAACCCGTATGCGGACGTGAAAGCGGCCGACAGCCTGACCGCCACGCCGGACGCGGTGGCGCTGGCGCGCGAGACGGCCTGCCGCTCGGCCGTGCTGCTGAAGAACGACAAGGGCGTGCTGCCGCTGGACCCGAAGAAAGTGGGCAAGCTGCTGCTGCTCGGCACCCACGCCAAGGACACGCCCATCGGCGGCTACTCGGATGTGCCGCGCCACGTGGCCTCCATCTACGAGGGCCTGAAGGCGGAGAGCGAGAAGCACGGCTTCGAACTGGCCTACGCCGAGGCCGTGCGCATCACCGAAAGCCGCGTGTGGGGCGCGGACGAGATCGTGTTCACGCCCAGGGAAAAGAACGCGCGCCTGATCGCCGAAGCGCTGGAAGCGGCCAAGACGGCCGACACCATCGTGATGGTCCTGGGCGACAACGAGCAGACCAGCCGCGAGGCCTGGGCCGACACCCACCTGGGCGACCGCGAAACGCTGGACATGCTGGGCCAGCAGAACGAACTGGCGCAAGCCATCTTCGACCTGGGCAAGCCCACCGTGGTGTTCCTGCTGAACGGCCGCCCGCTGTCGGTCAACCTGCTGGCCGAGCGCGCGCCGGCGCTGATCGAGGGCTGGTACCTGGGCCAGGAAACCGGCCACGCTGCGGCCGACCTGCTGTTCGGCCGCGCCAATCCGGGCGGCAAGCTGCCGGTGTCGATCGCGCGCAGCGTGGGCCAGCTGCCCATCTTTTACAACCACAAGCCATCCGCGCGGCGCGGCTATATCGACGGCTCCACCAAGCCGCTGTATCCCTTCGGCTTTGGCCTCAGCTACACCACCTTTGCGATCTCCGAGCCGCGCTTGTCCAGGGCAAGCATCCGCGCGGGCGAGTCCACCCAGGTCTCGGTCGAGGTGCGCAACACCGGCGCCGTGCAGGGCGACGAAGTGGTGCAGATCTACATCCGCGACGACGTGAGTTCCGTCACGCGGCCGGTGCTGGAGCTGAAGGCCTTCAAGCGCGTGACGCTGGCGCCGGGCGAGGCGAAAACGCTGAGCTTCGACATCAAGCCGTCCGACCTGTGGTTCTTCAATATGGACATGAAGCGCGTGGTCGAGCCGGGATCGTTCACCATTCACGCGGGACCGAACAGCGTGGAGTTGAAGTCCGTGAAACTGATGGTGAGCTGAAGCAAGCCGCCCTTGTGTTCGCCAGCCCACAGACGGCGGCGGCGCAAGGGCGCATCCTCGCGGGACTGTCCCTGACATCCCGCAAGGTGAAGCCATGCTGCCCCCCATTTCCAACGCGGACAATACCGCCGCCACTTCCCCCGTCCTGCCCATCAGTTCCGCGCCTGAAGCCAGCGCGGCGGAAGCCGTCGCGGCGAATGTTCAGCCCCTGGCTGCCACCGTCGAGTTTTCCGACCTGGGGCAATTCCTGTCGACAGTGGCGCTGTCGCGCCGGCAATTGCTTGAGCTGCAAGGCGCGCGTGACGAAGCATTGCCCGGCGAGGCGCAACTGGCGCTGCTCAACGACGCGGCCGAGGCGATACGGCAGGCCTTCAACCAGTTGCCGCCGGTTTCCAGCAGCCTGACGCCCTTGCTGAAAGATGAAAACGGCGCCTCCACGCTGGCCCAACGCCTGGCGGACAGCCTGCGGCAGCAAGGCGCGGCAGCGCGCCCCACTACGCCTTTCAGCGCCACGACACTGGCATCCATCGGCGTGACGCTGGATCCGCTGGCGCCCGAGTCCATCAGCGAATCGCTGAACGTGAACAAACAGGTGCTGGAGGCAGCCTTCCAGCTGGACCGTGACGGCACCCTGAAGCTGCTGACGCAGACGAACGAGCAGTTCAACACGGTGGGTACCACGCTGGCGCGCCAGATTACGGCGGCGGCGCAGGCGGCCCAGCAAGCGGCGCAGGCCACGCAGAGCGCGCAAGCTGCGCTGGCCACTTCGGCGTCGGCAGCGCTCCAGGCGGAAACCGCCTTCTCCCAGCTCCAGATCAACGATCAGGCTTTGCGGGACGCCATCAGCGTCAGCGCTCCAGCACTCACGCCGGCCGAGCAGTTGCGCCAGCAGCAGCTTGAGGTGGCGCGGCGGGTAATCGGCGAGCAGGCCGGCAACGTCCTGCCGGCGACCCAGGCCGATCGCCTTGCCGCCAACCGCGCTGCCGAGGCGCGCCAACTGGCCAGCACCCGCGAGCAGGACCAGGCCGCCAGCGCACTGGCAGACCGTATGGAAGACGAACGGCTGGCGGCGCAGCGCCAGGATGCAGCGACCGCCCGCGCCATCCTCGCGGACCGGCTTGATACACAGCGCGTCCCGGCTCAGGAGCAGCCAGCCCAGTCGGAGGAGATTGACGCAATCCAGGCTGCGGAGGAACGCGCCGCCGACCTCCGTTCCGCGCAAGCCGCCGCCGAGCAACGCGCGGTGGAGCAACGCGCAGACGCCGCGCGCACTGCCGAGGCCCGGCGCCTTGCCGCCGCGCGCGAAGCCAGCGGCAACCCTGTCCCGAATGCCGCCGATCCCGCCCTCGCCGCAGCCATCGCAGCATACAATTCCGCCAACATCGCAGCCGCCGCCGGGGCCCGCGCGCCCATACCCGCACCAGCCGCCGACCGTGTCCGCCCCGCCGCGCCAGTGACGGCAGTCACTCCTGTACAGCCAGCCGACAGCGGTGGCGGCGACACCACAAGGACCACGCGCTGACCAGCCACTGCGCGCCGCAAAGCTGCACCTGCCCGCCGATTTCTGCAATAATCAGCCGTCGACGGAACACACGAGCGTCCCTGCATGGCGAATTTCAGCAAGCGTAATTTTCTGCTAACTGGCGCACTTGCTTGCATCATGCCAGCCAGGATGGCGGTGGCAGACCCCGCCGGGCGGCCGCCGCCGCAGACGGTGACGCTGCTGCTGGGCGACACGCTGGACCTGGCCGGCCGGCAGCAGCCCCTCAAGCCATGGCGCCGCAAGCTGTTCAGCTACCTCGAGCAGGAACTGAACATCAGCTTCGAGATCAAGGCCTATCCCTGGCCGCGCGCCGAGCGCCACGCGCGCGACGGCGACGGCCTGATCTTCGCTCTGCCCAAGAGCGCCGACCGCCTGCGCGAACTGCGCTATTCCGACGCGGCCTCCAGCAACACGCTATGGCTGGTGACGCGCAGCGACGCCACCTTCCCCTTCCGCAGCATGGCCGACCTGCGCGGCAAAACCGTAGGCGCGGTGCGTGGCTACAGCTACAGCGACGAATTCGAAATCGCCCGCAACAACAAGCTGTTCAAGGTGGACGAGGACATCGCCTCGCGCGCCACGCGCCTCCAGCGCCTGCTGCTGAAACGGGTGGACGCGCTGCTGCTCTACCAGCCCTCCGGCGAAAGCCCGGCCGACATCGAGGCGGCGCTGGCGCAGTTCATCCAGCCCTACCTGAAGGAACTGGCGCTGCCGCCCGGCGTGCGCCTGGCCGTGCTGCCCAAGCCTGTGCAGGTGGAAAACGGCATGCATTTCGCCATCGCCCGCAGCCGCGACGACGGCCTGATCGACCGCATCAACACCGCCCTGGCGCGCCAGCGCAGGCTCGCGCAGCGCTGAAACTGCACTAACACCGCGCCAAGTTTCAGTTGCCCTGCCCTGCCCACTTGGCGATAATGCACGCGCATATCGACCCACAAGGAGACACAATGAATTTGCAACTGACCACGGGCGCACTGGCCCTGCTGGGCGCCATCAGCGCCATCGGCACCATGAGCACCGCAGCGGCGCAAGACGCCATCGTCAAAATCGGCCACAGCGGCCCGCTGTCCGGCCCGCAGGCCTTTTCCGGCAAGGACAATGAAAACGGCGCCCGCCTGGCGGTGGAGGAGCTGAATGCCAAGCCCATCACCGTGGCCGGCAAGAAGATCAAGTTCGAGCTGCAGTCCGAGGACGACCAGGGCGACCCGAAAGCGGGCGTGCAGGTGGCGCAGAAATTCATCGACAGCGGCGTGAAATACGTGGTCGGCCCCTACAACTCCGGCGTGGCCATCCCCGCCTCGCGCGCCTACAACGACGCCGGCGTGATCTTCTCCACCGTGGCCACCAATCCGAAAATCACGCAGCAGGGCTACAAGGGCCTGTACCGCGTGAACGCCAGCGACACCCAGCTGGGCTCGAAAATGGCCATGTACGCCGCGCAGGAACTGAAGTTCAAGACCGTGGCCGTGATCGACGACCGCACCGCCTTCGGCCAGGGCGTGGCAGAAGAATTCAAGAAGCAGGCCAAGGCCTCCGGCATGACCGTAGCCGGCCACGAGTTCACCACCGACAAGGCCTTCGACTTCACCGCCATCCTGACCAAGCTGAAACCGAAGAAAGTGGACGCCATTTTCTTCGGCGGCTACGCGCCGCAGGGCGCCCCGATGGCGCGCCAGATGAAACAGCTGGGCATCACCGCCAAGCTGCTGGGCGGCGACACCATCTGCACCGCCGAAATGGGCAAACTGGGCGGCGACGCCGTGGCCGACAACGTGCTGTGCTCGCAGGGCGGCGCCATCCTGGACAAGGCCGCCAGCGGCCCGCAGTTCAAGGCCGCGTTCAAGAAGCGCTACAACCGCGACGCCGACGTCTACGCCGCCTCCTACTACGACGCCACCATGATGTACGCGCAGGCCATGCAGAAAGCGAATTCGCTCGACCCGGCCAAGGTGGGCGCGGTGATCTCGTCCGGTTCCTACAAGGGCGTGGCCGGCACCTATGCCTTCGACGCCAAGGGCGACATGAAGGAATCGCCGGTCACCATCTTCACCTTCAAGAACGGCCAGCCCACGCCGATCAGCAGCTACTGACCCGCATTTCAGCAACACCCGGCCTCCCGGCCGGGCTGCTTTACTTGTGTATTAAGACGATCTAGCCAACAATGGCAAAAATACATGGGGAGAGCAGATGAACACCAGGCTGAAAACCACCGCCCGCGCGGTCCGTGCAACCTTGCTGGCCGGCGCGGCGATCGCCGCCGCCGGCGCAGCCTGGCCCGCGCTGGCGCAGCAAGCGCCCATGGCCACGGTGGAAATCACCGGCTCGGCCATCAAGCGCGTGGAAGCGGAAACCTCGCTGCCGGTGCAGATCATTACGCGCGCCGAGATTGAAAAAGCCGGCGTCACCACCGCCGCCGAACTGATGACGCGCATCGCCGCCAACAGCGGCGGGCTGACCGACGGTGCCAGCATCAACGTGGGCGGCGACCAGCGCGGCTTCAACAGCGCCAACCTGCGCGGCATCGGCACCTCGTCCACCCTGGTGCTGCTGAACGGCCGCCGCATGGCCAATTTCGCCTCGCCCGGCGACGACAGCGGCGTGGACCTGAACAACATCCCCGCCGCCGCGCTGCAGCGCGTGGAAGTGCTGCTGGACGGCGCCTCCTCGCTGTACGGCACCGACGCCATCGGCGGCGTGATCAACTTCATCACCCGCAAGGACTTCCAGGGCCTGGAACTGAACGCCTACGTGCTCGGCACGCGCGAAGGCGGCGCCGGCAAGCGCACCGCCAGCATCGCCGCCGGCACCGGCGACATTGCGCGCGACGGCTACAACGTCTTCGCGGTGCTGGACTACCAGCGCACCAACTCGCTGAGCACCTCGCAGCGCAGCTTTATCCCGGAACTGCAGATCGAGCAGCGCCTGGGCCATTTGCTGTCCAGCTTCACCAGCCCTGCCAATATCCGCCTGACCTCCGCCCAGCGCGACCATCTGCAGGACATCGGCTTCAAGATCAACGGCAAGCCCATTACCAACCGCCAGATCAACCTGTCGGTGCCGGGCTGCGCGCCGCCCGCCAACGTCTACCTGCCGGCCGGCACTGGCGGCGTGGACGCCTGCACCTATAACTACATGGGCGACACCGAGCTGTTTCCCAAGTCCGAAAAAGCCAGTGTGCTGAGCCGGGGCGTGCTGCGCCTGGACGGCGGCCACCAGCTCTACGCGGAAGCGTCGCTGAGCCGCGCCAAGACGCACTACGTGGGCTCGTCCGCGCGCGTGACCGGCTATATCGACTACCGCAAGGTGCCGCAGCTGGCCAACACCGGCCTGGATCAGCTGGACGACGACATTCCCGGCGAGCTGGAAGTGCGCATGCGCCTGAACGAAGCCGGCCGCCGCACCAGCGAACTGACCAGCGACGGCGTGCGCTTCGTGGCCGGCGTTACCGGCGTGCTGGGCGGCTGGGACTACGACGTGGCGCTGAACCACAGCGTGAACACCGTGAAGGACAAGGACACGCACGGCTATGTGCTCTACAACGAGCTGCTGGAAGGCATAGCGGACGGCCGCATCAACCCCTTCGGGCCTTCCAGCCCGGCGGGCGTGGCGCTGCTCAACAGCATCCAGGTGAACGACGACGTGCGCCATGCGCGCGGCACCATGGACTCGGTGGACTTCAAGTTCTCGCGCGCGCTGATGCCCATGGCCGGCGGCGACCTGGCGCTGGCCATAGGCGGCGAGGCGCGGCGCGAACGCACCGACTTCACGCCCTCGGCCCTGCTCCTGAGCGACAACATCAACAACGACGCGGCGCCCGAAGGCGGCAAGCCCACCAGCGACAAGCGCAATATCGCCGGCGTGTACGGCGAACTGCTGATGCCGTTCGCCAAACAGTGGGAAGCCCAGCTCTCCGGCCGCTACGACCACTACCAGGTGGTGGGCGGGGCGGCCAGTCCCAAGGCCGGCGTGAGCTACCGCCCCACCTCCGAACTGCTGCTGCGCGCCTCGGCCGGACGCGGCTTCCGCGCGCCGTCCATGACGGACCTGTTCCGTCCCACCGTCTACAGCCAGACCGCCACGCTGCCCGACCCGGCCTACTGCGCCACGGTCGACAACAACTATTCCGACTGCGCGGACAACTGGGACACGCGCCGCTACAGCAACACCAAGCTGAAGCCCGAGCGCAGCCGCCAGCTCTCGCTGGGCGCCGCCTTCGCGCCCAGCCGCAACTTGAATCTGACGCTGGACTACTGGAACATCAAGCGCACGGATTTGATCAGCGAAATCGGCGACGACGTCATTCTCGGCAACCTGGAAAAGTACGGCAAGCTGGTGCACCGCGACGAGGACGGCCTGATCGACTATATCGAACTGCGCAAGGAGAACCGCGGCGCGCAGCTGGCCAAGGGGCTGGATCTGGCCATCAACCTGAGCGGCGTGAACACGGCGGTGGGCCGCTTCGGCGGGCGCCTGAACGGCACGTATGTGCTGACCTCCAAAATCCAGAACAGCCCGGGCGACGCCTATGTGAGCAATCTGAACAAGTTCGTGACCGACAGCGTGGTGCAGCGCTGGCGGCACACGGTGTCGTTCGACTGGGACCAGGGTCCGCTGTCGGCCAGCCTGTCCAACACCTTCTACAGCGGGTATGACGACCAGAACTCGGCCATCAATATCGACGACGGCAGCGTGGTGGCGGCCAACAAGGTGAAGGCGTATTCGCTGTGGGATATGTCGGCGGCGTATGCGGCGACGTCTTCGCTCAAGCTGCGCGTGGGCGTGCAGAACATGTTCGACAAGAGCCCGCCGTACTCCAACCAGGCCTACTTCTTCATCTCGGGCTACGACCCAAGCTACACCGACCCGCGCGGCCGGCGCTTCTACGCCAACGCGAGCTACGCCTTCCGCTGACGGTTTGGCGGGTTACGGACTGCGTCCTAACCCGCCCTACGCAATCGCCATCCGTCCTTACAGAGCGAAGATTGGCTTGCGCGTGCGCCACTGGCCGTTGGTAAAGTCCGGGAAGTCCAGCGTCTGGAAGTTTTGCGCGATGGACTGCTCGGACAGCGGCGTGATGGCGCTCCACGTCACCGCGTCGTAGATATCGATCGGCATCGGCGCCTCGGCCTTCAGCGCCTCGATGAAGGCGTGGATAACGAAGAAGTCCATGCCGCCGTGGCCCGCGCCTTCCGCGCGCGATGCGTATTTGCGCCACAGCGGATGGTCGTACTTGTCCTGGTAGGCCTGGAAGTCCTCCCACTGGTGCGGCTTGCTCTTGCCCTCGATATGGATGGAGTGGTTCACATCCATCCACAGCCCGTCCGTGCCCTGCACGCGGAAGCCCAGCGAGTAAGGGCGCGGCAGCGAAGTGTCGTGCTGCAGCAAAATGGTTTCGCCGTTCTCGCAGGCCAGCGTGGTGGTGACCACGTCGCCCAGCCTGAATTCCGTCTTCGCGCTCGGATGCTGCGCGCCGCCCGGCTGCTTGGTGATGTAGTCGTGCAGGCCGCGCGCCTTGGTGGCGAAGGCGTTGATGCGCGTGAAGCGGTTGCCCCGGTTGATATTGGTGTACATGGCGCAGGGGCCGATGCCGTGGCTGGGATACAGCTCGCCGTTGCGGCGCACCGAGTGCTCCGTGCGCCAGCGCGCCTCGGACCAGCCCTTGGCGCCGAATTCCAGGCCGCTGCCGTAAGGCTTGGCCGGATCGCCGTTGTTGAACTTCACGGCCCGCAGGTCGTGCTGGTAGCCGCCCTGCAGGTGCACCAGTTCGCCGAACAGGCCGGAACGCACCATCTGCAGCACCGCCATCACGTCGCGGCGGAAGCACACGTTCTCCAGCAGCATATAAGGCGTGCCGGACTTGAGCTGCGCGTTGAGCACGTCCCAGTGGTCCTGCAGCGTGACGCCGGCCACCACTTCGCAGCCAACCGGCACCTTGGCCTGCATGGCCTCGATGGACATCTGCGCGTGCCATTCCCACGGCGTGGCGATGATGACGGCGTCGAGCTTGCCGCCCTTGACCTTGGCGCCGTCCAGCAGGCGGCGGTAGGCGTGCTTGTCGCCGTCCTCGCCGAAGGTGGCGGGACGCGGCTTGCCGAATTTCTCCACCTGCGCCAGCGCCTTGCCCAGCATGATGGGTTCGATGTCGCACAGCGCGGCCACTTCCACGTCGTCGCGGCGCAGCAGTTCCTGCAGCAGCACCTGGCCGCGCATGCCGGTGCCTATCATGCCGACGCGCACGCGTTCACGGCTCGCGCCGAAAGCGCTTGGCGCCAGCAGCGCACTGCCCAGCAGCGCTGCGCCGGCGGTCAGGAAGTCTCGTCGTTTCATTTGATTCATGCTGTTCCTCTTAGAATGCGTATTCTGCGGTAAGGCGCACCGAGCGCGGTGCCGTGCGGCCGGTCACTTGCAGGTAGTTGCGCGCGATGGCGCCGCCGTCTTCACGGGTTTCGTTATAGCGGGTGATGCTCTGGCGGTCAAACACATTGAACACGTCGGCCTTCAGGCTCAGGCCCTTGGCAAAGCGTGGCAGGTAGACCATGTTCAGATCCAGCGTGGCCTGCCACGGCAGCCGGCCCTGGGTGCCGCGCGGCGTGGGCTTGCCGTTGCAGTAGAAGTAGGCCGCTCCGTAGTCGTGGTCGAAGCGCAGCGCGTCCGGCAGCTCTCCTATGCAATTGCGGGGCGCGCCCGACAGCAGCGTCAGATTGGCGCCCACGTTCAACTCAGGCAGCGCCTGCACGAAACCGTAGGCCTTGACGGCGTGGCGATGGTCGCCCGGCAGGTAGCCGTAGGCGTTGTACATCAGCTCCTTGTGGTCGTCGCTGACGGTCAGGCCCACGTCGCCGCCGCCGTTGGTGTCGGTCTGGCCTTCCATATTGCCCTTCAGCCTGGACAGCGTGTAGGTCACTTTGCCGTACCAGCCGCTGCTGAGCGGATGCTCCAGCGACAGGTGCAGCGCGCGGTAGCTGCGGTCCGGCCTCGGATTGCCCCACTCCGCCGCCGTGATGTCCACCCGGCGCAGCCCCTTGCCGTCGGCGAAGTCTATCATCAGGTTGCCGTCGCGGCCGGGGTTGATGATGGCGCACTGGAAGCCGCCCCAGTGCGAGGTGTCCACCTTGTTGCGCGCGGCCCAGGCGTCGATGGGACGCTGGTCGCAGGTATCGTCGTTGGTGTCGTTCAGGCGGCGGTACTGAACGCTGGCGCCGGCCACCCACTGCTGGCTGAAGGCGCGCTCAAAGCCCATGGTGATTTCGTCCTGCGACAGCGGCTTGAGGCCGATGGCCGTGACTTCGCGCGCGTCGCGGCTCTGGCCATAGGCGTTGTTGGCCGAATACGGCTTGCTGATGGCGTGCAGGCCTGTCGGCGCGCCGGTGGCCTGGTCCACGCCGGTGTAGGTGAAAAATTCGCTGGTGGACGTGAACGGCGCGGCCATATTCGACGACAGGTTGGACGGCACCGGCAAGTGGTAGCGGCCCGCGTTCAGCGAGAACTTGAGCGAGCTGTCGCCGTGGTAGTCCCAGGTGGCGCCCAGGCGCGGCGCTATCATGCTGCGCTGGGAGATGAAGGCGTCGCCCGTGCTGGTGTAGTTGGTGAATTGTTCGCGGCGCAGCCCCAGGTCCAGCAGCACCCGGTCGGTCACCTGGTAGTGGTCCTGGATGTATTGCGCCGACTGTTCGCTGGTGGGGCGCGCCAGGTTGCTGTAATAGTCGCGGCTCACGTAGTAGCCCTGCGTGCCGTAGCCACCGCCCTGCGCCGGGGTTTCGAAGGCGCCGTTGATGGCGCGCGTGGGATCGCTGGCTTTGCGGTAGGTCCAGCGGTAGCCGCCGGCCAGCATGAAGCCGACCACGGATTCCACGTCGATGCGGTCGATACCGCCGCGCAGCGAGTGCTTGCCCAGCTTGTATTCCACGTCCAGGCGCTTGGCAGTCTGGCGGTCGCCCGATGCCGGATCCACCAGGTTGCCGGTAACGGACTGCGGGTTCGGGTAGTTCAGGCCTGGGACCTGCACGGTGGTGCCGCCGGCGGTCTGCGCCAGCTTGGGATCGTAGCCGTTCGGCGTGCGGCCGTGGCTGGTGCGCGATTTGCCGTACAGCGCGGTGACGGTCAGGTCGTCGGTGAGGTAGCCGGTGTATTTGAAAATGTCGAGATTGGCGCCCGGCGCAGCCGAGGCGCCGCAGCAGTTGCGCGTGGATTCGCCCGCGTTGCCCGGCACGTTGTCGTGCTGCCCGGTGGCATAGCTGTAGCCGTAGGCGCGGCTGCTGCTGCGGGTGCGGTCGTACAGCTTGGTGTACTCGAAGTGATGGTCCTCGGTCAGGTTGTAATCGAGCTTGGCCAGGTAGCGGTCCACCTTGGATTCGCTGGTGTTCCAGCCGGTGAGCAGCGTTTTGGCGGTGGCGTCGCTGGAGGCCCCTACCGATTCAGAATCGGTCTTGGTGCGCTCCAGCGCGACGAAGGCAAACAGCTTGTTGCGGATCAGCGGACCGCTGCCGTACAGGCCCGCCACCTTGCTGGTGCTGCTGTTGTCGTGATTGCGGAACAGCAGCTTGCCGTCCGTGTCCGGATGGGCGCCGGTGCGGGGATAGTAGGTGTCCTCCGGCGAGCCTTTCAGGCGCCCAGGGACGGTGGCGACTTTGCCGCCGAACTCAAACTTGTTGCCGCCGCTCTTGCTGGTGATGTTGACCACGCCGCCCGTGGAGCGGCCGAACTCCGCGCCGTAGCCGCCGGACAGCACCTGCATATTCGAGATGGCGCCGAAGGGCAGTTCGGACGCGCCCACCTGCGTGAGGATGTTCGTAATCGGGAAGCCGTTCAGATAGAAGGCGTTTTCGGACTGGCCTGAGCCGCCGATCTGCGGCGCGCTTCCGTACTGGCTGTTGGTGCCGCGCGATACGCCGGGCGTGAGCTGCACCACGGCCGCCACGTCGCTGGCCACCGGCAGCGCTTTCAGCTCCTTGGCGGTGAAGACCACGCCGTTATTGGTGTTCGATACGTCGATAGGGTTGCGGCTGGCGCGCACCACCACGGTGGCGGCGTTCTCCACGGCGCCGAAGTTTGCTTCCGCGCCCGAGCCGATCACCGCCTCCACTTCCCGCGACGCCGCCACCGCGCCGCCACGCAGCACGCGGGCGGCATAGCGGCCCGGCGGCATGGAGTTGGCCACGTAGCGGCCGGCCGCGTCGGGAGTCAGCGTGCGCTTGACGCCGGTGTCCAGGTTTTCCAGCACCACGGTGGCGCCGGCGGGAGACGCCACCTCGCCGAAGATGGTGGTGGTGGCGTTGGACTGCGCCCAGGCCGGCGCCGCGCCGCCCACGGCCAGCGCCAGCAATACCGCTGCGGCGCCGTCCTTCAGCTCAAAGCGGTGCATTATGTCTCGTTGTGGATGCATGCTGTTCTCTCCCTTATATGACAGTTGTTGTATCAGCAAATCGAAAGACTTTTCTGTTTCTTGTGAAGCCACTCTAGGAATAAAAACAAACAAGGTCAACAAAAAGAAAGAATAAATGCGAATTTTTATTAAATTATCTTTCGTATTGCGATTTTCATTCGCCACAAACTTTCTATTTCGTAGTAAAAGATCCACATCCCGCTGCCTGATGGGCTGAGATATAGTCAAATTGCGCCACAGGAACTTTCTTTTTATCTTTCGAGTTTGACAGAACGAAAATTAAACCTTACCATTTCCATGACTTCAACCTGAAAAACTTTCGATGACTACCCTACTGCAGCGTGCCAGCCAAGACTGGCGTGACATCGGCGGCCTCGATACCGCCGAAGAAATCGTCCACCAGCCAGCCATGTGGCGCGAACTGGCCGCCGGCCTGGCAGCCGAACAGGCGCGCGTGGCGGCCTTCCTCGGCGCCTGCCTGGACGATCCGCGCCAGCGCGTGATCCTCACCGGCGCGGGCAGTTCGGCCTATGCGGGGGAAATCATTGCGGACGAACTGAACGCCGCCTGGCCTGCGCAAGTGCGCGCCGTGGCCACCACCACCCTGCTCACCCACCCCGAGCTGTATCTGGAAGCGGACGCGCCTACGCTGCTGGTCTCCTTCGCCCGCAGCGGCAACAGCCCTGAAAGCACGGCGGCCGTGAGCCTGCTGCGCGACCTGGTGCCGGGCGCGCGCTTCCTCAACATCACCTGCAATGCGGCCGGGCAGCTGGCGCAGCAAGGCGCGAACGACGCCGCCACCTGCAATCTGCTGATGCCCGCCTCCAGCTGCGACCGTGGTTTCGCCATGACCAGCAGCTTCACCTGCATGCTGCTGGCCGCCTTGTCCGTGCTGGGCCGCGAGCCGCAGCTGGACAAGCTGGAGCAATTGGCCGCGCTTGCCGAACAGGCGCTGCAAACATGGGTGGCGCCGCTGGCCGCGCTGGGTGCGCAGCCGGTGTCGCGCGTGGTCTACCTGGGCAGCGGCCCGCTGGAGGCGCTGGCGAAGGAAGCCGCGCTGAAGATACTGGAGCTGACCGGCGGCCGCGTGCTGGCCGTCGCCAACAGCCCGCTCGGCTTCCGCCACGGCCCGAAAGCCATGCTCGACGCGGAGACGCTGGTGGTGCTGTTCCGCAGCGCCAAGCCGCTGGCGCGCAAATACGAACACGACCTGCTTCTTGAGCTGCGCCGCGACCAGGTGGCGGGCCGCTGCCTGACCGTGGGCTTCGGCGTGGACGGGGGCGAGGCCACCGATATCGCCATCGCCGCGCCGGCATCCTCCGCTGCGGCCTTGACCGACGCCTGGCTGGCGCCACTGTGGCTGCTGATGGCGCAGCAGTACGCGCTGCACCAGTCCGCGCTGCTGCAGCTGCGGCCGGACAATCCATTCACCGGCGGCACGGTCAACCGTGTTGTGCAGGGCGTCACCATTTACCGCCATGATGAATTCTGAACCAGCGCACGAGGGCACAGGCATGGGCTTCCACGGCATCGACATCGGCGGCAGCAAGATAGAGCTGGTGGCGTACAAGGATGACGGCGGCCTGGCCGAAGTCCACCGTGAACGCATCGCCACGCCCGGCACCGACTTCGACGCCTTCGTGCAAGCCGTCGTGGCGCTGGTGCAGCGCGGCGATGCGGCGCTGGGCCGGCGCGCGCCCGCAGGCATAGGCCTGCCCGGCATTATCGACAGCGCCACCGGCCGCCAGCTCAGCTCCAATGTGCCCGCGCTGAACGGCCGCCTGGTGGTGTCCGCGCTGCAGGAGGCTTTGCAGCGCCCCGTCGCCATCGGCAACGACTGCCAGTGCTTCGCGCTGTCCGAAGCGCAAGGCGGCGCGGCGCAGGGTCTGCCCAGCATGTTCGGCGCCATTATCGGCACCGGCGCGGGGGGCGGCTACTGCGTGGAAGGCCGCCTGCTGCGCGGGCTGAACGGCATTGCGGGCGAATGGGGCCACTGGCCCGTGCCCGCAGCGCTGCTGATCCAGCACGCCGTGCCCATACTCGACTGCCCATGCGGCCGCAGCGGCTGCATGGAACGCTACGTGTCCGGCCCCGGCATGAGCAAGCTGCATGCACACTTCGGCGGAGCAGGGGACGCTCCGCTGGCCATCGCCGCGCGCGCGCAGGCCGGCGACAAGATCGCCGAGCAGACCCTGGCCGTGCATCTCGACCTGCTGGGCCATGCGCTCGCCACGCTGGTGATTACGCTGGACCCGCACGCCATCGTGCTGGGTGGCGGCCTGTCCCAGCTGGCCCACCTGTACGAAGGCCTGCCGGGCGCAATGCGCCGCCACCTGTTCGCCGGCGTGCAGGCGCCGCCCATCCTGCCGCCCCGCTTCGGCGACGCGGGCGGCGCGCGCGGCACGGCACTGCTGGCCAGGCAGCTGCTGGAAGACCAGGCACTCAACCAAACTAGGACAGCGTGAGCACCATGACCATATCTGCATCCCCCATCCAGAACGTTGTGGCAGCCCACAGGCGCGGCGAGGCCGCCGGCCTGTACAGCGTGTGCTGCAGCCACCCGCTGGTGCTGCGCGCAGCGATGAAGGTGGCGTCTTCCTACGGCACGCTGCTGCTGGTGGAGGCGACCTCCAACCAGGTGGACCAGTTCGGCGGCTACACCGGCATGACGCCCGCCGTCTTCCACCGCTACGTGATGGAGATGGCGCGCGAAGAAGATTTTCCGCAGGAGATGCTGGTGCTGGGCGGCGACCATCTCGGCCCCAACGCCTGGCAGCACCTGGACGCAAGCACCGCCATGCAGAACGCGGACACGCTGATCGCGGCCTACGCGGCGGCGGGCTTCCACAAGATCCACCTCGATTGCAGCATGCGCTGCGCCGACGACCCGGCAGTGCTCAGCGACGAAACCATCGCCGCGCGCTCGGTGCGCCTGGCCCTGGTGGCGGAAGCGGCCGCCGGACAGGCGGGCCTGCCGCCCCCGGTGTATGTGATCGGCACCGAAGTGCCGATTCCAGGCGGCGAAGCAGAACTCGCCAAGGCCGGCGCCGTCACCTCGCCCGCTGCGGCGGCGCGCACGCTGGAAGTGCACCGCAAAGCCTTCCTGGACGCCGGCCTGAACGCCGCCTGGCGCCGCGTGGTGGCCATGGTGGTGCAGCCCGGCGTGGACTTCGACCATAGCCATATCCAGCACTACGACGCCGCGCAGGCGGCCGCGCTGTCCGCTTTTGTGGCTGGCCAGCCCGGCCTGGTGTTCGAGGCCCACTCCACCGACTACCAGCGCGAAAGCGCGCTGCACGGCATGGTGCGCGACCACTTCGCCATCCTCAAGGTCGGCCCGGCCGCCACCTTCGCTCTGCGCGAGGCCATGCTCTCGCTGTGCCGCATCGAGGAGGAGCTGGTGCCCGCAGGGCAGTGCTCGCGCCTGATGCAGGTGCTGGACGAAGTGATGCTGGCGCAGCCTCGCCACTGGGCCAAGCACTATCCGGGCAGCAGCGCCGAGCAGCGCCTGCTGCGCCGCTACGGCCTGAGCGACCGTTGCCGCTACTACTGGGGCGAAGCGCCGGTGGTGGCCGCCGCCGCAACGCTGTTCGCCAACCTGGACGCGCGCGAGATTCCGCTGTCGCTGCTCAGCCAGCACCTGCCGGAGCAGTACCTGGAAGTGCTGCAAGGGCAGCTGGCCACCAGCGCCGGCGCGCTGGTGCAGCACAAGATCGGCCGCCTGCTGGCGCAATACGCGCGCGCCTGCAACCGCAACGCGGCGGATAACTCGGACTTCGCCGCCACCACCACGGCCGCATCGATCTGTTAAGCTCGACGTTTTTCAAAGTCGACCCAACGCCATCATGCGAAATACCAGCCAACGCCGCGCATCCATCCTGCAAATGCTCACCCAACAAGGCTCCGTCCAGGTGACGCCGCTGGTGGAGCAGTTCGGCGTATCGGCCGTGACCATCCGCAGCGACCTGACGGCGCTCGAGAACCAGGGCGTGGCCACGCGCAGCCACGGCGGCGCCATCCTCACCCGCACGCCGGTGGCCGAGCAAAGCATCCACCAGAAGGACGCGCTGAACCAGCAGCAGAAGGACCGCATCGGCGCGCTGGCCGCCACCCTGGTGCAGCCGGGCGAGAACATCATCATCGACTCCGGCACCACCACCATCTCGCTGGCGCGCCATCTGCGCGAGGCGCAGGAAGTGACCGTGCTGACCAATGGCCTGAACATCGCCTGGGAACTGGCGGACGCGCCGGGTGTGGACCTGATCATGACCGGCGGCCTGCTGCGCAAGCAGTCGCTGTCCATCCAGGGCGCGCAGGCCGAAGCCTGCTTGCAGGCCTACAGCTTCGACAAGCTCTTCCTCGGCGTGGACGGCTTCGACCTGCAGTTCGGCGTGACCACCCACCACGAAGCGGAAGCGAGCCTGAACCAGAAAATGGTGGAGCGCGCGAAAAAAGTCATCGTCCTCACGGACGCCTCCAAGTTTGGGCGCGTCAGCCTGCACCGCATCGTGCAGCTGAACCGCGTCCACACCGTCATCACCGACGCCAGCATCAGCCCGGAATACAGCCAGGGGCTGCGCGAGCTGGGCGTCGAATTACTCATAGCGGAATAGAGCGTGCTACACGGCAGAATACTTACCCCCACCGGTTGGATCACAGGCAGCATAGGCTACGGCCAGCGCATCCAGCAGATACAGGAAGATCCTGCCGCAAGCCATAGCGGCCTGACGATATTGCCCGGCTTCGTGGACCTGCACGTGCACGGCGCCGCCGGCGTCGACATCATGCAGGGCGGCGATGCCGGCGCCACCGTGGCGCGCACGCACGCGCGCCACGGCACCACCTCGCTGCTGGGCACCACCCTCACCGCCAAGGAACCGTCGATACGGCGCGCGCTGGCCGGCCTGGCCGGCGTGATCGCAGAGAGGCCCGCAGGCGGCGCGCGCATGCTGGGCGTGCATCTCGAAGGCCCCTTCCTCAACCTGAACCGCCTGGGCGCGCAGCCCCCGGACGTGATGGTGGCCAGCCTGGAACTGGTGCAAAGCCTGCACGCCGTCGCGCCCATCCGCGTGCTGACGCTGGCGCCGGAAGTGGACGGCCATCTCGCATTGGTCCCGCAGCTGAAGGCCATGGGCATCCGCGTGCAGATCGGCCACAGCGCCGGCAGCTATGAGGACGGCGTGGCCGCGCTTGAAGCGGGCGTGGCGGGCTTTACGCACCTGTTCAACGGCATGACCGGCATGGGCCACTACCAGCCCGGCATGGTGGGCGCCGCGCTGGCGCACGCGGAATATGCCGAAGTGATACCGGACCTGATGCACGTGAGCCCGGGCGCGCTGCAAAGCGCCCTGCGCTGCATTCCCCGCCTGTACGGCGTGACCGACGCCACCAGCGCCACCGGCATGCCGGACGGCGAATACGCGCTCGGCACGCAGCGCGTATTCAAATGCATGGGCTGCGTGCGCCTGGCCACCGGCTCGCTGGCCGGCAGCGTGCTGACCATGGACCAGGCGCTGCGCAACTTCGTCGGCCTGGGACTGGACCTGGCCGACGCATCCAACCGCCTTTCGCTTTACCCGGCCGACTACCTCGGCGAATCCGAACGCGGACGCCTGGCGCCCGGCGCCTGGGCCGACATGGTGGTGCTCAACGCCGAACTGCAGCCGGTCGCCGTCTACGTCGAAGGCGAAGCCATCGACCTTACTTCCAACTAGAACACGGAGCCACCATGTCCAGCATGACCGCCAGCACGCAGCCACACGTCCCCGCCCGCGCCAAGCGCTTCATGCTGTTCATTGCCGGCATGGGGGGCCTGCTGTACGGCATAGACGTGGGCATCATCGCCGGCGCGCTGCCCTACCTGGAATCGACCGCCTCGCTGGCGTGGAAGCTCAGCGCGCAGCAGCTCAGCTTTATCGTGGCGGCGGTGCTGCTGGGCTCCGTGCTGTCCTCGCTGTTCGCCGGCGCGCTGGCGGACCTGATCGGGCGGCGCTGGGCCATGGCCTTGTCCGGCGTGCTGTTCACGCTCAGCATCCCGCTGATCGCGCTGGCCGACGGCTACACGCCGCTGCTGCTCGGCCGCCTGCTGCAGGGCGTGAGCGGCGGCTTGATCGGCGTCGTGGTGCCGCTGTACCTGGCCGAATGCCTGCACGCCTCGCAGCGCGGACGCGGCGCGGCCCTGTTCCAGCTGCTGCTCACCATAGGCCTGGTGGCCGCCGCCGTCATCGGCCTGGCGCAGGCGCACGCGGTGGACGGCGTGACCGCCGCCGCGCAGGCGCTGCCCGAAGCCGAGCGCGCCGCCACCGTGTTCGCCGCCAAGGACCACGCCTGGCGCAGCATCTTCTGGATGTGCCTCACGCCCGGCCTGGTGTTCACCGCCGGCGCGCTGCTGCTGGCCGAATCGCCGCGCTGGCTGGCCCGCCGTGGCCGCGCCGAAGCCGCCCTCGCCTCCCTGCTGCGCACCCGCCCCGCCGACGAAGCGCAGGCCGAACTGCAGGACATCCTGCAAGCGCAATCGGCCACGGCCGCCGACAGCAATGCCTCCGCTGCGCCGTCCGGAGCCAGCGACCCGCTGCTCAGCCGCCGCTACATGCTGCCCTTCCTGCTGGCCTGCCTGGTGCTCGCCCTCACGCAAGCGACCGGTATCAACTCCATCCTGGCCTACGTGGTCAACATCCTGAACCAGGCCGGCCTGCCCGGCGCCACCGCCAACATGGCCGACGTGGGTTTGAAAGTGGTGAACGCGGTGATGACCATGGTGGCCGTGGTGCTGGTCGACCGCAAGGGCCGCAAATTCCTGCTCATGCTGGGCAGCGGCGGCATCGTCCTCGCCCTGCTGGCGGCGGGCCTGCTGTTCCGCAGCGCGGAGGCGGACCAGCGCGACGTGCGCCCCGCCGTTGAAGCCCGCATCCAGTCCAACACGCTGGCCCTGCGCCTCGACAGCGCCACCCTGCATGCGCTGGGCGCAGCGGAGACCGGCGGCGCCGCGCAGCAACTTGTGGTTGCCTACGCCTACGGCCCTTTCACCAACGTGCAGACCCGCCGCAGCGACGACGCCGCCCTGCCCGAGCTGCGCATGAGCCGTGAGGACACCGTGCAGCCGGACAGCGTGATCGGCGCCTTCTTCCGCCGCCTGCACCTGAATCCCTTCGCCGATCCGGCCGACGCCGTCAACGCGCCTCTGCGCATAGAAAAAGCCTACCTGGCGCAAGTGCCGCCCGCCGCGCACGGCTGGCAGGTGGCGCTGGCCATCTTCCTGTTCGTGGCCAGCTTCGCCGTCGGCCCCGGCGTGTGCGTGTGGCTGGCGCTGTCCGAGCTGATGCCCACGCGCATACGCTCGAACGGCATGAGCATCGCCCTGCTGATCAACCAGTTTGTATCGACGGTGATAGCGGCCGTGTTCCTGCCGACCGTGGCCCAGCACGGCTACGCCACCATGTTCTTCTACGGCGCCGGCTGCGCGGTGCTGTACTTCCTCACCGCCGCCTTCCTGCTGCCGGAAACCAAAGGGAAAACGCTGGAGGCGATCGAAGCCCACTTCGACCGCAGGCGCGCCGCCTGACCGCTCAGCGCTGCGCCGGCTGCCCTACGCCCTTGAACAGCAGCCACAGGCAAAACGCGCTTTCGCCGACCAGCGCGGGCAGCAGGATGGCGGGGAACAGCATGCTTGCCAGCGCAGGGCTGAGCACCATGCTGAAGCTGTTGATCAGGTAGCACACGCCCGCCAGCTGCATCAGCACGCCGATGGCCTTGGGGATATAGCCAGACTTCCAGATCACGTAGCCGACGATCAGGATTTCCACGCCGAAGAAAATCAGCGCCAGGCCGAACGCCTGCGCGTGCGACAGCACCGTCAGGTAAGCCATGACGTGCAGCTGCGGCAGGTCGTCCGGCTTCAGATACTTGGCCATGGCCAGCGTATCGAGCATGGACTGCAGCTGCAGCGCGCTCACGCTTTCCACAGCCAGCGAGGTGATCGCAAACAGCACCACCAGCAAGCTCAGATTTTTGCTCACGGGCCGCAGCAGCACGTAGAAGATCCATGTCAGCGCCACCGCGCACACCAGCAGCAGCATCTGCGCCGCCACGCCCAGGCGCCACAGCCATTCCGACTCCTGGATGCGGCGCACGGTGGCGGCAGGGTCGCCGCCCACCACCAGCGTTCCGCGTATCAGCGCCTCGCCCAGCAGGCCGATGACGATAATAATCAGGTACAGCACGCCGCCCAGCCGCGCATAGCTTTGCAGCGCTGCGCGCGGCGGTTGAATCAGACTGCTGCCGTCCATGCTTGCTCCCGGTGAGAGACTGCGGATTATTCGACTTGCTTGAGGATTTTTTCTACCGAGGCCACGCTGCCGGACAGCTTGGCAAGTTCCGCCTGCATGGCCGCCAGCGTGGCCTGGTGCGCAGCCTGCGCCTGCACGGCCTTCTCCGCCAGCGCACTGTAGGCCGCGTCGCTCTCGGCGCGGGCGCGGGCGGCAAAGGCCGCCGAGAAGTACTTCATGCCGAAAATGAGCACGGCCGCGCCGAGCGGCAGGCAGATCGTCAACAAATATATGCTTTCAGACATAACCACCTCTACTGTTCGTTGGGGACTTGAAGCGTCTTCGCCATCTCCGCGATGGAGGCGGGCGAGAGTTCGATTAAAAAGCTGCTGGGCTCAAAATAGTTGAGGGCTTTGCCGTCGTGCGACAGCTCCATCTGGCTGACCACCAGGCCCGCGTCCTCCAGCTTCTGCAAGTGCAGATGCAGCAAGGGACGGCTGATGCCCAGCTCGCGCGCCAGCTGGCTCACGTAATTGCGCCCGCCGCTCACCAGCGCCGCAATAATGCGCAGCCGGTGCGGATTGGCCAGCGCTGCCAGCACCGCCAGCAGTTGGTCGCCATTGAGGGATTGTTTTTTTGCGCTCACATGTCAACAATATCTGACACATGACAGAAGGTCAAGCACATCATGAATTCCGTGCACAACCATCTTGAACAATAGTCGCTTCTGCCCCGGGCGGGCGCGTGGCATGCTGCCGCATTGTCAGACCGCCGGGGAATAGCCATGCTGCGCCATATCTTCAATACCGTCACCACCGCCTTCCTGGCCATGGCCATCGCCATGCGGCTCGGACTCCCCGCGCCGCAGATCGCCATGGTGTGCGTGTTCATCGTGATGCAGCCGCAGGCGCGGCAGGTCTTCGCCAAGGGCTACCACCGGATGCTGGGCACCATCGGCGGCGCGCTCGCCGCGTGGGCAATGGCCGCGATGGCCCCCCAGTCGCCGGCGCACTTCCTGGCTGCGGTTGGCGTGTGGGTCGCACTGTTCACCGCCATCGCCGCCTTCCACAGCCAGCTGACCGCCTATTCCCTTCTGCTGACGGGTTATACGCCGATACTCATCGCCATTCCCATGGCCCTGGACGCGGGCCACATCGCCACCAGCGCCGCCAGCCGCCTGGCCGAGGTGGCGCTGGGCATCGTCTGCGCAAGCGCGGTGGCGTATGCAAGCAGCCGCTGGCCCGGCAAGGGCGCGCCCCAGGCAAGCGCGCCGGCCGTGCGGCCCGCCTCCCCCGCACTGCCCACAAAGGCAGCCAGCGCCTCGCTGGCAGGCCTGCATCCGGCCATCGCCATGGCGGCCATGGGCACGCTGTGGCTGGCCACCTCCTGGCGCGGCGGGCCGATGGCGACGCTGAACGCGACGGTCAATTGCGCGCTGGTGGCGCTGGCCGCGCAGCCGGTGCGTGCATCCCTGCAGATGACCTGGGGCACGCTGCTCGCCGTCGCGGCCGGCCTCGCGCTTCAGCTCAGCTACCCGTACTTGCCGCTGTCTCCTTATCTGCTCTATGCGCCCGCCCTTGCGCTGGGAGCATGGATGACAGGCCGGCCGGAATCGCTGGCGCAAGGCCTGGGCTACAGCATCACGCTGTGCATGCTCGGCTACCCCGGCGGCAGCCTGGTCGGCGGGGACGGCGGCGGTGCGCAATACCTGTACGACGCGGCAGGCCTCTCCCTCTCGGTGCTCGTACAGACCGCAGTCTGTGCGGTACTATGGCCACTACGCCAACGTACCGTGCCAACATGAATATCGATCGCCTCGATCTGAACCTGCTGCGCGTCTTCAACATCGTCTACGAAGAGCGTAACCTGCAGCGCGCGTCGCGGCGGCTGAACCTGAGCCACTCCGCCATCAGCCACGCGCTCGGGCGCCTGCGCGAAGCGCTGGGGGACGAACTGTTTGTGCGCACCGCCGGCGGCATGCAGCCCACGGCCCGCGCCCAGGCCATGGCCGCGCCGCTGCGCAATGCGCTGCTGCAGATCAGCGGCGCGTTGGGCAACGAGCCCTTTGCACCAGCCACCGCGCAACGCGACTTCGTCATTGCCGCCACCGACTACGTCACGCTCCTGCTGCTGGAGCGCCTGAGCGCGCAACTGCAGGAACTGGCCCCGTTGGCGAACCTGGTCATCCGCCCATCCACGCGCATCGACCTGGCGGGCCAGCTGGACCTGGGCCGCATCGACGTGGCCATAGGCGTGTTCGCCGACATCCCGCCCCGCTTCAGCGCCATGACGCTGTGGACCCAGACCGACACCCTGTCCATGCGCCCCGGCCACCCGCTGGCAGGCCGCAAAGTCACTGCCGAAGACCTGGCTACTTATCCGCTGATCGCCGTCTCGCTGGGCGGCGTCGAGGAAGGCGCGGTGGACGGCTTCCTGTCCGAACGCGGCCTGGCGCGCGAGTCCGACATGTTCGACCGCGCCGCGCTGCCCGAAACGGCGCGGCTGCGCATGCTGGTGCCGCACTCGCTGGCCGTGCCCTCCCTGCTGCGCTCCAGCGACATGCTGGCCGTGCTGCCCTCGTCCCTCAGCGAGCTGTTCGCCGAACGCGAAGGCCTGCCCGCCGCGCCGCTCCCCTACCCCGCGCGCAGCCGGCAGATGCAAGCCATCTGGCACAACCGCAGCGACAGCGACCCCGCCCTGACCTGGCTGCGCAGCCAAATAAGCCGATAGCCCGCATTCCGCCCTACCATGCTGTGCAACGCACCGGCCACCGCACGCATCATGGCCTCATTTGAATTTGCATTGTTTTTAATTCAACAAGTAAAATGGATCCATGCTAGTCATTGAAGAACCTCCCGATGCATCGATTCCTTGGCCTGTGCGCCGCCTTCTTGATGTTGTGTGCTGCTCCACTCGTGCATGCGGAGCAGCAGCCTGGGCTTGCCGCAGCAGTGGACGTGCGCCATGTGTCGAGAGACCTCTGGCGCGTGGATTACCGCTTCGCGCAAGCCGTGACGGCGGTCAAACTTCATTCCATCGGCGCGTTCCGCAAGCAGGAGTGGACGGTGCTCACGCCCGGCATGGGCATGACATCCGGACCGGACTTCGATGTCATTGCGTCCAAGGGCAAGCCGTTCAAGGCGGCCAGCGTGCAGATCAGGACTTTCGACGGCTGGTCGCCCAAGGACTATGTCTCGTTCAACCGTTTCAGCGATGGCGGGACATCGGTCTACCTCGGCCACCTGCAAGGCGACGTCGAACAAGGCGATAAGACGCTCGCCATGCGCACCGACTTCAAGTTGGCTGGCCTGGGGCAGGAAAACGTCATCGCGCCGCCAGCCAACCGGCTGCACCCCGGTGGTCCGCGTGGCTATGCCTACTTCGGACCGGCGCAGGCAGTCCTCGCTGGTGCGGTGAAAGTCGTGATCGATCCAAAAGCCCCGCAGTGGCTGCGCGAAACCATACTAGATGTCGGCGCGAAAACGTCCGGGTATTACGAGAAGGCCTATCAGCGCCAGTTAAAGGACGAACTGCTGATCATGGTTGCCGTTGGCAACGTCGAATCGCCGGGCTTTTCGATGAAAGGGGGCGCCATTCTGGGCGCGGGCCAGGTCTCGTATCTGCTGGAAGGCAAGCAAGTGCAGCTCGACCATCCGAAACTGCGCGAGCACGCGACCAAGACCGTGGCGCACGAGATGGCGCATATCTGGCAACTGGCGATTGCACGCGGCGGCGTGGGCGACGACCAGGGTCCGTGGATCCACGAGGGCGGCGCGGAGGCCATGGCACTCGACGCCCTGGCCCAGACTGGCCTGTACAGCGAAGAAGCAGTGAAGGCCTACCGCGCGAAGCAGGCCGCGACCTGCGAGAAGCTTGGCGGCGCCGTCGATACCTTTGACGGCATCTATGCCTGCGGCCTGATGCGCTTCGACAAGCTGGGCGTCGGCATCGTCCCGCTTTGGCGCGCCATGATGGAGGCGACCGAAGCGACGGGCGCTGCCTATTCCCAGCAAATGATCGACACTATCGTTTCTGCGAAATAGCCAAGATCAAAGCGCCCCTGAGATCGGGCGCGCCATCTTCGACCATCTTTGTACCCACTGTCAATTTCCTCAATTATGACGTGAGCAGGAATTCAACGGTTCGTTACAGTTTTCCAAGACATTCATGGCATGACCCTCGCGGTAAGAGTCCATGATACGCCGGCGCCCGGAAATGAAAAAAGGGCTGCATGCTCTCGCATACAACCCTTTTTCTTCCTACTGGTGCCGCTGACCGGAATCGAACTGGTGACCTTCGCATTACGAATGCGCTGCTCTACCGACTGAGCTACAGCGGCGAAACTGTACCTTGGAGCTGTAGCGATACGTGACCAGCTACAGCAAGGAGGCTCGCATTCTAACAATAAACCACCGGAATGCGCTAGTGCTTTTTAAGCACATTGCCAAAATATCATTCCGCGTGATAGCCGGTCACCACGGCCACCTCGTCGCGCGAGCCCAGGAACACCGGCACGCGCTGGTGCAGCTTGTGCGGCTGGATGTCCATGATGCGCTGCTTGCCGTCGGTGGCGGCGCCGCCGGCCTGTTCGACGATGAAGGCCATCGGGTTCGCTTCGTACATCAGGCGCAGCTTGCCGGGCATGGAGGTGTCGCGCGTGTCGGCCGGGTACATGAACACGCCGCCGCGGTTCAGGATGCGGTGCACGTCCGCCACCATGGAGGCGATCCAGCGCATATTGAAGTTCTTGCCGCGCGGGCCGGTGTCGCCGGCCAGCAGTTCGTTCACATAGCGCGTGACCGGCGCGTGCCAGTGGCGCGCGTTGGACATGTTGATGGCGAATTCCTTGGTCGTGGCCGGAATCTGCATGCCGCGCTGGGTCAGCACCCAGGAACCCATCTCGCGGTCCAGCGTGAAGCAGTTCACGCCGTGGCCGGTGGTCAGCACCAGCTGGGTTTGCGGGCCGTACACCGCGTAGCCCGCCGCTACCTGCTGTGCGCCCGGTTGCAGGAAGTCCTGCTCGGACGGCGTGACCATGCCGTCCGGCGCCTTCAGCACGGAGAAGATGGTGCCGATGGAGACGTTCACGTCGATGTTGGAGGAGCCGTCCAGCGGGTCGAACACCAGCAGATATTCGCCCATCGGGTAGCGGTTGGGGATCGGGTGGATGGTTTCCATTTCTTCCGACGCCATGGCCGCCAGGTGGCCGCCCCATTCGTTCGCTTCGAGCAGGATCTCGTTCGAGATGACGTCCAGCTTCTTCTGCACTTCGCCCTGCACGTTCTCGGTCTCCAGCGCGCCCAGCACGTCGCCCAGCGCGCCCTTGCCTACGCTGTGCGAAATGGTTTTGCAGGAGCGCGCCACAACTTCGATCAGCAGGCGCAGTTCGGCCGGGATGGTGTTGTGGAGGCGTTGTTCTTCCACCAGGTACTGGGTCAGGCTGATGCGTTTCATTGTTTTCCTTTGGTTTTACAGATTTCGAATTAGTTGGCCAGGGCTTTGCTGACGACTTCCATCACGTCGTTCGACAGCGGCGCGGCGCGCGCCACGCGCTCCAGCGCGGCGCGCATCTGATCCTGCAGCGCGGGCGCGTAGCGGCGCCAGCGGTCCATGCTGCGCGCCAGGCGCGCGGCCACTTGCGGGTTCAGCGCGTCCAGCGCGATCACATGCTCGGCCCAGAAGTCGTAGGCGCTGCCGTCCTTGGCGTGGAACTGCGATGGGTTGGCGTTGCAGAAGCTGAACAGCAGGCTGCGCGCGCGGTTCGGGTTCTTCAGCGTGAAGGCCGGGTGCTGCATCAGCTTGCGCACGGCAGCCACGTCGGTGTTGGGCGCGGCGCCCTGCATGGCGAACCACTTGTCGACCACCAGCGCTTCGCCGGCGAAGTCGTCGTAGAAGCTTTGCAGGGAGGCGCGCACGTCTTCGCCGCTGTGGATCAGCGCGGACAGCGCGGCGGCGCGGTCGGTCATATTGGTGGCCTGCTCGAACTGGCGCTGCGCCAGCTTCAGCTCCGCGCTGCCCGGGTCGATCAGCAGGTAGGCCAGCGCCAGGTTTTTCAGGCCGCGCTTGCCGGCCGACTGGGCGTCCGGGCTGTAGGGGCCGGGCGTCTGGTTGGCCTGGTATTGCGCCAGCAGCTCGGGCGCGAGTTCGCGCGCGATGGTGCGGCGCATGAACTGGCGCGCGGCGTGGATGGCGTGCGGGTCCACCACTTCCATCTGCTCGGCGATGATGGTTTCGGACGGCAGCACCAGCGCCAGCTCGCGGAAGGCCGCGTCCAGCGTTTCGTCCACCAGCACGGCGCGCTGGGCGGCGATGAAGGTGTCGTCCAGCGCCAGCGTGGCGCCCTGCGCGACGGCGGCGGTGAGCTTGAGCAGGCGCGCCATGGCCAGGCGCTGGCCGGCTTCCCAGCGGTTCACGGCGTCGCTGTCGTAGCGGAACAGGTGCAGCAGTTCGGCGTCCGTGTACGGGTATTCCAGCACCACCGGCGCGGAGAAGTCGCGCAGGATGGACGGCACCGGCTGCTCGCGCACGCTGGTGAAGCGGAAGGTCTGCTCGGCTTCTTTCAGCTCCAGCACGGCGGTGGTCGCACCCACTACCTCGCCGTCCAGCGCCAGCGCCATGTCCTTGCCGTCCGCGCCCAGCAGGCCCACGGCCACCGGAATGTGGAAGGGCAGCTTGCCGGTCTGGCCGGGCGTGTCCGGGCAGCGCTGGCTCAGGGTGATGTCATAGGTCTGCGCGGCGGCGTCGTAGCGCGTGCTGGCGGTGACGACGGGCGTGCCGGCCTGGCTGTACCAGCGCTCGAACTGGGCCAGGTCGCGGCCGTTGGCGTCGGCCATGGCGGCGCGGAAGTCGTCGCACTGCACGGCCTGCTCGTCGTGGCGCTGGAAGTACAGGTCCATGCCTTTGCGGAAGCCTTCGCGGCCCAGCAGGGTCTGGTACATGCGCACCACTTCGGCGCCTTTTTCGTACACGGTGACGGTGTAGAAGTTGTTGATCTCGACGAAGGAGTCGGGACGCACCGGGTGCGCCATCGGGCCGGCGTCTTCCGGGAACTGGGCCTGGCGCAAGGTGCGCACCTGGTCGATGCGCGTGACGGCGCGGCCGCTGGCCGTGCCTATCATGTCGGCGCTGAATTCCTGGTCGCGGAACACGGTCAGGCCTTCCTTCAGCGACAGCTGGAACCAGTCACGGCAGGTCACGCGGTTGCCGGTCCAGTTGTGGAAGTACTCGTGGCCCACCACCGCTTCAATGCCGGCGTAGTCGATGTCGGTCGCCACGCGCGGATTGGCCAGCACGAACTTGGTGTTGAAGATGTTCAGGCCCTTGTTCTCCATGGCGCCCATGTTGAAGTCGCCCACGGCGACGATCATGAAGCGGTCCAGGTCCAGCTCCAGGCCGAAGCGCTCCTCGTCCCAGCGGATGGAGTTTTTCAGCGACTGCATGGCGTAGTCGGTCTTGTCCAGGTTGCCCTCTTCCACCCACACCTGCAGCAGCACTTCGCGGCCGGACTTGAGCGTGTAGGTCTCCTCCTGGCACACCAGGCGCGCGGCCACCAGCGCGAACAGGTAGGACGGTTTCTTGAACGGGTCTTCCCACTTGGCGTAGTGGCGGCCGCCGTCCAGGTCGCCCTGCTCCAGCAGGTTGCCGTTCGACAGCAGCACCGGGTAGCGCTGCTTGTCGGCGCGCAGCATGACGGTGTACTTTGCCATCACGTCCGGCCGGTCCGGGAAGTAGGTGATGCGGCGGAAGCCTTCGGCCTCGCACTGGGTGTAGAAGCTGCCGTTGGACACGTACAGGCCGGACAGCGTGGTGTTCAGCTCGGGCGCGCACAGGGTCTCGATTTCCAGCGTCACCTCGGCCGGCGCCTTCGGGATGGTCAGCGTATGGCTGCCCAGCACGTATTGGCCCGGCGCCAGGGTCTTGCCGTTCATGCGCAGCGCCACCAGGTCGATTTCCTCGCCGTGCAGCACAAGATCCTTGCTCTTGCTGGCCGGGTTGCGGCTCAGCGTGACGCGGTTGGCCACGATGGTGCGGGCCGGGTCCAGGTCGAAGCCCAGTTCCACCGTGTGAACCAGGTAGCTGGGAGGGGTGTAGTCTTTACGGAAGATCGTCTGTGGGCTGTCAGTGCGCATGGGGTATTCGATCGGAACCTAGGGAAAGAGCTATTCTACCAACACCGGCCCCGGGGGAGCGCGGCTGCGTAACATTCTGTAATAGTTAAGCGCAACTTTCGCTGCCGCCGTACACTGTATCAAGCCACAACTGTTTTGTTATTATTGCAGGAGAGCAATATCATGAAATCACTAGCCATCCTGGTAGCCGCGGCCAGTTTGCTGCTGAGCGGTTGCGCCACCACCATCCGTAGCGACGTCACCACCTTCCAGGCCTGGCCCGCCAGCCTGCCGGAAAAATCCTATGTGTTCGACCAGCCGCGCAGCCCGGACGACACGCTGGAACTGCGCACCTACCAGGCCATGGTGGGCCAGGAGCTGGCCAAGCTGGGCTTCACCCCTGCCGCCGACGGCAACAGCGCCAAGCTGAAAGTGGGCGTCTTCGTCAGCACCATAGACCGCCCGGTGCGCGTGCTGGAAGCGTATGACCCGTTCTGGACCGGTCCCTACCTCACCAGCAGCTACTACTACGGCCGCGGATTCTATCGTCCGTACTACTCGCGCTGGGGCGGCTACAGCCCGTTCTACGACCCCTTCTTCTACGGCCCGAGCACGCTGCGGGAAACCATACGCCACAGCTACGAGCGCCAGCTGCGCGTGGCCATCAACACCGTGGCCGGCCAGAAGCTGTATGACGTGACAGTGCAGAACACCAGCCGCAAGCAGTCCACGCCGCAAATCATGCCGGCGCTGGTGCAAAGCGCCTTCACCGGCTTCCCGGCGCAAAACGGCCAGGTGCGGCAAGTGGAGCTGGAACTTAAATAAAAGCCATTTGTATCAGGCAGCTACAATTCTCCGCACGCTGCCGAAGGACACCTTGTTAGAATAAAGACAGCATGCGCGACGGCAACCCCGCTCGCGCATCTTTTTATTCAAAACTACAACAGGTGACCGATGAAGACCAAACTGGCGCTCGCGCTTGCACTCTGCTTTGCGCAGACCCTTCCCTCCACTGCCGCGGAAACGGCCAAGCCGGCCAAGGCCGCGCCAGCCATCGACCTCAAGCCCTACGCCCTGAACTACAAGAAGTTCGTGCTGCAGAACGGCCTCACGCTGATCGTGCATGAAGACCACAACGTGCCCGTGGTGGCCGTGAACATGTGGTACCACGTGGGTTCGCGCAACGAGAAGCGCGGCAAGACCGGCTTTGCCCACCTGTTCGAGCACTTCTTCTTCAACGGTTCCGAGAACTACCCGCACGGCTTCCGCGAAGCGATGGACGACCTGGGCGCCAGCAACCGCAACGGCACCACCAACACCGACCGCACCAACTTCTTTGAAGACGTGCCGGTATCCGCGCTGGAGCGCACGCTGTACCTGGAAGCGGACCGGATGGGCTTCCTGGCCAACTACATTTCCAAGGAAATGCTGGAGCGCGAGCGCGGCGTGGTGCAGAACGAAAAACGCCAGGGCGAGAACCAGCCCTACGGCCGCGTGCGCGTTGAGCAGCCGGCCAAGATGTACCCGTATTCCCACCCGTATTCCTGGACCACCATCGGCAGCATGGACGACCTGAACGCCGCCTCGCTGGACGACATCAAGGAATGGTACAAGACCTACTACGGCCCGAACAACGCCGTCATCTCGCTGGCCGGCGACATCACGCCCGAACGCGCGCTGGAGCTGGTGAAGAAGTACTTCGACGGCATCGCCCCCGGCCCTGCCCTGCCGCGCACCGAGACCTGGATCCCCGCGCTGGACCGCAACATCCGCGATGAGATGGAAGACCAGGTGCCGCAAGTGCGCATCTACCGCGCCTGGCACGCGCCGGCCTGGAAAGACCCGCAGCAGCAGCACCTGGACCTGCTGGCCGACGTGCTGGCCAGCGGCAAGAGCTCGCGCCTGGTGAAGCGCCTGGTGTACGACAAGGGCACGGCCACCGGCGTGAGCGCCTTTGCGCGCGGCGGCGAGATCGCCGGCACCTTCCAGATCGTCGCCACGCTCAAGCCGGGCGCCGACCAGGCCGAAGTGGAACGCGACATCGACGCGGCGGTGAAAGAGCTGCTTGAAAAAGGCCCGACCGCCGAAGAGCTGGCGCGCGTGCGCACCATCAAGCTGGCTTCCCTGTCGCGCGAGATGGAGCGCATCGGCAGCCGCGCCAACCAGCTGGCCGAGAACCAGACCTACGGCGGCACGCCGGACGCCCACATGGCCCAGCTGGACGTGATGACCAAGGCCACCCCGGCCGAAATCAAGGCCACCGCCAACCAGTGGCTGCGCGCCAACCACTACACCATGACGGTCAAGCCCTTCGCCAAGCTGGCCGCCGCCAAGTCCACGCTGAACCGCAAGCTGCTGCCCGCGCTGGGCGAGGCGCCGGACGTGAAGTTCCCCGCCATCGAACGCACCACGCTGTCCAACGGCGTGAACGTGATGCTGCTGGAACGCCACTCCGCGCCCATCGTCAGCGTGGCGCTGGCCATCGACGCCGGCGCCGCCTCGGACAGCAAGGACAAGGCCGGCCTGGCCTCGCTCACCATGGAGTTGCTGGACAAGGGCACGGCCAAGCACAATACCTTCCAGCTGTCCGAAGCGCTGGACTCGCTGGGCAGCCGCCTGCGCAGCGGCACCACGCAGGACCAGTCCATCACCCGCCTGCAAGCGACCACCGCCAACCTGGCGCCGTCGCTGCAGCTGATGGCCGAAGCCGCGCTCACGCCCACCTTCCCGGCCGACCAGTTCACGCTGGCCAAGGAGCGCCGCGTGCAGGAAATCGCACAGGAAAAAGCCCAGCCATCGGCGCTGGTGCAGCGCGTGATGCCGGTGGTGCTGTACGGCGCGGACAGCGCCTACGGCCGTCCGCAAAGCGGCTACGAGCAGACCGTGGCCGCTATCACCCGCGAAGACGTGGTGAAATGGCATGCCAACTGGTTCAAGCCGGGCAGCGCCACCATCGTGGTCGCGGGCGACACCACGCTGGCGCAGCTGAAACCCATGCTGGAAGCCTCGTTCGGCAAATGGAAAGCGGGCAAGGCGCCGGCCAAGGCGCTGGTCACCGCGCCGGTCACGCAAGGCAAGCGCATCTTCCTGATCGACAAGCCGGACGCGCCGCAATCGACCATCATGGCGGCCCATATCTCGCAGACGCAAGGCCAGCCGGAAGACCTGGCGCTGGAGCCGGTGATGACCAACTTCGGCGGCATGGCCACCGCGCGCCTGAACCGCAACCTGCGCCTGGACAAGCACTGGAGCTACGGCACCAGCAGCCAGATCGCGGCCACGCGCGGCCAGCGTCCCTTCTTCGTGGTGGCGCCGGTGCAGACCGACAAGACCAAGGAGTCGATGCAGGAGATCGCCAAGGAGATCAAGGACATCGCCGGCGCGCGTCCGATTACGGGTGAGGAATACACCAGCATCATGCGCACGGTGACGTCGCGCCTGAGCGGGCGTTTCGAGACCATCCAGTCGCTGGAAAGCGCGGCGCTGACCACCTTGAACCTGGGGCTGCCGGACGACCACTGGAGCAGCTACGCCGCCCGCACCCGCGCGCTCAGCGAGCAGCAGTTGGCCAATGCGGCGGCCAAGTTCATCAAGCCGGATGAAGTGGTGTGGATCGTGATTGGCGACCTGCGCAAGATCGAGGCGGGCGTGCGTTCGCTCAATTGGGGCGAAGTCAGCGTGCTCAGCGCCGACGGCGTGCCGGTAGGGCGATAAGCCGGCGTGCACGGCGGGTTACGGCGCTCCGCGCCTAACCCGCCCTACGATGGTCCGGCTTGCTGGATTGCTGCGTAGGGCGGGTTAGCGCGGAACGCGCGTAACCCGCCGGCTCAGCTGAAGTAAGCCTCGGAAGCGAAGGTAATCGCCACCACCAGCAGCACCGCGCTCACCAGCACGGCGAGCAGGCGCCCGAATTTGGGGTTGCCGTCGTCGTCGCTGGTGTGGTCTTCTGAATTCATATCGTTCATGGCAGCAAAATAGAGGAGCCTGTCGTCTTGCGCGACTCCAGGTCGATGTGGGCTTGCCCCACATCCGCCAGATTATAGCGCTGCATGACCGGCACCTTCACCGCGCCGCTGCTGACCACGCCGAACAGCGACTGGGCCATGGCCTCCAGGTCTTCGCGCTTGGCCGCGTACGACATCAGCGTGGGCCGCGTCACGAACAGCGAGCCGCGCGACTGCAGCTCGCTCAGGCTGAACGGCGGCACAGGGCCGGACGCGTTGCCGAAACTGACCATGGTGCCCAGCGGCGCCAGGCAGTCGAGCGAACCAAAGAACGTATCCTTGCCGATCGAATCGTAAACCACCGACACGCCCTGGCCGCCGGTAATCTCGCGCACACGCTCGGTGAAGTTTTCCTTGTTGTAGTTGATCACGTGCGCCGCGCCGTTCTCGATGGCCAGCGCCGCCTTCTCGTCCGAACCCACGGTGCCGATCAGGTTCACGCCCATCACCTTGGCCCACTGGCAGGCGATCAGGCCCACGCCGCCGGCCGCCGCGTGGAACAGCACGGTGTCGCCGGCCTTCAGGGCCACGGTGCGGTGCAGCAGGTACTGCACCGTCAGGCCTTGCAGCATCATGGCCGCGCCGGTTTCAAAATCGATCTTGTCCGGCAGCACCAGCAGTTGCGCCGACGGCATATTGCGCACCTGCGCGTAGGAGCCGTTGGGCCGGCCAGCGTAAGCCACGCGGTCGCCCACTTTCACTTCCGTCACGCCCTCGCCCACCGCCTCCACCACGCCCGCGCCTTCCATGCCCAGGCCGGCCGGCAGCGGCTGCGGATACAGGCCGGTGCGGAAATACACATCGATAAAGTTGACGCCGATGGCCTCGTGCCGCACGGTCGCCTCGCCGGGGGCGGGCGCGCCCACCTCAACGTCCACATACTCCATCACTTCCGGCCCGCCAGTGCGGGTCATGCGTATCGCTTTGCTCATGCCGGCTCCTTACTGTTGCGTCAGTTGCAGTTGGGACAGTACCAGGTGCGCCGTCGATAAATTGGTGGCGCAAGCCACATTGTGCACGTCGCAGGCGCGGACCAGCGCATTGATGTCCGGTTCGTGCGGCTGCGGGGTCATCGGGTCGCGCAGGAAGATCACCGCGTCGATGCCGCCCTCCACCAGCATGGAGCCTATCTGCAGGTCGCCGCCGAAGGGACCGGAGTGCTTGCGGTCCACCGCCAGCCCCAGCTCGTTGGCCAGGCGGCCGCCGGTGGTGCCGGTGGCCGTCAGGGTGCAGGTCTGGAGGAAGCCGAGGTATTCGGCGGCCAGCTTAATCATGTCGTCTTTTTTCTTGTCGTGCGCGATCAGGGCAATGCGGGGCTTCATAAGGCATCCATCGTAAAGGTTGAAGGGCTATTTTTTCGACAGCAAATATATCCCGGCCAGCACGAGCGCGGTGCCGCCCAGCTGCCAGTCGGTGACCGGCTCGCCGAGTATCAGCGCGCCGAGGAACAGGGTGGAGACCGGGCCTATCATGCCGGCCTGCGAGGCCGTGCCCGCGCCAATGCGCTGCACCGCGGTCATGGTCATGAACACCGGCAGCACGGTGCAGAAGATGCCGTTGGCCAGCGACAGCCAGTACACCGGCATGGGCTGGATCAGCAGCCCGGCCGGGCGCAGGACAAAGAACTGGGCGATGCAGGCCACGCTGGACACGCACATGGCGTAGGCCACCAGGCGCAGCGAGCCGAGACGCTTGACCATCTCGCCCGAGAACAGCAGATAGAGCGCATAGGAGCTGGCCGAGCCCAGCACCAGCAGCGAGCCCAGGCCGATGTCCGGCCCGCCGCCCTTCAGGTCGTGCAGGAACACCAGCACAATGCCCGCATAGGACAGGGCCAGCGCCAGCCACTGCTTGCGGCTGATGTGCTGCTTGAGGAACAGGGTGGAAATAATCAGCACGAAGGTGGGCGTGAGGAACAGGATCAGCCGCTCCAGGCCCACCGAGATGTACTGCAGGCCGAGAAAGTCGAGGAAGCTGGACAGGTAGTAGCCGATCAGCCCCAGGCCCACCAGGCGCCAGCGGTCTGCCGGGCTCAGCGGCGCTTCGGTGCGCATCTTCCACAGCGCCACGGCGGCGAACACCGGCAGCGAGAAGATCATGCGGAAGGCGATCAGGGTGACGGCGTCGATATGGTAGCGGTAGAGCAGCTTGGCCACCACGGCCTTGGTGGAGAACAGCACCGCGCCGCCTACGGCGATGGCGAGTCCGCCAAGATATTGCGGACGGGAGAGTGGCGATACATTTGTCATGCGTGGATTGTAAGGCCAAACAACGTATGGCGCTGAGCCCGGCGCTGGACTAAGCGTTAGCAATATGGTAACGTGTATCCTCGAGGAATTATTTCTACATTGCAATGACCATCCATACCTGGCAGCCCGGCGAAACCAAGACCATCACCTTCGCCGCGGGCGACAGCATAGACGCCAGCGGCATCGCCGCCAGCGCGCTGCGGGCACAGACGCTGAACGGCGCCCTGGTGCTGGACGCGGCCGCGCTCGGCGCGCTCACGCTGCGGGGACCGGGCGGCGCGGCGCTGCAGCTGGACCAGCTGAAAGTCACGCTGTCCGGCGGCGGCCGCCTGCTGTACACCGCCTCCGGTTCCGTCCAGGCCGGCAACGGCGGCGACTTCCTGCTGGGCGGCGCGCTGGACAACACCCTGTACGGCGGCGCCGGCAACGACACGCTGGACGGCGGCGACGGCAACGACAAGCTGTATGCCTACGGCGGCAACGACACCGTCTACGGCGGCGCCGGCAACGACACCCTGGACGGCGGCGGCGGCACCGACAAGCTCGACGGCGGCGACGGCGACGACTACCTGCAAAGCGGCCAGCTGTACGACAACGCCACCGGCACCTTCCTGCCCGACCTGCTGGGCGACATCCTGAACGGCGGCGCCGGCAAGGACACCATCTTCGGCAGCGAAGGCAACGACGTGATCGACGGCGGCAGCGGCAACGACAAGCTCTACGCGCGCGGCGGCAACGACACCGTGTCCGGCGGCGACGGCGACGATGAAGTCTTCGGCGAAGCCGGCGACGACGTGATGAGCGGCGGCGCCGGCAACGACAAGCTCTACGCCGGCGCCGGCAAGGACACCATCTACGGCGGCGACGGCGACGACGAGCTGTGGGGCGAGGACGGCGACGACACGCTGGACGGCGGCGCCGGCGCCAACCTGCTGCTGGGCGGCAGCGGCGACGACAGCTATATCATCCGCAGCCGCTTGGACCGCATCCAGGAAAGCAGCGGCCAGGACAAGGGCGTGATCTACGCCGACTGGTACAAGACCAACAGCGCCGTGGAGCAATGGACCTGGGCGCCCGGCGTGCAGAAGCTGCCCTACTGGATCGACGCGCTGACCTACGAATCGGCCTTCACCACGGCCAACACCGTGCAGCACGTGGTGTACTACAGCTTCGCCCAGGCTGCGGCCAGCTTCTTCACCACCACCGACCTGGACGGCTTCCATCCCTTCAACGCGGAACAGAAAAGCTACGCCCTGCAAGCGATGGCCTACGCCAGCTCGCTGCTCAATGTGCGCTTCGTGGAAACCGCCTCCGCCGACACGCCCTACAGCATCGTCTTCGGCTACAACCGCCAGCCCACCTCGGGCGGCTACGCGGCCAGCATCTACGGCGGGCACGCGTCGGTGCTGATGGTCGGCAGCACCAAGTGGACCGAGACGCCCAGCACCGACAACGGCAAGGAAATGTGGCGCATCCTGCTGCACGAACTGGGCCACTCGCTGGGCCTGAAACACCCCTTCGACCTGCCGCCCGCCGTGCTGCCGGCGGCGGAGGACAAGACCAGCGTCACCGTCATGAGCTACACAGAGGACCGCAGCGGCAGCGACAGCTACCACGTCTACGCGCCCTTCGACATCGCCGCCCTGCAGGCCCTGTACGGCGTGGCGCCGCAGGCCCATGCGGGCGACTCGGTGTACGCGCTCGACGCGGGCGCCTCCAGCATGATCTGGGACGGCGGCGGCAGCGACACCATAGATGGCAGCGCCCTGAAGCAGGACCTCACGCTCTACCTGGAAGCGGGCTACTGGAGCCACATCGGCGCCAAGGCCGCCACCATCACGGCGCCGGGCCAGGTCACCATCAATTTCGGCAGCGATATTGAAAACGGCTTCGGCGGCGCAGGCAACGACCGCCTGACCGGCAACGCGCTGGACAACCGCCTGGCCGGCGCGGCAGGCAACGACGTGCTGACCGGCGGCGCAGGCAACGACAGGATGGACGGCGGCGCCGGGCTGGACACCGCCAGCTACGCCGGCGCGCGCGCCGGCTACACGCTGCAGCGCCAGAACGGCGCGGTGGTGCTGAGCGACAAGACCGGCGCCGACGGCGTCGATACGCTGAGCACCATGGAACGGCTTAAATTCAGCGACACCATGGTGGCGCTGGACGTGGGCGCGGGCGAGACCGGCGGCCTGGTCTACCGCCTGTACCAGGCCGCGTTCGACCGCCAGCCCGACCTGGTGGGCCTGGGCTACTGGATCGCCATGGCCGACCAGGGCCTGGCCATGCGCGGCATCGCCTCCAGCTTTATCGGCAGCCAGGAATTCACGGACCGCTACGGCGCCAAGCTCAGCAACGAGACCTTTGTCGCCCAGCTCTACCAGAACGTGCTGCACCGCCCCTACGAACAGGCCGGCTTCGACTACTGGACCGGCGTGCTCAAGCTGGGCGTGACCCGCGAGGACGTGCTGCTGGGCTTCGCCGACAGCGGCGAAAACTACGCCCAGCTCGCCGTCACTATCGGCGACGGCTTCGCCTACACGCCTTACGGCTAGGCCGGCCCGCCAGGCGCGTTTTCAGGGGGGCCTTATGTTAAAATACCGGCCTCACTGGCATACCGTCGAAGGAAGATTGAACATGGCTGGACACAGCAAATGGGCCAATATCAAGCATAAAAAGGCCGCAACGGACGCGAAACGCGGCAAAATCTGGACCCGCCTGATCAAGGAGATCACCGTCGCGGCACGCATGGGCGGCGGCGACATCAACACCAATCCGCGCCTGCGCCTGGCGGTGGACAAGGCGGCCGACGCCAATATGCCCAAGGACAATGTTCAGCGCGCCATCACGCGCGGCACCGGCGGCGAGGACGGCGCCAACTACGAGGAAGTGCGCTACGAAGGCTACGGCATCGGCGGCGCGGCCATCATTGTCGACTGCATGACCGACAACCGCGTGCGCACCGTGGCCGAAGTACGCCACGCCTTCAACAAATACGGCGGCAACATGGGCACCGAAGGCTCGGTGGCCTTCATGTTCAAGCACTGCGGCCAGTTCCTGTTCGCGCCCGGCGCCGACGAGGACAAGCTGATGGAAGCGGCGCTGGAAGCCGGCGCCGAAGACGTGGTGGCCGACGAGGAAGGCGGCTTCGAGGTCATCTGCGGCCCGCACGACTTCTCCGCCGTCAAGGACGCGCTGGAAGCGGCCGGCTTCAAGGCCGAAGTGGCCGAGATCATCATGAAGCCCGCCACCGAAACCGTGTTCACCGGCGACGACGCGCTCAAGATGCAAAAGCTGCTCGACGCGCTGGAGAACCTGGACGACGTGCAGGAAGTCTACTCCAACGCCCTGATCGAAGACTGATCGCGGCCTGCAGCATTTCAAGCGGCCGCAGGGCCGCTTTCCCAGTTTTACATTCGGAAACGGTCTTATGAAAATTTTGGTAGTCGGCTCGGGCGGCCGCGAACACGCCCTGGCCTGGAAACTGGCCCAATCGGAACGCGTGCAGATGGTCTACGTTGCCCCCGGCAACGGCGGCACCGCGCTGGACGCGCGCCTGAAAAACATCAACATCACCGACCTGCACGAGCTGGCCGCCTTTGTTGAAAGCGAACACATCGCCCTGACCGTGGTCGGCCCGGAAACCCCGCTGGCCGGCGGCATCGTCAACCTGTTCCGCGCGCGCGGCCTGAAAGTCTTCGGCCCCACCCGCGAAGCGGCCCAGCTCGAATCGTCGAAGGACTTCGCCAAGGCCTTCATGCAGCGCCACGGCATCCCCACCGCCGAATACCAGACCTTCTCGGACGTGAAACTGGCCCACGCCTACGTGGACGCCAAGGGCGCGCCCATCGTCATCAAGGCCGACGGCCTGGCCGCCGGCAAGGGCGTGGTCGTGGCGCTGACGCTGGAAGAAGCGCACCAGGCGGTGGACCACATGCTGGCCGACAACCGCTTCGGCGACGCCGGCGCGCGCATCGTGATCGAAGAATTCCTGGCCGGCGAAGAAGCGTCCTTCATCGTCATGTGCGACGGCAAGAACATCCTGCCGCTGGCCACCTCGCAGGACCACAAGCGCCTGCAGGACGCCGACCAGGGACCGAACACCGGCGGCATGGGCGCCTACTCGCCGGCCCCCATCGTGACCCCGGCCATGCACGCGCGCGTGATGCGCGAAATCATCAACCCCACCATCGCGGGCATGCACAAGGACGGCATCCCCTTCACCGGCTTCCTGTACGCCGGCCTGATGATAGACGCGGCGGGCAACCCGAAGACGCTGGAATTCAACTGCCGCATGGGCGACCCTGAAACCCAGCCCATCATGGCGCGCCTGAAGACCGACCTGCTGACGGTGATGGAACACGCCGTCAACGGCACGCTGGACGCGGTGGAACTGGAATGGGACCGCCGCACCGCAGTGGGCGTGGTGCTGGCAGCCGCCGGCTACCCGGACAGCCCGGTCAAGGGCGACATCATCGACGGCATTCCGGCCGAGACGCCGGAATCGGTCACCTTCCACGCCGGCACCGCCGACGTGGAAGGCAAGCTGGTCACCAGCGGCGGCCGCGTGCTGTGCGTGGTCGGCCTGGGCGACAGCATCAAGATGGCGCAAAAGCAGGCCTACGAATCGGTCGACAAGATCCACTTCGACGGCATGCAGTACCGCAGCGACATCGGCTGGCGCGGCCTGAAACACTAAGCACCACCACCGGGGTCAGTTCTGTCATCGCGTCATGCTCCAGTGCATGACGCGATGACAGAACTGACCCCATGTTACAATCCCGTCCTTCAATTTCTTTTCCCGCCGCCGAATGTCGTCTTCGCCCTCCCCTGCCGCCGTCAAGGATTACCTGCTCGAGCTGCAGAACCGCATCGTGCAGGCGCTGGAGACGCTGGACGGCACGCCTTTCCTGCGCGACGCGTGGGAGCGTCCGGAAGGCGGCGGCGGTGTTTCGCGCCTGGTGGAAGAGGGCAATGTGCTGGAACGCGGCGGCTGCAATTTTTCCCACGTGATGGGCGCGGCGCTGCCGCCGTCCGCCGCGGCGGCCCGCCCGGAACTGGGCGGCCGCGCCTGGGAGGCGACCGGGGTGTCGCTGGTGCTGCATCCGCGCAATCCCTACGCGCCCACGGTGCATATGAATGTGCGCTTCTTCAGCACCACGGCGGCCGACGGCACGCCGGTGTGGTGGTTCGGCGGCGGCATGGACCTGACGCCCTACTACGGCTTCGAGGAAGATGCGCGCCATTTCCACCAGACCTGCGCCAACGCGCTGGCGCCCTTCGGCGATGATCTGCATCCGCGCTTCAAGCGCTGGTGCGACGACTATTTTTACCTGAAACACCGCAAGGAAGCGCGCGGCGTGGGCGGCATCTTCTTCGATGACTTCAACGCCGCCGGTTTCGAGCAAAGCTTCGCCATGGTGCGCAGCGTGGGCGACGCCTTCCTGGACGCCTACCTGCCTGTGCTGGCGCGCCGCAAGGACACCCCATACGGTGAACGCGAGCGCGACTTCCAGGCTTACCGGCGCGGCCGCTACGTCGAATTCAACCTGGTGTTCGACCGCGGCACCCTGTTCGGCCTGCAGTCGGGCGGACGCACCGAAGCCATCCTGATGTCGATGCCGCCGGTGGTGAAATGGCGCTACGACTGGCACCCCGAGCCCGGTTCGCCGGAAGCGGCGCTGTACACCGACTTCCTGCCGCACCGCGACTGGCTGGCGTAGTGCACACGGTGCCCGATGCCATGCAGCCCGCCCCGGCCCGCCGCATCGCCCTGCTGGGAGGCACATTCGATCCGGTCCACAACGGCCACGTTGCCCTCGGCGCGCATTTCATGCGCCTGCTGCAGGCCGACGAGCTGGTGGTATTGCCCGCCCTGCCCTGGCAGAAGGCGGCGCTGAAAGCCACGCCGGCCCAGCGCGCCGAGATGGTGGCGCTGGCCTTCGCGGGCCAGCCTTTCCCGGTGACGGTGGACCGGCGCGAGCTGGAACGCGGCCAGCCGACCTACACGGTCGACACGCTGCGCGAGCTGCGCGCCGAACTGGGGCCGCAGGCGTCCATCGCTTTCCTGATGGGGGCCGACCAGCTGCAGCGGCTCGACACCTGGCATGACTGGCAGGCGCTGTTCGGGCTGGCCCACCTGTGCGTGGCGGCCCGCCCCGGCTTCCGGCTGGACGCCCTGCCGCCGGCAGTGGCACAAGAATTCGCCCGGCGCGCGGCTGCGCCGGAGCAAATAGGAAAATCGCCGTCTGGACTGACGTGCATGGCGCCCGATCTGGCGCTGGACATCTCAGCCACCGGCATTCGTGCGGCATTACAACGCGGAACGCGGCCGGCTTTGCCAGCCTTACTTATTCCGCCGGTAGTGCTAGACTATATTGAACAACATAATCTTTACAAAGAATAATGGATATTAAAAAACTGCAAACCCTGGTCGTGGACGCCCTGGAAGACGTTAAAGGCCAGGAAATCGCCCTGTTCGACACCACCCACCTGACCAGCCTGTTCGACCGCATCGCGATCGTGTCCGGCACCTCCAACCGCCAGACCAAGGCGCTGGCCGCCTCGGTGCGCGACAAGGTGAAAGCCGCCGGCGGCGACGTCATCGGCATGGAAGGCGAGGACACCGGTGAATGGGTGCTGGTCGACCTGGGCGACATGATCGTCCACATCATGCAGGCGCCTATCCGCGCTTACTACCGCCTGGAAGAGATCTGGGGCGACAAGCCGGTGAAACTGGGCGCGGCCAAGCGCAAGTCCACCACCGAAGGCGCCGAAGCTGCCGCGCCGAAGAAAGTGTCGGGCCATCTGGCCGCCGGCAAGAAAGAGAAAGCCGCCGAGCCTGTCATCGAGAAGAAAGCCGTCCCTGCGCGCAAGCCTGGCGTGACCAAGGCCAAGCCGAAGGCCGCGCCGGTCGACACCGACGCCGTGGTGAAAAAGCCGCGCAAGAAAGCCGAGCCTATCGATCCGGCCATCCCGGAAGGCAAAAAAGTGAAAGTGGGCGCCACCAAGTCGCTGACCGCTTCCACCAAGGCCAACCGCGAAGAAAAAGCCAAGGTCGCCTCCAAGCTCAAGGCCGCTGCCGAAGCGCCGGCCAAGACCGTGATCAAGCGCCTGAAAAAAGCGGCAGCCGAATAAGGCCGGGGACGCAGTGCAGCTGATTATCGCCGCAGTCGGGCACAAGATGCCGGCCTGGATCGAGTCCGGCTACGCCGAATACACGAAGCGCATGCCGCCCGAGCTGCGCATCGTGCTCAAGGAAATCAAGCCGGTCGAGCGTTCCGGCAGCAAGACCGCCGCCACCGCCATGGCGCTCGAACGCGAGCGCATCGAGGCGGCGCTGCCCAAGTCGGTGCGCATCATTGCGCTCGACGAGCGCGGCAAGGACTTGACCAGCGTGGGCCTGTCCCAGCAGCTGGAGCTGTGGCAGCAGGACGGGCGCGACACGGCCTTCCTGATCGGCGGCGCCGACGGGCTGGACCCGGCCCTGAAAGCGCGCGCCGAAGGCTTGATACGCATTTCCAGCATGACGCTGCCGCATGGGATGGTGCGCGTGATGCTGGCCGAGCAGCTGTACCGGGCGTGGACCATTACGCAGAACCACCCTTATCATCGCGTTTAGAACGGTGAAAGCACGACATCATGAAACCGGTCGACAAGAAAATCTACCTGGCGTCTAAAAGCCCGAGGCGGCGCGAACTGCTGCGCCAGATCGGCGTTGATTTCGAGCTGCTGCTGCTGCGCAGCGACGGCCCGCGCGGCGCCGACGTCACCGAGGAGGTGCTGCCCGGCGAAAAGGCCTACGACTACGTGGGCCGCGTGGCGGCTGAAAAAGCGGCCTTCGCCTGGAACCTGGTGCAGCGCCGCCACCTGGTCTCGCGCCCGGTGCTGGCGGCCGACACCACGGTCACCGTGGACGGCGCCATCCTGGGCAAGCCGGCCAACAACGCGGAAGCGGTGGCCATGCTGGAGCAGCTGTCCGGCCGCACCCACCAGGTGATGACGGCCATCGCCGTGCACCACCACAATATCGCGCTGCAGGTCACGCAAGTGTCCGAAGTGCGCTTCGGCACCCTCTCCCCCACCTCCATCCAGGCCTATTGCGCCACCCAGGAGCCTTACGACAAGGCCGGCGGCTATGGCATCCAGGGCCTCGCTTCGCTGTTCGTCGAGCATATCGAAGGCAGCCATTCGGGCATCATGGGCCTGCCGCTGTACGAAACGGCGCAGCTGCTGCGCCAGGCCGGACTGCCGCTGCCCTAGGCGAGTGGGCAGATGAAGCGGCAGCAGCAGGCCAGTCACCGGGCGCGCAGGAAGGCGCTGCGGACACTAGCGGCGTTGCTGCCCATGCCGGCGCTCTGGAGCGCCGCCGCGCCGGCTGCGGCGCAATCCCCTGCCCCCACCATCCTGCTGATCGAAAGCTACCATGCCGGCTTTGAATGGGACGCCGGCTACAAGGCCGCCCTGCAAGCGCGCCTGGAACCGGCCTACCGCGTGGTCAGCGTGGAACTCGACACCAAGCGCCTGCCGCCGGCGCGCCACGCCGCCATGGCCGACAGCGCCTGGGCCAGCTACCTGAAACTGAAACCGGCGCTGGTGATCGTGGGCGACGACGCCGCGCTCAGCCTGCTGGCTGCCCGGCTGGGCGCCACCGCCACGCCGGTGGTCTACCTGGGCATCAACAACAATCCGCGCGCCTATTTCGACCCGGCCAAGGTGCGCAACATCACGGGCGTGCTGGAGCGGCCGCTGGTCAAGCGCAATGTCGCGCAGTTGCGCAAGATCCTGCCTGCGGCGCGGCGCGTGCTGTTCCTGTTCGACACCAGCATGACCTCCACCGTGCTGCTCAGCGAAGTCTTCCAGGGCCGCGCGCGGCAAACCATCGAGGGGCTGGAGGTCGACATCAAGCTGATCGCCGACTGGCCGCTGTGGCAGGCCGAAGTGCTGGCGGCGCGCAGCAAGGGCTACGACGCCATCTACCTCGGCACCTACCAGGCCGTGCGCGAAGAGACCGCCTTTCCGCGCACGGCCATGGCCATGCTGCGCTGGACCTCGGAACACGCCCAGGTGCCTGTGTTCGGGCTGTGGGACTTCTTCGTCGGCCCGGACCTGGCCGTGGGCGGCCTGGTGCTGGACGGCCGCGAGCAGGGCATGGCGGCGGCGGACATCGCGCTGCGCATCCTGTCCGGCGCCGCGCCGAGCAGCATTTACCCCGTGACCGCGCAGCGCGGCCGCTTCGTGTTCAGCCACGCGCAGCTGCTGCGCCACAATATTGTCCTGCCGCCCGAGATTGCCGCGCAAAGCACGCTGGTCGACTGAGTTTGCCGCTCCGCAGTGGCGCGTGTATGATCTTCGTTCAGAACAATAAGGCAACACTCCATGAACGAAGACATCCTCATCAACATCACCCCGCAAGAAACCCGGGTCGCCCTGATACTCCAGGGCGCGGTCCAGGAACTGCACATCGAGCGCACGCTCACGCGCGGCCTGGCGGGCAACGTCTATTCGGGCAAGGTGGTGCGGGTGCTGCCGGGCATGCAGTCGGCCTTTATCGACATCGGCCTGGAGCGGGCCGCCTTCCTGCACGTGGCCGACATCTGGGAAGCGCGCCCGCACGACGGCCAGAACGCCGCCCCCACGCCGATCGAGAAGATCCTGTTCGACGGCCAGGTGCTGACGGTGCAGGTGATCAAGGACCCGATCGGCACCAAGGGCGCGCGCCTGTCGACCCAGATTTCGATCGCCGGGCGCATGCTGGTCTATCTGCCGCAGGACAACCATATCGGCGTGTCGCAGAAGATCGAGAAGGAAAGCGAGCGCGAGTCGCTGCGCACGCGCCTGCAAGGGCTGCTGCCGGCCGAGGAAAAAGGCGGCTACATCGTGCGCACGCAGGCCGAGGACGCGTCGGACTCCGACCTGGCGGCCGACGTGGACTACCTGCGCAAGACCTGGGCCGCCATCACGCACGGCGCGCGCACCCGGCCCGCCACCAGCCTGCTGCACCAGGACTTGAGCCTGGCCCAGCGCGTGCTGCGCGACTTCGTGCACGACGAAACGGCCACCATCCAGGTGGACTCGCGCGAGAACTTTATCGCGCTGACCGAATTCGGCAAGACCTACACCCCCAGTGTGCTGCCGCGCCTGCAGCACTACACCGGCGAGCGGCCGCTGTTCGACCTGTACGGCGTGGAGGAGGAGATCCTGCGCGCGCTGGGCCGGCGCGTGGACCTGAAATCCGGCGGCTACCTGATCGTCGACCAGACCGAGGCCATGACCACCATCGACGTCAACACCGGCGGCTTCGTGGGCGGGCGCAACTTTGCCGACACCATCTTCAAGACCAACCTGGAGGCAGCGCACGCCATCGCGCGCCAGCTGCGGCTGCGTAATTTGGGCGGCATCATCATCCTCGACTTCATCGACATGGAGAACGCCGAGCACCGCAGCGCGGTGCTGCTGGAGCTGAAGAAGACTTTGGCGCGCGACCGCACCAAGGTGTCGGTGAGCGGCTTCTCGGCGCTGGGACTGGTGGAGATGACGCGCAAGCGCACGCGCGAATCGCTGGCCCACATCCTGTGCGAACCCTGCCCGGCCTGCGCCGGCAAGGGCCAGGTCAAGACCTCGCGCACCATCTGCTACGAGATCCTGCGCGAGCTGCTGCGCGAAGCCAAGCAATTCAACCCGCGCGAATTCCGCATCCTCGCCTCGCAGGAAGTGGTGGACCTGTTCCTGGAAGAGGAATCCCAGCACCTGGCCATGCTGGGCGATTTCATCGGCAAGAAGATCTCGCTGCAGGTGGAGAACTCCTACCACCAGGAACAGTACGACGTGATCCTGATGTAAGCCAGCCCGGATCGTTCTGACCAAGACATTCATATGCATTTCGGAATACGGCGGCATCGGACGGCATTCCAATAGGAAGATCACATGCTTAAGAAAGCAAAATTTCACAACCTCACCACCGTTCCCAACGAGGTCTGGACTTTCTCCAAAGGTCTGAATGTAATCGTCGGCGAGAATGCCATGGGCAAATCGCATGTGCTCAAGGCCATCTATGCAATGCTCAAAGTTCAATCCGGCAAAGACTTCGCCAAAACCAACTTCGAACGGGCATATGCGGACAAATTGCTTGGAGTAATGCGTCCAGAATCCATCGGTCGCCTCGTCAAGCGAAAACAGGGCCGTGATCGTTGTGAAATTACCTTGACGATGGACGCTCCCGGTAAAAATTCTTCCATTGCGTTTGCCACCAATGCCAAGTCGCAGGTGGAAGTCATCAAGGCTCCCAAGGAAAATCTGGCCCTGCCGCCGGTTTATCTGCCCACGCGTGAACTGGCTACTTTGTGCCCGTGGTTTGTTCCTCTGTACGACAACTACCATGTCGAATTCGAAGAAGCATGGCGCGATACCGTGTCGCTGCTCGGCGCCCCGTCGATCAAGGGTCCCCGCACCCGCGATGCAGCACGCCTTCTGAAACCGCTCGAAAAAGCAATGGGCGGCAAGGTCGTGGTCGATGCCGCCAGTGGCCGGTTCTACTTACACGTCGCGGGGGCGGGCCGTATGGAAATGCCCTTGGTTGCGGAAGGGCTGCGTAAGCTGGCCATGCTGGCACGCCTGATCAGTACCGGTGTGTTGCTGGAACAAGGCTACCTGTTTTGGGACGAACCCGAAACCAACCTGAATCCAAAACTTATCAAGGTTATTGCTGAAAGCATAGTCCATTTGGCAGCTGAAGGCATCCAGGTGTTCATTGCGACCCATTCACTATTCCTGCTCAGGGAGTTGGAAATGCTGACCGCAAGCGGCACTTACGCTGCGCTACCTACACGTTATTTTTCGCTGAAAGACGCTGTCGACGAAGTCGCGCTGGAACAAGGCGACAAGATCGATGATTTGCAAACGCTAGTGCTGCTGGATGAGGAACTGCATCAGTCTGACCGATTCCTCGCTGCCGAGGATCGATAATGCCCGTCATTGAACAGTCGATCACGGAAGGCGCGCTAACGTTCGACTTCCCGCCGGGCGCGAAGTCGAGCAAATACGATGACTGGTCCCACTATCGCAATCAATTTCAGAATACCTGCGGTGCAAGCAAAGCTGTTGATATCGTCGTCAAAGAGAACAACGCACTGTGGCTCATTGAGGTCAAAGACTTCCGCCAGCACGCCAGAACCAAGGCCATAGATTTGGCCGATGAAATCGCCGTCAAGGTACGGGATACGCTGGCAGGACTGGTGAGCGCGCAGTGCCATGCTGTAAATACTGATGAGCAGCGCATGGCGAAAGAACTGCTCAAGTCCAGAAAGCTGCGCGTCGTCTGCCACTTGGAGCAGCCTGCAAAGCACTCACGATTGCGGCCCCGCGCCTTTGAGCCTGACAAGCTGGAATTGAAACTGCGAACCTTGCTCAAAGCAATAGACCCTCATCCGGCCGTCGTGGACAAAAACTCATTGCATGACACCATGAACTGGACAGTCCGTTAATCGCGACTTCATCGACATGGAGAACGCCGAGCACCGCAGCGCGGTGCTGCTGGAGCTGAAGAAGACTTTGGCGCGCGACCGCACCAAGGTGTCGGTGAGCGGCTTCTCGGCGCTGGGGCTGGTCGAGATGACGCGCAAGCGCACGCGCGAATCGCTGGCCCACATCCTGCGCGAGCCCTGCCCGGCCTGCGCCGGCAAGGGCCAGGTCAAGACCTCGCGCACCATCTGCTACGAGATCCTGCGCGAGCTGCTGCGCGAAGCCAAGCAATTCAACCCGCGCGAGTTCCGCATCCTCGCCTCGCAGGAAGTGGTGGACCTGTTCCTGGAAGAGGAATCCCAGCACCTGGCCATGCTGGGCGATTTCATCGGCAAGAAGATCTCGCTGCAGGCGGAGAACTCCTACCACCAGGAACAGTACCACGTGATTTTGATGTGACAGAATAAAATCAACCCGGCAGCCAGACGTAAAAAAGCCCGCATGCAGCGGGCTTTTCTATTCAGTATGACACATGACTCAGCGATCACCCTGGCTATCTGCCAGGTGTCATCGGCACCGGTAACCCGCGCTATCTGCGCGGTGCAAGCGGTGACTGCAAGCCATTGTCCCGCTAAACCATTTTCTCCCGACCCTGGCTATCTGCCAGGTGTCCAAAGCCGGTTGGAGGGGGACGACGCAACAAGGCGCATGGCAATGCGGCCTTCATCTGGGTATCGCATGTCTTCAACCGCGAAGACTCGCCGCAGCCGGCTATGCCGGGCGCGGGTAGATCATCAATCAGGACAGAACCTGAATGTTGCCAGCTTTTTCGCCTTTAGGGCCAACGCTGCGCTCAAACGAGACGCGCTGGTTTTCGGACAGGCTCTTGAAGCCGGTCGACTGGATGTCGCCGAAGTGCGCGAACAGGTCTGCGCCGCCCGCGTCTGGCGTGATGAAGCCGAAGCCTTTAGCGTCGTTGAACCATTTGACAATACCGGTTTGTTGAATACTCATGTTTTTTTCCTTTGATTAAAACAATAGGCAACTTTGCCTTAAGGGCACTTGAAACCAAGAATTAAAACCGAAGGAAAAACTGAACGACCTGGGATAACAGCCATGCGGAATTGGGACCGACAAGATTACGACTTGATGCAAGTACGAGATGCAATATACGCGGCTTTGCGCGTATCACCTAACGTTATATTTATTTAATTTTGCGCCCTGCGTTGGCGGCAAACAGCACATCGAGCTGCGCGAACAGGTCCGCGAACTGGCGCGAGGCGACGCGGCAGGCGTCGCAGCCTTGCAGGTGGCGCGCGAGCTGGCTGTGCTGCGCGGCCGTCAGCGCTTCGTCGCGCGCGCCGCAGACCAGATAGGTGGTTTCGCGGCAGGTCAGCTTTTTCACTTCGTCGTTCATTGTTCTTCTCCCCAGGCCCGCACCGTGCATTCGCGCAGCCGCATGCGCGCACGGTACAGCACCACGCGCAGATTTCCGCCGCTGATGGCGGCGCCTTGCTCTATTTCGGCCAGCTCCAGGCCCAGGTATTCGCGCATCAGGAAGATGCGCGCGGTCTGCTCGGGCAGGCGCGCCATGCAGAGTTCCACTATGTCGAGCAGCTGCCGCTGCGAGGCCTGCGTTTCGGCGCATACCGTGTCGATGAACACCTCCGGGTGCCAGGCGTCTTCGGCCGTGAACAGGGCGTCGATGCTGAAGCCGTCGGCGTCTTCGGCGGCGGATGCGCCGTCCAGCGGCGCCATGCGGCGCGCGCGGATGATGTCGATGATCTTGAAGCGCAGGATGCCGGTCAGCCAGCTGCGCACACTGGCTTTGCCCGCATAGCCGTTCCAGCCTTTGAGCGCGCCGAGCAGGGTTTCCTGCACGGCGTCCTCCGCGTCGGCGTCCGAGGAAAGCTGCAGGCGCGCCAGGCGCAGCAGGAAGGAGCGCTCGCGCGTCACCGCCGCCCAGCCGTCTTTGCCGTCCTGCCCGTCCTTGCCGGTTCCATTCATGGCGCTGCGCTCCTTGCAGGGTTGCTTACTTGCCGCCGCTGCGCCGCGCCAGCGACACGGCGTATGCCGCCGCGCGTGAACGCAGGATGGGATCGTCGCTCATGGCGATGGAGGCAGGCAGATTGCCCGGCATGAAGACCACGCCGTCGCATGCGCCCGCGTCGTCCAGCGCCTGCACCGCCAGCGTGCCGAGCGCCACCTTGGCGCTGCCCTGCCACGGCTGGCTGGGGTCCAACAGGCTGTCGCCGGCGGCGGGCAACTGGGCGTAGATGGTGTAGGCCACGGCATCCTTGCCCAGGCGTTCGCGCAGCTCGGCCTGGAGGAACTGGTCCGGCAGGCTTTGTTCCTGATCCGCGCTCAGGTAGTGCGTGCCGGCCTGTGGCTCCACCACGATACGGGCATGCTGCCTGGCCTGCCCTTCGCCGCCGAACACGAATGCGTTGTTGGAGAAGTAGGCCGTGGTGGCGTAGGACTGCGGCGCGGCGTGCGCGGCCAGCAGCGCCGGCTGGCGCGTGCCGTCCGGGTAGGCCGCGTTGTGGACGGCGATTTTCTGCGGGTCCGGTTTCCTGGTGGCCGGGTCGGGCACGCGCGCTTCCAGGAAGCTGACGAAGGAGGCTGGCGTGGCGGCGAAGAACACCGGTTCCGAGAGCAGCAGCAGGTCGTAGACCTCGCCGCCGCCGCTCAGGCGCATGGTCAGCCCGCGCACGCTGCGGCTCTTGTCCGACACGCCGGGATTGCCGCCGCCAACCGAGAAGCGCACCTGGGCGGCCACGCTGGACTGGCGGAACAATGGGCTGCCGGCGAAACCGGCCGCGCCGGGGGCCGGGGTGAACACGCCGGTGGCGCAGAAGCCCTTGGCGTGCGAGGCGCGTTTGCCGGCGTGCTTGCCGAAGGCGTTGTTCAATGCGTCGACCAGGGCGGCGGGAGACGGTTCGGCCGGTGGCTGGGCTTGGGCGTGGGCGGCGAGCGAGAGGGTCATGGCGAGTAAGCTCCTGTAGATAAGCGTGGTATTCAAAACAGTTCTCCAAAAAAGTGGGGATATGCTGTTAAGTCGCCGCTCACTCGCCGATGTTACAACTATTTCTGCAATTATTTTCCGGGCGGGCCGCGCCTCACGGTATGCGTATCCAGAATGAGCCTCAGCATCAGAACGCCTCCCGCTCCTGCTGTGCGGGCTGGCCACGGTCGGCCATAAAGTCATCGCTCACGCCAGGGGCGTCAAACCAGCTATCCCAGCACTCCCCGGCGGGAGAAATGATTCTTGTCCTGCCCAGCACCACGACATCGACCCGCTTCACGTCTCCCGGCAACGCCACGGCTTTGGGCAGCCGTATTGCCTGACTACGATTGCTCTGAAAAACAGCACCTTGTTCCATATGGCCCCCTCGTATATACGTTTGGCATATACATTGTAGGCCTACATTAAAATCAATCGATAGGCGTCAGCATGGGCTGCAGGGTCTGCCACACTTGCTGCGGCGCGATCTTTTGCATGCAATCCTGGTGGCCCAGCGGGCATTCGCGCTGCTTGCACGGCGCGCACTCCAGGCGCAGCGAGATCGACGCGGCCACGTCGGAAAACGGCGGCGCGTGGCCGGGGTCCGTGGGGCCGTAGATGGCCACCACCGGTCGGTTCAGCGCCGAGGCGATGTGCAGCAGGCCGGAGTCGTTGCTGACCACGGCGCCGGCGCGGGCGATCAGCGCCACGGCTTCGGCCAGGCTGGTGGCGCCGGCCAGGTTGTACAGCGCCGCTGCCGCGGACCCGGCGCCGGCCACCACTTCGGCGCACACGTCCTTGTCCTTGGGTGACCCCAGCAGCGCAATCTGCACTTGCGGATGCGCCGCCACAATGGCTTGCGCCAGGCCGGCGAAATGGCTGGCGGGCCAGCGCTTGGCCGAGCCGAATTCGGCGCCGGGGGCGAACGCCACCAGCGGGCGCTGCGGGTCCAGCCCGGTGCGCGCGCAGGCGGCGGCGATCTGTTCGGCGCTCGCCTGCAGCGCCGGGCGCGGCACCGGCTGCAAGGGCGTTTGCGGCGCGCGCGCCAGCGCCGCGTAGAACGGCACCATGGGGCGCGGCGGCACGTCGTCATGGTGCATGACGTTGATCAGGCCATAGCGGCTCTCGCCTTTATAGCCCACCCGCTGCGGAATGCCGGCCAGCCAGGGGATCAGCGCGTACTTGAGGGTGTTGGGCAGCACATAGGCCGCCGCGTAGCCGCGCCGGCGCAGCTCGCGCGCATAGCGCCAGCGCTCGCGCAGCTGCAGCGGGCCATGGCGGAACGGGGTTTCCAGCACCTGGTCCACCTCGGCCATCTGCCGCCACACCGGCGCCACCTGGGGCGGCGCCAGCACGTCGATGGGCCGCTCCGGATGGGCCGCGCGCAGCAGCGCCAGCAGCGGCTGCGCCATCACGGCGTCGCCTATCCAGTTGGGAGAAATCACCAGCGTGCGCGGCGGCAGCGGCGGCGGTAGCTGGCTCATGGCGCTATCCTCTCGTCCTGCGCGTTCAGGCAAAAGCCCATCAGCAGGAACAGCATTTGTACGTAGAACATGGTGCTCAGGATGGACCAGAAGATGACCTCGGTCAGGCCGAAGCTGAAATAGCCGGTCACCAGCAGCATGCCCGCCAGCGCGGGCGCAATGACGGCGGGGCTGGCCGACTCGTGGGTTTTCAGGATGCGAAGGAAGAACAGGAAGGGCGCGAGCATGGTGAACAGATAGACCAGCAGGCCGGGGATGCCGCCGTACACCAGCACGTGCATCATGTCGTTATGGAAGTGCTCGGCCTCCAGCACGAAGGGCTGCAGCCGCCCGGCCGCCACTTCCTGCTCCAGCTCCGCGCGGATTTCCTTGTGGGTGGAGATGCGCCACGGGTGCCGGGCGGCCAGCGCCAGGCCGCCCTTCCACAGCTCCAGGCGCACGCCCACATTGGTCAGGCGCACCGTGCCGTCGAAATAGGCGGTCACGTCGTACACGCCCTGGCGCACACGGCCGCGGGTGCCGGTCCCATCAATGAAGTAAGTACTCACCAACAGCACCACCACCAGCAGCGCCAGCACCTTGGACACGCGGCTGCGCAGGAAGTGGCCGTATTTGATGAACAGCACGGCGGCAAACAGGATGGCGACCCAGCCGCCACGGGTACCGGAGGCCACCGAGCCGAGCAGGCCGGCCAGCGCGCCCAGCGCCGGCCACAGCACCTGCTTGCCCTTGAAATCGAGCACCGCCGCCAGGCACATCATGCCCATGCACAGCGCGATGTCGCCAAAGGTGATGGAGTTGATCAGGCCGCCGGGCCGGTCTATGCCCAGGCCCCAGCGCTGGTAGCAGATAAACACGGCGCCCCCCACGGTGCCGGCGATCAGGCCGGCCCACAGGGCCTTGCGGCTGGGCCGCAGCGCCAGCACGGCCAGCAGCACGGTGACGCTGAAAAAGATACGGCTGGGTTTCTCCAGTGCGCGCAATTGTATGTCGGGATGCAACAATAGACCCGCCAGCGCAAATGCGAAACTGATACCAAACGCTGTTAAAACCGTCCGAACCTCAGTAAGATGACGCAATAAGCCTGGTTTTGCTGCACGCCAGCAAAGCATGCCGGCGAGCAGAAACAGAAAGCCTACCGTGCTGACACTATTGCGCGTGATTAAGGCCAAGGCCGGCAGCAGGAAAATCAGACTGTGGATGAGATAAGATAGTGCGTTGTCTTGCAGAATGTTTTTTTTTGTAAAAGTATTATTCATTAATGTTTTGTGAGCTTATTCTTGCAAAATCAGCACAGGCAGCATCCACTTCATGCAACAAGCGTCAAAAATATCCGTCATCATCACGACCTACAACCGGCCCGACGCCCTGGCGGCAGTGCTGGAGGCCTGCTTCTGCCAGGACGATAATCAATTCGAAATCATTATCGCTGATGACGGCTCCACCCACAACACGCGCCAGTGCGTGGAAAACCTGAAGCGCCGCTCGCCGGTGCCGCTGCTGCACGTGTGGCAGCCGGATGAGGGCTTCCGCGCCGCGCGCGCGCGCAACCAGGGCATCCTGGCCGCCAGCGGCGACTACATTATCTTCCTGGACGGCGACTGCATGCCGCAGCCCAACTTCATCAGCCAGCACCGCAAGCTGGCCCGGCCGGGCTACCTGGTGACGGGCAGCCGCGTGCTGCTGAGCCCGGGCTACACGCTGCGCCTGCTGGCCGAGCGCCTCAGCCTGCGCGGCCTGACCGTGTGGGACAAGCTGAAGCTGCGCCTGACCGGCGACCTGAACAAATTCCTGCAGACCGTGCTGACGCTGCCCAACTTCGGCCGCGAAAGCCGCCGCTTCAGCTGGCGCCGCATCAAGAGCTGCAATCTGGGCGTGTGGCGCAGCGACCTGACCACGGTGAATGGCTTCGACGAGAGCTTCCAGGGCTGGGGCCATGAGGATTCCGACCTGGTGGTGCGCCTGTTCAATGCCGGCGTGATGCGCAAGGAAGGCGCGTTCGCCACCGAGGTCTACCACCTGTGGCACAAGGAGAATGAGCGCAGCCTGGAGGACCGCAACCGGCATATCGTGCTGCAGCGCGCCGCCGACAAGACCGTGCGCGCCGCGCAGGGGCTGCAGTCGCAGACGCCGGCCAACTCGGCGCCGGCGCCGCAAGCGGTGCCGCCGGGCGTGCGGCCGGCAGCGCAAGCCAGCCTGGCCGCCGCGAACGGCTCCTGACGGCGCTGGCGGCATTGGCGGGTACCGAAACACCGTAGGGCGGGTTAGGCGCAGCGCGCCGTAACCCGCCAAGCAGCGCCGCTACTCCTGGTCCAGCATGGCAATGCGCACCAGGTCGGCAACATTGCCCACCCCCAGCTTGGCCATCAGCCGCGCCTTGTGCACTTCCACCGTGCGCACGCTGATGCCCAGCTCCGGCGCGATTTCGCGGTTGTGCCGCCCCTCCACCACCAGTTGCATCACTTCCCGCTCGCGCGGCGTCAGTTCGCGCAGCAGGGCCAGGTGGTCGTCGCGCTCGCGGTTCTGGCGGCGCTGCCGCGCTTCCGACGAAAACGCTTCATCGATGGCGGCCACCAGCTTGGCGTCGTCGAAGGGTTTTTCCAGGAAGTCCAGCGCCTGCGCCTTGAAGGCGGCGCGCGCCAGCGCCACGTCGGCGTGGCCGGTGACGATGACGATGGGGATGCGGTTGCCCAGCTCGGCCAGGCGCTGCTGCACTTCCAGGCCGTCCATGCCGCTCATGCGGATGTCGATCAGCAGGCAGCCGGCCCATTCCGGACGCCAGGCCTGCAGCAGCGCTTCGCCGCTGGAGAACACGGCGGTGCGGTAGCCGCGCACGCCCAGCAGCAAGCCGAGCGCGTCGCGCACGGCAGGGTCGTCGTCGACGATAAATACGGTCAGGTCCAATGCCACGCTATTCTCCAGTTTCACCTTCCAGCGCCGGGAGTATAAAGCGGAATATGCCGTGTTCGGCCACCTCCGCCCACAATTTCCCGCCGTGCGCTTCAATAATCGCGCGGCTGAGCACCAGCCCCAGGCCCAGGCCGCTGGACTTGGTCGACACAAAGGGCTCGAACAGGCGCCGCGACAGCGCCTCGGACACGCCTGCGCCGCTGTCCTCGACCGTGATGCGCAGGCGCGCGCCGCCCAGCGCCTGCGCCGACAGCGTAATGCGGCGCTGGCCCGGCGGGCAGGCGGCCACCGAGTCGAGCGCGTTGGCCAGCAGGTTGCGCAGCACCAGCTCCACCTGCAGCCGGTCCGCCAGCACCGACACCGGCGGCGCCTGCGCCACCGCCAGTTCCACCCCCTGCTCGCGGCACTGGCTGAAGAACTGCTGCGTGATGGCGGCCAGCAGCGCGCTGGCCGGCACCGGCTCCAGGCGCAGCGCGCCGGTGCGGAAGAAGTCGCGCAGGCGCCGCACCACTTCGGCGGCGCGCACCGATTCGCTCACCATGCGCCCGATGGCGCCCTTCAGCAGCTCGCCGGTCTCGCCGCGCTCGAGCAGGTGCTCGCAGGCCTTGCCGTAGGCCGACAGCGCCGTCATCGGCTGGTTCAGCTCGTGCGCCAGCGCGGCCGCCATTTCGCCGGCCGCGGCCAGCCGCAGCGTGTGCTTGAGCTCGTCAGCCACCTGGCGCCGCTCGTCGACCACGATGCCGATAAAGAAGGCCACCAGCGCCAGCACCGCGTCCAGCAGCTGCAGCTCGGCCACCTCGATGTCGACCGCGTTGTTCCAGCGCACCAGGGTGACGATGGCCAGCTGCAGCGTGAACACGATCAGCGCGGCGCCGTACACGCCCTGGCGCGTGGCGGCCCAGATCACGGGCAGGAACAGGAAGTAGAAATGCTTGAACTCGGCCCGCGCAATGTGGCCGAACACGGCCGTGAGCATGCACACGGCCAGCACCAGGTAGCCCAGGGTTTCCCAGCGCCAGGCGGCGGCGCGCAGGCGCGCGCGGCTCTCCTCCCTGGCCAGCATCCAGATCAGCGGCATGGACACCATGATGCCCACCATGTCGCCGATGGCGAAGCGCCACACCGCCAGCGCGCCCTGCCCGGCCGGGATCTGCCCGGCCGAGGACAGCAGCGCCACATAGGCCACGCCGTTCAGCAGCGCGCCGGCCGCCACCGCCACCAGCCAGGTCAGCAGGCGGTCGCGGTTGTCGAACATGGCGCCGTTGCTGAAGTTGCGCCGCAGCCCTTCGCCGATCAGGCCGTAGCCCAAGGTCAGGCTGAGCGCGCCCAGCAAGGTGAACAGCGGCCCGGCCGACATGCCGCGAAACAATATGTCGCCAAGCAGCAACGCTGCAAACCACGGCAGCGCCGCTTTTTTTCCGTAGCGCAGCCAGTACACCAGGCCCAGCGCCGGATCCGGATTCCAGGGCGTGATATTGACGCCGTACAGCGGGTCGACATAGGTAAGCCAGTCGAGCAGCAGATATAGCAACAAGAATAATGGTCCGTGCAAATTTGACCATGCCAATGCCGAGAAGCGCCTCATAGGGCCAAGCTTTCTGCCATGTAAGTGTTTCCCTTAAGCTAATCCGCGAATTGCCAGCGCTTGCGCGCACCGATATATTTCTGATTGTAACGTAGTGTTTCCCCCGGCCCAGCCCATGCCGCCCGCATTTATCACTGAACATCGCACTCTGGAGTACCGAACAACATGCAGGCTATCACCCTCCGAGCCGGGCTGGAACGGAAATCGTTGCCCTCCATGGCCTGCGCGGCCGTCAAACTGCAAGTGCGCGCACTGGCCCATCCGCTGCTGACGCGCGGCTGGCTGCAGGCGCTCAATTCGCATGGCGCGCTGCGCGAACTGGCCCATATGCAGCCGCGCCTGCTGCACAAAATCTACCGTCCCTACCTGAGCAGCCGCCTGACCCAGCGCCAGCGCCTGGCGGCCCTGGTATCGCATTACCGTTTCGTGCTCCAGCACGGGCTGGCGCCGGTGGTGGCGCAAGCCACGAGCGGCCGGGTGGAGCTGGCCAGCTTTGCGGGCAAGTCCGGCGCGGTCTACCAGATCGACCTGCGCGCCATCGTGCCGATGGAGCGCGAAGGCGAACTGGTGCTCCAGCTGCGCTGCGGCGACACGCTGGTGTCCTCGGTGGCCTTCTCCTTCCTGGCGGACGGCCACCAGGCCTGCGTGGGCATAGGCTGCCTGCAGGGACCGCAATGCGGCGACGGCCTGGAGCTGGCGCGCGAAGCGACCCGCGACCTGCACGGCCTGCGCCCTAAAAACCTGCTGGTGCGCCTGGTGCAGCAGCTGGGCTACGCCTACGGCTGCGGCCAGTTGCTGCTGGTGGGCAACGACAACCGCGCCGTGCTGAAGCAGATCCGCAAAGGCCGCGTGCATGCGGACTACAACGCACTGTGGATGGAAATGGGCGCCCAGCCGCGCAGCGACGGCGACTACGCGCTCGCTTGCGGCCCTTTGATGGCGCCGGTGATGGAGGAGATCGCCTCCAAAAAGCGTTCGGAAGCGCGCAAGCGCCACGAACTGCTGGCGTCCGTGGCGGCCAGCGTGGTCGATGGTATTGCCGCGCGGCAGCCGCAAGCGGAGCAGCAGCCCCTGCGGGAGGCCGCACGCGAGCCGGTGCGGGAGCCGGTGCGCGATACCGAACTGGAGAGCACACTGGACGCGGCGCTGGCCGCAGCCTGAATCGGCGGGGTGCGGTAGAATCGCCGCACCACCACTACAACCTGGGAGCATGCAATGCGACTGGATATCTACCGCCGCGCCGAACACGACGGCCTGTTTTCCTACCTGGCCGTCCCCGAAGGCAAACCCATCCCGCAGGAAGCCATCAATACCGACTGGGAAGCGGCCAGCATGGCGCTGGAAGTGGACGATGGCGCCGAGGCGCTGCCCGACTTCCATATCTCCCAGCCCCACCAGCAGATCGGCGTGAAAGGCTACGCCATCACCGGCCTGAAAGACCTGTAAGGCTTAGACAAAGGGCGTGTACTCGAAGCCGTTCTGGATGGCGCCTATCACCTGGGCGTAATTCTCCGGGCTGTCGCTGAACGAGGCCAGCACGGCGGCCTGCGAGGCCAGCCCTTTATTGAGCACATCGAGCCAGTAGGCCGCGCCGTCCGCGTCCGGCGCGCGGTGCAGCACATTGCTGTACAGCAGGTTCACCAGCGTGGCGTTGCTCGGCGTGGCGCTGCCGTAAAGCTTGATGAACTCCGCGCTGGTCATGAAATTGGCGGCCACTTCGCCCAGCCCTACGCCGCGGTCCATCACCCCTATCCAGTAGCCCAGGCCGGGCAGGTCGGGCGCGCGGTTGAAGGCGGCCTGGTAGACGCGGTAAGCCTGCCCGCCCGCGCCGTCGATATCGATGGCGAGGATCTTGTCGGCAAACTTGATGCGCTCGCTCCCCACCAGCAGGTCGGTGCCGCCGGCGCCGGCCAGGTCGGCCACCGTGTAGCCATAGGCGGTTTTCGCCACCGTGTAGCTGCTGCGCGCGCCGGCGTACAGGACGGTGTCCGTGCCGGCCCCGCCATTGACGAAATTGTTGCCCGCCGTGGCGGCCAGCGTGTCCGCGCCCGCCGTGCCGCTCAGATTCAGGCTGCTCGCCACCGTAAACGCCTGCGCCGCCGACGCCGCCGACACATTGCCGTTCGCGTCGGTGGCCTTGGCGGTGACGCTGTAGCTGCCGTTGGCCAGCGCCACCGGCTGGATGCTCCAGCTGCCATTGGCGGCCGCCGTGCCCACGCCCAGGCTGACGGTGCCGTTGAACAGCTCCACCTTGGCTCCCGCTTCGGCGCTGCCGCTGAACAGCGGATGGTTGCCGCTGGCGGCCGCGCTGCCGTCCTTGCCGAACACCAGCACCGGCGCGGCCGGCGGCAGCGCGTCCAGGCTGGACAGCGCCAGCATGCCGTCGCCGAAGCGCAGCAGCTCGATATTGCGCAGCGTGTCGACGCCCTCGGCGCCGCTGACGCGCCAGTTCAGCGCGTCGAGCTGCACCACGCTGTAGGCCGCGCGCAGGCCGGCGTAGATGGCGGTGTCGGTCCCGGCGCCGCCGTCCAGCGTGTCGTTGCCGCCCACGCCTTCGAGCGCGTCGTCGGCCGCGCCGCCGGTCAGGATGTCGCCCGCGCTGGTGCCGGTGTAGTAGCGCCCGCCCCCGCTCGAGCCCACGCCCAGCAGGCCGCCCAGGCCGTCGCCGCCGTACAGCCATTTCAGCGCGGCCAGGTCGTACTGGCTGTAGCTGGCATAGGGACCGCCGGAATCGGTGTAGGACATCAAGGTGTTGGCCGTGGTGTCGCTGCCGGCCGGCAGCACGATATCGCCCTCGAAGGGGTGCTTGAGCCCCATCATGTGGCCCATCTCGTGCAGCAGCGTTTCCAGGCCCTGGCCGCCGCCCAGGAAGCTGTTCTGGCCGCCCCACTGCACGTTGTCCAGGTAGATATAGGCGTTGGCGTTATAGGCCGTGATCACCTCGCCGCTCTTGTAGGAATAGTTGATGCCCCAGCTGCACAGGCCCGAAGTATTGGCGCCGACGATGTCGGCGTAGGCGAAATGCACCTTGGCCGCCGTGCCGCTGGTGGTTTCCGTGAAGACGATGCCGGTAATGCTGCTCAGGTAGGCCAGCGCCGTGCGCGTGGCGGCCTGCTGCGCGGCCGTGAAGGCCTGCGGCGCGCTCTGGATGCTGCTGTTGCTGGACTGCAGGCCGCTGGCCGTGGAGAAAGTGTAGCTGATGGTGTTGCCGGTCGACGGCGCCAGGTAGTTCCAGGCCGGCCCGTCATCGAGCAAGGCGTCGATGTAGTTCAGGCCGGACAGCGGCGCGGTGGTGACCTCGGTAACGGTAGCCATGCTGTTCTCCTAGTATTCGACCGCCACTTCCCGCGCGCCCAGCACCTGCTCCAGCGACAGCTTGAGCGCATCCGACGGCGCCACGCGCCACTCCTCGCCCAGCTGCACCACGCAGTCCACGCCCTGGGGCTTGACCCGCATGGCCACCGGCAGGCCGTTGGCGTCGCGGTAGGGGGTGAGCACTTCCTGCAGCTTGGCCGCGCTCACCGTGGTGGGCATGGTCCAGCCGAACTGCTGGCCGAACTGGCTGCGCGCGGCGATGATGTCGTACACCTTCTCGGCCGAGATGCGCAGGCCGCCCGAGAAGCGGTCCTCGGACACCTTGCCCACTACGGCCAGGAACTCGTCGTCCTTGAACATGCGCTTGTTCTCGTCGAACACCTCGCTGTAGACGGTGACCTCGACCACGGCGCTCTTGTCGTCCAGCGTGACGATCCACAGCTTGCCGCGCTGCGTCATCTGCGGGCGCATGCCGGTGATCACGCCGCTCATCATGCGCGGCTCGCGCGACGGCTCCAGGTCGGCCAGCCTGGTGCGCGAGAAGCGGCGCGCTTCCGGCGCGTAGGAATCGAACATGTGGCCGGACAGGTAGAAGCCCAGCGCGATCTTTTCCTCGGCCAGCTTCTGGCGGTCGGTGAAGGGGGCGCACTTCACGTATTCGGGCGGCGCCACCAGGTCGGAATCGTCGCCGCCGAACAGGCTGACCTGGTTGGCCGCCTTGGCCTCCTGGTCCGCGCATTCCATGGCGAAGGTGACCGTGGCCAGCAGCACGGCGCGGTCCACCTCCAGGCAGTCGAAGGCGCCGCTGCGTATCAACGCTTCGATGGTGCGGCGGTTGATCTGCTTCTTGTCCACGCGCTTGCAGAAATCGAACAGGCTGACGAAGGGCCCGCCCGCTTCGCGCGCGGCGATAATCGCCTCGATCGCGTTCTGGCCGGCGCCCTTCACGCCGCCCAGGCCGTAGCGGATCTGCGTGACCTTCTTGCCGGTGACGGAAGGCGCTTCGCCGTCCGGACGGAAGCGGTAGGCCGACTTGTTGATGTCCGGCGGCAGCACGGTCAGGCCGCAGACGTCGATCGAGTCCTCGACCAGGATCTTCACCTTCTCGGTGTCGTCCATGGCCAGCGACATATTGGCTGCCATGAAGGCGGCGGGATGGTGCGCCTTCAGGTAGGCCGTGTGGTAGGACAGCAGCGCGTAGGCGGCGGCGTGCGACTTGTTGAAGCCGTAGCCGGCGAACTTTTCCATCAAGTCGAAGATCTCGTCGGCCTTCTCGGCGGACAGGCCGTCCTTGGCGGCGCCGGCGCGGAAGATCTCGCGGTGCTCGGCCATCTCTTCGGCTTTTTTCTTGCCCATCGCGCGGCGCAGCATGTCGGCGCCGCCCAGCGAGTAGCCGCCGACGATCTGCGCCATCTGCATCACCTGCTCCTGGTACACCATGATGCCGTAGGTTTCGGACAAAATGGATTCGGTGCGCGGATCGGGATAGTCGAAGCGTTCGCCGTGCTTGCGCTTGCAGAAGTCGGGAATCAGGTCCATCGGGCCGGGACGGTACAGCGCCACCAGCGCGATAATGTCCTCGAAGCGGTCGGGGCGCGCGTCCTTCAGCATGCCCTGCATGCCGCGCGACTCCAGCTGGAACACGGCCACGGTCTTGGCCTTGGTCAGCAGTTCGTAGGAGGCGCGGTCGTTCAGCGGCAGCTTGGCCAGGTCGAAGTCGGCCTCTTTCGGATCGAGGTCCTTGATGTAGTTGACGGCGCGGTCCAGGATGGTGAGCGTGGTCAGGCCCAAAAAGTCGAACTTGACCAGGCCCACGGCCTCCACGTCGTCCTTGTCGTACTGCGACACCACGCCGCCGTCGCCGCCCTGCGTGTACAGCGGGCAGAAGTCGGTCAGCTTGCCCGGCGCGATCAGCACGCCGCCGGCGTGCATGCCGATATTGCGGGTGATGCCCTCTACCTGCTGCGCCAGGTCCAGCAGCTGGCGCACCTCCTCCTCGTTCTGCTGGCGCTCCTTGAGCATAGGCTCCTCTTCGATCGCCTCGGCAATCGAGACCGGCTTGCCCGGCTTGAACGGGATCAGCTTGGACACGCCGTCGCAGAACATATAGCCGAAGTCCATCACGCGGCCCACGTCGCGGATCGCGCCCTTGGCCGCCATGGTGCCGAAGGTGGCGATCTGCGACACGGCGTGGTGGCCGTACAGGTCCTTCACGTGCTGGATCACGCGGTCGCGGCCTTCCTGGCAGAAGTCAATATCGAAGTCGGGCATCGATACGCGTTCGGGGTTCAGGAAGCGCTCGAACAGCAGATTGTATTTCAGCGGGTCCAGGTCGGTAATGAGCAGCGAGTACGCCACCAGCGAGCCCGCGCCCGAACCCCGGCCCGGTCCCACCGGCACGCCGTTTTCCTTGGCCCACTGGATAAACTCGGCCACGATCAGGAAGTAGCCGGGGAACTTCATGTTGCAGATGGTGTCCGTCTCGAACTTCAGGCGCGCCTCGTAGCGCGGGCGCTCGGCCTCGCGCTTGACCGGGTCGGGGAACAGATGCTCCAGGCGCGCTTCCAGGCCCTTCTTCGACTCGGCCACCAGGAACTCGTCGATGGTCATGCCGGGCGGGGTGGGGAAGTTCGGCAGCTGCGGCTTGCCCAGGGTGAGCGTGACGTTGCAGCGCTTGGCGATCTCCACCGAGTTTTGCAGCGCGGCCGGCAGGTCGGCGAACAGCTCGCCCATCTCGGCCTGCGTGAGGAAGCGCATCTGCTCGTTGTAGCGCTTGACGCGCTTGGCGTTGGCGATCATCTCGCCGTCGGCGATACAGATGCGCGCCTCGTGCGCGATGAATTCGTCCGGCGACATGAACTGCACCGGGTGGGTGGCCACCACCGGCAGGCCCAGCTTGGCCGCCAGCGCCACCGAATGGCGCACCTGGGCTTCCTGGTTGGCCTGGCCGGCGCGCTGGATCTCGACATAGAAATGGCCGGGGAAGATGGCGGCCCACTTCTGCGCCTGGCGCTCGGCCAGCTCCAGGTTGCCGTTGTCGATGGCGGCGCCGATGTCGCCGTACTGCGCGCCGGACAGGGCGATCAGGCCGTTGTCGGTGCGCTCGTTGGGCAGCAGCTCGTAGGTCTTGTTGGCGCGATCGGCCAGCCACTCGGTGCGGATCTCGGCCCGGCCCTTGTACTGGTTGGTGAGCCAGGCGGTCGACAGCAGTTCGCACAGCTGCAGATAGCCCATGCGGTTTTTCGCCAGCAGCAGCAGGCGCGAAGGCTTGTCGCGGTTGTCGTCGTTGGTGATCCACACCTCGCAGCCGATCACGGGCTTGATACCCTTGCCGCGCGCGGCCTTGTAGAACTTGACCATGCCGAACAGGTTGCCCAGGTCGGTGACCGCCAGCGCCGCCTGCTTGTCCTTGGCGACCGCGCCGATCAGGTCGTCGATGCGCACCAGGCCGTCGACAATCGAGTATTCCGAGTGCACCCGCAGGTGGACGAAAGCCGGGCCTTGCGGCGGATGCGCGGCGGCTGCGGCGCCGCCTTCTTGTTCGATTACCATCATGTTCATGCTGCTGCTCGCCAGTGTTCCAATGAGCTGCTATTCTACCGCGCCGCCCACTGCTTAGGCAGCATGGTCGATGGCTTATAATAGCGGCTGTTCCGCATTTTCCCGAAAAACGCACCATGCAAGCTCACACCTCCAGCGCGCCCGCAGCAGCGGCGACTCCGTATGTCAACATCGCTGCCTACAAATTCATCACGCTCGACAACCTGGAAGACCTGCGCCCGCAGTACCAGGCGCAGTGTGCCCAGCTCAAGCTGAAGGGCACCATCCTGCTGACGCCGGAAGGCATCAATATGTTCCTGTCCGGCCTGCGCGCCGACATCGACCAGTACCTGGCCTGGGTGCGCAGCGACGCCCGGCTGGCGGACCTGGAAGTGAAGGAAAGCTTGTCGAGCGAGCAATCGCACAAGCGCATGCTGGTGAAGATCAAGAAAGAGATCATCACCATGCGCATGCCGCTGATCAAGCCGGAAGAAGGCCGCGCGCCCTTCGTGGAAGCGCACACCCTCAAGCGCTGGCTGGACCAGGGCCACGACGACGCCGGCAAGCCGGTGGTCATGGTCGACACCCGCAACGACTTTGAAGTGGACGTGGGCACCTTCGACAACACGGTGGACTACCGCATCAAGAAGTTCACCGAGTTCCCGGAGCTAATCGAGGCGCACAAGGCCGACTTCGACGGCAAGACCGTGGTCACCTTCTGCACCGGCGGCATCCGCTGCGAAAAAGCCGCCATCCATATGCAGAACATCGGCTACGACAACGTCTACCAGCTCGAAGGCGGCATCCTGAAGTACTTCGAGGAAGTGGGCGGCGCGCACTACACGGGCGACTGCTTCGTGTTCGACTACCGCACCGCGCTCAATCCGCAGCTGGAGGCGGTGGAAACCACGCAATGCTTCGCCTGCCGCGCCGTGGTCACGCCGCGCGAGCAATTGTCCGAGCAGTACGTGTACGGCGTGTCGTGCCCGCACTGCCACGGCAAGCAGGCCGCAGCTTAAGCTGCCGCCCCCAGCAGTTCTACCGGGCGCTCGCCATCGATCGCCCGGTCCAGCCACTGCTGCAGCTGCTCCGGTCTGGCAATATCAATCCGGGCGATAACAGCGGGCGGCAAGGGGCCGGCGTCGCGCTCCAGCAGCCGACGCAGCGTCGCGCCGAGTGCCTGGCAGATTCCAATCTGCAATCCTTCCTGCCGGCCTTCCTGCCGGCCTTCCTGCCGGCCTTCTTGCCGGCCTTCCTGCCGGCCTTCCTGCCGGCCTTCCTGCCGGCCTTCCTGCCGACCTTCCATTAATCCCTGCTGCACCGCTTCAAATTTCAGCTGGTCGGCAAACGTTTTGAATATCGGAACGTAGTACATGGTGCGCACCTCCTCCAACGAGCATTTCCTGGGTATCTTAATCTCCTTGAAGCGCCGTCGCAAATAGCGCTTCACCCATAAGGTAATGGTGCGGCGCAAGGCCTCATTGTGTCGGCCGCGCAGCCAAGTTTCAATGCAAAGCAGCGCAGGCAGCAACGCTTCCGCCGTGCCAAACTGGGTACATTGGAAGAGCGCCTGCACCACGTTCGACGGCCTGGTCATTGGCTGCAACGCACACCGGGCTGTGTCCAGCAGTAAGTAGCGCTGCTGAGGTTGGTATTCATCCAGCTCGCCATCTTGATCCTGCAGATCCAGCATGGAGACAGCAGAGGTCCAGGGCCGCATACCGGTATACAGGACAACAGGCAACAGCTTGGGGAAGGGCCGCCCAGCTGGAAGCAGCCGCTGCTTATGCAAGTCCTCCAGCAGCAAACCGGTGTACACCTGCATCCGCAGCGCCATATAGCAATCCGGACGCGACTGGAATTCCAGCAGCACGTACAGCTCGCGGGGCCCACCAACAGACTGCACGCGCCACACCATATCGTCATGCCTCTGCTGGCCGTCATCGCTGGCGTAGCTGCCATTCACGCGCCGGCACCCTTCCGCATTCAAGTTGCGGGCCCATCCGAAAGGCAAGCAGACGGCCAGCAGCTCGCACACCAACTCGGGGTGCGCGAATAGTTGCCTGTAGCTGCTGTCATGGTCGGCGCGCATGGCGAAATTGTAGCGGCCGATGATAGCGTCAAGCACCGCAGTGAAACCGAAGTTTGAGCGGGCGCAAACCAGCGTACCCACCGGCGGCGGGAGTGGCGGGTTACGCGGCTGCGCCGCTAACCCGCCCTACGGCGCGGTCTTAAAAACACGCGTAGGGCGGGTTAGTGCGGCGCAGCCGCACGTAACCCGCCATGGCCACTACACTGCCGGCTTGTCGCCGTAGCTGCGGCGCAGGCGCAGGAAGGGCTGTTCGATCACGTGGTAGCTGAGCGCGGACATGGCCCAGGTGGCGCCGTAGGCCAGCGGGAAGGCCAGCAGCGCGTCCAGTACGCGGCTGCCGGTCCAGTGCGGCAGGCCGATAAAATTGGCCAGCACGGTCAGCGCCGCCATGTGCAGCAAATAGAACGAGAAGCTGATCTTGCCGCCATGTTCGAGCACGCGCTCCACCACGGCCGGCATGCGACGCTCCCAGCCCACCCAGCACATAATCAGGCAAGTCCAGCCGAACGCTTCCAGCATGGACCAGAAGATCCAGAATTTGTCATGCGAGGCCGGGTCGAAGCGCGACACCGAGGCTTGCAGCACGCAGTTGCCATACACCAGCGCCGCTGCCAGCGGCACCAGCCAGGCGCCGTGGCGGCGCAGCTGCGCCGCATGGCGGCTCACGGCGAACGCACCCAGCATGCCGATCAGGAACTGGTCGAAGCGCCCCACCAGGGTGCTGAAGAACATCAGCGTGCTCTTCTCATTGGCGGTGTAGGCGGCCAGCTTGAGGAAGAGCATGATGCCCAGCAGCTGCAGCAGATAGCTGGCGCCGCGCTCGAGCGCGAAGCGCGCCAGGAAGGGGAACACCAGATAGAAGGTGAACTCCACCGAAATACTCCACGCCGCGCCGGTGACCACCGTGTAAGACGTGGGCGCCAGCCCCAGGTTGGTGGCCAGCACATACAGCAAATCCTGCGGCGCGAACTTGTCGCGGCCGATGGAGGTGGCCAGCACAAACACCACCAGGAACAGCGGCACGATGCGCAGCAGGCGGTTGCGCAGGAAGTCGCGGTAGACGATGTGCTGCTGGCGCTGCGCGATCTGCATGAACAGGAAGCCGGACAGGGCGAAGAACAGGCCCACGCCGGTGTGACCTTCGGTGACCGGCGCCAGCAGCACGTTGTACTGCGGCACGCCGCCCTGGCGCATGTACTCGTGGTAGTAGTGGAACAGGAAGACGATGGTGACGGCCAGCCAGCGCAGCTGGTCCAGGCGCGGGTTGTAGGGGAGATTGAGAGATTTCATGGCCGCAATCTTACCCTACAACCAAGTGCCGCCACCAGCGGCGGCGGCCTTACTGTATCGATCGTGGCACAGCCAGGCGCAGCGCGTTTTCGTAGGCGATCCTGGCGGTGCTGCACAGCGCCAGCCGCGAGCGCAAGGCCGCCATCTCCTGGTCAACAAAGCGCAGATTGTTGACTTGCTCCTGCGCTTCCGCGCTCAGCTCCGACACCAGATAGCTGACGCCATCCACCGTTACTTGCAAAGGCTCGTCCATTGCACGCTCAACGGAAATACCCGGCCATCTCGCGGACATCGCTGGACGACAGCGTACCGGACGCGGCGCGCAGCTTGAGATAGGACAGGATGTAGGTGTAGCGCGCCTGGGCCAAGTCGCGCACGGTCGCGCTCAACTGGCGCTGGGCATCTAGCAGGTCCAGATTGATGCGCACGCCGCCCTTGATGCTTTGCTCGGTTGCCTGCACCAGCAGTTTGCCCGAATCAACCGCCTTCATCAGCGCTTCGATCTTCTTCACGCTGCTTACCAGCGAGTCGTAGTCTTTGTTCAGTTCCAGCATGGCCTTGTCGATCTCGGTCTGCAGATCGGCCTTGGCCTTTTCGCGGTTGGCCACGGCCTGGCGGGTGGAGGCGCTCACCGCGCCGCCGGCATAGATCGGCACAGTGAGCTGGAAGCCGATGCTGCGCGTGGTGGACGACTGGTTAATGGTATTGATGGTGTCCGAGTCGGACTTGCCATAGGAAGCCACCGCGTCCAGGCGCGGGAAGTGCCCGGAGCGCTGCTTGTTGATCTCCTGCTGGCCGATCTCGACGCCAAGCTTGCGCGCCCGCACTTCATTATTGCTTTCCATAACCAGACGCTGCCAGCCTTCCAGGCCCAGCTTGTCTTCGGGTGGACGGTGGAAGGCCGGCGTCAGCGGATCCAGTTCCCCCAGATTCACGTCCGCGCCGACGATGGCTTGCAAGCCGAGGCGGGTGGCAGCCAGGTTGTCCTCCGCCTCCAGCACGGCGGCTTCCGCCACGTCCAGGCGGGCGCGGGTTTCCAGCATATCGGTGCGGGTGCCCTCCCCCTTCTCGAGCATGCGGTCATTGACCTTCATGCGCTCAACATACGTGTCGCGTTCGCTTTTCGCCAGCGCCAACTGGTCCTGCTTGAACAGTACTTCGATATAGGCCCCCACCACGCGCATCGCAGCCTGCTGCGATTCACTCAGGAAGACCGCCTCGCTGTACTCGGTTTGCAGTACGCCCTGCTTGTAGCGCGCCAGCGCGTCGAAGTTGACCAGCGTCTGGCGCACTTGCACGCTGGAGGAGCGGCTGATGTAGTCCTGATTCACGGAGTGGCCGTTGCTGGTGATCTCGCTCTTGGCCTTGCTGCCGTTATAGCTAGCGGAAATACTGGGCAGCAAGCCGGAACGGCCCAGCACGCGGTTTTCCTTGCCGGCTTCCTTGGCATAGTAGGCCGCACGATAGACGCTGTCGTTTTTCAGCGCGGCCTCGTAGGCTTGCATCAAGCCCAGCGCGGAGGCGCCAGAGCTGTGGGCCAGCAACGCCGCCCCGACGGCCTGCACCAGCAGGCCACGTTTCGATCGCAGAAAGTGCCGCATTACTCCTCCGACATCGACGTTTTGGCGCGGTCCAGCACCGGTTTCAGCAGGTAGCTCATCATGGTGCGCTCGCCCATCTTCACGAACAGCTCCACCGGCATGCCGGGACGCACTTCCAGCTTATGCTGCTGCATCTCTTTCAGGCCGGCAGGGGTCACCCGGGCTTGCACCGTGTAGTAAGGCTGGCCGGTGTGATCGTCGATCAGGCGGTCCGGCGATACCTTGGTGACCACGCCGGGAATGTGCGGTGTGGTATTGCTGTTAAATGCGGAGAAAATCAGCTCGGTAGGCAAGCCGGCGTGGACTTTGTCGACCAGATTGACCGGCAGGCGGCCCTCGACGATCATGGTGTCGCCCAGCGGCACCACGTCCATCATGCGGAAGCCCGATTGCACCACGCCGCCCTTGGTAAACACCGCCATGCCGATCACGACGCCATCCACCGGCGACTTGACTTCGATATTGTCGACGGCATAGCTTTCCGCCTTCAGGCGGCTTTCCAGCGCTTGCGCCTCTTTCTGCACATCGGCCAGCTGCGAACCGATTTCGCGCTGGTATTCGTGGCTGCGCTGCGAGCGCTTGAGCATCATTTCAGCGATCTGGCGCTGGGTACGGCCTATGGCGCCGGCATTCTCGGCCAGTTCACCGTTCAGCTGCACATAGTTGCGCTCCAGATCCAGCAGCTTGCTGCGCGCCACATAGCCGTCCTTGGCCAGGTCGCGTACATTGTCCAGCTGCTCTTTCAGATACGCGCCCTGCTGCTGCTTGCTTTCCCGGACCGCCTGGAGCGAGTTCAGCTGGAACTTCAGGCCTGCGGCGGTTTCTTCCATCGCGGCGAGTTCGTTCTGCAGGCCAATCTGGCGCGCGCTCATCAGCTGCGACTGCAGCGCCATATTGGCCACCACGCGCGGGTCGTCCTTCAGGCTGGCCACCACTTCCGGCACGCTGAATGTAGACTTGCCGTCACGCTCGGCCATGAGGCGCGCCTGCGCGATCGAGGTGGAAATCAGCTGCACCTTGGTAATTTCCGCCTGCGCCTTCACCTGGACGCCGTTCATGCGCACCAGAACTTGACCCTGCTTGACGGTGTCGCCTTCTTTGACGAGGATGTCCTCGACGGTGCCGCCGTTCTGGTGCTGAATGGATTTGCGGTTGCCTTCCTTGGCCACGTTGCCCGGCATGGGCACGCCCTTGTCGAGCGGCGCAAAGGTAGCCCACAGCAGGAAACCAAGCACGCCCACCAGGACAATAATCCAGCCCAGCTTGCTATAAACGCGCGCATCCGTGTTGACGGTCAGCGGCGCCACATCATGGCTGATGACTTCGGTCGCAGTAGCTTTAGTATCGATCAGTTTCATATTCATTCCTGTTCCGTGGTCGCCTTGCCGCCATCCGCCGCTTGCGCCGCCTGGCTTGCCGCCTGCTCAACGGCGGCTTGTTGCATGGCCGCCTGCTGGGCCTTGGTTTGAGCTTGCTGCGCCTGTGCCTGTTGCTGCTGCGCCAGCGCTTTCTGGTTCTTCTGCAGCGCGGCCAGGACCTGGTCGCTTGGGCCAAACATGTCGACCGCGCCGTCGCGCAGCACCAGCAGCTTATTGGTCGCGGCGATCGCGCTGGTGCGGTGCGTGATCAGCACGATGGTTTTGCCGTGCTTGCGCAGGTCGGCAATGGCCTGTACCAGCGCTTGCTCGCCGACGTCGTCCAGGTTGGAGTTCGGTTCGTCCAGCACCACCAGGGACGGGTCGCCGTACATGGCGCGCGCCAGGCCCAGGCGCTGGCGCTGGCCGCCCGACAGGCCCGCGCCGCCGTCGCCCAGCAAGGTGTCGTAGCCGTCCGGCATATGCAGAATCATGTCGTGGACGCCGGCGCGTTTCGCCGCCAGGACCACTTTCTCAGCGTCGATCTCGCCGAAACGCGCGATGTTGTCCGCAATGGTGCCGCCGAACAGTTCAATATCCTGCGGCAGATAGCCGATATGCGGACCCAGTTCGGCCTTGTTCCATTGGTAGATGTCCGCGCCGTCCAGGCGCACCTTGCCGCTAGCCGACGGCCACACGCCGACCAGCAGGCGCGCCAGCGTCGACTTACCCGAACCGCTAGGGCCAATAATGCCCAGCACATCGCCCGGATGAATGCCGAAGTTCACGCCCTTCAGTAGCGCGGCCTTGGCGCCGGGAGGGGCGGCAATAACGGCTTCAACCGTCAGCGTGCCCTTGGGTTTCGGCAGTTCCATGCCGGCCGGCCGCGCCGGGTTTTTTTCCAGCAGAGTGTTCAAACGCTCATATGCGCTGCGGGTGCTGCTCAGGCTTTTCCATACGGCGATCAACTGCTGCACCGGCTGCGTCGCACGGCCCAACAGGATGGAGCCGGCAATCATCATGCCTGGCGTGATTTTATTTTCGAGCACCAGCAAGGCGCCCAGACCCAGGATCAGCGACTGCATCGACAATTGCACAAACTTGGTGAATCCGCCGATCAGGCCGGCCTTCTCGCTGGCTTCCGCCTGCAGATGGAGGAACTTGCCGTGCAGCTTGAACCAGCGGCCCATCAGGTTGGGCAGCATGCCCATGGACTCGATTACTTCCGCATTGCGCAAATTATTGGTGGCGAGGGAGCTGGATGCAATCGCCATCGAATTCGCCTCCGCAAGCGGTTTGCGGGTTGCGCGCTCATTCACATAGGCCAGAATCACCAGCACGACTACGCCAACCAGGGCAAACCAGCCCAGCGATGGCTCAAACAAAAACATCACGATCAAGTAGAACGGGAACCAGGGCGCATCGAAGAAGGCAAACAGCGCGTTGCCGGTCAAGAATTGGCGCAGGCTGGTCAGGTCGTTCAGGGACTGCCCGGCGTTGCCGCCGGCTTGCTTCAGGTTCTGCTCGAAGGCAGCCGTGTAGACACGCCGATTCAGCTCCATGTCGAATTTGGCGCCGACGCGGATCAGAATAAAGCTGCGTATCAACTCCAAACCACCCAACACCAGATAGGTACCCAGCAGCATCAGCGTAATCATCAGCAGCGTGATTTCGTTCTTGCTTTGCAGCACGCGGTCGTAGACCTGCAGCATGTACAGCGACGGTGCCAGCATCAGCAAGTTGGTGATGGCGCTGAAGACCCCTACCGTATAGAAGGTGCTCTTGAAGCGAAACAGGATCTGCTCGATTTCGCTCTTGGGATTGAGTAGTTTTTTCATGTGATTGACTTGCTAAGTACGGCAGAAAGGCACAGCAACGGCACGTTGCGCCCCTCCAGGAGGGCGGCGCCCGAACTGCGGCAGGCGCGGTGCACACGGCAGCGCGCTCGATTAAAGACGAGACATTATCGCCTAAAACCGCAAGAAAATGTGACGTAGATCACATTTTTGGGCATCCAAGAGCAAAAAAGCTTGTATCAATTCGTAACCCGCAGCGGCGCAGGGGCGCCTGCGCTGCCGACCGGTTTGACTAAAATTTCAGGATTTCATCCTGAACAGGCGCTTGCAGCGGCGCCAGCGCCTCGTTCAGCGCCCTGGCGTACGTGCTGCGCGCGGTGCGCAGCACGGCTATCTTGGCCTGCAGGCGGTCCAGTTCGCCATCCACGAATTGCAGGCTGCGCAGCTGTTCTTTGGCGGCCTCCGGCAGGGTGTCGAGGTCATAGACCTGATTGTCGATAGTGATAGTAGGCATAGTTGTCTCAATAAAAATAATGACGCTAAAAGCAGGAAGACCCCACTGCCTTGCGGGCAATGAGGTCTTGTTCGACTCTACTTACCACCCGTCGCCGAAGCTCGGGGTGGAAGTATGATCAATTACACCAGGGTCAGGGTCGAAGCACCAGCGCCGCCTTCAGCGAAGGTTGCACCGCTCAGGTCGATCAGACCAACCAGCTTGACTACGTTGTCGCCAGCTGCCAGGTCGGTACCGACGGTAGCGTGGTTGACGATGTAGGTGTTGCCGCCGTACTGGAACCAGGTGATCTGGTTGTTGGTGTCACCAGCAGCGCTAACTGCCAGATCCAGCGCGTTGATCGTACCGCCGAACAGCGCGGTAGCGGTGCTGACGTCGATCTTGGCTGCGGTCCAGGCGTTGGTGGTACCGATGGTGAAGGTGAACACGTCGCCGGTACCTGCATCGTTGATGGTCGTCTGCACTGGCGACGAAGCAGCAGTAGCAGTGGTCACGGTAGCGGACACGATGAAGCTATCCGCGCCAGCACCGCCGGTGATGGTGGAAGCACCGGTACCGGTGGTTACGCGGTCAGCGCCATCGCCCAGGTTCACGGTGTAGGAACCGGTGCCCAGGGTAACGATGTCGTTGCCAGCGCCCGTCGACACAGTCACGCCTGCGGCGTTTGCATTCGCCAGGGTCAGGGTGTCAGCGCCGGAGCCGGTGGTCACTGCCAGCGCAACGCCGGAACCCAGGGTCACGTTGGCGGTGTTCAGGGTGATGGCGCCGGTTGCTGCACCAGCGTTGATCGCGGTCACGCCAGCGGTCGACGAGCTGGAAGAACCGAAGCCAGCGGCGAAGGTCAGATCCAGGTTCGACGCGCCGGTCACGGTCACGGTCTTGGCGCTGGAGTCAGCACCCAGAACTACGCTGTTCCAGTTGTTGGCAGCGGAGGTACCACCCGAAGTGATGTTGAAGTTTTCGATGCCAGCGGCAGCAATCGTACCCATCTTCACGTTAGCAGCGCCGCCGTGAGCAGCAGCCGAGGTAGCGGCGAAGTTGATTGCGAATGCGTCGGCGGTACCGGAAACGCCCAGCAGCGACAGGGTGTTGACGCGAGCCGAGTTATCGCCAACGTAGGTGTCGGTGATGCCGGTTGCGGTCACGTTCTGGTAGGTCGCGGTGGTCGAAGCCGAGTCCATGGTCAGAGCGGTGATGGTGTTGCCGGTCAGCAGAGCCAGATCCAGGCCGGTGGTGCTGTTCAGCGACAGGTTTTCGAAGTTGATGAACTTCGAAGCGTTACCAACGGTAACCAGGTCAGCCGACAGGGTGTCGATGCCTGCGCCACCGTCGATAACGGTGCCGGTAACAGCAACTGGAGCCTGAGCAGCTACGCCCAGCAGTTTGTCGTCGCCAGCGCCCAGCTGAACTTGCGAACCAGCAGCCAGAACCGAGCTCAGGGTCACGGTGTCGTTGCCTGCGCCTGCGTCAACGGTCACAGCAGCGGTAGCCGAGATAGCGAAGCTGTCGTTGCCCGAACCGGTTTTCACGTTCACTGCAGCAGCGTTCAGCGTGCCCAGGGTCAGCGCGCCCGTCGCAGCGGAGCCGTCGATCTTGGTGGTAGCCCCACCCATTGGAGCCAGGGTCAGTGCACCGGCGCCGGTCAGGGTCAGCGATGCTGCCAGGGTCGAGCCCGACAGATCGATGTTGCTTGCAGCGCTGTTGTTCAGGGTGATCGAGGTAGCATTCGCGTCGGTGATGACAGCGGTAGCGGCCGCACCAGCCGAGGTCAGGCCAGCACCGGTGCTGTTCACGGTCAGCGCGTGGCCAGCGGTCAGATTGGTGATGGTGGTGGTGCGGGTAGCAGTAACTGCGCCGCCGATGTTCAGCGTAGCGATACCGTTACCGATGATGTCGGCAGCGGTGTCAACGGTGTCCAGGGTGACGGTGGTCAGCGTGGTTTTGGTGTTGTTGCTGATCGAACCAGCAGCAGCCAGGCTACCGCCGGTGACTTTAACGGACGTCAGAACGTCGCCAGTTACCGAAACTGCGCCGGTGCCAGCCTTAACGGTGGCGGTGGTCAGTGCGGTACCAGCCAGGGTCACGGTGTTAGCGCCGGTGGTGGTTGCGGTGATCGATTTACCGCCGGTCACGCCGATGTTGCCAGCAGCAGCGTTCACAGCTGCGGTTACGCCAGCGCCCAGAACGATGCCGGTCGAAGCAGCGGTGCCCGAAGCGGACAGGCTAACGTCGGTCAGCGCGGTTTGGCCGGACAGATCCAGGCCGGTCAGGCCGCCGCTGGTAGCAACGTTCAGTTTCTCAACGTTGGTTACGGTCATGCCGCCCAGGGTGAACGCAGCGCCGGTCAGGGTCAGCGAATCAGCGATGCTCAGGGTGTCAACGCCGGCGCCGCCGTCGATGGTGTCCAGGCCGCCCAGAACGGTTGCGGTGTTGTAGGAGGCGGTGAAGCTGTCTTCGCCGTTTGCGCCAACGAAGTTGTCGATGCCGGTGGTCAGCACGAACGATTTCGCGGTGTAGTTTGCTGGCAGAGCGGCAGCAGCGGTTTGCTGAAGAGCAGCAGCGGCCACAGCAGCAGCAGCAGCGGCAGCGGCGGTGTTAGCAGCGGTCAGAGCAGCAGCAGCAGCAGCGTCGTCGGTGGTCGACACGGTGATTTTGGCAGCAGCGTCGTACTTGGCAGCTTCAGCAACAGCAGCGTCAGCCGATGCTTTTGCTTTTGCAGCAGCGGTAGCTTCAGCAGCGGCAGCAGCGATAGCGGCGTTAGCGGTTGCAGCCGAGTTGGTTGCAGCGATAGCAGCTTTGGTCGCAGCGGAAGCAGCGGTAGCAGCAGCAGCGTCAGCAGCGGCGGTAGCGATAGCAGCCGAGTAGGTCGATGCAGTCTGAACTACAACTACGTTTGCAGCAGCGGTTTTTGCGCTGGCAACAGCAGCAGCAGCAGCAGCAGCAGCAGCGGTAGCAGCAGCGTCGTCCGACACTTGGGTCGAAGCGGCAGCAGCTTTGGTGAAGTCAGCAGCGGCTTTAGCAGCAGCGTCAGCAGCAGCGGTGGCAGCAGCCGAAGCGGTCACAGCAGCGGTCAGCGCGCTGGTCACAGCGGTGCCAGCGGTGGTAGCGGCAGCGTCGTCAGCAGCAGCAGCGGTAGCGGCGGCAGCAGCAGCGGTAGCAGCAGCGGCAGCAGCGGTAGCAGCGGTAGCAGCTTTAGCAGCAACGTCTTGAGCGATGATCAGTTTGCCGTTAGCCAGCGAAACAGCAGCGCCGTCGCCGCTAGCGATAGCAGTGGTCAGTGCGGTTTGAGCGGTAACAACAGCTGCGTCAGCAGTGGTCTTGGCGGTAGCAGCAGCGGTCGAAGCGGCAGCAGCGGTCACCGAATCAGCAGCCAGCTTGACTGCGTCGGTTGCAGCAGCTTTGGTGTCGGCAGCGATTTTAGCGGTGTTCGCGGTAGTCACGGCGGTAGCAGCGGCGGTAGCAGCGGCGGCTTTGGTGGCGGCAGCGGTATTAGCAGCGTCAACAACAGCTTGTGCAGCAACCGAAGCGGCGTACAGTGGGTCAGCAGCAACGGTCACGTTGGTCAGCGCGGTTTTCAGGCCAGCGTCCGAGGTGGCGTTTGCCAGGGTTGCTTCGTCGGTAACACCCGACAGGTAGGTCTTGGCAGCCAGGTTAGCAGCGGCGCCGTTGTAGGCAGCAACACCACCTGGTTGACCTTGGATGTAATCGGTGAACGACGCAGCAGCGGCGGTCTTGGATTGGAAAGCGATCAGGTCGGTGCCTTGTGCGCCTTGGGAGATCTGACGAACAGCAATGTCGATGCCCATGGTGCCGTTGGTTACCAGGTTAGCCCAGTACAGCAGACCTGGGGTATCGGCGTTGTGGCCGAACAGGTTGATGTAGATCTTGTTGATGATTTGAGCAACGGTTTGGTTAGCGTATTCAGCTTTGTACTCAGCCGAGTCGCCGAACGATTTTGCCACCGCGTCCAGAGTAGCGGATTTGGCTTCCAGTACGCCTTCCCAATACTGCAGACCAACTGGATCTGCAGGACGGTTGAAGTAAGCAACGTACAGCTTTTGCAGATCAGCAGCGTAAATACCCATTTAAAACTCCTAGTAAGGATTGATTGAAGTTAATTGCATGACTCGCGGTGGCCAAAACAATCTAACGTACCGAATAATCTCAGAAGGTATTGCCCAAGCATGTGACAGCCATCACAAAAATAAGCAATATCCTCCGATAGTTAGTAAATTAACCAATGAAAACTATGCGGCGGGTCATTATCAGAGAAGATTGCGCCCAACGCAAGGATTGGCACGGTTTACGGCGCTTTGCCCGCCGCCATAGGGAATCTGCGGTGTTGACGGGGCTTGCCGGGCAGGCAAAACCGTGACAGTACGACACAAAAGATTGCAAATTGGCATCGCAAAAAATCCACCGCAGATGAAATGGTAAGTAAATGTAAAAATTTTGTCGCACGAAGAACTGTTGTACGCGCGCATCACACACTCGACAGGCGAAAAAAAACAGCCCGCCAAAGGCGGGCTGTTGGTGCAAGCAAAGGCAGCAGGGGTTATTTCGTGGCGGTGGCCGGCTGGGCAGTCCAGCTGGTGCCGCCGTAGATCGTGCGCCCGGTCATGCGGCGCTGGAACAGGTACGCTGCGGTGCCGCCGTTTTCCGTGCTGAGCAAGCCGCTGACGGACATATTATTCGGCTGGATGTACAAGGCATCGCCCACAAAACGTCCGTCGTCGGCCACCTTGCCCGTGGACTGCATCAGCAGCCGCTCCTCCCCGTTGACCAGGTCGAAGTTGGTAGCGAAGGTGCGCTTGTCGAAATTAAAACTCAACGCGCCGTTCTCCAGCGTCGCCGCCAGAGTAGGCAAGGCCGCGTTGTCATGATGAATAAACGCCTCGCCCTGCTTGAGCGCAAAACTGACCCCGCCGCGCTCGGGCACCGGGTAAGCCTGCCCCTCGGTGCGCAACAGAACGAAGTCCGGATTCTGCGCAATCAGGGTCTTCCCCTTCTTGAGTTCGGCCACCAGGTCCACCTGGCGCTCCTTTTCCAGCAGCGGTTGCCAGCGCCCCCAGACGATCTGGCGCTCCTGCACCACGGGCGGGGTTACCACCGGCGGCTCGACCACCGGCGGCGTCACCACCGGCGGCGTCACGACCGGCGGTTCCACTACCACCGGCGGCGTCACCACCGGCGGGGTGACCACGGGTGGCGTGACCACCGGCACTTCGGTGGCCGGCGGGGTGATTTCCGTCACCGGCGGCACAATCACCGCAGGCGGCGGATCGTTCTTGGTGCCGGTGCCATTGGTGGCAATCTGCTGCTGCAGGCTGGCGCTTTTTTGCACGTCCAGATTGGGCTGCGGCGGCAGGCTCGCGCCGCTGGACGGACCAGCATGCTTGCCCGGCTCGTCCTGGCGCGGCGGCGCCACGGCGTCCGGCGCCAGGGTATTGGTTTCCGGCAGCAATTGCGGCGCGGCCTGGCCGCGGCGGATCTGCAGCAGATTGCCTTTTTGCGCGGCGAACAGGTCGCGCGTGGCCTGGCCTTCGCACGGGCCCAGGCCTTCAGGACTGCAGGCGCCGCCAAAACCGCTCAGCGCGATGCCGCCGGAGTTGACGGTCACGCGCGTGGTGTCGTGATCGGTAAAGACGGTAAAGTCCGTGCCGCGCACGCCGATGGCGGCCACCGGCGTGTTGAAGCGGAAATTCTGGCGCGCCTTCTTGACCGCGTCGCCGGAGCGGCTGCGCGCCACCCCGTTCAGCAGTTCCAGCTTGATGCGGTTGTTGGAAGGCTGTTTCTCGTCTATATAATAGGCGACGATGCGGGCCTGGCTGGACGGGCGCAGGATGAACAGGCCGTTGTCCACCGTGGTGATATAGAGATAGCCGTCGGCGCCGGTGGTCAGCATATCGCCTTCCTGCACCGCGCCGTCCAGCACGGCAGGCTGCTGCGCCACCTGCGCGCTGCCCGTCACATAGACGATTTTGCCCGCGACTGCCGCGTAGGCGCCGTGGGAGAGTAGTGCAAGGCCGGCAGCGGCCACGAGATGACGTAACATGATATTCCCCTTTTCCATCTTATTATCCAGCACGGCACGTAAGCTGCCGTGATAGCCATCACATTCTCATGGAAAAGCCCGCTAACTGCGCGAAACGTTACACTTTGTAGCATCGGCCGCCCCACTCGCCTTTCCACAGGGCTAGGCGTTATACTAACGGATTGACCTTCACCCCACCGCAGCCCCTTTTGACATCTTCGACGACATCCTGGTCACGGCGCCTGCCGCCCTTGCCGGCCTGGCTGCCGCGCGCGCTGATAGCCGCTGCCGGACTCATGCTGGCGCTGGGCACGCAATGGCTGGCGCCGCCCGGCGCCTCGCTGTTCGCCGACGAGTGGCTGCGCGACCGCTATCTGCGCTGGCAAAGCACGGACACGCCCGAACCGCGCGTGCTGGTGGTCGACATCGACGAGGCCAGCATGGCCGAGCTGGGCCCGTGGCCCTGGCCGCGCGCGCGCCTGGCCGACCTGGTGGAAATCCTGCTGACCACCTACGGCGCGCGCGGCGTCGCGCTCGACATCGTGCTGCCCAATCCGGCCGACGCCGACGGCGACCTGCGTCTCGGCATGCTGGCCCGGCACGCGCGACTGGTGCTGGCGCAGGCTTTCGACTATTCACAGAGCCGCCCGTATGCGCTGCGCGAAGGCCGGCTGAGCGGCGCCACCGCGCGCGCCGGCGACGCCACGGCGGCCACCGGCTATATCGCCAACCAGGCCGCCTGGGCCGGCGCGCCCAACGTCGGCAATATCGGCTTCATTCCGGACCCGGACGGCGCCCTGCGCCGCCTGCCCCTGCTCACCAGCTACCAGGGGGCGCGCTATCCCGCGCTGAGTTTGGCGCTGATCGACTGCTGCGGCGGCGGCCTGGCCACGCTGCCGCCCAGCCCGCAGCGCATCGCCTACAAGCGCGACTGGAGCGCCTACACCCTGGTGCAGGCCAGCGACGTGCTGGCCCAGCGCATCGAACCGGCCAGCGCGGCCGGCCGCCTGGTGCTGGTCGGTTCGTCCTCGCTGGGCCTGAGCGACCGTGTGGCCACGCCGCTGGCGGCCAACCGCCCCGGCCTGGGGGTGCAGGCCGCCATGCTGTCCACCCTGCTCGACCTGCAGCAAGGCACGGCGCCCGCGCCGTGGCCGGGACGCTGGATCGGCAGCCTGTACGGCGCGGCCTGCGTGCTGCTGGCGCTGTGGGCGCTGCCGCGCGTGCCGGCCGCGCTGGGCGTGGGCGTGCTCGCCGCGCTGAGCGCCGCCTGGCTGGCGCTGGCCTATGCCATGAGCCCGCACGACCCGTATTTCTCCACCACCGGCCCGCTGGCCTGCACCCTGTTCCTGCTGGCCGTGGCCGTGCCCTACCACTGGCAGCTCACGCAGCGCAAATCGCGCCACCTGCTCGACACGCTGCGCCAGTACGTGGCGCCGGAAGTGGTGACCGAGCTGCTGCGCAGCGACATCAAGGATCCGCTGGCGCCGGCCCAGCGCGAAGTGACCACGCTGATCGCCGACATGGAGGGCTACACCACCCACGTCGAGGCGCTGCCGGTGGCAGCCGCCGCCCAGCTCACGCGCGAATTCCTGGAATGCCTGACCGGCCCGGTCATGGCCCAGGGCGGCACGCTGGACAAATACACCGGCGACGGCCTGGTGGCGTTCTGGGGCGCGCCGCTCCCCAATCCCGACCACGCCGACCTGGCGCTGGACGCGGCGGCCGACATTGTGGAGCGCGTGCGCCAGTACAACCGGCAGCGCGCGCGCAACGGCTTTGCGCCGCTGCGGGTGCGCATCGGCATCGACAGCGGCACCGCCTTCGCGGGCGACTTCGGCACCGGCTCGCGCAGCATCTATACCGCCGTGGGCGACAGCGTGAACACCGCCTCGCGCCTGGAGCAGGCCGCGCGCGACCTGCCGCACGACATCATCATCGGCGCCGGCACCGTGGCGCAGGCGCGCCGCCACCGCTTCCTGCTGCTGGGAGAACGCGTACTGCGCGGGAAAGAAAAAACCACCACCTTGTACACCCTTGAACCCGCCATGACCCAAGCCGCCCTGCCGGCCGCCGAGGAGCAGCCCGCATGAGGCGCCCGGCTTCCCCCTTGGCCGCGCTGGCGCTGCTGCTGGCCTGCGGCGCCAGCGCGGCGCAGCAGCAGGAGCAGCAGCAAGACCGGCCCGGCGCCGAATCCGCCGCGCCGGCCGCCACGTCCGCCACTGCGGCGGACACGCCGCCCATCCCGGCCCCGGCTCCGGAGCAACTGCCGCCGGTGCAGGCCGTGACCAAACAGCTGTACGAGGACGCGCTGCAATCCATCGCCGAGGGCCGCAAGCAGGACGCCAACCAGGCGCTGCGGCGCGTGATCGAGCAGGAGCCGCAGCATGCCGGCGCCTGGCTGGACCTGGCGCTGATCCAGTGCAGCCTGGGCCGCCCGGACGAGGCCGAGCGCATGTTCCGCACCATCGAGGAGCGCTTTGCGCCGCCGCCCGGCATCGTCGAGCTGATACGCGAAGCGCGCGCCGTCGGCTGCGAGCAGTGGACGCCGCTCAGCCAGTACAGCCTGTCCATCTCGCGCGGCATCGACCAGAACGTCAACCAGGGCTCGACCCGGGTGCTGAACCCGGAATACACGCTGTCGCCCGAGTTCCAGCCGCAGCACGACCAGTACACCATGCTGTCGGGCGACTATATGCGCGACCTGACGCCGAACGGCACCGTCGGCTTCGTCCAGTTCCAGCAGCGCCGCAACGACACCTTGCGCCAGTACGACAGCGGCGCCCTGTTCGCCGGCGCCGAAACGCTGTGGCGCTGGGACGGCTGGACCCTGCGCGGCACCGTGCTGGCCGGCCTGATCTCGCTGGGCGGCGAGTTCTACCAGCGCCAGTACCAGCTGCTGGCGCGCGTGGGCCCGCCGCTCAAGCTGCCCTACGGCTTCACCTTCCACCTGCAGGGCAGCGTGGGGCGCAACAGCTATGTGACGCTGGACACCTTCGACGCCAACACCGGCGAGCTGCGCGCCCAGTTCAGCCGGCGCAAGAACGACAGCGTGGTCAGCGCCAGCATCGGCGTGGCCACCGACCGCGCCACCGGCGCGCGCCCCGGCGGCGACCGCCACGGCGCCAACGCCGCGCTGAGCTGGCAGCGCAAATACGGCACCGGCCTGACCGCCGAAGTGGGCTACACGCTGCAGCACTGGCGCGGCAGCGAGCCCTATGCGCCGCCCGTGGTCGACCAGGTGCGCGAGCAGGACACGCACACGCTGCGCGCCGCGCTGACCTATCCGGTCGCGCGCCAGCAAAACCTGATCCTGGAAGTGCGGCAGGTCATCAACAGGGAAAATATTCCCATCTTTCAGTACAATAACCGCCAATTGCAATTGAGCTGGCAGTGGCAGGGTCTGTGAATGGTTCACCGGCGCGCGCGCAGCGCGTAGTGAAACGGATAAGCGCATGATGTGGGAAATGGCGGTTTTTATCGGCTTCAGCCTGGCCCTGGTGGCAGGCTGCCTGGTGCCCAACCAGTGGCTGCCGTCGCGCTTGCCGAACGACAAGCTGATGCATTTCGGCGCCTACGCCGGACTGGCCCTGCTGGCCATGCGCATCGCGCCGGCCGCCAGCGCCGCGCTGTGGCTGGCCGGCCTGCTGCTGGCCGGCTGGCTGATCGAATGCCTGCAGCAGCTGGTGCCGGGACGCGGCTTCTCCTGGCGCGACATGGCCGCCAACGCGGCCGGCGTGGCCGCCGGGGCCTTGTGCGCGGCGGCACTCGCCTCCATCTAAGCTAGAATGACGCTGTCACCCACTGAACCCAACGCATGAATACCACCACCCAGCCAGCCAGCCCGCCGCCGCCCGACACGGGCACGGAAGCGTCGCCGGCCGAGCGCAATTTGCAGATCCACCTGCGCAAGATTCCGCTGCTGGCCGAACTGTCGGACGAGGAAATCATCCGTGTGAAGGCGGATCTGCGCGTACGCCAGTACGCCAAGCGCGACGTGGTGCTGCACAAGGGCGGCCATGGCGACGGGCTGATGTTCCTGCTGGCAGGCCAGCTGCAGGTGGTCGACATTACCGAAGACGGGCGCGCCATCGGCCTGCGGATACTTGCGCCGGGCGATTTCTTCGGCGAGATCGCCCTGATCAACAACACCACCCGCTCGGCTTCGGTGGTGGCCATGACGGACGCCCTGGTGGCCTTCCTGCCGGCCCCCACCGCCATGCACCTGTTTTCGCATTCGCCGTCGGTGGCGCGCCAGATGCTGCAGCACCTGGCGCAGAAAATCCAGCGCGACTCCGAATTCCGCGCCCTGCTCAGCATCAACAACACGGCCAAGCGCATCTACACCTACCTGGTGCTGATGCAGAAGAAGCAGCCCGACGGCACAGTGGTGGAAAACCTGCCCACCCACCAGGATATTGCCAATATGATCAACACCAGCCGCGAGACCGTCACCCGGGCGCTGCTCACGCTGGTGCAGCAGGGCATCGTCCAGAAGGAACCGCACCGGCTGGTGATCAAAAACCCCGAGGCGCTGCAAAAGCTGGTGCAGAGCTAGCTCCTTTCTTTGTGACAACGTGTTACAACTGTAGCAAGGGGCGTGGGACGGTAGGCTATAATGCCGCTCTTGACCAATCCCCGCCGTCCTGCCGTCCGCGCAGCGCGGCCCAATTCACGATGATGCTAATTATTGCCCGTCCCGGCCGGAGGGCGGCATGAGTTTGATGTTGCGCGCCCTGTGGTCCTACCGCGGCTTTGTGCTGGGCAGTGTCCGGCGCGAGTTCCAGTCCAAATACCGCAACACCATGCTGGGCGCGGCCTGGACCGTGCTGAGCCCGCTGGCCATGATACTGGTGTACACGCTGATCTTCTCGCAAGTGATGCAGAGCAAGCTGCCGGGCAACAGCACCGAGTACGGCTACAGCATCTACCTGTGCGCCGGCGTGCTGGCCTGGGGCCTGTTCTCGGAAATCGTCACGCGCGCCCAGAACATGTTCCTCGAGCAGGCCAACCTGCTCAAGAAGATCAGCTTCCCGCGCACCAGCCTGCCCGTCATCGTGGTGCTCAACGCGCTGGTCAACTTCGGCATCATCTTCGGCCTGTTTACCGCCTTCCTGCTGCTGTCGGGCCAGTTCCCGGGCGCCGTCTTCCTGCTGCTGATACCGGTGCTGGCGCTGCTGGTGATGCTGGCCATCGGCCTGGGCCTGGTGCTGGGCGTGCTCAATGTGTTCTTCCGCGACGTGGGCCAGTTCTTCACCATCTTTATCCAGTTCTGGTTCTGGTTCACGCCCATCGTCTACCCGGCCAGCATTTTGCCGGCCGAGGTGCGCGGCCTGCTGGCCTGGAACCCGATGGCGGCCGTGATCCAGGCCTGCCAGACCATCCTGGTGGCGGGCCAGGCGCCGGACTGGGCCAGCATGCTGCCGGCGCTGGCGCTGGCGCTGGCGCTGTGCCTGCTCGGCATGAAATTGTTCCGCAAGCGCGCGGGTGAAATGGTGGATGAACTCTGATGGGCTCGATAACAGTCAGCAACCTGGGCAAGGCCTACAAACAATATCCCACGCGCTGGTCGCGCCTGGGCGAATGGCTGTTGCCCTTCCGCGGCGCGCGCCACAAGCTCAAGTGGATTTTGCAGGACATTAATTTCCACGTCGCGCCCGGCGAGGCCGTGGGCCTGATCGGCATCAACGGCGCCGGCAAGAGCACGCTGCTCAAGCTGATCACCGGCACCACCCAGCCCACCACGGGCGGCGTGGCCATGCAGGGCCGCGTGGCCGCGCTGCTGGAGCTGGGCATGGGCTTCCATCCCGACTTCACCGGCCGCCAGAACGTCTACATGGCCGGCCAGCTGATCGGCATGACGGTGGCCGAGATCACGGCGCTGATGCCCGACATCGAGGCCTTCGCCGAGATCGGCGACTATATGGACCAGCCGGTGCGGGTGTACTCCAGCGGCATGCAGATGCGCGTGGCCTTTTCCGTGGCCACCGCGCGCCGGCCCGACATCCTCATCGTCGACGAGGCGCTGTCGGTGGGCGACACCTATTTCCAGCACAAGAGCTTCGAGCGCATCCGCGCATACCGCCGCCAGGGCACCACGCTGCTGCTGGTGTCGCACGACAAGCAGGCCATCCAGTCGGTGTGCGACCGCGCCATCCTGCTCGACGCCGGCCGCCTGGCGCGCAGCGGGCCGCCGGAGGAAATCATGGATTACTACAACGCCATGATCGCCGAGCGCGAGAACCAGAAGCTGGAAGTGAAAACCCTGGACAGCGGCAAGGTGCAGATCATTTCCGGCAGCGGCGAGGCGAGCGTGGCGCAGATCGCGCTGCTCGACGAGCACGGCGCGCCGGTCGAGGTGGTGGACGTGGGCGCGGCGGTGACGCTGGAGGTCACGGTGCAGGCGCACGCGCCGATCCCGCGCATGGTGCTGGGCTATATGATCAAGGACCGGCTCGGGCAGGCCATGTACGGCACCAATACCCACCTGAAGGAGATGCCGCTGGCCGCCGTGGCCGCCGGCAGCCTGGTGCGCTACCGCTTCGCCTTCCCGATGAACCTCGGCCCCGGCACCTATTCGGTGTCGACCGCCATCGTCAGCACCGACACCCACCTGGTCAACAACTACGAGTGGCGCGACCTGGCGCTGGTGTTTACCGTGATCAATATGCGCCGCCCGCACTTCGAGGGCACGGCCTTTATCGACCCCACTATCGAGATCGTCCAATTATGAGTTTCGTCAGCTACGCGCAAAACTGCGAGGACGTGCTGCTGTGGCGCGCCCTGGGCCATGTGCGCAACGGGTTTTATATCGACGTCGGCGCCAACGATCCGGTGCTGCACTCGGTGAGCAAGGCGTTTTACGACAGCGGCTGGAGCGGCATCAATATCGAGCCGATGCCGTCCTACCACGCCCAGTTCCAGGCCCAGCGCCCGCGCGACCTGAACCTGGCCGTGGCCTGCGGCGCGCGCGACGGCGAGATCACGCTGTATGAAGTGCCGGCCATGAACGGCTGGGCCTCCACCGACGCGGCCGTGGCCGACGGCCACCGCGCCGACGGCTATGCGCTGCAGGAAGTGACGGTGCCGCTGCGCACGCTCAACGACATCTGCGCCGCCCATGTGCAGGGCCCGATCCACTTCCTGAAGATCGACGTCGAGGGCGCCGAGGGCGAGGTGCTGCGCGGCCTGGACCTGCAGCGCTGGCGGCCGTGGATACTGGTGATCGAAGCGACGCTGCCCGGCCAGCGCGACAGCGCGCACCAGGCCTGGGAAGCGCTGGTGACGGCGCACGACTACCAATTCGCCTGGTTCGACGGCCTGAACCGCTACTACACGGCCGGCGAGCACGCCGCGCTGCGCGAGGTGCTGGCGCTGCAGCCGAATGTCTTTGACGACTTCATCAGCCACCACCTGGCGCACGCCTGGCAAGCCAAGGCAACCCTGGCCGGCCAGCTGCAGGATGCGCTGGAGCAGGCCGCCGCCGCCCAGGGCCGCGCCGCCGACGCGCAGGCCGAGCGCACGGCCCTGGCCGAACAGGCCCTGCACGACGGCCGCGAAGCCAACCGCCAGGTCAGCCAGGCGCTGGCCGGCGCGGCAGCGGCCCAGCAGCGCCTGCAGGAGACGCTGGCGGTGCAGGCCGAGCAGGTGCGGCAGCTGGCCGCCTGCGAAGCGCAGCTGATACTGCGCGACGGCGACCTGGCGCGCCGCGCCGAGCAGGTCGCCGCGCTGCAGGACGGACTGGCCGCGCTGCAGGACCAGCTGGTGCAGCGCGAAACGGCGCTGCAGGACGAACTGGCGCGGCGCGAAACGGCGCTGCGGGACGAACTGGCGCGGCGCGAAGCGCAGCTGCAGGGCGCGCTGGGCGAGCTGCAGGCGGCGCTGGCGCACAGCGAGCACGCGCGCCACCAGGCCGGCGCCTGGGGCAGCGACATGCAGCAGCGCCTGCTGGCCATGGAACACAGCCGCTGGTGGCGCCTGCGCGGCAGCCTGCTCGGCGTGGGCCGCGCGCCGCAGGCGCTGCTGGCGCGCAGCCGCGAC
>NZ_WWCU01000026.1 GCF_009857595.1 Pseudoduganella aquatica | reverse complement strand
GGCGCGCACCGCCCCGCACAGCGCCAGCGCCAGCTGCCGCGCCACCGGTTCGCTGCGCGCGCGCAGCAGGCCGCCGTCCAGCCACAAGCCGCCGCCCGCCTCCAGCAGCGCGCGGCCGCTGCGGTTGCAATGGGCCATGCGGCCGCGTTCATCGCACAGCAGCGCCGGCATGGCCAATACATCCAGGCTGCCGGCCAGCATGTCGCGTCCCAGCCGCAGCTCGGCAAAGCGCTGGCGCATCTGCAGCGCGCGTTGAAGATGCGGCACCAGCCGCTCCAGCTGCACCATGGTGCGCCGCGAGAACGGCGGCTGGGCGGTGGAACGCTGCAGGAAAATCTGGGTCAGCCATTGGCCCTCGCGCAGGATCACGCAGCCGGCCGCATACGCCATGCCTTGCGGCTGCACCCAATCCCGGTAAAACGGCAGCTCGTGGTAGTGCGCGCGTTCGGGCACATCGAGGTTGCTGGCGTAGAAGCGTCCAATGGGCGAGTGCTCCATGTGCAGCGCCAGCACGTCCTCGCCGGCATAGCGCAGCGCATAGCTTTGCAGGTAAGCCGGATCCATGCCCACCACCCACACCCCCTGCAACTCCTGCGAAACAACATGACGCATAATCAGCAGCACACCGCTGGCGCCCGCTGCGGCGCTGAATTCGGCTATAAATTGCTGGAAGCCACTGGCGGCGGTCACGGCGGCATAGATGCTGCCGATCAGGGCGTCGATGGTCGACTGTTTCACGCGCAGACTCCTGGATAGCAAGGAGCCAACACTATTGCCCAATGGACAATTGCTGTCAATCCGAGGCAATAACGCCGCGACAACAGATCGCGCGCAATTAAGCGTGCAAATTGGCCGGAAATACGTTATAGTGTCGGCTTGTGCGCTGCAACACGCAGTCGGCACTAAGAATAACAGCAGCTACGCAAGCCTTAGCGCATCGTCCCTGATGACGCTTATAAAGCCCCCCGCCTTGTGTGTCGAATAAGACACCGTCCCGGCGCAAAGCTTTTGTGCCGAAATTTCTAATCTAGTTTGTTAGAGTCATTTCGTTTGGTTGGCGTTGCTATTTTGCGTTCTGCGTTTTTGCATGAACGCTGATTTTTACGAAAGATAAGAATGACTTTTGAAGCACTTGGTATCAACACGTCCGTACTCAAAGCCCTGACCGATGCCGGCTACACCAAGCCGACCCCAGTACAGGAGCAAGCTGTGCCTGCCGCTATCGCAGGCAAGGATCTGTTGGTATCCTCCCAGACCGGTTCCGGCAAGACCGCAGCATTCATGCTGCCGTCGCTGACCCGTCTGGCCGCACTGCCGCCGGCCGCCGCCGGCAAGACCCCTAATCAGGAAATGCAAGCCGCCAAAGCGCGCGGCGAGCGTCCGCGCTTCAAGGCCGCCCAGCCAAAAATGCTGGTGCTGACCCCGACCCGTGAACTGGCCCTGCAAGTTACCACCAACACCGACAAGTACGCCGTGAACCTGCGCGGCATCAAGGCTGTGTCCATCCTGGGCGGCATGCCTTATCCAAAGCAGATGCAACTGCTGTCGCGCAATCCTGAAATCCTGGTGGCGACCCCTGGCCGCCTGATCGACCATATGGAATCGGGCAAGATCGACTTCTCCCAGCTGCAGATACTGGTGCTGGACGAAGCCGACCGCATGCTGGACATGGGCTTCATCGACGACATCGAGAAAATCGTCGCCGCCACCCCGGACAGCCGCCAGACCATGCTGTTCTCGGCCACCCTGGACGGCGTGGTGGGCAATATGGCCCGCCGCATCACCAAGGATCCGATGGTCATCCAGATCGTCAGCGCCGCCAACAAGCATGAGAACATCACCCAGCGCGTGCACTTCGTGGACGACCTGTCGCACAAGAACCGCCTGCTGGACCACCTGCTGCGCGACGAGTCGATGGACCAGGCCGTGGTGTTCACCGCCACCAAGCGCGACGCGGACACCATCGCCGACCGCCTGAACATCGCCGGTTTCTCGGCTGCCGCGCTGCACGGCGACATGCACCAGGGCGCGCGCAACCGCACCCTGGACAGCATGCGCCGCGGCCAGGTCAAAGTGCTGGTGGCAACCGACGTCGCCGCGCGCGGCATCGACGTGCCGACCATCACCCACGTGGTCAACTACGACCTGCCGAAATTCGCTGAAGACTATGTGCACCGCATTGGCCGTACCGGCCGCGCCGGCCGCAATGGCCTGGCGGTATCGCTGGTGAACCACGCCGAAGGCATGAACGTGAAGCGCATCGAGCGTTTCACCAAGCAGCTGATCCCTGTCACCACGATCGAAGGTTTCGAGCCTAAGCGCACCGCGCCTCCGCGCTCGGCTTCGCGTCCAGGCGGCTGGAAACCAGGCGACAACCGTGGCGGCAAGCCAGCGCAGCGCAGCTTCAGTAAGCCAGGCGCACCGCGCAAGGAAGGCGGCGGCTACCCGCGTGAAGGCGCGAGCACCGGCGGCTACCCGCGCGAAGGCGCCAGCACCGGCGGCGGCTTCAACCGCGAAGGCGGCGGCGGCTACAAAGGCCGTACCGACGGCGCCCGCCGCACCTACGGCGACCGTTAATCCGTCGCGCATGCACGGCGGGTTACGCGCGGCCATGCCGCGCTAACCCGCCCTACGGTACCGTTTCGGCGCGCATCGTAGGGCGGGTTAGCAGCGCAGCTGCGTAACCCGCCGGAGCCGCACCAAGCCATCGAAAATTTCGGTGGCTTTTTTTTCGCCTCCAGCATATACTTGATCACTCAAGTATATATCAAGGACAAATCATGGAAACCATCACGGGCGACGCCGCCCTCGATTTCTGCCTGCGCCTGGCGCGCGCCCAAGCGGCCATGGTGCGCCGCCTGGACGCCGCGCTGGGCGGCCATTTCGGCCTGAGCTTCAGCGACTTCATGCTGCTGCATCATCTGGCCAAGGCGCCCGGCGGCCGCCTGCGCCGCGTGGACCTGGCCGAGCGCCAGGGCCTGACCGCGTCCGGCGTGACGCGCACCCTGCTGCCGCTGGAGAAAAACGGCATGGTGGCGCGCCAGCCCGACCCGCGCGACGCCCGCGTCGGCTACGCCGTCATCACCTCCGCCGGGCACGAGATGCTGGACAACGCCCTCGTCACCGCGCGCGAAGTGAGCGCCGAACTGCTGCGCAGCTCCGCCCCGGACCAGCTGGACGCGCTGGCCGCCGTGCTGGGCAGCGTGGCCGGCATGAACCTCACCAACAGCTAAGGCGCAGCCCATGAACAAGCAACGCTCCCCCATCTTGCAAGACGCCAACTTCCGCTGGCTGCTCGGCGGCGGCGTCATCTCCGGTCTTGGCGACCAGTTCACCATGATCGCCCTGCCCTGGCTGGTGCTCACTATGACGGGCGATCCGCTCGCGCTGGGCGCCGTCATCGCCATCATGAGCGTGCCGCGCGCGGTGTTCATGCTGCTCGGCGGCGCGCTGGTGGACCGCTACTCGCCCAAGCGCGTGATGATGGTGACCAAATACGTCAACGCCGCGCTGCTCGGCGTGCTGGCCGGGCTGGTGCTGTTCGCGCCCGCGCTGCTGTCGCTGCCGCTGCTGTACGCGCTGGCGCTGGGACTGGGGCTGGCGCAGGCCTTCGCCATCCCGTCCGGCACCTCCATCATGCCGCAGGTGGTGCCGCCCGAGCATCTGCAAGCCGCCAACGGCGCCATGATGGGCATGCGCCAGCTCACCATGCTGGCCGGCCCGGTCCTGGCCGCGCTGCTGATCGCAATCGCCGGCGACGGCGGCGCGGCTGCAGCGGCAACAACGGCGGCCGGCGCAGGCGGCCTCCATGCCTTGCACGCTCCGGCGGGCGCCTTCGGCATCGGCATCGCTTTCGCATTCGACTGCTTCACCTTCCTGTTCACCGCCTGGACGCTGGCGCAGGTACGCATGCGCGCCGGGGCCGCGCGGCCGGCCGGTCCGCCGCAGTCCATATTCAGCTCGGTGGGCGAAGGCCTGATGACGGTCTGGCGCGACGTGGCGCTGCGCACCTGCTTTATGTACTGGTCCGTGGTGGCGGTGTTCGTCGGCGGCGCCATGCAGGTTGCCCTGCCCCTGCTCGCCAGCCAGAACCTGCACGGCGCCGGCTCGCTTGGCCTGCTGACCGGCGCGCACGGCACCGGCATGCTGCTCGGCATGGCGCTCTCCAGCGCCGGGGTGAAGCTGCGCTTCGGCGGTTTCGGCGCCACGCTGCTCGCCATCGACGCCATCGTGGCGCTGCTGCTTGCGCCGCTGGGCGCGATCACCGCCACCTGGCAAGGCGCGGCCTTGCTGCTGCTGGCGGGATCGCTGGCGGGCTTTATGCAGATTGCCGTCTTCACCTTTATACAGGGCAGCGTTCCGCCCCGCATGCTGGGCCGCGCCATGAGCATCTTCATGTTTATTTTCATGGGGCTGGCGCCGCTGTCGGCCGCCGCCATCGGCGCGCTGCTCAAGGTGATCACGCTGGCGCAGCTGTTCGCGGGCGGCAGCGCGCTGCTGCTGGCCATATCCGCGCTGGCGTGGTGGCTGACGCCGATGCGCAGCATCGGCACCGGCGGGTTACGCTCGGAGAGCTAACCCGCCCTACGCGCGCCCAGCCGGCAGCGTGTCGCTTTAGCCACGCCTGCGCCCGGTGGCCGGTGTTTTGGGAGACAATGCAGGCACACCAACAAGGAGAGCGCAGCATGCACAGGCAAACGACGATGAAAACCTTTCTTGCTGCGCTGGCCTTGCTGGGCGCGGGCGCCGCGCAGGCCGTGGACTGGAGCGACACGGCGCTGAGCTACCGCTACGGCACGCACTACGCCGAACCGTTCAACCCGGCGGACATCCGGAAGAACATCGTCAACCTGAGCCACGTCAACGGCTACGCCTACGGCAAAAACTTCATCAGCGCGGACTTGCTGCTGTCGGATAAAAAAGATCCGGACAGCGCCGGTTCCGGCAGCGGCGCGCGCGAGCTGTACGTGCTGTACCGGCACACGCTGGACTTGGGTAAAGTAACAGGAAAAGACTTCAAGGCTGGCCCCGTGCGCGGCCTGGGCTTCACCGCCGGATTCGACTTCAACGTCAAGCACGACGCGGGCTACAACTCCAGGAAGCGCATGCTGGTGGCCGGCCCCACGCTCAACCTGGACGTGCCGGGCTTCCTCGACATCAGCCTGCTGGCCCTGTGGGAAAGCAACGCGCCCTACAACGGCTTCTCCAGAACCGCCACGCCGCGCTACGACTACGACGTGCATCCCATGCTCAACGCGGTGTGGGGCATTCCCTTCAGCACGGGCGTGCCGCTATCCTTCGAAGGCTATGCCAACTTCATCGGCAGCAAAGGCCGCAACGAATTCGGCGGCGCCACCAAGCCGGAGACCAATATCGACATGCAGATCATGTACGACATGAGCGCCGCCGTGGGCGCCGCCAAGAACACCTTCAAAGTCGGCGTCGAGTACCAGTACTGGAAAAACAAGTTCGGCAACAGCGATAAAGGCAATCCCGGCGCAACGGCGCGCACGCCCATGGTGCGCGCCGAATACCATTTCTGATCAGGGAAGCGGCTCCACGTAGACCGCGCGGAAGTCGTTCACATTGGTCAGCGTGGGGCCGCACACCACGGACGCGCCCAGCGCCTGGAAGAAACCGTGGCCGTCGTTGTTGGCCAGACTGCGGCGCGGGTTGATGCCCAGCGCCCAGGCCTGCTCCAGCGTTTCCGGCGTCAGCACGGCGCCGGCGATTTCCTCCTGCCCGTCCACGCCGTCCGTATCGCAGGCGATGGCGTAAATGCCGGGGTGGCTGTTCAGCGCCACGCCCAGCGACAGCAGGAACTCCACGTTGCGTCCTCCCCTGCCTTCGCCGCGCACCGTAACCGTGGTTTCGCCGCCGGACAGCAGCACGCACGGCGCCGCGAACGGCTGCCCGCGCCTGGCCACCTGGCGCGCAATCCCTGCGACGACAATGCCCACGTCGCGCGCCTCGCCTTCGATGCTGTCGCCGAGGATATGCGGCACCACGCCGGCCTGGCGCGCCACTTCGGCGGCCGCTTCCAGCGCAATTTGCGGCGCGGCGATCATGCGCACCTCGCTGCGCGCCAGCCGCGCATCGCCCGGCTTGATGCTTTCTCCGGCGCCCGATTCCAGCAGCCGCGTCACCGCCTCCGGAACGGCGATGCGGTAGCGCTGCAGGATGGCCAGCGCGTCGGCGCAGGTGCTGGCGTCCGCGCAGGTGGGGCCGGAAGCGATGTCGGACGGGCTGTCTCCCGGCACGTCCGATATCACCAGCGTCACCACGCGCGCCGGATGGCATGCGGCGGCGAGCCGCCCACCCTTGATGGCCGAAAGATGGCGCCGCACGCAATTCATCTCGCTGATGGTGGCGCCGCTCTGCAGCAGCGCGCGGTTGATCTCCTGCTTCACCGCCAGGTCCAGCGAGGAATCGGACAGTGGCAGCGGCAAGGCCATCAGCGCCGAGCCGCCGCCGGAAATCAGGCAGATCACCAGGTCGTCCTCGCTCAGTCCCTGCACCATGGCGAGGATGCGCCGCGCAGCCGCCATGCCGTTTTCATCCGGCACCGGGTGCGCGGCCTCCACAATCTCGATGCGTTCGCACGGCACCGCGTAGCCGTAGCGCGTGACCACCAGCCCGGTCAGCTCGCCCGGCCAGTGCTGCTCCAGCACGCGCGCCATTTCGGCCGACGCCTTGCCGGCGCCTATCACCAGCGTGCGCCCGCGCGGCGGCTCCGGCAAGTGCGCAGGCAGGCACAGCGCGGGCTGCGCCGCCGCCACCGCCGCGTCGAACATGCGGCGCAGCAGGGCCGGCATGTCGGCGCCGGCAGGCAAAGTCGCTTGGGTTGTCATGGCTACTCCTATTCAGGCAGTTTGGCGCCGATCTCGAAGTTTGCCATGATCTCCAGCGCGCGCACCAGAGCCGAATGGTCCCAGGCCTTGCCGCCGTGCGCCGAGCAGGTGTTGAACAGCTCCTGCGCCGTCGCGGTGTTCGGCAGGCTCACGCCGATGGCGCGCGCGCTGCTCAGCGCCAGGTTCAAGTCCTTCTGGTGCAGCTCGATGCGGAAGCCCGGATCGAAGGTGCGTTTGATCATGCGTTCGCCGTGCACTTCCAGGATGCGCGAGGCCGCGAAGCCGCCCATCAGCGCCTGGCGCACCTTGGACGGGTCCGCGCCCATGCGCGAGGCGAACAGCAGCGCCTCGCCCACCGCTTCAATGTTCAGCGCCACGATGATCTGGTTCGCCACCTTGGTGGTCTGGCCGTCGCCGTTGCCGCCCACCAGCGTAATGTTCTTGCCCATCAGCTCAAACAGCGGCTTGACGGCGTTGAAGGCCTGCTCGCTGCCGCCCACCATGATGGTCAGCGTGGCCGCCTTGGCGCCCACCTCGCCGCCGGACACCGGCGCGTCCAGGTACTCGCAGCCCAGCGCGTTGATGCGGGCCGCGAACTTCTTGGTTTCCAGCGGCGAGATCGAGCTCATGTCGACCACGATCTTGCCCGCGCTCAGGCCCTGCGCCACGCCGCCCTCGTCGAACAGCACCTCGGCCACTTGCGGGGTGTCCGGCACCATCATGATGATGATGTCCGCGTTCTGCGCCACTTCCTTGCTGGTGGCGCAGCCCACGGCGCCCAGTTCCACCAGCTGCGGCGGCAGCGGCTTGCGCTGCTGCACAAACAGCTGGTGGCCGCCTTTCAGCAGATTCGCCGCCATCGGCGCGCCCATGATGCCCAGTCCGATAAAGCCCACTTTACTCATATCCACTCCTTCGATGATGGTCCGCGCTCAGGCGGCGATTTTGAATTTGGCGGCCAGCGCTTCGGCGCCGCGCGCCAGCAGGCCGATGTCGCTGCCCACGGCAGTGTAGGTGCAGCCCGCCGCGATATAGCGGCGCGCCAGTGCTTCGTCGCCCATCAGCACCCCGGCCGCCTTGCCGGTGGCGACAATGCGGCGCACCGCGCCCTCGATGGCTTCCACCACTTCCGGGTGCTTCAGGTTGGCCAGGTGGCCCATGGACGCGGCCAGGTCGCCCGGCCCGATGAAGATGCCGTCCACCCCGTCCACCGCCGCGATTTCCTCGATATTGGCGATGGCCAGCGGCGTTTCCACCTGCAGCAGCACGCAGATATCATCCGAGCTGGTGGCCCAGTAGTCGCTCACGCGGCCATAGTCGGAAGCGCGCGCCGCCGTGGAAAAGCCGCGCACGCCCAGCGGCGGATAACGCGTGGCGGCCACCGCCTGGCGCGCCTCCTCCGCGTTCTGCACAAAGGGAATCAGCAGGGTTTGCGCACCCACGTCCAGCAGGCGCTTGATCACCACCGTGTCGTTCCACGGCGGCCGCACGATGGGGTGGGCCGTGCCCTGCGCGGCGGCCTGGAGCTGGGAATGCACCATGGGCAGCTCGTTGGGGGAATGCTCCATGTCCAGCAGCAGCCAGTCGAAGCCCGCATTGGCCAGCACCTCCACCGTGACGTTGCTCGACAGGCCGGACCATAGCCCGATCTGCAAAGTGCCCTGCTTGAGGGTGCGCTTGAAATGATTGATGCGTTTGCTCATGCCACTGCTCCTGTCCAGGTTAGTGATATTTACAAAAAACATAAGAGGTCAGACGTCGTATAACTCAGTCCAGTATAGGCCGGTTTGCGAAAGAAAGGCAAGAAATGAAATACAATCGCACTCTCTCGTTTGCGCTGGATCAAGCATGGAAACCAAATGGCTGGAAGACTTCATCTCGCTGGCCGAGACCAATAACTTCAGCCGTTCCGCCTCGCAGCGGCACGTCACGCAGCCGGCCTTCTCGCGCCGCATCCAGTCGCTGGAAAACTGGCTGGGCACCGACCTGGTGGACCGCACCTCCTACCCCACCCGCTTGACCCCGGCCGGCCTGGTGTTCTACGAGCAGGCGCTGGAAATGCTGGGCCAGATCAACGGCGTGCGCGAACTGCTGCGCAACAAGCGCGCCGCCGCCATGACCAGCATCGACCTGGCCGTGCCGCACACGCTGTCGCTGACCTTCATCCCGAAATGGATCACGCAGCTGGAGACGGATTTCGCGCCCATCAACAGCCGCTTGATGGCGCTCAACGTGCACGACGCCGTGCTGCAGCTGGTGGAAGGCGGCTGCGACCTGCTGCTGTGCTACCACCATCCGCGCCAGCCGGTGCAGCTCGATCCGGGCCGCTACGACATGCTGGTGCTGGGCCGCGAAGCGCTGCGCGCCTACGCCCGCTGCGACAAGACCAGGACTCCGGAGTTCACGCTGCCCGGCACCAAACAGGATCCGCTGCCCTTCCTTTCCTACACCAACAACGCCTACCTGGGCCGCATGGTGGAGCTGATCCTGGCAGACACCAAGACCGCGCTGCACCTGGAAAACCATTACGAAACCGACATGGCCGAGGGCCTGAAAATGATGGCGCTGGAAGGACGCGGCATCGCCTTCCTGCCCGAATCGGCGGTCACGCGCGAGCTGAAACAGAAGCTGCTGGCGCCCGCCGACGGCGGCGTGTCGGACTGGCAGATCGAGATGGAAATCCGGCTCTACCGCGAACGCCCTTCGCCCGCGCGGCCGGGGAAAATGATCGTCTCGCGGCTGTGGGACTACCTCGAAAGCCAGCAGAAAACCTCCGCCAAAAAGCAGCGCGTGCCCGCCTCGGAACGTTAAACTTCTGGCATTAATTGTGAGACTATGCATTTTTTGCATAGCCGGATGCGGATACAGCATTAGCCGCCCTGCGGGGCTCCAGCCTATGATTCGCTTCGCTAACGCAGCGCCACGAGCGCAGCGCCCAACGAAGCCTTAGACGAACAACAGGAGCCAACAGCATGACCACCGAACACGCACTGCCGTCCTACCTCAATCCCGACGATCTCGGTCCATGGGGCCAGTACCTGAAGCAGATCGACCGCGTTACCCCGCACCTGGGCAACCTGTCGCGCTGGGTGGAAACGCTGAAGCGTCCCAAGCGCATCCTGACCGTTGACGTGCCTATCGAGCGCGACGACGGCTCCATCGCCCACTACGAAGGCTACCGCGTGCAGCACAATATGTCGCGCGGCCCGGGCAAAGGCGGCGTGCGCTTCCACCAGGACGTAACCCTGTCCGAAGTGATGGCCCTGTCGGCATGGATGACCGTGAAAAACGCGGCCGTCAACGTGCCATACGGCGGCGCGAAAGGCGGCATCCGCGTTGATCCAAAGACCCTGTCGCGTGGCGAACTGCAGCGCCTGACCCGCCGCTACACCAGCGAAATCTCGCTGATCATCGGCCCAAACAAGGACATCCCCGCACCGGACGTCAACACCAATGAACAGGTGATGGCCTGGATGATGGACTCCTACGCCATGATCGAAGGCAACCTGTCGACCGGCGTGGTAACCGGCAAGCCAATCTCGCTGGGCGGCTCGCTGGGCCGCCGCGAAGCCACCGGCCGCGGCGTGTTCGTGGTTGGCCAGGCGGCAGCGGCCAAGCGCGGCGTGGCGATCCAGGGTGCGCGTGTCGCCATCCAGGGCTTCGGCAACGTCGGCGGCGTGGCAGCGACCATGTTCGCAGAGGCGGGCGCCAAAGTCATCGCCGTGCAGGACCACACCGGCACCGTGGTGCACTCGAACGGCCTGGACGTGGCACAGCTGCACAAGCACGTGGCTGAAGCGGGCGGCGTGAAAGGCTTCCCCGGCATCGAGCAGTTCATGGACCGCGACGCGTTCTGGGGCATTGAATCGGACATCCTGATTCCGGCCGCCCTGGAACAGCAGATCACCGCCGCCAACGCGCCGCTGATCCGCACCAAAATCATCCTCGAAGGCGCTAACGGCCCAACCACGCCGGAAGCTGACGACATCCTGTCCGACAAGGACATCCTGATCGTTCCGGACGTGCTGGCAAACGCCGGCGGCGTAACCGTGTCATACTTTGAGTGGGTGCAGGATTTCTCCAGCTTCTTCTGGAGCGAGGACGAGATCAACGCCCGCCTGACGCGCATCATGCAGGACGCGTTCAATTCGGTCTGGGAAGTCTCGCAGGACAAGAAGGTAACGCTGCGTACCGCGACCTTCATCCTGGCTTGCACCCGCGTGCTGCAAGCACGTGAAGTACGTGGCCTGTATCCATAATCCGATACGGCCCTAGCCATTACCGCGCCTGCCCCGGCTTTCAGCCTGGGCAGGCGTTTTTCGCATATAAAAGGATTTTTTCATGAGTAATCTGGAACAGAAAGCGCTGGACTATCACCAGGCCGGCGCCCCGGGCAAAATCGCCATCGCCGTCACCAAGAGCGTCGCCAGCCAGGACGACCTGTCGCTGGCCTATTCGCCCGGCGTGGCCGTGCCTTGCGTGGAAATCCAGCGCGACCCGTCGCTGGCCTACAAATACACCGCCAAGGGCAACCTGGTGGCCGTCATCACCAACGGCACCGCCGTGCTGGGCCTGGGCAATATCGGCGCGCTGGCCGGCAAGCCTGTAATGGAAGGCAAAGTGGTGCTGTTCAAGAAATTCGCCGGCATCGACTCCTTCGACATCGAAATCGACGAAACCGATCCGGACAAGCTGGTCGACATCATCGCCGCCCTGCACCCCACCTTCGGCGGTATCAACCTGGAGGACATCAAGGCGCCGGAGTGCTTCTACATCGAGCGCAAGCTGCGCGAGCGCCTGTCGATTCCCGTGTTCCACGACGACCAGCACGGCACCGCCATCGTGGTCGGTTCCGGCCTGCTGAACGCCATTGAAATGACCGGCCGCGACATCGCCGACGTGAAAATCGTCTGCTCCGGCGCCGGCGCCGCCGCCATCGCCTGCCTGGAACTGATCCTGTCGCTGGGCGCGCGCCGCGAGAACATCTTCGTCTGCGACAGCAAAGGCGTGCTGACCACCGCGCGCGAACTGGACGGCGAGAAGAAAGCCTGGGCGCGCGACACCCCGGCCACCAGGCTGTCGCAAGTGATCGAGGGCGCGGACGTGTTCCTGGGCCTGTCCGGCCCCGGCCTGCTGTCGCAGGCGGACGTGAAATCGATGGCCAAGCAGCCGATTATTTTCGCGCTGGCCAATCCGGAGCCTGAGCTGCGCCCTGAACTGGTGCGCGAAGTGGCGCCGGACGCCATTATCGCCACCGGCCGTTCGGACTATCCCAACCAGATCAACAACGCGCTGTGCTTCCCTTACCTGTTCCGCGCGGCGCTGGATTCGGGCGCCAGCACCATCAACCAGGAGATGAAGATCGCCTGCGTGGTGGCGCTGGCCGGCATGGCCCGCAGCGACGAGCGCTTCGGCAAGGACTACGTGGTGCCAGGCCTGCTGGACCCGCGCCTGCTGGTCGGCGTCACGCCCAAGATCGCGCAGGCTGCCTTCCGCAGCGGCGTGGCGCGCAAGGAGCTGGACCTGGAAGCCTACGCGGCCCACCTGGCCAAGCTGGGCGAGTCGCTGATCTGAAGCAGGCCGGCGGGTTACGCGGCTTTGCCGCTAACCCGCCCTACGCAAGGAATCAGCGCGCGGGTTCGCAATGCGCGGGGGCACGTAGGGCGGGTTAGCCGCGCAGCGGCGTAACCCGCCAACAACTGCCGCCCATCGCAACCTTTACAAGCGGCGGCGGGCGTGTGATATTGGCAGGCATTTCACAGCCCAGCCATCCAGGAGCACCGTTTGTTTACCATCATCATCCCGACGCATGAGCGCCCATTGCTGCTGCGCCGCGCCCTGCAGTCCCTGATCGCGCAGACCTATAAAGACTTCCAGGTGATCGTTGTCGACGATACCGGAGGCTATATTCCGCCATTCCCTGAACTGGCGGCCTTGGCCGGGCGCTACACCTACGTCATCCGCAGCGGCCAGAACGGCCCGGCTGAAAGCCGCAACATGGCGCTGGACCTGGCCAAGACGCCTTACGTGATGTTTTTGGACGACGACGACACCTTCGAGCCCGGCCACCTGCAGGCGTTGGCCGACCATATCGGCACGCGCACGCCGGAAATCGTCCACTGCGACTTCCGCGTGCTGCGCGAGGACCGCCGGCACAATCCGCCGCAGTTCCTGGGCAGCGACGACATGTCCACCGCCGGCATCACCGCCGACAGCATTTTCATCCTCAACCGCATTCCGAACAACTGCCTGGTGTACCGCCGCGACGTGGTGCAGAACGTGCGCCACGCCGGCGACATGCGCATCTACGAGGACTGGGACTTCCTGCTGGCCGCGCTGGCCGGACGCACGCTGGAGCATGTGGCCACCAACGGTGTGAACATCTACAAGAGCACTGCGGACTCGCCGGAAAACGAACGCCGCGGCAATACCCGCGACGACCTGCTGGTGCCCACCATGCTGTATTTGTACAAAAAGCACCCGGCGCCGAACATGGCCACCCGCCTGGGCCGCCAGGAACTGATGGCCCATGCCGGCCACCCCATCACACTGGAGCAGTGCTGATCCCTCACCAGGCGCAGGTGCGCAGGCCCGCAAACACGTGGTCTGTGCCCGGCAGCTGGAAATTGCGGAACTTGGCCGACCCCAGCCTCGACGGCGTGGCGAACGACGCGCCGCGCAGTACCTGGCTGGCGGCAAAGTGCGGCGCCGAATATTCGCGCCAAGGGCCTGGCTGGAAACCCGGGTAGGCTTCGAACGGCGTCGAAGTCCACTCCCACAGCTGGCCCCAGCTGAACGCAGCATGTCCGGACAGGGCCGCATATTCCCATTCCGCCTCGGTCGGCAAGCGCCGTTCGGCCCAGGCGCAATACGCCTGCGCCTCGTACAGGCTGATATGGCGCACCGGCTCCGGCCCGGCCAGGGTGCACAAATGCCCGAAGCGCATGGTGCGCCACACCCTCCCTGAACCACCGCCACCCTCGCGCTGCCAGTAGCACGGCGCGGAACGCTCCTGCCGCATCAGCCAGGCATTGCCGGCCGCGCTCCAGAACTGGCGCCGCTGGTAGCCGCCGTCCTCCACAAAGTCGGCGAACTGGGCGTTGCTGACCAGGGCCGCGTCCATGCGGAACGGCGCCACCCGGCAGGCGTGGGCCTGCAATTCATTATCAAAGACGAAACCGCCGTCGTCCGCGCTGCCCATCTGCAGCGTGCCGCCGGGGAAGCCGATCTCGGACTGCTGCGGCCAGGACGGCTCGTCGCGCGCCACGCCGGGCGGCACCGCCAGGCCCAGCGTCTGCAAGGCCGACAGCATGGCTTCGCCCTGCATATCCTCGTGCGCCAGCGCCAGCCGGTAGGGATACAGCTCGGCGTCGCTGCCGCCGCAGCGCGACAGGCGGTCCAGCACCCGGTCCAGCACTTCATGGCAATAGGTTTTCAGCGCGCCCGCGCCGGGCAGGTCCAGGTTCCAGCGCGCGCCGTGCGGCACGGTGTTGGCGTCGAACCAGTCATCGCCCTTGCTCAGCAAGGCGTTGGCCTCGGCGTCTGCCGGGTGGCTGGAGGCGGCCTCGCGCAACACGAACCACTCGGCGAACCAGGCCGTGCGGCCCAGTTCCCACAGCGGCGGATTCAGGCTGCGCAGCTGCGGCACGCGGATCGCCGCGTCCAGCCCGGCGGCCGCCGCGCAGTCGAACAGCGCCAGCGTATGCGCCCGCGCATGCAGCAAGGCCTCGGCCAGCTGTTGCGGCCGGGCGCTGCGGAATGATGCATGAATTGAACTCATGGCCGATTGTAACCGGAAAGCATGGGCGTCCGGCCTTTACAAGCGCCTGCCGCCGTGTGATATTCTGCAGCACCTATATTGGCGGGCCTATGCAAACACCTATCAAACTCACCTCCTTTTCCCACGGCGGCGGCTGCGGCTGCAAGATCGCGCCCGGCGTGCTGTCGGAAATCCTGAAAAACTCCCACGGCTTCCCGGTTCCCAAGGAACTGATGGTCGGCATCGAGACCTCGGACGATGCGGCGGTCTACAAGCTCAACGACGAGCAGGCCCTGATCGCCACCACCGACTTCTTCATGCCCATCGTCGACGATCCTTTCGACTTCGGCCGCATTGCCGCCACCAACGCCATTTCGGACGTGTACGCCATGGGCGGCACCCCCATCATGGCGCTGGCCCTGGTCGGCATGCCGGTCAACAAGCTGCCGATCGAGACCATAGGCCAGATTATCCGGGGCGGCGAATCCATCTGCGCCGAAGCCGGCATCCCCATCGCCGGCGGCCACACCATCGATTCGGTGGAGCCCATCTACGGCCTGGTGGTGCTGGGCCTGGTGCATCCGTCCAAGGTCAAGCGCAACAGCGGTGCGCAGGCCGGCGACGTGCTGGTGCTGGGCAAGCCGCTGGGCGTGGGCGTGCTGTCGGCCGCGCTGAAGAAGGACAAGCTGGACGCGGACGGCTACGCCGCCATGATAGCCAACACCACCAAGCTGAACAAGCCGGGCCAGGCGCTGTCGGCCATGCCGGGCGTGCACGCCATGACCGACGTGACCGGATTCGGCCTGCTGGGACATCTGCTGGAGCTGGCGCGCGGCGCCGGCCTGGAAGCGCAGCTGGAGATGGCGCGCATTCCGCTGCTGCCCGGCGTGGAGCAGCTGGCCAAGGACGGCTATTTCACCGGCGCCTCCGGCCGCAACTGGGACGCCTACGGCCAGGACGTGGCGCTGGACGCCGCCATCACCCCGGCGCAGCAGGCGCTGCTGACCGACCCGCAAACCTCCGGCGGCCTGCTGGTGGCCTGCGACGCGGCGAGCGTGGACGAGGTGCTGGCGCTGTTCGCGCGCGAGGGCTTCGAGGGCGCGGCCGTCATCGGCCGCACTGCGGCGGGCGCGGCGCGCGTGACGGTGGTGTAACCGCAGCGCAAACGCCGCACCGGGCATCCGGCGTCGCGACAAGGAAACAGGGCTCTGCCTTTGCTTTTGAAAACGGCCCGCAGCCTGTACGATGGGGGCTGTACGCGGAGCCTGTCTTCACGCCCCGCCAACCTTCACAACTTTTTTGAGAGACCGGTCGATGACCCCAGAACTGCGCCAATTGATTGATACCGCCCTGCAACACCTGCCGGCTGACGGCGGCGGAGGCTGCCCGCCAGAAAAAGCGCTGGCGATGGCTGAATACGTCGTCTCGGAGAATATCAACTACGCCGTCGAAATCGGCGTGTACAAAGGCCGTTCCTTCTTCCCCACGGCACTGGCGCAACAGTCCATCGGCGGTCAGGTCATCGGCATCGATCCCTACCTGAAGTCGAGTGCGCGTGAAAACGACCTGACGCCGGAAATGAAAGTGGTGGTCAACAACATCATCGACGCCTGGGACACGGTGGATAGCTATATTTCCAATATGCGCCGCATTGCGCTGTGGGGGCTGGGCAACAACGCCATGCTGCTGCGCGAAACTTCCGAGGTGGCCGTCAAGTACCTGCCGGACGGCATCGGCATGCTGCACATCGACGGCAACCATGACATTGAATTCGTGGCCAAGGACATCCTGTACTACCTGCCCAAGATCAAGAACAACGGCCTGATCATCATGGACGACACCGACTGGGATTCGGTGCGTAGCTGCCTGCCGCTGCTGGCGGCGCAGTGCAAACTGGAGTCCGAGCACGGCACCTGGCAGGTCTGGCGCAAGGCCTGAGGCGAACCGTACCAGGCTGCGGCGGCCCCCGCTCTTTGAAAATTGCCGGGGAAGCTGTACCATGAGGATGTGAGCCGCCGCGCGCCGCATCACCATCCTGATCCACCTGCTTCCCTTAGGAGTCTCCATGCAGGAGCAAGAACTTAAACAGAAAATCTACGCGACGATCCTGGAATTATCCGAAGGAATGTTGCAGCAAGTAGGTGACGACACCCCCCTGATAGGCGATGCCAGCGCGCTCGATTCCATGAAGCTGGTGGAACTGTGCCTGGCGCTGGAAGACCTGGGCGGCGACCTCGGCTTCGACTTCGACTGGACTTCCGACGCCGCCATGTCGCGCTCGCGCAGCATGTTCCGCGCGGCGGGCGCCCTGGCCGATGAATTCCTCGCGCAGATGCGCGGCAAACAATGATCGTCGTCACCGGCGCCAGCCGTGGCCTGGGGCGGGCGATCTGCGACCGCCTCCTGCAAAGCAATATCGAGGTATTCGGACTGGCGCGCGACACCAGCGGCCTGCCCTTCCCGGCCCAGGATTGCGACGTCGCGTCCTACGACACGGTGAAACAGGCGGCGAAAGCCATACGCCGCACCGGCCAGCCGGTGCACGGGCTGATCAACGCAGCCGGCATCGCCTCCATGAATCTGGCGCTGACCACGCCGGAGAGCGTCTCGCAGCGCATCATGGCAACCAATCTGCTCGGCACCATCTATTGCTGCCAGCATTTTGCGCCGCTGATGATACGCAACCGCGGCGGCGCCATCATCAATTTCTCGACCATTGCGGTGGCGCTGGGCTTGAAGGGCGAGTCGATCTACGCGGCCTCGAAAGCCGGCGTTGAAGGCTTTACGCGGGCATTTGCGCGCGAAATGGCGGACTTCGGCGTCAACGTCAATTGCATCGCGCCGGGTCCCATCGACACCAGCCTGCTCAAGGGCATCACCCCTGCGCAGATTGCCAATATCGTGGCCCAGCAAATTATCCCGACCCAGTTCACGGCGGACGCGGTGTGCGACTTGACGGAACTGCTGCTCGATCCCAAAAGCCGATCGCTGTCGGGCCAGATTCTCAACGTGGGGGGTGTCTGATGGAACTGATTGCCAAGTTAAGCAAAGTCTGGGACGGCTGCGATACCCCGTTCTTCATCCATCAGAACGGCGCGCTGCGCTTTGCGGACATCCTGGCCCAGCCTGCGGCCGACCTGTCGGGGGTCCGGCCCGGCGACGTGGTGGCCCTGATCGGCGATTTCACGCCCGCCTCCATCCTCACCCTGCTGCGCCTGATCGACCTCGACACCATCGTGGTGCCGTTGACGGCCGAAACGGCGCACGAGCATGAATATTTTTTCGATACGGCCCAGGTCGATGTCGTGATCGAAGGCGGCCAGGTGCGGCGCCGCCCCGGCACCCGCCACCATGAATTGATCGCGGCCCTGCGCGAGCGCGGGCACGCCGGCCTGGTCCTGTTCTCCACCGGCACCACCGGGCGGCCCAAAGCCATACTGCACGATCTGGCCCTGTTCCTGCAGCGCTTCGAGACGCCGCGCCCGACGCTGCGCACCATTAATTTCCTGCTGTTCGACCATATCGGCGGCATCAACACCCTGTTGCACACGCTATTCAACCGCGGCGTGGTGGTGGCGCCGGGCAGCCGCACCGTGCACGCCATTCTGGACACTTGCCGCGAGCACGCGGTCGAAGTGCTGCCGACCACGCCCACTTTCCTGCGCATGATGCTCATGAGCGGCGCCATTCCGGACCAGGTGCCGGCCTGCCTGAACGTGATCACCTACGGCACCGAGCGCATGGACCAGCCCACCTTGAGCGAATTGTGCCGCCTGTTGCCGGACGTCGATTTCCGCCAGACCTTCGGCATGTCCGAACTCGGCATCGTGCGCGTGAAATCGGAGCGGCGCGACAGTCTGTTCATGAAAGTCGGCGGCGAAGGCGTGGAAACCAAGGTGGTGGACGGCGTGCTGAAGATCCGCTCGCAGTCGCGCATGCTGGGCTACCTGAACGCCCCCTCGCCGTTCGACGCCGAGGGCTGGTATGACACCAAGGACGTGGTCGAAAGCAAGGACGGCCACTACAAGGTGGTGGGCCGCATCAGCGACGTGATCAACGTGGCCGGGCTGAAGTTCATGGCGTCCGAAGTCGAGCGCGCGGTGCTGGAGTATCCCGGCGTGTCGCTGGTGACGGCGCATGCGCGCAGCAATCCCATTACGGGCCAGCACGTGGAACTGAGCGTGCAGGCGGCCGACGGCCAGGAGGTCGACAAGGATGCGCTGATGGCCTTCCTGAAGTCGCGCCTGCAGCCGCACATGGTCCCCAAGCGCATCAAGATCGGCCAGGTGGCGGTGGGCCACCGTTTTAAGAAAGCATAATGGAATCTGTCCTGATCATCGGCACCGGCGGCCTGGCACGTGAATTCACCGCCTGGTGCGCCGCGCGCTACACGGTCGCCGGCTATCTCAGCAATAATGCAGAAGAACACGCGGCCTACCGGCTGCCGGGCCGCATCTTCATCGACCAGGTCACGCCGGAGCAGGCCGGCACGCGGCTCGCGTTCCTGGCGATCGGCTCCCCGGCGGTGAAACGGCAGATGCATGAGCGCCTGCTGCAGGCCGGCTTCAGCTTCCCGAGTTTTGTCCATCCGTCCAGCAGCGTGGCGCCGGCCAGCCAGCTGGGCGACGGCGTCATCGTGGCGCCGAACTGCACCGTCGGCCCCGGCGTGGTGGTGGGCCGGTGCAGCTATCTGAACTTCGGCTGCGGCATCGGCCACGACGCCGTCCTCGGCGACTACTGCCAGGTCAATCCCGGCGCGCAGATCGGCGGCAATGCCGCCCTCGACAGCGCCGTGCTGGTGGGCTCGAACGCCACCATCCTGCAGAAAGTGCGGGTCGGGGCGGATGCCACCATCGCGTCGGGCGCGCTGGTCATGGCCCGCGTGACGGCGGGCGCCACCATGATGGGCAATCCGGCCAAACGCATGCGCGCGTTCGAATAATGGCAAGAAAAAATATCGGTGTCTTGCTGGACGAGCACGATCCGGGCACGCACAGCGTCGCCCGCTGCCTGATGGCCGCGCTGGAGCAGGAGTTCCAGTTCACCGTGCTGGCCGCCGGCAATGAACCAGCTGTGCCGCCGTTCGAGCTGCTGCTCGATTTCCGCCCCGCCGGGGCGGCATCGCCCGCCGCCGGTGCCGCCAGCACGCTGCGCTACCTGACCGCCGCTGCCTCTGCCGCCGGGCCGGAGGCGCTGCTGGGCGCCAGGTCGTTTATCGTTGACCGCCATACCGCCGCCGCGCAGCAGGCCGATATTTTCCCGGCCCTGCGCCCCATGGCGCGCGGCGTGGATTTCTCTATCTTCAACGTGCAAGCCCACCGCACCGGCGCGCTGCGCCTGGGCTGGGTGGGCGATGCCGGCGCGCCGGGCAAGGCCGAACTGGCGCTGCTGGCCGAGGCGCTGGGCGACGCCTACCAAATCAGCGTCATCAGCGGCCAGTCCAGCCCGCAGATGCTGGCTGCCTTTTACAACTCCATCGATGTCCTGATCGTGCTGTCGGACCTGGAGCTGGCGGCGCAGCAACTGCTGGAGGCGGCCGCCTGTGGCGCCTTTGCGCTGTGCCTCAGCCCGGTGGTCCTGCCCGCCTGTATCGCCGGCCACCTGGGCGGCCTGGTGCTGGCTCCTTCCGCGCCGGCGCTGCGGGCGGGCCTGAACTGGTGCGGCCAGCAGGTGGAGCACATCCGCGTGGCCGGGATGCGCAACGCGCAGCGCGTGGCGATGGAACACAACTGGGCGCTGCTGGCGCCGGCCTGGAGCGCGCTGCTGCACCGGGAAATGGCGCAGTGCCCGCCGCAGGCTGCCGCCGCGCCGCTGGACCTGCTGATACTGGACGATATCTTCCCGCTGCTGACATCGGCCTTCCGCATCGCCGAATACAATTGCTATCTCAGCCATTTCGAGCGGGCGGCGGTCCACTCGACCGCCACGTCCTTCCCGCCGCATCGCCAGCAGGAAGGCATGGGGCCGGCGCGCCAGGAGTACGAAACCCGGTATCCCGAACACGCCGGCAAGGTCAGGCTAGGCGATCCGCGCTGGCTCGAGCCGGCCAGGGTGGCGTACATGGTGTTCATCAACAACGCCTACACTTTCTGTCCGGCGCTGGAACGGGCCGGAACGCCCTTCATTTTTTGCCTGTACCCCGGCGGCGGCTTCGCCATCGACGGCGAGGAGTCCGACCGCAAGCTGCGCCGGGTGTTGTCGTCGCCCTGCTTCCGCAAGGTGCTGTGCACACAGAAAATCACCTACGATTACCTGATCCGCAAGCAATTCTGCCGTGCCGAGCAAATTGAATTTGTCTACGGCGGCGTCAACTCGGTGCCCGAGACCTATCCGGCGCCCAAGCTGAAGTTCCCGGCGCAAAAGGCGCAATTCGACATCTGCTTTTCGGCCTACCAATACAGTCCGCAAGGCATCGACAAGGGCTACGATGTGTTCGTCGCCGTGGCCAAGCTGCTGCACGCACGGCACGCCGACATGGTGTTCCATGTGATCGGCAACTTCACGCCGGACGTCATCGACGTCAGCGAACTGGGCCGCAGCATCGTGTTTCACGGCTCGCTGCACACCGAGGCGCTGCACCAGCTCTACCGCTCGATGGACATCCTGCTCTCGCCCAACCGGCCCTTTATCCTGTCGCCAGGCAGTTTCGACGGTTTCCCCACCGGCGCCGCCCTGGAGGCGGGCGTCAACGAGGTGGCCTTGTTCGTTTCCGACCCGTTGCAGCTCAATCCCTTCGCCGACGGCACCGACTTGGTGATAGTCCAGCCCGAGCCACACAGCATTGTGCAGCAGATCGCGGCGTACTATCGCGACCCGGGGGCGCTCTACGCGCTGTCCGCGCAGGGCGCGGCCAGTTTGCGGCGGGTACTGAACCTCGATACCCAAATGGCGCCAAGGCTGAGTCTACTGGAACACGCGATCTCGGCAAGCTGAGCCCGGTAGCCAGGGATTGCTTGCCAAAACAACTTGCCGTGGGAGATGATGACGCTAAGCCCATTGCCCCACCGCCCCACCATACGCCCTATGAAACCTATCTACGTCACCGAGCCCACCCTGCCGCCCCTGGAAGAATTCATTCCCTACCTGCAGCAGATCTGGGACAGCAAAACGCTGACCAACGGCGGCCCCTTCCACCAGCAGCTGGAAGCCGAGCTGTGCCGTCACCTGGGCGTGCGGCACGTGTCCCTGTTCACCAACGCCACCATCGCGCTGATCACCGCCTTGCAGGCCCTGCGTATCACCGGCGAAGTGATCACCACGCCGTATTCCTTCGTCGCCACCGCGCACTCGCTGCTGTGGACCGGGGTGAAGCCGGTGTTCGTCGACGTCGACCCGGTCACGCTAAACCTCGACCCGCGCAACATCGAAGCGGCCATCACGCCGCAGACCACGGCCATCATGCCGGTGCACTGCTACGGCACGCCCTGCGACGTCGATGAAATCCAGCGCATCGCCGACACTTACGGGCTGAAAGTGATCTACGACGCGGCCCATGCCTTTGGCGTGCGCAACCAGTCTGGCAGCATCCTCAACTACGGCGACCTGGCGGTGCTGAGCTTCCACGCCACCAAGGTGTTCAACACCTTCGAGGGCGGCGCCATCATCTGCCCGGACGCCAAGACCAAGCAGCGCATCGACCATCTGAAGAACTTCGGCTTTGTGGACGAGGTGACGGTGGTGGCGCCCGGCATCAACGGCAAGATGAGCGAGTTCAACGCCGCGCTGGGACTGCTGCAGCTGAAGGATCTGGAACAGGCGATCCAGAAGCGCCAGCTGATCGACGCGCGCTACCGTCGCGAACTGGCCGGCGTGGCCGGCATCCACTGCGTGCCGCGCGGACACGAGGGCGTGTCCAACTACGCCTACTTCCCCATCATGGTGGGTCCGCAATACAGCCGTAGCCGGGACGACTTGTACCGCAGGCTCAAGGAGCACGGCATCCATGCGCGGCGCTATTTCTATCCGCTCATCAGCGACTTCCCCATGTACCGGGGCCTGCCGTCGGCCGCGCGCTCGACGCTGCCGCTGGCGCGCCAGGCCGCCGACCAGGTGATCTGCCTGCCGATCTACCCGACGCTGCCGGAAGAAGCCCTGGAACGCATCATCTCGCTAATACGCGCAGGCTGAGCCCAGTCCCCGGCAGCGCTAAATGCCGCGCTTGATCTTCAGGTTGGTGTCCGCGGGCATCAGCCCGAGGCGGCGGCCGTGATGTTTCAGGAACATCCAGCTGTTGCGCTCGTGGGCGAAGATGGCCGGATCGCTGGAGGTGTGGTTGTCGTGCACGCGGAACTCGCTCAGCAGGTCGGCCAGGAACACGCACTCGCCCCTGCCCAGCATGTGCAGATAGAGCGCCACGTCGCCCGCCCCCTTGGTTTCAAAGCCGCTGAAACTCATCACCGAGGGCGCCATGGTCAGCGCGTCCGCGCGCCGCAGCATGACCGACGACGGCGGCCCGATGAAATTGCGGCCGGTGGCCAGCGTGAAGGCCGCCAGACTCAAGCCGCTGATTTCGCAGCTGGCATTGGCTACCGCCAGCAGCTGTTCCTCGAACCGCTCTCCAGCCGCGTTGATGGTGTAGCGGCGCGAAATGGCCAGCGCGGCGTCCGGGCAGGCCTGCATGCCTTGCACCATGCGTTCCACGCAGTGCGGCAGCAGCACATCGTCGTCGTACAGCGGCTTGATCAGTTCACCGCGCGCCTCGTGGATGCCGCGCGTCAGGCTTTTCACCTCGCCCAGCGGCGGAGTGTTCTTCAGGTAGCGCACCCGGCCGGCGCCCGCGCTGGCCTCGATCAGCTGGCGGATGTCGCCATCGCCGCTGTCGTCCAGTACGAGGATCTCGGTATGGGCATAAGTCTGCGCCAGCGCACTTGACAAGGCGGCCTCGAAATAGCGCGCGCGGTAGCCGGGAATCACGATGCTCACCAGGGGCTGGGCGTCCAGCACCGGCTTGCACGGCAAGAATTCCATAATCAGCTGGCCGGGCGCGCCGGCCACCTGGCCAGCCAGCGGCGCCATGCCGCTTTCTCCGGGCTGGCGCCGCACCGCGCTGTCCAGTCCGGCAAGCATGGCGGCGCGCTGCAGGTCCTGCGCGCTGTAGGTCCACTGGCGCCCCTCCATCCGCATCTGCAGATTGAGCGCCTCGGCCGGATTGTTGATCCACTGGTGCTCCGGCGCGCCGGGCGCGCTTTGCGCGGCAAACGTGGCCAGCATGGCGCCCAGATCCGGCGTGGCAACGCGCAGAATGGCGCCGCGCGCCAACACCCGCCGGCACTCGCGCAGGAACAACAGGCCCTGCTCCTGGCTCAGGTATTCAAGATGGTTCTGGCAGTGGATGCCGGCAATGCTGTGATCCGCGAACGGCAGGCCTTGCGACAGGTCGAGCTGCAAGTCCGCGCCGGGCGCCTGGGATACCGACGCGAAGCCGGCCAAGGCGGCATTGCCGGCCCCGATGTTCAGGAAGTGTTGCGTCATATCAGGCTGCGGCACGGCGGCTAGGTGTTGAAAAGAGTACGACCTTATGCAATCTGGCAGGCAATGTCAATCATGCCGGCGCCGCCGCAACAGCCGGCCCGGACACTACGGGGCGGCTCCGGCGGCGCGCAGCGCCACCTGCTGCGCCTGCTTGTAGCCGCGCCGCCGCAGTTCCGCGCCGTTCCCGCTGCACCAGTTCATGGCCTCGTGCAGCGCGGCGCCGGACGGCGCCGCCAGCTGCGCGCCGGGCTGCCGCTCCAGCAGTTCGGCCAGGCGGCCCTGGCGCACGCCCAGCAGGTACACGCCGCAGGCCATGGCGGCAACGGCGGCGGACAGCGCATAGTCCTGCTCCGACGTCAGCAGCAGCACATCGATGGACTGGAAGAAGGCCGCCGCCTGGGCCGGCGCCGCCTGCTCGTCCAGGATGGCCATCTGGTGCCGGCTGCCCATGGCGGGAATCAGCAGGCTGTTCACTTCATCCGGCCGCTCGGGCACCGTGCCCACCCAGCCGAAACGCACCGGGCCTTCACGGTAGGCATCCACATGGAAGGCGCCGAAATCGATGCGGCGCGCAAACTCGCCCAGCAGCGCTTCCGGCGCATTGCCCGCAGGGACAGCCGCATCCCCCAGCGCCGCGCGGACCTGCCGCATGCGCTCGACCAGGGCGGCGCCCGGCTCGAAGGAGCGCTGCAGGCGGCCGGTTTCGATCAGGTCCGTCCAGCCGCGCAGCACCACGGGCCAGGCATAGCATTCGCTCCAGTGCGCGCGGCTGATCTCGCCCAGCTCCTTGCGCAGCGCCCGGTTCGCTGCCAGCTGCCGCAGGCGCGGCATAAAGCCGGGCAGGTCCGTGATGAAGCCGCCCAGATGGTCGTTGGCGGCGCCGCACTGCGGCGTGGCCAGCCAGGGCTTGCCGTGCGACATGGCCTCCAGCAGGGTGATGGGCGAGCCCTCGCCGTGCGAGGCCAGCACCACCACGTCCGCCGCGCGCATGGCGGCCGACACCCACTCCGGCGGCAGGCCCGGGATGTATTTGATTTCCGGGCGGCTGGCCAGCTTGGCCTGCACCGCCGCCACGCAGTCGGTGGCGCCGGTGGGCGTGCCTATCATCACCAGCTGCCAGTTGGCCGGCATGTCGGGCAAGGCGTCGATCAGGCCGACGTGGTTCTTCACCCAGTACAGATTGGCCACATGCAGGATTACGAAGCGGTCGGCCGGAATGCCGAGCTGCTGGCGGAAATCGCCGGCCGGCACGGCCTGGCTGCTGGCGTTGGGCAGGTAGACCGGCTCCACGCCGGCTTCCCGCATAAAGCGGTGGTCCGGCCCGCTCTTGGTCATGGTCAGCGCGGCGGTGGACGATTTCAGGATGGCGGCCAGGCGCTGGCGGAAGTCCTGCTTGTCCTTCCAGCGCGCGTAGCCGTCCTCGTTGATGATGGGCTGCACCAGCACCCGCGTATGCGCCGGCGGCGCGAGCTGCTCCACGCTCCAGACGATGGTGCCCAGCGGATCCTGGATCAGCAAGCAGGTGTCGTAGGCGCCGGAGGCCACCGCCGCGCGGATGGCGTGCTGGAAAGCCGGCATGTCCACGCTGATGATGGCCACGCCCTCATGGCTGTCCGCGCTGCGGCCCGGAAAAGCCAGCGTCATCACGCTGACGTCGTAGCCGGCCGCCACCAGTTCGCCGCCCAGCTGCCCCATGCTCGTCTCCAGCCCTCCGATGGAAGGCCAGAAATGGCTGCAGGCGATCAGTATTTTTTTGCGCATTGGGGTCGCTGTCGTAAATGGTCCGGGCCGCCGGGGCGGCAGCCGCGCTTAGGCCTCCATGGCCAGGCGCAGCTCCTCCATGGTAGCGCGCAAGCGGGCGTTGTAGCGCGCCATGGAGTCGTCCATCTGGTGGTTGGTGTTGAAGCCGTTCCACCATTCCTCCTCGCGGATGGCGGCGGCGCTGGCGTCGGCATGGCCGCTGGCGCGCTTGTGCTTCTCGTAGTATTCGCGGCTCTGGCAGACGTAGTGGTTCATGCGGAACTGGCGGTAGCTGGGCACGTAGTCAGGCATAAAGCCCCAGGTGATGGGCCGCATCTGCTCGTCGACGGTGCCGCCGGGCGTGGCGAACACGTGGCCGCTGGACGAAATCGCCGTCTGCTGGCGGCCCTTGACCAGGCTTTTCACGCGGCTGTGCGCGTAGAAGCTGTCCTCGGCGCGCATGCGGAAGTTCTCGGTGATCAGGCCTTCCGGTTCGGCCACGTGGCCCGAGCTGCCGAAGTTCACGTTGTAGACCCCGAGCGCCGACGCCGGCATGCTGTCGTACTGCCACAGCGCTTCCTGCATGGTGTAGGCCTTGGTCGGGAACAGGAACTCGTCGCCGTCGATGAAGCCCATCCAGTCGACTTCGTTCATATAATTCTGGCAAGCGTGCTGGTAGGCCTGCAGCTGGATGCGGTCGCCCGGCGAGGGCAAGGCGATGATGTTGATGTCGAGCCGTTTTTTCAGCTTCAGCAGGATCTCTACCGTGTCGTCCTGGCACATGTGGGCGTAAAAGTAGAACTTGCGGAAGCCAACCAGGTAATGAAACGCAAACCACTCCAGCAGCCAGGGGCCGCGGTCGCGCTGTATGGTAACTAGCCCTAATATCATTCCCGACCTTCCCGGCCCTATAGCCTTATAGCAACACAGACCATTGTACGAGTCGCCAATTCGGCTGGTCAAGCGCTAATCGGCCTGCCCGCCGCCGCAAATTCGCTTGACAAGCGGGAAGCAGCTCCCTTACATTAAAGCCCATGTTCCCGCATCCGCACCTATCCGCTTTCCTGCTGCCGGCTCCTAGCGCCCTATCGCTAGCGCTGCGCCTACTAGCACGCGCCTAAAAAGCACGTCTCAGTTGTACCCCTGCGCCGGCCACAAGCTGCGCAAGTCTCCCAAAAAATCAGGAAAGTTTGCACCGATGTCCACCACGGCTATTCACACGCACCGTAGCACCGCACGCACCTCTCAAGGTTTCGCGCTGCTACTGCTATCGCTACCGACCGGTTGCCAGGCCTAGCGTCCCGTGGCCGTCTGGCAGCCCGCGCCACATCGAATGCGCTTTACCTTCCAAAAATTCAGAAGACTCAGGAGTACCACATGATGTTGCAAAACCCAGCAGCGAAATACCGCGCCTTCCCGGCTGTCCAATTGACCGACCGCACCTGGCCGAACGCCGTCATCAGCAAGCCGCCGATCTGGATGAGCACCGACCTGCGCGACGGCAACCAGGCGCTGATCGAGCCAATGAGCCCGGAGAAAAAGCTGCGCTTCTTTGACATGCTGATCAAGATCGGCATCAAGGAAATCGAAGTGGGCTTCCCTTCGGCCTCGCAGACCGACTTCGACTTCGTGCGCAAGCTGATCGACGAAGACCGCATTCCGGACGACGTCACCATCATCGTGCTGACCCAGTCGCGCGAAGAACTGATACGCCGCACCGTGGAAGCGGCGGCGGGCGCCAAGCGCGCCATTGTCCACCTGTACAACTCGGTGGCGCCGGTGTTTCGCAAAGTGGTGTTCGGCATGTCGCGCGAAGAGATCACCAACATCGCCACCACCGGCACCACGCTGGTGAAAGAGCTGGTGGCCCAGCATCCGCAGACCGACTGGGGCTTTGAATACACGCCGGAATCGTTCTCCACCACCGAACTCGATTTCTCCAAGCATATCTGCGACGCCGTTTCCGCCATCTGGAAACCGACCCCGCAGAAGAAAATGATCATCAACATGCCGTCGACGGTGGAGTGCAGCACGCCTAACGTGTATGCCGACCAGATCGAATGGATGTCGCGCAAGCTGGAGCGCCGCGATTCGCTGATCCTGTCCGTGCACCCGCATAACGACCGCGGCACCGCCATCGCCGCCGCCGAACTGGCCGTCATGGCCGGCGCCGACCGCGTGGAAGGCTGCCTGTTCGGCAACGGCGAGCGCACCGGCAACGTGGACCTGGTGACGCTGGCATTGAACCTGTACACCCAGGGCGTGCACCCTGGCCTGGACTTCTCCGACATCGACAGCGTGCGCAAGCTGGTGGAGGAATGCAACCAGCTGCCGGTGCACCCGCGCCACCCATACGTGGGCGACCTGGTGTTCACCGCCTTCTCCGGTTCGCACCAGGATGCGATCAAGAAGGGCTTCGCCAAGCAGCAGCCGGACCAGCCTTGGGAAATCCCTTACCTGCCTATCGACCCGCAAGATCTGGGCCGCAGCTACGACGCGGTGATCCGCGTGAACAGCCAGTCCGGCAAAGGCGGCATGGCCTATCTGCTCGAGCAGGACTTCGGCCTGGTGCTGCCGCGCCGCCTGCAGATCGAGTTCAGCCGCGCCGTTCAGGCCGTGGCCGACCAGACCGGCCTGGAGATCACCTCCGAAGGCATCCACCAGATCTTCAGCCAGGAATACCTGGAGCAGACCGCGCCTTACGCCTACAGCTCGCACAAGATGCAGGAAGACACCACCAGCGACGAGCCGGTGCAGATCGACATCGCCCTTAGCCACCGTGGCGCCAGCATGGCGCTGCAAGGCGGCGGCAACGGCCCGATCGACGCCTTCGTCGACGCGCTCGGCCTGGACATCAAGCTGATGGACTACCACGAGCACTCGATCGGCTCCGGCGCCAACGCCAAGGCGGCCTGCTATGTTGAACTGCGCCTGGAAAACGGCCCCACCCTGTTCGGCGCGGGCATAGACAGCAACATCGTCACCGCCTCCTTCAAGGCCGTGCTGAGCGCCGTCAACCGCCAGATCAAGCAGCGCGAAGCAGCCTCCGCCCCGGCGGACGCCGGCGCCGCCGCATAAAAAACGTCCCGGCCAGCCGCCGCCAGAGCCGGATATTGAAGGGCGCCCCAGGAGGGCGCCCTTGTACCTTTATCCGAGTCCTCACATGCGCAAACTGATCCCCGCTGTCCTCTTAAACTCCCTCTTCGCCAGCGCTCACGCCGCACCCCCGCCCGGCCAAGCGCACGCGCGCCGCCTCGGTGGGTAACGCCAGCAGGGATTTGAATTTCCTGATCAAGGACGCGCGCATCGACGGCCCCGTGGTGCTGGTGGATCCGCCGCTGGACGAGGCCCTGGCCGCCCCGCAAGCGGCGGCCCTCGATACCGCACTGGCCTGCCTGGACGCAGCAAGCAGCGGCAAGATAACCGCAGCGCCGGCTTGCGCCTACGCCCCCGGCGGCGAAACCGGCGTCAAGCTGGCTGCCGCGCAGGCGGCGCAAATAGCCAAGCCCGCCTACTGGCGCTCGCGCGCCTCCGAAATCGACAACCTGCCCGCCAGCGCCAGCCAGCTGCGCACCGCGCGCAAAACCTTCGGCGACCTGCCGCTGGTGGTGCTGGCGCGCAGCGACGCTGCACAGGCCACCGCAGCGCAGCATCTGGCCAGCCTGTCCACGCGCGGACGCAGCGTGGCGCTGCCGGACACCGGCCTGCCCCTCCTGTTCGCGCAGCCCGAAGCCGTCAGCGCCGCCGTGCTGCAAGTGCTGGAGGCGCTGGAAAAACCACAGCCCTGAACGCCGGCCTGCGGCCCGCCGCCAGTTTCCGGCAGTCCTCGAAATATATTGATATACTATTTTTGCACTGCAACAATTTGGAGAATGGCATGAAACTGGCGAATCTGAACATCGGCGCCCGGCTTGGACTGGGATTTGGCATGGTACTGCTGCTGATGGCGGTGCTGATCGGCATCGGTCTGCAGCGGCTGGCGCAGATAGGCGACCTGAACGCCACCATGGTGGACCAGGACTGGCGCAAGGCCGACGCCGCCGCCATCATCGCCGCCACCACGCGCGCCAACTCGGCGCTGGTGCTGGAAATGTTCATCGCCACCGACAAGGCGGCCGAAGCGCGCATCCTGGAGCAGATCGACGGCAACAAGAAAATCATCTCCGCCGAACTGGAAGTGCTGGACAAACTGGTCTTCCGCGACGAAGGCAAGACGCTGCTGGCGGCCATCAAGACCCAGCGCGCGCAATACGTGCAGTCCTTCAGCAAGGTGGCAAAAATGCTCGCCGACGGCCAGCGCGACGAGGCCGCCCAGTTCATGCGCAGCGACACCCTGCCCGCGCTGGGCAGTCTGCAAAACAGCGTCAAACAGCTCAACGATCTGCAGCGCGGCATCGTCGTCGAGCACAGCGGCCTGGTGAAAGACAATATCAGCATGGCGGGGCGCATGATGGCAGGCCTGGGCGCGCTGGCGCTGCTGCTGGGCGTGGCCTTCGCCTGGCGCGTAACGCGCTCCATCACCGCCCCTATCGGCCATGCGCTGCAAGTGGCGCGCGCCGTGGCGGCGGGCGACCTGACCAGCCAGATCAAGGCCGACACGCGCTGCGAAGCCGGCCAGCTGCTGGGGGCGCTGGGTGAAATGAACAGCAGCCTGGCGCGCATCGTCGGCGAGGTGCGCAACGGCACCGGCGCCATCGCCAGCGCCTCCAGCCAGATCGCCAGCGGCAATATGGATTTGTCCTCGCGCACCGAAGCGCAGGCCAGCGCCCTGGAACAGACCGCCTCCTCGATGATAGAACTCACCACCACCGTGCGCAACAACAGCGACAACGCGCGCCAGGCCAACGAACTGGCGCGCAGCGCGTCGGCCGTGGCGCAGCGCGGCGGCAGCGTCGTGTCGCAAGTGGTCGACACCATGGGCTCGATCAACGCCTCCTCGCGCAAGATCGTGGACATTATCGCCGTCATCGACGGCATCGCCTTCCAGACCAATATCCTGGCGCTGAACGCGGCGGTCGAAGCGGCGCGCGCGGGTGAACAGGGGCGCGGCTTCGCCGTGGTGGCGTCCGAAGTGCGCAACCTGGCGCAGCGCTCGGCCAGCGCCGCCAAGGAAATCAAGGAGCTGATCGCCGATTCGGTCGAGAAAGTCGATGTGGGCGCCAAGCTGGTGGAGCAGGCCGGCAGCACCATGGACGAAGTGGTGGCCAGCGTCCAGCGCGTGAGCGACATCGTGGGTGAAATCACGCTCGCCAACAACGAGCAGACCGACGGCATCGAGCAGATCAACGTCGCCATCTCGCAAATGGACCAGACCACGCAGCAGAACGCCGCGCTGGTGGAAGAAGCCGCCGCCGCTGCAGCCGCCATGCAGGACCAGGCCGGCGCGCTGAAAGACGTGGTCAGCCAGTTCCGCCTGGCGGAAGGCCCGGCCCAGGCGCGCCACCGCCCCGCCCCGCGCCGCCTTGCGGCATAAGCCGTCCAGCCGCAGGACGTCGCAACCTCGCAACCTCGCAACCGCGTAGGGCGGGTTAGCGGAAACCGCGTAACCCGCCAAGAGCCGCCGGCAGCACGGCCAAGCCGCTACTTGCGCGCCAGGCGGATGCCGGTGAACTGCCAGCGCGCACCGGCCGGGAAAAAGTTGCGGTAGCTGGCGCGCGCATGCCCGGCCGGCGTGGCGCACGACGAGCCGCGCAGCACATACTGGTTCAGCATGAACTTGCCGTTGTACTCGCCCAGCGCGCCCGGCGCCGTCTCATAGCCCGGATAAGGCGCATAGCTGCTGCTGGTCCATTGCCAGCAGTGTCCAAACATCTGCCTTAACCCACCCCGCTCCTGTGCGTCCTGCTGCGCAGCGAACTCCCACTCCCCCTCCGTCGGCAAGCGCGCGCCGCGCCAATGGGCATAAGCGTCCGCCTCGAACAGCGACAAATGCATGGCCGGCGCATCGAGGTCCAACGCCTGCAAACCCGCCAGCGTGAACTCCAGCCACTGCCCGTCCTCGCCGCGCCGCCAGTACATCGGCATGCGCAAACCCTGCGTGCACACCCAGTCCCAGCCCTCGGCCAGCCACAGCGACGCGGTCTCATAGCCGTCCGCCTCGATAAAAGCCAGGTACTCGCCATTGCTCACCAGCCGCGAAGCCAGCGCGAACGGCGTCACATACTGGCGGTGGCGCGGCAGCTCGTTGTCAAAGCAGAAGCCGTCGCCGCCGTAACCGATATCGGCCAGCCCGCCGTCAAACGCCACCCACTCCATCGCGCCGGCCTCGCTGCGCGCCCCGGCCTGCTGCGCATAGGCCGGCTGCAAGGGATTCTGCGCCAGCAAATGCTTCACATCCGTCAGCATCAGTTCCTGGTGCTGCTGCTCGTGCTCCAGGCCCAGCGTGGCCAGCATCTCCAGCTGCGCGCGCTGCGCCGCATCCAGCGCGAGGCCGAACAGGCGCGCCATGCGTGCATCCACATTCGCGCGGAAGGCCTTCACCTCGGCCAGCGACGGCCGCGTGAGCAGGCCGCGCTGCGGACGCGGATGCTTTTCGCCGATGCCGTTGTAATAGGAATTGAACAGCACCCGGAACGCGGGATGGAAGGGCTCGAAGTCCGCCTCCATGCGCTCCAGGATAAAGGTCTCGAAGAACCAGGTAGTATGCGCCAGGTGCCATTTGATGGGGCTCGCATCCGGCATGGACTGGGCGCAGCAGTCCTCGTCCGACAAGGGCTCGGCCAGCGCCAGCGAGCGTTCGCGTACCGAGTTGTAGCGCGCTATCCAGTGCGCGGGGCCGCTCATTTGCATGGCTTATTCATCTTGATAGTCACTTTATTCACCGATCGCTCTGGCATGCACCACGGCGTACCATTCCGCGTCGTCGGTCCAGGTATGCGTGGCGGCGAAACCGGCTTCCTGCAGCAGGTCGATAAAACCGCGCCGCGTGTATTTGTAGCTGTCTTCCGTGTGTATGCGCTCGCCGCGCGCAAAGTGGCGCTCGTAGCGCTGGCGCCCCCCGGCCGGCCAGCTCACCGACAGCGCCTCGCGCGCTTCCAGGTGCATTTCCACCCGGCTTTCCTCGGCGTTGAAGAAGGCGCGGTGCTGCCACTGCGTGACGTCGAAATCCGCGCCTGTCAGGTGGTTCAGGTGGCGCAGCATGTTCAGGTTGAAGGACGAGGTGACGCCGATCGCGTCGTCATAGGCCGCGTCCAGCACGGCGCCGTCCTTGACCAGGTCCACGCCGATCAGCAGGCCGCCGTCGCCCTGCTCGTTGGCGCGCATGCGGCGCAGGAAGGCGATCGCCTCGTGCGGCGCGAAATTGCCTATCGACGAGCCGGGGTAGAAGAACACGCGCCGCTCGGGCCGCACGCTGGCCGGCAAATGGAAGCTGCGCGAGAAATCCAGCCCCAGCGCCGTCATTTCAATATGCGGGAAGCGCTGCTGCAGCCGGCTCACCGCCTCGTTCAGGAAGTCGCGCGAAATATCGATGGGCACGTACTGCGCCGGGTGCAGCAGCGGGAACAGGCCGGCCGCCTTGGCGCAATTGCCCGCGCCCAGGTCGATCAATGTGGAACCCAGCCCCACCGCCTGCGCGATTTCGCTGCCGTAACGCTCAAAGATGGACGCTTCGGTGCGCGTGGGATAGTATTCGGGCAGCTCGCATATCGCTTCGAACAGCTTGGAGCCCAGGCTGTCATATAAATATTTGGGCGAAGTGTAAGCCCGCTCCGCCAGCAAGCCCGTGCTGATCTCGGCGATGGTGGCTGGACTGCCCTGCGGAACGCTGGACGACAGGCTGGGAATATCAGGCGAAATCACGCGGATCGCCGCAGTACGGGACATAGGCATAGTGTGCTCAGTCAAGTTGATGGGCCATCACCGAGCCTGCTGCCGATGACAGTTTTGCTATCATAGCTGAATATCATATTTTCAGTGTCGCCGCGCCCAAGCCGTGCATTCTTGCGTTAGCCGCTTAACATTGGCTGCTTAACAACTACAAAAAGGAACTTCCATGAAATGCTCTCCATTGACCCTCGTCAAATCCCTGATGGCCGCCAGCCTGCTGTTCGCCGCCGCCCAGGCGCCGGCCCAGCAAGTGCTGCGCGTGTCCGCCATTCCGGACGAAGCGCCGACCGAACTGCAGCGCAAGTTCAAGCCGCTGGGCGAGTACCTGGAGAAGAAACTGAACATGAAGGTCGAGTTCACCCCGGTGACCGACTACGCCGCCTCGGTGGAAGGCCTGATCAACCACAAGCTGGACATGGTGTGGTTCGGCGGCTTCACTTTCGTGCAAGCCAAGGACCGCAGCAAGGGCCAGGTGGTGCCGCTGGTGCAGCGCGCCGAGGACGAGAAATTCCGCTCGGTGTTCGTCACCACCAGCAAAACCATCAACAAGCTCGATGACCTGAAGGGCAAGACCCTGAGCTTCGGCTCGGAGTCGTCCACCTCCGGCCACCTGATGCCGCGCTCCTTCCTGCTGGCCGCGAAGATCAATCCGGACACCGACCTGAAACGCATCGCCTTCTCCGGCGCGCACGACGCCACCGTGGCGGCCGTTGCCGGCGGCAAGGTGGACGCGGGCGCGCTGAACATCTCGGTATGGGAAAAGCTGGTGGCCGAGAAAAAGGTCGACCCGGCCGCCGTGCGCGTGTTCTACACTACCCCCGGCTACTATGACTACAACTGGACCGTGCGCGCCGACATGAACCCGGAACTGAAGAAGAAGATCACCGACGCCTTCCTGGCGCTGGACGCATCCAAGCCGGAAGACAAAGCCATCCTGGACCTGCAGCGCGCCTCCAAGTTCATTCCGACCAAGGCCGAGAACTACACCGCCATCGAAGCGGCCGCCGTCAACGCGGGCCTGCTGAAGAAATAAGATTCGATCCATGTCCGCTCCTTTGTACCTGCTCGAGCGCCTGACGGTGCGCCATGCCGGCGCCGCCAGCGCGCCCGCGCTGCACGCCATCGACCTGGCCATTGCGCCGGGCGAGCAGCTTGCGCTGATCGGCCCTTCCGGGGCCGGCAAGACCACGCTGCTGGCCACGCTGGCCTGCAACCACCAGCCGCAATCGGACGACGGCGGCCGCTACACGGCCTTCGGCGCCGACCCGTGGGCGCTGGACAACGCGGCCCGCCACCGTTTGCGCGCGCGCCTGTTCCTGGCACCGCAGACGCCGCCGCTGCCGCCGCGCCAGCGCGTGGTGACGGCGGTGCTGGCCGCGCGCCTGCCGCACTGGAGCTTGTGGCGCGCCCTGCGTTCGCTGGTCAAGCCGGTGGAGCCGGAAGCGGCCTACCGCGCGCTGGCCCGCTTCAACCTGGGCGACAAGCTGTATAGCCGTGTGGACCGCCTGTCCGGCGGCGAGCGCCAGCGCTGCGGCCTGGCGCGCCTGATGCTGTCGGACGCGCAGGCGCTGCTGGTGGACGAGCCGCTGTCCGCGCTCGACCCCGCGCTGTCGCAATTGACGCTGTCCACGCTGCAGCAGGAAGCCCGCGAACGCAACGCCGCGCTGGTGTGCAGCCTGCACCAGGTGGAACTGGCGCTGGCCAACTTCCCCCGCATCGTGGCGCTGAAACAGGGCAGCATCGCCTTCGACCTGCCGCGCGAGCAGGTCACCGAGGCCATGATCGCCGAACTGTACCTGGGCGAGCAGCCGCCGGCCAATGCGCCCTCGCTGCACGAGTCGGCGGAAAAACTGGCCATCGGCGCCTGCCTCTGAAACACCGTATGCGCAATCTCCCCGCAGTCCCTTATACCAGCCCGGCCGACCGCCACCCCGACCCCGCCTGGCGCGGCCGGATGACGTTCGCCGTGCTTGCTCTCATTGTGCTCTGGCCCATGGTGGTGGCCAGCGAATTCAAGCCCTTCGAACTGCTGGACTGGCAAAGCCTGACTGCCACCGGCCGCTTCCTGGCCGGCTTCGTGCCGCCGGCGCACGACGCGGAATTCCTGTCCATGCTGCTGCGCGAGACCTGGCTCACCATCGCCATCGCCACCGCCGGGCTCACGCTCGCGCTGCTGGGCGCCATCCCCGCCACGCTGCTGGTGACCGAGCGCCTGTCGATCTCGCGCCTGGGCAGCGGCCGCATGGCGCTGCCTTCGCGCCTGCTGCGCCAGGCCGTGCGCTGGCTGCTGATCTTGCTGCGCAGCGTGCCCGAACTGGTGTGGGCGCTGCTGTTCGTGCGCATCGTCGGCCTGGGGCCGACGGCCGGCGTGCTGGCCATCGCCCTGACCTACTGCGGCATGCTGGGCAAGGTCTACGCCGAGATCCTGGAATCGTCCGACGCCCACGCGGCCGACACGCTGCTGGCCAACGGCAGCGGCAGGCTGGCGGCGCTGCTGTACGGCGCGCTGCCGGAGGCGGCGTCCGAGCTGGTGTCCTATACCGTGTACCGCTGGGAGTGCGCGATACGCGGCTCGGTGGTGATGGGCTTTGTCGGCGCGGGCGGGCTGGGCCAGCGCATGGACGAATCCATGAAGGCCATGAGCGGCGGCGAAGTGTCGTCCATGCTGCTGGTGTTCGTGCTGCTGGTTGCCGCCGCCGACCTGGTGTCGAAATACCTGCGGAGGCGCCTCGGATGACGCAGACTGCATTGAAAGAGGCGCCGGCCGGGATGCCGCCGCCCCCCGCTCGCTCCTGGTCCGCCTGGCTCATGGCGCTGGCCCTGGCCATGCTGGTGGCGGCCAGTTTCGCCACGTTGCCGCTCAACTGGTCGGCCCTGCTGAGCGCCGACGCGGTGCGCAGCAGCAGTGAATTCCTGGCCGGCTTCGCGCCCCCGGAACTTGCCGTGCCCTTCCTGGTCAAGACCGCCAACGCCACGCTGGAAACGCTGGCCATGTCCGCCCTCGGCACCCTGCTGGCGGTGGCGGGCGGCCTGCTGCTGGCACTGCCCGGCGCGGGCCGCTTCGGCCGCCCAGCGCGCGCCGCCGTGCGCGCCGTGCTGAACGTGCTGCGCTCGGTGCCGGAGCTGGTGTGGGCGTCCATCCTGATGATCGCTGCCGGACTGGGGCCGTTCGCCGGCACCATGGCGCTGGCCGTGCACACCGCCGGCGTGCTGGGACGGCTGTTTGCCGACGCGCTGGAAAACGCCGCGCCGCTGCCGGAGCAAAGCCTGCGCATCAACGGCGTCTCGCCCATGGCGGCCTTCCTCTACGCCACCTTGCCGCAAACGCTGCCGCAAATGCTGTCCTACACCTTGTACCGGTGGGAGAACAATATCCGCGCCGCCGCCATTCTCGGCGTGGTGGGCGCTGGCGGGCTGGGGCAGATGCTGAAATACCATTTATCGCTATTCCAGATGCAAGCCGCAGCCACCGTCATCATCGCCATGCTGCTGCTGGTGGCGCTGGTGGATGCGGCCAGCTTCGCCACCCGCCGCGCCCTCACCCGCTGATTGCCTATGCTCGCCCTGAACAAGCTGTCCAAGACCTACGCCGGCCGGCCGGTGCTGAGCGAGCTGAGCTGGCTTTTCCGCGCCGGCGAATTTGTCGCCATCATGGGCGAATCGGGCGTGGGCAAATCCACCCTGCTGAACCTGGTCGCGGGCCTGGACCAGCCGGATATGGCCCCGGCGTCCGGACCTCCCATCGTGCTGGACGGCGTGGCCATGTCCGCGCTGGACGACGACGCCGCCACCCGCTTGCGGCGCCAAAAGATGGGCTTTGTTTTCCAGGCCTTCCACGTGCTGCCGCACCTGACCCTGCTGCAAAACGTGGCCCTGCCGCTGCTGCTGAACGGCCTGCCGCAGCAGCGCGCGCTGGACATGCTGGAGGCGGTCGGCCTGCAGGGGCGCGGCGGCGACTATCCGCACCAGCTGTCCGGCGGCCAGCTCCAGCGCGTGGCCATCGCCCGCGCACTGGTGCACCAGCCGGCCCTGGTGCTGGCGGACGAACCCACCGGCAACCTCGACCCGGAGACCGCGCACGGCATACTTTTGCTGCTGCGCAACGAAATAAAATCCAGCGGCGCTTGCACCATTATGGTGACCCATTCCCACGCCGCCGCCGCGATGGCGGACCGCACGCTCGTACTGACCAGCTCGGGACTACAAGAAACAACATCCGTCAACCGCTTTGCTCAATAAATAAGAATATTTTTTGTCCTAGACCTACCAATAATCTACCGTTGCAGTATCATACATACAACTTGCTTGGTTATTAATAGTTGAGTGATCCGCCTGTTTACGCCGTTTGGGCGGTAGAACACAAGCCAGGAGACGCCAATCTATCCACGTTTTCTAACTAAGGAGGAAAAAATGAGCGTGCGGCAAAAGAAACTGGAACTGATCGAGGCAATGAATCGAGCAAGGGCGTTGGAACCCTCCAGCTTTGTGCCCAACAAGCTGCTCGATACGCTGATTGAGAAGATGCACCTTAAAAATGATGCTGAACTCTGCCGCGTACTGGAGGTACAACCTCCTATCATCAGCAAAATCCGCCACCGAAAACTAGCTGTCGGAGCTACCATTTTGCTGCGTATGCACGAAAAATCCGAACTGAGCATACGCGAACTTAAAGATCTATCGACTGCCTCGATGCATTGACCGAATTCTGGTCGTGCAATGCCAGGCGCCGGCATCGCGGTCACCGGCGCCAATCTACAGCCTAGCCCCCGCTGTTACCCTCCCTGCAATCCCCCCTCCAAGCTGCCACCTGTTTCCGTATAGAATGTTGCATGTCCAGTATCAGGAATGCGCCATTGGAAATCCGCGACTTTTTCACCGAGTACAACGACGCCATCAGCGGCGACAGCAACACAGATCCACTGGGACTGACCGTCATCTGGGCTTCGCTGGGCCAGCGCATCTTCAGCAACCGCATCAGCTCCATTTCCTATGACGTGCGCAGCTACACGCTGAACCTGTTTCACCACCATATGGTGCGCGCGCTGGCGGATGACGCCGCCATCGTGCAGCACTATGCCGCGCTGGATTTGCCCAACAGCATGGACAGCCTGGCCTTCAAGAACAGCTGCCTGATCCATTTCGAAAACCTGTTCACCTACGCCATGGCGCAGCACGGCTCCGCCGCCCAGGCCAGCGGCGTGCTGGGCATCTCCAAGGCACGCCGCAAGCTGCGCGAAGCAGGCGGGGCGGCGCTGGGATTCGGCCACAGCCAGGCGCACCAGATCCTGCGCCGCCAGCTGCTGCTCGGAGTAAGCGGCCGCTACAAGACGCCCATGATAGAAATGCGCTTCTTCGACCGTGCCTACCGCTACCAGCTGCCCAAACAGCCCGCCGGCCTATGGCCGGCTGCCGACGCCCTGATCCGCAGGGTGCCGGAACTGTCGCGCTTGAAAAGCAAACTGCTGGCGCACTTCCTCCAGTTTCTGCAGCATGGACCGCAGCTGTCCATGCCGCTGGACAGCGTGGACCCCGAACTCAAGCTCGCCTATATAGGCGCGTTCCGCACGCCGGCCCACGTAGGCAGCTACGCGCGCAGCTTCTGGCTGGAAGCAACCGGCCTGAGCGGGGGCATCGCCGGTGCGGTCCTGGCGCAGCTGGACGGGGCGGAAAGGGCCGGCACGGCTCCGTCTCCGCCGCAACCGCCGCGCACAGTACTGGCCCAGGCGCGCGCGGCGATGGAGCAGGCCTCTCCGGCCGCGCCCGGCAGCGCCGAACTGGAGGCGGCGCTGCTGCCCATCCGCCACATAGAACAGGTGGAACCCTTCATTGCGGACCTGGACTTGCTGTTCCAGCTGGCGCTGCGGCGGCCGCACAGCAGCATGGCGCAGATCGAAGAGGACTGGACCCGCTACGGGCGCAACAGCGGCACCCTGCCCGCTCAGGCCGCCGCGCTGCAAGCCTCGCCGCAGCTGATGCCGTCCTTGCCGGGCACCGCGCAGCGCCGCCTGAGGAAACTGCTGGAGATTGCCGCCTGTCCGGACCTGGAAACGCAACTGGCCCACCTGCTGCGCTACCATGGCGGCATCATGCAGCAGCGCGGCCAGGGCGCCTGGCTGAACGTCAACGCAGCCGGGGCTTATGCGGTATCGGTCCGCACCAGCAAACCGCCCGCTGCGGAGAAACGCCCTCCCGGCGCCTGGATACACGGCTACTACATCGGCGAATTCAAGCAGTTCGCCCAAGGCCTGCGTGGAGGCGCCGCATGAAGCTGCTGGACGAATTCCAGCGCCAGCTGGACAAGACCGGGCCGCCGCGCCGCGTCTTCCTCACCACCTTCAACATGGGCATCGAACTGGTCGAGACTCATCTGCTGCCCGCCATCCTCGGCATGGAGACGCCGCGCTCCGCGATGGAATTCGAGCAGATGCAGCAGGAGCTGGCGCTGCGGCAGGCAGCCGCCGACAATGCCGAAACGGACGGCGACGCCGCCCCGCCCCCGCTCGACCTGCGCGTATTCGCCGACCGCCGCATGCTGTTCAACAGCGTGGAGCGCAAGCGCACGTCGCTACCCGTGAGCGCCGTGTCACCGCTGCGGCTGGGCTTCGGAACGGCCAGCCTGTTCCATCCCAAGGTCATCTATATTGAAGGCGCCGAGGGCGCCATTCTCGGCTGCGGCAGCGCCAACCTGTCCGTGGGCGGCTGGGCCAACAACCAGGAAGTGTTTGTCTTCCGCAAGATCAGCAGCGCGGCGCAAGCGGCGCAGGTGCAGGCCTTCTTCGCACCGCTGCTGACGGCTGCGGGCCAGCCGGAGACGGCGCTTGGCGCCAGGCTGTGGGGCGATGACGCCGGCTGGTCGTTCTGCCACAGCTTCCAGCCGGCCGGACTGCTGCCGCAACTGGCGGCGCACCAGCCGCCGGGCACACCCATGGAAGGGCTGGGCGTATGGTCGCCCTACTTTTCCGACGACCTGGCGCACATGCTGGACGCGGTGCGCCGGCAAGCGGGCCATCCCGGAATGCCAGTCAGCGTGGTGGCAGACCGGAACGAGACCGGCCAGATCCGCACCCGCTGGAGCGGTGGGCTGGCCGAGCAATTGCAGGAGGGCCGGCTGGCCTTCCACGCGGGCAGCCGCCAGGTACGCCGGGACGAGCGCATCAAGATGAGCCACGCCAAGGTGTGGCTCACGCCGCACGCGATCGCCATCGGCTCCTGGAACTGCTCCATGCCGGGCGCCCAGCTGCAAGGCCGGGACAACAATATCGAAGCCGGCATGCTGCTGCCGGACCCGCCCGATTTCAAGAGCGCGCTGGGCGACGCCATCCCCGTGGATGAAGGCCACTTCTGCAGCCCGGCGCAGCTGCTCGAAGACGAGCTGCAGTTGCCGCCCCTGCCGCCGTTCGACCTGGCCGTCTCCTTCGACTGGCGCACGCTGAACTACAGCGTCCGGCTGGACTGGCCGGATGACTGCAGCGCACCGGACTACGTGCTGCACCTGCCCGATCTGCCCGGCATCCCGCTGCAGCCCGGCATGCCGGCGCAAGCGCACTACCCGGTAGCGGAGCCGCAGCGCATCCTCACCAACCGCTACTACACCGTGGAGCTGAATGGCGGCACGGTGGCGCGCGGCATCGTGAATGAACAGCATGCGCAGCTGCGCCGCGGCGAGCGCTTCGCATCGCTCGACGACCTGCTCGAGGCGCTGGTGCTGGGCTTCGACTCGGCCAGCTGCCCTGCCACCGAACTGCGCGGGACCGCCACGCTGGACCTGGACGCCGCCGACGCAGCCGATCTGGAGCCGCCGTCCAACGCTGCGCTGTCCAGCTACTTCCGCCTGTTCAACGCCTTCGACCAGTTCCGCAGCCTGATCGCCAAGTGCGATAGCGCCGTGAGCCTGCACATCTGCGTGCTGGCGCGGCCCGGCTGCGTGAAGGAGCTGCACGAGAAAATCCAGCAGCATCCCGAGGGCGGCAACGCGATCTACCACTGGTTCCTGGTCCAGGAATTCAACACGCTGCTGCTCGCCGCGCAGAAAAAAGCCGCCGCGCTGGGGGCGGGCCTGCCGCTGGACCTGGACCGCCTGCGCCTGGCCAGCGCCGCGCCCGACGGCAATGCCGCCCGCTACATGGAACTGATACGGAAAGAATGCAGCTATGCGTGACTGGAGCACCCTGCGCCCTGAGCAAATCAGCCAAGAAATGAATTTCGAGCTGGCGACGCCAGCGTGGCAGTACCAGCCCGGCCACGTATCGATGGCGAACAAGCAGGCCGAGGGCGTGGCCTATCTGTGCCGGCTGCTCGAGCGCGAAGGCCTGGCGCTGCTGGCCGACGAAGTAGGTATGGGCAAGACCTTCCAGGCGCTGGGCGTCATGCATCTGCTATGGCAGGCCAAGCCGGAAGCGCGCGTGCTGGTCATGGCGCCCAACAAAAGCATCTGCAGGCACTGGCAAAACGAGCACCAGCAGTTCCTGCAGGAACATTGCCGGCCGCCGGTTCCGGCCGACACGGCCGCTGCCGGCGCCGCCACCATCTGCGGCAATCTCGCCGCCCTGTGCGAACAGGTGCGCGATCCGGACAAGCGCTTCTTCCTGGTCACTACCCACTCGCTCAGCATGCTGGGTGACGGCAATGTGGAAGGCGGCGATGCAGGCGCAGGGAACAGCGAGGATCCGGCTGTCAGGGCCAAGCGCATCGCGGACGGCATGCGCCTCGACATCCACGCAGCGCTGCCCGGCGGCTTCGACCTGCTGGTGATCGACGAAGCGCACTACTTCCGCAACATCCACGGCGGCTCGCAGCGCGTGGCCGCAGGCGAAGGGTTCTTCGGCAAGGCCGCCGCGCCGCTGGCGCGCAAGGCATTGCTGCTGACCGCCACGCCCAGCCACAAGGGCATGCAGGACGTGCGCAACATTCTTGGCTTCTTCAAGGATATCGCACCACAGCCCGCTCCCGAACTGTTGCGGCGCTACGCCCTGCGCCGCCTGCGCCTGATGCCAACGCAGGACAACAACTACGTCACCAAGCACAGCTACCGGCGCGAACTGGCGGTGCCGGCCAGCTTCGGCGCCAACTCCCTGTCCGAGCTGTTCTTCGCCTTCTACCAGAAACGCCTGGGCAAGAAAATGGGCCGGAAGATACTGTACGGCTATCTGGAAGGCTTCGAATCGCTGGGGGCGGCCACCCTGCCCGAGGCGCAGGCCGCCGGCGGCGACACCAGCAGCAAGGACTTCCATAAAGCGCCCGACTCCGAACTGCTCAGTGCCATGTCGGCCGAGTTCCACGGCCTGTTCGGCCGCCTGCCGGACCACCCCAAGTACGACGCCACGATCGCCAAGCTGGTGCCGCGCGCCTTGCGGGATTCGGATGTGCCCCTGCACCACAACAAGCACCTGGTATTTGTGCGCCGCATCCCCTCGGTGCGGGAGCTGACGCAGCGCGTGAACCGCGCCTATGATGAACTGTACATTCCGCTACTGCTGCAAGCATGGGGCTTGAAAGCGAACGACCCCGTTGCGCAGAATTGGAAGGCCAGCAACTGGAGCCGTTCCGGCTTCGCGGCGCTGACCAGGGAAGTCACCGAGCGATACAGCAAACGCGGCGAACAGCTGGAAGCGCCGCCCGCGCTGGACGATGCCGGCGGGGAGCAGCCTGCCGCGCCGCACGACGACAGGCTGGGCTCCGTGGTCGCCAACCTGTTTGTGGTCAAGCGCAACGCCGGCAAGGAGGACGGCCAGGACGGCGGCAAAGAAGGCGGCAGCGAGCGCACCGACTGCGCCAACGTGCGGCTGCGCTTCCGCAAGCCGGAATCGGTCTTCTCGCTATTCCTGGAACCGGCGGCCGACTACCGCAGCGCGGGCTACAGCGCCTGCTACGACAGCATCGACGGCCACAAAAGCCTGTATGCCACCGCCGCGCGGGATACACGCCTGCACCGCCACAAGCTAGCCGGTGAACCGCAGCCGCCCGAGCACTATGTACCGGCGCAGATCACCCCGACAACGCAGGAGCTGGAAACGGCCTGGGGCCTGATCCACCCGCTACTGACCGACAGCGAGCGCGAGATACTCGACGGCTGGCGATGCCGCATTGGCGTGGCGGAAAACTTTGCCAACTACCTGCGCGAAGGCTTCCTGCAGGCGAGCCCGGTCATGGTGGAGCTGTACTGCTGGTTCACCGCTTTCCGGCTCGAACAGTGGAAGAATCAGGGGAAGGAAAAAACACGCAGCTATGACCACGCCAGCGCGCCCGAGCGCTACCGCATGTTCGTGGAGTACGCCAAGCTCCGCATGCCCGGTTCACTCATGCTGGCGTATTTCCGCGAAGCGCTGCCCAGCTTTGAGACGCTGTGCAAAAAGATCGCCGGCTACAAGCCTGCCGACTACAAGAAAAAATGGACCGTGCTCACGCAAATGCACAACCCGGCCTGGTACGCCAGCGGCGCCTCGGGCGACCGCGATCGTCTCATTATCGGCTTCAACAGCCCCTTCTTCCCCAACGTGCTGGTGGCCACGTCCGTGTTCCAGGAAGGCGTGAACCTGCATCTGCAATGCCGCCAGGTGCACCACTACGGCATTGCGTGGACGCCGGGCGACAATGAACAGCGCGTCGGACGGGTGGATCGCTTGTTCGGCCGCGTCTACAAGGAACTGGCGCAGCCTGGATCCACCACGCTGGACATCCATTTCCCCTATCTGGAGCGCTCTTTCGACGAAGACCAGGTCGGCTCATTCGTCCGCCACAAGCACGGCGTGGAAGCGGCGATGGATTTCTGCCTCCAGGATGCCTTCGACAAGGCCATCGACACCACCCTCGCGCCGGGCGAATGGAAGCAATACCTGCGCACGCCCGCAAGCGGCGCCGGGCAGCGGCCCGATCCCTATGGAGCGCACTTCTAGCCACGCGCCTGGACTGACTGCAATCGTCAAATTTCGCATAAGCTAATTCACTTTCGGCATATACTGACGGTTTCTCTTCAGCATATACCAGGCATGCAATCCCCTCGCTTCAAGCTCTCCCACCGTTTCGCCCTCCTCCTCGGCATTTTCGTGTTCGGCTTCGCCGCCTATGGCTACTGGTCCTTCCACACGCTCAGCCAACTCAAGGTGAACGGGCCGCTGTATCAGAATATTGTCCAGAATAAGGATCTGGTGGCGGACGTGCTGCCGCCGCCCGAATACATTATTGAATCCTATCTGGTAGCGCTACAGCTGGACCGTGCCGCCGACGGCGCCGGCCAGCAGGCGCTGGCCACGCGCCTGCAGGCGCTGAAGAAGGACTACGACACCCGCCACACCTATTGGCAGCAAGCCGGCCTGGACGCCACGCTGGGCGACATCCTGCTGCGCCGCGCGCACGAGCCGGCACTGGCCTTTTACGCGCTGGCCTTCGACAGCTACCTGCCCGCCCTGCGCAGCGGCGACCGCGATGCCGCCACTGCCGTACTGGCGCGCATGGGCGCGCAGTACGAGCTGCACCGCAAGGCGGTCGACGAGGTGGTGCAGCTCGCCGTCAAGCGCACCGAAGACGACGAGGTGGCCGCCCGCACCAGCATTGCCTCGGCCCATGCCGGGCTGCTGGCACTGTTCCTGCTGTCGCTGGGCGCGGCCGTGGCGGTGGCGGTGGTGATCTTGCGCGGCCTGCTCAAGCGCCTTGGCGGCGAGCCGGACTACGCCGCCAGCGTGTGCAAGGAAATCGCCGCCGGCAAGCTCAATGTGCCCATCGCCCTGCGCACCGGCGACAGCGGCAGCCTGCTGGCCGACATGCACGCCATGCAGGAGCGGCTGGCGCGCACCGTTTCCGGCATCAAGACGGCGGTGGACACGCTGGGCACCGGCGCGGCGCAGATTTCCGCCGGCAACCTGGACCTGTCGGTGCGCACCGAGCAGCAGACCGCCTCGCTGGGCCAGACCACGGCGGCCATGCAGGCCCTGACCGACCATGTGCGCAGCAACGCCGGCAACGCGCGCGAAGCCAACCAGCTGGCGCAGTCGGCCTCTAGCATCGCCGAACAGGGCGGCGCGGTGGTGGCGCAGGTGGTGGACACCATGGCGGCCATCAACGCCTCGTCGGCCCGGATTGTGGATATTATCGGCGTCATCGACGGCATCGCCTTCCAGACCAATATCCTGGCGCTGAACGCCGCCGTGGAAGCGGCGCGCGCCGGCGAACAGGGGCGAGGCTTTGCCGTGGTGGCGGGCGAGGTGCGCAGCCTGGCGCAGCGCAGCGCCACCGCCGCGCACGAAATCAAGCAGTTGATCGACGACTCGGTGCAGAAAATGGCCAGCGGCAGCAAGCTGGTGAGCCAGGCCGGCGGCACCATGGTGGACGTGGTGGACAGCGTGCGCCGCGTCACCGGCATCATGGCCGACATCGCCGCCGCCAGCGAGCAGCAGCAAGGCGGCATCGAGAACGTGCACAGCGCCATCGCGCAGATGGAAGACGTGACGCAGCAGAACGCGGCGCTGGTGGAGGAAGCCGCAGCCGCGGCCGCGTCGCTGCAGGATCAGGCCGAGCAGCTGGCGGCGGCCGTGAGCATCTTCAGGCTGGCGCGCTAAGCCGCGCGCGCATGCGCTGCAGCGCGGACACAAACACCTCCGGGCGGTCGAGGGCGCGGGCCAGCACCAGCGCACCCTGGATGCCGCCCACCGCCTCCTCCGACAGCGCCGCCGCCTGCGCGCCGTCCATGCCGGTGCGCACCAGCGCGCTGGCCAGCGCGTCTATCCACGCGGCGAAGTAGTCCCGCACGCGGACCGAAAAGCGGTCGCGCTCGTTGCCCAGCGCGAACACGCCCACCAGGCAGACCTTGCGGCCGGACAGGAAGTAGCACTCCACCTCGTCGAACATATTGGCGATGCCGGCCGCAGGGTCGGCGCCTTCGTGCAGGGGCTCGAACACGCGCAGGCGGAACCAGGCGTCGATTTCGCCCAGCACGGCGTCGGCCATTTCCTCTTTGCCGCCGGGGAAGAAGTTATAGATACTGCCCTTTCCCAGCCGCGTACCTTCGGTAATGCGGGCCAGGCTGGCGCCCTCGAAACCAAAGGTGCGGAACACCTCCGCCACCAGCGGCACCACGTCGGCCCGCTCTGCGATCATTCTTGCCATTGCTATTCCTGTGCTATTAGAAACCCAGCTCCGTCAAGCCTGGGTGGTCGGCCGGGCGCGGGCCGCTGGCGTCCCAGAACAGCTTGCGCTCCGACTCCTTGATCGGCGTTTCGTTGATGCTGGCGTGACGGTGGTGCATCAGGCCGTTCTCGTCGAATTCCCAGTTTTCGTTGCCATAGGCGCGGAACCACTGGCCGGAGTCGTCATGGTATTCGTAGGCGAAGCGGACCGCAATGCGGGCGCCGTCGTGCGCCCACAATTCTTTCACCAGGCGGTAGTCCAGCTCGCGCGTCCATTTGCGTTTGAGCAGGCCGACGATGGCGGCGCGGCCCTGGACGAATTCGCCCCGGTTGCGCCACCAGCTGTCTTCGGTATAGGCGAGTGCGACTTTCTCGGCGTCGCGGGTGTTCCAGCCGTTTTCGGCCAGGCGGACCTTTTCTATGGCGGTTTCGCGGGTGAACGGGGGCAGAGGAGGACGAGTGGACATGATGGATTCCTATGATTGTTCCGATCGGTACGACATGTACCGATCAGTACAATCAATATAATCCGTGTTCAGGCCGGATGCAAGCTGTTTTTCCGGAGCGGGACGGCAAGCTGGGCGCTGATAATGCGGTCCCAGGCGAGCGCGCAGGCGCCCACCACGCCCGGCAGGCAAAACACCAGCGTGCCGTTGGCGTAGCCGGCCAGCGCGCGCGATTGCACGATGGTGCTGCCCACGGCGCTGTAGACCAGGTGCTGCAGCAAGTCGCCAAAGCCGCGTATTTCCTGCTCCAGCAGGCCGGCCGCCGCTTCCGGCACGGCATTGCGCCGCGCGAAGCCGCTGCCGCCGGAGCTGAGCACGACCTGGATCTCGGGGTCGGCGATGCAGTCGCTGAGCATGCGGCGCACTTCGTCCACGCCGTCGCCCACGCAGACGCGGCGCACCACGCTGTGCCCTGCCGCTTGCGCGCGCGCGGCCAGCAGCTCCCCTGCCCCGTCCCTGGCCGCGCCGTGCGCGCTGCTCACGCTGAGCACCGCGCAGCGCAGGCTGATTGCTTCAGCCACTGTCAGCCCTCCACGCCGTAGTGGCGGGCGTAGCGGCTGTCCAGATTGGCGAGCGGCATCAGCAGGAACAGGTCGGCGCTTTCGAAATCAGGATCCCAGGCCGGTTCGCCGCAGATCCATGCGCCCGAACGCATATAGCCCTTGAGCAGCGGTGGTATCTGGGGGCTTTGCGCGGCTTCCAGCTTGCTGTACGGGAAAGGCAGGTGCGGGGTGACGCGGTATTCCACCGGCGCCATATGCTTGGCCGCCAGCGAGGTGTACACCGCCACCGCGTTGTGGCCGCCGTCGGCCAGGCTGATGCTGGCGCAGCCGGCCAGGAAGTCGCAGCGCTCGCGGCGCATGTATTCGGCCAGGCCGGACCACAGCAGCATGATGACGCTGCCGCCACGGTAGTCCGGGTGGATGCAGGCGCGGCCCGCTTCCACGATGCGGCTGCGCACGTTGTTCAGGCGGCTGAGGTCGAATTCATTCTCGGAGTAGACGCGGCCCAGCTTGTGGGCGCGCGCGGCGCTCAGCAGGCGGTAGGTGCCCACCACGCGCAGGGTGTTGGTGTCGCGCACGATCAGGTGGTCGCAGTGTTCGTCGAACTCGTCGCTGTCCAGGCCGTCTTCGCTGGCCAGCGCGGTCAGGCCCATCGTTTCGATGAAGACCTTGTAGCGCAGGCGCTGCACCTCGCGCAGCTCCTCGGCCGTGCTGGCCATGCTGAGCGACAGCTTGGCGGAGGAAGTGCGGATTTCCGTCTGTAAGATAGGCTGTTGCATGCTTCGTCCTTGTGAGTTGAGAACGAAGCAAGCGTAGCCGGGGAATACTTCAAGACTGTGACAAAGCTATGTCACTTTGGTTACATGCAACGGCTCAGGCCTTTTTCGGGCGGCCGGTTTTCAGTTGCGGCAGGGAAGCCAGCACGCCTTTCAGGGTGGCCATGTCGACCTTGCTGATCAAGGCAACACCAACGCGCAGCAGCTCGCTCTTCTTGATCTCGAAACCGGCTTTCAGGGCGGCTTTTTTCACCTGGCCCAGCACGGCGTATTCGGTTTCCGGCATGGTGAAGCTGTCGCGCACCAGTTTTTCCTTGCGCGCTTTGTCCTTGGCCGGCGCTTCGGCGGACTTGGCGGCGGCTTTAGGAGCAGCGGCTTTGGCGGCCTTGGGAGCAGCGGCTTTGGCAGCGGATGCTTTAGGAGCGGCGGCCTTGGGGGCGGCGGCTTTCGGAGCGGCGGCTTTCGGGGCGGCGGCTTTCGGAGCTGCTGCCTTGGCGGCGGCCTTGGGCGCGGCCGGCTTGGCGGCTGGCTTCGGCACTGCTGCTTTCGCGGCGGCGGCCTTCGGTGCGGCCTTGGCGGCAACGGCTTTCACAGCGGCCGGCTTGGCGCCATTGGCCTTGGCTGCCGCGGCTTTAGGCGCAGCTGCCTTGGCTGCAGCCGCCGGAGCGGCAGGAGCGGCAGGAGCGGCCACGGTTTTCGGGGTGGTTTCCGCCGGTTTGACAGCGCTAACAGTTTTGGTCATTTCAACTCCAGAATATTCAACAATATAAACAATATATACTATTTCTCGCCGGCGTGCTCGTTCTTGCCGTTTTCCGCGTCGCGGAACTGCGCCGCAATGTCGGCGAAACTGGCCTCTATGGCGAGGAATGCGTCCAATATGTCCGGATCGAAGTGGCTGCCGCGCCCGTCCTGCATGATCTCGACCGCCTCCGCATGGCTGTAGGGCAGCTTGTAAAGGCGCCGCGAAATCAGCGCGTCGTACACGTCCGCCACCGCCATCAGCCGCGCCGACAACGGTATCGCCTCCCCCGCCAGTTTTTCCGGATAGCCCGAACCGTCCCACTTCTCCTGGTGCGAATGCGCAATCTCGCGGGCATAAGTCAGGAAGCCGTTGCTGCCGCCGATATACTCCTCCACCTGGCGTATCGTGTCGCGCCCGCGCACGGCGTGCAGCTTCATGATTTCAAATTCTTCCTGGTCCAGCTTGCCCGGCTTGAGCAGGATCGCCTCCGGCATGCCGGCCTTGCCTATGTCGTGCAGCGGCACGGACTTGTACAGCAGCGTGATGTTCTCGTCGGTCAGGTCGGCGGCGAAGCGCGGATGGCTTTGCAGCTTGCGCGCCAGCGCGGCCACGTAGTTCTGCGTGCGGCGGATGTGGTTGCCGGTTTTCTCCCCCGTCTCGCTGTCGCGCGTTTCCGCCATGGTGGCCATGGCCATGACCGTTGCATCGTGCAGCAGCGAGAGCTGGCCGGTGCGCTCCTGCACCAGGCTCTCCAGGGCGGCGTTCTCAGCTTTCAGGCTCAGGTTGGCGGCGCGCAGCTTCAGGTGCGTGGCCACGCGCGCGAACAGGATGGGCGGGCTGATAGGCTTGGTCAGGTAGTCGGCCGCGCCGGCCCGCAGGCCCATCGCCTCGTCCTCGGGCTGGCTTTTGGCGGTCAGGAACAGGACCGGGACGTCCGCACTGGCGGGATTCTGCTTGAGGCGGCGGCAGGTTTCGTAGCCGTCCATGCCGGGCATCATCACGTCCAGCAGGATCAGGTCGACCTTGGAAGCCTCCACGATCTGCAGCGCGGTGGCGCCGTCCTTGGCGACCTTGGTGGTGTATTTGTCCTTCAGCAGACTGGAAAGCAGCGTGATGTTGTCCGGGGTGTCGTCAACAATCAGAATAACTGGGCGGGCGGTCTGTTTGGCGTTCATATGGCGTTCATTCAGGATCCAGTTGGTTGGCGGCGGCGGCCAGCAATTGGCTGGCGGCGGCGAAGTCATAGTGTGCCATGTATGCGGCCAGGCGGTCCATCGCGGACTGCGACAGCAGCGTGGCCAGCGCGGGGCGCGCGCTGTCGAAACAGTCGGTGCTGTCGCCGCTGAATTCGGCGAGCAGCGATTGCAGCTTGCGCAGCGCGGCGACGGCGTCGGCCAAGGCCAGCGCCGGGTCTGGGCCACTGCCTGGGCCGCCGTCATGGCTGAAGCGCTGCTGCGCCGTTGGGACGGAAAGGAAGTGGCGGTCGAGCGCGGCGCGCGCGCCGGTCAGGGCCTGCTCCATGGCGGCCAGTTGGGGCGCGGCGTCCTGCATGGACTCGTCCTGCGCCAGGAAGGCATCCAGCGCGGCGGCCTCGCGTTCAAGCACGGTGGCGCCCAAGCTGCCAGCAACGCCGCGCAGGGTATGCGAGATGCGGCGCGCCTCGTCCCTGTCGCCGCGCTCAAGGGCCGCCTGCACTTCGGCCACCGTTCCGGCCTGGGACTGGCGGAAGCTGTCCAGCAGTTGCAGGTAAAGCGCGGCATTGCCTGCAACGTGGTGCAGGCCAAGCGCCGTGTCGAATCCTTCAAGCACCGGCGGCACGATGGCGAACTGCGCGCCGGCGGAAGGCTTGCCGGCGGCACGGTAGCGCTCCGCCGCGCCGGGCGCCAGCGCTGTTTCAGCCGCCGGCGGCTGTGCCGGCGCCAGGCGGGCGATGCCCAGCCAGCGCGCCAGCAAGGCATACAGCCGGTCCGGCTCTATCGGCTTGGTGATGTAGTCCTGCATGCCTTCGGCCAGGCAGCGCTCGCGGATGTCGGGCAGCGCGTGCGCCGTCATCGCCACCACCGGCAGCGCGTCGAAATCCTTGTCCTCGCGCAGGCGCCGGGTGGCGGCGTGGCCGTCCAGCAGCGGCATTTCCAGGTCCATCAGCACCAGGGCATAGCCTTCCGGCCCGGCCTCGCGCAGCATCTCCAGCGCCTGCTCGCCGTTGCCGGCCATGTCCACGCAGATGCCCAGGGTGGCCATCAGCTCCGCGCCGATCTGCTGGTTCACCGCGTTGTCCTCGACCAGCAGCACGCGCGCGGCATAGCGCTGGCCCGGCAGGGCTTCGGCGGCGGAAGCCTGCCCATGGCGCCGGTCGCCCATGCGGCGGTCGCGCTCCGACCTGCGGTCCGCGCCGCGCTGGGTGAAGCCGGGCGACAGCAGCGACACCAGCGTGTCCACCAGCGCCGACTGCCCGATAGGCTTGAACAGGAAGCCCACCACGCCGGCCTGCTCGGCCTCGCGCTGCACTTCCTCGCGTCCGAACGCCGTCACCAGCACAATGCGGGGCCGTTCCTTCAACGCCGCATCCTGCTGCACCCGGCGCGCCAATTCAACGCCGTCCATGTCCGGCATCCGCCAGTCGCTCAGCACCAGCCGGTAGGGGTCGCCCGCCTTGTCGGCCGCCGCGATGCAGGCCAGCGCCTCGGCGCCGCTGGCGGCTGTCTCGGTGCGCAGCGGCAGCGCGCGCATGGACTCGGCCAGGATCTCCAGCGCCGCCGGGCTGTCGTCCACCAGCAGCAGGCGCACGCCATTGAGCGCGGCGGGCGCCACTTCGGCGTGTTCGAGATATTCGGGCTGCGCGGTCAGCGGGAATTCCAGGTCGAAGCGGAAGATGGAGCCCTGCCCCGGCACGCTTTCCACGGTGATCTCTCCGCCCATCAGCCGCACCAGCTGCTGCGAGATCGACAGCCCCAGGCCGGTGCCGCCGTACTCGCGGGTGGTGGAGCCGTTGGCCTGGCTGAAGGCCCGGAACAGCTTGGCCATCTGCTCGGGCGTCATGCCGATGCCGGTGTCGCGCACCGAGAAACGCAGCAGCGCGGTATGCTCGCCCGGGACCGCGTCGCGCCGCATGCAGGTCATTTCCAGTTCGCCTGCGGGCGTGAATTTGACGGCGTTGTTGACCAGGTTGATCAGCACCTGCTCCAGCCGCAGCGGATCGCCCACCAGGTGGCGCGGTATGGACGGCGGCACGTGGAACAGGTACTCAAGCCGCTTGTCCGCCGCCAGCTGGCTCGTCACGCTGGCCACGTTGGCCAGCACGTCGTCCAGGAAGAAAGGCACGTGCTCCACGTCCAGCCGGCCCGCTTCGATCTTGGAGAAATCCAGGATGTCGTTGATGATGGCCAGCAGCGACATGGCGGCGCGGTGGATCTTGCTCACGTAGTCGTGCTGCTTGGGCGTGAGCCCGGTGCGCAGGGCCAGGTAGGCCATGCCGATGATGGCGCTCATGGGCGTGCGGATCTCGTGGCTCATATTGGCCAGGAATTCGGACTTGGCCACATTGGCCGCCTCGGCCGCCTGGTTGGCCTTCACCAGCTGCTTCTGGCTGTCGCTGGCCAGCTGCACGGCCCGGGTCAGTTCGGCCGTGCGCTCGGCGATCTTCAGCTCCAGGTGGCTATTGAGTTCGCGCAGCTCATGCTCGGCCTGGCCCAGCCGGGCCAGCGTGTCGCGGAAACTGTACACGGCCTTGGACAGGCGGCCCACCTGGTCGGCGCGGTCTATGCCGGAGAGCTTGATGTCGGCCTCGCCCGCCGTCAGTTTTTCCAGCGCGTTCTGGATGTCGGCGAAGGGCCGTATCACCTTGCGCCCCACCAGCAGGATGGACCCCACGATGGCCAGCGCCAGCAGCAGGTTGGCCACCACCGTATGCGTGATCTGGCGCCGCAGCTGCAAGTCCACCTGCTGGCGCGAGAACGCCAGCTCCAGCGTGCCGACCGGGTAGTTCCGCTTGCCGTATTCGAAGTCGACGGCGCGCCGCACGTGGATGGCGTCCAGCGCTACCCCGCGCCCGGCGTGCAGGCGGGCCAGCTCCTCGCCGCCCGGCCCCAGCACACGCAGGTCCAGCACTTCGGGGCTGGCCTGCATGGCCTCCACCACGCCGGCCACGGCGGTGCTGTTGATGTCGAACAGCGGCCGCGCCAGGGTTTGCGCCAGCACGCTGGCCAGGTGGTCGGCGCGCTCGCGCAGGTGCTGCTCCGCTTCGGCGCGCAAGGTGTGCGCGGCGTAGGTGGTGTAGACCGCCGTGGTGAGCACCACCGCCAGCAAAATGCCCGTGGCAAGGCGCAGCAGGATGTCCTCGCGCCAAGCCCTGAGCAGGAAGCGGCGCATCAGTTATTCCCGCCTTCCTGCGCCGCCTGTTCGATTTTCTTGTAGGCCGGACTATTGCGCACCTGCGCCATCGCCGTCCAGATGCGCTGAGCCAGTTCCGGCCGCCGTTCCGCCATGCCATGAGACAGTACCAGGTAATAAGGTTTTTCGATCAGCGGCAACGGCAGCACTTCCAGCTCGGCCGCCAGCGGGCCGCGCATGATGGCGGCGGTGTCGCTGCCACCCATGGCTGCCGCGCCGAGCCGGCCCAGTATCAGCTTGCGCGCCAGTTCGTCGGCCCGCTGGCTGCCTTCGTCCACTTCCACATGCAGGCCGCGCAGCACCTCGCCCACCGAGTAGCCGAGCTGGAAGCCGACCGGCCCTTGCAGCTTGCGCAAGGCCTTGCCGTCCCACTCCACGGCGCTGCCCTTGCGCCGCAACAGCATGTAACGGTCCACGTGCATGCGCTTGGCGCTGTCGGCGCTGCCCGTGCCGGTGCTGCCCGTGCCGGGAAACACGCCCAGCGCGCGCCGCTCGGGCACATAGCTGACGGCGAAAGCGCCGTCGTAGGCGTTGGCCTGCAGCTGCGCCAGGCAGCGCTTCCAGGGCACGCTTTGAAAATCGAAATGGATGTTGAGGCGCTGCTCCACCATGCGCAGCAGCTCGAAATTCAGGCCGCCCAGCTGCTCGGTGCGCCAGGGGATGACGTTGGCGCGCTCAAAGCACAGTGTGACGGTCTCCACCCGGGCCGCAGGTTCGGCGGCAGCGGCGGGGACGGATGCGGCGGAAAGCGCGCAACAAGCCAGGACAGCCAGCGTGCGTATGGCGCGGCGGCTGCCCATCATGGTCAGGCCGTGGCCCGTATGCTGAAATCCACGCCCACCTCGTCCCATAGCTCCTGCTCCTTCTCCATCCAGTAGGATACGGTCGGATGGCCGGTCACCCATTCGCGCCGCAGCTCCAGTTCGATACGGTTTTTCATGCGCAGCCTCAGCTCCGTGAAATCGATCTCTATGCGCGAATGCATGAACAGGATGGCCAGGCGCAGCGCCACCACGGCCTTGGCGAAATCCGCGTCGGCCAGGAACTCGCCCACCTTGCGCAGATTGCCCTTCTGCGCCACGATCAGGCGCCCCATGGTTTTCTGGTCGCGCGTGGTGAAGCCCGGCAGGTCCGCGTTCTCCACCATATAGCAGGCGTGCTTGTGGTAGCCGGTTTGCGACACCGCCATGCCCACCTCGTGCAGCAGGGCGCTCCAGGACAGCAGGCGCGTGTAGTTGTCGGTGACGGGTTTCATCTGCGCGTACAGCGCGCCGGCGTATTCGGCCACGCGGTCGGCGCGCGCCTCGTCGACCTGGAAGCGCTGCAGGAAGGCGCGCACCGACTGGTCGCGCCGGTCGCGCTTGGTCGAGCGCAGGTGCAGGTCCCACATCACGCCCACGCGCAGGCCGGCCTCTATCGGCGTGAGCGTAGCCACGCCCAGTTCATGCACCAGCGCGATCAGCACGGCCAGGCCGCCGACGATGGTGCCGGCGCGGTCCGGGCGCAGGCCCGGCATGTCCATCTTGCTCACGTGGCCGGCCGCGATGAAGCGCTTTTTCAGCGCCTCCAGGCTGACCGCCGTCACGCCGTTGCCCAGCTTGTTCTTCTCGATGATGTCCGCAATGGCGCGGATGGTGCCGGACGAGCCGTAGCACTTCTTCCAGTATTCGGGATGGTATGGCGGCGCCGCGTCCTCGAAATGGCTGCGCGCCGACAGGATGGCCGCCTCGAACGAAGGCCCGTCCACCCGGCCGCCGACGAAGAAGGACAGGCTTTGCTTGACGCTGCCGATGGAGAAGGACTCGACGCGCTCGATGTCGCTGCCGCGCCCCAGTATCAGCTCGGTGGAGCCGCCGCCGATGTCGATCACCAGGCGCCGCTCGCCCGGCAGGTTGAGGGCGTTGGACACGCCCATATAGATCAGCCGCCCCTCCTCCTCGCCGGAGATGATTTCGATGGGCTGGCCGATGGCCTGCTCGGCGGCGGGCAGGAAGGCGGCGGCGTTGCGCGCCAGCCGCAGGGTGGAGGTGGCCACCACGCGCACCGCTTCCAGCTCGTAGGCTTCCAGCACGGCGCGGAAGTTCTTCAGGCAGGACAGGGCCGACTGCATGGCCGCCTCGGTCAGGTTGCCGGAGGCGTCCAGGCCGGCCGCCAGGCGGATCGGCTCGCGCGCCGTCTTGACGACGCGGATCTCGTCGCCGTCGTGCCTGCCGATGGCGAGGCGAAAACTATTGGAACCCAGGTCTACCGCTGCGTACATGCTGACTGCTCCAGGTGTGGGTCCGTGTATTGATTCCAGCATCGATTTATACTGTTTATATGAAAATGCTACCACAGTACGGCTCGATTATGACGCGATGATGACAGTCTGTCTCCCGTGCGCGACGAAGGGCCTGGCCGGCAAGCGCTACACTTCGGCCATGGTCACGTCCGGCGCTTCCATCACCCGGTTGGCGCCGGCCAGCATGGCTTGCTGCAAGGCGCCGTCGGCGCGCTTGAACAGGGTGACGGTGCTGTCGTCGGCGCGGATGGTGGTCACGCCCATGCTGGCGGTGACGCTGATCATGGCCTTGTCGGCCCGCACCGGCTGCTCGGCGATGGCGGCGCGGATGCGCTCGGCCACCATGGCGGCGTCCTGCTGCGTGGTGCGCGGCAGCTGGATGGCGAATTCGGCGCCGCCCAGGCGGCCCATCAGGTCGCTGTCGCGCAGCTGCTTCTTGCAGATGTCGGCCATGGCCTTCAGCACCACGTCGCCCACGGTGTGGCCGTAGCTGTCGTTGACGCGCTTGAACTGGTCCATATTGAGGATGATCAGGGCGGTGGGCATGCCGGGGCGGCGCGCCAGCGCCATCCACGGCGCCAGCGCCTGGTAGAAGCCGCGCCGGTTCGGCACGTCCGTCAGCGCATCCATCACCTCCAGGCGCGCCAGCTCCGACTGCAGCTTTTCGCGCGACAGCAGCAGATAGCCGAAGGCGTTGGTCAGCATCATCAGGTACAGCGCGCCGAAGCCCACGCCCTGCAGCACGCCGGGGCCGATCCAGGACCAGCCCTCGGGATGCACGGCGGCCAGCAGGCCGCGCCCGGCCACCAGCACGCTCAGCGCCGCCATGGTGACCACCAGGTAGCGCCGCAGCATGGAGCCGCCGCGCCAGGCCAGCGCCAGCGCGGCCACGCCGGACAGGAAGAAGCCGCTGACAATGAGGAAGCCGGCGGCCGCGCGCGCGCCCGGCTCCACTTCCAGGAAATGGCAGGCCAGGTAGACGAAGGCGGCGCCGGCCAGCGCAGGCAGCAGCAGGCGGCGCCAGCCCGTCCGGCCGGCCGCCTCCCACAGCGCGCCCGCGTCCAGCGCCATGCCGGCGAACAGCAGCACATTGGCCAGGGGGCCGGTCAGCATGTCCGGCAGCACGCCGCGCAGGTACAGCAGGAACCAGGCCGCCGCCTGCAATTGCTTGGCGACCGCCCAGGTGGACAGGCTGAGGGACTTCTTGCTTTCGTACTGGAAGAAGAACAGCGCGGCGCACAGGCTCAGATTGCCCAGCGCCAGAGCCAATACCAGGGTTTTTATATCCATGTCGGGGACACCGGGCCGCGCCTGCGGCCCCGCTTAGACTTCGTGTTCGACGTTGGCGCTGCCGTCGCCGATCTTGCTGGCCCAGGCCTTGGAGAAGAATTCCTTCTCGTCCTCGGTGGGGGCGTCGTGCCAGAACACGATCAGCGTGCCCTTGTGGTCGTGGATTTGCGAAAATTTCTCGATAAAGCTGGATTTGCCGGCGATATCAGCCAGCGCCGCCACATAGCCATAAACGCGGCCCAGACGCTCGATGCGGTCAGGTTCGGTGAAGCTGTTTGTGGCGGTAATGGTCGGGTGATCTAAAAACATGGTGTGCTCTCTCCGCGGTGGCCGCTGCCTATGACGGCAATGTACCGATAAATAGTGTGCGTGTAAATGAATATGCGCGGGCGCATGCTCTCCGCTACAATTCCCCGAGCTTATCAGAACTTAATGGTTGACAACAAGGCCAGCGCCCCATGCAGTCCACTCCCGACCCCGCGCCAGCAACAACGGCAGCAGCGCCGCGCGTGCTCACGCGCGGCGGCCTGCGCACGCTGGAATTCCAGCCCGGCTTGATCCAGAGCGAAATGTGCTTGGCCGACCCCGACCGGCTGGTGCTGGCCTACGCGCGCGCCATGATGTGCTTTGTGCTGTTCCAGCCGCGTCCAGCCCACATCGTCATGGTCGGCCTGGGCGGCGGTTCGCTGGCCAAGTTCTGCTACCGCTACCTGCCGCACAGCCGCATCACCGTGGTCGAACTGCGCGCCGACGTGATCGCGCTGCGCGCGCAATTCGCCATTCCGCCGGACGACGAGCGCTTCCGCGTGGTGCACGCCGACGCCAGCCGCTACCTGGCCGGGCTGCGCGCGGCGGCCGACGTGCTGCTGGTGGACGGCTTCGACGGCGACGGCCTGCCGCCCGCGCTGAGCAGCGCCAGCTTCTACGCGGACTGCCGCCGCGCCCTGCGTCCCGGCGGCGTGCTGGTGGCCAATGTGTTCAGCTACGACCCGCAATACCCCGCCGTGCTGCGCCGCCTGCGGGCCTGCTTCCAGCAGCGCGTGGGCAGCTTCTACGGCATCGCCGGCAACAACCGCCTGCTGTTCGCGCTGAAAACCAGCCCCGGCGCCCCGCCGTCCCCGGCCCAGCGCGCGCTGCAGCGCACCGTGCACCGCAGGGGGCCAGCCTGGGGCCTGGCGCACCGCGTGCTGGCGCGCTGGACCGTGTTCCGGCTGCGCTGGCCCGGCCAGCTCGGAAGTATTACCAAATAGTAATAGTTGTTGTTCGAGGGAATTATTTTTGCGTGAAATTATGCCATGTGGCAAGATTCTGTGACAAACTAGCGGCGGCCCCTCATGGGCCGGGTTCCGCCAATTTTTCACTGAACAGGAAAGTAATGACACGTCGCCGCAAATCCACCCTGACTGTTGCGGCGGCCTGCACCCTGGCCGTGGGCCTGCTGATCTCCTGCGTGCTGTTCGCCGCCGTGGGGGCGCTGGAATACGGCAAGATGCAACTCGATTTCGAACAACGCGCCAACCTGCGCACCAGCGCCATCCAGCGCGGCCTGAACGAGGCGGTGCAGGTGCTGAAAGTGACCAACCAGCTGTTCGTGGCCGCCGCGCCGGTCAGCCGCCAGCAGTTCCACGACTTCACCGCGCCGCTGCTGCAGCAATACCCGTTTATCCAGGCCTTCAACTACCACCGCATCGTGACGCTGGCCGAGCGCCCGGCCTACGAGGCCGACATGCGGCGCGAGTTCCCCGGCTTTACCATCACCGAGCATGACAACGGCGTGCTGCGTCCGGCCGGCGAGCGGCCCTCTTACGACGTGGTGCACCTCCTGGAACCCATGGACGCCAACCGGCGCGCCTTCGGCCTCGATTCCGGCTACACCCCGCAAATGCAGCGCGCCATCGACGAGATCCTCACCACCGGCGAACCGCGTTCCACCGGCCTGCTCAAGCTGGCCCAGTCCAAGGGCAACGAACCCGGCCTGGTGATGGTGACGCCGGTCTACCGTGCCGGCGCGCCGGTGGGCAGCGCGGTCGAGCGCAAGGCCGCCTGGCAGGGCGACACCGCCACCGTGATCCGGGCCACCTCGCTGGTGAGCAAAATCCTGCAGTCGGCCGGCCTGCTGGCCGACAGCGGCCTGGCGCTGCGCGTCTACATCGGCGCGCCGGCGCAGGCCGGCAACCTGGTCTTCAGCCACGGCGAGCTGCCCGACGCGCCCGGCGCCGCCAACCCGCTGGCGCGCTGGCTGGCCTTCCACCAGCACGCGCTGTACCGTCAGACCTACACCGTGCTGGGCCAGCCGTGGGAGATGCGCGTGACCGCCCTGCCCCAGCCCTTTATCGACACCCACCTCGGCTCGCTGTGCACGCTGCTGGGTGGCGTGCTGTTCAGCGTGCTGATGGCGGCGCTGGTGCAAAGCCTGGTGCTGCGCTCGCGCCGCGTGCAGATGCTGGTGGACGCGCGCACCACCGAGCTGCGCCTGTCCAACGAGCGCCTGGCCGCCGACGTGGCCATGCGCAAGCACACCGAACGCGCCCTGCTCGACAGCGAACAGCGCTTCCGCCGCCTGCTGGCGCTGTCATCGGACTGGTACTGGGAGCAGGACGCCTTCTTCCGCTTCACCAGCATCACCGACGGCTTCTTTGAAAAAGGCCACATCAGCCCGGGCCGCTTCATCGGCCGGACCCGCTGGGACAGCACGCCGGAGATGCTGAGCACGCGCTGGGGCCGCGACCATATCGCCCGCCTGGAGGCGCGCCTGCCCTTCTCCAACCTCGAATACGCCATCACCGGCGACGACGGCGTGCTGCGCTGGTACAACACCAGCGGCGAGCCGGTGTACGACGCGCGAGGCGAGTTCAAGGGCTACCGCGGCACCGGCAGCGAGATCACCGAGCGCAAGCTGTCCGAGCAGCGCATCCAGCACATCGCCCACCACGACGTGCTGACCGGCCTGCCCAACCGCGCGCTGCTGCAGGACCGCCTGGGCCAGGCCATCGCCTACGCCAACCGCAGCGGTCATCCGATGTGGGTGCTGCTGATCGACCTGGACCGCTTCAAGTTCGTCAACGACAGCCTGGGCCACAAGGCCGGCGACCAGCTGCTCAAGACCGTGGCAGAGCGCCTGCAGACGGCGGTGCGCAGCAGCGACACGGTGGCGCGCCTGTCGGGCGACGAGTTCGTGGCCATCCTGGGCGAATCGAACGACGCGGCGCTGTCGCCGGACATCGTGCAGCGCGTGATGCAGGCGGTGGCCCAGCCGGTGCTCCTGGAGGGCAAGGAATTCTTCGTCACCTGCAGCATCGGCGTGGCGTCCTACGACGGCAACGGCAACGCCCAGCACCTGATCGAGCACGCCGACATCGCCATGTACGCGGCCAAGAAAATGGGCCGCAATATGTTCCAGTTCTACGAGCCGGCCATGAACGAGGAAGCGCAAGAGCGGCTGCGCATCGAGAACGCGCTGCGCAAGGCGCTCGAGCGCGGCGAGTTCGCGCTGCACTACCAGCCGCAGGTGGACCTGGAGAGCGGCCGCATTATCGGCGCCGAGGCGCTGCTGCGCTGGCAGCATCCGGAGCTGGGGCTGGTGTCGCCGGCGCGCTTTATCGGCCTGGCCGAGGAAACAGGGCTGATCGTGCCGATCGGCGCCTGGGTGCTGCGCACCGCCTGCGCGCAGGCCAGGGAATGGCTGGAGCACAGCCACGGCCATGCGCCGATGCGGATGGCGGTCAACCTGTCGGCCCGCCAGTTCAGCCAGCCGGACCTGGTGCAGACCATCGCGGCGGTGCTGGCCGAGACCGGCCTGCCGCCGGCCTGTCTGGAACTGGAGCTGACCGAGAGCGTGTTCATGAATGATGTGGCGCAGGCCGTCAGCCTGCTGCGCCAGCTCAAGGCGCTGGGCGTGACCCTGTCCATCGACGACTTCGGCACCGGCTACTCCAGCCTGGCCTACCTGCGCGACTTCCCTATCGACGTGCTGAAGATAGACCGCTCCTTCGTGAACGACATCGTCACCGATCCGGACGACGCGGCCATCGTGGTGTCCGTGATCGCGCTGGCGCACAACCTGAAGCTACGCGTGGTGGCCGAAGGCGTGGAAAACCGCGAACAGCTGGACTTCCTGCAGCAGCACGGCTGCGACGCCATCCAGGGCTACTACTTCAGCCGCCCCGTGGCGCCGGAGCAGTTCGAACACATGGCGCGCCAGGGCCGCCATCTCGATTCCGCCAGTTCCACCATGGCCGCCTGAGCGCGGCGCGAATCAGCTAGCAACGCCGCGCATTGCTTTTGCTATTTGCGCTTGGGCGCGATCTGCTGGCGCGCGGCCTTGCGCAGCTTGGCCTGCTCGTAGCGGGCTTTTTGCTCGTCCGTCTCCGGCACCAGCGGCGGCACGGCGACCGGCTTGCGGTCCTTGTCCACCGCCACCATGGTGAAGTAGCAGCTGTTCGCGTGGCGCACCAGGCGCTGCTGGATGTTTTCCGTCACCACCCGGATTCCCACTTCCATCGAGGTGTTGCCGGTGTAGTTGATCGAGGCCAGGAAGGTCACCAGCTCGCCCACGTGGATAGGCTGCAAAAACATCACCTGGTCCACCGACAGCGTCACCACATACGCGCCCGAGTAGCGGCTGGCGCAGGCGTAGGCCACGCTGTCGAGATACTTCAGGATGGTGCCGCCGTGCACATTGCCGGAAAAGTTGGCCATGTCAGGGGTCATCAGTACGGTCATCGTCAGCTCGTGGGCCGACCAGTGCATTGCGCTATCCATAGCGAACCTTGAAGTGGTGGGTTAGATGCCTTGGGCTTCGATATCGGCCAGCGACTCGCGGCCCTTGTCGGTGATGTCGTAGCCGCCCGCTTCGCGCGGCACGATATGGGCTTTCTTGCCGAGGAAGGTGGCCACTTCGCTGTCCAGCTTGACGTCGCCGCCTTCGGCCACGGCGCGCAGGCCGAGCACGCAGCGGCGCAGGAACAGCGCTTGCTGGCCTTTTTCGGTCAGGGTGATGTGGCCGTTGCGGGCGATGCTGAACATCTTCAGCCCGGACAGGCGTTTGGTGTTGCGGCCGACGCATGCACTGATGCGCTCGCCCAGCTTGAGGCCGCGCGACACTTCTTTCAAAGCGTCATATTCATCGGCGGAGAGTTTTTCGTTTTTCATTGCCTAAATTCCAAAAGAGACTTGCGGCCCTCATGGTACGCGCCTGGCAGCGCCAGGGCAAGGCAATGCGGCCGCGAGCTTGCGCCCGGCGGCCTTTTCAGCGCGGAGAAATCAGTTCAACGCCTGGATCGCGAACCACGCGATGGCGGCGCCCGCCACTGCGGTAAACAGCAAGACAGCCTGTGCCCGCTTGGTGCCCAGGGCGCTCAGGGCGGCGTGACGGCGGCCAAGATAAATTTTATTGTGTAAGGAATTGCCCATGATGGCCTCCGAGATCAATAAACCGAATGTCGATGATTCATTATATGAATAGATTCGTGACGCTACTGTGACGGTGGGCACAAACATCGAAATTTGTAGCTGATCAGCAACGGCGTTTCTCGTCGATCAATATTGTCCGCGCAGCTACGCCCCGCCGTTACAGGCGCGCTTTGATGGGCGGCTGTGGCGGTTCCGGTTCTTCTATGGGCGGCGTCTCCGGCAAGGGCGTGTTGTCGGGCGGCGGATCCTTCTCCGGCTTGGGCGCCGGAATGTCCGGCTCGGGCGTGCTGTGCGCGTGGATGCGGCTCATGGTCTTCTCCTTCTGTTCCCGAAACGGAGCACTTGCCTCAAGCTGAAGCGAAGCCCCCCTTCCGAAATGGCAAATTGTGGCGTGCCTGCGCGCGGCCTACACTGGCTCATCGCTTCAATCTTGATGGGCCGACAATGAAACCCGACACCGACGACATCACCCTGTTGCAACAGTGGACCGGAAAAACGGAAACCCTGCATGACGTGGTGCGGCCCGAAGCGGTTGCCGCGCTGGCTGCCACGCTAGACTATCCGAGCGCGCCGCAGCACGGCGCACCCTTGCCGCCGCTGTGGCACTGGATTAATTTCTGGAGCACGGCGCCGCAGTCCGGCCTGGGGCCGGACGGCCATGCGCGCCGGGGCGGCTTCCTGCCGCCGGTGCCGCAGCCGCGCCGCATGTGGGCCGGCGGACGCCTGACCTTCCCCGGCAGCGTGCCGGTCGGCGCCGCCATCAGCCGCACCTCCACCATCCAGGACATCACGCAGAAATACGGCGCAGGCGGCCAGCTCACTTTCGTCACCGTGCGCCATGACATCCACCACGCTGGCCTGCTGGCCATTACCGAAGAACACGACATCGTCTACCGCGACCTGCCCGCGCCGGGCAGCGCCGGCCCCGCGCCCAAGATGCCGCCAGGCGAAGCGCAGTGGACGCGCAAGATCACGCCCGACCCGGTGCTGCTGTTCCGCTACTCCGCCCTCACCTTCAATGGCCACCGCATCCATTACGACCGCAGCTACACCACCGAAGTGGAAGGCTACCCCGGCCTGATCGTGCACGGCCCGCTGATCGCGACCCTGCTGATGGAGTTGCTGTGCGCCGAACTGCCGCAGGCGCGCGTGGCCGAATTCAGCTTCCGCGCCGTCTCGCCGCTGTTCGACATTGCCCCCTTCACCGTCAACGGCCGTCGCAACGCCGACGGCACCGCCACGCTGTGGGCCGCCAACAGCAAGGGCGAACTGGCCATGCAGGCCGAAGCCAAACTGGATTAAAAGAGGAGACACCATGCACACACCAAGCCAGGACCACCAGGACATCCGCGACGCCGTGCGCGCGCTGTGCGCCGAATTCCCGTCCTCCTATTTCCGCGACATCGACCAGCAGCGCGGCTACCCGGAAGCCTTTGTAGACGCGCTGACCAAGGCCGGCTGGCTGGCCGCGCTGATCCCGCAGGAATACGGCGGTTCCGGGCTGGGGCTGACGGAAGCCTCCGTCATCATGGAAGAAATCAACCGCTCGGGCGGCAATTCCGGCGCCTGCCACGGCCAGATGTACAACATGGGCACCCTGCTGCGGCACGGCTCCAAGGCGCAAAAGGAGTTCTACCTGCCCAGGATCGCCAGCGGCGAACTGCGTTTGCAATCGATGGCCGTGACCGAGCCCACCACCGGCACCGACACCACCAAGATCAAGACCACCGCCGTGAAAAAGGGCGACCGCTACGTGGTCAACGGCCAGAAGGTGTGGATCTCGCGCGTGCAGCACTCGGACCTGATGATACTGCTGGCGCGCACCACGCCGCTGGCGGACGTGACCAGGAAATCCGAAGGCATGTCCATCTTCATCGTCGACATCAAGGACGCCATGAAGCAAGGCATGTCGGTGGTGCCCATCCTGAACATGGTGAACCACGAGACCAATGAACTGTTCTTCGAAAACCTGGAGATCCCGGCCGAGAACCTGATCGGCGAGGAAGGCAAGGGATTCAAATACATCCTCGACGGCCTGAACGCCGAGCGCACGCTGATCGCCGCCGAGTGCATAGGCGACGGCTACTGGTTCATCGACAAGGTCACCAAATACGTCAACGAGCGCGTGGTGTTCGGCCGCCCGATCGGCCAGAACCAGGGCGTGCAGTTCCCTATCGCCAAAGCCTATGTGAACCTGGAAGCGGCCAACCTGATGCGCTACAAGGCCTGCGAGCTGTTCGACGCGCACCAGCCCTGCGGCACGCAGGCCAACATGGCCAAGATGCTGGCGGCGGACGCGTCGTGGGAGGCGGCCAACGCCTGCCTGCAGTTCCACGGCGGCTTCGGCTTCGCCCACGAGTACGACGTGGAGCGCAAGTTCCGCGAGACGCGCTTGTACCAGGTGGCGCCCATCTCCACCAATCTGATCCTGTCCTTCGTGGCCGAGCACGTGCTTGGCATGCCACGCTCGTTCTGAGGAGAGCACCATGCGCCCACTCGACGGCATCACCGTCATCACGCTGGAACACGCGATCGCCGCGCCCTTCTGCACCCGCCAGCTGGCCGACCTCGGTGCGCGCGTCATCAAGGTGGAGCGGCCCGGCGTTGGCGATTTCGCCCGCGCCTACGACGCCCGCGCGCGCGGCCTGGCCTCGCACTTCGTCTGGACCAACCGCTCCAAGGAAAGCCTGACGCTGGACGTGAAGCACGGCGAGGCCGCCGTCATCCTGGACAAGCTGCTGGCCGATGCCGACGTGCTGGTGCAGAACCTGGCGCCCGGCGCGGCGGCGCGGCTGGGCCTGTCCTACGAGGCGCTAAAGGACAAGTATCCGCGCCTGGTCGTGTGCGACATTTCCGGCTACGGCGCGGACGGGCCATACCGCGACAAGAAGGCCTACGACCTGCTGATCCAGAGCGAATCGGGCTTCCTGTCGATTACCGGTTCGCCGGACGAACCGGCCAAGGCGGGCTGCTCGATCGCCGACATCGCCGCCGGCATGTACGCCTACACCAACATCCTGGCGGCGCTGATCCAGCGCGGCAAGACCGGGCAAGGCTGCAATATCGACGTGTCCATGCTGGAGAGCATGGCCGAGTGGATGAGCTATCCGCTGTACTACGCGATGGACGGCGCCGCCCCGCCGCCGCGCGCCGGCGCCGCGCACGCCACCATCTACCCGTATGGCCCCTTCCCTGCCGGCGACGGCAAGACGGTGATGCTGGGCTTGCAAAATGAACGCGAGTGGGAGCTGTTCTGCGCCAAGGTGCTGCTGCAGCCGGAGCTGGCCAAGGATCCGCGCTACTCCTCCAATGCGGTGCGCACGGCGGCGCGGCAGGAACTGAGGGAAATGATCGTCAAGGTGTTCTCGGCCCTGAGCGCCGAGCAGGTGATAGCGCGGCTCGACAGCGCGCAGATCGCCAACGCCCACATGAACGACATGCACGACCTGTGGCAGCACGCGCAGCTCAAGGCGCGCGAGCGCTGGGTGGAAGTGGGCACGCCCGCCGGCCCCATGCCCGCGCTGCTGCCGCCGGGCGTGCCGAACACGTATGAAGCGCGCATGGACAGCGTGCCCGCGCTGGGGCAGCACACGGACGCGATCCTGGCCGGGCTGGGATACAGCCAGGACGCCATCGCCACCCTGCGCGCCGCCAGCGCCGTCTAAGCCGGCGGGTTACGGCTTTCAGCCTAACCCGCCCTACGCAGCCGCAGCCGCCAACGCCATCAAGAGCACGTAGGGCGGGTTAGGCCGAAGGCCGTAACCCGCCGAAACAGGAGACACAATGAACGCCATCAACCACCCCAGCCTGGCCCTGGCGACCTTCGCCGCCACGCTGCAATTCGAAACCATCCCGCACGAGGTGCTGCGCCGGGCCGAAGACCTGATGCTGGACTGGGCCGGTTCCGCGCTGGCCGGCAAGGGCGCGCGCCCGGTGGAAACCATCGCGCGCTACGCCGAACAGATGGGCGGCCCCGGTCCCTGCGAAATCCTGATCTCCCGCACCCGTGCCACGCCCATGTTCGCCGCCATGGTGAACGCCGCCGCGTCCCACTACGCCGAACAGGACGACGTCCACAACGGCTCCGTGTTCCACCCCGCCGCCGTGGTCTTCCCGGCCGCGCTGGCCGTGGCGCAGGCGCTGGGCCGCTCCGGCCGCGAACTGCTGACCGCCGTGGTGGCCGGCTACGAAGTGGGCATCCGCGTGGGCGAATTCCTCGGCCGCGCGCACTACAAGATCTTCCACACCACCGGCACCGCCGGCACCATCGCCGCCGCCGCCGCCGCGGGCCGCCTGCTCAACCTCACGCCCGAGCAGATGCTGCACGCCTTCGGCTCGGCCGGCACGCAGGCCGCCGGCCTGTGGGAGTTCCTGCGCGACGCCGCCGACTCCAAACAGCTGCATACCGCCAAAGGCGCCAGCGACGGCCTGATGTCCGCCTACCTCGCCCAGGCCGGCTTCACCGGCGCGCGCCGCATCCTCGAAGGCGCGCAGGGCATGGGCGCCGGCATGACGCGCGACGCCGACCCGGCAAAACTGACCGACCGCCTGGGCTTCCGCTGGACGCTGGCCGAAACCTCCTTCAAATTCCACGCCAGCTGCCGCCACACCCACCCCGCCGCCGACGCGCTGCTGCAAGTGATGCGCGAGCACAGCCTGGCGCCGGAGCAGATCGCCCATGTGGACTGCCATGTGCACCAGGGCGCCATCGACGTGCTCGGCCCCGTGGTCAATCCGCAGACGGTGCACCAGGCCAAATTCTCCATGGGCACGGTGCTGGGCCTGATCGCCGAATTCGGCAGCGCCGGCTTGACCGAATTCGACTCCAGCTTCAATGCGCAGCGCGTGGCCCAATTCCGTGGCAAAGTACACATGGTGCTGGACAAAGAAGTGGACCAGGCCTACCCGGCGCGCTGGATAGGCAAGGTCAGCATCCGCACCACGGATGGCCGCACGCTGCACGGCCGCGTCGACGAACCCAAAGGAGACCCCGGCAATACCCTGAGCCGCACCGAGCTGGAAGACAAAGCCGCGCGCCTGGCCGCCTTCAGCGGGGCCGCCAGCCCGGCTGAAATGGCCGCCCTGGCCGACAAAATCTGGTCCATAAGCCGCATCACCAATATGGGAGACTTGTTATGAGCACTGCCGTACATGCTGCCCCACCCGACGCCAGGCTGGCCCTGGCCCATTCCTTCCTGTTTGTCCCCGGCGACCGGCCCGAGCGCTACGCCAAGGCCTGCGCCTCGGGCGCGGACGTGGTCATCATCGACCTGGAGGACGCCGTGGCCCCCGCAGCCAAGGGCGCGGCGCGCGACGCGCTGGAAAACTGGCTGTCCAGCCCCGAAGGCCGGGCGCCCCATGTGCCGGTGCTGGTGCGCGTCAATTGCGTGAACTCCGGCTGCTTTGGCGACGACCTGATCCTGTGCCACCGGCCCGGCATCGCCGGCATCGTGCTGCCCAAGGCCGAGCGGGTGGCCGACGTGGCCAGCGCCTCGTCCAGCGCGCCGCTGTTTCCGCTGATCGAAACCGCACAGGGCTTCGCCAACCTGAGCCAGATCGTGACCGCGCCGCGCGTGCAGCGGCTCATGTTCGGTTCCATCGACTTCAAGCTCGACATGGGCATCCACGGCGACCGCGACGAGCTGCTCGTTTTCCGCTCGCAGATTGTGCTGGCCTCGCGCCTTGCCGGCCTGCGCCCGCCGGTGGACGGCGTGACGCTGGACCTGGGCGACGGCAGCGCTGCCGAGGACGACGCCCGCTACGCGCACCGCATCGGCTTCGGCGGCAAGCTGTGCGTGCATCCCGGCCAGCTGGAGGCGGTGAACCGCGCCTTCCTGCCATCCGATGAGGAAGTGGCGTGGGCGCGGCGCGTGCTGGCCGCCGCCGAGGACGCGCGCGGCGCGGCCGTGGCGGTGGACGGCAAGATGATAGACAAGCCGGTACTGCTGCTGGCCCAGCGCATCGCCTCCGAGGCGGCGCGCAAGAATCTGCATTAAAAACCCCCAGGGGCCGGCAAGAGCCCTTCACCATCTGGAGACACCATGAAACTGCAATCCCTGCTGTTTGCGGCCGCCACTGTATTCGCGGCCAGCGCCTTTGCGCAAAATCCCATCATCATCAAGTTCAGCCACGTGGTCGCGACCGACACGCCGAAAGGCAAAGGTGCGCAGAAGTTCAAGGAGCTGGCGGAAGCGGCCACCAAGGGCCGCGTGAAGGTGGAGATTTATCCGAACAGCCAGCTGTACAAGGACAAGGAGGAGCTGGAGGCGCTGCAGCTGGGATCGGTGCAGATGCTGGCGCCGTCGCTGTCCAAGTTCGGCCCGCTGGGCGTGAAGGAGTTCGAGGTCTACGACCTGCCCTACATCCTTCCCAGCAAGGCGGCGCTGGAGCGCGTGAACGACGGTCCGGTGGGCAAGGCGCTGCTGAAGAAGCTGGAGGCCAAGGGCATCGTCGGGCTGGCGTTCTGGGACAACGGCTTCAAGGAAATGACGGCCAACAAGCCGCTGCGCACGCCGGCCGATTTCAAGGGTACCAAGATGCGCATCCAGTCGTCCAAGGTGCTGGACGCGCAGATGCGCGCGCTGGGCGCCAATCCGCAGGTGCTGGCCTTCTCCGAGGTCTACCAGGCCATGCAGACCGGCGTGGTGGACGGCAGCGAGAACACGCCGTCCAATATCTACACGCAGAAGGTGCATGAGGTGCAGAAGCACCTGACCGTGTCCGACCACGGCTACATCGGCTACGCCGTCATCGTGAACAAGAAGTTCTGGGACGCGCTGCCGGCCGACGTGCGCACCGCGCTGGACGGCGCCATGAAGGAATCCACCAAGTACGCCAACGACATTGCGCAGAAGGAGAACGACGCCGCGCTGGAAGCGATCAAGAAATCCGGCAAGACCGAGGTCTACACGCTCACGGCGCAGGAAAAAGCGGCCTGGCGCGCGGCCATGCAGCCGGTGCAGAAAACCATGGAAGAGCGCATCGGCAAGGAACTGATCGCTGCCTTCAACAAGGAAGCGGCGGCGGCGGAAGGCAAATAAGCCGCGGGCCTGCCGGCGGGTTACGCTACGCTAACCCGCCCTACGCCCTCAATGTGCCTGTGGTCCCGCGTAAGCCGCCGTGCTCGGCCTCCATCGTACAAATGAAGTCGACCAGCTCGCGCGCATACAGCGGCAATGCGTCGAGCTTCTGCACCACCACGCTGCGTTCGCGCACCGCCCACGGCTCCGTCAATTCCACCAGCGCCAGCTTCATGCTGCGGCTCAGCCGCAGCGCCGACGAATGCGGCAGGATGGCCACGCCCACATTGTTCTCCACCATCCGGCACATGGCCTCGAAGCCACGCACCTGGATGCGCAATTGCAGCCGCTGCCCGGCTTCGTGCGCGGCGCGCGCCAGGAAGTGCTGCAACGTGCTGCCTTCGTGCAGGCCGATGTGCTGGTAGTCCAGCGTTTCCGCAAAACCTATCTGCCCGCGCGTTGCGAGCGGATGGTCTTGCGCCGTCGCCAGCACCAGGCGGTCGGTGGAAAACGGAATGATCTCCAGCCCGGCGCCCTGCACCGGGCCGGCCGCGATGCCGATATCGGCCGTCCCCTCCTGCACGCCGCGCACGATGTCCTGGTTGAGCCGCTCCTCCAGCGCCACGTTCACCTGCGGATGCACGCCCAGGAAGCGGCCCAGCACTTCGGGCATGAATTCGGTGACGGCGGTGGTGTTGGCGAAGATGCGGATATGGCCCTTGATGCCGTTGTTATATTGCTGCATCTCGCTTTTCAGGCGCTCCACCATCTGCATGAACTGCTGCGCGTGGGCCAGCAGCGTTTCGCCCGCGGGGGACAGCTGCACGCCCTTGTTCTCGCGGTACAGCAGCCGCGTGCCGAAGCGCGCCTCCAGCTCCTTGACCCGGTTGCTCGCCGCCGCCAGCGACATATGCATGCGCTCGGCGCTGCGGGTCAGGCTTTTCAGTTCGGCGATATGGATAAACAGGCGTAAATCAGTCAGGTCGAACAGCATGGCGCTCCTCTGGGCTAAGCGCCGATTCTACGCCATTATGGCCCGTCCCGAGGGGCAGCTGGCGTGGCGGCGGGACGCCAGACGTAGGTGGCGACGCTGGCGGGCGGGAGGGTGGCGGTGAAGGCTAGCGCGGCGGCCTGGATGGTGAAGGTGCGCGGCTCGGCGGCGGAGTTGACGGCGATGAGCGCCAGCGTGCCGTCGGGGTTGTCGAAGGCGGCGCTGTCGACGCCGTCCTTGGCCGCGCCGGAGGCGATGCGCCAGGCGCCGGCGCGCGCGAAGCGGCTGGCGTGTGCCAGCGCGTAGTATTCTGGATTGCGCGTGACCACGCCGCCCTCGCCCACCGTGACCACGCCCCGGCAGCCACGGCAGCCGCCGATGCGCGGGCCGCCCTGCCCGTCCAGCGCCAAGTTGCCCAGCATGATGCCCTTGGCCGCGCCGCGCGCCGCGCCCTGCACCAGCGTGCGCGCGAAATGGGTGAGGTTGTCGCTCCAGGCCGGAGCCCAGGCGCCGCCGGAGCATTCGGTGATGTAGCTGTCCTGGCCCGGATGGGCGGCCGCCACAGCGGCCTGCGCGCCCACGTCGCCGGCGTAGCAGTGCCAGGCCACGCCGGCCACGTACTGGCCTGCTGCCTTGTCGGCCAATACCTTGAGCGGGGCTTGCGGAGTGTCGCGGTTGCCGTCCCAGTCCAGTATCAGCGGGCCTTCGTCTTCCAGCAGCGGGCCGAGGTGCTTGCCTATCAGCTGCGCGCGGGCGGCGTCGTCCAGGCGCATGCCGGGGGCGTCGGCGGGCTCGGCGGATGGCTCGTTCTGCACGGTGATGGCGTGGATGGGAATGCCTTCCTCCAGGTAGACGTCCACGTAGCGTTTCAGGTAGCGGGCGTAGGCGTCGAAGGCCTCCGGCTTGAGCGTGCCTTGCAGCAGGCTGCCGCTGGTCTTCATCCAGCCGGGCGCGCTGGCGGGGCTGGCGATCAGTTCCAGCTCGGGGTTGTAGGCCAGCGCTTCCTGCAGCAGCGGCAGCAGGTGGGCGCGGTCGGGGTCGATGGAGAACTGGGCCAGGCCGTCGTCGGTCTGCCCGGGCGGCAGGTCGTTGTAGCTGTAACGGCCGAGGGCGAATTCGTTGGCGCCCAGCGGCAGCCTGGCCACGCTCAGGGCGATGCCGGGCGGCGGGCCGAACAGCTCGGCCAGCAGGGCCTTGCGCTGGGCGGGGTCCAGTTTTTCCGTCAGCAGCCAGGCGGACGAGGCGCTGATGGCGGCGCCGAAGCCGGACATGCGCTGCCGGCGCGCGCTGCGGTCGACGGTGATCACGAGCGGCGAAGCAGGCAGCGGGCCGGCGGTTTCCACGCCGGGCGACCAGGGCGTGAGCGCGCGCGGCGCAGCGCCGAGCGCGATGTCCGGCTGGCGCTGGAGCAGGCGGGACTGGTCGCCGGTGGTGAGCCAGGAGGCCACCATGCCGGGCGCAGGCTGGTCGATGGTGGATTGAGGCGGGACGGCAGCGGCTCCAGAAACGGCGTCCACGGCAACAGGCGCGGCGGCGCGGACGGCGGAGGCCTTGGCGGCTGGCGAGACTGCGGCTGGGGGAGCCGCGGCGGTGGGAGCGGCGGCTTTCGGCTCGGGACGCTGGGCGCCGGGCAGCCCGCCCAGGCCGCCCGCGCAGCCGCTGAGCGCCAGGACGGCGGCGGCGATCAGGGCGGGGGCGGCACGGCGCGCCATGGGCTTACTTGAAGCGGAACAGCACATCGACCGACTGCGACATCTTCATCGCCGTCACCAGCAGCAGATCCGCCGGGTCCGTGTCGTTGCGCTTGGTGTTGGCGCTGTTGCTGTTGCGCGGCCAGTCCACCGGGGCCAGGCCTATAGCCCGGGTGATGTTCTTGATCTCGTCCGACGACACGCCGGCCACCGGACCCACGCGCTTGCCGAAGCCCTTCGCTATCGAGTCCGCCTTGACGGTCGCTTCCTGCACGGCCTGCATCATCAGTTCCGCCTCCACCTTGGCGCGGTCTTTCAGGCCGAAGGTGGCGGCGAAGGCATCCAGGTTCTGCTTTTTCAGCAGCGGCATCATGATGTCGCGCCACTTGCCCAGGTCGCGCACCACGATGTGGATCGAGCATTTGATATCGTACTCAGGCTCGGAGGCGGTAGCGCTGGCCTTGCGGATCTGGCGGCGCATGTCGCGCACGTCCACGTCCGCGTCCGTCACGCCCTGCTCGGCCAGCAGCGCGCGGATCTCCAGCACGCGCTCCTGTATCACGGCCACCGCTTTTTCGGCCACCTGATCGTAGGCCGACACGTCGAAATCAATCTCGCCCATGTCCGGCCCCACGTACATGAAACCGGTGCCGCGCGCGTGGATGAAGGGATAGGACGGCAGCTCGGCAGCGACGGCGCCTTGCAGGGTAGCCAGCGCAAGCGCTGCGGCCAACAGGGATTTTTTCAGCATGGCAAAGTTATAAAATAGTAAATCACAAGTATTGCCGAATGGATAAACTTTAGCAACCGAAATGTGCGCCGCCTAGCCGCCGCCATCCAGTATGGCGAGGAACTGCTCCAGCCCCACCGGCTTCACCAGGTGGACCTGGAAGCCCGCCTCGAAGGCCAGTTGCCGGTCCTTCTGCTGGCCCCAGCCGGTGACGGCCACCAGCACCGTGCTGTGCAGGCCGGGAAGCTGGCGCAGCGCACGCGCCAGGTCGTAGCCGTTCAGTTGCGGCAGGCCGATGTCGAGGAAGGCGAAATCGGGCGCAAAGCCCGCCGCCAGATCCAGCGCCTCCTGCCCGCCGTGGCAGACGCGCACCGTGTGCCCGGCCGCGCTCAGCAGGATGCCGATGCCGTCGACGAAATCGGCATTGTCGTCCACCAGCAGGATGCGGTGCCGCCGCCGCTGGCCGTCCGCGCGCGGCGCCACGACGGCGTCGGCGGGCGGCGGCGGCATCAGCGGCAAGGTCACGGTGAACTCGCTGCCCTGCCCCAGGCCCGCGCTGGCCGCCGCCAGGCTGCCGCCGTGCAGCTCCACCAGCTTGCGCGCCAGCGACAGGCCCACGCCCAGCCCGGCCGTGCTGCGCTCGAGCGACGTGTCCGCCTGCACAAACATCTCGAAGATTTCGCCCAGCATATGCGGCGCCACGCCGATGCCGTTGTCGCGCACGCGGATGCGCAGGCTGTCCCCGTCCAGTTCGGCCAGCAGCGCCAGCTTGCCGCCCCGGTCGGTGTACTTGGCCGCGTTGTTCAGCAGGTTGGACAGCACCTGCGCCAGGCGCGTGCCGTCGCCATGCACGCACACGGGCGGCGGCGGCAGCACCACCTGCAGCTCGTGGCCCAGCGCGGACAGATAGGGCCGCACCAGCTCCAGCGCGTCGCCCACCACCGCGTGCAGCTGCACCGGCTCGCGCCGTATCGCCAGCTTGCCGGTATTGATGCGCGACACGTCCAGCAAGTCATCCACCAGCCGCACCATCTGCTTGAGCTGGCGTTCCATGATGGCGCGCGCCTTGGCGCCGGCGGCCAGGTCGTCCGGGTTCACGCGCAGCATGTCCAGCCCGGTGCGGATGGGCGCCAGCGGATTGCGCAGTTCGTGCGCCAGCGTGGCCAGGAATTCATCCTTGCGCCGGTCCGCCAGCAGCAGCGCGCGCTCGGCGCCCTGGCGCACCGCCATCTCGCGCTCCAGCGTCTGGTTGGCCTCCTGTAGCGCATAGGCACGCCGGCCCACTTCGGCCAGCATATTGTTGAAGGCCGCCACCAGGGTGCCGATCTCGCCGCTGCCGGAAGGCGGCACGCGCAGGCTGAAATCGCGCTTCTGCATCACTTCGCGCGCCACGCCGGTCACCGCCGCCAGCGGCTCGGTGATGCCGCGCTGCAGCCGGCTGGCCACCAGCGCCGCCAGCAGCAGACTGAGCACCATGACCCCGCCCAGGATGGCGGCATAGCTGCGCACCCGGTCTATCAGCCGGTAGCGCGCGCTCAGGTAGATGCTGCCGATGACCTCGCCGTTCTCGACGATGGGATGGTTGACCACCAGCCGCCCGCTCTCGATGCTGTAGCCCGGCCGTCCCGGCTTGTCGGGGAACACCGGCGTGTCCTGCACCGACTGCGCGTAGGCGGCGAACAGCTTGCCGTTGGCGGCGTAGATGGCGCCGGCCTGGATCTGCGGGCGCACCCGCAGCAGCGACAGGTTCTGCCGCGCCGCCGTCTGGTCGTTGAAGCTGAGCGCGGGCATGCTGACCGCCGCCACGATTTCCGCCTGCGTGGTCATGTCGTCCACCCAGTACTGCTGGAACGAGTCGAGGTCGTACAGCAGCATGGCGGCGGAGGACGCAACCAGCGCCACGAAGGTGGTTGCCAGGGCCATCAGTATCAGCTTGCCGCGCACCGTGCCTGGCTTCAGGTGCGCCAGCATCAAGAGCCGCCCTTGTTCACATGGTAGGCCACCGACAGCAGGCGCGAGCTGAGCTTGAGCCTGCTTTTCTCGGCCGCCGGCAGCGACACTTCAAAGCGCACGCGGTCTTCCACCAGCAGGAAATTGATGGTGCCGCCCTGCTGCAGGCCGTCGCTGTTTTCCGTCACACCGAGCGCGCCTGCCTGCTGCGCCGCGCGCAGCATGGCGCCCGGCCGCTCGGCTTCCCTGCCGACAAACAGCATGTGCAGGCCGGCGGGCGGGTCGCCCTCGTGCAGCACGCGCACGGCGATGGCGCGCGCACCGACCTGGCGGCCGGCGGTGATGCGGGACAGTTCGGCGGCGATATCGTCCGCGTCCAGCACGCCCACCACCAGCGGGCCGGCCGCGTCCACGCCGGCGCCGAATTCAACATAGCCGAGGAATTTGTACAGGAAGGCCGCTTTCACGCTGCGCTCCACATTGGCCGGCGCCTGCACGGGCGCGTCCGCCCCGCCGGCCAGGCAGTGCAGGGCCAGGCACAGATAGGCGGCCAGCAGCAGCCAGCGCGCGCTTGACAGGCCGCGCCAGGGCCCGGTCCAGCGTTGCGCCAGGGGCAGCGCAAAGCAGACGGCGCCGGCGGCGGCAGGAATCAGAATCGCCATGTTACTTTCAGCAATGCGCTGCGCTCGAGTACGCTGCGGTTAGGCGCGGCGGCCCATTCGGCATGCCTGGCATGCAGCAGGTTCTGGGCTATCAGCGCCACGTCGACGTCGGGCCGCACACGCCATAGCCATTGCACGTCCATTTCATAATAGGACGGCACCACGGGATGCGGCAGTTTCCCATTGTAGCGCAGCGTCAGGTCCAGTTGCTGGGCATCGGACAGCTCGTGCGAGGAGCGCAGCAGCCAGTGCAGGCGCGGGTCGTTGGGCAGGAAGATGCCGGCCTGCAGGCTGTCGCGGCTGCCCGGCTTGAGGCCCAGCTTGACGTTCTGCGCGGTCAGCCCGCCGCTCAGGCGCCAGTTGGGCGTGGCCTGCCAGCGCGCCCACAGCTCCAGGCCGCGCGTGGTGGCCTGGCCCAGGTTGCGGAATTCGCTGCCCAGCACCGGCAACGGTTCCATGGTGCGCAGCTTGTCGTAGTCGGCATAGAACAAGGTGCCGGAATAGCTCCAGCGCGCGCTGGGCTGCGCGCGGTAGCCCAGCTCGGCCACATTGGCCACCTCGGATTCGAACTGCTGGCCGCCGCCGATAACAAAGCGCGGCTGGCCCGCGATGATGATGGGCGTGCCCGGCACATACCAGTCGCGGTCGATGCGCGAGGGTGCGCGCACGGTGCGCGCCAGGCTGGCCCACAGCAGCTGGGCCGCGTCCGGCATCCACGCCGCGCGCAGGCTGGGCAGGTATTCGGCGCCGGTATAGTTGTTGTGCTCGGCCTTCAGGCCGGCGGTCAGCTTGAACTGCGGCGTGACGGCGATCTCGTCCTGCGCGAACAGATTCCCCCAGTGCATATTGAGCTTGCCGGGCAGGAAGGCGTAGCCGCCGGGTGTGACCTGGTCGCGGCTGTGGCGGTAGCCGCCGCCCCACACCAGGCTGTGCACGCGGCCGAAGCGCACGCCGTGCTGCGCTTCCAGCTCCGCCGTGTCCAGCCGTTCGATAAAGTTGGCCGGCTGGTTGCGCTCGGTATGGTCCAGCACCAGCTGCACGCGCAGGTCGGCATCGCCGGGCAGCTTGCGGGTGTAGCGGCTCACCAGATTGGCGCCCGAGATGTAGATGTCGCGCGTGCCGGCCTGGCCGAGCGCGCCCTGGTAGGCGTTGCCCAGCATGGTGACGCCGCCCTGCAGCACATCCATGTCGGCGCGGAAGCCGGCCTGGCGCCGCCGCATGCCGGTGACGGTATCCTTGCCGGCGGCCGAGGTGGTGGCGTCCACATCCATGTAGCGTGCGTACAGCCGGTAGTGGGCGCCGTTGTCCAGCTTGCCGCCGTAGCGCAGCGTGCCGTCCTTTTCGTCCGCGCCGCCCGCCACGCTGGCCAGGCCGCCCTGCGTGTCATTGGCCGAACGCGTGATGACGTTGATGACGCCATTGACCGCATTCACGCCCCAGATGGTGGCGCCCGCGCCGCTGATGACCTCGATGCGTTCCACGTCCTCCATCACCACGTCCTGCGCGTCCCAGTACACGCCGGAGAACAGCGGCGAATAAACGCTGCGGCCGTCTATCAGCACCAGCAGCTTGTTTTCGAAGGCGTTGTTGAAGCCGCGCGCGGTGACCGCGTAGTTGCGCGCGTCGATACGCGCCACCTGCAGATTGGGCGCCAGGCGCAGCGCCTCGGGCAGGCTGCGCACGCCGCTGCGGCGCAGTTCGCTGCCGGTGATGATGAAGACGGACGCGGCCGCATTGCTCAGCCTTTCGTCCTGGCGCGACACGGAGGTGATGACGATATTGCTCAGCTGTTCAATCGACAGGTCGGCCAGGTCGCTGTCGGCCAGGGCTGCGGCGTGGGCTGCCGGGCCGGCAAGCGAAAGGGAAAGCAGCAAGGGGAGCAAGCTCTGCGGGGCGCGTTTTGTCATGGCCGGACTCTCCAGTGGCTGGTCTGAAAAGATTATAAACATTTCCCTCCGGCCCACCCGTTAGATTTGCAGATTTGCAATTGTTCAGGACAGCGAGTGGGGGCGGATGCAACAGTCCTCCCGCGTTAAGGAGGCGTTAAGAAGCGCTTAGGACGGCCTTAGGCTGGTCAACATTCAACCATCAATGTATTGACCAGCCGCAAGTAGCTGGATAGACTCGCGCTGTTTACGTTTTATGGAGCCCCTTCATGGGCACTTGTTCGAGTGGTAGTTGTAGCCAGGCCCGCCCTGGCTCCGCCCCGGCAAGATAACGCAGGCCTCCCCTGCCGTCATCCTGCCCTGCGCGGATGATGGTGTCTTTCCCGCCCCGGAACCGTTCCGGCGCAGGACTTTCCCCACACTGATTTGTTTGCATGCCCTGCCGGCCCAGCCGCGCGCGCCCCGCCCATGCCCACGCATGCCGGCGCGCCGCCGCTGGCCGCAGGCTTCGTGGCCCGCGCGCGACCGCGCAGGCCGGAACCCGGCTGCCCCCGCGCAGCCCGTATCGGGATTGCTTATGGTTGAACTGTTCTTCCCCCGCCGCGCCGGCGCGGCCGCCACCGTCGCAGCGTGGCGCGCATCCGGCCCCAACCGCTGGGACTGGGCCTTGCTGCCGCTGGTGCTGGCCGTGCTGGCCGCCGCCGGCTTCGGCGCCTCGCAGATGGCGCGCCCCTTCACGCTGGGCCAGCCCGCCGTGATCGCGCTGGACGCCGCCTGGCTGCCCTACTACCTGCTGCGCACCATGCTGCGCATGTTCATGGCGCTCGGCTGTTCGCTGCTGTTCGCCTTCGTGTTCGCTGCGGTGGCGGTCAAGTCCCGCGCCGCCGAAAAGGTGCTGCTGCCGCTGCTCGACGTGCTGCAGTCGGTGCCCATCCTCGGCTTCCAGGCGATTGCCATCGCGCCCTTTATCGCGCTCTTCCCCGGCAATCTGCTGGGCGTGGAATGCGCCGCCGTCTTCGCCATCTTCACCTCGCAGGCGTGGAATATGGCGTTCAGCCTGTACCAGTCCATGCGCAACGTGCCGGCCGAACTGAACGAGGCCGCGCGCGTGTTCTGCCTGTCCGGCTGGCAGCGCTTCTGGCGCCTGGAGCTGCCCTTCGCCATGCCCAACCTGCTGTGGAATATGATGATGTCCATGTCCGGCGGCTGGTTCTTCCTGGTGGCGGCCGAGGCCATCTCGGTGGCGGGCCAGGACATCAAGCTGCCCGGCATCGGCGCCTATATCGCCGTGGCCATCGAGCAGGAAAACGGGCGCGCGATCGCGCTTGCCATCGCGGCCATGCTGGCCGGGATCGTACTGTACGACCAGCTGTTTTTCCGCCCGCTGCTGGCCTGGGCCGACAAATTCCGCTTCGAGGACACCCAGGGCGACACGGCGCAGCGCTCCTGGCTGCTGGACTGGGGCCGCCGCAGCCGCTGGACGCGCAAGCTGACCGGCCAGTTCTGGACCGCCATGCGCGGCACGCTGGGCTGGTTCGCTGCCGCTCCCGCAGGCGCGCGCCCCGCAGCCGCGCCGCCCGCGCCACGCGGAGCGCATGCATGGCTGCGCGGCCTGCTGGCGCGGCACGGCGCACGCGCCTGGGACGTAGCCATTGTCCTGGCCGCGCTGCTGGCGGCCTGGCAGCTGCTCATGTTCGTGCACGGCACGGTGGGCTGGGCCGAGGTGGCGCACGTGGGCGGGCTCGGTTTCATCACCCTGCTGCGCGTGATGGTGCTGATCGCGCTGGCGTCCCTGCTGTGGGTGCCGGTGGCGGTATGGATAGGCCTGCGGCCGCGCTGGGCGCAAGGCGTGCAGGCGGTGGCGCAGTTCCTGGCCGCCTTCCCGGTCAACCTGATGTTCCCGGTGGTGGTCTACCTGATGGTGGCATTGAAGCTCCAGCCCAATATCTGGCTCAGTCCCTTGATGGTGTTCGGCACGCAGTGGTACATCCTGTTCAACGTGGTGGCGGGCGCCTCCACCATACCGAACGAGCTGCGCCTGGCGGCGGACAACCTGGGCCTGAAAGGCTGGCTGAAATGGAAGCGCGTGTACCTGCCCGCCGTGTTCCCGGCTTACCTGACGGGCGCCATCACCGCCTGCGGCGGCTCGTGGAACGCCAGCATCGTGGCCGAATACGTCACCTGGGGCAAAACCACGCTGGCGGCCGATGGCCTGGGCAGCTATATCAAGCAGATGACCGACGCGGGCGACTTCCACCGCATCGCGCTGGGCGTGAGCGTCATGTGCATCTTCGTGATGCTGTTGAACCGATTCTTCTGGACCCGCATGTACCGGCTGGCCGAAAACCGTGGACTGTAAGGAGTAGAACATGGCTGAAAATATTCTGATGGAGCTGGCCGGCGTCGGCAAATCCTTCAACAAGGCGGACGGCGCGCCGCGCGTGATCCTGGACGGCGTGGACTTCTCGCTGCGCAAGGGCGAGATCGTGTCCCTGCTGGGAAAATCCGGCTCCGGCAAGTCCACGCTGCTGCGCATCATGGCCGGGCTGATCGCGGCGGACAAGGGCCGCGCGGCCTATCGCGGCGCGCAGATCAGCGGCCCGGCCGGCGGCGTGGCCATGGTGTTCCAGTCCTTTGCGCTGTTCCCCTGGCTGACGGTGCAGCAGAACGTGGAGCTGGGCCTGGAGGCGCAGGGCGTGCCGCCTGCGGAGCGCGAGCGGCGCGCGGACGAGATGCTGGAGCTGATAGGCCTGGCGGGCTTTGGCGGCGCGCTGCCGCGCGAGCTGTCCGGCGGCATGCGTCAGCGCGTAGGCATCGCGCGCGCGCTGGTCACCAATCCCGATGTGCTGCTGATGGACGAAGCCTTTTCGGCGCTGGACGTGCTGACCGGCGAAACGCTGCGCAACGATATCCTGGACCTGTGGGACAGCGGCCGCATCCCCACGCGCGGCATCCTGGTGGTGTCCCACAATATCGAGGAAGCGGTGATGATGTCGGACCGTATCGTGATCCTGTCCAGCGACCCGGGACGCGTGCGGCACGAGATCGCCATCAATCTGCCGCGCCCGCGCAACGCGGACTCGCAAGAGGTGCGCGACCTGATCGACGAGGTGTACGGCCTGATGACGATGCGCAGCGCGCCCGCCGCCATGCCGGCGGCGCCCGCAGCAGGAGCCGCCACGCCGCCGGACTACCGCCTGCCGGAAACGGACATTAGCCGCATCGAATCGGTGCTGGAGCTGGTGGCCGCCGCGCCCTTCAGCGGCCGCGCCGATTTGCCGCAGCTGGCCGAGGAAACCGAGCTGCCGGACGAGGAACTGTTCCCCACCTGCGAAGCGCTGGCCATGCTGGACCTGGCCGTGGTGGAGAAAGGCGACATCACGCTCACCGCGCTGGGCCAGCGCTACGCGCAGGCGGACCAGCAGCAGCGCCAGGAGCTGTTCGGCCAGCAACTGCTCAAGCACGTGCCGCTCGCCGCCCGCATCCATGCGCAACTGGCGCAGGCGGATGGCGGGTCGGTGGCGGAGGAGCCGTTTATCGAATTGCTGGAGGCGATGCTGGAGGCGGAACAGGCTAAGCGCACGCTGGAGATTGCTGTGGAGTGGGGGCGGTATGGGGAGGTTTATGAGTATGATTTTCATACGCGGAGGCTGATGCTGCCGGAGCGGAGCTCACTTTAAAGGCGAAGTCAAAAGCAACTGCAGAATGGGCGATTCGGAGAGGGCTGGGCGAAGTACGCCCAGCCCTTCGAATCCCACCCTCTCCGTCCAAACAAATAAAAACGGGCTCCCGCAGGGGAGCCCGTTTTTATTTGTTTTTGGCGGAGAGGGTGGGATTCGAACCCACGGTAGGGTCGCCCCTACGCTTGATTTCGAGTCAAGTACATTCGACCACTCTGCCACCTCTCCTGGTCTCGCACTTTCGCGAAGGCTGGATTATAGGTGCCCGCACGGGAAATAGATAGCCCCTTCAGGCAACTTTCCACGCGTCGTATCCGTACACCCAATCAGCGTTCCCTCCTTCGCGCAGCCAGTTGTTGCCGCGCGAGCCGAGCTGGATCTTGGAGGTGCGCTCGATGCGCAGCTCTTCGAACCGGCGCAGCGCGGCGGGAATGCCGCCGGATTGCGTCACGCCGCGCAGAACCCGCGCCAGCACCACGCCGTCTTCGATGGCCATGCCGGCGCCTTGCGCCATGAAGGGCATCATGGGATGCGCGGCGTCGCCCAGCACCACCAGGTGGCCGCTGGCCCAGGCCGGCAATGGGTCGCGTTCGTAGAGGGCGGTCTTGAGCACTTCGTCGCAGGCGTCCAGCAAGACGCGCGCGTCCGGGTGGAAGCCGGCGTAGCTGTCGCGCAGTTCCTGCACGCTGCCTTGCGTGGTCCAGGATTCGAGGTGCCAGCTTTCCTGCGCGGTGGTGGCGAAGATGAAGATGTCCTTGCCCGCGTTGAGGGGGAAGGTGACGATCTGGCTTTCCGGCGTGGGTCCCCACCATTTGGTGAACGCCTGCAGATTCGGCACGCCTGCCAGGCTCTCGGCGGGAACCACGGCGCGGTAGGCGACCACGCCGGTGAAGCGCGGACGCTCCTGGCCGAACATGGCGCTGCGCACGGCGGAGTGGATGCCGTCGGCGCCGACCAGCAGGTCCAGCTTGTGGCTGCTGCCATCGTCGAAGGAGACAGTGGCGCCCTGCTCTTCGGCCTGGATGTGCTCCACGTGCTTGCCGAACAGGACGCGCTCGGCCGGGAAGGCGGCGGCCAGCGCGGCCAGGAGGTCGGCGCGGTGGATGGTCAGTTGCGGGGCGCCGTATTTTTGTTCGGCGGTGTCGCCCATTTCGAGGCGGGATGTTTCTTCGCCGTTGTCCCAGGTGCGGCTGATGCGGTGCGTGGGACGCGCGGCCGTGCGGCGCACGGCTGCGGCTACGTCGGCGCCCAGGCCGTCCAGCGCGCGCACGGCGTTGGGGGTGAGGTTGATGTCGGCGCCGACGCGCAGGAATTGTTTGGTGTGCTCGAAGACCACGACGTCTTGGCCCATTTCGCGCAGGGCGATGGCGGCGGCCAGGCCGCCTATGCCGGCGCCGGCGATGCCGATTTTCAGTTTGCTCATGGTGTTGTCTCCGCTGGGGGTTGCAAGGTGGGTTGACTATAGCAATGCGGATTTTTCTTGTGCGATTTTTGTTCAATGTGTTCAAATATGAACAGATTGGGAGGATGTATGGCGGATGGAGATGGTTCGGTGTCGCGTGCGTTCAGGCTGCTGGCTTTTGTGGCCGGAGGCGGGTCGACGGGGAATTTGAGCGCGCTGGCGCGCGAGGTGGGGATTAACCGCATCACGGCGGCGCGCTTGCTGGCGACGCTGGAGGCGGAGGGGGTACTGGAGGCGCTGCCGCAGGGCGGACACAGGATAGGCGTGCGCTTTTTGGGGCTGGCGGCCGATGCGCTGGGGCAGGATGATTTGATCGGCCATGGGCGGCGCCTGGTTGCGCTGCTGAGCAAGCAGGTGCGCTGGTCGGGGTATATGGTGGAGCTGGATGGGCCGTTTGCGGTGTATCTGGTGAAGGAGGTGCCGCAGACGCCGCTGGTGAGCAATATCCGGCCGGGGAGCAGGCTGCCGGCTTATTTGATTGCGCCGGGACGGGTGCTGATGGCGCGCTTGCCGAGGGAGTCCTGGCGGGGGCTTTATGATGCGGCGCAGGGGGATCCCAGGGGCGGCCGGTTTTCGTTTGAGGAGGTAGAGGCTTTGCTGCTGGATGCGGCGGAGCGGGAGTGCTGCTGGAGTTTTGGGAAGTTTGAACAGGGGATTGATGCGTGCGCGGCGCCGGTGTTTGATGCGGCTGGGGAGGCGGTGGCGGCGATCAGTGTTGCGGGACCGAGTTATTTGCTGATTGACGAGCCACTGCAGAAGCTTGCTATTGAGGACGCCGTTGTGGCGACTGCCAAGCGGCTGTCGGGGGTGCTGGGGGCTGGCTAGCTTTTAAGGCGCACTGCAAAATGGGCGATTCGGAGAGGGCTGGGCGAGTACGCCCAGCCCTTCGAATCCCACCCTCTTCCGTCCAAACAAATAAAAAAGGGCTCCCGCAGGGGAGCCCGTTTTTATTTGTTTTGGCGGAGAGGGTGGGATTCGAACCCACGGTAGGGTCGCCCCTACGCTTGATTTCGAGTCAAGTACATTCGACCACTCTGCCACCTCTCCTGGTGACGCATTTTCCTGCAGCAGCTTGTTTGTGGCGGAGAGGGTGGGATTCGAACCCACGGTAGGGTCGCCCCTACGCTTGATTTCGAGTCAAGTACATTCGACCACTCTGCCACCTCTCCGTTTTCCCACATGCTGCTGCGAGAAGGCAAGATTATAGCAGGCCTTCGCAGAAAGGGAAGGCTTATTTATGCCTTGAGGTGAGTTATTCCACCCATGTAGGGACGCAGCACTTCCGGCACTTCCACCGAACCATCCGCTTGCTGGTAGTTTTCCAGCACGGCGACCAGGGTGCGGCCCACCGCCAGGCCGGAGCCGTTCAGGGTGTGCAGCAGTTCTGGCTTGCCTTGGGCGTTGCGGAAGCGCGCCTGCATGCGGCGCGCCTGGAAGGCTTCGCAGTTGGACAGGGACGAGATCTCGCGGTAGGTGTTCTGCGCCGGCAGCCACACTTCCAGGTCGTAGGTCTTGGTGGCGCCGAAGCCCATGTCGCCGGTGCACAGCGACATCACGCGGTAAGGCAGGCCCAGGTCCTTCAGGATGCGCTCGGCGTGGCCGACCATTTCTTCCAGCACCTCATACGAGGTGTCGGGATGCACGAGCTGGACCAGTTCCACTTTGTCGAACTGGTGCTGGCGTATCATGCCGCGCGTGTCGCGGCCGTAGCTGCCGGCTTCGGAGCGGAAGCATGGGGTGTGGGCGGTCATCTTCAGCGGCAGCGCGTCGGCGGCCAGGATTTCGTCGCGCACGATGTTGGTCAGCGAGACTTCCGAGGTCGGGATCAGGTAGAAGGTCTCGCCCTCGCCTTCCGCGCCGCCCTTCTTCACCGAGAACAGGTCGGCTTCGAATTTCGGCAGCTGGCCGGTGCCGCGCAGGGAGTCGGCGTTGACCATGTAGGGCGTGTAGCATTCGGTGTAGCCGTGCTCGCCGGTGTGCGTGTTCAGCATGTACTGCGCCAGCGCGCGGTGCAGGCGGGCGATTCCGCCCTTCATGACGGAGAAGCGCGAGCCGGTCAGCTTGGTGGCGGTGTCGAAGTCCAGGCCCAGGGCCGCGCCCACGTCGACGTGGTCTTTGACTTCAAACTCGAAGGCGCGCGGCGTGCCGACTTTGCGCACTTCCACGTTGCCGCTTTCGTCCTTGCCGACGGGGACCGATTCGTGCGGCAGGTTAGGCACCGCCTGCATGAAATCGCCCATCTGCGCCTGCACGGCCGACAAAGCTTGTTCGTTGTTCTTCAGCTCATCGCCCAGGCCGGCCACTTCCGCCATCACGGCGGTGGTGTCTTCCCCTTTGCCTTTGAGCATACCGATCTGCTTGGAAAGCGAATTGCGCTTGCTTTGCAGTTCTTCGGTGCGCATCTGGATCGCTTTGCGTTCCGCTTCGAGGGCGTTGAAACCGGCCACGTCCAGCTGGAACTTGCGCGTCGCCAGGCGGGCTGCGACGGTGTCAATATCTTTACGGAGAAGTTGGATGTCTATCATGGGAGTTGCCGCTAGGTCGGAAAGACAGCAATTGTACCAAGACGAGGCCACTTCTTTCGAGTTTTCAGCCCTCCAGCCTGCTGCTTCTGAAAAACCGCCCCGTTTCAGATCAGGGCGGCTTTCTCGGCTGCGGTCAGGCGTTTGACGGCGACCACCACGACAGGCATCTTGGCAGGGGCTGCGGCCACGGTAGCGACGGCGGCGGCGGGGACTTCGATCACGGGCGTGCTGGCGGTAGCGTAGCTGGTGGCAACGGCCAGCGAAGCGGCGGCGACGAAGATGATTTCCATGTTTTTCAGTACGTTCATTTTAAGCTCCTCAGGTGGTTGGGACTACGTTGTGTGCTGCGATGTTTGTACTGTACCTAAAGGCTCCCCGCCCTTCCATCGGCGTGCGATGAAGCGCAAAAAACGGGGCATGAAACGCAGAAAACGGCCGAAATCCGGAACCGGGCTCTGCCGCACTCTCCCCAAATTCGGGGTCTGACCCCGGGGTTTGGGAAATGCGGCAGAGTCCGCTTGTAGGATTACATTTAACGGTATAGGACTAAATCAGGGGGACGGGCGGCAAGGTGGTGTCAGCGACGATGTGTCCGGGGCACCAAGGCGGACTCTGCCGCATTTTTACCACTCCGGGGTCAGACCCCGGATCGGGGGAGATGCGGCAGAGTTCGCTTGTAGGATTAGGTTTAGCGGCGTAGGGCTAAGTCAGGGCCTGCGGCGATTCCCCGCACTGACAACTGCTATCAGGCGTTCTGCGGGAACAGGGCGCGGCGGGTTTCTTCGTCGAAGTCTTGCTTCAGCGTGACCTTGTCCTTCAGCGCCAGCGCGCGCGCCACTGCCGGACGGGCCGAGATTTCGGTCATCAGGCGCTGCACGTTCGGGTAGTCGCTCAGGCCTTTTTCACCCAGGATGTAGCCGGCGAAGTTGGCCCAGCCCCACAGCGCCATGTCGGCGATGGTGTATTCGTCGCCGGCCAGGTATTTGCTCACGCCCAGGCGCTCGTCCAGCACGCGGTAGTGGCGCTCCACTTCTTTCAGGTAGCGGTTCTGCGCATACGCCAGCTTTTCCGGGGCGTGGTGCAGGAAGTGCACGGCCTGGCCGGAGAACGGCGACAGGCCGGTGGCGATGAACATCAGCCAGGACAGCATGGCGGCGTGGCCTGCGGCGGTCGACGGCAGGAACTGACCGTGCTTGGCGGCCAGGTGCAGCAGGATGGCGTGGGAGTCGAACACGATCACGCCGTTGTCGTCCAGGGCCGGCACCTTGCCGTTGGGATTGATGCTCAGGAAGGCGGCCTGGTGCTGCTCGCCCTTGAAGGTGTCCACCGCGATCAGTTCGAACGGCGCGCCCAGTTCCTCCAGCAGCAGCGCTGCCTTCATTGGGTTGGGCGAGGTGTGGAAGTAGAATTTCAACATGTGCATTTCCTTTGTAAGGGTTTTTCGTTTAACTGCATGCATGGTAGCGGCCGAAACCGCTCTTGCCGTACAATCTGGACGATGAACTCATTCGATAAAATTGCACATGTTGTCTGAAGACGAACTGGCGCTGCTGGACGCGATCCGCAGCAGCGGCAGCCTGTCGCGCGCGGCGGCACGGCTGGGCAAGGCGCCGTCCACCGTGTCGCACCAGGCGCGCCAGCTGGAATCGCGCTTCGACGCCCTGCTGTTCGACCGCCGCCGCTACCGCCTGCAGCTCACGCCCGCCGGGCAGCTGCTGGCAGACGAGGCCGAGCGCCTGATGCGTGACGCCGCGCGCATGGCCCAGCGCGTGCGCCAGGTGGCCAACGGCTGGGAGGACAGGCTGTGGATCGTCACCGACGAGCTGTTTGAATTCGACCTGCTGGCACCGCTGGTGGCGGACTTCGACGCCCTGCAGTCCGGCGTGAGCCTGCGCTTCAGCAGCGAGGTGCTGGGCGGCACATGGGAGGCGCTGCGCGACGGGCGCGCCAGCGTGATCGTCGGCGCCACCAACGAGCCGCCCGCCATACCGGAGCTGCGCTGGTTCGAGCTGGGAGCTATGGAATGGGTGTTCGCGGTGGCGCCGGCCCATCCGCTGGCGCGCGCCAAGGCGCCGCTGCAGCGCGACGAGATCGCCGCGCACCGCGCCGTGGTGGTGGCCGATTCGGCGCGCGTCAGCGGGAGCCGGGCTTATGGCACGGTGGGCGGCCAGGCGGCGCTGGCGGTGCCCAGCATGCGCGCCAAGGCGCTGGCGCAGCGCCAGGGATTGGGCGTGGGCTGGCTGCCGCGCCAGCGCGTGTCGGCGCTGCTGGCACGCGGCGAACTGGTGGAGAAGGCCACCGCCAATCCGCGCGAACCCAATGTGCTGTACGTGGCCTGGCGCGGCAGCAGCGAGGGCCGCGCGCTGGCGTGGTGGCTGGAGCGCCTGCGCGAGCCCACGCTGAAGCAGCGCTTGCTGGCAGGCGGCAGGCCGTATGACTAGGGGCTGGGCGTAGCCAATATATAGTCATCCATGTATGATTGGATAATTGATTACTGCTAGCGCTCCATGCCAACGTCCATCATCGCCATCGAAGAAAAACAGAGCAGTGGCGAGAGCTCGAACGACATTGCAAACCACATCGCGGAGGCCATCGCGGCGCGCAAGCTGCCGCCGGGGACCAAGCTGCGCGAGGAGGCTTTGTCGCGCCTGTATTCGGTCAGCCGCACCAAGATACGCGCCGCGCTGCTCATCCTGTCCAAGGACAAGCTGATCCAGATGGTCCCGGACAAGGGCGCCTTCGTGAGCCAGCCCAGCGAGAAGGAGTCGCGCGACATTTTCGCCGCGCGGCGCATCCTGGAAGCGGCACTCGCCAGGGAGTTCGTGGCCAAGGCCGTCGCGGCGGATTACAAGATGCTGGAGCGGCACCTGGAGCTGGAGCGCAAGGCGCTGGGCGACCACAAGGTGCGCTCGCAGCTGCTGGGCGACTTTCATGTGCTGCTGGCGGAAGTGGTGGGGAACCAGGTGCTGCACGAGATGCTGAGCGAACTGGTGGCGCGCAGCTCGCTCATCACCATGCTGTATCAGTCGGACCGCGACGCGGTGTGCTCGTCGAACGAGCATGAGGAATTTTTGAATGCGGCCAAGGCGGGCGACGCCGAGCTGGCCGCCAGGCTGATGCTGGAGCACCTGCTGCACGTGGAAGCCGCGCTGCGCTTCGACTCCAGCGGCGCCGCGCCGGATAAGGACCTCGTGGCGGCGCTGCTGAAGTAACGGCGGGTTATGGCTCCGCCTAACCCGCCCTACGCATGCTTGTGCCGTATCCGTAGATACTGTTATGCCGGTCAAGCGTTTTGAAGCTCCTGATTGAATGGTTTGCCAGATTTTAAGACGCCGAAAGCAACGTGGACGAGCTTGCGCATCATGGCGCCGATCACCAGCTTGGCCGG
>NZ_WWCU01000025.1 GCF_009857595.1 Pseudoduganella aquatica | reverse complement strand
GCCGGCCAAGCTGGTGATCGGCGCCATGATGCGCAAGCTCGTCCACGTTGCTTTCGGCGTCTTAAAATCTGGCAAACCATTCAATCAGGAGCTTCAAAACGCTTGACCGGCATAACAGTATCTACGGCGTTTGAATCTGCCGCCGAGGATACGTAGGGCGGGTTAGCGGGGCGCGCCGAGCGCAGCGTAACCCGCCGCGCTCGCCGCCGGCTCACGCGCTCGCCGCCATCGCCTCCGCCGAGCCGCGCAGCTTGTTGATGGCGAGGGACGCCGCAGCCGTGCGCGTCTCCACGCCCAGCTTCTCGAACACATGCTCCAGGTGCTTGTTCACCGTGCGCGGGCTGGTGCCGAGGATGTCGCCGATGTCCCGGTTGGTCTTCCCCTTGATCACCCAATGCAGCACCTCGGACTCGCGCATGGTCAGCTTGAACAGCGCCACCAGCGCCTGCACCTGCGCCGCGTCCGATTCCTCGCGCAGCACCACCATCCACTGCTCCTGGTTGTTCACGTCCGCCGCGCTGAAGATCAGCCGCGCCGCGCCCTGGATCACGTTCAGCGGCGGATAGTCCTGCCCCGCGCGCCGCGCCTCCACCGTGGCCGCCAGCCACGCGGTCAGCTCTGCCGGCGTATCGGCCAGCTGCCCCGTGCCCGGCAAGCCGAAATAATTCTGCATCAGCTGCCGCGCCAAGGGCGTCTGCCACACGATGCGCCCGGTGCGCGGCCCTATCGCCAGCGTGGCGTTGCCGAAGGCGTCGAGCGCACTGCGCGCCTGGTTCATCAGCCGCGCCGTCTGCAAGTGCGCGGCGATGCGCGCCAGCACCTCGCTCTGCCGCACCGGCTTGCTCACATAGTCCGTACCGCCCGCGTTGAAGGCCGCCAGCACATGCTCGGTCTCGGTCAGTCCGGTCATGAAAATAATCGGCACATGCCGCGTGGCGATCTGCGCGCGCAATTGGCGGCAGGTCTCAAAGCCGTCCATGCCCGGCATAACCGCGTCCAGCAGGATAATGTCCGGTACCGCCTGCGCGCAGCGCTCCAGCGCGGCCGCGCCGCTGTTCGCCACCAGCACCGTGAAGCCGGATTCGTCCAGCGCGTCGTGCAGCACGGCGAGGTTTTCCGGCACGTCGTCTACGATCAGCACCAGGTGGCCGGGGCGGTGCTCAAACTGCTTCGGTATCATGGTTGACTCCTTTTTTCTGTTCATGTTGTTCCAGCAGGCGCGCCATCGCATCCAGCTGGAAGCGGGCCGCGTGGCCGCGCATGGCGGCAATGAAGGCTGAGTATTGCGGTCCGAGCATGGCGATTTCGTCCAGCTGGTGGACGATGCCGCGCACATAGCCCAGCTTGAGCTGCGCGCGCAAGGGCTCCAGCTGCGCGGCGGGTGGGAAGATGAGCGCAGGCTGCGCCGCGGTTCCCGGCTCCACGATCTCGCTGCTGATGCCCTTGGGCGCCGCGTGCGATATCCATTCCAGCTGCAGGCGGCGGCCTATCCAGTCCAGCAGCTCGGCCACGTTCACCGGCTTGACGAAGAAATCTTCGGCGGCGATGGCGGCCGGGTTTTCCAGACCCTTGTCATAGGCATTGGCGGAGACGATGGCGATCGGCACGTCGGACTGGTGCACCTTGCGGATAATGTGGCTCGCTTCCCAGCCGTCCATCACCGGCATGGCCAGGTCCATGAGGATCAGGTCCGGGCCGAAGGCCGCGTAGTTCTCCACGCAGTCCGCGCCCGACACCGCCTGCGCCATCTCGAAGCCCAGCGGCGCCAGGATGTTGACCAGCAGCTCGCGGTCCACGCGTTCGTTGTCCACCACCAGCACCTTGCGGCGCCGGCCCGCGTAGCCGGTGCGCACCGGTTCCGGCGCGCCGTCCGCGCGCGCTTCCGTGTGCACGCGCGGCAGCATCAGCCGGATCTTGAACACGCTGCCGCTGCCTGGCGTGCTGTCGAGCGTGAGTTCGCCGCCCATGAGCTGCGTCAGCATTTTGCTGATCGGCAGGCCCAGGCCGGTGCCGGCGGCCCCCGCCTGGTCGCCGGCGCTGCCGCGCGTGAAGGGCTCGAAGATGCGTTCGCGTTCCGCGTCCAGGATGCCGGGGCCGCTGTCCTCCACCTCGAACGCGGCCATGTCGCGCGCGTAGCGCACCCTGAACACGATGCCGCCGTGCTCCGTGAACTTGACCGCGTTGCCGAGGATGTTGATCAGGATCTGGCCGAGCCGCTTGCGGTCCGCGCGCACCACGCGCGGCAGCTCGCCTGTCAGCTCGTAGCGGAAGGACAGCCCTTTGCTGCTGGCCTGCTGCTCGAACATGCGCACGATCTGGCCGATAAAGTCCGGGAACTTCACCTCCTTCAGGTCGAAACTGAGCTTGCCGCCTTCGATGCGCGCGATATCGAGCGTGCCTTCGATCAGCGACAGCAGGTGCTCGCCGCTGCCGCGTATCACGCGGATGGCCTGCTGGCGGTGCTCGGGTATCGACGGGTCGTTGTCGAGCAGTTGCGCGTAGCCCAGGATGCTGTTGAGCGGCGTGCGGATCTCGTGGCTGATGCCGGCGATATAGCGGCTCTTGGCCTGGTTGGCCTGGTCGGCCTGCTTCTTTGCCTGCTGCAGCTGCGCGTCGGTCTGGCCGTGCAGTTCGATCTCGCGCGTCAGCAAGCCGGTCTGGCGGTTGGATTCCTCCTGTGCCACGCGGCGGCTTTCACTGGTGAGCACCAGCCACCACGCCACGATGCCGCTGGCCAGCAGCAGCGCGCCGAAGATCTTGATGAAGGCCAGCCGCAGCTGCGGCAGCAGGGTGGATCCGGCCTCGATCAGCAGCCGTTCCTCGTGCACGTAGATCAGGCCAAGCAGGCCGCCCAGGAACAGCACCGTCACCATCATCAGCAGCAGGTAGTGTCCCAGGCCGCTGGTAATGTAGGGCCACATGGACTTGGGCAGCAGGGCCTTCATGGCACTGTCCCACTGCGCGGTAAAGCGCGCGTGCGGCTTGCACACGTCGTTGCAGCGCGCGTCCAGGCAGCAGCACAGGGAGCAGATCGGCCCCTGGTAGGCCGGGCAGTGCGCCATGTCCTCCTGCTCGTATTCGCGGGAGCAGATGCAGCAGACCTTGTTGAGCGTCGCCGCCGGCGCGGGCTGGCGCGCGATGTAGTACTTGCCCTTGGTGGCGATGGCGATCAGCGGCGAGGCGATGAAGGCCGTGCCCAGCGCGATGAAGGCAGAGAAGGCCTGCGCCTGCGCGCCGAACAGCCCTGCGAAGGCGGCCACCGACAGGGCGGAGGCCAGCACCATGGCGCCCACGCCCACCGGGTTGATGTCGTACAGGTAGGCGCGGCGGAACTCGATGCCCTTGGGGCTCAGGCCCAGCGGCTTGTTCACCACCAGGTCCGCCACCACGGCGGTGATCCACGAGATGGCGATGTTGGAGTACAGCCCCAGCACCTGGTCCAGCGCCTGGAACACATCCAGTTCCATCAGCAGCACGGCGATCAGCGCGTTGAACACCGCCCACACCACGCGTCCCGGATGGCTGTGCGTGAGGCGGGCGAAGAAGTTGGACCAGGCCAGCGAACCGGCGTAGGCGTTGGTGATATTGATTTTGACCTGGGAGATGATGACGAAGAAGGCCGTCACCAGCACGGCGGCGGTGGGGCTGGAGAACACCTGCTGGAAGCCCGCCAGGTACATCTGGTTGGGATTGACCGCCTGGGCCAGCGACACGCCGCTATTGATGGCCAGTACGGCCAGCAGCGCGCCGCCCAGCATCTTGGCGATGCCCAGCAGGATCCAGCCGGGACCGGCGGCCAGCACGCCCAAGTGCCACTGGATGCGGTTCTTCGCGGTCTTCTCCGGCATGAAGCGCAGGAAGTCCACCTGTTCGCCGATCTGCGTGATGAGGGCCACGCCGACGGCGGTGGCGGCGCCGAACATGAGGATGTTGAACTTGCCGTTGTCCGGCGACTGGCCAGCGAAGCTGCCCAGCTGCGACAGCAGTTCCGGCTTCTTGGCGATGATGGCGATGAAGGGCAGCACTAGCAGCACCAGCCACACCGGCTGCGAAATCATCTGGATGCGGCTGATGAGCGTTACCCCGTGCGTCACCAGCGGTATCACCACCAGCGCGCTGGCCATATAGCCCAGGTAGAGCGGCAGGTGGAAATACAGCTCCAGCGCATAGGCCATGATGGCCGCCTCCAGCGCGAACAGGATGAAGGTGAAGGAGGCGTAGACGAAGGACGAGATGGTGGAACCGATGTAGCCGAAGCCGGCGCCGCGCGTGAGCAGGTCCATGTCCACGCCGTATTTGGCGGCATAGTAGCTGATCGGCAGGCCGGTGAGGAAGATGATAAGCCCCACCGCCATGATCGCCCAGAAGGCGTTGATAAAGCCGTAGTTGACGGCGATGGTGCCGCCTATCGCTTCCAGCACCAGGAAAGAGATGGCGCCGAAGGCGGTGTTCGAGACGCGGAACACCGACCATTTTCGGAACGAGCGAGGCGTGTAGCGCAGCGCGTAGTCTTCTATGGTTTCGTTGGCCACCCAGGTGTTGTAGTCGCGGCGTATCTTGACGATGCGCTGCGGCGGTTCCTGATCGGCCACGCCCGTTTTTGGTGCAGACACCGTCATTTCACATTCCCAGGTAGCGTAGTCCTGGTATGTCTAGCAAGATTTACGCCTGGGAGGCGGATTACTGCACCAGCAGCCGCTCCAGTATCTGGTCCCGGTGCGTCATGACGAAATCGACAAAGACCGGTTCCTTCAGGGTCAGGCGCACCAGGCCGGGGAGCAGGGCGTAGGAATAGGTGGCCAGCGTGCGCATGGCCGCGTCGTTGCCCAGCAGCGCGCGCGCGTTGCCGTTGGCCTTCCCGCCCAGCATGGGCAGGATTTGTTCGCGGTGCCGGGTCAGCACCTGGGTCAGGGGGATCATCAGTTTGTCTGGATTCATGTCGGCCTCGCGCGTGGAAAGGAGCTTCGATAATGGCGCGGGCCGGAAGCGGATGTTCTGCGCTGGCGCAAACTGGTGCAAAAAACTGGCATGGTAGTTGCATCGTGGGAGGAACCAACCCTTCAACCTTGAAAGGAATCACCATGCTGCAATCGACCCACACGCAGGACGCGCATATGGCGCTGAGCGCCCAGATCGTCACCGCCAAGGCCATGAAGGATTTAACGTGGGCGCAGCTGGCGGAGGGCACGGGCCTGAGCGTGCCCTATGTGACGGCGGCCTTGCTGGGCCAGCACGCATTGCCGAAGCCGGCCGCACTGGCCGTGGCCGAGCGGCTCGGCCTCGATGCGCAGGCGGCTGCGCTGCTGCAAACCATCCCGCTGCGCGGCAGCATACCCGGCGGCGTGCCGACCGATCCCACCATCTACCGCTTTTACGAAATGGTGCAGGTCTACGGCACCACGCTCAAGGCGCTGGTGCATGAGCAGTTTGGCGACGGCATCATCAGCGCCATCAACTTCAAGATGGACATCCAGAAGGTGGACGATCCGGAGGGCGGCTCGCGCGCCATCATTACGCTGGACGGGAAATTCCTGCCTTACAAACCGTTCTGAGTGAGGGAGCGCAGTTCGGCGCGCAGGGCGGCGGCGCGTTCGGCGCCCACGCCGGCTTCGTATTCGGCCTGCGCCTGCGCCCAGTAGCCGTGGGCTTCCTCGAACTTGGCCTGGCCTGCGGCGGTGAGGGAGAACACCAGCTTGCGGCTGTTTTCCGGATCCGGCGCCTGCAGCACGTAGCCGTCGCGCGCGAGCGGCTTGATGGCGCGCACCAGGCTGGTCCTGTCCATCACCATGCGCTCGGACAGCTGCTGCATGCCGATGCCGGGCAGGGCGCGGATATGCGCCAGCAGGCTGTATTGCGAGGTGGCCAGGCCGGACGGCGCCAGGTGGCGGTCGTACAGCGAGGTGACGTGGCGCGCCGCCTGCCGCAGCGCGAAGCAGTTGCAGAGCGGGGTGTCGAGATCGGCGGTGCTCATGGACGCTCCTTGAGCTGGATGCTGTCAATCAGGCTGGCCAGCGTGCGCGCGGCCAGCCGTGCTTCGAAGCCGGCTTGCGCGTCGTCCAGTACTTCGGCCATGCTCTCCTTGATATGGTCGCTCACCGGGCATACCGGCTGCACGTCGTAGTCGTGGATGGCGAAGGTGGCAGGGGCGGCGCTGGCGCGGTAGATGTCGAGCAGCGAAACGTCCTGCGGCGGGCGGGCCAGTGTGCAGGCGCCGTTCTTGCCGCGCGTGGCGGAAACGATGCCGGCCTTGGCCAGCTTGGCGATGGAGCGGCGCACAAAGGTCGGCTCGGCGTTGACGCTGCCGGCCAGGATGGCCGACGTGACGTCCTCGCCATAGCGGTAGCCGAGTACGGCCGCGATGTGGGCGGCGACGGTAAATTGGACGTTCTTCTGTGACATGGTAGAGCTTTCGGACGGGCTTTCAGCGGCAAGTGTAACGTATGTGGCGGCGGCCTGGCGGGTTACGCGCTTTCGCGCTAACCCGCCCTACGCAGTGGCACGGCGGCTCGTGCATTCGTAGGGCGGGTTAGCGTGCGCAGCACGCGTAACCCGCCATGCACGCGTCAAACCGGCGCCTGCCCCCAGCCCCCGCCGAGCGCGCGTATCAGCGCCACGGTGGTCACCGCGCGCTGTCCGCGGAGCTGCACCGCCGCGCGCTCCACCGCCGCCAGATTGCGCTGCGCGTCCAGCAGCTCCAGGTAGCTCGAGCGTCCCGCGCTGTACAGCTTCTGCGCCAGCTCGGCCGAGCGGCGCGCCGACAACACGGCCTCCTCGATCTGCCCTGCCTGCCCCGCCAGTATGCGCAGGCCCGCCAGATTATCTTCAACCTCCGCAAACGCCACCAGCACGCTTTGCCGGTACGCCGCCACCGACTCGTCCAGCACCGCTTCGCTGCGCGCCACATTGGCCTTGTTGCGGCCGCCGTCTATCAGCGGCGCCGACAGCAGCGCGCCCAGCAGCCAGGAACGGCTGCTGATCTTGAACACGTCCGAAAACGCGCCGCCCACGCCACCGCCCGAGGCGCCGATGTTCAGCGCCGGGAACATGGCCGCGCGCGCCACGCCGATGCGGGCGTTGGACGCTTCCATCACGCGCTGCGCGGCGGCGATGTCCGGACGCCGTTCCAGCAGCGCGGACGGCAGCCCTGCCGGGATGGCCGGCATCAGCGCCGTATCCAGCAGCGGGCTGGCGCCTGCCGTGAAATCGGCCGCCGGTTTCCCCAGTAGCACCGCCAGCGCATGCTCGGTGGTGGCGCGCTGGCGCTGCAGGCCGATGGCTTCGGCCCGCGTGGAGGACAGCTCCGTCTTGGCCCGCGCCAGGTCGAATTCGCCGATGTCGCCCAGGTCGAAACGGCGCTGGTTGACCTTCACGTTCTCCTCGCGCGTCTGCACGGTGCGCGCCAGCGTTTCCAGTTCGGCGTCGGTGGCGCGCAGGCGGAAGTAGGTCTGCGCCACGTCGGCCTGCAGGGCCAGCAGCACGGAGCGGTAGGTCGCTTCGGCTGCCGCTGCGTCGCCGTGCGCGGCCGACACATTGGACGCCACGCGCCCGAACAGGTCCACCTCGTAGCTGGCCGTCAGCTTGGCCGTGTAGCCGGTGTGTGGCGACATGGGCGTGCCGGCCGGCAGTCCGGCCTGTGTGGGCGAGGACAGGGCACGCTGCGCGCCAGCGCTTGCGCCCACTTGCGGCACGCGGTCCGCCTCGGCGATGCCGGCGATGGCGCGCGCCTGCTTCACGCGGGCCGTGGCGCCGGCCAGGCTGGCGTTGTTGCGCGTGGCCTCGGTGACCAGCGCATTCAGCGCCGGGTCGTTGAAGGCCAGCCACCATTCGCCGCGCGGCTGCTGCTCTGCGGCGCGGGCCTGCCGCCATTGCGTGCCGTCGGCGGCGGTCTGCACGGCGCCGGTGGCGGCGCCCTGCGGCGCCTCCTTGAATGCCACGGGGACGGCGATGTCCGGCTGCTTGAACGCCGGCGCGGCGCAGGCGCTCAGCAGCAGGGCTGCGAGCAAGGGCGCCAGCAACGGCGCGGCGCGGTTGGAAAAGTTTTTCATATCAATGTCCTTCCAGGTTGGCTGCCGGCGCTTCCAGCGCATCGCCGGCGGCGGCGCGTTTGCTTTCCAGGCGCTTGGCCAGGGTGCGCAGCAGCACGTAGAACAGCGGCGTGAGGAACAGGCCGAAGAAGGTCACGCCCAGCATGCCGGCGAAGACCGCCACGCCCATTGCGTGGCGCATCTCGGCGCCTGCGCCGTGCGAGAACACCAGCGGCAGCACACCCATGATGAAGGCGATCGACGTCATCAGGATGGGGCGCAGGCGCAGGCGGCACGCTTCCAGCGCCGCTTGCAGCACGGTGCGTCCGTGGTGCTCCAGCTCGCGGGCGAATTCCACGATCAGGATGGCGTTCTTGGACGCCAGCCCCACCAGCACGAACAGCGCAATCTGCGTGAAGATGTTGTTGTCGCCGCCGGTCAGCTTCACGCCGACCAGCGCGCTCATGATGGACATCGGCACGATCAAAATCACCGCCAGCGGCAGCGTCCAGCTTTCGTACTGGGCGGCCAGCACCAGGAACACCAGCAGCACGCACAGCGGGAACACATAGACCAGCGTATTCCCGGCCAGGATGTTCTGGTAGGTCAGCTCGGTCCATTCATACGTCACGCCCTGCGGCAGCACTTCCTGCGCAATGCGTTCCAGCGCCGCCTGCGCCTGGCCGGACGAGTAGCCCGGCGCCGGACCGGCGTTCACGTCGGCCGCCGTGTAGGCGTTGAAGCGCTGCACGCGGTCCGGCCCATAGCTGTCGCTGATGCGCATGAGCGAGGACAGGGGAATCATTTCGCCCTTGTCGCTGCGAACCTTCAGCTGCGCCACGTCTTCCACGTGCGAGCGGAATTGCGCATCCGCCTGCACGCGCACTTGATAGGTGCGGCCGAACTGGTTGAAGTCGTTCACGTACAGCGAACCGAGGTTGATCTGCAAGGTCTGGTAGATGGTCGCCAGCGGCACGCCCAGCTGCTTGGCCTTGTCGCGGTCGATGTCCGCATACAGCTGCGGCACGTTGATCTGGTAGCCGGAGAACACGCCCGCCAGTTCCGGCGCGGCGCGCGCTTTCTGCACCAGCTTCTGCGTCGCCTCGTACAGCGCGTCGTAGCCAAGGTTGCCTCGGTCTTCCACCATCATCTTGAAGCCGCCTATGGTGCCCAGGCCGTTCACTGGGGGCGGCGGAAACACCATCACAAAGGCGTCCTGGATGGAGCCCACGCGCTTGTTGATTTCCGCCGCGATGCCGGGACCGCTCACTTCCTTGGTGTTGCGGGTTTCCGGCGCCAGTTCGCCCACGAAGACGATGCCGGAATTGGGCGCGTTGGTCAGGTCGTTGACCGACAGGCCGGGGAAGGCCACGGTGTTGCGCGCGCCCGGCACGCCCAGCGCGATATCGGCGGTGCGGCGGATGACGGACTCGGTGCGGTTCAGCGAGGCGGCGTCCGGCAGCTGCGCGAAGCCCACCAGGTAGCCCTTGTCCTGCGACGGCACAAAGCCGGCCGGCACCAGCTGGAACATCACGGCGGCCAGCGCCACCAGCACGAGATAGAAGCCGACAGAGGCCGATTTGCGCGCCAGTACGCCTTTCACGCCGCCTTCATAGCGGTGCGATGCGCGGCCGAAGAAGCCGTTGAACCAATTGAAGAAGCGGCCGAAGACCTTGTCCATCACGCGGGTCAGCGCGTCCTTGGGCGCGTCGTGCGGGCGCAGCAGGGCGGCCGACAGGGCGGGCGCCAGCGTCAGCGAGCTGAATGCCGAGATAACGGTGGAAATGGCGATGGTGAGCGCGAACTGGCGGTAGAACTGGCCGGTGAGGCCGGGCACGAAAGCGATAGGGACGAACACGGCGCACAGCACCAGCGCGATGGCGATAATGGGGCCGCTCACTTCCTTCATGGCCTGCACGGTGGCCGCGCGCGGCGTGAGCCCGTTGGCGATATTGCGCTCCACGTTTTCCACCACCACGATGGCGTCGTCCACCACGATGCCGATGGCCAGCACGAGGCCGAACAGCGTCAGCGTGTTGATGGAGAAGCCGAAGCCCAGCATGACGGCAAAGGTGCCCACCACGGATACCGGCACCGCCAGCAGCGGGATGATGGACGCGCGCCAGGTTTGCAGGAACACGATCACCACCAGCACCACCAGCGCGATGGCTTCCAGCAGCGTGTGGATCACTGCAGTGATCGAATCGCGCACGAACATGGTCGGGTCGTAGGCCACGGAGTACTGCACGCCTTGCGGGAACTGCTTGTTCAGCTCCGCCATCTTGGCGCGCACGTCGGCCGACAGCTGCAGGTCGTTGGCGCCCGGCGAGGCGAAGATGGCCAGCGCCACGGCGGGCTTGTTGTCCAGCAGCGCGCGCAGCGCATAGGAACCGGAACCCAGTTCAATCCGGGCCACGTCGCGCAAGCGTGTCAGTGCGCCGTTTCCATTGGTGCGCACGATGATGTTGCCGAAGTCTTCCTCGGTTTTCAGGCGGCCCTGCGTGTTGAGCGTGAGCTGGAACTCGCTGTCCTTGCTGGGCGAGGCGCCCACCACGCCAGCGGCCACTTGCACATTCTGCTCGCGGATGGCGTTGGTGACGTCGGTGGCGGTCATGTTGCGGGCGGCGACCTTTTGCGGGTCGAGCCAGATGCGCATGGCGTAGTCGCCCGAGCCGAGGATGTTGACCTGGCCCATGCCGGGGATGCGCGCCAGCTGGTCCTTCACATTCAGCACCGCGTAGTTGCGCAGATACAGTTCGTCGTAGCTGTTGTCCGGCGAAACCAGGTGCACCACCATGGTCAGGTTGGGCGAGGTTTTCACCGTCGTCACGCCGATCTGGCGCACTTCCTCCGGCAGGCGTGGCAGCGCGCGCTGGACGCGGTTCTGCACTTCGGTTTCCGCCTGCTGGATATTGGTGCCGATCTTGAAGGTGACCGTTAGCTTGAGCGCGCCGTCGGAGGTGTTTTGCGAGGACATGTAGATCATGTGCTCCACACCGTTGATCTGCTCCTCCAGCGGCGCGGCCACCGTTTCGGCGATCACCTTGGGATTGGCGCCCGGGTACTGGGCGGTCACCACCACCGAGGGCGGCACCACGTTGGGGTATTCGGAGATGGGCAGCTTGAAGATGGCGATCAGGCCCGCCACGAACACGATGATGGACAGCACCGCCGCGAAGATCGGTTTGTCCACGAAGAATCGGGAGAAGTTCATGATCAGTTGCCTTTCGCGGCAGCCGGCAGCGCGGCCAGTTTGTCGGCGGCCTGGCCGTCCATCAGCACCATCTGCGGCGACAGCGGCGCGCCGGGACGCACGCGCTGCAAGCCGTTGACGACGATTTTCTCGCCGGCCTTCAGGCCGGAACGCACGATGCGCAGGCCGTCCACGGTCTGGCCCAGCGTCACCTGGCGGTAGTCAGCCTTGTTGTCCGGCGTGACCACGAAGACGAATTTGCGGTTCTGGTCCGTGCCGATGGCCTGCTCATTGATCAGCAGGGCCGCTCCGCGCGCCTGGGCGCCGCTGTCCAGCTGCACCTTGGCGAACAGGCCGGGGGCCAGCAGATTGTCCTCGTTTGCGAACACGGCGCGCATGCGCACGGCGCCGGTGCGCGGGTCCAGCTGGTTGTCCACGAATTCCAGCTTGCCCTCGTGCGGGAAGCCGCTCTCGGTGGCCAGGCCTATGCGCACCTTGACCGGCTGGCCGCCATGCGCCCGCGCACCCACGTTCAGATAGGTCGACTCGTCGCCGTCGAAGCTGGCGTAGATCTTGTCGTCCGAGACCACGGAGGTCAGCACGGCGGACGCGTCGATCAGGTTGCCCACGGTGATCTCGGCCTTGCTCACGCGGCCGTCGATAGGGGCGGTCACCTGCGTGTAGCCCAGATTGAGCTTGGCGTTTTCCGCCTGTGCCAGCGCGGCGCGCGCGTTCGCGTCCAGCTCTTTCAGGCTGGAGGCGCGCTCGTCGTACTCGCGCTGGGCGATGGCTTTGTCGGCCAGCAGCTTTTCCGCGCGCGCCAGTTCCAGGCGCGCCAGCTCGGCCTTGGCCTGTGCCGCGTGCGCGGCGGCGTCGGCGCGGTTGGCCTCGGCCTGGAAGGGGCGGGTGTCGATCACGAACAGCACCTGGCCTTTTTTCACCTTGCTGCCGGGCTGGAAATTCACCGCCGTGATGTAGCCGGCCACGCGCGAGCGGATCTGCACCCGTTCGATGGCTTCCAGCCGGCCCGAGAACTCCTGCGTCTCGGTCACGGGTTTTTCCAGCACCACGGCAGCGGTGATGGGGGCGCCCTGTCCGGCGGCGGCTTCTGTAGGCTTGCTGTTGGCGTCGCCGCAGCCGCTCAGGATGGCAGCGGCCAGGCCGGCGGTGGCGAGCAAGGCCACGGTAGGTCGGAGGATCATGGTGATTTCCTTAATGTTGACGACTGTTTTACGGGGAAATGTGTATATGCACACTTCAATTGAATGTGATTATAATCATCGCATTTAAGAAGTCAACAAAAAAGCCCTGCGCCGTTTCCGGGGCAGGGCTTTCTTGACGTATCCTGGTGGTGATAGATGGACTTGAACCATCGACCCCAGCATTATGAATGCTGTGCTCTAACCAACTGAGCTATATCACCGAAAGGTTGGTGGTGATAGATGGACTTGAACCATCGACCCCAGCATTATGAATGCTGTGCTCTAACCAACTGAGCTATATCACCGCAACGGCCAGCATTATCGCGGTTTGGGCCGGGGGCTGTCAAGGAAAGCGCCTAAATAATTTGCTGCTGAGCTGTTTTTGATGTCAGTTGCATAACTTCGCGGGGTCAGACCCCTGGGGTCTGACCCCAGGTGTTGATCGCGGCCAGCATCGTCCCGGCCGCGTCCGGCTTCAGGCAATCGATCACCACGCGCTCGGGCATGGAGCGCAGCCAGGTCAGCTGGCGCTTGGCGAGCTGGCGCGTGGCAATGATGCCGGTCTCGCGCATGGTCTTGAAGTCTATCGTGCCGTCCAGGTATTCCCAGGCCTGGCGGTAGCCCACACAGCGCATGGACGGCAGGCCGGGATGCAGGTCGCCACGGCGGCGCAGCTGCTCCACTTCGGTGATCAGGTCGCCGTCTTCGGTTTCCTTCAGCATCAGGTCGAAGCGCTGCGCAATGCGTTCGTGCAGCACGGCGCGGTCGGACGGCTCCAGCGCGAACGACAGCAGCTCGAACGGCAGCTCGGTCTTCTCGCGCAGGGCCAGCAGTTCGGACATGGGCTTGCCGCTGAGCGCGATGATCTCCAGCGCGCGCTGGATGCGCTGGGCGTCGTTGGGCGCCAGGCGGGCGGCGGTGGCGGGGTCCTGCTGCGCCAGGCGCGCGTGCATGGCGGGCCAGCCCTCGCGCGCGGCGTCTTCTTCCAGTTCGGCGCGCAGGGCCGGGTCGGCGCCGGGCAGGTCGTCCAGGCCGTCGGCCAGGCCTTTGAAGTACAGCATGGTGCCGCCCACCAGCAGCGGCAGCTTGCCGCGCGCGGTGATCTCGTCCACCAGGCGCAGGGTGTCGTTGCGGAACTGGGCCACCGAGTAGGAGTCGAGCGGGTCGATGATGTCGATCAGGTGGTGCGGCGCGGCGGCGCGCTCCTCGCGCGTGGGCTTGGCGGTGCCGATGTCCATGCCGCGGTACACCAGCGCCGAGTCGACGGAGATGATTTCGGACGGGATCTGCCGCGCGATGGCCAGCGCGGCGGCGGTCTTGCCGCTGGCGGTGGGACCCATGATGGCCACGGCCAGCGGTTTTTTAGCTTGTTGCGTCATGATGCCTGTCTTGCTGAACTTTGATTACTGGCCGCGCAGGAACAGCTTGTCCAGCGCGTTGATTTCCACTTGCACCCAGGTCGGGCGGCCGTGGTTGCACTGGTCGGCGCGTTCGGTGCTTTCCATCTGGCGCAGCAGGGCGTTCATTTCCTGCACCGACAGGATGCGGTTGGCGCGCACGGCGGTGTGGCAGGCCAGGGTGCCGAGCAGTTCGTTGCGGCGCTCGATGAGCACGCGCGAGCCGCCGAATTCGCGCACGTCGCGCAGCACGTCGCGCGCCAGGGTCTGCGCGTCGGCGTTCTTCAGCAGGGCGGGCACGGTGCGCACCGCCAGCGTGGTGGGCGACAGGGCGGCGATGTCGAAGCCCAGCGAGTGCAGGGTTTCCTGGTGCTCTTGCGCCGTGCCCACTTCCACTGCGTCGGCGTAGAAGGTGACGGGGATGAGCAGCTGCTGCACCTGCATGTCCTGGCCGGACACTTGCGCGTCCAGCGCGTTTTTCAGCTGTTCGTACAGGATGCGCTCGTGCGCGGCGTGCATGTCCACCAGCACCAGGCCTTTGCTGTTCTGCGCCATGATGTAGATGCCGTGCAGCTGCGCCAGCGCGAAGCCGAGGGGGAATTCTTCGTCGGCCATGGTGGCGGAGGAGGCGACGTAGGGGGCGACCTGGGGCAGGGCGTAGCCGCTGCCGGAGCCGGGCAGGCCGCCGGAAGTCGCGCCGCCGCCGTCCGCGCCGTCAACGCCATAGCTGGCGCGCGCGCCGAACGCGCTGCCGCCGCTGAACAGGGCGCCGTAGCGCTCGGTGCTCTGGGCCACGCCGCCGGTATCACCGAACTGGCGCTGCGGCTGGCCGAAGGGCGAGGCCGAGAACGTGGGCTGGTAGTCGGGATTCAGGATGGAGCCGAACGAAGTCTGCTCCTGCGGGCGCCATGGCGTGGTGGCGGTCAGGCCGTCGGCTGCGGGCAGCGGCGAGGGCACGCTGCCGTGCGAGGTGGCCGAGGTTTGCGCCAGCGCGCGCTGCACCGCGTGGAATACGAACTGGTGCACCGCGCGGCTGTCGCGGAAGCGTACTTCGATTTTCGACGGGTGCACGTTCACGTCCACCAGCGCCGGGTCCAGGTCGAGCGCCAGCACATAGGACGGGAAGCGGTCGCCGTGCAGCACGTCCTCGTAGGCCGCGCGCACCGCGTGCATCAGCACCTTGTCGCGCACGAAGCGGCCGTTCACGTAGAAGAACTGGCCGTCGGCGCGCGCCTTGGAGGCGGTGGGCAGGCCGGCGTAGCCGTGGATGCGCAGCGGGCCGGCGTTTTCATCGATGGACAGGCGCGCGCTGGCGAAATTGTCGCCCAGGATCTGCGCGCTGCGCTTGGCCATTTCTCCCACCATCCAGTGGTCCACGGTCTTGCCGTTGTGCGACAGCGAGAACGACACGTCCGGCCGCGCCAGCGCAATGCGGCGCACCACGTCGGCGCAGTGGCCGAATTCGGTCTGCTCGGATTTCAGGAATTTGCGCCGCGCCGGCGTGTTGAAATACAGGTCGCGCACGTCGATGGTGGTGCCGTGCGCGCCGGAGGACGGCGTGACGGTGGCCAGGTGCGAGCCGGTGATTTCCCAGGCGTGGGGCGCGTCGGCCGTGCGCGAGGTCAGCGTCACCGCCGCCACGGAGGCGATGGAGGCCAGCGCCTCGCCGCGGAAGCCCAGGGTGTTGACGTTTTCCAGGTCGTCCAGCGAGGCGATCTTGGACGTGGCGTGGCGCGCCAGCGCGAGCGGCAGCTGCTCGGGGGCGATGCCACGGCCGTTGTCGGTGATGGCGATACGCTTTACGCCGCCTTCCTCCAGCCGCACCGTGATCTGCGTGGAACCCGCGTCGAGCGCGTTTTCCAGCAATTCCTTGACCACGGCCGACGGCCTTTCCACCACCTCGCCGGCGGCGATCTGGGAAATCAACTGGTCGGGCAGGGCCTGGATGGGACGGTGTGGGGCGGGAGCGTTCATGCCGTGATTATAAACCGGGAACCCCTGGGGGCAGTCCCGGCGGGACTGACCCCGGCGTTTACTTGCCGATCTCGCGCACGGGGATGGTAACGTTGCACAGCTCGATATAGCCGGCCGGCACCTTGGTCCACGGGCCGCCCCGGTTGCGCTGGGCTTCGGCCACGGCCTGGAAGCTGGCCGAGTCGGTGCGCATCACTTCGAGCTTCACGCGTTCGGCTTCGGGCACGTCGGCCGCCAGGCGCACCGACTTGATCGGCGTCCGCTGCTCGGGCTTCTCGTAGAAGCCGAGCGCGCCGGTGCCGCGCGGCAGCGACGACAGCAGCGGCATGCCGGACACCACGCGGCCCACCACCGTGATGTTGCGGTCCAGGTGGCGCGGCGCGTGGCCGGTGACGGCGTACAGCGAGCTGCCGTTGGCGCTGTCGCTGTCCACGTCGCGGCCCACGCCCACCATGCCGTAGCAGTGCGCCAGCCAGGCGCGCCCGGTTTTCGGGTCGCGCGCGGACGGGAAACCGTTCGAGTGGCCGACCTGGGCGGCGTAGCCGTCGCGGTCCGGCAGCAGGGTGAAGTGCTTGTCATTGGCCATGGGGACCGTGAATTCGCCGGGCAGCTTGGCTTTCGCGGTCTTGAAGGCGCGCGGGTTCTTTTCGTCCGGGTCGCCCCATTGGGCCACGTAGTTGTCCTGCGAACGCAGCACGGCCAGGCCGTCGAAATAGCGGTCGCGCGCCAGGGCGCGCAGGTTGGCGGCGTGGGCGGGCGCGAAGTCGGGCGCCAGTTCGATCACCACGCGGCCGGCGGGCAGGTCCATATACAGCGTGTGCTCGGGGTCCAGCGGGCGCCATTCGGCCGGCTTGGAGGCTTTGACCACGTCGGCCACGGTGGGCTTGGGCGGGTTGGCGGCCGGCGCGGCCGGGGCAGCGTGGGCGGTTTGCCAGAGCAGGGCGGCCAGCGCCGGGATCGCCAGCGCTTGCTTCGTCGTGTATTCCATCCATTTGTCTCCTGGTGATGAGTGCGGGAATTGTAATACCGGCATGCGTCCCCATACTGCAGCTTGGTGAAATTTAACCGTCACTACGTTCTTGCACTGCTCAGTGTGGTGTATGATTCCGGCGCTACCTTTTGGGATTTTTATGGATTTCATGCAATTACTAGACATGCTGGTGCATGTCGACAAGGCTCTGGATGGGTTGATCGCGCAGTACGGCCTGTGGGTCTACGCGGTGCTGTTCTTCATCATTTTCAGCGAGACAGGCCTGGTAGTGCTGTTTTTCTTCCCTGGGGACACCCTGCTGTTCATCGCCGGCGCCCTGTGCGCCACCGGCCAGATGAACCTGCCGGTGCTGATCGCGCTGCTCATCACGGCGGCCGTCAGCGGCAACACGGTCAATTACTGGATAGGCGAAGCCATCGGGCAACGGGTATTTACCCATGACTACCGCTGGCTCAACAAGGACGCCCTGCACCGCACGCACAACTTCTTCGAGAAGCACGGCGGCAAGACCATTATCCTGGCGCGCTTTATTCCCGTGGTGCGCACGTTCGCGCCCTTCGTGGCGGGCGTGTCGGACATGACCTTCAGCCGCTTCCAGCTCTACAACGTCACCGGCGCCGTGGCGTGGGTGGTGTCGCTGACCGTGGGCGGTTATTTGTTCGGCAACATCCCTGTCGTGCGCGACCACCTGACCACCATCGTCATGGTGGGCGTGGGCGCGGCCATTGTTCCGCTGATGCTGGGCGGGGCCTGGAAGCTGGGACGGCGCGTGCTCGGACGCTAAGCGGGACGCTGATCCCGCGCTGATTCGTCCTGCACAGCTCAAGTTTTCCCGCTGTGCAACCGTTAATCCAGGTATGCACTTTATACCTGGACTCCCATGCGCAACCTGATCGCCCTGACTGCCTGCTGGCTCGCCATTGCGGCGGCGGGTGCCGCCGATCCCGCGCCATATGCGCCGCCGCTGACCAAGATGGCGCAGGCCAATATCAATAACATCCGTCCGTCGAACCCGCAGCCTATCGGCGGCAGCGGGGCCGGCGCTGCCAGCGGCACCGCTACCGGCGCTGGCGCGCCCACGGCTACCGGCGCCGCCAAGTTCGGCGCCAAGCCGGCCGCGAAAGCGCCCGCCGCGCCCAAGCTGAGCGAGCGCGAACGCGAGGAGCAGGCGGAAGCCGAGCTGTCGGCCAAGATCGCCGAGCGCCTGGCGCAGATGCGCGCCAACCAGGCCGCGCGCGCCGCCGCAGCGGCCCAGGCCAGGAAGGCGGCCGCCATCAAGGCCGCCGCGCCGCCGCCGCGCGCCAACGGCACCCATTGGGGCTACGAGGGCGAGTTCGGCCCGGCCAACTGGAGCAAGATCAATGCGGACTGGGCCAAGTGCAGCACCGGCAACCGCCAGTCGCCCATCGATATCCGCGACGGCATGAAGGTGGACCTGGAGCAGATCACTTTCGACTATCGCCCGTCTTCGTTCAACGTGCAGGACAACGGCCACACCGTGCAGGTGACCATGGGCGGGGGGAACTTCCTGTCGGTGGGCAACCGCATGTATGAGCTGGTGCAGTTCCACTTCCACCGTCCTTCGGAAGAGCGCATCAACGGCAAGGGCTTTGAAATGGTGGTGCACCTGGTGCACAAGGACGGCGAAGGCCGCCTGGCGGTGCTGGCGCTGCTGCTCGAGCGCGGCAAGCCGCAGCCGGCCATCCAGACCGTGTGGAACAACCTGCCGCTGGAGAAGGGCGACGTGACCGCGCCCTCCATCGTGCTCGACCCGAACGACCTGCTGCCGCAGCGGCGCGACTACTACACCTACATGGGTTCGCTGACCACGCCGCCGTGCACGGAGAACGTGCTGTGGCTGGTGATGAAGGAGCCGGTGCAGGCGTCGCCGGCGCAGATGGCGCTGTTCAGCCGCCTGTACCCGCTCAATTCGCGCCCGATCCAGCCTGCCTCGGGCCGCATCATCAAAGAGTCCATGTAGGGCGGGTTAGCGCGCAGCGCGTAACCCGCCGGTGCCGGGCCGGTTCATCCCGCGACAGTAATGGTGTGATGGCCGGTCCATTCGGCGCCGGCTTTCAACTCTTGCTTGTCCACGCGCGCGGGTTCGATGCACAGGAACTCGCGCCATTCGTGGTCCGCCATATCGGTCAGCTTGGCCGCGTTCTCGGCGCCAGGATTCCACACCACCCATTCCGTAAAGCCCTGCTGGCGCAGCTGCAGCTGGCTGTCCGCCGTGCGCAGTTCCAGTTCGGCCGGCGCGGCGTAGATATTGTCCAGCGGCGGGCCGAAGGCGATCTTGCCCTGCTCCAGGCCTTGCAGCGTGGTTTTCAGGAAGTCGCCCGCCGCGTAGTAGGTGTGCAGCGCGCTGGCGAAGCTGAAGCTGTCCGCGCCCGTGTTGCGCACATTGAAGCGCATGTGCAGCGCATTGCCTTGCAGCGCGAAGCGCAGGCGCAGCGCGAAGTCGTGCGGCCAGCCTGCGGCCAGCGGCGCGGGCACGTCGGCCTGGGTCAGTTCGAACTCCGCGTACACGCCGTCCTCCGCCGAGCCGGATGCGCCCAGGCGCCAGTGCGACAGGCGCGCCACGCCGTGGCGCTGGCCGTCGCCGCGCGTGGAGAACTGCGGGAAAATCACCGGCACGCCGCCGCGTATGGCCGCGCTGCCGTCCATGGGCGAGCACGCGCTCAGGAACAAACGCTCCTTGCCGTCCGGGGTCTTCCACGACAGCAGGTGCGCGCCGTACAGCGCAATGGTGGCCTGGGCGCCGTCGGGCGCGGTGATGCGGATGGCCGGCAGCTCGCCGTGCCTGGTGTGGCTGATCATGTGGTCTTCCTGGCTTAAGTCATGCGGCTCTTGGCGAGCGGCGGATTTTTGGCGAAGTACTGGCGGATGCCTTTCACGACGGCGTCGGCCAGCTTGTCCTGGTAGTCGTTGTCCTTCAGGCGGGCTTCCTCCTCCGGGTTGGAGATGAAGGCCGTTTCAATCAGGATGGACGGAATGTCGGGCGCTTTCAGCACCGCAAAGCCGGCCTGTTCGACCGAGCCTTTGTGCAGGCGGTTGATGCCGCCGATTTCGCCCAGCACGGCCTTGCCCAGCTTCAGGCTGTCGTTGATCTGGGCCGTGGTGGACAGGTCGAACAGCACGCTGGCGAGCTGCCTGTCCTGGCTTTGCACGTTGGCGCCGCCGATGTTGTCGGCGTCGTTTTCCTTGTTGGCCAGCCAGCGCGCGGCGCTGGAGCTGGCGCCTTTTTCGGACAGCACAAACACCGACGAGCCGCGCGCGGACGGCTGCACGAAGGCGTCCGCGTGGATGGAGACGAAGAGGTCGGCCTGCACCTTGCGCGCCTTGTCCACGCGGGTGCCGAGCGGCACGAAGTAGTCGCCGTCGCGGGTCAGCATGACGCGGATGTTGGGGTGCTGCTCCAGCTTGCCCTTGAGCCGCTTGGCGATGGACAGCACGATGTCCTTCTCGCGCGAGCCGCTGGAACCGATGGCGCCGGGGTCTTCGCCGCCGTGGCCGGGGTCGAGCGCGATGGTGATCATGCGCGCCACCTTCTGGCCGGGCCGGGGCTTGGCTTGCGGCAGCGGGTCCTTGTTTTCAGGGCGGGCTTCCGGCGGCGTGTGCGCCAGGTCCGGCTTAGGCGCGGCCGCTTCGGTTTTTGCTTCGGCCTTGATCTCGGCGCGCGCTTCGGCTTTCGCTTGCGCGGCCTGCGTGGCCTGATTGGCTTGCACGCCGCTGCCCGGAGCTGGCACAGGCGCTACGGCCTCGCCGTGCGGCAGTTCGGGCGCGTTGCTCCAGTCGCCTTTTTCTATCATGGCCGCGATCGGGTCGACCGCTTTCACCGGATACAGGTCGAAGATCAGGCGGTGCTTGTACTGGCCGGCCGGCGCCAGCGCGAACACCTGCGGCGTGATTTCTTCTTTCAGGTCGAACACCAGCCGCACCACGTTGGGCCGGTTCTGGCCCACGCGCACCTGGCGGATGTAGGGGTCGTTGGACTGGATCTTGGCGACCAGGGTTTTCAGCGTGGGATTGAGCTCCAGGCCTTCGATGTCGACCACCAGGCGCTCCGGGTCCTTCACGATGAAATGGGTGGCCTTCAGGTTGGAATCGTTCTCCAGCGTCACGCGGGTGTAGTCGGCGGCGGGCCAGACGCGCACCGCCAGGATCTGCGCGGCGCGCGCCGGCAGCGGCGCCATCACGGACAGCAGCAGCGCGCTGCCGGCCCTCAGTACCGTGCGCCTGTGGCGGGACTTTACATGTTCGGTGCGAATTTGAGGCGTTGCAGGCATGACAGACCTAAGGCAGAGGACGCTTGCAATTCTACATCACGTCCCTCGCCAGCCACAGCCAAGAATACATGCAGGTCCGGCGGCGGCAGCACGGGGCCGGCCTTCTCCGGCCATTCGACGATGCAGATGTTGTCGCCGTTGAAGTCCTCGCGGAAGCCGGCGTCGAGGAATTCCTCGGGGCTGCTCATGCGGTACAGGTCGAAGTGGATCACGTTGACGGCGCGCCCTTCCAGCTGCACGCTGTAAGGTTCGGACAGCGTGTAGGTCGGGCTTTTCACATTGCCCGCGTGGCCGGCGGCGTGCAGCAGCGCGCGCGTGAGGGCGGTTTTGCCCGCGCCCAGGTCGCCGTGCAGATAGATCGCCATGCCCGGCAGGATGGCGCGCGCCAGGGCCGCGCCCAGGGCGGCGGTGCCGGCTTCGTCGTGGAGATGGGATTTAAAGTGCTGCATCGAATAAAATGTGAGGTTGTAAACCGTTGCATTGTAAAGCCGATGTCCCTTGCCGATCTCAATTTAGACGAACTTGCACTATCCATCAAGGAATGGGGCACGGAGCTGGGCTTTGCGGAAGTGCGCGTGGCCGACATCGACCTGTCGGCGCAGGAGGCCGGGCTGCAGGCCTGGCTGGACGCCGGCATGCACGGCGAAATGGACTACATGGCGGCGCACGGCATGAAGCGCGCCCGCCCGGACGAGCTGGTGCCGGGCACGGTGCGCGTGATCACGGCGCGCATGAACTACCTGCCCGCCTCGCTGGAGGAGGACTGGCGCGAGCGCGAGGCGGCGCGCATCGCCGATCCGTCGGCGGCGGTGATCTCGGTCTATGCGCGGGGGCGCGACTACCACAAGGTGCTGCGCGCGCGGCTGCAGCAGCTGGCCGACCGCATCCAGCGCGCCATCGGCGCCTTCGGCTACCGCGTGTTCACCGACTCGGCGCCGGTGATGGAGCTGCCGCTGGCCGAGAAGTCCGGCCTGGGCTGGCGCGGCAAGCACACCTTGCTGATCAACCGCAGCGCCGGGTCGATGTTCTTCATGGGAGAAATCCTGGTCGACCTGCCGCTGCCGGTCGACCCGCCGACCGGCGCGCACTGCGGCCAGTGCAGCGCCTGCATCAGCGCCTGTCCCACGCAAGCCATCCTCGGCCCGGGCCGGCTGGACGCGCGGCGCTGCATCTCCTACCTGACCATAGAACTGAAGAACGCCATTCCCGAGGAGATGCGCCCGCTGATCGGCAACCGCGTGTACGGCTGCGACGACTGCCAGACGGTCTGCCCCTGGAATAAATTCGCCCAGCGCGCCACCCTGCCAGACTTCGACGAACGGCACGGCCTGGGCAGCGCAGGCATGGTGGAGCTGTTCGGCTGGAGCGAGGATGAATTCAACCGCAAGATGGAAGGCAGCCCGATACGCCGCATCGGCCACGAGCGCTGGCTGCGCAATATCGCGGTCGGCCTGGGCAACGCTGCCGCCGCCGGCGCGCGCGGCGACGCGGCGATTGTCGCCGCGCTGGAGTCGCGCCGCAGCCACGAATCAGCGCTGGTGCGCGAACACGTCGAATGGGCGCTGGCCCGGCACCACTGAAGTTGACAGACTGACGCAGACCCAGTCTTCGTCGATAGGCAATATCGCTTCCCCCATCATTCCCGACGTATGAGCAAAATGCAGAATGCGATGGACTGATGCGTCGGATTGGTATTCGGAGCGAAATTTTGCGCAACAAACCCACAGCGTTCCTTTCGCCGCCAGGCGGTCCCGCGCTGAGTTCAGCAGGGTTTCGACATCGAGCTGGGAGTGCGCGAAAAGGATCACCAGTTCCGCAGCGGCGTCAGTCTTGTTGAGGCTCTCCGGCGGTAATTGCGAGACGAATGCGCTGTTTTCCTCGCGCGCATTGAGTACAGCGATAGATGAAGCCGTTGGCGCTCCCATGACTTCGGCTGCCGGCAATCCGCTTCGTTGGTGCCGGTATTCGCCAGGCATGATGACTCTACCTGGTCCCCATTCGCCTTCCAGTTCTTCGACCGATGGAGGCGGCGGCAGATCTTCCTCTGGCATTGCATCATAGAGCGCTTCGATCTGTTCGGGGCTAAGGTAAAACGTTGGCCAAGTATTCCTTCCGTTCATGTTTGTTCGCCTTCCGACACGAAATAAAGCGAGGGCTATCCTCTGGCGGCGCCCAGATCAACACGACGATGTCTCCACGGAACCAGCCTATGCTGCGCATGCGTTCTTCCGGATAATCCCGGGATCTGTCTTCTTGTGTAACAACCGGGGCGGCGAACACTTCATCTACGTCGTTCAGATCGATGCCGTGCTTGTGCAGATTGGCCAGTCGCTTTTTGGGATCGCAGGTGCCCATGAACTGATCATATGGGTCATCCTGAAATGCTTCTTAGATATTAGGCGTGGATATGATTTCCATCAAGCGGCCTTGGCTGGCGTGCGGGCGGGGCGCAGCAGGATGGCGACGGCGATAACGGCCAGCAGGGTGACGGCGGAGGCTTCGATGCCGTAGTTGCCGCCGCTGAGCCATTCGGGGCCGCTCAGGCGGCCGATGATCCAGCCTTTGGCGGCGCCGCCGGAGACGGGCAGCGAGAACACGGTGCCGGTGATGAAGTTCCAGGCGAAGTGCAGCCCCGCTGCCAGCCAGATGCGGCCGGTTTTCAGGTAGGCGGCGCCGAACATCACGCCGGCGGCCACGGTGATCACCAGGCCGAGCGCGCTCACGCCGTCGTTGGGGAAGTGGGCCAGCGCGAACAGCAGCGAGGACAGCGCCAGCGCCCAGCGCGTGCCGAGCGCCACTTGCAGTATGCGCAGCAGCACCGCGCGGAACAGCAGTTCTTCGAACACGGCCACCAGTACCAGCTCGGCAACCGGCTTGAAGATGACGGTCCAGCTGTTGTTGCCCACCACCTGGAACGCGCCGGCCGCGGCCAGCGCGCCGATCACGCCCAGCGACAGCGCCGTGCCCCAGGCCAGGCCCACGCTGGTTTCGCGCGCGGCGCCGTCAGAGGACAATTCGTCCGGCACGCGCCGTTCGATTTTCGCCACGTAGTAGCGGTAGCCCAGCACGCACAGCGCGGCGGCCAGCAGCTGCGGCCACGCCACGCGCATGGATTTCTCCAGCACCACATTGGCGAACACCAGCACCGCCGCCACCGGCAGCACCATGGCCAGCGTGGCCAGCAGGATGCGGACCACCGGCTGGCGCGCGGCGCGCGCGCCCAGGCTGGCGGGGACGGGGGAAACCGGAACAGCGTGCTGCGTTGTGCTCATGATGTTCTCCAGGTGGTGCTGCGGGTTTTATTTCTGCTTGCTGCGCGCGGCGCGGATGCGCTCGCCGAAAGATTGCTGCCGCAGGGCGGCGATGGCGTTGGCCAGCGCGTCCGACAGCGGATAGGGCAGGTCTTCATCGAGGCTGCGGGCCGCCGCCGCCGTGGCTTGCCAGCATTGCTGCAGCTGCGGCAGCAGCGCCCGGCCTTGCGCGCTCAGGCTGATCATTTTCTGCCGCCCGTCCAGCGCGCCCGGCTCGGACACGATGAGCCCGGCCTTGAGCATCAGCGCGATGGTCTGCGTGGCGGCCGGCTGCGTAATGCCGGCGGACTCGGCGATCTGGCCTATGGTGCGCGCCTCGCCCTGCGTCAGCGCGCGCATCACCGGCGTGTAGCGCGGCCGGTAATCCAGGCCGGCTTCCTCATAGGCGGCGCCCACCGCTCCGTCCAGCAGATCGATCAAATGGCGTAATTGGGTTCCGAGTCCGGGTTTCATGAGGAAATAATATCAGCAGTTATATAAGTGGTAAATTAATTTTGCGGCGCACGCTGCGGGACTGCAGCGCTGCGGCTTATTTCAGCAGGCCGGCGAGTTCGACTGCGGTTTTGACCTGCATCTTGTCGAAGATGTGGGCGCGGTGGACTTCCACCGTGCGCATGCTGATGCCGAGCTGGTCGGCCACCACCTTGTTCATCTTGCCGGCCAGGATGAGGTCCAGCACTTCGCGCTCGCGGGTGGACAGGGTGGCCAGCCTGGCGTGCACCGCCGCCGCCGCGCTGGCGTCGCGCGAGGTGGCCAGGCCTTCCTGCACCCGGTCCATCAGCTGGTTGTCGTTGAAGGGCTTTTCGAAGAAATCGAAGGCGCCGCGCTTGAGGGTGTCGACCGCCATCGGCACGTCGCCGTGGCCGGTCAGGAAGATCACCGGCAGGCGCTGCGTCAGCCCGCGCGCGGCCAGCTGGTCGAACACGGCCACGCCGCTGATGTCGGGCATGCGCACGTCGAGCAGCACGCAGTCGCCCATGGCGTCGAACTCGGCGCGCCCGGCCCAGGCCAGGAAGTCGGCCGCGCTGGCGTAGGCGGTGGCGGGGATGGCGCGCGACGAGGCCAGCCAGGAGAGCGAGTCGCGCACTACGGCTTCGTCGTCCACGATGTGCAGCATAGTTGTCCTTTCAGGGCGCGCCGGCGGCCGGCAGCGTGAATGTGAAAATGGTGCCGCCGGCCGGATTGGGCTTGTGCACCAGCGTGCCGCCATGGAATTCTATCGCGGTGCGGCAGATACTCAAACCCATGCCCATGCCTTCGGCCTTGGTGGAGAAGAAGGGCGCGAACAGGCGCTCGGCCACGTCGTCCGGTATGCCGTGGCCCTGGTCGATCACCTCCACCGCCACCTGCGCGGCGGCCGCGTCGTACCGCGCGCGCACGCGCAGCAGGCGCCGCTCGGGCGGCACCTGGGCCATGGATTCGATGCCGTTGCGGGTCAGGTTGAGCAGCACCTGCTCTATCATCACGCGGTCGGCCAGTACCGGGGGCAGCGCGGCCGGGATGTCGGTCTGCAGCGCCACGTAGCTTTGGCGAGCCTGCAGCTCGATCAGCGCTTCGATGCCGTCGAGCAGGGACTGCACCGCCACTTCGCGCCGCTCCGGCTCGCGCTTTTTCACGAATTCGTGCACGCTGCGGATGATCTGCCCGGCGCGCTGGGCCTGCGCGCCTGCTTGCTGCAGGGCCGGCTTGAGCATGCCGCAGTCGAGCGGCTGGCCTGAGTCTTCGGCGCGCGCCATCACGTTCAGCGCGCCGGTGGTGTAGCTGGAGATGGCCGCCAGCGGCTGGTTCAGCTCGTGCGCCAGCATGGAGGCCAGCTCGCCCATGGTGGCCAGGCGCGCGCTGGTCTGCAGCTTCTGTTCCTGCTGCCGGTTCAGTTCTTCGATGCGCTTGCGGTCCGAGATGTCGAGGATGGAGCCCATCCAGCCGGTCTGCTTGCCGTTGTTGTCCACCAGCGGCGCCTCGAAGATCAGCACCGGCACCCGCTCGCCGCTGGCGCGCTGGAAGATGGTCTCGAACTGCGGCGTGACGTTGCCGGCCAGGACGCCGGCGAAGCGGTGCTGGTATTCCGTCATCACTTCCGGCGCCCAGTAGGGCATGGGCGGCAGCTTGCCCACCAGCTCTTCCGGCGGATAGCCGACGATCTGGCAGAAGGCCGGGTTGACGTAGGTGACGCGACCTTCCAGGTCGCGCGCGCGCAGCCCGGTCACCAGCGAATTTTCCATGGCAGTGCGAAAGCTCATCTGCTGGCGCAGCGCGCCTTCGGCGGCCAGGCGGCGCGAGATGTGGCCCCACAGCGCGAGCAAACTCCACAGCAGGGCCAGCGACAGCGCGATCACCGAGCCCACCAGCAGGTTGGGCAGCAGGCGCGGCTCGCTTTTCACGCTGTCGGTGACCAGGGTGACCGAGGTGCCGGGCAGGTCCAGCGCGCGCTTGTGCGTGTAGACGCCGTGGCCGGCGCCGGCGGCCGAGCGGCGCGCCAGCACCTTGTCGTCGCGGTCGAGCAGGGTGATCTGGTTGTCCTGCGCAAACCACCACGGCACCAGTTCGTCGAGCACGGTGCTCAGCGCGTAGTGCGCCACCAGGCTGCCCAGGTAGTGCTCGCCGTTATAGATGGGGTAGTGGTAGTCCAGGCCGGGCTTGCTGCCGCCTGGCAGGATCTCGGGCTGGCTGTAGACCGGCCTGCGCGCGCGCCGCGCATGGTCGGCGGCGGCCAGCGAGGCTGGGCCGAGTCCGGACCCTGCCGCCGGGGCCGCGCCGGCCGCTTCGCTGGTGGCGGCCACCGCGCCGTCCGGTGTGAGCCACAGCACGCGGCGGATTTCGTGTCCCGTTTGCAACAGTTGCACCAGCCGCGTGTGCAGCTGTGCCGGGCTCAAATGGCCGGCGGCGATCTCGCCGCTGAGGGTGCGCATGGCTTCTTCGTGGCGCCCGAGCTGGAAGCGGATGGTCTGTTCCACCCACAGCGTGTCGGCGATCAGCTGCTCCTGGCGCTCGCTGCTTTCCATCTGGCGCGCCTGCCAGGGCAGCCAGATCAGCACGGCGAGGAAGAACAGCACCAGCACCACCGGCAGCAGCCAGCGTACCGGGTTGGCGAAGTGCAGGCGCGGCGGACGGTCGGTGGCGTTGGGCATGGGGCGGAGCATTCAACTTTAGTGTGTCAGCGGCTATTGTGGTTTTCCACAGTTGCCGTGTATCTTAGGACTGTTCCAAACTGCTAACGTAAGCATAATAATGTAATTCATTCACGGGAGACCCCACATGAAATTGAAAGCCACCCTGGCCGCCTTGTGCGCCATCGCCAGCTTCAGCGCCTACGCGCAAGCCCCCATCGTCATCAAGTTCAGCCACGTGGTGGCGACCGACACGCCCAAGGGCCAGGCCGCCGAGCGCTTCAAGCAGCTGGCCGAGAAGGCCACCAACGGCCGCGTGAAGGTGGAGCTCTACCCGAACAGCCAGCTGTACAAGGACAAGGAAGAACTGGAAGCGCTGCAGCTGGGCGCGGTGCAGATGCTGGCGCCGTCGCTGGCCAAGTTCGGCCCGCTGGGCGTGAAGGAATTCGAAGCCTTCGACCTGCCTTACATCTTCCCCACCAAGACCGCGCTGTACAACGTGACCGAAGGTCCGATCGGCAAGGGCCTGCTGAAGAAGCTGGAAAGCAAGGGCATCACCGGCCTGGCTTACTGGGACAACGGCTTCAAGGTGATGTCGGCCAACAAGCCGCTGCGCACCCCGGCCGACTTCAAGGGCCTGAAGATGCGCATCCAGTCGTCCAAGGTGCTGGACGCGCAGATGCGCACGCTGGGCGCCAATCCGCAGGTGCTGGCCTTCTCCGAGGTGTACCAGGCGCTGCAGACCGGCGTGGTGGACGGCACCGAGAATCCGCCGTCGAATATGTACACCCAAAAGATGCACGAGGTGCAGAAGCATGTGACCGTGTCCAACCACGGCTACCTGGGCTATGCCGTCATCGTGAACAAGAAGTTCTGGGACGGCCTGCCGGCGGACATCCGCACCTCGCTGGAAACCGCGATGCGCGACGCCACCACGTTTGAAAAAGCCATCGCCCAGCGCGACAACGACCTGGCCATGGACGCCATCAAGAAGGCCGGCAAGACCGAGATCTACAACCTGAGCGCCAAGGAACAAGCCGAATGGCGCAAGGCGCTGCTGCCGGTCCAGAAGGACATGGAAGGCCGCATCGGCAAGGATCTGATCCAGGCCATCAACAAAGAAGCCGCCAAGTAAGCCGGCTGTAGCGGGGCGGCGTCCTGCCGTCCCGCATTTTTCTATCCCTCTTTCTTTGGAAAGATATCGACCATGAAATTCCTGGACCACCTGGAAGAATGGATCATTGCGACCCTGATGGGTCTGGCCACCGTCATTATCTTCGTGGCGGTGGTGCACCGCTACCTGGCGGGCCTACCCATTCCCGGCCTGCAAGACGCCCTGATCCAAATTAACACCAGCTGGGCGCAAGAGCTGTGCATCTACATGTTCGTGTGGATGGCCAAGTTCGGCGCCGCCTACGGCGTGCGCACCGGCATCCACGTCGGCGTGGACGTCATCATCAACCGCATGAGCACGCCATGGCGCAACAAGTTCGTGGTGTTCGGCCTGCTGGCCGGCGCCGCCTTCACCGGCATCGTGGGCACGCTGGGCGCCAGTTTTGTGTGGGAAATCGGCCACACCGACCAGACCTCGGCCGACCTGGAAGTGCCGATGTGGCTGGTCTACCTGGCCGTGCCGCTGGGTTCCTATCTGATGTGCTTCCGCTTCCTGCAAGTGACGGTGGCCTTCCTGCGCACCGGCCATCTGCCGAAACACGACCACTCGCATGTCGAGGGCCTGGAAGACGAACTGACGGCTGAAGAAAAAGGAGCCAAAGCATGAACGCCATGATTATCTTCGTGCTGCTGCTGGCGCTGATGTTGACCGGCATGCCGATCTCCATCTCGCTCGGCCTGACGGTGCTGACCTTCCTGTTTACCATGACCTCGGTGCCGATCGAATCGGTGGCGCTGAAGCTGTTCACCGGCATCGAGAAATTCGAGATCATGGCCATCCCGTTCTTTATTTTGGCGGGCAACTTCCTGACCCACGGCGGGGTGGCGCGGCGCATGATCAACTTCGCCAGCTCCATGGTGGGGCACTGGCACGGCGGCCTGGCCCTGGCCGGCGTGCTGGCCTGCGCGCTGTTCGCGGCCGTGTCCGGCTCCTCGCCGGCCACCGTGGTGGCGATCGGCTCCATCATCCTGCCGGCCATGGTGCGCCAGGGCTATCCGAAAGGCTTCGGCGCGGGCGTCATCACCACCTCCGGCGCGCTGGGCATCCTGATCCCGCCGTCCATCGTGATGGTGATGTATTCGGTCACCACCAACACCTCGGTGGGCAAGCTGTTCATGGCCGGCGTTATCCCCGGCATCATGCTGGCCTTCCTGCTGGGCGTGACCACCTGGTTCCTGGCCAAGAAGCACAACTATCCGCGCATGCCCAAGGCCAGCTGGGGCGAGCGCTGGGTCACCTTCCGCAAGAGTGCCTGGGGCCTGCTGCTGATCGTCATCGTGATGGGCGGCATCTACAGCGGCGCGTTCACGCCGACCGAAGCGGCCGCCATGGCAGCCGTGTACGCCTTCGTGATCGCCGTGTTCGTCTACAAGGACCTGAGGCTCAAGCAGGTGGGCAAGGTGCTGCTGGATTCGGCGGCCATGTCGGCCATGCTGCTCTACATCATCACCAACGCGGTGCTGTTCTCCTTCCTGATGACCAGCGAAAACATCCCGCAGGCGATGGCGGAGTGGATCACGGGCCAGGGCCTGGGCGTGGTCAGCTTCCTGCTGGTGGTCAACATCCTGCTGCTGCTGGCGGGTAATGTGATGGAGCCGTCGTCCATCGTGCTGATCATGGCGCCCATCCTGTTCCCGGTGGCGATGAAGCTGGGCATCGATCCGGTTCACTTCGGTATCCTGATCGTTGTCAATATGGAAGTGGGCATGTGCCATCCGCCGGTCGGCCTGAACCTGTATGTGGCGTCCGGAATCACCAAAATGGGGATTACGGAATTGACCGTGGCGGTGTGGCCGTGGCTGCTTACCATGCTGGGATTCCTGGTGCTGGTGACCTACGTACCACAAATTTCGCTGTGGTTGCCTAACTTAATTTACTCCTAAACTAAAAAAATTCATGGCTCAAAAAAATGAGCAAAAAGCGAAGTGGATCAGTTATGATTGCTTCGCTCCAGAGGCAAACAAAACAAATAACGATATCTGGTCTGGTAGCAAGAACATGAAGTTTAGTGGGGAGAGTAAATAAAAAAACGGCACGCATGCCGCATATACATTGAGGAGACACACGGTTCACAGTATGTCGTTGGAAGATTGACGAAGGCCGCCACAAGTGAGCTACGTCGACGCCAAACGGCCGGTTCCGTGACAGCAGGATTGAAAGCGCACTCTTATAGTGCGCTTTTTTTTTGCTCCGCCCCATTTTGGTGGTGTAGTATTGATGCAACAATCAGCCAGACAATTGTGATGGATAAACAACAGAGTAGCCATATTTTTAACGCCGTCGTCGCCACGCCGTTCGGCGCCATGGGCGTGCGCACCGGCGGCGCGCTGGTGACCGAATTGGTCTACCTGCCGGCCGGCTACGCCGAGAAGGACGCCGAGGACGCGGTGGCGGCGCTGGCCGCCGAGCAGATCCTGCGCTACTGCGCCGACGCCGACTTTCCTTTCAGCCTGCCGCTGGCGACCGTCGGCAGCGCCTTCCAGCGCCGCGTGTGGGGCGCCATCAACAGCATTCCGCGCGGCCAGGTGCGCACCTACGGCGAACTGGCCAAGTTCCTGGAATCGGCGCCGCGCGCCGTGGGCCAGGCTTGCGGCGCCAACTGGTTCCCGCTGGTGGTGCCCTGCCATCGCGTGACGGGCGCCAACGGCCTGGGCGGCTTCGCCCACCACGACGACGCCAACGGCTTCCACCTGAACGTGAAGCGCTGGCTGCTGGCGCACGAAGGGCATAGCGAATACGCATGGCAACAGACAACGCTGCTCTGATCGACGAGTTCTGCGACGCGCTGTGGCTGGAGGACGGCCTGGCCAAGAACTCGCTGGACGCCTACCGCCGCGACCTGCGCCTGTTCGCGCGCTGGCTGGAGGTGGCGCGGCCGGACGTGGCCGGCCTGAACGCGGTGGCCACGCACGATATCGACGCCTATTTCAGCGCGCGCCACGAGGACACCAAGGCCAGCTCCTCCAACCGCCGCTTGTCAGTGCTGAAACGCTATTACCAGTATGCGCTGCGGCAGAAGCTGGTGGCGGCCGATCCGTGCCTGAAGCTGGCCTCGGCCAAGCAGGCGCAGCGCTTCGTGCATACGCTGAGCGAAGCCCAGGTGGAGGCCTTGCTGGCCGCGCCCGACACGCGCACCCCGCTGGGCCTGCGCGAACGCACCATGCTGGAGCTGATGTACGCCAGCGGCTTGCGGGTGTCCGAACTGGTGGCGCTGAAGACCTTCGAGCTGAGCCTGAACGACGGCGTGCTGCGCATTACCGGCAAGGGCGGCAAGACGCGGCTGGTGCCGTTCGGCGGCCAGGCGCGCCAGTGGATAGAACGCTATATGAAGGAGGCGCGCTGGGCCATCCTGGACGGCCAGCAGGACGACGCGCTGTTCGTGACCGGACGCGGCGGGCCGATGACGCGCCAGATGTTCTGGGTGATTATCAAAAAGCACGCCCACAAGGCCGGCATTACCTCGCCGCTGTCGCCGCACACCATGCGCCACGCGTTCGCCACGCATTTGCTCAACCATGGCGCCGACCTGCGCGTGGTGCAGCTGCTGCTGGGCCATGCCGACATCTCCACCACGCAAATCTACACCCACGTGGCGCGCGAGCGTTTGAAGCATTTGCATGCGCAACATCATCCCCGCGGCTGAAATATTTGCGCGCGCCGCATCTGCGTCATAATGTAGCTGAACAAACATAGTTCGCAACATGGGAGAGGTGCAAATGGCTAAGACAAATTTCCAGTACGAAAAACGCCAACGGGAGCTGGAGAAGAAAAAGAAGAACGAGGAAAAGGCCAGGCGCAAGCTGGAAGCCAAGAACAGGCCGGAAGGCGAGCAGGGCGAGGCGGCGGACGAGGACGATGACGCTGCGCCAGCCCCGCCGGCGCCCGGACAGGAATAAGGACGCCCGCGCCGCTGTTACGTTCTGATACACTTTATTTCTTAAATTTACAGCAACTAGTGTCGTCAGGCATTGCGGCGGTCCTATACTCTCGCTGACTTCATTCCAGCGGGAACCCCTATGAAAAAGTATGTGCTTCACCTGTCGGCCTGCGCAATGGCCGTGGCCCTGGTTGCCTGCGGCGGCAGCGGCGGCGATTCCACCGAGGCGGAAACCCAGCCCGTCATCACCACCCAGCCGGCTTCCGTGACCGCCGGCGCCGGCAGCGACGCCAGCTTCAGCGTGGTGGCCACCGGCGGCAACCTGAAATACACCTGGCGCAAGGACGGCGTGGTACTGCCGGACATCACCGCGCAGAAATTCACCTTCAGCCCGCTGATCGCGGCCCGCGCGGGCGTGTACGACGTGATCGTGTCCAACAAGGTCGGCAGCGTCACCAGCACGGCGGCGACGCTGGTGGTGGGCATACTACCCGCCATCACCACGCAGCCGGTCGCGCAAAGCGTGGCGGCGGGCGGCTCGGTGACCTTCACCGTGGTGGCTACCGGCAGCGACACCCTGGGCTACCAGTGGCGCAAGGCCGGCACCAACATCACCGGCGCCAACTCGGCCAGCTACACGCTGAGCAACGTCACCAGCGCGGACGCGTCCACCTATGACGTGGTCATCACCAACACCTACGGCACCGCGAGCAGCGCCGTGGTGGCGCTGACGCTGAAATAAGGACGGTGGCGGGTTACGCGTGCCGCAAGCGGCCCGCTAACCCGCCCTACGCCGTGCAAGCATGACCGGAAAATCGTCATGCGTAGGGCGGGTTAGCCGCGCAGCGGCGTAACCCGCCATGCCTGCGCTTACGCGGCTGGCTTCGGTTCCTGCGCCTCCACGAACTGGATCTCGATCAGTTCGTCATCCAGATAGATCTTCTCCCCCAGCGGCGGCAGGTAGCCCATGCCGTCGCTGCTCAGCTGGAGCGGCACCCGCTGTTCGCCATGCAGCAGCGTGGCGCTGGCGACTGCCCGCTGCGTCACCTTGTGCAGCTTGATTTTTTCATGCCCGCACCAGTCCGTCGTCAGCAGTATGGTGTTGACCAGGCTGGTGAACCAGAATCCGATTTCCTCCTTGGCCGTGGCCACCAGCACCTTGCATTCGAGCCGCAGGTCGCCCAGCCGCCGCATGCCTTGCGGCACGCCGGCGCTGTGGATGTCCGGCTCCCAGCGGTAGCCGCCTTTCGGCTTGTTCAGCAGCAGGTCCGCGTTCTCCCGGCGCGCCTCCTCGCTGCGCGGCAGCGAGAAGGTATGGTCGGCCGCCACCGGCAGATGGATGGAAACGCTGTCGCCTGCAACGCGGATGGCCAGGTTTTCCATTTCCACATTCTTGGCGCCGCTGCGCGCGCGCAGCCTGAAGCGCACTTCCGGCGCGGCGGGCGCCAGCGTGTGGTAGTCGTCGAAGGCGTCCAGCCCCGCCGCCATCACGCGGTAGGTCTTCAGCTCGGGATTGCGGATGCCCTGGATCACCACCGGCGGCGGCTCCTTGGACTGCGCTTTGGCGGGCTCGGCCGGTTCGGCGGCGAAGGCGCCCGTGGCGCAAGGCGACAACAGCAGCGCGGCCAGCGCGCCCAATACGGTTTTTTTCATCAAGCGGTCTTTTTCGAGGGGTGGAGTTGTTCCGCCACGGCGGCGGCGGTGGCGGCTTCCTGCTTGCCGCCCAGCCAGCGCGCGCAGCGCTTGCCCAGCGTGTCGAGATAGGTGTAGGCCACCGGCACCACCACCAGCGTCAGCAGGGTGGAGGTGATGACGCCGCCGATCACGGCGCGGCCCATGGGCGCTTGCGTTTCGCCGCCGTCGCCCAGGCCGATGGCCATGGGCAGCATGCCGAAGATCATGGCCAGCGTGGTCATCATGATGGGGCGCAGGCGCACCTGGCCGGCCTGCATGATGGCGGCGCGCTGGTCCAGGCCTTCCTTCTGGCCGTGGTTGGTGAAGTCCACCAGCAAGATCGCGTTCTTGGTCACCAGGCCCATCAGCATGATAAAGCCGATCACCGAGAAGATGTTCAAGGTGCTGCCGGTAATGAGCAGCGCCAGCAGCACGCCGATCAGCGACAGCGGCAGCGAGGTCATGATGGCGACCGGCTGCAGGAAGCTGCCGAACTGCGAGGCCAGCACCAGGTAGATGAAGATCACCGCCACGCCCAGCGCGGTGACGGCGCCGCCCATGGTTTCCTGCATCTGCTGCGCGTTGCCGGCCACGTCGAAGCGCACGCCGGGCGGCAGGGTGATGGACTTGATGGCCTTCTGCACGTCGGCGTCCACGTCGCCGCCGGGACGGCCTTCCACGCCGGCGTAGACCGCCACGCGGCGCTGCAGCGCCTGGCGCTTGAGCACCTGCGGGCTGGACGAGGGGATGAACTCCACCACCTGGCGCAGCGGCACCATGCGCGGCGAGCCGTCCGCGTTCAGGCGGCTGGACGCGATGGACAGGTCGGCCAGGTCCATCACGCGCTGGCGGCCGGACTTGGGCAGCTGCACATTGATCTCGTAGTTCTGGCCGTCCGAGGCCAGCCAGTGGCTGACTTTCTCGCCCGCCACGAAAGGCCGCAGCGCCGCGCCCACCTGCTGCACCGACAAGCCGAGGTCGCTGGCCAGCTCCTGGTTAATCTTGATCATGGTCGACGGATTGGCGCCTTCCTGGCTGTATTCCAGGTCGGCCACGCCCTTGATCTTGCGCATCTTGTCCATCAGCTCGCGCGCCACGGCGTCCAGCTTGCCTTCGTCGGTGCCCAGGATGGCGATGAAGATAGGCTTCTGGCCCACCGACAGCTGGATGCCGGCGATCGGCGCCAGCCGTTCGCGGATGGCTTTCTCCAGCGCCTTCTGCGAGCGGCGGTGGGTTTTCTTCACGTCGGTCAGCTTCAGGTTCACCTCGGCCGAGTTGCGGCCGTCGCGCGTGCCCACGTTGGACAGGATGCTGTCGATTTCCTTGAATTCGCTCAGCGCCGTTTCCACCTGCTTGACCTTGTCGTTGGTGTATTCCAGGCTGGAGCCGACCGGGGTCTTGAAGCGCATATTGACCCAGCCTTCATCGGTTTCCGGGAACATCTCGCCGCCTATCATGGGCACCAGCATCAGGCTGGCCACGAAGATGGCGGCGGTGGCGGCCAGCGTGGTCTTGCGCCAGTTCAGCGCGGCGGCCAGCACCTTGCCGTACACCACGTGCAGCCAGTCCACGCCGCGCTCGACCCAGTCCATGAAGCGGCCCAGCCACGGCAGGTAGCGGAAGCGGTTCTCTTCCGGGTCCGGCCACACGGACGACAGCATGGGGTCCAGCGTGAAGGAGACGAACAGCGACACCAGCACGGCCACCGCCACGGTGATGCCGAACTGCAGAAAGAAACGGCCGATAATGCCGTCCATAAACGCCACCGGGATGAACACGGCCACGATGGCGAAGGTGGTGGCCATGACGGCCAGGCCGATCTCGTTGGTGCCGTCCTCGGCCGCCTGGTGGTGGCCCTTGCCCATGCCGAAGTGGCGCACAATGTTCTCGCGCACCACGATGGCGTCGTCGATCAGCAGGCCGATGCACAGCGACAGCGCCATCAGCGTGAGGAAGTTCAGCGTGAAGCCGAAGGCCTGCATGGCGATAAAGCTGGCCATGACGGAGATCGGCAAGGTCAGGCCGGTGATGATGGTCGAGCGCCAGGACTTGAGGAAGAAGAACACGATCACCATGGTCAGCACCGCGCCTTCGATGATGGTGCGCTTCACGTTGTCGAGCTGGCTCTGCACGCGCTCGGACTGCGAATCGAGGATGTGCAGGCGGACGCCGTCCGGCAGCGTCTGCTGCAGGGCCTCGGCGGCCTTGCGCACGCCTTCGCCCACCACCACCACGTTGGCGTCCTGCACCTTGGTCACTTCCAGCGAAATGCCGGGCTTGCCGTCGATGCGCGAGTACGATTGCGCTTCCTCCTCGCCGTCGACCACGCTGGCCACCTGGTCCAGGTAGACCGGGCCGTTGGCGCGGCGCGCCACGATGATTTTGTTGAATTCGCGCGCGTCCTTGATCTTGCCTTCCACCCGCACCAGCTGCTCGGTCACCGGCTGGCTGATGTTACCGGCCGGCAGGTTGGCATTGGTGGCCTGGATGGCGCGGATGATCTCGTCCACGCCTATGCCCTGCGCGGTCATCTCGTTGGGTTTCAGGCTGATCAGCACCTGGCGCTTGGTGGTGCCCAGCACGCGCACCTGGCCCACGCCGGCCACGTTCTGGAAGCGCTTGCTGATGATCTGGTCCGTCATGGTCGACAGCTCGCGCAGGCTGTGCTTGTCCGAGCTCAACGAGAGCGTCACCACCGGGCGTTCATTGTCGCCTTCCTCGCGGGCGATGAAGGGGTCTTTGGCCTCCTTGGGGAAGCGCGGGCGCACCAGGGCCACCTTGTCGCGCAGCTCCTGCATGGCGCGGTCCATATTGGTGGACAGCTGGAACTCCAGGTAGACGCCGGCGCGGCCTTCCCAGGAGTTGGCGCGTATGGTCTTCACGCCGCTGACGGTGTTGACGATGTCCTCCACCGGCCGCGTAATGTCGTTCTCCACCGCTTCCGGCGAGGCGCCCGGATATTCGATCTCGATGGCGGCGAAGGGCAGGCTGACGTTGGGCATGCTCTCCACGCCCAGGCGCTTGTAGGCGAACAGGCCCAGCACCATGAGCGCCACCATCACCATGGTGGCGAACACCGGATTTTTAATGCTGACTTTGGTTATCCACATGGCTTAGCTCCGCGCGCCCGGCACGCTGGCCTTTGCCGTGGCCGCCGCCGCGTCCGCGCCGGCCGGCGCGGCCAGCTTGACCTTGGCGCCCGGCTTGACCGCGTCCAGCTTGGCCACGATCACCTGCGCGCCCTGCTGCAGGCCGCCGGTCACTTCGGCGTAGCCGGTGTCCTCGTTGCGCAGGCCCAGCGTGACCGGCTGCGCCACCACCTTGCCCTGGTCCACCTGGTACACCACCTGCTTGCCGCCGTCGCTGCGCAGCGCCGCCAGCGGCACCACCGGCATCACGGCCGAGCGTTCGGTGACGATATTGCCCTTGGCGAACATGCCGCCCAGCAGGGCGCCGTCCTTGTTCTCGACGGAAATGTAGACCAGCATGGCGCGCGAGCCGGGCTCGGCGGTGGGGTTGATGCGCGCCACCTTGCCGTGGAATTCGCGCTGGAAGCCGTCCACCTTGAACGCCACGTCCTGGCCGGTTTTCACGCGCGGAATCTCGGACGTGGGTACTTGCGCTTCCAGCGTCAGCTCGGCCAGGTTGACGATGGTGTAGACGGGCATGTCAGGCGCGACTTTTTCGCCCGCCTGCACATGGCGTTTGGAGATGACGCCGCTCATGGGCGCGCGGATCACGCTGTCGTTCAGCGCAATGCGGGCCATGTCCACCATGGCGCTGGCCGACTTCACATTGGCGCGCGCCAGTTCCACGCCGTTGGCGGTGGTGTCGTAGGACGTCGAGGAAATATAGTTCTGCTTGAGCAGGGCCTGGCTGTTGGCGTGGTTGCGGCTGGCCATGGCCAGCTTGGCCTGCGCCTCGTCCAGCATGGCCTGCTGCTGCGTCAGGCGCGCCTGCAGGTCGGCCTGGTCCAGCCGCGCCAGCACCTGGCCCTGGGCCACATGCGTGCCTTCGCGCACGGCCGCCTCGCGCACTTCGCCGGACACCTTGGCCTTGATGGTGGCCTGGCTGACGGGCGCCAGCGAGCCGGACAGCGGCAAGCTCACGGCCAGCGCGCGCGCATCGATGGCGGCCACGTCGGCGGCGGCCAGTTCGTAGACTTCCGGGCCTTTTTTCGCGTCGGCCTTGGCCGGCGCCGCGGCAGTGGCCGGAGCGGGCGTCTTGGCCCGGCTCTGCATCACGGTCCATCCGCCGCCCGCCAGGGCCAGTACGATCAGCACTGCGGCAGGCTTGCGCCAGCGTTTGCCGCGCGCTGCGGCCTGGGCGGGAGCGGAGGATAGGGGCAAGGTCTCGATTTTCATTGTTTTGTCTCTTGGAGGCCAGATTGGGATGTTGCCACTCTAGGTAATTTCAAGAGCCCGCACCACGCCAGTGCGACGAAACGGAGAAAAGCAGGGCTGAGTTGCAAAAACGCGGGGGCGGGTGGCCTGATGCATCACGGCAACGACCCGGCGCCGGCGGCGCGCACGTTTGACAAAGCGCAATACGTGCGCCGCGCGCACGCGCCAAGATGAATGCTACGCCCCGAAGCGGGCACATCGCATCGAGGGCGCCGTGGAGCCGCATCAACCTGACGCTGGGCCTGCCTTGCCCGCACCGTCCGACACCATCGCGGTGCCGGACGCACTGAACCTGATCTCCCGCCTGATCGATACGGTTGAGCCGTCCCAGCTGGTGGCCGTGCACTGCATGGACGAGGCTGGCTGCGTGCTGTTCTGGAATAGCGCCTGCGCCGAACTGTACGGCATCGCCTCCGCCGACGCGCTGGGCCGGCCGCTGGCCAGCCTGCTGGCCTTCGAGCAGGCCGATGAGCACGCGGCCGCGCTGGCGGAGGCCTGGCGCAGCGGGCGCGCCAAGCCGGCCCGGGACTGGCAGGTGAATACGGCGAGCGGACGCCGCCTGTGGGTCAATTCCACGCTGTTCCCGGTGGCGCAGGACGGCGCCGTGCGGCAGATGTTTTGCGTCGACGCCGACATTACCGCGCGCCGCATCGAGGACGAGGCGCTGCGCGCGGCCGGGGCCAATTTCCGCCAGCTCTACCTGAGCTCCGCCGACGCCATCCTGATGCTGCAGGGCGAGCGCGTGACCGACCTGAACCCGGCCGCGCTGGCGCTGTTCAAATGCCCGCAGCGCGACGGCATGGTCGGTCACCGCCTGCGCGATTTTTCCACGCAGCAGCCGCCGGACGGCGAGCAGCAGGCGGGGCCGCCCGGCATGGATGAGGGCGGCGGCAGCCTGCGCTACGACTGGCGCTTCCTCAACTGCGCCGGCGAAGCCTTCTGGGCCGAAGTGCTGATGACCTCGATTTCGCTGGACCACGGCTACCTGTTCTACGTGGTGGTGCGCGACATCAGCGCCCGCAAGCAGGCCGAGCGCACGCTGCACCTGGCGGCCCAGGTGTTCGAGAACTGCCGCGACGCCATCGTGCTGACCGACCGCGAACGCCGCATCATCGCCCTCAACCGCTCGTTCACCCAGATCACCGGCTACGAGGCCGAGGCCATGCTGGGCCAGCCCTTGCAGCTGCGCCGCAGCGGCGAGGACGAGCACGACTTCCAGCGCCTGGTGTGGCAGGAAATGGATGCCAACGGCCACTGGCAGGGCGAGGTCAGCGCCCGCCGGCGGGGCGGCGAACTGTTTCCCGGCTGGCTGTCGCTGACCGCCATCCGCGACAACGCGGACCGGGTCAGCAGCTACATGGGCATGCTGTCCGACATCACCGACCGCAAGCGCGACGCGGACCACACCCGCCACCTTGCCGAGCACGACTTCCTGACCGACCTGCCCAACCGCGTGCTGCTGCTGGACCGGCTCAGCCTGGCGCTGGCGTCGGCGCGCCGCAGCCACACCATGCTGGCCATCCTGTTCATCGACCTGGACCGCTTCAAGGAGGTCAACGACACGCTGGGCCACCAGGTGGGCGATCAGCTGCTCAAGGAGGTGGCGGCGCGGCTGGTGAAGTGCGTGCGCGGCGCCGACACGGTGAGCCGCCAGGGCGGCGACGAGTTCCTGATCATCCTGGCCGATATCGGCGGCGCGGACCAGGCCGCGCACGTGGCGGCCAGCGTGCTGGGCGCCATCGCCCAGCCTTTCCAGCTGGGGCCGCATGCGCTGCACGTGTCCGGCTCGGTCGGCATCAGCCTGTATCCGGAGGACGGCGACGGCATCGAGCAGCTCATCAACAATGCGGACGTGGCCATGTACCACGCCAAGGAAAGCGGGCGCAACGGCTTCAAGTTCTTCAACGCCGACATGCACGCCAGGATAGCCGAGCGCGAGCAGCTGGAGAGCGGCTTGCGGCTGGCCTTGCGCGAGCAGCAGTTCGAGCTGGCCTTCCACGCGGAGGTGGACATTGCCAGCGGCGCGGCGGTGGGCGTGGAGGCGCTGCTGCGCTGGCGCCACCCCGAGCTGGGCCTGCTGCGCCCGGAGCGCTTCATGGCCGCCGCCGAGGAGGCCGGCTTGATGGTGCCGATCGGGAATTGGGTGCTGCAGCAGGCCTGCCGCACTGCGCGGCGCTGGCGCGACGCCGGGCACAGCCTGGTGGTGGCGGTCAACCTGTCGGCGGCGCAGTTTGCGCAGAAGGACTTGCTGGCCGTCGTGCGCGCGGCGCTGGAGGCCAGCGGGCTGGACCCGGCCAGCCTGGAGCTGGAGCTGACCGAGGCCATCATCATGAAGGGCGGTAACGCCGCGCGCAGCACATTGGATGCGCTGCATGGGCTGGGCGTGCGGCTGACCATAGACGATTTCGGCACCGGCTATTCGCGCCTGGGCTATCTGAAGGACTACCCGGTGGACAAGCTGAAGATAGACCAGTCCTTCGTGGCCACGCTGGACGGCAATACCGCTGTGATCGGCGCCATGATCGCCATGGCGCGCAGCCTGGACATGCTGGCCATTGCGGAAGGGGTGGAAACGCAGGAGCAGCTTGATTTCCTGCGCAGCGCGGGCTGCGACCAGTACCAGGGCTACCTGGCGGATGCGCAGGTGCAGGCCAGCGCTTTGGGGCAGCTTTTGGCGGGTTAGCGCCGCAAGCGCAGCCGCACCAGCACCTGCCCGTGGTCCGAGGTCTCCGGCCGCTGCTGGCTCAGGTGGTCGTTCAGGTACGTCACGTCATACACCTCGCCGATGGCGCGCGGCGACTCCGGGTGGAACTGCTCCGACACCAGCACATGGTCTATGGTGCTGTAATGCCCTTCGTGCACGGTGGTGTAGCCCATGTGGTGCAGATGGTCCTGCCGCTGCTGGATCTGCGCGCAGTCGAACATGCGGCCGCGTAGCTCGTCGCCCGGCTCGCAGTTCGGATTGCCCCCCAGCACAATGGTGGTGGTGACGGCGTCGGCCGTGTCGTTGAAGTCGCCCATGACCACGCAGGGCCGCTGGCCGTCCTTCATCACCTTGCTCAGCAGCACGCGCAGCGCCACCGCCTCCGTGCCGCGCCACACCAGCGAGCGCAGATTGGCCAGCGCGTAGTGCAGCGGATCGTCGCCGCAGTCGTCGCGGCGGTAGTCGGGGCGGCGCGACTTCAGGTGCACCACCACCACGTCCACCGTGGTCTCATTGGGCAGCACCACCTGGGCGTGCAGCGGCGCGCGCGCGAAGCGGTCGGCATCGGGATTGCCGGAGTCGGACACCACCCCGGCCGGGAACTCGGCATACACCGTGGGCGGCGCCGCCAACGGCAGGCGCGACACCAGCGCCACATTGGGCGTCAGGCGCGTGGCGTGCGGGTCGGGGTCGAAGCCGGCGTGGATGGCGTCGCGGTATTTGCGGGTGCGCGACAGCACGTCGCGCAGCGCGGCCTGGGAAAAGATTTCCTGGAAACCAACCACATCGGCATCCAGCTGGTCCAGCTGCTGCGCGGTCCATTCCACCTTGGCCTCATATTCCTGCTCAGAAAGCGGCGGCAGGTTGTCGTACAATTGAGCACCCGGCGGGGCGAGATTGCAGACATTGAACGTGGCGAAGCGAATTTCTTCCCGCATAACGAAACTCCTATTGAACGGTTAGCGTATCACGGCATGGCCAAAAAAGAGCATATTTCCGAAACGCCCGCGACCCAGATGCTGCGCAAGCATAAGGTGGCGTTCTCCGAACACCCTTACGAATATGAAGAACACGGCGGCACCACGGTGTCCGCGCGCGAGCTCGGCGTGGATGAGCACGCGGTGGTCAAGACGCTGGTGATGCAGGACGAGGCGGCCAAGCCGCTGATCGTGCTCATGCACGGCGACTGCAAGGTGTCGACCAAGAACCTGGCGCGCGGCATCGGCTGCAAGTCGGTCGAGCCGTGCAAGCCGGAGGTGGCGCAGCGCCATTCCGGCTACATGGTGGGCGGCACCTCGCCCTTCGGCACCAAGAAGGCGCTGCCGGTGTATGTCGAGGAGTCCATCCTGGCGCTCGATACGATTTATATCAATGGCGGGCGGCGCGGCTACCTGGTGGGCATCAAGCCGCAGGTGCTGCTCGAGCTGATCGCGGCCAAGCCGGTGCACTGCGCGCTGGCCGACTGAGGCTACTCAGTGCCGGGCGCTTGTTGTATAGTCGTCAGCCGCCGCAGTGGCAGCATGAAAAAATAAAAGAGAGAAACGTATGAATACAGCACTGATAACAGTGGCCATGGCCGTGGGCGCCTACCTGCTGGGCTCGATTTCCTTCGCCGTGGTGGCCAGCAAGCTGTTCGGCATCGCCGACCCGCGCACCTACGGTTCCAAGAACCCGGGCGCGACCAATGTGTTGCGAAGTGGCAACAAGAAAGCCGCCATCGCCACCCTGATCGGCGACGCCGCCAAGGGCTGGCTGGCGGTGTGGCTGGCCGTGCATTACCAGGAGCAGCTGGGCGTGGAGGACATCGCCATCGCGCTGACGGCGATCGCCGTGTTCCTGGGCCACCTGTGGCCCATCTTCTTCCGCTTCGTGGGCGGCAAGGGCGTGGCCACGGCCGCCGGCGTGCTGCTGGGGCTGAACGTCTGGCTGGGCCTGGCCACGCTGGCCACCTGGCTGATCGTGGCCTACGCCTTCCGCTACTCCTCGCTGGCCGCGCTGGCCGCCGCCGTGTTTGCGCCGTTCTACTACGGCCTGCTGTTCGGCGTGGATGCCATCCTGATCGCCGTGGTGGCCATGTCCATGCTGCTGCTGTTCCGCCACAGCGCCAATATTTCCAACCTGATCGCGGGCAAGGAAAGCCGCATCGGCAGCAAGGCCGCCGCCAAGAAGAAGTAAGCGTTGAAATAGGCCGTGGCGGCCCCATATCGCAGGGATACTTTCCGCGAGGCCGCCATGACCACTCCCATCAAAATCGATTTCGTTTCCGACGTCTCCTGCCCCTGGTGCGCAGTCGGCCTGAACGCGCTGGAAACCGCGCTGCGCAGCATAGGCGGCGAGGCCGCCCCCACGCTGCACTTCCAGCCCTTCGAACTGAACCCCAACATGGGGCCGGAAGGGCAGGACATCACCGAACACATCACCCAGAAATACGGCGCCACCCCGGAGCAGCAGGAGCAGTCGCGCGCCATGATACGGCAGCGCGGCGCCGACGTCGGCTTCGACTTCGCCATGGGCAAGCGCAGCCGCATTTACAACACTTTCGACGCGCACCGCCTGCTGCACTGGGCCGGCCTGGAAGGCGCCGAACAGCAGCGCGCGCTCAAGCACGCCTTGTTCACCGCCTACTTCACCGAAGGCGAAGATCCGAGCGCGCACGCCGTGCTGCAGGCGGCCGCCGTCAAGGCGGGCCTGGACCCGGCCGGCGCCGCCGCCGTGCTGGCTTCGGACAGCTACGGCGCCGAGGTGCGCGCGGCCGAGCAGTTCTACCAGCGCCAGGGCATCAACTCGGTGCCGGCCGTCATCATCAACGACCGCCACCTGATCTCCGGCGGCCAGCCCGCCGAGCTGTTCGAGCGCGCGCTGCGCCAGATCATGGCCGGCGCGGCCTAAGCCCGGGCGGGCAATCTGCGGCCGAAAGGCGGGGCGGATGTCCGTTCGCGGTTTTTTTGCGCTAAACTTGTCGATGTAGCACCGAAGCTTATAGACTAGACAAGCGCAACGACGCTACGAAGGGACGCCATGCTGGCCGCAGAGAATATTTACCCGAATATATACCCACTCAGTTATGCCATTCCGCCGGACGACGCGCGCCGCGTAAGCGCGCTGCAGCGCTACCACGTGCTGGACACCCCCGCCTGCGAGGAATTCACCTTCCTGACCGAACTGGCCGCGCAGCTGTGCGGCGTGCCGTACGCCTTCATCACCCTGGTGGACGCCGGGCGCGCCTGGGTGAAAGCCGCCACCGGCCTGGCGCTGGACACCTTGCCGCGCGAGCAAAGCTACTGCTCGCTGGCCGTGCTGGGCCAGCAAGCCACCGAAATCGAAGACCTGAGCGCCGACCCGCGCACCGCCGAGATGCCGCTGACGGTGTCCGCCCCCCATATGCGCATGTACAGCAGCGTGGCGCTGACCGCGCCGGACGGCTACGCCATCGGCGCGCTCAGCGTGATGGACAGCAGGCCGGGCCGTCTCGGTCCCGAGCAGGCGCGCAGCCTGCGCCGCCTTGCCGCGCAGGCCATGGCGCTGCTGGAAGCGCGCGCCGCGCGGCACGCGCTGCAGGCGGCCCGGGCCGAACTGGCCGAATTGTCCACCACCGACGAGCTGACAGGCTTGCACAACCGCCGCTCCCTGCTGGGCAAGCTGAGCTTTGAAGTGGCGCGCACGCGCCGCTTCCGCACGCCGCTGTCGGCCCTGATTATCGACCTGGACGGCTTCAAGGCCGTCAACGAGCGCCACGGCAGCGACGCGGGCGACCTGGTGCTGGCCAACGTCGGCCGCCTGGTGCGCGAGAACGTGCGCGTGATCGACCTGGCCGGGCGCTACGGCGGCCAGGAAATCTGCGTGCTGCTGCCCAACACGCCGCTGGAAGGCGCGCTCAAGCTGGCCGAAAACCTGCGCGCCAAGCTGGCTGCGCAAATCCACCGCGAAGCAGGGCGCTTGCTGCCGGTCACGGCCAGCATCGGCGTCGGCGCCTTCAACCACATGGACATCAGCGACGGCGACAGCCTGCTGCGCCAGGCCGAGCAGGCGCTGGCGCGCGCCAAGGCGAGCGGACGCGACCGCGTCGAAAGTTAATTCAGCCCACAGGAGGCAGCCATGCCCAAAGCAATCTGGAACGGCGAAGTGATCGCCGAAGCGAATGACGACGAAGTGCAGATCGTGGAGAACAACGTCTACTTCCCGATCGGGAAAGTGGCCGAGGAATACCTGCAGGAAAGCGAGCACACCACCACCTGCCCGTGGAAAGGCAAGGCCAACTACTACCATCTGCTGGTGGACGGCAAGGTCAACGAAAACGCCGCCTGGTTCTACCGCCACCCGTCCGACAAGGCGCAGCACATCAAGGACCACGTCGCCTTCTGGCACGGCGTGGAAGTGCAGCGCTAGCGTGGTGTAGGTGGAAAAGTTGTAAGCCAGCCATTTTCCTGCCCCGGGTTCGGGTAACATCCGGGGCATGGATAACATCACCCACACCGTCGTCGGCCTCGGCGTCGGCGAACTGGTGCAGCGCAGCCTGCCCGCCGAACCGGACGAAGCAGGCCAGCGCACGCGGCACCGCCTGCTGCTCACCGCCTGCGCCGCCGCCAGCAATTTCCCCGACCTCGACCTGTTCCTGACCCGGCTGCTGCCCGACCCGCTCGGCTACCTGCTGCAGCATCGCGGCCACACGCACACCTTGCTTTATGAAGTGCCGCAGGCCCTGCTGCTGGTGGCGCTGCTATGGCTGCTATGGCCGAATGCGCGGGCGCTGCTGCGGCGCAGCCAGCACGCGCGCGCCGGGCTGGGCGCGGCGGTCGTGCTGGGCTTCCTGCTGCACATCGGCATGGACTTCCTCAATTCCTATGGCGTGCATCCTTTCTATCCCTTCGACGGACGCTGGTTCTATGGCGACATGATCTTCATCATCGAACCGGTGTTCTGGGTGGCGTTCGGCGCGCCGCTGATCATGGCGATCGGCCGGCCGTGGCTGCGCTGGCTGATGCTGGCCGGGCTGGCGGGCGCGCTGTGCTACTTCGCGGCGCGGGGCTATTTGGGGACGGTGTCGCTGGCGGCCTTGCTGGCGCTGGGCGCCGGGCTGGCTTGCCTGAAAGCGGCACGGCGGCGCAGCCGGCGCGCGATGGCGCTGGCGCTGCTGGTCAGCGTGGGCTTCGTCGCGGCGCAAGGCGTGGCCGGCACGGCGGGGCGACAGCGCGTGCAGGCTGCGCTGCAGGCGGCCGATCCGCAGTCGCGCATCCACGACGTCGCCATGACCGCTTTTCCGGCGCAGCCGCTGTGCTGGGCTTTTGTTTCGATCGAATCCAATGTAGCGGCTGGCAGCTACCGCCTGCGGCGCGGTCTGGTCAGCCTGGCGCCGGGCTGGCTGCCGCCGCAGCAATGCCCCTCGGGCCTGCTGGACCCGCCGCCGCACCGCGCCGCCGCTCCGGGCGTCGAACTGTATAGCGAGGTCAGCGGCAAGCTGGCCGAACTGCGCAGCCAGGCGGACGGCAACTGCTGGCTGTCGGCCTGGCTGCGTTTCGCGCGCATGCCCGCCATCACAGGCGCCACCGCCAGCGACATGCGCTTCGCCACCACGCCGCGCGGCAACTTCACCACGCTGGACCTGGCGGCGACCGCCGGACGCGCCTGTCCCGCCGGCGTCCCCGCCTGGACGCCGCCCCGCGCCGATCTGCTTGCCCGCTAGCGGCCGGGGCTGCGGTGGCCTCAGGCCGCCTGTGGCAGCACGTCGTCATGGTCGGTGGACAGCGACAGGCTGATCCACTCGCCCAGTTCCTGCTCCACGAAGCGGTTCTTCTCGCGCACCATGCGCACCGTGTCGCTGCCCAGCATCAGGCGCACGGGAGGCTGCGCGCTGTCGGCCAGCTTCAGGATGGCCAGCGACAGCTTGCGCGGATCGCCCGGCTGCTTGAGGCTGACGCTGGCGGCGAAGGTGCGCATGGCGCCCACGGTGCCGGCATAGTCGTCCAGGCGCGCATCGGTGGAGACCAGCGAATTCCCTTCCAGGAACTCGGTGCGGAAATAGCCCGGCTCGACCACCGTGACGTGGATGCCCAGCGGCCGCACTTCCTCGGCCATGGCCTCGCTGATGCCCTCCACCGCGAACTTGGTCGAGCCGTACACGCCCCAGCCCGCGTGGGCCGTGTAGCCGCCCACGGACGAGATATTCATCACATGGCCGCCGCCCTGCCGGCGCATATGCGGCAGCACGGCGCGGGTGACGTTGAGCAGGCCGAACACATTGGTGTCGTACAGCGCGCGCACCTCCGCGTCGCTGGCCTCCTCGACCGCGCCCAGCAGGCCGTAGCCGGCGTTGTTCACCAGCACGTCGATGCGGCCGAAACGGTCCACGGCGGCGCGCGCGGCCAGCACGGCGGCCGCCTCCTGCGTCACGTCCAGGCGCAGCGCCAGCAGATTGGGATGGGCGCCGATGGCGTCGATCACCGCTTGCGGGTTGCGGGCGGTGGCGGCCACGCTGTCGCCGCGCGCCAGCGCATCTTTCGCCATCAGGACGCCGAAGCCGCGCGATGCACCGGTGATAAACCATACTTTAGACATGCTGTTCTCCTTGAGAGGTGGTGGGATGTTGATGGAGGCCAGTTTAGGCCGCCTGCCTCTGCTACACTAGCCACCATAAAGGCGTTTGATTTTCACCTTCTGGTTGTAAATGGATACTTCCCGCGTTATCACTTTGTTTATCGCCGTGGTCCGTGCCGGCAGCTTCAGCCAGGCGGCGGCCGAGGCCGGGCTGTCGCCGCAGGCCGTCAGCAAAGCCGTGCGCCAGCTGGAGGACAGCCTCGGCGTGCGCCTGTTCCACCGCACCACGCGCAGCCTCAGCCTGACCGAGGAGGGCGAGCGCCTGTTCGAGCTGGCCAGCCCCGGCCTGCGGCTGCTGGACGAAGCGCTGGAAAACGTGCGCAACAGCCGCAAGGACATGGACGGCGTGATACGGGTGGCCGCGCCCACCTCCTTCGGCAACCACATGCTGATCCCGCTGGTGCGCGACTTCCAGGATCTGCATCCCGGCGTGCAGTTCGACCTGCTGCTGGAAGACCACTTCACCGACCTGATCGACGCCAAGATCGACGTCGGCTTCCGGGGCGGCAACCCGCCCGAGCGCAACCTGGTCTCGCGCCGCATCGGCGACATCGGCCTGTACATCTGCGCCGCGCCGCGCTACCTCGAAAAGCACGGCGCGCCGCAGACGGTGGACGAGCTGGCCGCGCACCGCTGCACCGGCTTCCGCCAGCCCAACACCGGCCGCCTGGTGCCGTGGGAACTGCGCATCGACGGCGGCACGGTCTACAAAGACATTCCCACGGTGGCCAGCTTCAACACGGTGGAGGGCGAAGTGCAGGCCGTGCGCGAAGGCGTCGGCATTGGCCAGCTGGCCGCCTACATGGCCGAAGCCGACATCGCCGCCGGCCGCCTGGTGCACCTGCTGCCGCACACCGTCACCGTCAACAGCGGCGTCTACATGTACTACCAGCAGCGCACCCAGATGCCGCAGCGCGTGCGCCAGTTCATCGACTTCGCCTCCGAGCGCGCCCCCGGCCTGTTCCCGAAAATTAAGCACCCCACCATCGGGGTCACCATCGGGGTCAGTTCTACCATCGCGTCACGAACTCAGCCTTAACGTGCTTGAGTCCGTGACGCGATGGTAGAACTGACCCCGGTTTTGTTTGGAGAAATGATGGATAGACTGCATTTGATGGGGGTGTTTGTCGCCGTGGGCGAGGAGCAGAGCTTTGCGGGCGGGGCGCGGCGGTTGGGGATGTCGCCGCCGGCCGTCACGCGCGCCATCGCCGCGCTGGAGGAGCGCCTCGGCGTGCGATTGCTGGACCGCAGTACGCGCCATGTGCGCGTCACCGAGGCCGGCCAGCGCTATCTGGACGATGCGCGCCGCATCATCGCGGAGGTGGACGAGGCCGACGAGGCCGCCGCCGGCAGCAACGCCGCCCCGCGCGGCCACTTGTCGGTGACGGCGCCGGTGCTGTTCGGCCGCCAGTACGTCACGCCCGGCATCGTCGAGTATCTGCGCCGCTATCCGGGCATGGAGGTCAACGCCATGTTTGTGGACCGCGTGACCAATATGCTGGAGGAGGGCATCGATGTGGCGGTGCGCATCGGCGATCTGCCCGATTCGAGCCTGCGCGCCGTCACCGTGGGCCAGGTGCGGCGCGTGATCTGCGCCGCGCCGTCTTATCTGGCGGAACACGGCACCCCGTCCGCGCCCGAGGCGCTGGCGGACCATGTGATCGTGACGTCGTCCGGTTCGAGCGGTGCGCCGGACTGGCGCTTTGCGCAGGCGGGCCGCGCGCAGTCGCTGCGCTTGAAGCCGCGCCTGGTGGTCAACAGCAACGACGCGGCGATCGAGGCGGTGCGGCGCGGTTTTGGCGTCACGCGCCTGCTGTCTTACCAGGCCGAGGCGCTGCTGGCGTCGGGCGAGCTGGTGCTGCTGCTGGAGGAGTACGCCACGCCCGGTGTGCCGGTCAGCATCGTGCATCGCGACAGCCGGCAGGGTTCGGCCCGCATCCGCAGCTTCGTCGACCTGATGGCGGAGCGCCTGCGCGCCGTGCCGGTGCTGCAGCCGCTTTAGGGCGCCGGCCCGGCGCCAAATGCGCACTTTGTGCGCCTGCTTTTGGTGCGCCGCACAATATCGGTGCTGAAAATACACTTCTTTCCCCGCGTTTGACAGCCGCCGCCCCGGAATCGGGCTGGCACAGCTATTGCAAAGCTAGTGGCAGGGCAGGCGTCCGCCTGCCGCAGTTCACAAACTAGCATGGGGATAAGATGGACAGCAAAATCAGCTTGACTCGCCGCAGCCTGTTGAAAGCCGGCGCCGCCACCGCAATCTCCGGCCTTGCCACGCAAGGCGTCTGGGCCGCCGGCTCGGACAAGCCTGAAAAAGAAGAAGTCAAGATCGGTTTCATCCCGCTGACCGACTGCGCCTCGGTGGTGATGGCTTCCGTGCTGGGCTTCGACAAGAAATACGGCATCAAGATCGTGCCCAGCAAGGAAGCTTCCTGGCCCAGCGTGCGCGACAAACTGGTGAACGGGGAACTGGACGCGGCCCACGTGCTGTATGGCCTGGTCTACGGCGTGCACCTGGGCGCCGGCGGTCCCAAGAAGGATATGGCCGTGCTGATGAATCTGAACCACAACGGCCAGGCCATCACGCTGTCGAAAAAAGTGTCCGACAAGGGCGGCGTGGACGGCCCCTCGCTGGCCGCGCTGATGAAGAAGGACCCGCGCGAGTATTCCTTCGCGCAGACCTTCCCCACCGGCACCCATGCCATGTGGCTGTACTACTGGCTGGCCAGCTATGGCATCAATCCCATGAAGGACGCCAAGATGATCACCGTGCCGCCGCCGCAGATGGTGGCCAATATGCGCATCGGGAATATGGACGGCTTTTGCGTGGGCGAGCCGTGGAACCACCGCGCGATTGTGGACGGCATCGGCATCACCGCCACCACCACCCAGGAGATCTGGCGCGACCATCCGGAGAAGGTGCTCGGCACCAGCGCCGAATGGGTGAAGAAGTATCCCAACACGGCGCGCGCGCTGACCGCCGCCATCCTGGACGCCAGCCGCTGGATCGACGCGTCGCTGTCGAACAAGCTGAAGATGGCCGAAACCATCGCCGACAAGTCCTATGTGAACACCTCGGTGGACGTGATCAACCAGCGCATCCTGGGCCGCTACCAGAATGGCCTGGGCAAGACCTGGGACGATCCGAATTCGATGAAGTTCTTCAACGACGGTTCGGTGAACTTCCCCTACCTGTCGGACGGCATGTGGTTCCTCACGCAGCAGAAGCGCTGGGGCCTGCTCAAGGCCGAGCCGGACTATCTGGCGGTGGCCACGCAGATCAACCAGGTCGATGTGTACAAGGACGCCGCCGCCATGGCCAAGGTGGCCGTGCCGAAGTCCGCCATGCGCAGCGTGAAGCTGATCGACGGCACCACCTGGGACGGCAAGAATCCGAAAGCCTACGCCGATTCATTCAAGATCAAAGCATAAGGAGCAGCCATGAGCGCAGTTCTGCACAATATCGCCGCCGTGCCGGTAAAGGACGCCGTGAAGGAAGCCGTGAAGGAAGCCGCGCCGGAGAAGCCCGCGCGCAGCGAGCGCATCGCCGCCAAGGGCATCAAACTTGAATCGGGGAGTGCGCGCATGCGGCCCTACGTGATGAAGTATCTGCCGCCGCTGATCGGCCTGGCGCTGCTGGTGCTGGCCTGGCAGATCCTGGCCTCCAAGAACAGCAGCTTCCCCACGCCGTGGGCCACCTGGGAGGAGGCGGTCAAGCTGTTCTCGGACCCGTTCTACCGCAAGGGGCCGAACGACCAGGGCATAGGCTGGAACGTGCTGGCTTCGCTCCAGCGCGTGGGCATGGGCTTCGGCCTGGCGGCGCTGGTGGGCATACCGCTGGGCTTCATCATCGGCCGCTTCCCCTTCATGTACGGCATGTTCAGCCCCATCATCAGCCTGCTCAAGCCGGTGTCGCCGTTGGCCTGGCTGCCGATTGGCCTGCTGGTTTTCAAGGCCGCCGACCCGGCCGCCATCTGGTCGATCTTTATTTGCTCGATCTGGCCGATGATTATCAACACGGCGGTGGGCGTGCAGCGCGTGCCCCAGGACTACATGAACGTGGCGCGCGTGCTCAGCCTGTCCGAATGGAAGATCGTCACCAAGATCCTGCTGCCTTCCGTGCTGCCTTACATGCTCACCGGCGTGCGCCTGGCCATCGGCACCGCCTGGCTGGTGATCGTGGCGGCGGAAATGCTGACCGGCGGCGTGGGCATCGGCTTCTGGGTCTGGGACGAGTGGAACAACCTGAACGTGCCGCACATCCTGATCGCCATCGGCGTGATCGGCGTGGTGGGGCTGCTGCTGGAATGGGCGCTGGTGTCGCTGGCCAAGGCATTTACCTACGAACAAGTGGAGAACTGATATGAGCGCGAAATTCATCGACATCAGCAAGGCCGAGATGGTGTTCAACACCAAGAAGGGCCAGTTCCATGCGCTGGCCAATGTGAACCTGACGGTGGAGCAGGGCGAGTTCATCACGCTGATCGGCCACTCCGGCTGCGGCAAGTCCACGCTGCTGAACCTGATCGCCGGGCTGACCACGCCCACCGGCGGCACCATGATCTGCAACGGCCGCGAGATCGCCGGGCCTTCGCCCGAGCGCGCGGTGGTGTTCCAGAACCACTCGCTGCTGCCGTGGCTGACCTGCTATGAGAACGTGTACCTGGCGGTGGAGCGGGTGTTCAGCGCAAAGGAGAGTAACAAGCAGCTGCAGGAGCGCACCTGGGCCGCGCTGGCGCTGGTGGGCTTGACGGCGGCGGCGGGCAAGCGGCCGAACGAGATCTCGGGCGGCATGAAGCAGCGCGTGGGCATCGCGCGCGCGCTGGCGATGGAGCCGAAAGTGCTGCTGATGGATGAACCCTTCGGCGCGCTGGACGCCCTGACGCGTGCGCACTTGCAGGACGAGCTGCTGCGCATCGTGGCGGCCACCGGATCGACGGTGGTGATGGTGACGCATGATGTGGATGAAGCGGTGCTGCTGTCGGACCGCATCGTCATGATGAGCAACGGGCCTGCGGCGACGATAGGGGATATCGTGCAGGTGCGGCTGGCGCGTCCGCGCGACCGGCTGGCGCTGGCGCAGGACCCGCTGTATATCGATTACCGCAGCAGCGTGCTGGAGTTCCTGTACCACCGGCAGGGGCGGCCGGCGCAAAGGGCCGCGTGAGCGCCTGGCGGGTTACGCTACGCTAACCCGCCCTACGAATTTGCAAGGGGCATGTGCTGATGCGTAGGGCGGGTTAGGCGGCGCCAGCCGCCGTAACCCGCCAAATTCAAATCACCCGCAGCTCGTCCAGCGGCCAGCGCGGACGCACATTGAAGGAGTAATCCTTCTTCGCTGCGTCCGGGTTGATCATCAGCCGCATGGCGCCGGCAAAGGCGATCATGGCGCCGTTGTCTGTGCAGAACTCCAGCTCCGGGTAATACACTTTGAAGCGCTTCTTGGCCGCCGCCGCGTTCAGCGAAGCGCGCAGCTGCGCATTCGCGCCCACGCCGCCGGCGATCACCAGCCGCTTCAGGCCGGTGTGCTTGAGCGCCGACACGCACTTGGCCGTCAGCACTTCCACAATGGCGTCCACAAAGCCGCGCGCGATATTCGCCTTGTCCTGCTCGCAGATATTGGCGATCACCTTTTCCTCGTGGTTCTTCACCACCGTCAGCACCGCCGTTTTCAGGCCGGAGAAGCTGAAGTTGAAGTCCTTGGTGTGCATCATCGGGCGCGGCAGCTTGTAGGCCGCCGGGTCGCCGAATTCGGCCAGGCGCGAAATGGCGGGGCCGCCCGGATAGCCCAGGCCCAGCAGCTTGGCGGACTTGTCGAAGGCCTCGCCTGCCGCGTCGTCCAGCGTTTCGCCCAGCAAGGTGTACTGGCCCACGCCGTCCACCCGCATCAGCTGCGTATGGCCGCCGGACACCAGCAGCGCGATAAACGGGAACTCCGGCGGCTGCGAGGCCAGCAGCGGCGACAGCAGATGGCCTTCCAGGTGGTGTACGCCCAGCACCGGCTTGTCCAGCGCCATGCCCAGGCTGCAGGCGATGGACGAGCCGACCAGCAGCGCGCCCGCCAAGCCGGGGCCTTGCGTGTAGGCGATGGCGTCGATATCGGCCAGCTGCTTGCCTGCGCCGGCCAGCGACTGCTCCAGCAGCGGGATGGCGCGCCGGATATGGTCGCGCGAAGCCAGTTCGGGCACCACGCCGCCGTACTCCTCGTGCATGGCCACCTGGGAATAGAGGGCATGGGACAGCAGGCCGTGCTCTGTGTCGTACAGAGCCAGGCCGGTTTCGTCACAGGAGGATTCAACGCCGAGAACAATCATTGGGACCGTGCAAAGTGAAAGGGGAATCCGCCATTGTAATGGAAAGCGGGCGCAGCCCGCACCAAAGGGGCCCGCCGATGCACACCCGTAGGGCGGCGGCACGGCGGCGGTAGGGCGCGTAGGGCGGGTTAGCGTAGCGTAACCCGCCATCGAGCCGCCAATAGCGTCTTCACCGCTGGCATCCCTCTTGCTTTAGATCCCATATAGCATCGAAGGAGCCAAACCATGGCTGAGTACTGGAAACTGATCTGCAAGCTGAAGGACATTGCCCCGCAGGGCGTGCGGCTGGTGCCGCGCGGGCTGGCGTGGCAGGAACTGCCGGGCGTGGCGGTGATCCGCACGCTGGACGACCAGGTCTTCGCGGTGCTGGACGGCGGCCGGCCCGAGCAGGGCGCCGTGCGCCACTACGCCGTCAAGCTGGAGGACGGCAAGATCTACCTGGACCTGAATGAACTGAACGCCCCCGCCAGCCGCGCCGAGGCGGCGCTGGCGGGAGCGTTCGGGGTAGCCCCCCACGTCGGCGCCAACCCCTGGGCTTGATGCTTTAAGGACGCTTCAGCAGTTCCGCATGCGCCTTGCGCAGCATCTCAGCCGTGGTGTCCCAGTCGATGCAGCCGTCCGTCACCGAGCAGCCGTACTTCAGCTCGCTCAGATCGGCCGGGATCTTCTGGTTGCCGCCTACGATGTTCGACTCGATCATCACGCCCACCAGCGACTGGTTGCCGTGCGTGATCTGGTTCACCACGTCCGTCATCACCAGCGGCTGCAGCTCGGGCTTCTTGTAGCTGTTGGCGTGCGAGCAGTCCACCACGATATTGGCCGGCAGCTTGGCCTTGGCCAGCGCCTGCTCGGCGATGGTCACCGACACCGAATCATAGTTCGGACGGCCGTCGCCGCCGCGCAGCACCACGTGGCCGTAGCCGTTGCCGCGCGTGCGCACGATGGACACATTGCCTTCGCCGTTAATGCCCAGGAAGGCGTGCGGATTGGCCGCCGACAAAATGGCGTTGATGGCGATGCTGATGTCGCCGTCGGTGCCGTTCTTGAAGCCCACCGGGGTCGACAGGCCGGACGACATTTCGCGGTGCGTCTGCGACTCGGTGGTGCGCGCGCCGATCGCGGTCCAGGCGATCAGGTCGCCCAGGTACTGCGGCGAGATCGGGTCGAGCGCTTCGGTCGCGGTGGGCAGGCCCAGTTCGCACACGTCCAGCAGGAACTGGCGCGCCTTTTCCATGCCCACGTCCACGCGGAAGGAGTCGTCCATGTCCGGATCGTTGATATAGCCCTTCCAGCCGGTGGTGGTGCGCGGCTTCTCGAAATACACGCGCATTACCAGCAGCATGGTGTCGGCCACTTCGGCTTGCAGCGCCTTCAGGCGGCGCGCATAGTCCAGGCCTGCCACCGGGTCGTGGATGGAGCAGGGGCCGACCACCACGAACAGGCGCTTGTCCTTGCGGTCCAGGATGGCGCGCAGGTCGGCGCGGCCCTGCATGACGACGGCCGACGCGGCGTCGGTCAGCGGCAGTTTCGCGTGCAGTGCGGACGGAGTCGGCATGGACGCGAAGTTGGTAACGTTTACGTTTTCGATGTCTGGCGAGATCATGATTCGGTGCCTCAACTCATTATTTTAATCAGGGGGACCTATAAGTGTAGCCGAATTGCCAGTTTGATGCGGGCGGCACTGCAATGCAGCAATCCTGGGCGCTGGCTCTTGTAGTAAGCTCTCCACCATGACGACACATCCCAACCCATTCCCTGCGGCAAGGTTCATCAAAGAAATCGGCCGTGGCAAGAAAGGCGCGCGCAGCATGACGCGCGCCGACGCCCAAGAACTGTATCAAGCCATCCTGGACGGCCGGGTCTCCCAGCTGGAACTGGGCGGCATCCTGCTGGCGATGCGCATCAAGGGCGAGTCCGTGGACGAGATCGCAGGCTTCCTGGACGCGGCGGAAGCCTCGTTCACGCCCCTGCAAGCGCCTGCGGGCGGCTGCGCGCCGGTGCTCATCCCCACCTACAACGGGGCCCGCAAGATGGCCAACCTGACGCCGTTGCTGGCCCTGCTGCTGGCGCGCGAGGGCGTGCCGGTGCTGGTGCACGGCGTGCCGCACGACCTGGGCCGGGTGGCCACCGCCGAGGTGTTTGCCGAACTGGGCATCCATGCTGCCGGCAGCCATGCCGAAGCCGAGGCGGCGCTGGCGTCGGGCAAGCTGGCCTTCATCACCATCGACGCGCTGGCGCCCAAGCTGGCCCATATGCTGTCGCTGCGCCGCATCCTGGGCGTGCGCAACTCCACCCACACGCTGGTGAAGATGATGCAGCCCTTCGCCGGCCCGGCGCTGCGGCTGGTGTCCTACACCCATCCGGAATATCTGGAGATGCTGGGCGAATACTTCTGCACGGCGGCTGCGCCCGAACGCGGCCACGCCTTCCTGATGCGCGGCACCGAGGGCGAAACGGTGGCCAACGCCAACAAGGGCCAGCGCATCGACTGGTTCCATGATGGCGAGCGCACCGTGCTGGTGGAAAAGCAGCTCACGGCCGAAGAGGAAGTGGTGCTGCCGGAGGACAAGAGCGCCGCCGCCACCGCCGCGTGGATCGCCTCCGTGCTGCGCGGCGACATCGCCGTGCCCGCCTCCATTGCCGAGCAGGTGGCCCAGGTCGCCAAGGTCGCGCGCAGCCTGGCCTGATGTGCCGCAATGCATGATGAAGCGTAGGGCGGGTTAGCGGGAACCGCGTAACCCGCCAAGCGCCGCCGGTCCGGCCGCCAAGTCAGAGTACAATGGCCGGTTTTGAAGCGGAATCGGAGCAGTGATGGCGAAATTTGATGTGGCGGTAATCGGCGCGGGCGCGGCGGGTATGATGTGCGCGGCCGAGGCCGCCAAACGTGGGCGCCGGGTGGTGCTGATCGACCACGCCGCCAAGCTGGCCGAAAAAATCCGCATTTCCGGCGGCGGCCGCTGCAACTTCACCAATATCAACACCAGCCCGGCCAACTTCCTGTCCGAAAATCCGCACTTCTGCAAGAGCGCGCTGTCGCGCTACACGCCGTCGGACTTCCTGGCGCTGGTGCGGAAATACCGCATCGCCCACCACGAAAAGCACCGTGGCCAGCTGTTCTGCGACGACTCGGCCGAACGCATCATCGAGATGCTGAAGGCCGAATGCGCGGCGGGCGACGTGCACTGGCGCATGCCGTCCAAGGTCGCCTCCGTGGAACAGATGGACGACGGCAGCTTCTACCTCGCCACCGACACCGGCGACATCGAATGCGACAGCGTGGTGATCGCCACCGGCGGCCTGTCGATTCCGAAAATCGGCGCCAGCGGCTTCGGCTACCAGATCGCCGAGCAGTTCGGCCTGAATATCGTGCCCACCCGCCCGGCGCTGGTGCCGCTGACCTTCGACGCCGACACCTGGGCGCCGTTCGCGCCCCTGTCCGGCATTTCGCTGGAAGTGGACGTGGAGACCGGCAGCCTGAAGGGCCGCAAGCCCGACGGCGCGCGTTTCCGCGAAGACCTGCTGTTCACCCATCGCGGCCTGTCCGGCCCGGCCATCCTGCAGATTTCCAGTTTCTGGCAGCCCGGCGCGCCCATCGTCATCAACCTGCTGCCGGAAATGGACGTGGCCCAGGAGCTGATCGAGGGCAAGCAGACCGTCAAGAAGCAGCTGGGCAATGTGCTGGCGCAATGGCTGCCGGCCCGCCTGGCCGAAGGCCTGCTGCAGCTGCACGGCCTGGCCGCCGACGCCCGCCTGGCCGACATGCAGGACGCGGTGCTGCGCAAGCTGGGCGCGGCCATCAACCAGTGGACCATCACCCCCAACGGTTCCGAAGGCTACCGCAAGGCCGAGGTGACCCGGGGCGGCGTGGATACGCGCGAGCTGTCCCAGCAAACCATGATGGTGGGCAAGGTGCCTGGCCTGTACTTTATCGGCGAGGCGGTGGACGTGACGGGGTGGCTGGGCGGCTACAATTTCCAGTGGGCCTGGGCTTCGGGTGTGGCGGCCGGCCAAGCAGTCTGATATGATTGCATTCCGGCGTGTGTTTTGCCGCCGGAGTCAGGTGTTGGCAGGACGAAAAGGTTGCTCAAAAACAGACAGTTTTCTAGATGAAACTGGCCTGTTGAGCCGGTTTTCCGTCCAAAGGTCTTCCCAATTTGGCCGAATACTGCTAATATCTTTATCTTCCTAAAATCTAACGGTTTGAATTTTTACATGACCACTATCCGCCTTAAAGAAAACGAGCCGTTCGAAGTTGCAATGCGTCGCTTCAAACGCACCATCGAAAAAACCGGCCTGCTGACCGAACTGCGCGCACGCGAGTTCTACGAGAAGCCAACCGCAGAGCGCAAGCGCAAGCTGGCAGCTGCCGTGAAGCGTCACTACAAGCGCATCCGCAGCCAGCAACTGCCTAAGAAACTGTTCTAAGACTGTTGTTTCAGGATAGCCCGGCAGTACGGCGTCGCGCCGCGGGCTCATCCTGTCCAGTCGCATGCCCGCTCCGGTTCGCCGCAGCGGGTTTTCGCATTTTGCGCCACGATTTTTCCCAGTGAGAACGAACAATGAGCTTGAAACAACAGATTAGCGATGACATGAAGGCCGCCATGCGTGCCAAGGAAGCCGGCAAGCTGGCCACCATCCGCCTGATGCTGGCGGAAATCAAGCGCAAGGAAGTGGACGAGCAGATCGAAGTGAGCGACGAGCAAGTGGTCGCCATCGTCGACAAGATGATCAAGCAGCGCAAGGACTCCATCACCCAGTTCGAAGCCGGCAACCGCCAGGACCTGGCCGACATCGAAAAAGCCGAGTTGGAAGTGCTGATTGCCTACAAGCCGGCCGGCCTGTCGGACGAAGTGGTGGCCGCCGAAGTGGCCGCCGCCGTGGCCGCCTCGGGCGCCGCCGGTCCGCAGGACATGGGCAAGGTCATGGCCATCGTCAAGCCCAAGCTGGCCGGCAAGGCCGACATGGCTGTCGTGTCCGCGCTGATCAAAAAAGCGCTGACCCCGGCCTGATCCGGGTGCCGGCCCGCCATGCGCCGCAGGCGGCTCCGGCGGGTTACGCTCCGCTAACCCGCCCTACCGGTGTTGGCGTAGGGCGGGTTAGGCGGCTCGCCGCCGTAACCCGCCATCGCGCCGCCGATTGATCAGCCTCAAGCCGATCGCTCGCGCGGCAGTATAGCCTCTGATGTAGAACAAGACTGATCGCCGTGATACCTCAATCCTTTATCTCCGATCTATTGAACCGCGTCGACATCGTGGACGTGGTCGGCCGTTATGTGCAGCTCAAAAAGGGCGGCGCCAACTTCATGGGCCTGTGCCCGTTCCACAACGAAAAATCCCCCAGTTTCACGGTCAGCCCCACCAAGCAGTTCTACCACTGCTTCGGCTGCGGCGCGCACGGCACCTCGATCGGCTTCATGATCGAATACTCCGGCATGGGCTTTGTCGATGCCGTGAAGGAGCTGGCGCAGAACTGCGGCATGGTCGTGCCCGAGCAGGACGACAAGATACCGCCCGCCCAGCGCGCCCAGATGCAGGCCCAGAGCATGGCCCTGTCCGAGGCCATGAACCTGGCCGCCGACTACTACAAATCCCAGCTGCGCTCGGCCCCGAACGCCATCGGCTACCTGAAAAGCCGAGGCCTGACCGGCGAAATCGCGGCCCGCTTCGCGCTCGGCTTCGCGCCCAACGGCTGGGACAACCTGCGCAGCGTGTTTCCCAACTACGAGGCGCTGGCGCTGGTCGAGGCCGGCCTGGTGATCGACCGCGTGGACGAGGAGGGCAACCACCGCAAGCGCTACGACCGTTTCCGCGAGCGCGTGATGTTTCCAATTCGCAACACCAAGGGCCAGGTGATCGCCTTTGGCGGCCGCATCATGGAGCAGGGCGAGCCTAAGTACTTGAATTCCCCCGAAACGCCTTTATTTTCCAAGGGTCACGAGCTGTACGGCCTGTTCGAGGCGCGCCAGGCCATCCGCGACGCCGGCTATGTGCTGGTGACGGAAGGCTATATGGACGTGGTGGCGCTGGCGCAAATGGGTTTCCCGCAGTCGGTGGCGACCCTGGGCACGGCCTGCACCAGCACCCACGTGCAGAAACTGTTGCGCCAAACAGACACCGTGATCTTTAGTTTTGACGGCGACAAGGCCGGCCGCCGCGCTGCCCAGCGCGCGCTGGAAGCCTGCCTGCCCCATGTGTCGGACAACAAGACCATCAAGTTCTTGTTCCTGCCGGCCGAGCACGACCCGGACAGCTATATCCGCGAATATGGCGCCCCGGCCTTCGAGCAGCAGGTGCACGAGGCCATGCCGCTGTCGCAGTTCCTGCTGCGCGTGGTGTCCGCCGAGCATGATTTGAGCGAGCCGGAAGGGCGCGCGCGGGTGCAGTTCGAGGCCAAGCCGCTGCTGCAAGCCATGACGCCGTCGGCGCTGCGGCTGCAGATCGTGCGCGGCCTGGCCACCATGACGCAGAGCAGCCCGGGCGAGATCGAGCAGCTGTACGAGCTGAGCAAGCCGGTGGCCGAGGTGCGCAGGGCGCCGCAGCGCAGCAGCCGTCCGCAGCCCGTGGGCCTGGAGCTGCAGATTGTGCGGCACCTGGTGGCGCACCCGCCGCTGGCCTTTACGATAGACGAGGCGGGCCTGGGCGCATTCACCAACTTCGGCGAGGAAGCGGCCGAGCGCCTGTACCAGCTGATCGCGGCGGCCATCGCGCTGGGGCCGCAGGGCAGCTTCGCCGCGCTGGCGCAGCATTTGAAGGAGCAGGGCAGCGAGTACGACGGCATCATCAGCGAGATCGCCGCCGAGCCGGAGTCGGATTTCGACGCCATCAAGACGTATCTGAGCAGTGCCATCCGCCAGATCCGGACCGACGCGCTGAAAGCCGAGCTGGCACAGTTGTTCGCGTCCGGTTTGTCTTCCAGCGAAATTGGTGTACGCTACCGCGAAATTACGGCTATGCAAGACCAGTTGTTACGGGAGGCCGAAGCGGAGCTATCAGCCCGCTAGTCTCACGGGGCTGCGCCCCTATGAGACGGGCCGGGCGGGGTCTGGAAATTGTAAAGTAGCGTGCTATAATAAAACGCTAAGTATTGAGTGCTTAGCTTTGTTGTTTCAGTTCGGAATTCTGTTTGTTTTCAGTAAGTTAGGCTCTTGATCGGTGCGGCAGGCGGTAAGGCTGCGGCACCGTAGGCCGGGGCCGGAATGTTGCCGGATCATGGCCGGATGGCGCAGTCGGTAACCGCCCAGGCGCGGCGCCTGCCTCCGGACACTGGTGGATCTAGCCCCCTTGCGCTGTCTACAGTAGAATTTCTGCCGAGTACGGTCCCGGGTTTGGGCCGGCGGTGGAGGTTCCTGTGTGCGCAGGAGCCAGAAGGTATAAGTATTCGTAGCGGTGTTGCAAGAACTTTATCCTAACCCGTAAAGCAAGTCGTTGTGTAATCGAAAGCGCCTGTGCCAACAAAGAAACCTGAATCCAAAGCGGCTGCAAAGCCGAGCAAAGTGACCGCCAAGGCCGCCAAAACGGCCGACAAACCGGAAACGCGTGTTACCAACACGCCGCCGGCGGTAAGCCAGACCACCGATGCCGCCGCCTTGGCAGCCATCGATACTTCAGGCTATGTGCTGCCTTCAGTGAAGGTGCCGGGCCGCCGTGGCCGCAAGCCGAAAGAATTCCAGCCCGAGAACGACGAAGTGGCCGCGCTCAACGCGGTCGAGCGCGCCGAGCTGAAGGCGGTCGACAAGGCCAAGGCCAAGGACCGCAAGGCCAAGGAAAAAGCGCTGCTGAAGGACGCCTTCTCGTCCGACACGGAAGCGACCGAGGAGGAACTCGAACGCCGCCGCCAGAAACTCAAGACCCTGATCAAGTTCGGCAAGGAACGCGGCTTCCTCACATACGCCGAGATCAATGATCACCTGCCTGAAAATATCGTCGATCCGGAAGCGATCGAGGGCATTATCGGCACCTTCAACGACATGGGCATCGCCGTCTACGAGCACGCGCCGGACGCCGAGACCCTGCTGCTGTCGGACAATGTGGCCACCGTCACCAGCGACGACGAAGCCGAAGCGGCCGCCGAAGCGGCCCTGTCCACCGTGGACTCCGACTTCGGCCGCACCACCGACCCGGTGCGCATGTATATGCGCGAAATGGGCTCGGTCGAGCTGCTCACGCGCGAAGGCGAGATCGAGATCGCCAAGCGCATCGAAGACGGCCTGAAGGACATGATCCAGGCCATTTCCGCCTGCCCGGTGACCATCGCCGAGATCATCGCCGCCTCCGAGCGCATCCGTAACGACGAGATCAAGATCGACGAGATCGTCGACGGCCTGGTCGACGAAAGCGAAGGCGAGCCCGCGCCCGCCCCGGCCGCCGCCGCCTCGGACGACGAGGAAGAGGACGAGGACGAGGAAGAGGAAGAGGCCGAAGAGGAAGAGGAAGCGGCCAGCGCCTCGGGCGCCGCCGGCTATTCGGCCGAACAGTTGGAGCAGATGAAAAATGCTGCGCTGGAAAAATTCGACCTGATCTCGCAACAGTTCGACAAGATGCGCCGCGCCTTCGAAAAGGACGGCTACAGCTCGAAAGCCTACGTCAAGGCGCAGGAAGCGATTTCCTTCGAACTGCTGGGCATCCGTTTCACCGCCAAGGTGGTGGAGAAGCTGTGCGACACCCTGCGCGGCCAGGTGGACGAAGTGCGCCACATCGAGAAGCAGATCCTGGACGTGGCGGTGAACAAGTGCGGCATGCCGCGCGCCCACTTCATCAAGGTCTTCCCGGGCAATGAAACCAACCTGGAATGGGTGGACGGCGAAGTGGAAGCCGGCCACGCCTACAGCGCCATCCTGGGCCGCAACATTCCGACCATCAAGGAATTGCAGCAGCGCCTGATCGACCTGCAGGCCCGCGTGGTGCTGCCGCTGCCGGACCTGCGCAACATCAACCGCCAGATGGCGGCCGGCGAAATGAAGGCACGCAAGGCCAAGCGCGAAATGACCGAGGCCAACTTGCGCCTGGTGATTTCCATCGCCAAGAAATACACCAACCGCGGCCTGCAGTTCCTGGACCTGATCCAGGAAGGCAACATCGGCTTGATGAAGGCGGTGGACAAGTTCGAGTACCGCCGCGGCTACAAGTTCTCGACCTACGCCACGTGGTGGATACGCCAGGCGATCACGCGCTCGATCGCCGACCAGGCGCGCACCATCCGCATCCCGGTGCACATGATCGAGACCATCAACAAGATGAACCGCATCTCGCGCCAGATCTTGCAGGAAACGGGCGCCGAGCCCGATCCGGCGACCCTGGCCATCAAGATGGAAATGCCGGAAGACAAGATCCGCAAGATCATGAAGATCGCCAAAGAGCCGATCTCCATGGAAACGCCGATCGGCGACGACGACGATTCCCATCTGGGCGACTTCATCGAGGACAACAACACCCTGGCCCCGTCCGACGCGGCGCTGCACGCGTCCATGCGCGGCGTGGTCAAGGACGTGCTGGACTCGCTGACGCCGCGCGAAGCGAAGGTGCTGCGTATGCGTTTCGGCATCGAAATGTCGACCGACCACACGCTGGAAGAGGTCGGCAAGCAGTTCGACGTGACGCGCGAGCGCATCCGCCAGATCGAAGCGAAAGCGCTGCGCAAGCTGCGCCACCCTTCGCGTTCGGACAAGCTGAAAAGCTTCTTGGAAGGCAACTAGGCACTTGACGGGAGCGTCGGTTCCGCCTATGCTCCCGTGTCCGTTTAATCAACGGTTGCAGTACCCAGGGCCTCTAGCTCATGCTTGGTTAGAGCAGCGGACTCATAAAATTTGTGCCTTACGTTTGGAAACTGCGTAAGGGATGGTGTCAAATTCGGCGAAACCTAAGCACAGCAATGTGGATGGCAACGCCGAGCCAAGCTTCGGTGCGAAAGCGCTGTTGAAGGTGTAGAGACTAGACGGCACCCACCTAAGGCGTACGCTATGGTGAAGGCATAGTCCAGGGAGTGGCGAAAGTCACACAAACCAGAATCCGTTGGTGCCGTGTTCGACTCACGGGAGGCCCACCAGACAAATGAAAAAAGCCAACTCTTCGGGGTTGGCTTTTTTCATTTGGCCCTGGAACTATTCGCTACTTCCGGTGTCTGATATGCATGAAGCTAGTCTACCGATACCGCGTCAAATCCCATCTTGCCTTGCTTGATCGGCAGGCACAGACAGTTAATTTCGTCTGGAACTATTGCAACGACCGTCAGCGCGACGCGTTGCGCTTTGGACGCCGATGGCTAACTGGATTCGACCTCATCAATTTGACGAGCGGCGCCAGCAAAGAAGGGGAAAAGTACTGGACGGTACAAATTTTTCGCGAGATCGGCGTGGCAACTGGTTCTTGAATATTGTAGTGGAGGTAGCCGAGCCGGAGGCCAGGCTGCCTATGCGCGGCATTGGAATTGATCTCGGTCTCAAGGTGCTGGCAACCCTGTCCAACGGGATCAGGATTGAAACACCGGCCTGCTATCGCGCCGAGGAAGACCGGCTGGCGATTGCGCAGCGTGCCCGCAAGCGGCTGCGGGTTCGGGCTATTCATGTGCGGGTTGCCAATCGTCGCAAAGACTACTTGCATAAAGTTACTGCCCTTCTTGTGCGCGACTTTGATTACATCGTCGTTGGCAACGTCAATGCCGCCGCGCTCGCGAAGACGCATATGGCGAAGTCGGTGCTGGATGCGGGCTGGTCATCGTTCCGTCAACAACTGGCGTACAAGGCTGTTAAGCATGGCGCCTGGTTCGAGGAAGTCGATGAACGTTTCACCTCCCAGATCTGCTCGTGTTGCGGACGCTTGCCGGACACGAGGCCGAAAGGTATCGCAGATCTTGGCGTAAGGGAGTGGCAATGCAGCGAATGCGGGTCAATGCATGACCGCGATGTGAACGCCGCGTTGAACATTCTCCGTCGCGGGCGTGCGACGCTGGCTGCAGGAGCTCTGCTTCACGATGGCAGGGAGACGCCAAAATCCTTTGGTGCCGGTGCGGCAGGTTGACATCCTTGAAACGTGGGCTAGCCTAAATAGGCTAACCAAGAGGAGTGACATCATGCCGAAATACGTCATTGAGCGCGATATTCCCGGCGCGGGCAAGCTCACCAGCGCGGAACTGCAGGGAATCTCGGCCAAATCCTGCGGCGTCCTCAATGAACTGGGGCCGGCCATCCAGTGGGTGCACAGCTATGTCACCGACGACAAAATCTACTGCATCTACAACGCCCCCAGCGAAGAGCTGGTGCGGGAACACGCCCAGCGCGGGGGCTTTCCCGCCAACCGCATCTCGCAGGTGCGGGAGATCATCGATCCGGTCACTGCGGAGTAGGCTGCCTGCCGCTTAGCGGGTGTTCACCCTGGCCATGAAGGCAGCGGTGAGCCGGGCGACGTCGTCGAGCCGGGTGTCCATCACGAAGTGTCCGCCGTCCAGGATGTGGACCTCGGCCGCCGGATTGTCGCGGCGGAAGGCGTGCGCGCCGGGCACGGTGAAGGCCAGATCGTGCTTGCCCCATACCACCAGCGTCGGCAGCTGGCGCTGCTTCAGCCAGGCTTGCCATGCCGGGTAGGCGGCCAGATTGGTCTGGTAGTCGTAGATCAGGTCGGCCTGAATCCTGGCCTGGCCCGGGCGGTTCAGGTAGGCGTATTCGTCCATCCACAAATCAGGGTCGTATGCTTCCACGGCAGGATCGTCGCCGATGTGGCGCGCCCGCGTGGCCGCGACCGACTGGTGCACCGCCACCACCTCCTTCTCATAGGCGGCACGGTCGGTCCAGAAGGGCTTGCGCTTGGCCCACATGGCGCCAAGGCCTTCTTCATACACGTTCCCGTTCTGGAAGACCAAGCCCTGGATCGCGGCGGGGCGCGCAATGGCCATGCGCATGCCGACCGGGGCGCCGTAGTCCTGCATCAGCAGCACGTAGCGCGTGACGCCTACCGCGTCGGTGAATTTCTGCATGACTGCCGCGAGATGGTCGAAGGTGTAGCTGAAGCTGGCCGGGTCGGGCGCTTCGCTGTTGCCGAAGCCGGGGTAGTCCGGCGCGATCAGGTGGTAGCGGTCTCCCAGCTTGCGCAGCAATCCGTCGTACATGCGGGACGAGCTGGGCACGCCGTGCAGCAGCACGATGGCGGGCTTGCTGGCGTCGCCGGCTTCGCGGTAGGCGATCTGCACGCCTTCCACGGCAACCGTGCGGTAGGCCACCGGCGCGGCTTGCGCAGCCGGCATAGCCGCGGCCAGGGAGAGTGCTGCGGCCGCCAGGACATTTGCGGCGGTGGACGTGGTGTGCATGATGGGCTCCAGTCGTGGTTGAATGGTGCCAATGTAGCTGCCGCGCCGGGCGGCAAAAAGGGTGCCGGGATCAATACATTGTTTCGCTCGGCGAAACTACCCGTGTCAGTCCGGCTGGTCCAGGTTCTGCTTCACTTGCTGCAGCAGTTCCAGCAGCGCCGTTTGCTGCCCGGCGCTCATGCCGTGTACGGCTTGCGTGTTCAGGATCTCCGCCTCGCGCTGCGCTGCCGCCTGGATGGCGCGGCCGGCGTCGGTCAGCGACAGGCGGGTGTTGCGGCGGTCGGCCGCGTCGGCTTCGCCGTGCAGCAGGCCGCGCTCGCGCAGCGCGGTGATCAGGCGCGCCAGCTGCGCCTTGTCGCGCCCGCTGTGCTTCGATAAATCGCTTTGCGTGGCGCCCGGATGGCGGCTGAAATAGCCCAGCACTTTCGCTTCCATATGGGTCAGCTCGTGCTGGCCGTCGCGCAGCGCCTGGAATTGGCGGGTCTTGTACTGGTGCATGATGGTGTGGACCAGCTCCAATACCGCGTCCTGCCGCTGCTCGCGGCAATGGTTGACATTGTCATTCGATTCAGGGATGATGGGTGACATTGTCAATCAATTGGAAGTGAAAGATATGAGTATAGACTCTCCCGCCAGCCGTGTGCAGCGTGTGCGCCACGAGCTGAAGATACGCCGGGTGGAAGTGGTGCGCGTGCGCGCCATCGGCAGCCATTTCCGCGCCATCACCTTCGGCGGTCCCGCCTTGCAGGATTTCCATAGCGCGTCCTTCGACGACCACGTTAAATTCATCCTGGGCGACGGCCCGGACGCCGCCAAGCGCGACTACACGCCGCGCAGCTTCGACCCGGTGGCGGGCGAGCTGGTGATCGAGTTCGCGCTGCATGGCGACGGTCCGTGCGCGGCATGGGCGGCGCAGGCCGCGCCAGGCCAGCAGGTTATTATCGGCGGGCCGCGCGGCTCGCTCATCATTCCGCTGGACTACGAATGGCACCTGCTGGTGGGCGACGAGACCGGCTTGCCGGCCATGTCGCGCCGCCTGGAGGAGCTGCCGCGCGGCGCGCGCGTGACCGTGATCGCCAAGGTGGGCGACGCGGCGGACCGCCGCGCCTTCGCCGGCGAGGCGGCGGCCGATGTGCGCTGGGTGTCCAGCGACGCGGAGCTGCTGGCGGCCGTGCAAGCCTGGACCTTGCCCGCCGGCGACGGCTATGCCTGGTGCGCGGGCGAAGCGGCCACCATGGTGGCGGTGCGCAACGAGCTGGTCAACGTGAAGGGCCTGGGCAAGCACGCCATCCGCGCCGCCGCCTACTGGAAGCGCGGCGGCAGCGGCTATCACGAGAACCTGGAGTAAGGCGGGCCGCTACCGCGCCTGTATCCACGCGGCCAGCGCGGCGGCGGGCAGCGGGCGGCTGTACAGATAGCCCTGGCCCTTGTCGCAGCCCTGGCGCCGCACCACGGCGGCCTGGGCTTCGGTTTCTATGCCCTCGGCCACCGTGCTCATGCCCAGGCTGCGCGCCACCTTGACGGTGGCCTCGATCAGCACTTCATGGTGGTGGCTGGTGTCGGACAGGCTGACGAAGGAGCGGTCGATCTTCACCGTGTCGACCGGCAGCAGGTGCAGGCTGGACAGCGAGGAGAAACCGGTGCCGAAGTCGTCCAGCGCCAGCTTCACGCCCAGCGCTTTCAGGCGCTGCAGCTGCTGCTGGATATCGGCCCCTTGCGCGGCCAGGCTTTCCGTCACTTCCAGCTGCAGCTGGGCCGGCTGCATGCCGCTGGCGTCCAGGATGGCCGCCACCTTGTCGCACAGCGACGCATCGCCCAGCTGCGCGCGCGACAGGTTGACCGCCAGCAGGCGCGGCGCGCGCGCCCCCAGCTCGTTTTGCCAGGCGGCGAAGTCGCGGCAGGCGGCGCGCAGCACGAACTCGCCGATGGCGTCGATCAGGCCGGATTGCTCGGCGATCTCGATGAATTCGATCGGCCCCACCACGCCGCGCCCCGGGTGCTGCCAGCGCACCAGCGCTTCCACCCCGGCCGAGCGGTCGATGGCGCCGTCCGGCAGCACCCCGACCACCGGCTGGTAGACCGTAAACAGCTGGCCCTGGGCCAGTGCGCTGCGCAGCTCCGCTTCGATGCCGCCGCGCCGCGCGGCCTGCTCGCGCATGGCCGGCTGGAACAGCACGGTCTGGCCGCCGCCGGCCGCCTTGGCCACCGCCACGGCCACGCTGGCGTCGCGCAGCACGTCGTCGGCGGCCGCGCCGCCCGCGCCCAGGTACACCACGCCTATGCTGAACTGCAGGCTGATGTCGTGCAGGCCGATGCGGTAGGGCTTGCCCAGCGTCTGTTGCAGCCGGGCGGCGATGCTCTCGGCCACGCCGGCGCCGGCCAGCCCGTCGAGCACCAGCGTGAATTCGTCGCCGCCCACGCGCGCGGCCACTTCGCCCAGGCCCTGGGCGTTGCCGTCGCCGCCGGGGCGTGCGCCCGAGCGCACGCTGGCGCGCAGGCGTTCGGCCATCAGCACCATCACCTGGTCGCCCACCGGGCTGCCCAGGGTATGGTTGACCTGCCGGAAGCGGTCCACATTGATAAACAGCAGTGCGCCTTCGTCGCCGCTGGCGGCGCGCGGCCGGGCGGCCATGCGCTGCAGCAGTTCGCGCACGGCGGCGCGGTTGGGCAGCTTGGTCAGCGTGTCGATGCGCGCCGCGCTGTCGAGCCGGCGCGCCAGGGTGCGCTGTTCGCGCTGGACTTCGGCGGTGGCGTCCACCAGCACCGCCATCATGCGCCCGGCGTCCACCTTCAGCACGCCCAGTGCCAGCACTTCGGGCCGCGCGCCGCGCCCGCCCGGCTCCGCGGCGCCCGCGCTACCCAGCACCAGGCGCATGCCATCGGCAATCACGCCGTGCGCGTACGGATAGGCCTGGCACTGCGCGCGCAGGCCCGGCGCCTGCTGCTGCAGCACGTCGAACAGATTGGCCAGGTTGCCGTCCGGCGACACCGGCATCAGCAATTGCGAGGCCATGGGATTGAGCATTTCAATGCTGCCGTCCTGCTGCAGCTGGATCAGCCCGACCGGAGCCTGGTACAGGAACTGGATCAGCGCCTCGTAGGCGTCGTCGCTCTCGCTCGTCATGCCTGGGACTCCCCTTCGGCGGGCCAGCACACCACGCGGTTGCGTCCGCCGCGCTTGGCGGCGTACAGCGCGTCGTCGGCGCGCTGCAGGAAGCCGGCCAGGGTGCAGGCCGGGTCGTCCATGGCCGCTACCCCGATGCTGATGGTATAGGCGATGGCGGTGTCGCCGACCATCGCCGGGCCAGCCTGCACCCGCTCGCGCAGGCGCTCGGCCACAATGGCCGCGTCGGCCAGGCTGGCGCCCGGCAGGATGGCGGCGAACTCTTCGCCGCCTATGCGCGCCACGGTGTCGACCTGGCGGAACATGCTTTTCAGCGTGGCGCCCAGGTGGCGCAGCACGGCGTCGCCGGCCGGGTGGCCGTGGCTGTCGTTGATGGCCTTGAAATGGTCGGCGTCGATCAGGATCAGAACCGGCGCCTGCGGCATCTTGGCGCGGCGCAGCAATTCCAGCTCGCCCGCTTCGAAGAAGGCGCGCCGGTTGGCCAGCCCGGTCAGGTGGTCGCCATAGGTGGCGCTGCGCAGGTTTTCGCTCAGTGCGCGCTTGTCGGTGATGTCGCGCAGGATCAGGCAGTAGGCCGGTTCGCCCGGCGCGGCCGGCGCCAGCGTGCCGTCGTCGCGCTTGCGCCCCGGCAGCGGCGAGAGCATGGCGCTGCCCCAGAACTGGCTGCCGTCGGCGCGCCGGCGCAGCCCTTCGTCCAGGTGCCAGCCGTTGAGGTTGGCCTGCTGCAGGCGGTGCGCCTGCTGTGCTGCAGAGGCGTCGTCGGCCGGGTAGAACAGGCCGAAGGGCTGGCCGCGCACACCGGCTTCGTCGAAGCCGGTGACCCGGCCTATGCTGTCATTCCAGGCGGCCACCCGGCCGTCCTGGTCCAGGCTCACCAGCGCGTAGTCGGCGATATTGGTCATGATGGCGTTCAGCCAGGCGTCGGTGTTGCGCAGCTGGCGCTCGCGCTTGTCCTGCTCGGTGATGTCGCTGAGCACCGCCATCAGGCGCGCCGCGTCCAGCTTGAGCAGCGTCAGCGACAGCACTTGAGGGCCGCCTCTGGCGCCGTTCAGGTAGAGCCGCATGCCTTCGCACACATTGCCGCTGGGCGCGCTGTAGCCGGCGCAGCGCTGGCGCAGGTCGGGCGCCACCGGCGCCAGCGCCTCGAACAGGTTGAGCAGATTGCCGTCGGCGCTGAGCGGCATCAGCAGCTGGGCCGAGAGCGGATTGAGCATCAGGATGGCGCCGTCGCTGCCGGCCTGCACCAGGCCCACCGGCGCCATGTACAAAAATTGCAGCAGCGCCTCGTGCTCGGCGGCGTCGGGCGCGTCCGCCACGGCGTTCATAGCCGCTGCACCAGCACGTAGCGCATGGCCGAGCCGGGCGAGCACAGCAGCCGCAGCGCCACCTTGGTCGGACGCATGCGCAGCGTCAGCACATAGTCGATGGTGGCATCGAGCGCCGTGCCGCTGTCCTGTGCGTCCTCGAAGCGCTGCGCCACCAGAAAATTGTTCATGCACGGCGCCACGACGGTAAACAGCTCCTGGTCCAGCACGCGTTCGGGGCTCAGGCCGGCAGCGCGCGATTCGAAGGCGTTGTAGCGGCGCACGCGGGTGCTCTCGTCAAAGCCGATCACGCCGAACGGCAGCGCGTCCAGCGCGGCCTGGTCCAGCTGGTCCAGGCGCTCGCCCAAGGCGGCTTGCGTAAAGGTGAGGGTGTTTGCTTCAGTCATGGTTGCTCCGGGGTTGATTCGTTGCCGGCGTCGATAATCCAGTCCGCCAGCTTGCCTTGTTTTGTCCTGGGCAAATTGCTGCCGAAGGTGAATGATACCGGGCGCGCGGCCATAGTCAAATGGGCGCGCGCCCAGGCCGCCAATTCTGCGGCCAGCGCGGCTTCCTGCGCGCCGGCGGGGGCCGGCACGATGAAGGCCTTCAGGCGCTGGCCCTCGTCCGGGCGCATCAGCCGCACGCTGGCCTGGGCCACGCCCGGGTGGCGCTCCAGCACCGCTGCGGTGGCGGCCGGGTGCACGTTCACGCCGCCCACCTGGACCGCCTGGTCGATCCGCCCGGCCGGCACGAAGGCGCGCTCGCCGCGCCAGTCCAGCGTGTCCTGCAGCGCCACCTCCCGGCCGTCGCGCAGCAGCATGCCCGGCTGCGCCGTCCGGTCCCAGTAGGGCAGCAGCGCGTAGGCCTCGCCTGCCTGGCGGCGCCAGCCGATGCCGGCCGTTTCGCTGCTGCCGTAAATTTGCAGCAGGTCCAGGCCCAGTGCCTGAAGCTGTAGCGCCACCGGGTCGGGGCAGGGCGCGGTGGAGGTGATGCCGGCCACGCCGTGGGCGAAGGGCTGGCCGGCGGCGGCCACGCCGGCCCAGTAATCCGGGAAGCTGACGATCAGGTCGCCCGTCCGGGCCAGCCCGGCCAGGCGCGCCGGCAGGGTGGCGCGCGCGTCGACCAGCTGCGGCGCATCGGGCAGCGCCTGCGGCAGCAGCACGGTGAACAGGAAGCCGTAGATATGGTGGGCCGGCACGGTGTAGAGGATGCGCTTGACCGGCCCCAGCACGCCGGACCAGTACTGCACTTCCTGTTCCAGCTGCGCCAGCGCATGCTGGCATTGCTTGGGCGCACCACTGCTGCCCGAGGTGCGGAAGCTGATGTGCGCGTCCTGCAGCGCCAGGCTGGCCTGCGCGATGCTGCACCAGCCGGCCAGGGTCGGCAGCGCCGGCAGTTGCTCGTCCAGGCCGGTTTGCTCCATGCACAGCGCGGCGCTCAAGGCTGTGGCCAGCTGGAAGCGCTCCAGCGAGTCGGCGCCCAGGTCGCGCTCAAAATGCAGCTCACCGGACCAGGGCGCGTGCGGCAGGCCGGCATGGCTGAGGCGCATGGCGGCCAGTTCGCTTCTGGCCAGATCGGCAATCAGGCGCGGCAGGCTGTCCTGCTGCCACCAGGGGCGGGTGGGCGCGAATGGGGCTAGGGTTGACATGGCAGCAGTATAGAGCGGTTTGGCCGGCCGTAGCGGCGCGTGGGGTTTCCTGAGCAAAACAAGTTTGTAGGTATGCAAAGCAGTATTAGAATGCAACAAACTTTGGAAGGGGAATGATGGCCAAGTGCGACACGCTACAACACGATGCGAGCCCGCCGGCGCGCGCGCGCATGAGATTGGCTTTGGCGCTGGGCGCCGCCGTGCTGGCGCCAGCGGCCATGGCCGGCGTGCCGTTTGACTACCGCATCGGCGCCACGGGCATAACCGAGGACGAGCACGGCATTGTGATCCATGCGCACGAGCCGGTGCGGCTGGAATTGCGCCCGGGCGGCCGGATCTGGCCGCCGCTGGTGGTGGACGACGGCGGCCGCATCTACGTGGGCGGCACGGTGATCGACGCGCTCAGCGGCCGCGTGCTGCAGGCGGGCGGGCGCGACGTGCTGGCCTTGCCGTATGGCGTGCAGGTGGCGCCGGAAGCGGGCGGCTACCGTTTCCGCAGCAGCGCCACGCCCGGCCGCGACTGCCTGCTGCCTTTGAACAAGCTCAACGCCGGCGGCGGCAAGTCCGCGCTGCGGGCGATGAAGGACGCCAGCGTGGCGTTCGCGTCGTCGCCGCGCGGGGTGGTGGGGCTGGCCACGCAGCTGGGAATGAACGGCAAGGTGTCCGGCTACACGGCCAGCCTGATCGACGCGGCCTCGTGCAAGGTGGCGCACAGCACCTGGCTGGGCAATCCGGATTTACTGGTGGAACTGGCGGCGTCCAAAGCGGGCGGCTGGTGGATCACCGGTTCGGCCGCGCAGACGCTGCTGCGTTCGGCGGATGGACGGCGCTGGCGCAAGGTGCGGGTGCCGGCGCAAGGCGCGCCCTTGACGAGCAGCTATGCCGTGAATGACAAGGAAATCTGGGTTGCCGCCGCGCAGAGCGGGGAGAGCGAAGAGCGGCCGTATATGCTGTCGTACTCGGGCGACGGCGGCGCCAGCTGGGCCAGCTTGCGGCGCGACGATCCGCTGCTGGGCCGGCTGCCGCCCGCGTGGCTGGAGGGCCAGCGCCGCCGCGCGGCGGGCAGCGACTAGGCTGCGGGCGCGAGGCCCGGCCGGGCCGCTTCGGCAGCGGTCACGTCCTGCATGGCCACCACCAGGTCGGCCTCGGTCAGCAGCTGCTGGACGGGGAAGCCGTCCTCCAGCGCCACCAGCAGGCGGTCGGACGGCTGGTCCGGGCGGGCGGGCAGGAAGGCGAATTGCGGGAAGCGCGCGCTGCCGTTGCGGGCCAGCTCGTGCAGCGTGCGCGGCGCGGCGCGCAGCAGGCCGTTGCGCACATGGCGCTGGCGTTCTTCGCTGCGCTCCTTGAGCAGCGTGCTCAGGCGCGTGGTTTCCTTGCGCAGCCGTTCGGCTTCGGCGTGCTGGCGCTGCAGCTCAACGTCGCTCATGGCTTCTTCCCATTGGCTCAGTTTCAGCAGGCCTTGCTTGTGCAGCGTCTGGCGCTGCAGGTCGATGTCGAGCGCGCTCAGGTGCTGCTGGTGGGCTTCCAGGTCTTGCGCGTCCTTCACGTCGCCGTTGGCGCGCAGCCATTTGTCGCCGAAGTCGAACACCAGGCCGTCAAAGTAGAAATACACCGGCAGCGGCTCGGGCAGGGACAGTTCCAGCAGCTCGCGCGTGCTCATGTTCCAGCGCGCCGCCAGTTCGGCCAGGGTGAGGGTGATTTGTGGGGCAGATAAGGTCATGCGCGCAGTATACTACGGGCTTTTGCTGCGGCGCAGAGGTCTGGCGGGCGGGCAGGTGTGGTAGAGTCCTGTTCGCTTTTTGCGCATATCCCAGAATTCCAGACCCATGAAGATGCAGACTACGCCGCGCGTTGAACCGACTTTCGGGGACGACCCTCTGTCCTCCGCCTCCGCCCCAGCGCCTGCCGGCGCGGACCCGGCCGAGGCCGTTTTCACCGCCTGGCCCGAGGTGGGCGAAGCCCATACCGAACCGCATATGGCCCCGCCTGCGGGAGCAGCGCCTGATGCTTCTGTGCCTGATCCGTTCGCCGCCGATCCCGATCCGCTCAAGGCCGATGCGCCCGCCAGGAAGCCGCTGCCGCTGAAAACCATGGCGCTGGGCGGCACCCTTGCCGCCGGCCTGATCGGAGCGATTGTGTGGATCGGCAACACGGCGCAGGAACAGCGCCACCAGCCGCCGGCGCTGGCCGCTCCGGCAGGCATGAGCGCCAAGGCGCTGCCGGCGCCGGACGTGCAGAAGATAGCGCCGCCGCCGGTGGTGCAGTCGGCGCTGGTGGCGCCGTCCGAGCCGCAGCATGCGGTGCCGGTCCCGCCCGTACCGCCCGGTGCGACCGCCGCCGCGCCTTCGGCGCTACTGTCTGCCGCACCTTTGGCGGCAAATTCCGCCGCTCCGGCTGGTACAAGCGCCAGCGGCACCGTCGCCGCCGCGCCTCCGGCCAGCCGTGCCGTCGCCGCGCTGCAGTTGCAGCCGGCGGAAGCTGCTCCGGCCAAGCTGAAGACGGCCGCGCGCACCGGTGCGCGCACCGGTTTGCCTCAGGCGGCGGTCAAGAAGGCCAAGAAGACAGCCGGCAAGCCTGCCAAGGCCGGCGCCGTGCGCGAGCCGCGCAAGCAGGCGGCGCCCGCCAAGCCGGCGCGCAAGACCGCCGTAGCGGCCAAGCCGCGCTGCGATGCGGCCAACCGCGCCACGGCGCGCTGCCGCGCCATCAGCAAGGCGGCGAAGAAGTAGTCAGCCCGCGCGCCTGGCCGAGCGGCGGCTGGCCAGCCAGTCCGCGCCGCCGTTGGCCAGCGCGGCGGCGATCACGTCCGGCGGCAGGCTGTACACCGTGGCCCAGGTGGCGCGCCCGTCGCCGCTGTTGGCCGGAAAGCTGCTCGCCTCGATGGGCCAGTGATATTTGCGTTTCAAGGCCTTGACGATGGCCGCCAGCGAGACGCGCCCCTGCAGCGGCTCCGCGCCGGTCTGGTCGCTATTCGACAGCAGCACCGCCAGCACGGCTGCCCGCGCACTTTGCGGGCCGGGGAAGGTGGGAGTTTTTCTTGCCATCCGGGCATTGTAGCCGGAAGTTTACGGCCCACGAAGATCGCGCAGAAAAAGCCGTTTGGCGATATCATGGTGGATTGTGTACGCTGGAGGCGCCATGAAGTTGGCACTGGTATCGTTTTATTTGTTAGCTATTTTCCACATCCACTTCCGGGGCAAGGTGCGGCTGCCGTTCATGCGCCAGCTGTTCGACCATTCCTCGTTCATGGCGCCGATCAACCTGTTCATGCACGTGTTCTCCAAGGTGCCGTCCAAGCCCTATCTGTCGCTGGACCAGTTCAAGGAACTCGAGCCGCTGCAGCAGAACTGGCAGATCATCCGTGCCGAAGCGGAAAACCTGCTGGCGCTGAAAAAGATCAAGGCCGCCGAACAGAACAACGACGCCGGCTTCAATTCCTTCTTCAAGAACGGCTGGAAACGCTTTTACCTGAAGTGGTACGACGCCAGCCATCCGTCCGCTGAACAGCTGTGCCCGCAGACCTATGCGCTGCTCAAAGGCATCCCCACCGTCAAGGCCGCCATGTTCGCCGAGCTGCCGCCGGGCGGCAAGCTCAATCCGCACCGCGACCCCTTCGCTGGTTCGCTGCGCTACCACCTGGGCCTGGCCACGCCGAACGACGACCGCTGCTTTATCGACGTGGATGGCGAACGCCACAGCTGGCGCGACGGCCAGGGCGTGATGTTCGACGAAACCTATATCCACTGGGCCATCAACGGCAGCGAGAGCGACCGCATCATCCTGTTCTGCGACGTCGAGCGCCCCATGCGCTACCGCTGGGCGCAGGCCATCAACCGCTGGCTGGGCCGCACCATGATGACCGCCGCCGCCTCGCCCAACGAGCAGGGCGACCAGACCGGCCTGGTGAGCAAGCTGTTCAAGGTGTCCTATGTGGCCGGCCAGTACCGCCGCCGCTACAAGGCCTGGAACAAGACCGCCTACAAGCTGACCAAGTTCGGCCTGATTATCGGCGTGGCCGCCGCCATTATTCTGCTGTAAGCCGCCTGCCTGTCTGGCCGGCCGGCAGACGCTGGCTGGCCTCTTCCCTGGTCAGTATCCACACGTTGAGGATCTGGCCGTCGCTGTCTTCCTGGTAGTTCACCAGCAAGTTCTCGCCGCGCAGGCTGGCCGGCATTTCTATCATATTGTCCTGGTTGAAAATGCGCGCCGCCGGCGACAGCGTGCGTTTCTTGCCGTCGATAACAATCGACGGATGCCAGGCCGGCGTCATCTTGCCGCGCTTGGCGTCGGGCGGGAAGGGGCGGCTGTCCGCCAGGGCCAGCAAGGGCAACATCAAGAGCACTGCCAGGCTGCGTCGTTTCCACATGGTGCGGGTCCGTTCAGGGAAAGCGCCAGCTTACCCGATCGCCGCGCCCGCTGCTGTTGTCTTGACGCAAAACCGTGCGTGGATTTCCAGTAGCGAAACCGCCATCGGTCTATACTGGATCTCCGGACAGATAGCCAGGGAGATGCCATGAAATGGTTTTACAACCTCAAAATCGCCACCAAACTGATCGTCTCATTCGGCGCAGTGCAGATCCTGTCGCTGATCCTGGGCTTCAACGCCATCGCCGCCATGGGCCGCATCAACCAGGCGTCGGACGACCTGGCGCAAAACTGGATGCCCAGCGTCCAGGCCGTGATGGCGCTGCGCGTCGACCTGGGCGATTTCCGCCGCTGGCAGCTGGCCCACATCCTGGGCAATGACGAGAAGCTGTACGACACCTACGAAAAGCGCATGACCGACACGCTGGCCACCTTCAAGGCCGACAGCGAACGCTATCAGAAACTCATTTCCAGCCCGGAAGAAAAAGCCCAGTACGATGCCTTCGTGACCGAGTGGCAGCAATTTGTGGCCGAGAACCCCAAGCTGGTGGAGGCCTCGCGCAAGGGACTCAAGGATGAGGCGCGCGCGTTGGCCACAGGCACTTCGGCGCAGGTCATGACCGCGCTGAGCGAGAAGCTCAACAAGCTGGTCAAGCTCAATGTGGACGGCGGCGACGCCGCCAGCGACGCGGCCACCGCCACCTACAACAATTCGCGCCTGATTATCGTGGTGCTGCTGGTGGCCACCGTGGTGCTGGGCATGCTGCTGGCGCTGTGGGTGGCGCGCATCGTGGCCCGTCCCTTGCAGGAAGCGGTGTCGGTGGCCAAGCAGGTGGCCGGCGGCGACCTGACGCAGGAGATTGAGGTCAAGTCGCAGTGCGAAACCGGCCAGCTGATGGGCGCGCTCAAGGACATGACGGGCAGCCTGCAGTCGCTGGTGGCCCAGGTGCGCAGCGGCACCGACACCATCGCCACCGCGTCCGGCCAGATCGCCTCGGGCAACCAGGACCTGTCCTCGCGCACCGAGCAGCAGGCCAGTTCGCTGGAGGAGACCGCCTCGTCGATGGAGGAGCTGACCTCCACCGTCAAGCAGAACGCGGACAACGCGCGCCAGGCCAACCAGCTGGCGCAGTCGGCCTCCGGCATTGCCGTCCGGGGCGGCGACGTGGTGGGGCAGGTGGTGGGCACCATGGCCTCCATCAATGAATCGTCGCGCAAGATCGTGGACATTATCGCGGTCATCGACGGCATTGCCTTCCAGACCAATATCCTGGCGCTCAACGCCGCCGTGGAAGCGGCGCGCGCCGGCGAGCAGGGGCGCGGCTTCGCGGTGGTGGCGTCCGAGGTGCGCAACCTGGCGCAGCGTTCGGCGGCGGCGGCCAAGGACATCAAGACCCTGATCGGCGATTCGGTGGAAAAAGTGGACGCCGGCTCGCGCCTGGTGGACCAGGCCGGCGCCACGATGGATGAAATCGTGGCCAGCATCACGCGCGTGACGGACATCATGTCCGAGATCACGGCGGCCAGCCAGGAGCAGAGCAGCGGCATCGAGCAGGTCAATACGGCGATCGTGCAGATGGACCAGGTGACGCAGCAAAACGCGGCCCTGGTGGAGCAGGCCGCCGCCGCCGCCGAATCGATGATGGACCAGGCCGCGCACCTGAGCCAGGTGGTCAGCGCCTTCAAGCTCAGCGCCAGCGCCATGGCCGCCAGCGCCACGCAAGCGCCGCCGCGCGCGCGCAAGGCCGCGCCGGCAGCGCCGGCAAGGGCGGTCAGTCCGCCCCCTGCCAAGGCCCTGCCGCCTGCGCGCGCCGCCGTCAAGGCGCCGGCCAAGCCCGCCGCCGACGAATGGGAAGAGTTCTAAAACCGCTGCCGCCGAAACGCGTAGGGCGGGTTAGCGCAAGGCGCGTAACCCGCCGCAGTGCGCGTCCTCAAGGATGGCGCGCCTGCCAGTCCTTCAAATCGGCCCGGTACTTGTCCAGCGCATCCTGGTACATATCGTCCACGCAATAAGCGCAGCCGCTATGGCAGCAGTCGCCCGGTTCGGGCGGCTGCGGCGGTTCCGGGCGCGGGTCTTCCGCATCCAGCGTTGTTTCAGTCATCTCGTTCATTCCATTCCTAGTGCCAGCAGCGCCTGGTTGCGGCCCTTCTCCTTGGCGCGGTACAGCGCCTGGTCGGCCAGCGCCACCAGCATTTCCTCCGTATTGTCGTCCGTCGGCGCCAGCACCGCCACACCGATGCTGATGGTGACGATGCCCAGCGGCGCGTCCGCGTGCGGCAGCGCCAGCCTGGCCAGCTCCGCGCAGATATCCTGCGCCACGCCGAACGCGTCGGCCGCATTGGTGGCCGCCGCCAGCAGCGCGAATTCCTCGCCGCCGTAGCGCGCCACCAGGTCGGTGCTGCGGCGCCCGTGCTTGGTGATCAGTTCGGCCACCGTGCGCAAGCAGGTGTCCCCGGCCAGGTGGCCGTAGTGGTCGTTATACTTCTTGAAGTGGTCCACGTCCAGCAGCGACAGGGCCACCGTTTGCCCGGTGCGCGCGGCGCGCCGCCATTCGGCCGCCAGCGCCTCGTCGAAGCCGCGCCGGTTGCGCACGCCGGTCAGGCCGTCGGTGGTGCTGAGCGCGGCCAGCTTGCGGTTCGATTCCTCCAGCGCGGCGGTGCGCGCCGTCACCAGCGCGGCCAGCTCGGCCTGGCGCCGCGTCAGGCGCCGGATGCGCCAGCGGTGCGCGGCCAGCAGGCCGCCCAGCACCAGCAGGCCCAGCCCGGCGCGGAACCACCAGCGCTGCCAGAACGGCGGCGTGATGACTATGGTCATGCTGGCCGGCTCGGCGCTCCACACGCCGCGGTGGTTGGCCGCGCGCACGCGGAAGGTGTAGGTGCCGGGATAGAGATTGGTGTAGCTGGCGTTGCGGTGCGAGGCGTCGGCCAGCACCCAGTCGCGGTCGAAGCCGGCCAACTGGTAGGCGTAGCGGTTCTGGCCGGGATCGGTGTAGTGCAGCGCCGCGAATTCTATCGAAAACACCGAGGCCTGGGCCGACAGGGTCAACACGCGTGGCGCCGTCACCGGGCCTTGCAGCTCGGCGCCCTCGCTGCGCTGGCCTTCGCCCAGCGAACGGTTGAACACGGTGATGTCGGTAATGGCCACCTGCGGCGCCACGGTGTCGCTGCGCACGCTGCGCGGCGTGACGGCGGTCATGCCGTGCACGCCGCCGAAGTACAGCGTGCCGTCGCTGCCGTTGGCCGAGGAGTTGGTGGTGTAGCCGTCGGTCAGGCCGTCGGCCGGGCTGTAGCGTTCCACCTTGCCGCTGGCCGGGTCCAGCCGGTACAGGCCGGCGATGGTGCTGGCCCAGATCATGCCGTCCTGGTCGCTGCGGATGGCCAGCACCTTGCCCGAGCCGACCGCCGCCGCGTAGGGCTGCACCCGCAGCGCGCCGCTGGCCGCCACCGTCACCAGGTCCAGGCCCTTGGCGGTGCCCACCCACAGTCGGCCGGCCGCGTCCTCGTGCAGGCTGGAGACGTTGTCGTCCGACAGCGAGGGCTGGCCGCCGTCCTTGCTGGCATCCGGCGCATGGCGCAGGTGGCGGAACTTGCCGGTGGCCGGGTCCAGCATGTCCAGTCCGCCGCCGTTCCACTCCGAGCCAGCCCACACGCGGCCTGCCCGGTCCTCCAGCACCGCCGAGGTGCCGTTGACGCTGCGGCTGGCCGGGTCGGCCGGGTCGTTGTAATAGATGTGGTGGCTGCCGCGCTTGCTGTCGTAGCGCACCAGGCTGTTGCCGGTGGCCAGCCACAGCACATGGTCGCGGCCGGGCGCGATGGCGTTGATGTAGTCGCTGGCGGTGTTGCCGAAGCGGATTACCTGGAAGCGGCCGTCCGGCCCCAGCCGGTTCAGGCCGTTGGCGGTGCCGGCCCACAGCGGCCCGGCCGCGTCCTTGCCCTGGCCCTGCGGCACATCCTGGTACAGGCTGTAGACGATGTCGTGGCTCAGGGCGCCCGGCTTGCCGTCCGCGCGGTAGCTTTGCAGCACGGCGCCGCTGGCCGGGTCGTACAGGCTCAGGCCCAGATTGGCCGCCAGCCAGACCTTGCCGTCCGGCGCCGCCGCCAGCGCCAGCAGCGCGTTGGTCGACAGCGATCCCTGGTCCAGGCGGTGCGGCACGTGGCGGCGGAAGCCACGGCTGTTCAGGTTGGCCAGGCTGATGCCGTCGGTGAACGAGGCCACCCACAGCATGCCGCCCCGGTCCTGCAGCATGGCGCGCAGATTGTTGCCCGGCAGCGAATAGGGATCGCTGGCCTGGTGCTGGTACTGGTCGAAGCTGGCCTTATCCGGATTCCAGCGCAGCAGGCCGGCCGACAGCGTGGTGGCCCACAGGGTCTGGGCCTGGTCCACATAGAAACTGGTGATGCGGCTGGACGGGCTGGCGGCCGGCCTGCGCGGCGCCCAGGGCTGGCCGGCTGGCTGGCTCAGCACGCCCGCCTCGGTGCCCAGCCACAGGGTGCCGTCGCGGTCGAACTGCATGGCGCGCACGATGTTGCTGCGGCTGTCGGGCTGGGCAGCGCTGTCCACCCGGTAGTGCTGGAAGGTTGTGGCGCCGGGCGCCAGGTAGTCCACGCCGCCGGGCCAGGTGCCGGCCCACAGGCCGCCGTCCTTGTCCAGCGCCAGCGCGTTCAGGTCGTTGCTGCCCAGGCTGCCGGGCTGGGCCGCGTCGTGCGCGTAGACGGTGAATTTGCCGCTGTCCGGGTTGAAATGCTGCAGGCCGCCCCAGGTGCCCACCCACATGCCGTCCTTGCCGTCGGAGATGATGTTTTTGACGATCAGGCGGTTGGCCGGGCCGGAGGGCGGCGCGAAGACGGTGAAATCGTTGCTGTCCGGGTTGTAGCGCGCCAGGCCGTTGGCCGTGCCGGCCCACAGGCGGCCGCGCTGGTCCTCGTAGATGGCGGCCACGCGGTCGTGCGGCAGGCTGCGCGCTTCGTTACGGGCGTGGGCGAACTTGACGGCGCGGTAGCCGTCATAGCGGTACAGGCCGTTGCTGTGGGTGCCTATCCAGACGAAGCCCTGGCGGTCCTGCAGCAGCGACAGCATGGACGGCTCGTCATTGTCCAGCGGCCCCAGTTTCTTGAAGCGCAGCGAGGGCGGGGCGCTGTGCGCCGGCGGCTGGGGCCAGCCCAGGCCGCAGATACCCAGAAGGAGTAGGGCGGCCAGCAGCTGCTGCCAGCGCGGCCAGCGGGGGCGCTGAAAAAGGGGGAGGAAGGGGGTTGCCATCATTGCCATTATACATTTCATTCATGTAACAGAATCGCGGGAAAGCGACTGTTTCCGTGTACAGTGGCGGAAATTTAGGGTATCGTGTAGGCCGCTGAATTTGTATCCTGTATCCGCGCAAGCTGGCCCCGCCCTGCTGTCCTCCCGCCTCGCCGCTTCGCGCGGATTTTGCTGTTTATTGAAAAATTTATGTCCGACATCGAGAACATTTCCACGCCAGAAGCCGTCCCCGCTGCCGCCCCGGCCGCCGCTACCGAAGCTGCCGAGCAGGTCCGCTTTGCCGATTTTGGCCTGTCGCCCGACATTCTGCGCGCGCTGACCGCGCAAGGCTACGTCCACCCGACGCCGATCCAGGCGCAAGCGATCCCCGTGGTGCTGCAAGGGCGCGACGTGATGGGCGCGGCCCAGACCGGCACCGGCAAGACCGCCGGTTTTTCGCTGCCCATCATCCAGCTGCTGCTGGCCACCGCCAACAGCTCCATGTCGCCCGCGCGCCATCCGGTGCGCGCGCTGATCCTGACCCCGACCCGCGAGCTGGCGGTGCAGGTGGCCGAGAACGTGGCCGCCTACTGCAAATTCACCCCGCTGCGCTCCTGCGTGGTGTTCGGCGGCATGGACATGAAGGGCCAGACCGTGGCCCTGAAGGCCGGCGTCGAGATCGTCATCGCCACGCCGGGCCGCCTGCTGGACCACATCGAGCAGAAGAATATTTCGCTGGGCCAGGTGCAGATGCTGGTCATGGACGAGGCCGACCGCATGCTGGACATGGGCTTCCTGCCGGACCTGCAGCGCATCATCAACCTGCTGCCCAAGCAGCGCCAGAACCTGATGTTCTCGGCCACCTTCTCGGGCGAGATCAAGAAGCTGGCCAACAGCTTCCTGAAGGATCCGCAGCTGATCGAAGTGGCGCGCAGCAACGCCACCGCCGAGCGCGTGACCCAGGTGGTGTACAAAGTCAGCGAAGAGCACAAGCGCGACCTGGTCGCCCACATCCTGCGCCAGCGCGAGCTCAAGCAGGTGATCGTGTTCTCCAACACCAAGATCGGCGCCTCGCGCCTGTCGCGCAGCCTGGAGCAGGAGGGCATGAAAGCCACCGCCATCCACGGCGACAAGACGCAGCAGGAACGCATGGCCGCGCTGGAATCGTTCAAGAAGGGCGAGATCGACGTGCTGGTGGCCACCGACGTGGCGGCGCGCGGCCTGGACATTTCCGACCTGCCTTGCGTCATCAACTACGACCTGCCCTACAACGCGGAAGACTATGTGCACCGCATCGGCCGCACCGGCCGCGCCGGCGCCTCGGGCGACGCCATCTCGATCTACTCGGACAAGGACGAGCGCCTGCTGGTCGACATTGAAAAACTGATCAAGCAGACCATCAAGCGCGGCGAACTGGACGGCTTCGCGCCGTCGTCCGCGCGCGGCGACGAGCGCCACGGCGAACGCCGCCACGGCAGCAGCCGCCGTCCGGAAGGCGAAACGCGCGCTGCGCCGGAACGCAGCAACGGCGGCGGCAGCAGCGCCGGCGGCAGCTACGCCGGCGCGCGCCCGGAACGCAGCCGTTCCAGCTCCGGCCCGATGCCGCGCCGCGAAAAGGTCGATCCGTGGTTCCTCAAGCCCTACGAGCCGGCCCAGAGCAGCGCGCCGGCGCCGGCCCCGCTGCCGGTGAGCAGCAAGCCCAAGCAGAAACTCGCCGCCTTGCTGGGCGGCCTGCGCAAGCTCTGAAACGCGCAGCGTCAATAAAAAAGCGCCGGACGATGATCTCGTCCGGCGCTTTTTTTATGCGCGGCTGGCGCCGCGGCGGCGCCGCGCCGGCTTAGGGCGTGATGCTGATCTGGATCAGGCCGATGCCGAGACGGCGGCCGTCCGGCCCGGCGCCTATCGACTGCGGCGACACCGGGTGCGGCGGCACCAGTTCCAGGCGGTCGGCACGGTCCGCGCCCAGGTCGAACGGCAGGCGGTAGGTCTGCTGGCCGGGCTGCAGCACCACGCTGTGGCTCTGCTTGCCGATGCGCACGGTCAGCGGCTGCCCGGTGTTGGGGCCGAAGGGCTGCAGCGTCAGGGCCAGCGTGAAGCGCTTCTCCAGCGGCTCCAGGAAATCGATCTGCACCGTTGGACTCAGCACGGCATCCGACCAGCGGCCCCAGCCTTCGGCCACCGACAGGCCGCGCGCGGCCGCCACGATCACCGGATAGGCCGGATCGGCGAAGCGGATGCCCGCAGCCAGCGCCGCCGGCGTGTTCAGCACGCCGTTCGGGCCGCCGTACAGGCTGCGGATGATCTGGCGCGCGCTCTTGCCGGCCACCGCCAGCGGTGGCGTGGCCGGGGCCGGCACGCGGAAGAACACCACTTTGCCGTCGGCGCGCGCCAGCGCCGGCGGCGCGCCGGTCAGCGCGCTCAGCTCGGCCACCGCTGCCGCGCCCTGGTCGGCGTAGCCGTCCCGGTTCAGGTAGATGCCGCTAAAGCCCAGTTTGGCGATGGTGGCCAGCTGCTGCGCCATGGGCTGGCTGTCCAGGTGGCGGTAGAACAGGTCGCCTTCGCGGCCTTTCATGCCGGCGTAGCTCCAAGACAATTCTTTCGAGTGCAGATAGCCGCGCATGTGGTCGTACACCGACATCTGGTGCAGCTGCGGCACTTCCGGGAACGGCATATACGGCAGCTGGTAAATCGCCGCGCCGCGCGGCAGCGCCGCTTCGATGGCGCGCACGAAGTCCTGGTTTTGCTGGAACTCCTGCTTGAGCTGGGCACGGCAGCCGGTGCAGACTGCGCCCGACTGGTCCCACATGCCGGCGCCAGCCAGCAGCGCGCACAGCGCCCCCGCCCCCAGCGCCAGGCGGCGTCCTTGCAGGCGCCCGGCCAGCCAGCCCTGCAGCAGCAGCATCAGGCCGGCCAGCGCGCCGAAGCCGATGAACACGCTGATGCGGTTCCAGCCCCGGATCGAGGACGAGATGGTCATGGAGAACAGCGCGCCCAGGCCGCCGATGGTGCCGAACAGGAACAGCAGGGTGACGATGAGTGCGAGCAGGGTCAGCCGCCGGTCCATGCGCCGGCCAGCCGTGGCGGCCAGGAGCACGCCCAGCATCGCCAGGAAGCCGGCGCCGCCCAGCAGGCCCAGCGCGGCAGTGCTGTTTTCATTGACCAGCGGCATATTCTGCGCATACATGTCGGCCAGGCCGTTCAGCGTGCTGCTGCGGTGGCCGCCGCGCGGCAGTATCAGTTGCATCAGCTTCAGGCCGTACACTTCGGCATTGGCGATGCCGCGGTTGGCCACTTCCGCATTGGCGCCGTGCGCGCGCTGGTAGGCCAGGTTGGGCGCGATGTTGAGCACGATCCCCAGCACCACGAAGGCGGTGGCGACGGCGGCGGCGCGCACGCTGCGCCACTCGCCCCGGCACAGGCCGGCCAGCGCCACGGCGCCGAACACCAGCACGCCGAACAGGGCGTAATACACGCCGAAGCTGGCCAGTACCATCAGGCCGGCGCCGGCCAGCAGCGTGGGGCGCATCCTGCCGCGGAGCTTGCCTTCAAACAGCTTGCCCTCGGCCATGCGCAGGGCCGCGTAGAAATACAGCGGCGCCACGAAGTACCAGGTGTAGAACAGATGCGACAGGCGCATCATGTGGAAGGGCATGAAGGTAAACAGCAGCGCGGCGGCGGCCGCGTAAGGACGCTCCAGGCGCAGCGCGCGCAGCACCAGGAAGGCGCTGGCAAAGGCGGCGCTGAAGCTGAGCAGGTAGTACAGATTGAACACGGTGGCGAAATTGCCGTTGATCAGGCCGAGCAGCTTCATCAGCACCAGGCTGCCCACGTCGGCGCCCGGGTAGTCGTGGAAGTCGGAGCCGAAGGGATAGCCGCTGTGGTCGTTGTGCAGCGCCCAGCCCTCGATCAGGCGCTTCATCAGCCAGGAATGGCTCAGGCCGTCGCCGACATACCAATACGGCACGTTCAGGTCGGGCAGCAGGCCCTGCGGCCAGCCGACCGTGACCAGGCTGGCCAGGAAGAAGCACAGGACCGCGCCGGGCAGCCACCAGCGCCATTCGGCGCGCATCAAGGCGCCCAGCGATTGCGGCGCCAGCAGCGCCGCGTCCGCGGCGCCGCCATTGTGATAGTTAGTCATTCAGTTTCCGTTGTTTGTATCGTAGCGGCGGCCGCGCTGCGGCGCGCCGACCATGCCAGCACCATTTTGCTGATGGCGTAGCTGAGCGGCACCATGCAGGCGGCCACCGCCAGCGGCGCCAGCTTGTGCGGCACCTGCAGCCATTCGACCAGCAGGCCGAGCAGGGCGGCCGAGATCAGGTATTGCAGCGCGTACACCAGCGGGAAGGCCAGGAAGCCGCTCCACGACAGCGGCACGCGGAACACCACCACGGCGTTGAACCAGTAGGAGAACACCACGCCGGCCGCGTAGGCCAGCAGATAGGCCGCCTGATAGGGCAGGGCCAGGGCCAGCAGCAGATACAGGCCGTAGCTGAAGCCGGTGTTGATGGCGCCGCCGGCCACAAAGCGCGCCCAGCGCGCCAGTACTGCCCGCCGGCCCACTCAGCCTGCCTTCTGCGCGCCGACCACGGCCGAGAACTCGTCGTAGTTGCGGATGTAGTCGGCCGCTTCGTAGTAGTCGGAGGTAAACACCAGCAGCACCGCGTCGCTCGAATATTTGTACTGGATGCCCCAGGTCAGCGGCGGCAGGTAGATGCCCTGGTCGGGCGACTCGAGCAGCACCTCGCAGCGCGAGGCGTTGTCGTCCACCACCACCGCGCAGCTGCCTTTGACGCAGATCAGGAACTGGTGGCATTTATGGTGCGCATGCTCGCCGCGCGTCTTCTCGGTCGGCACGTTGTAGACCAGGAAGTAGCGCTTGGGCTCGAACGGGATCTCGCGCGCGAATTCGCCCACCGACAAGTCGCCGCGCGGGTCTTTCACGGCCTTGAAGCGGTGCAGCGTCACGCCGCCCACGCCCAGCGGCACGGTGGACTGGGTGGCCGGGAATTCGGCCTGGCGGTGCCAGTTCGGGCGCTCGGACTGGCTCAGCGTTTCCACGTAGCCGACGATGCGCGCCGGCGAACCGGACACGATGGCGTAGGGCGGCACGCTGTGGCTCACCACGGTGCCGGCCTCGACCACGGCGCCCTGGCCGACCTTGACGCCGGCGCAGATGGTGGCGCCGGCGCCGACCTTGCTGTGGGTGCCGAACACGGTGTGGCCGCTGGCCTCGTCGGGACGCTCCAGCGTCACGCCGGCGGCCAGCCTGGCGCCGGCTTCCAGGCGCACGCCCGGCCACACCTGGGTGAAGCCGGCCACGGCGCTGCCGGCGGCCAGTTCGGCGCCGCCGTAGACCACCACGTAGTCGCCCAGCTGGGCGCTGGCGTCGACCTGGGCGCCGTCGTGCACCACGGCGGAAGGGGAGGAGCTGTGCTGCATATTAGCCTCGGCTGTAAGTGGAGAAGATATGGCTGCTGCGTCCGACGCGGTAGCCATGGTGGGCCCAGACCTTGAGCACGGCGCGGTTGGTGGCCTGGGTGGTCATGAAGGCGGTGCCCACGCCGGCGGCCTGGAACTTGGCGCTCAGCGCGCCGATCAGCTTGACGTACCAGCCGCGCCGCGCCGGCGTCACCGCCGACAGCACCATGCGGCCCAGCTTCTGGCCGCCCAGCGCGGCCGGGGCCGTCACGTAGTTGCCGGTCAGGAAGGCGTCGGCCGGGCCGTCGGCCGGCACGATGACTTCGTCCGCATAGCCCTTGACCGAGTTCTCGACGAACACGGCCAGGAAGTCGTCGGCCTGCTGCGCGCTGAAGAAGTCGTCGGCGTGGAAGCGGTCATAGTGGTTGACGGCCTGGGCGGCGGCCACGCGCAGTGCCGGGATGTCGGCCGCGGTGGCGCCGCGCACGGCGGCGGCGCCCTTGGCGTCGAAGCGCTGCAGGTCGTCGCGGAAGCAGGTCAGGCGGGTTTCGATCAGGCGGTAGCCGGCGCCGCTCATGCCGGCGATGGCGGCCGTGTCTTCCGACGGCACTTCGGCGAACAGGTAAAACGCCGGGGCCTGCGCGGCCAGGTGGGCGCGCAGGCCGGCGAAGGCCGCCTGCAGCGCGCTGAACGGCGTGCCCGGAGCGGCCGCCGTGTAGTCGACGCGGAAGGTGGCGGTGCCGAAGAAATCGGTGTCCCACGGCAGCGCGCGGTAGACTATCTGCACGCCCGCGCTGCCCTGGTCCTGGCGGCCTTCAAACAGCTGCGCCTTGCCGGCGGCCAGGTCGGCCGCCAGTTCGCCCAGCCAGTCCGGTCCCAGCTGTTCGGGCGTGCGGCTCAGGAAACTGACCGGCGAGTAAAAGCCGGCCTTGTCGGAAACGGTCAAGGTCATGAGGAAACTCCTTCTGTCAGGGGATGCGGCGCGGCGGCGCTGTGCGCGGCCGCCGGCGGCGTATGGCTCAGGCGCGCGGCCACCACGGCCAGCGGACGCTGCTTGCTGTTCTCGTAGCCGCGCCAGGCGTAGGTGCCCACCAGGCCCAGGCCCAGCAGGTTCAGGGTGCCGAACAGCAGCACCACCAGCATGGTGGCGGCATAGCCGGGCACGTCGATGGCGCCGCTCAGGCGCGCCCCGGCCACCAGCAGGCCCAGGCCGATCGACAGCATGGAGCCGATCGCGCCCATGCGTACCAGCATGCGGATCGGATAGTCGGTGAAGGCGAAGATGCTGTCCATCATATAGTCCAGCTTCTTGCTGAAGGTCCAGGCCGACTTGCCTTCCTGGCGCACCTGGCGCTCGTAGGCCACCAGCTTGCGCCGGTAGCCCAGCCAGAAGATCAGCGCGATCAGCGAGGAGCGCGATTCCTCCAGCTGCAGCAGCTGGTCGCGGAAGGCGCGGTTGCAGCCGAACACGTCCACGCCGCCCTCGGGCATGTCGTGCACCACCAGGCGGCGGTACATGCCCCAGAACAGGCTGGAGGCCAGGCGCGAGCGCAGCGGATCCTGGCGCGTGGTGCGGGTGCCGATGGCCACGTCGCACTCGTCGCGCTCGAGCGACTGGAAGAATTCCACCACCAGCTCGGGCGGTTCCTGCAGGTCGGCCGCCATCACCGCGTAGTATTCCCCGCGCGCCGCTTGCAGGCCGGTGCGGATGCCGGGGAAGGAGCCGAAATTGCGCGAATGCGCCAGCAGCTGGGCCGCGAAGGGCAGCGTGGGCAGGGCGTCGCGCAGCAGCGCGAAGGACTGGTCCGGGCTGCCGTCCACCACGAACACGGCTTCGAGCCGGCCGTCCAGCGCCTGGTTCATGCCTTGCACGGCCGCCAGCAGGCGCGGGATCGACTCCTCGTTCTTGTAGACCGGAATGACGACGGAAAACTTCATGCTGCCCATGCCGCTTAGGCCTGCCAGCTGTTGACGGCGGCGATCACCGCGTCCACTTCGGCGTCGGTCATTTCCGGGTAGCACGGCAGCGTCAGGATCTCGCGCGCCAGCGTCTCGGTGTTGGCCAGCTTGACGCCGGCAAAGCGCGCGCCCAGCACCGGCTGCGCGTAGTCGGGAATCGGGTAGTGCACGTCGGAGCCGATGGCATTGGCCTTCAGGTGCTCGCGCAGCGCGTCGCGGTTCGGGCTGCGCACCACGTACAGGTGGGCCACGGAGGCGGCGCCGGCGTCGGCCGGGGTCTGCACCTGCGCGTGGGCGATGCCGGCGCGGTAGCGCGCGGCGATGTCGCGGCGGCGCGCGTTGGCCGCGTCCAGCAGCGGCAGGAATTCGCTCAGGATGGCCGCCTGCAGCTCGTCCAGGCGGCTGTTGCGCGCGGCCGGCAGTTCCACCTTGTACTTGGCGGTCCAGCCGTACTGGCGCAGCATGCCCACGGTGGCGGCCACGTCGGCGCGGCTGGTGACGACGGCGCCGCCGTCGCCCAGCGCGCCCAGGTTCTTGGTCGGGTAGAAGCTGAAGGTGGAGGCGTCGCCGAAGGTGCCCACGCGCTGGCCGTCCACGGTGGCGCCGTGCGCCTGCGCGCAGTCTTCCAGCAGCGGCACGCCGCGCGCGGCGCACAGCGCCGCCATGGCCTTGATTTCCGGCAGGGCCAGGCCGTACAGGTGGGTCACCACCACCGCTTTCACGCCCGCGTCCAGCGCGCGCGTGACTTCGGCCAGCGTGGCGCCGCGCGTGTCCAGGTCCACGTCCATGAAGAAGGGCTCGGCGCCGGCGGCCAGCATGGCCAGCGTGGTGTACATGCCGGCGTTGGCCACGGTGGCCACGCGCTCGCCCGGCTGCACGCCCAGCGCCTTGAGCGCCAGTTCGATGGCGTCGGTGCCGTTGGCCAGGCTGACGCAGTGCGCCGCGCCCAGCCAGGCCGCGAAGTCTTGCTCGAAGCGCTTCACTTCCGGTCCCAGCACCAGCCAGCCGCTGGCGATGACGCGGTCCATGGCGGCCTTGATCTGGGTCTGGTGCTGGGTCAAACGGGTCGAGAGGTTGTTAATTTGTTGCATGTCAGGGTTCCGATACTGGTTGGAAAGTGCCGCGGGCGCCGTTGCGTAGACGCTCATCTTAGCACTTTGATTACTCATGGACTTCTGGTTTGGGCGGCGCGGCGCGCTGGTCTTGCGTCAGGCTGCGGTACCAGCGCTGCCCCACCACCACGTCCACCAATTGCTGCGCGCTCTGCTGCCATTTCAGCCAGGGCATGCCGTCCGAGCCCGGCGCCTTGCCGTCGGCCAGCAGGGCCAGCCACTCGGTCAGCGCCGCGCCCAGCTGGGCCGCGTCGGCGGCCCGGAAATAATGGGCGTGCGCGCCGGTCACTTCGCGGAATACCGGGATGTCGCGCGCCAGGATGGGGATGCCGTGCTGGGCCGCTTCGATCAGCGGCAGGCCGAAGCCTTCGCCCTCGGAGGCGGCCAGCAGGCCGCTGCAGCTCTGGTACAGCTTGAGCAGCATTTCGTCGGAGACGCCGGCCAGCCAGAACAGGCGCTGTTCGCGCTCCGGATGGCTGCGCAGGCGCTTGGCCAGCTGCTCCACCATCCAGCCCTCCTTGCCGACGATGACCAGGTTGGCGTCCACCCCTTGCTGCCACAGCAGGTCGAACGCGGCCAGGGCCTGGGCATGGCCCTTGCGCGGCTCCAGCGTGCCCACCATCAGCAGCGAGGGACGGGCGGCCACCGCCGCGAACACCTGCTCGGCGTTCTCGCTCAGGCCGAAGCTCGGCTTGCTCGCGTCGATGTCGGCGCCCAGGTGGAAATAGCCCAGCTTGAGCGGCGACTGGCGCCGCCACGGGCGCTCGGCCATCCAGCCGGTGAGCTCGTCGGCCACCGCGCGCGAGATGCACACGACCCCGTTGGCCACCTCGGACAGCGTGTCGAGGTAGTCGCCGAAGTAGTCCTGGGTGCCGAAGGGGAACCAGTCCGGGCGCAGCATGGGCAGCACGTCGTACACCACGAAATGCACCGCCACGCCCTGCTGGCGCATGGCCATGAGCTGCGCCCGGTTCTGCGCGGTGCCGTTGGTGTACAGATCCAGGCCGAGGAAGACGTCGTCCGGGCGCAGCGCCAGCGGCGCGTCCTCCAGGCCGGGATCGGCCAGGCCCAGCTGCTGCAGCATGTAGCGGCGCGCATAGCGGTAGGGGCGGTTGCCGCCGTCGCCGTACACCGGCTCGACGCGCCAGCCGGGCGGCGGCGCGTCGATCAGCGCCTTGAGCACGCTGCGCACCACGCGCTGGATGCCGGTGCGCAGATCCGATTCGACCAGCGCGGAAATGTCGACGAACAACTGGCGCAGGCCGCGCGGCGGCTGGTTCCAGGCGATGGCGCGCGCCGCCGCCAGCAGCTCGCCCGGCTGCGCGGCCGCCGCGTGCGGCAGG
>NZ_WWCU01000024.1 GCF_009857595.1 Pseudoduganella aquatica | reverse complement strand
GCCGAGCTGGCCGAAGCCGAGGCGCGCGCCCGCCAGGGCGCCTCGCCCCAGGCCCAGGCGCGCGCGCGCGCGGTGGCCGAGGCGGAAACCATGCTCAGCTGCGCGCACTGCGGCATCTTCTTCCCGGCCTCGGAAGCGGTGCGGCGCGGCGGGCGCGACTTCTGCAGCCAGGCGCACGCCGAGCAGCCGGCGTCCTGACGTGACGGCGCGCCTGCAAGCGCTGACGGCGGCCTCGCGCGACACCTTCTGGCGCTCGCTGCAAACCCTGAACGCCACCCGCGTGGTGATCGCGCTGGTGCTGCTGGCCTACCTGAGCGTGGACAGCCGCGGCCTGCGCGGCCAGGCGCCGTATTTCTATGCCCAGGCCTGCGCCGCCTACCTGGCGCTGGCGCTGGGCTTCGCCGTGCTCACGGCCAAGCTGCGGCGCCGCTTCCTGGGCCAGCTGCTGCTGCAGATCGCCTGCGACCTGGCGCTGATCTCGCTGCTCTACCTGGGGGCCGGCGGCGCGCGCAGCGGCCTGGCCATCCTCTACCTGTTCCCGCTGGCCGGCCTGGCCATCCTGGCGCCGCTGGTGCTGGCGCTGTTTGCCGCCTCGCTGGTGGCGCTGTTCATGCTGGGCGCGGCGCTGTGGCAGATCGCCGTGCTCGACGCCGACAGCACCTTGCTGCAGGCCGGCCTGTTCGGCGCGGCCCTGCTGGCGGCGGTGCTGGTGGTGAACCGCATGGCCGCCAAGCTGATCGGGCAGGAGGAGCTGGCGGCGCGGCGCGGCGTGGAGATCGGCGTGCAGCAGTCGGTCAACCGGCTGGTGATGGCGCATATGAGCGACGGCATCGTGGTGCTGGGCACGGACGGCCAGGTGTACGCCGGCAATCCGGCCGCGCAGCAGATGCTGGGCCTGGCCGGCGACAGCGCCTTCCCGCTGGACGCGCTGCCGGCGCTGGCGCCGCTGGCGCGCGCCTACCGCGACTGGCTGGCCGACCCGGCGCTGGCCACGGCCTTCCTGACCATCAAGCCCTACACCGACCCGGCGCTGCAGGAGGTGACGGCGGCCTGGAGCGCGCGGCGCGACCTGGCGGCGCATTTGAAGGTGCGCTTCGCGCCGGTCGAGACCGAGGGCCTGGGCGTGGAGCGCAGCGTGATCTTCCTGCAGGACGTGACGGCCATCGAGAACCAGGCCCAGGACCTGAAGCTGGCCTCGATGGGGCGGCTCACGGCCAGCATCGCGCACGAGGTGCGCAACCCGTTGTCGGCCATCGGCCACGCCACGGCGCTGCTGAGCGAAGACCTGGACGGGCCGGTGCACACGCGCCTGCTCAAGATCGTGGGCGACAATGTGGCGCGCGTGAACCGCATGGTGGAGGACATCCTGCAGCTGTCGCGCAAGGCGCAGCCGCACAGCGAGCCGCTGGCGCTGGCCGGCTTCCTGGCCGAGCTGGCGGCCGAGTTCCAGGACACGCACGCGCTGGCGCCCGGCATCGTGCAGCTGGACGTGGAGGCGCTGGCGGCGCGCGCGGGCGGGGCCGGCGAGGGCGGCCAGGTGCGCTTCGACGCGCTGCACCTGCGCGAGGTGCTGCTGAACCTGCTCAACAACGCGGTGCGCTACGCCAGCGGCGGGCCGGCCAGCATCCGCCTGTTCGTGGTGGGCGGCAAGGGCCGCAGCCCGGGCCTGGAGCTGCACGTGCAGGACGACGGCCCCGGCATCACGCCCGAGGTGCGGCTGCACCTGTTCGAGCCCTTCTACACCACGTCCAGCAAGGGCACCGGCCTGGGCCTGTATCTGGCGCGCGAATTGTGCTTGAATAACGAAGCCATGCTGGACTACGAATACCGCTTCGACACGGCGGCGCAGGCCGACGGCAGCCGCAAGTCCAGCGGCCGTTTCGTGATCACGTTTGCGCGCCCGGGCGCCTGAGCCGGCCCGGACCGCCACCACCACACTATATAAGAAGGACACCATGAGTGCACCCCGCAGTTCCCCGCGCGTGCTGGTCGTCGACGATGAAGCCGACCTGCGCGAGCTGCTGGAAATCACGCTGCTCAAGATGGGGCTGGACGTGGACAGCGCGGAAAACCTGGCGCAGGCGCGCGGCTACCTGGCGCAGGCCGGCGGCGGCGCCGGCTACGCCCTGGTGCTGACCGATATGCGCCTGCCCGACGGTCTGGGGCTGGAGCTGGTGCGCGAGGTGTCGGCCAGCTGCCGCAACACGCCGATCGCCGTGGTGACCGCCTACGGCAGCGCCGACAACGCGGTGGTGGCGCTGAAGGCGGGCGCCTTCGACTACATCAGCAAGCCGGTGGCGCTGGACCAGCTGCGCGTGATGGTGCAGTCGGCGCTGCGGCTGAACGCGCCGGCCGGCGCGGCCGGGACGGGCGAGGGCGCGGGGCCGGGCGCGGCCGGCCAGCCGCCGGCCAGCCGGCTCAAGGGCGATTCGGCCGTGATCCAGGCGCTGCGCGCGCAGATCGCGCGGCTGGCGCGCTCGATGGCGCCGATCGCCATCAACGGCGAGTCCGGCAGCGGCAAGGAGCTGGCGGCGCGCGAGATCCACGCGCAAAGCTCGCGCGCGGGCCAGCCGTTTATCGCCGTCAACTGCGGCGCCATCCCCGAGGCGCTGATGGAGGCCGAGTTCTTCGGCTACCGCAAGGGCGCGTTCACCGGCGCGGCCGACGAGCGCGACGGCTTTTTCCAGGCCGCCAACGGCGGCACGCTGATGCTGGACGAGGTGGCCGACCTGCCGCTGGCCATGCAGGTCAAGCTGCTGCGCGCCATCCAGGAGCGGCGCGTGCGCAAGATAGGCGCCACGGCCGAGGAGCCGGTGGACGTGCGCATCATCAGCGCCACCCACAAGAACCTGGAGCAGCTGGTCGAGCGCGGCGCGTTCCGGCAGGATTTGTTCTACCGGCTCAATGTGATCGAGCTGAGCCTGCCGCCGCTGCGCGAGCGCCCGGACGACCTGGGCGTGCTGACCGACGCCATCCTGGCGCGGCTGGGCACCTTCGAGCAGCGCGTGGTGCTGGGGCCGGGCGTGCTGGAGGCGCTGCGCGGCTATGCCTTCCCGGGCAATGTGCGCGAGCTGGAGAATATCCTCGAGCGCGCGCTGGCCTTTGCCAACGACGGCGTGATCGAGGTGCGCGACCTGGCCCTCAAGGGCGGGCGCGCCGGCGACATGCCGCCCGGCTATGTGCCGCCGCCGGCCGAGCTGCGCCGCGAGGAGGGCGCGCCGGGGACGGCGGCGTCCGCGCCGTCGGGCTACCAGCCGCTGCCGGCCGCGGCGCCGGCCTACGCCCCGGGCGCGCTGGCGCCGGATGCGCTGCCGAGCAATCTGCCGGACTACCTGGCCCAGGTCGAGCGCGACATCATCATGCGCGCGCTGGCGCAGACCCAGTACAACCGCACCCAGGCCGCCAGCCTGCTGGGCATCAGCTTCCGCCAGCTGCGCTACCAGATGCAAAAATTGAACATCCAGGAGCCGGACGGGCTTTAGACTATAATGCTGGCCCGCCGGGTTTTTGCCAGCCCGGACGGGTCTGGATGAAGCGGCAATGTTGCGTTTACGCCAGTGCCGCAGGCGCGGCGCCCGGGGCGGGCGCGGCTGGTGCCAGGCGCCGCCGCGTGGTCGGTGAGCGCCCGCTAACCCGCTACGGCCTGAACGGCGGGGCGTCCCTAAAAGTCAACAGAAATTTCGTGCTCCAAAGCCAAATTTCCCCCTTGTCTAGACCCCACGGGCTCACTACAATTAGTGGCACAATTTGACCAGTTCACTAGATGTAGTAAAAAAACTTGGCAATCGTTCAAAGATGCTTTAGGGCAATCGACGAACTTTATTCTCACAAAACATGCGCGCAGCACGCTGCTAAACCGGGAGCTTCAATGCAATCAACTCAAGACATCACCAACAATCCGGCGCCACAAGCGCCGGCATCGGCGGGCGCAGTCAGCGGCCTGGCCACGGCTGCCAGCGCCCTGGGCGATTACCGCATCATCCGCCGCAACGGCGCGGTGGTGGCGTTCGAACCGTCCAAGATCAATGTCGCCATGACCAAGGCTTTCCTGGCCGTGCACGGCGGCCAGAGCGCCGCGTCCGCCAGTGTGCGTGAGATCGTCGAGGAGTTGACCAACGGCGTGGTGAGCGCGCTGGTGCGCCGCCAGCCGTCCGGCGGCACCTTCCATATCGAAGACGTGCAGGACCAGGTGGAACTGGCGCTGATGCGCTCGGGCCAGCACGACGTGGCGCGCGCCTACGTGCTGTACCGCGCCAAGCACATGGAGGAACGCCGCCTGAAGAAGGAATCGCAGGGCGCCGCCGCCGCCGCCGAGCCGCAGCTGAGCGTGACCGAAAACGGCGCCCGCCGTCCGCTGGTGATGCAGGAAGTGCGCGACCTGATCGCCGCCGCCTGCTCCGGCCTGGAAAAGCACGTCGACTCGGACGCCATCCTGGCCGAGACCGTGAAGAACCTGTACGACGGCGTGCCGGTCGAGGAACTGCACAAGTCCGCCATCCTGGCCGCCCGCGCGCTGATGGAAAAAGACCCGGCCTACTCGCAGGTCACCGCCCGCATCCTGCTGCACACCATCCGCAAGGAAGTGTTCGGCCATGAAGTGGCGCAGGCCAAGGCCGCCGCCGAATACCTGACCTACTTCCCGCAATACATCGCCAAGGGCATAGCAAACGAGCTGCTGGACCCCGAGCTGGCCAAGTTCGACCTGGCCAAGCTGGCCAAGGCCCTGGTGGCCGACCGCGACCTGCAGTTCGGCTACATCGGCCTGCAGACCCTGTACGACCGCTACTTCCTGCACGTGCGCGACGTGCGCATCGAGATGCCGCAGGCCTTCTACATGCGCGTGGCCATGGGCCTGGCGCTGCGCGAAGAGAACCGCGAAGCGCGCGCCATCGAGTTCTACAACCTGCTGTCGACCTTCGACTTCATGTCGTCCACCCCGACCCTGTTCAACTCGGGCACCTTGCGCTCGCAGCTGTCCTCGTGCTACCTGACCACCGTGTCGGACGACCTGGAAGGCATCTACGACGCGATCAAGGAAAACGCGCTGCTGGCCAAGTTCGCCGGCGGCCTGGGCAACGACTGGACCCCGGTGCGCGCGCTGGGCGCCCACATCAAGGGCACCAACGGCAAATCGCAGGGCGTGGTGCCCTTCCTGAAAGTGGTGAACGACACCGCCGTGGCGGTCAACCAGGGCGGCAAGCGCAAGGGCGCGGTGTGCGCCTACCTGGAAACCTGGCACATGGACATCGAGGAATTCCTCGACCTGCGCAAGAACACCGGCGACGACCGCCGCCGCACCCACGACATGAACACCGCCAACTGGATTCCGGACATGTTCATGAAGCGCGTGATGGAAAAGGGCGAGTGGACGCTGTTCTCGCCGTCCGAAGCGCCGGACCTGCACGACAAAGTGGGCAAGGCCTTCGAGCAGGCCTACCTGGGCTACGAAGCCAAGGCCGCCGCCGGCGAAATGCGCGTGTTCAAGAAGATCGCCGCGCTGGACCTGTGGCGCAAGATGCTGTCCATGCTGTTTGAAACCGGCCACCCCTGGATCACCTTCAAGGACCCGTGCAACATCCGCTCGCCGCAGTCGCACGTGGGCGTGGTGCACTCGTCCAACCTGTGCACCGAGATCACGCTGAACACCGGCCCGGACGAGATCGCCGTCTGCAACCTCGGCTCCGTCAACCTGCCGGCCCATATGAAAGAGGGCAAGCTGGACCACGTGAAGCTGCAGAAGACCATCCGCACCGCCATGCGCATGCTGGACAACGTGATCGACATCAACTACTACGCGGTCGACAAGGCCCGCAACGCCAATATGCGCCACCGTCCGGTCGGCCTGGGCGTGATGGGCTTCCAGGACTGCCTGCACATGATGCGCGTGCCGTTCTCGTCGCAGGAATGCGTGAGCTTCGCCGACACCTCGATGGAAGCGGTGTGCTACTACGCCTACCTGGCCTCGACCGAGCTGGCCGAAGAGCGCGGCCACTACGAGTCCTACAAGGGCTCGCTGTGGGACCGCGGCATCCTGCCGCAGGACTCGATCGCGCTGCTGGCCGAAGAGCGCGGCGCCGGCTACCTGGAGCAGGACCGCTCGGCCGCCATGGACTGGACCCCGGTGCGCGAGCGCATCGCCAAGTTCGGCATGCGCAACTCGAACTGCGTGGCGATCGCTCCTACCGCCACCATTTCGAACATCATCGGCGTGTCGGCCTGCATCGAACCGACCTTCCAGAACCTGTACGTGAAGTCCAACCTGTCGGGCGAGTTCACCGAGATCAACTCCTACCTGGTGCGCGACCTGAAGGCGCGCGGCCTGTGGGACGAGGTCATGATCGCCGACCTGAAATACTTCGACGGCTCGCTGGTGAAGATCGACCGCGTGCCGCAAGACCTGCGCGACATCTACGCCACCGCGTTTGAAGTCTCGCCGAGCTGGCTGGTGGAAGCGGCTTCCCGCCGCCAGAAGTGGATCGACCAGGCCCAGTCGCTGAACATCTACATGGCCGGCGCGTCGGGCAAGAAGCTGGACGAGACCTACAAGCTGGCCTGGCTGCGCGGCCTGAAGACCACCTACTACCTGCGCACCATCGCTGCGACCCACATGGAGAAATCGACCTCCAAGACCGGCGCGCTGAACGCGGTGGCCGTGGACGGCGGCGCATCTGCCAGCGCCTTGGCGGCTGCGGCCCCGGTCGCGGCGGCTCCTGCCGCCGCCGAGGAAGACGGCGCCGCCTGCTACCTGCGTCCGGGAGACGACGGTTTCGAGGAATGCGAAGCCTGCCAGTAATACAATAGGAGGACCGCGCCGCGTGCGCGGTCCGTTTGCCAATTCAAGAAGGAAATATCATGCTGTCCTGGGACGAAGACACTGCGCCTGCCGCGCAACCCCACGCACCACTCAACGCCGAAGGCACTGCCGAGCAGATCGCCCGCCGCGTGAATGCCGATGACAAGCGCGTCATCAACGGCCAGACCGACGTCAACCAGCTGGTGCCGTTCAAGTACAAATGGGCCTGGGACAAATACCTGGCCGGCTGCGCCAACCACTGGATGCCGCAGGAAGTGAACATGCAGCGCGACATCGAGCTGTGGAAGAACCCGAACGGCCTGACCGAAGACGAGCGCCGCCTGGTGAAACGCAACCTGGGCTTCTTCGTCACCGCCGACTCGCTGGCCGCCAACAACATCGTGCTGGGCACCTACCGCCACATCACGGCGCCGGAATGCCGCCAGTACCTGCTGCGCCAGGCCTTCGAGGAAGCCATCCACACCCACGCCTACCAGTACATCGTGGAGTCGCTGGGCCTGGACGAGCAGGAAATCTTCAACGCCTACAATGAAGTGAAGTCGATCCGCGACAAGGACGAGTTCCTGATTCCGTTCATCAACACGCTGACCGACCCGGCTTTCACCACCGGCACCGTGGAAAACGACCAGAAGCTGCTGAAATCGCTGATCGTGTTCGCCTGCCTGATGGAAGGCCTGTTCTTCTACGTCGGCTTCACCCAGATCCTGGCGCTGGGCCGCCAGAACAAGATGATGGGCGCCGCCGAGCAATACCAGTACATCCTGCGCGACGAGTCCATGCATTGCAATTTCGGCATCGACCTGATCAACACCATCAAGATGGAAAATCCGCTGCTGTGGACGCCTGCCTTCAAGGAAGAGATCAAGGGCCTGTTCCTGAAGGCCGTGGAGCTGGAATACGCTTACGCGGAAGACACCATGCCGCGCGGCGTGCTGGGCCTGAACGCGGCCATGTTCAAGGGCTACCTGCGCTTCATCGCCAACCGCCGTGCTACCCAGATCGGCCTGGAAACGCTGTTCGACCAGCCTGAGAATCCATTCCCATGGATGAGCGAGATGATCGATATGAAGAAGGAACGCAACTTCTTCGAGACCCGCGTCACCGAATACCAGACCGGCGGCGCCCTGAACTGGGACTGATCCGTTTCTGCTCCACCCGAAACCCGGCCGCGCGCCGGGTTTTTTCATGGGGGCGCGGTGAGCCCGCGCAGCCCCCTCTGCCTAACATGTCGAATTTGTGTGCCTAATTCTGCCTAATTGCGCCTAAAACGAACTTTTTCTTTTCGCCGCTGTCAAATAGACAGGAATAGGCGAAACGAGGCAAGATTAGACAGGGGAATTAGTATGGATAGGCAGAGGGATTTCGCAGGCATACCACCTGCGGCGCACATCGAATTGCGCGACTACCTGCGCACTTCCGGCAGTACGCTGAGCGTATCCGAGGCGCTCAGGCTGGCCATCAAGCACTGGATCGCCGCGCAGCGCGCAGCCGCAGAGCCGGTGTGCGGCTATCAATGGAAGCAGTTGTTCTTACCCTCCGGCAGCTTGATCCGGATGCGTCACGGCGAGCAAAGCTACGTCGCCGAGGTGATGGGCGACGAGCTGCTCTATCAAGGCATGCCGGTCTCGCCACGGCAGTTCACCCTCATGGTAGCAGGCCACGGCCGCAACGCATGGCGCGACGTCTGGGTGCGGCTGAACGGCGAGCGAAACTGGACCCAGGCCATCCGGCTGCGGCGGGCGCTGGAGCAGCGGCCCGTGGCGCAATCCCCGGTTGAGGCAATGGCCGCCGCTGCCCGTACCATGAGCGACGCTCTGCAAACCACGCTTGCCCTTGTTGAGCACGTTCATCACCAAGCTTCGCTGCGGCCTGAACAACGCATTCCCAAGCGCCGTAGGCAGGAGGACATGATGCTGGACGAGTGATTCCACGCCGGAGTTCCGTATCGAAGGCAACCACACCACGCTGGCGGACTACGTGGAGTCGGCCGTCGAAGGCCGTACGCAGGACAGTGGCACGCTGTGTGAGATCTCCAATATAGAAGAGACCATGCAAGATATAGAGCGGACCGTCGAGCCGGGCAGTCCGCTCAGCGAGCGCTTCATGCGCGAGCTGCACAGCATGGCCGCGTGGTCCGTCTGCTGACCTATGCGCTACTAATTAAGTACGCAAGCTCGACCGCCTCCGACTACGGCTACCTCCAGGAAAAAATCCTCGTCCCGGCGCTGGCCGTGTCGCGCGAGCGCGGCCTGATTGCGGCGGACGAGCACACCGTGCTGCTGGCCGTCATGAAGTTGAAGACCGCCAAGTCGGCCGACCTCTCCGCCAGCATGCCCGCGCTGGGCGATGAAGGCTTCATCCCCGCCGCGCTGAACTAGCCGGCGGCGGCGATGGCTTCGATCTCTATCATCGCCTCCGGCGCGTACAGCGCCGCCACTTCCACGATGGTGTCGGCCGGGTAGGGCGGCGCGAGCCACTGGCGGCGCAGCGCGACGATCTTGCCGAAGTGCCGCATCGAGGTCAGGTAGATGGTCACCTCGATGACGCGCCGCAAGCTCGACCCGCCCGCCACCAGCACCCGCTCCAGGTTGCGGAACGCCTGCGACAGCAGGTAGGGCGCGTAGGGATCGGGCGTGGTATGGATCTGTTCCAGCTGCATGGCATCTCCTTCAATGACTGAGTTAAAATGAACTGAAGCACATTATGTGTACGCCGCTCCATGGCGGCAAACGATCATTCCTCACCATATAGGTGAGCAAAACTAATCCGTAGCCACGATGAGAAAACTGCCCGCCATCGGCGCGCTGCGCGTGTTCGAAGCGGCCGCGCGCCGCCTCAGCTTCAAGGACGCGGCCGAGGAGCTGAACGTCACGCCCACCGCCGTCAGCCACCAGATCAAGCACCTCGAGCAGGCCATCGGCGTCGAGCTGTTCGAGCGCGGCCCGCGCCGCGTCACCCTCACCGCCGCCGGCCGCCAGCTTTTCCCCACCTTGCGCGACGGCTTCGACAGCATCGAGCGCGCCATCGAGCAGCTGGTGCGCGCGCAGGGTGCGCAGGTGGCGCGCCTGTCCTCCACCGTCGCCTTCATGGCGCGCCGCCTGGCCACCCGCGCCGGCTCCTTCCGCGATGCCTACCCCGACTGGACCCTGCGCCTGGACGCGTCCAACGAGCTGGTCGACCTCGACGCCGATGCCGACGCCGCCATCCGCTACGGCAGCGGCCTCTATCCCGGCCTGCTGGTCGAGCACTTGTTCGAGGACCGCTTCGCGCCCGTGTGCAGTCCGTTGCTCAACATCCGCAGCATGCGCGAGCTGCGCCGCGCCACGCTGATCCACTTCGAGTGGGGCGAGGCGGTGCGCGGCGACGAGCGCGCGGTCGAGTGGCGCCAGTGGCTGGCCGCCGCCGGCGCGGCCGGCATCGACGCCGACACCGGCGTGTCCTTCAGCGAGGAACTGCACGCCGTGCAAGCGGCCATCGCGGGCCAGGGCATCGGCCTGCTTAGCCTGACTTTGGTGGAGGAGGAACTGGCTGCGGGCGTGCTGGTGCAGCCGTTCGACTTGTCGCTCGCCAGCTTCCGCTACGACCTGGTGTACAGCGCGCGCGCGTCTGCGCGGCCGGCCACGACGGTGCTGCGGCATTGGGTGCGCGAGCACTTCAGTGCGCACTGATCAGCACTCGAAAGTGAGAGCCCAAATGCGCGCCGAAGCGCACCTGTGCGCGCAAGGCTTCCTTGGCCGCGCATCGAAAAAACGCGCGCGCATTTTTTCAATTCGCGCACGCGCGTGATCGTGATCGGCGACGCACCGCGCGCGAAAAAATCGGCGCGCAGCGTCCGCATTTGATGAACTAATGTGCGATAGCGCGCCTATCGTGCAAAAAAGAGTGCGAAAGTGAGTTGTGCCGGTTGCGCACCGACAAGGTTTTCGTGTAATTTACGAGATTGAATTTGCGTGATTTTTTTTGTGCGGTTTTTTGAGCCGCGCGCGCCCGCAAAACGATCAACAAAATGGGATTCGAGACACGCACGAGTATGCACAAGACCACACCGTTTTTGCGATGACCGCCTCGCCTGGCAATGTCCAGGCCGGGCGGTTTTTTCTTCAAAAATCAAAAACGTGATGTGGCTGCGATGGGGAGCACCGGTGCTGAACACACGCCCGCCACCCGCCAACATCGTAACAAGATTTAGTGCGCCGGCTGTTCCGTGAACGCCGGCGTCGGGGCTGAAGCGCTGCAAACGTGAGGAGTTGCAGCAGTTCAGCTGGTGCCGAATTCATTAGCGCAAACCATCCGTTTGCGCCGATGAATAATTCGCCTGGCCAGGGGGCCGGACGGGTTTTAATCTTGTGCGTAATTCTCATCTCTAGATGAAGGAGAGACCAAAATGGCTACAGCGAAAGCAAAGAAAGAAGTAAAGAAACCAGCGGCTAAAGCAGCCGCTGCCACCAAACCGGTTGCCAAGAAAGCCGCCGCGAAACCAGCCGCCAAGGCCGTGGTAAAAGCTGCCGCTAAACCAGCAGCCAAGCCAGCAGCGAAAAAAGCCGCCGCCAAACCGGCAGCCAAACCAGCGGTGAAAAAAGCCGCCGCTAAACCAGCAGCCAAGCCAGCAGCGAAGAAGGCCGCCGCCAAACCAGCAGCCAAGCCAGTCGCGAAAAAAGCCGCAGCGAAACCAGCAGCCAAGCCAGCAGCGAAAGCAGCAGCCAAGCCAGTAGCGAAGAAGGCCGCCGCCAAGCCAGCAGCGAAGAAAGCCGCCGCCAAGCCGGCAGCCAAGCCGGCAGCGAAGAAGGCCGCCGCCAAACCAGCAGCCAAGCCAGCAGCGAAGAAAGCCGCCGCCAAGCCAGCCGCTAAGCCAGCAGCGAAGAAAGCCGCCGCTAAACCAGCAGCCAAGCCAGCAGCGAAAAAAGCCGCCGCCAAGCCAGCCGCTAAACCAGCAGCGAAGAAAGCCGCCGCTAAACCAGCAGCCAAACCAGCTGCAAAAAAAGCCGCCGCCAAACCAGCAGCCAAGCCAGCCGCCAAGAAAGCCGCTGCCAAGCCAGCGGCTAAACCGGCCGCCAAAAAAGCTGCCGCTAAACCAGCAGCCAAACCAGCCGCGAAAGCCGCTGCTAAACCAGCCGCCAAGCCAGCCGCCAAACCAGCAGCAGCCAAGCCTGCGGCGAAAGGCGTCGCCAAGCCAGCAGCAAAAAAGGCGGTTAAGGCAGTTGCCAAGCCGGCAGCTGCCCCGGTAGCAGCCGCTCCGGCCGCGCCAGCTCCAGTAGTGGCCAAGCCGGCCGCGAAAAAGCCAGCCGCGCCGAAAGCTGCCGCCCCTAAGAAGGAAGCCGCCAAGCCTGTCGCCGCTGCTGCTCCTGCCGCCGCCGCACCGGCTGCCGCACCAGCCGCCAAGACCGCGCCTACCCCGGCCGCCGCCTGGCCATTCCCGACCAGCACCCGTCCATCCTGAGCTGAGTCGTCGCTAGCCTTATGAGGCAAGGCCGCTGTGTGAGACAATCACACAGCGGTTTTTTTATGGAGGGAGCCCGTGCTTAGTATCGTCATGCTGATAGTGGACACCGTCGCCGGTTTGCTCGGCGCTGTCCTGTTGTTGCGTTTCTGGATGCAAGCCATCCGCGTGCGTCCGCCGTCGTCGGTGGCGCAATTCACTTTCCAATTATCCGACTGGCTGGTGCGCCCCCTGCGCCGGGTGGTCCCGGGGGTGGGCGGCTTCGACTGGGCCAGCCTGATCGGCGCCTTCCTGATCGTGTTCCTGGCCACCTCGGTGCTGTTCTTCGTCGGCGCCGCGTGGCAGACCGTGCTGCTGGCGGCGCTGTACCGCTTCCTGCAGTGGATACTGTACGGCTTCATGGCCATGCTGGTGATCGAAGCCATCTTCAGCTGGGTCAACCCGCACGCGCCGCTGGCACCCTTCATCCGCGCCCTCAACGAGCCGCTGCTGCGCCCCCTGCGCAAGGTGGTGCCGCTGGTGGGCAATCTCGACCTGTCGCTGCTGGTGGCCCTGATCCTGCTGCAGATCGCGCAGCTGGTGCTGGGCATGCTGTTCGGCCGATAAAAAAAGTGCGGCTCGCGCCGCACCTGCATCTTGTCACTGCGTAGGGCGGGTTAGGCCAAAGGCCGTAACCCGCCATTTTTTTTATTCGTAACGGTAGCCGAACGCCGCCTCGAAGCGCTCGCCGATCTGCGCCTTGGTCAGCACGTGGTTCTGCGCGCCCTTGTGCGCGATCTTGATCGCGCCCAGCAGGCTGGCCAGGCGGCCGGTGGTTTCCCAGTTCAGGCCATGCGTGATGCCGTACAGCAGACCCGCGCGGTAAGCGTCGCCGCAACCGGTCGGGTCCAGCACCGCTTCGGCCGTCACGGCCGGAATGGCGATGCGCTGGCCGCCGGTGTAGATCTCCGAACCCTGCTCGCCGCGCGTGACGATCAGCGCCTCCAGGCGGCCGGCGATGTCCTGCAAGGTCAGGCCGGTCTTCGACATCAGCAGCTCGATCTCATAGTCGTTGCAGGTCACATAGGTGGCCTTGTCGATAAAGGCGATCAGCTGTTCGCCGTTAAACATCGGCATCTGCTGGCCCGGATCGAACATGAAGGGGATGTCCAGCGCGGCCAGGTCGTCGGCGTGCTTGAGCATGCCCAGGTGGCCGTCGGGCGAAATGATGGCCACGCGCGCCGGGCCGGCGTTGGCCACCGGGTTCTCGTGCGCGAAGGACATGGCGCCCGGGTGGAAGGCGTTGATCTGGTTGTTCTCGCTGTCGGCCGTCACGAAGCACTGCGCCGTGTAGGCGTCGCCCTTGATCAGGATGTTGGCGGTGGAGATGCCCAGCTTCTGCAGGCGCGCCAGGTAAGGGCCGCTGTCCTGGCCCATCACGCCGACGATGCGGCCTTCGCCGCCCAGCAGCTTGAGGTTGTAGGCGATATTGCCGGAGCAGCCGCCGAACTCGGTGCGCATGGTCGGCACCAGGAAGGACACGTTCACCTTGTGCAGCTGGTCGGCCAGCAGGCTGTCGGCGAAGCGGCCTTCATGCTGCATGATGAAGTCGATGGCGAGCGATCCGCAGATCAGGGAGGTCTGGTTCATGATAGGTTCTTATGGATAGAAAACAGCGATGTGATAGCCCGATGCCTTGACCTGGGCTAGTTCGAAATACAGCTTCACGGATTGTTCGGAGCGCGGCGCAAAGCCCTTGGCGAGGTCCGCCGCGCCGGCGGCGTTGCCAGCGGCGGCCGCCGGCGCCAGGTAGTCGCGCGGCGCGAACACGCGCCGCAGCACGGGCTTGCCGGCGTCGTCGTTCAGTATCAGCTCGATGTGCGGCCAGGCCTGCGCGGTGCGCGCGCCGTTGCGCAAGGTGGTGGTGAAACTGAAGACGTTCTCGGCCAGGGTCTGCAGCTCGCCCTGTTCGATGCTGAGCGCGTCGATCTGCGCCGGCAGGTCCACCGTGCAGCCGGCCAGCGCGCAGGCCGACACCAGCGCCGGCTTGAGCGAGGGCACGGCGGCGGCCAGCGGGTTGCGGAAGGTGCCCAGCACCTGCGCGGCCAGCGCGGCCAGCAGCAGCGGCACGCCGAGCGCCATGGCGACGCGGGCCGCCTTGCCCACCTGCTTGCGGCGCCGGTCGCGCTTGACGAAGCCGGGTTCGTCGTCGTCCGCGCCGTCCGCATCGCGGCCGGTCTGGCCGGCGGAGACCGGCGTGGCGGGGCCGGTGGCGGCGGCTGCGGCGGCCGTGGCGGCGCTGGAGAGCGTGACAACGTCGTCATCGTCGTCCTCGCCGGCGGCGCCGGGTTCGATGCGGTGCTCTGCGCTGTCGGAGCGTTCCTCGCTGCGGGGCGGGAAGGCGTCCAGTTCGAAACTGTCGTGCAGCGCGACGGCGGTCAGGTGCTCGTCGGGCAGATCCAGCGTTGGCTCGCGGCGGCCGTCGGCGTCTTCCAGCGGCGCATCCAGGCGGTCTTCATGATCGACGCGGTCTTCATCGTCCAGCGCGGACAGGGGCGGGTATTCAGGGCGCGGCGGCTCGGCCTCCGGCGCCGGCAGCGCATCATCGGATGCCTCTTCCTCGGCGGCGGGCGCGGCGTCGACGGCCTCCGGAACCGGCTCGTCCTCGGGCTCGGCGCCCGGCTCGGTGTCCAGCTCCACGTCCAAGTCGAGGTCCAGGTCGAAGGCCTCGTCGCCGGGCATGACGGGGGCAGGGGCCGGCTCAGGGGCCGGCTCGGCCTCCAGCTCCAGCTCCCCGTCCTCGGCGCGCGCGTCGAGCGTGGTGATCAGGGCGTCGAGTTCAGGGGAGGAGGTGGGCGCCGGAGTGGGCGCCGCTGGCAGATCAATAATGACGGGCTGCTTGAGCGCCGGCTCCACCAGCGCGGCATTGCCGTCGAAGACTTCATTGCAGGCGCCGCAGCGCACTATGCCCCCACGTAATTTCAACTGGTCGTGGGCGACCCGAAATATCGTGTTGCAGTGGGGGCATTTGGTGGCGAGCGCCATCGGGCTAGCGCGAGCTTAGCGGGCCGGAGGAACAGTGTCGCTGCCCAGCACGCCGTGCAGCGCAACCCAGCCGTCCAGCTCAGCCCACACGCCCAGCTTGATGAACGGCGCATACGCGGCCGCCACTTCCTCGGCCTGGCGCGCCAGCACGCCCGACAGGATCAGCGAACCGCCGTCGGCCACGCGGCCCGACAGCATCGGCGCCATCAGCTTCAATGGGCTCGACAGGATATTGGCCACCACCGTGTCGAAGCGCGCCGTGGCGTGCGCCGACGCGGCAAATGCGTCCGGCAGGAAGTACGCGATCTCGCCGACCTGGTTGCGCTGCGCGTTGTCGCGCGCCGACTCGATCGCCTGCGGATCGATATCCACGCCCGCCACCGTGCCCGCGCCCAGCTTCCTGGCCACCATGGCCAGAATGCCCGAACCGCAGCCATAGTCCAACACCGTCTTGCCCGGCGCAGGATGCGCTTCCAGCCACTCCATGCACAATCGCGTGGTCGGATGCGAACCGGTGCCGAAGGCCAGGCCCGGGTCCAGCTCCAGGATCAGCGCATTGGCGTCCGGCGCCTCGTGCCAGCTCGGCACCACCCAGATGTTCTTGCCGATGTGGATGGGCTCGAACTGCGACTGCGTCAAGCGCACCCAGTCCTGCTCCTCCACGCCGCGCAGCGTGAACTTCGGCACTTCGGCCAGGCTGATGGCGGCGGCCGCTTCGGCCACGATGGCCGCCTGGTCGGCGTCCTCGCCGGTCAGCGCCACCACGCGGGAATGGTCCCACGCCGCCTCTTCCGGCTCCATGCCCGGCTCGCCGAACAGGGGCTTCTCGGCGTCCGTGCCTTCATCGGCATCTTCCACCGAGACGGACAGGGCGCCCGCTTCCATCAGCGCGTCCGACAGCGCCTCGGCATGGTCGCGTGCGACCTCGATGACGATTTCTACGTAGTTCATGCGCCCGCCTTAGGCATCGCTGCCAGTTTCTGTTCCAGGTAATGGATGTTGGTGCCGCCTTCGATAAAGCGCGCGTCCACCATCAGTTCGCGGTGCAGCGGGATGTTGGTCTGGATGCCCTCGACCACCATTTCCGACAGCGCGATCTGCATGCGGCGGATGGCCTGCTCGCGGGTGGCGCCGTAGGTGATGACCTTGCCGATCATCGAATCATAATGCGGCGGCACATAGTAGCCGGCATAAGCGTGCGAATCGACGCGCACGCCGGGACCGCCCGGCGCGTGCCAGGAGGTGATGCGGCCTGGCGACGGCGTAAACTTGAACGGGTCTTCGGCGTTGATGCGGCACTCGATCGAATGGCCGGCCAGCATCACGTCGCGCTGGCGGAAGCGCAGCTTCTCGCCGGCGGCGATGCGGATCTGCTCCTGCACGATGTCGATGCCGGTGATCATTTCCGTCACCGGATGCTCCACCTGCACGCGGGTGTTCATCTCGATGAAGTAGAACTCGCCGTTCTCATACAGGAACTCGAAGGTGCCCGCGCCGCGGTAGCCGATCTTGCGGCACGCTTCGGCGCAGCGGTCGCCGATCTTCTCGATCAGCTTGCGCGGAATGCCCGGCGCCGGCGCTTCCTCGATCACCTTCTGGTGGCGGCGCTGCATCGAGCAGTCGCGCTCGCCCAGCCAGACGGCGTTCTTGTGCTCGTCGGCCAGGATCTGGATCTCCACGTGGCGCGGATTCTCCAGGTATTTCTCCATGTAGACTTCCGGATTGCCGAACGCGGCGCCGGCTTCCGCCTTGGTCATCTGCACCGCGTTGATCAGGGCCGCCTCGGTGTGCACCACGCGCATGCCGCGTCCGCCGCCGCCGCCGGCCGCCTTGATAATGACCGGGTAGCCGACCTTGCGCGCGATCTGCACGATGGCTTTCGGGTCGTCCGGCAGCGCGCCGTCCGAACCGGGCACGCAGGGCACGCCGGCCTTGATCATGGCTTGCTTGGCCGACACCTTGTCGCCCATCATGCGGATCGACTCGGCGCGCGGGCCGATGAACACGAAGCCGGATTTCTCCACGCGCTCGGCGAAGTTGGCGTTCTCCGACAGGAAGCCGTAGCCCGGATGGATGGCCTCGGCGTCGGTCACTTCAGCAGCGCTGATAATGGCCGGCATGTTCAGATAGCTCAGGGCGGAGGAGGCCGGGCCGATGCAGACCGACTCGTCGGCCAGCTTCACGTACTTGGCGTCCTTGTCGGCTTCGGAGTGGACCACCACCGTCTTGATGCCCATTTCTCGGCAGGCGCGCTGAATGCGCAGCGCGATTTCACCGCGGTTGGCAATGAGGATTTTTTCAAACATGGCAGGTTCTGTGTTTGTGGGGAGCGGCTGCTCCAGGATGAGAGAGTGCGGAAGATCGGAGCGGCCGGCGGATGCGTCCACGGCCGCGGGTCCGATTTAGCCGATCACAAACAGGGGTTGGCCGAACTCGACCGGCTGGCCGTTTTCCACCAGGATCTGGGTCACAACGCCGGACACGTCCGCGTCGATTTCGTTGAGCAGCTTCATCGCTTCGATGATGCACAGGGTGTCGCCTTCCTTGATGGACTGGCCCACTTCGACGAAGGCCGCCGCGCCGGGGGCGGACGAACGGTAGAAGGTGCCCACCATGGGCGACTTGACCACGTGGCCGGTAGGCTCAGCGGGGGCAGCCGGGACGCTGGCGACCGGGGCCGGCGCCATCGGCGCGGCGGCGTGCTGGTATTGTGGCTGCATGCCTTGCGGCTGCATCATCACCACTTGGTTTTGCGGCATGGCCGACGATTTGACGATGCGTACCTTGCTCTCGCCTTCCGTCACTTCCAGCTCCGCGATATCCGATTCAGCGACCAGGTCTATCAACGTCTTGAGCTTGCGTAGATCCATCTGAGACTCCCTGTGTATCTTTGTTATGTGATTGTGGGCAGCAAGCCTTTGTGGGGCGTCGCCGCGATAAATGCGCGCAGATCGCGTAGATTAACGGATTTTAAGGGCAAAGTCGATGGCTAAGCGATACCCGTCTATGCCCAGTCCGCAGATCGTTCCTTGCGCGACCGCGCTGAGAAATGAATGGTGGCGGAATTCCTCGCGCCGGTAAATGTTCGAAATATGGACTTCAATAAACGGTATCGCCACCCCGGCCAGCGCATCGCGCAGGGCCACGCTGGTGTGCGTCAAACCACCCGGATTAATCACGATGGCGTCCACCCCCTCGCCGCGCGCGGCGTGGATGCGGTCGATCAGCGCGCCCTCGTGGTTGCTCTGGAAACTGGCCAGCTCCGCGCCAGCCGCCGCCGCCTGCGCCTGCGCCGCCCGTTCCACGTCGGCCAGCGTGTCATGGCCATACACTTCGGGCTCGCGCGTCCCCAGCAAATTCAGGTTGGGGCCATTCAGCAACAGGAGTTTTTTTGCCATGTGTCCAGACCAATTTCCGCGAAAGTTTCGCATTTTGCCGTCAACAGCGACCCTTGGCAAGTAAAAATATATTGCCGATTTTCTTACATACTTGCAAGATCTGCACGCAGCTCATCGAACTTCAGGCGGCCCAGATAGGTCTTTTTCACCTGGCCGTTGGCGCCTATCAGCACGGTAAACGGCAGGCCGCCATGGGCGTTGCCCAGCTGGCGCGACAAATCCGTGCCGCTCATGCCGCCCACGTACACAGGATAGGCGATTTTGTGTTTTTCCGCGAATTCGGCGATGTTTGAGGGGCTATCGATGCCGATGCCGATGATTTGCAGGCCCTTGCCGGCCTGCTCGCCCTGCAGCGCGGACAGTTCCGGCATCTCTTCCACGCAGGGACCGCACCAGGTGGCCCAGAAGTTGACCACCAGCGGCTTGCCCTGCCATTGCGCCAGCGCCTGCTCCACGCCCTTGCCGTCCTTCAGCTTCTGCTGGAACAGCGCCGCCACCGGGGCCGCCAGCGGCGCGCCCGGCGCCGCAGCCACGGCGGCAGGCTGCTTGTTGTGCAGGCTGGCCCACACGCCGGCGCCGCCGCAGGCGATAGCAATCGCGGCATATACGAGATAGTTCTTTTTCGACATTATGTTTCTTGGTGAGTACTCATTATTAATAGCGCGCGCACGCCGGCGATGTCGGCGCGCAACGGTTTGCCGTCGCTGCGGGCCTTCAGCGCGCCGCGCATATCGTCCAGTTCATACAGCGCCGCGTGCACGCCCTCCTTGTGCCACAGGAAGCTGACCGTCTCCACCGGCTCGTAGCGCGGCCCCTTGAAGTGCGGCGTTTCCGACAAGTCGATATTGACGTTCTTATTTAACAAGAAGATCTCCACTTCCTTGGCGCTGTCGGCAAACAGCTGCAAATGGATGTCATCGTGCGGCCCGGCGGTGCCGTTCAGCACGGCGCCGGTCAGGAAGGGATTGTACTGCTCCAGCGCTTCCATCACCTGCAGCGCTACCGTGCGCAGGCGGAACAGGCGGGCCGGCTGGGTGTCCGCGTTGAACAGCGCGTGGTACAGCCGCACCTCGTCCTCGATCTGGTGGTTGTCCGGCAGCACGCCGGTGTTGGCGCTGGCCTGTTCGCCCAGCACCTGGCGCGCCGCCTTGCGCTTGGCCGTGCCGTAGTCGGCGCCGTCGGCCGCGATCAGGCGCGCGGCGGCCGCCGCGATCTGCGCGCGCAATAGCTGAATGTCATCGTTTGGGGGAGGCGTCATGTCCGAGATCATACTCTGAACCGGAAGAGGCCACGCGTCAGGTAAAATCACCGTCCTGACAGACTGTTCGTGTTCCCCAAGCACTCTCAACATGCATATTCATATACTCGGTATTTGCGGCACCTTTATGGGCGGCCTGGCCGTGCTGGCCAAGGAGGCGGGCCACCGCGTCACCGGCTGCGACGCCAACGTCTACCCGCCGATGAGCACCCAGCTCGAAGCCCAGGGCATCGAACTGATACAGGGCTTCGGCCCGGAACAGGTGGCGCTCAACCCGGACCTGTATGTAATAGGCAACGTCGTTTCGCGCGGCAATCCGCTGGTGGAAGAAATCCTGAACCGCAGCCTGCCTTATGTGTCCGGCCCGCAGTGGATGGGCGAACACATCCTGCGCAACAAGTGGGTGCTGGCCGTGGCCGGCACGCACGGCAAGACCACCACCTCGGCCATGCTGGCCTGGATACTGGAAGACGCCGGCTACGCGCCCGGCTTCCTGATCGGCGGCGTGCCGATGAACTTCGGCATCTCGGCGCGACTGTCGGGCAAAGGCGTCGATTCCGACTTCTTCGTCATCGAAGCGGACGAATACGACACCGCCTTCTTCGACAAGCGCAGCAAGTTCGTGCACTACCACGCCAAGACGGCCGTGCTGAACAACCTGGAATACGATCACGCCGACATCTTCCCCGATCTGGGCGCCATCGAAACCCAATTCCACCACCTGGTGCGCACCGTGCCCGGCATCGGCCGCGTTATCGCCAACGCCGACGAGGCTGCGCTCGAGCGCGTGCTCAAGCGCGGCTGCTGGAGCGAGAAGGAAAGCTTCGGCGGCGCGGACGGCGCCAATTGGACGCTGAAGGAATACGAAGACGGCAGTTTCGACGTCGTCTTCAACGGCGAGACGGCGGGCAAGGTGCAATGGGAGCTGACCGGCAAGCACAACCGCTCCAACGCGCTGGCCGCCATCGCCGCCGCGCGCCACGTCGGCGTGCCGATCGCGCAGGCGGCCGAGTCGCTGGCGCGCTTCGTCAGCGTCAAGCGTCGCATGGAAGTGCGCGGCGTGGTCAAGGGCGTCACCGTCTACGACGACTTCGCCCACCATCCGACCGCCATCGCCACCACCGTGGGCGGCCTGCGCCAGAAGCTGCGCCACGACGGCGCCAAGGCCGGACGCATCCTCGCCGTGCTGGAGCCGCGCTCCAACACCATGAAGCTGGGCGCCATGAAGGACGCCTTGCCCGGCAGCTTGGCGGAGGCCGACCTGGTGTTCGGCTTCGGCAGCGAAAAAGCGCTGGGCTGGAGCCTGGGCGCGGCGCTCGCGCCCATGGGCGCCATCGCCAGCGCCTACGACGACATCGCCGTCATGGTGGAGGCCATTGTTGCGCAGGCGCAGCCGGGCGACCATATCGTCGTCATGAGCAACGGCGGCTTCGGCGGCGTGCACCAGAAGCTGCTGGAGGCGCTGGCCCGATGATTTTGTACCTGCACGGATTCCGCTCCTCGCCGCAGTCGATGAAAGCGCGGCTGATGGGCGAGCGCATGGCCGCGCTGGGCCGCAGCGCGGAATACCTCTGCCCGCAGCTGCCCGCCTCGCCCAGGCTGGCCATGGAGCTGGCGCTGTCCCTGCTGGACGGCGTGCCCGCCCAGCAGCTGGCCGACGAGCTTACCGTGGTCGGCTCCTCGCTGGGCGGCTACTACGCCACCTGGCTGGCCGAACGCCTGGGCTGCCGCGCGGTGCTGCTCAACCCGGCCATTGTGCCGCGCCAGGACTTGCAGAAGCACGTCGGCGTGACCACGCAGTTCCACTCCGACGAGCCGTTTGAATTCAAGGCGGAATATATAGACGAGCTGCGCGCGCTCGACGTGGCGCGCATCACGCGGCCCGAGCGCTACTACCTGATCGCCGCCACCGGCGACGAAGTGCTGGACTACCGCGACATGGTGGCGCACTATCAAGGCGCGCGCCAGCACGTGATACAGGGCAGCGACCACGGCATCAGCGAATTTGCCGACTATATAGAGAGCGTGCTGGAATTTTGCGATGCGCGTCCCGGAACCGGCGGTTCCCTGTGAAGGGCCGTTCGCTGCGTCTTGCGAACTGGCACAGCCACGCAATCGCCGTCAACGCGCCGGAGGCCATGCGCCACTGGCTCACCGGCGGCGGCTCGCTGACGAATAAACTGAAAGCGCACAGCCGCGCCTTCCGCGTGCAGAAGCTGCACCAGCATCCCGCGCTGTGCCTGGCCGACGAGGCCGCCGCCATCGGCCTGCACCGCCCCAGCCGGGTGGTGGAACGCGAGGTGCTGCTGCGGTGTGATAATACGCCGGTGGTGTTTGGCCACACCGTGGTGCCGACCACGGCCGACGCCAGCGACTGGCCGCTGTTCAGCGCGCTGGGCGAACGCTCGCTCGGCTCCACGCTGTTCGGCGACCCGCAAGTGCGGCGCGGCGAGCTGGAATTCGCGCGCCTGCGCCCCTGCCATCCGCTGGCCCGCCGCGCGCGCGCGGCGGCGGGGCTGCAGGGCGAACAGATATTGTATGCACGGCGCTGCTTGTACCAGCGCCATAATGGATTGCTGCTGGTCACCGAGGTCTTCCTGCCCGAGGTGCTGAGCCTGGCGCCGGCAAGGGCCAATTCGACTTTAGAGAACAGAACATAATAATGAACGTATTTTTCGAAGAATCCGGCGATTTCAAAGTCGGCTCCGTCATGTCCCACGCGGGCGAGGCTTACCAGATTGAAATGGCCAGCGGCAAGCGCAACAAGGTCAAGGCCAAGGACGTGCTGCTGCAGTACGAAAAGCCGGCCCCGGCCGAACTGCTGGAGCAGGCCAAGGCGGTGGCCGCCGAACTGGACCTGGAGTTCCTGTGGGAAGTGGCGGGCGAGGACGAGTTCGGCTTTGCCGAGCTGGGCGCCGAATACTTCGGCCACGCGCCGCTGCCGCACGAAGCGGCCGGCCTGATCCTGGGCCTGCACAACGCGCCCATCTATTTCTACAAGAAGGGCCGCGGCCGCTACAAGAAGGCGCCCGAGCAGTCGCTGCGCGCCGCGCTGGCCGGCATCGAAAAGAAAAAGCAGCAGGCCGTGATCCAGGCCCAGTACGTGGAAGAACTGAAAGCCGGGCAGCTGCCCGAGAGCATGAAGTCCATCGTGCAGCAGCTGCTGTTCAAGCCGGACAAGAACACCATCGAATACAAGGCGCTGGAAGCGGCCTGCAATGAAACGCACCAAAGCCCGCAGCGCCTGATGCTGGCGGCGGGCGGCATCGCCTCGCCGAAGGACTTGCACATGTCCAAGTTCCTGTTCGAGAACTTCCCCAAGGGCGCGGGCTTCCCGGACGTGCCGGTGCCGGCCGTGCCGGCCAAGCTGCCGCTGGCCGCCGTGGAAGCGTTCTCCATCGACGACGTCACCACCACCGAGATCGACGACGCCTTCTCCGTTACCCACCTGGAAGACGGCAAGGTCAAGGTCGGCATCCACATCGCCGCGCCCGGCCTGGGCATCCGTCCGGACGACGCGGTCGACAAGATGGCGCGCGCGCGCATGTCCACCGTCTACATGCCGGGCGACAAAATCACCATGCTGCCGGACAGCATCGTGGAAGCCTACACCCTGGCCGAAGGCAAGACCTGCCCGGCGCTGTCGCTGTACGCCACGCTGGACCCGGCCGACTGGAGCGTGGTCAGCACCGAAACGCGCGCCGAGCTGGTGCCCATCGCCAACAACCTGCGCCACAACACGCTGGACGAGCTGGTCAACGAAGAAACCCTGGCCAGCGGCGAGGGCGAGTATCCGCGCAAGGCCGAGTTGGGCCTGCTGTGGAAATGGGCGCTGCAGCTCGAAGCGGCGCGCATGCTCAAGCGCGAAGGCTTCGGCCTGAAGCCCGAGCAGAACAACCGCGTGGACTACAACTTCTACGTTGAAGACGACGTGGTGACGGTCACCCGCCGCAAGCGCGGCGCGCCGCTGGACAAGATCGTCGCCGAGCTGATGATCTTCGCCAACAGCACCTGGGGCAAGCTGATGCACGACCACGGCGTGCCCGGCATCTACCGCAGCCAGGGCCAGGGCGTGGGCGGCTGGGCCGCCAAGATGCAGGTGCGCATGCTCACGCACGCCGCGCCGCACCAGGGCCTGGGCGTGGACCAGTACGCTTGGAGCACCTCGCCGCTGCGCCGCTACACCGACCTGGTGAATCAGTGGCAGATCCTGGCCGTGGCCGAGAAGGGCGTGGCTGCGCCCTTCGTGGCGCCGTTCAAGCACAAGGACGCCAACCTGTTTGCCATCGTGTCCCAGTTCGACGCGGCCTACTCGGCCTACAACGACCACCAGAGCAATATGGAGCGCTACTGGTGCCTGCGCTGGCTGGGCCAGCAGGAGCAGCGCCAGGTGGAAGCGGTGGTGCTCAAGGACGAAGTGTTGCGCCTGTCCGACATTCCCCTCATCATCCGCCTGGCCGGCATGCCGCCCGCCGCGCGCGGCGCCCAGGTCAAGCTCGACATCCTGCGCTGGGATGAAGTGGACCTGAGCGTGGAAGCGCGCCTGCTCGAAATCGTGACGGCCCCGGCCGCGGCGGACGCCGAGCTGGACTACGAGGAAGAGGAAGATACGCCGGCCGAGCACGAGCAAGCGCTGGCCGACGCGGCAGCTCCCGCCGACGAGCAGGCCGAAGTGGCCGACCTCGCCAGCGAAACCGCCGTCACCGAGCCGGCGCCGGAGCAGGGCGCGTAAGCCGCCGGGCCGCCCGCGTTGCAACGTTCGCCGCCGCAAGCGTAGGGCGGGTTAGCGGGCGCAGCCCGCGTAACCCGCCAATGCGCCGCCGCATGTCGTAGAATGTGCAATCCTTAGATGTTGCCGATGGTTCCTGCGTGAAGTCTTTCCAAGAAAACCGCTTCCTGTATTTCGCAACTGGCTTCTCCCTGCTGGCGCATGGCCTATTGCTGGCCGTGACCTTCGTGGCGCCGAAAAGCTTCAAGATCGAGCCGGCCGACCCCGGCCTGGAAGTCATCCTGGTGAACGCCAAGCACGACAAGGCGCCGCTGAAGGCCGACGCCCTGGCGCAGGCCAACCTCGACGGCGGCGGCAAGGCCGACGCCGGCCGCGCCAAGTCGCCGCTGCCGGACATGCGCAAGAACGAAACCGGCGAAAGCGTCAAAGCCACCAAGCGCCGCATCGCCGAGCTGGAGGAAACCCAGCGCAAGCTGCTGACCCAGGCCGTCAAGCCCAATCCGCTCACGGCCGCCCCGGTCACGGAAAAAGCCAAGCCCGACCCCATGCCCACCGGCGCCGACCTGCTGGAAAGCAGCAAGGCCATCGCCCGCATGGCCGCCGAGATCACCCAGACCATCGACGACCAGAACAAGCGGCCCAAGAAAACCTTCATCACCCCCAGCACGCGCGAAGTGGGCTACGCCATGTACTACCAGCGCCTGCAGCGCAAGGTGGAGGAGGTGGGCACGCTGAACTTCCCGCAGAAGAACGGCCGCAAGCTGTACGGCGAGCTGGTGGTCTACATCCCCATCTTCCAGGACGGCACCATCTACGAGAAGGAAGGCGGCGTGCGCGTGGAGAAAAGCTCCGGCAACGACGCGCTGGACGAGGCGGCGCTGCGCATCGTGCGCCGCGCCGCGCCCTTCGGCAAGTTCCCGCCGAATATGTTGTCCAGCGAGCGCGACGACCTGTGGGTCATCATCACCCGTTTTAAATTCACCCGGGAAGAAAAACTGGAATCCAACTTGAGTGGAACAAATTAAAAAATGGACAAGTACTGCGTCTTCGGCAACCCCATCGGCCATAGCAAATCGCCCGACATCCACGCCGCCTACGCGCTGCAGACCGGCCAGCAGCTGACTTATGAAAAGCGGCTGGCGCCGCTGGACGGCTTCCCGGCCGCCGTGCGCGCCTTCGTGGCCGAAGGCGGCAAGGGCGCCAACGTCACCGTGCCCTTCAAGCTGGAAGCCCACAAGCTGTGCGGCGCGCTCACCATGCGCGCGCAGGCGGCCGGCGCCGTCAACACCCTGCTGTTCACCGACGACGGCACCATAGGCGACAACACCGACGGCGCGGGCCTGGTGAACGACATCGTCGGCAACGCCGGCGTGCCCATCACCGGCAAGCGCGTGCTGCTGCTGGGAGCCGGCGGCGCCGCGCGCGGCGCCGTGCTGCCGCTGCTGGAGCACCACCCGTCCCAGCTCACCATCGCCAACCGCACCGTCGCCACCGCCGAGGCGCTGGTGGCGCAGTTTGCCGCCCTGTCCGGCGGCGCGGCCTTGTCCGCCTGCGGCTACGAGGCGCCGCGCGGCCAGTATGACATTGTCATCAACGCCACCTCGGCCAGCCTGCAGTCGGACCTGCCGCCGGTGCCGGCCGAGGTGTTCGGTCCCGGCACCCTGGCGCTGGATATGATGTACGGCAAAGAGCCGACGGTTTTCATGCAGTTCGCTGCAGATCACGGCGCGATCGTGCGCGATGGCCTGGGTATGCTGGTGGAGCAGGCGGCCGAGGCCTTTATGGCCTGGCGCGGCGTGCGTCCGCAAACCACGGAGCTGCTGGCCCAACTGCGTTCAAAACTATGACAAAAGCGCGCAAAGCGGGTGCTGCGCGCGGCAAATGGTGGTGGGTGAAGTGGATCTTCATCGCCCCGGTGCTGCTGTTCGTCCTGGTGCAGCTGTATTTCCTGGTGCAGATCTGGTGGTGGGTGGGCCATAACCCCACCACCACGTCGTTTATGCGCGCCCAGCGCGAGGCCTTGCAGGAGGTCAATCCCAAGGCCAATATCCAGCAGCAGTGGGTGCCTTACGCGCGCATCTCGGGGAACCTGAAAAGGGCGATTATCGCGTCCGAAGACGCCAATTTCTCGGAACATGAGGGCGTGGACTGGGAGGCGCTGCAAAAAGCCTACGAGAAGAACAACAAGAAGAAAAAGGTGGTGTCCGGCGGCTCCACCATTACCCAGCAGCTGGCGAAGAATCTCTTCCTGTCCGGCTCGCGCAGCTATCTGCGCAAGGGCCAGGAGCTTATCATTACGTATATGCTGGAAGCGCTGATGGACAAGGAGCGCATTTTCGAGATCTACCTGAACGTGGTGGAGTTCGGCAAAGGCATCTTCGGCGCCGAGGCGGCGGCCAAGCACTACTACGGCATCAGCGCGTCCAGGCTGGGCGCGGCCCAAGCCGCCAAGCTGGCCGTCATGCTGCCCAATCCCCGTTTCTATGACAGCCACCGCGATTCCAACTACCTGGCGCGCCGCACCGGCGTTATTTTGAAGCGCATGGGGTCGGCTGAACTCCCCTGAGTTACCATAAAGCATTATTTAGCCCGGGAGGCGGCATGCGGCATCGTCAGCGCGGTATCAGTTTGATCTTGGTGGCGGTGTTGATGGCGGGCGTGGCCGCCCTGGCGATGGCGGCGATTTTCTCCATGCGCTACGAGCGCAACCTGTTCGCCGAAGGCCTGGCCAGGCTGGCCGGCAAAAGCCCGGCCGCAGCCTCGGCGGCGCGCGCCGTGCCGTCTTCCGCACCCGGCAACCAGCTGCGCCGCTGCGTGATCGACGGCAAAACCGTGTTCTCCGACACCGAATGCAGTGCCGCCAACCCCACCACGAAAAACGTTGTCGTGCATGAAACAAAGGGCATGGAAGCCCCCCGCGCGCCCAAGCCGGACCCGGCCGATGCTGCACCGCAGGATTTACGCGTGAAAATGATAGAAAAGGCCGCCCGCTAGGGCAAAAAACAGCAAGCAAAGGTGGCCTAAAAAAGGCCTTGCGAGTACACTTGCGCTGTTTCGTTTTCTGCGCTTGTGAGCGCCTGGACCCACCGCTGGCTGAGAGTGCCTATGATTAATGTCTTCGTTCTGCAAAATGGCCGTCTCAACCAGGTTCCCATCGAATCCCGTGAAGACCTGGAAAAGCTCGAACCCGTCTGGGTCGACCTGACCGACCCGAACGACGACGAGCGTGCCTGGGTCAAAGCCATTTACGGCGTAACGCTGCCGGGCGAAGACGAAGTCAAGGACATTGAAGCCTCGGCCCGCTATTACGAAGCGGAAAACGGCGACCTGCACCTGCGCACCGACTTCCTGCTGGAAGAAGACGACGGCCCTTCGCGCATCGTCACCGTGGCCTTCATCCTGGCCAAGAAAATGCTGTTTTCGGTCCATACGGACGACCTGCCGGTGTTCCGCCTGGTGCGCATGCGCGCCCGCTCGCGCCCCGGCTCCATCGCCGACTACATGGACGTGCTGCTGGACCTGTACGCCACCGACGCCGAATATTCGGCGGACGCGCTGGAAGGCATCTACCAGAACCTGGAAGAAGTATCCGGCCGCGTGCTGCAGGAAGAATTCACCGACAGGGACGCAGCCGACGCGCTGAGCGCCATTGCTCATGAGGAAGACTTGAACGGCCGCATCCGCCGCAACATGATGGACACGCGCCGCGCGGTCAGTTTCCTGATGCGCGGCCGCCTGCTCAATTCCGAGCAATTCGAAGAAGCGCGCCAGATTCTGCGCGACATCGAATCGCTGGACGGTCACACGTCCTTCCTGTTCGACAAAATCAACTTCCTGATGGACGCCACGGTCGGCTTCATTAACATTAACCAGAATAAGATCATCAAGATCTTCTCGGTTGCCAGCGTGGCCTTCCTGCCGCCGACCCTGATCGCCAGCGTCTACGGCATGAACTTCGACAATATCCCCGAATTGAAATGGGCGCTGGGCTATCCCTGGGCCTGGGGCCTGATGATCACCAGCGCCATCGCCCCCTTCCTCTACTTCCGCCACCGCGGCTGGCTGAAATAACTTTGCCCGAAGGCGCCATCACGGCGCCTTCGTCCCTTCCAGTGACTGCGCTGCAAGGTCGAATGTATAAGTTGCCTCGTAAGGCTCGGACCAGGCTGCCATAACGACTTGAGCTTTTTGAATGATCAGGGCATCCTGAAAATCAACATGGCGTACGCCTGATCGCGTAATGACAGGTGGTGCGTTCGCATAGTCCAATAGCGCGGACCAAACGGATTCGCGGCTTTCAAATTCGAGTTTTGGATTGTGAAGCAGGGCATTGATGGCCGTCACAATTTCGGCTTTCTGAGCGTTGTAGCGCTTGCCGCGCAGCGTCCACACAGCTTCAGCAAGCACGATGTCTGTGATCAGGATGCAATCATTGTCTTCAAACAGCCGGCTCGTTTGAATGGTTTGCAATGGATCGTCGTGAAGCAGGTATCGCAGCAATACGTTGGTATCAAGCGCGATCATGCCGGGCTTATACTTGCGGGTTTTCTAGCGCATCCAGCAGTGATTCTTCGTCAGAGCAGGCATCCTTCGCATTGAGGTGCCGCAAGACGCCCCAGCCACTGCCATCAATCATCTTCAGGAGGGTGATCTCGCCTTTGTGCTCGCAAATGGAAAAGCAGTCCCCCGGTTTGAGATTCAAGCGGTCACAAAGAACCTTAGGCAACGTTATTTGGCGCTTTGAGCTGAGTGTCGGCATGGATGGCCTCTTTACTGAGGTGGCATTAGTAAAGATAGTACTTGCAAATACCAGCGTCAATTGCAGCTTTGCGTCGGCTTTTGATCGGAATCAAAGTCGCTTGATTCATCGCGGCGCTCAAGGAAATCCGTTCGGCTTACACCATGCGCGGGCTGAAATCGAGCGATAGTGAGCGGTGGAAGGGGATTTCCTGCCATTGGGCGTGCAGCGCCTGAGCGCGCTGGTACAGGCAGGCATGCACGTCGACGCCGGCCAGGTCGAACGGCGGGTGACCGCGCGCGGCGCAGGCGCTGTTGGCGGCTTCCAGGAAGGTGTCCAAGTCAAAACTGCCCGACCAGAGCTGGGTCTGCAAGCCTTCCACAATGGCTTCCACTTGCGCCGCCTGCTGGTGCACCGCCGGGTTGCTGGCGTCGTGCACGGTCTGCATCACGAATTGCGCGTCCGCGCCCAGCGCCACCTGGCTCAGGAAACCGTGGCGCAAGGGCAGGGCGGATTCCACCACGTAATGGATCAAATCGTGCGGCAGGATACCCTGGCGCGGCATCAGCGTGTCGGTCGCGCTGCCGTTGTTGCGCACGAAACGGAGCACGTCGTACTTGTCGTTACTCGAACGTTTTTCTGCAATAAGTTTCATTGCAGTAGTATGCCTTTTCTAACACTGTTGAATTCTATCCAACAGTCACGAAAAGCTTTTCGCGCAGATTCCTGATAAATTCCGCGGGCTGATCCAGGCTCAGATAGACCGTGTTCCACGGTCTGCGGACGGCCGAACAGGTCCGGCAACTGGCTGCCCGGTTTTACCCCGATCAGCACATTCGCCGCACCAAACTGAGTGTGGCGGCGCACGCCGGTGCAACGCCGCACGGGGCCAGATGCCTCATCTACCGATTCCATCATCGAATAAGGAATGACAACATCGGCGGCCAGAGAGCCGCACTGAATAAATAGCACGGTATTTCCCATCGATGGCGGGCGATATAAAGTTGAACGGTAATCGGCTACCATATACGGCAAAGCCCGGGCGCTCAAAGCACTCGCCACAATGGCTGCTGTAGGCTGGAAGATAAAATGCAGATGCAGATGCAGATGCAGATGCAGATGCAGATGCATATGCGTCAACGGCAATTCAAACAGGACGGCTAATGCATGAATAGCGCGTAATGTCAGACGCGGGCTTCAAATAGCGCAAGCGCCGAATAAGTGTTTTACCCCAATCCTTCGATGGATTTTTTCAAAGCCTCATTCGCATTGCGTGAAACACGCAGGAAGCCGGATAACTTATAAATGAGAAAAATCCCAATCCCAATTCCGCCACTGCGCCCAGTGCAAGAGATACATGGCGGTAATCCTCCAGGGTATGGAATATGATTTTATTTTGCTCGTGAATGATGTGGCGGCCAATAAAAATTGCCAGCCAATCGCCATCTTCTAGCCCGCCACTTGCGCGTGCCTGCCGGTGGGGGCGATCCGGCAATCTTGCTTGATTCTGGCGCGATCAAGCCAGAAACTGGCTTGCTATGGGCGATAAAAAGCCGCCGCAGCCCCTGAAGGGCGTTGCGGCGGCTGTTTTCGGTGACGGCTTACTTCAGCGCCGCGAATACCTTGCGGGCCGCTGCGATGGTCTCGTCGATAACCGCATCGTCGTGCTGGGCGGATACAAAGCCCGCTTCAAACGCCGCCGGTGCGAAATAAACGCCTTCGTCCAGCATGGCGTGGAAGAAGGTATTAAACTTGGCGCGGTCGCCCGCCATCATTTCAGCGTAATTATTCGGCGGTACTTCGCTGAAATACAAGCCGAACATGCCTCCTTCGGCATCCGCGCAGAAAGTCACGCCGGCTTCCTTGGCCGAATCAGTTAATCCCGCAGCCAGGCGTTTTGCCGATGCAGCCAATTTATCGTAGAAACCCGGCTGTTGAATAATCTTCAGCGTGGTCATGCCCGCAGCCACCGCCACCGGATTGCCGGATAATGTGCCGGCCTGATAAACCGCGCCCAGCGGCGCCATTTTACTCATCAATTCAGCGTTGCCGCCAAATGCCGCCACCGGCAAGCCGCCGCCAATAACTTTGCCCAGCGCAGTCAGATCGGGTTTAATGCCATACAATTCCTGCGCACCGCCCAGGCCGACGCGGAAACCGCACATGACTTCATCGAAAATCAGGATCGCGCCGTGCTTGGTGCACAGATCGCGCAAGGCTTGCAGGAATGCCGGCGTGCCTTTAATCAGGTTCATATTGCCCGCCACCGGCTCCACAATAACGCAGGCGATTTCAGAACCGAAATTGGCGAAGGCCTCGGTAATCTGTTCCACATTGTTATAGTCCAGCACCAGCGTATGCTTGACGAAATCTTCCGGCACGCCCGCCGAGGTCGGATTGCCGAAAGTCAGCAAGCCGCTGCCGGCTTTTACCAATAAGGAATCGGCGTGGCCGTGATAGCAGCCCTCGAACTTGATAATCTTGTCGCGGCCGGTGGCGCCGCGCGCCAGGCGCAGGGCGCTCATGGTCGCTTCGGTGCCGGACGACACCAGGCGCACCTGTTCGATCGATGGCACCAGGCGGCAGATTTCCTCCGCCATGTCGATTTCCGCCTCGGTCGGCGCGCCGAAGGACAGGCCGCGCGTGGCCGCTTCCTGCACCGCCTTCACCACGTCCGGATGCGCGTGGCCGACAATCGCAGGGCCCCAGGAGCCGATGTAATCTATATAACGCTTGCCGTCCGCGTCCCAGAAGTACGGGCCTTCGGCGCGGGTGATGAAACGGGGCGTGCCGCCCACCGAGCGGAACGCGCGCACCGGCGAGTTGACGCCGCCGGGCGTGGTTTTCTGGGCGCGCGCGAACAGCGTATCGTTCTTCGATTCAGTCATGATGTCTCTTAGCTATTTAAGTTGAAAGTTGCGGTTCGGCACCAGCTTGCCCATGCCGTAGCGCTGGGCATGGGCCAGCGCGCCCTGGGTGTAGTCCTGCGCCAGCGCCACGGCGGTCGGCGTGTCCGCGCCGAGCGCCAGGTAGGCGGCGATGGCGGCCGACAGCGTGCCGCCCGCACCGAGGAAGGGGCCGGGCAGGTGCTGCCAGGCGTCGTGCCGCACCATGCCGTCGGCGCCGTACAGCGTGTTGGCGCGCACCGCGTCGCCGTGGCCGTTGCCGGCCGGGGTGCCGGTCACCAGCACAAATTCGCAGCCCAGGTCGATCAGGTAGCGCACGTCCTCCTCGACGGTGGACTCGGCGCCATCCCCTTCGCGCCAGGTTTCGGCCAGGCGCCCCAGCTCCACCTGCGACAGCATCAGCACCGACGCCTGCGGCACCAGCAGCTGGCGCACGATGGTGAGCAGCTCGTCGGCGTCCTCGCCCGCCTCGGGCAGGCGCGAACTGAAAGGATCGAGCACCAGCGGCGCGTCCGGATAGTCGGACACGATTTCGGCAATCGCCGACGCGTGCTCCATGTTTTGCAGCGCGCCTATCTTGAAGGACGACACCTGCGCGTCCTCCAGCAGCACGCGGGCCTGGTCGGACACCCAGTCCGGATCGGTCTCCTGCAGGTCTTCGATGCGGGCGCTGTCGCCGATCAGCAACGCGGTGGTGACGGCCAGGCCGTGGCAGCCCAGGGCGGAGAACACGGCCAGATCGGCGGTGACGCCGGCGGCGCCCACCGGGTCGACGGCGCCAAAGGTCAGGATAAGGGGAGAAGTTTGGTTTTGCACGGCGGGTAGATTAAGATACCTGATTCGGCATTTTACTTGATAGAAGGTGACACAACGTGAGTAGCAATGATACAACGCAGGCATACCAGACCTGGATGTGCCTGATCTGCGGCTGGATCTACGACGAGGAAGCCGGTTTGCCGGAAGAAGGCATCGCTCCCGGCACCCGCTGGGCCGACGTGCCGATCAACTGGACCTGCCCGGAATGCGGCGCGCGCAAGGACGATTTTGAAATGGTGGCGATTTAAGCTATCTTGTCGGTATATCTCGGTGAATAAATATGACGAATACGCCGCAAGCGACCGGTTTGAAAATTATGGTGATCGACGATAGCAGCACCATTCGCCGGTCCGCCGAGATATTTCTGAGCCAGGCGGGCTACCAGGTGGTGCTGGCCGAAGACGGCTTCGACGCGCTGGCCAAGATCAACGACCACCACCCGGCGCTGGTCTTCTGCGACATCCTGATGCCGCGCCTGGACGGCTACCAGACCTGCGCCCTGATCAAGAAGAGCGCCAAATTCCACGCCACGCCGGTGCTCATGCTGTCCTCCAAGGACGGCCTGTTCGACCGCGCGCGCGGCGCCATGGTGGGCTCGGCCGCCTACCTGACCAAACCATTTACCAAAGACAGCCTGCTGGCGGCCGTGCGCGAGCATACCGCAGGCGCGGCAGGGGTCTGAGCACCGTAAGAACAGCGAGGGCATTATGGCCATACAAAGAATACTGATCGTCGACGATTCGCCGACCGAGCGCTACTACCTGACCGACATCCTGGTCAAGAACGGCTTTTCCGTCTCCACCGCCGAAAACGGCGAGGAGGCCCTGGTCAAGATCAAGGCCGACAAGCCGCAGCTGATCCTGATGGACGTGGTCATGCCCGGCGCGAACGGCTTCCAGGTCACGCGCTCCATCGCGCGCGACCCGGAACTGCAGGACGTGCCGGTGATTATCTGCTCCAGCAAGAACCAGGAGACCGACCGCATCTGGGGCTTGCGCCAGGGCGCCAAGGACTACCTGGTCAAGCCGGTCGACGCGGCCGAGCTGCTGGCCAAGATCGCCGCCCTTGGCGGCTAAGCGATGAGCGGCGCCGAGACCGGACTGCCCACCACCCCGGCGCCCGAGCCGAGCGGCGCCGAGCGGCGCAGCCGTTTGCGCCGCTATCAGGCGCAGCTGCTCGAGCGCATGCATGACGCGCAAAGCGGCAACAGCGCCGCCGGGCGCGAGCTGGGCGTGCTGTTCGGCGCCAGCCGCTGCCTGCTGGACCTGACCCAGATCGGCGAAATCGTGCCCTGGCAGGCGCCCAGCGCGGTGCCGCTGGCGCGCGACTGGTATCTGGGCCTGGCCAATATCCGCGGCCAGCTCACCGGCGTGATCGACTTCGCGCGCTACCTGGACTATGCGGCCACGCCGCCGGCGGCGGACAGCCGCATCATCACTTTCGCGCCCGGCCTGGGCTTCAACTGCGCGCTGCTGGGCGCGCGCGTGCTCGGCCTGCGCAAACTCGACGACATGACGCCGGCGCCGCTGGCGGACGACGCGCCATCCTGGTGCGTGCAGCAGTTCCTGGACCAGGAGGGGCAGCTATGGTCGCGCCTGGACCTGGCCCTGCTGGTGCGGGAAGAAAGGTTCCTGCAAGTCGGTCTGTAATATTTTTGCCAATAAGGGACGGTGTAATGGGATTCATCAAGAATTTGTTCGCACGCTCCAAGCAGGACGCTCTCCAGGAAGCGGCGCCTGATTCGGAATTTGCCAGCTATGGCAGCGCGGCACCGGCGCTGTCGCCGGCGCCTACCGATACCGTCCCCGTCCCGGAGCCGGGCGCCGACAGCAGCGCGCCGCTGCGCCTGCGCGACGCCTTGCGCCGCCGTGGCAGCGGCGCCGCCAGCGACAGCGGGCCTGGCGTCAAGCTGCCCTTGATCGGCCACTTGCCGGCGCAGCGCCAGCTCAGCATCCTGTCCACCGCGCTGGCCGCCTGCCTGCTGCTCAGCGCCGCCGCCGTGGGCCTGAACATCCGCAACAGCAGCGTCACCTCGGCCCAGACCCAGATCGCGGCGGACGCGCTGATGCACTCGCAGCGCGTCGGCAAGGCCGCGCCCAACGCGGTGCAGGGCAATCCCGAGGCCTTCCGCCAGCTCGCCGACAGCCGCAAGGAACTGAACCAGGACTTCAAGCTGATGCAGGCCGGCGGCGACTACCAGGGCCGCAGCATCGGTTCGCCCGGCGCCGCCATGGCCAGCGCGGTGGCCGCCGCGCGCAAGACCTGGGACACGTCCGAGCGTTCGGCTGACACCATCCTGCGCCTGCAGCCCGAGCTGACCGGCCTGGAAAAAACCCTGCGCCAGCTGGACCGCCTGTCGCCCGACCTGCTGGAGCAGACCGAAGCGATCGCCGCGCTCAAGCTGCTGCGCGGCGGCACCGCGCGCGAGATGGCCGCCCTGGGCAAGCTCACCATGCTCACGCAGCGCATGAACCGCAGCGTGAGTGAATTCATCACCGCCGGCGGCATCAGCGCGGAAACCGCCTTCCAGCTTGGGCGCGACATCACCGTGTTCCGCAACACCGTGGACGGCTTCCTCAACGGCAGCGAAGCGCTGGCGCTGCCCGCCACCCGCGACGCGGAGCTGCGCACCCTGTTCACCGAGCTGAAAACCCCGTTCGAAACCTACCAGCAGCTGGTCGGTTCCGTGCTCGACAAGCTCGATAAATTCACCGCCGCCAAGGTGGCCGAGCAGCAGATCTTCAGCGAAAACGAGGCCCTGCGCCAGCGCCTGGCCGCCGTGCTGTCCGGCTACCGCGACCAGCAGGACTCGCTCAACTACAGCTTCTGGCTGATGGTGGCCGCCGGCCTGCTCACGCTGATGGCCGCCGCCGCCATCGGCCGCGTGCTGCTGCAGGACTCCAACAACCGCACCCGCGGCGCGGACCGCCGCCGCCAGGAAGCGGAAGCCATGCGCCTGCAGGCGCAGCGCAAGGAGGAGGAAGCCAAGGCCATGAACGACCAGAACCAGGCCGCCATTCTGCGCCTGATGAACGAGCTGCAGGAAGTGGCCGACGGCGACTTGACGGTGCAAGCCACCGTGTCCGAGGACATCACCGGCGCCATCGCCGACTCGGTCAACTACACGGTGGAGGAGCTGCGCGGCCTGGTGGGCCGCGTCACCAGCACCGCCGAACAGGTGACCTCCGCCTCCAGCCACGCGCAGAACATCTCCAGCGACCTGCTGCTGGCGTCGCAGCAGCAGTCGCGCGAAATCCAGGACGCCAGCGCCACCGTGGTGAAGATGGCCAACGAAATTACCGAAGTGTCCAAGTCCGCCTCCGAATCGGCCGACGTGGCGCGCCAGTCCGTGGCGGCGGCGCGCCAGGGTTCGACGGCGGTGGAAAACGCCATCAAGGGCATGCACGAGATCCGCGAGCAGATCCAGGAAACCTCCAAGCGCATCAAGCGCCTGGGCGAATCGTCGCAGGAGATCGGCGAGATCACCGAGCTGATTTCGGACATTACGGAACAGACCAACGTGCTGGCGCTGAACGCCGCCATCCAGGCCGCGTCGGCCGGCGAGGCGGGACGCGGCTTCTCGGTGGTGGCCGAGGAGGTGCAGCGCCTGGCCGAACGCTCGGGCGAGGCGGCCAAGCAGATCGGCGCGCTGGTGCGCACCATCCAGACCGACACCCACGACGCGGTGGCGGCAATGGAGAAGTCCACCCAGGGCGTGGTGGAGGGCGCGCGCCTGTCCGACGCGGCCGGCGCGGCGCTGTCGGACATCTCCCAGGTGTCGAACCGCCTGGCCGAGCTGATCCAGGGGATTTCCTACGCCACCGGCATGCAGGCGACATCCGCCAGCGGAGTGGCGCAGAATATCCAGCATATCCTGTCCGTGACCGAGCAGGCGCAGGACGGCACGCAGCAAACGGCGCAGTCGATTCACAAGCTGTCCATGCTGGCGCAGGAACTGAAAAACTCGGTTTCGCGCTTCCGCATCTCGGCATCCTGATTACTTTGAAAGACCCAGCATGACCCATCCTGATTTTCCGACCGCAGCGCAATTCGACACCGGCCCCTTGTCCTGGGTGATGGTGGAAATCCGCGAGGCGCTGGTCCGCTCCAGGACCGCCTTGTTCGAGGCGGGCGGACGGGCGCCGGAAGACCAGGCCACCTCGCTGCAGCACGCCCGCAGCCATTTGCACCAGGCGCACGGCGCGCTGCAGATGGTGGACGTGGACGGCGTGGAAGTCATGACCCACAGCGCCGAGCAGGCGCTGGAACGCTTCAAGTCCGGCGCGCTCAAGTGCAGCCCGGACAACGCGCAGACCGTCGCCAATCTCTACCAGGCGCTGACCGAATACCTGGAAGAGCTGCTGGAAGGCGCGCCTTTCCAGCCGGTGCGGCTGTTCCCCTATTACCGCGCCTTGCAGGAAATGCTGGGCGCCGAGCGCATCCACCCGGCCGACCTGTTCTTCCCGGACCTGTCGCTGAACGCGCGCATGCCCGCCGCTGCGGACGCGGCGGCGGCGGACTATCCTGCCTGCCGCCAGCGCTTCGAGCGCGCCTTGCTGCCTTACCTGAAAAGCACGGACGCGGCGGCCCAGCAAACCCACGCGGCGGCGCTGCGCGACGCGGTGGCGCAAGTGGCGGACGCGCAGCAGGACGCCAAGGCGCGCACTTTCTGGCTTGCGCAGCAGGCCTTCGCCGAGCTGGTGGCGGCGGGCCATCTTGAAGGCGGCCTGTATGTAAAGCAGCTCTTCGGCTTGATCAATTTGCAGATGCGCCGTCTCACGCAAGGCAACGCGGCGCTGCCCGACGGCATGCTGCGCGAAGCGCTGTTCTTCATCGCCACCGCGCTGGCCGGCCCGCACGCGGAAGAGGTGTCGCCGCTGGTGCTGCACCTGGCCAGCGTGTTCGGCCTGGAAGGCGCGGTGCCCAGGAACTACGAGGCGCGCCGCTACGGCCAGATCGACACGGAAGTGCTGGCGCGCGCGCGCCAGGCCATGGCCGAGGCCAAGGCGGCCTGGCAGCATCTGTCGGAAGCGGTGATCGATCCGGCGCTGGATGACGCCTTCGGGCGGGCGCTGGCGACGGTGGCCGTCACCAGCGACAAGCTGGGCATGTCCGCGCTGGCCACGCTGATGCGGCAACTGGCCGACGTGGCCAACGCCGCCGTCACCGCCGGACGCAGCGAAGCGCTGGCGATGGAAATGACCACCGCGCTGCTGTTCGCCGAGCACGGACTGGAACACATCCGCCGCCTGCCGGACGACTTCTCGGCCCACGCCGACACCATCGCCCAGCGCCTGCGTGCCTTGCTGGCCGGCGGCGAAGCGCCCGAACCCGCACCCTGGCAAGGCGGCATCGTCCAGCAAATGCAGCAGATGCAGCAGGACGACACGGTGACCGCGCTGGCGCTGGAAATGAAAACCGGCCTGCGCCAGGTCGAGAAGGTGCTGGACGATTACTACGGCGATCCGTCGCTGCGCGCCCCCTTGCAGGAGCTGGACGGCGTGCTGCACCAGCTGCAAGGCGCGTTGGCCATCCTGGACCAGGACGACGCCATGCGCGCCGCGCTGCACGTGAAGGACGAGGTGCGCAAGCTGGCCAGCGGCCAGGGCGACGCCTCGCAGGAATCGAAATTGCTGGACGAGGTGGCGCAGAATGTCGGCGCGCTGGGCTTCTTTGTCGACATGCTGGCGCAGAACCCGGCCGCCGCGCGCGAGCGCTTCGCGTTTGACGAAGGGCAGGGCGCTTTCCGCGCCGTGCCGTTCAAGAAGCTTGCCGCCGCAGGGACGGTGCCTGTGCCTGTACTGCAAGAGACGGTTTCGCCGACCACCTCGCCCACGCCTGCGCCTGCGCCCGGACCGGCGCCGCAAGCGAGCGACGCGGCCATCGAGGCGGAGCTGCTGGAGATCTTCATCAGCGAAGCGCAGGAAGTGCTGGAGTTCGTGCGCGCCACGCTGGCCAAGCCGCGTTCCGAATCCGGCAGTGGTGACAACCTGGCCATGCTGCGGCGCTCCTTCCACACGCTCAAGGGCAGCGGTCGCATGGTTGGCTTGAACCAGTTCGCCGAAGCCGCCGCCAGCATCGAGCGCACCATGAACGTGTGGCTGGCCGAAGAGCGGCCCGCAACGGAAGCCTTGTTTGGATTGCTCGAATACGCCGGGCAGGAAATGACGGCGTGGGTGGCCGAGCTGGTGGCGCAGGGCGTGTCCTCCCGCAGCGCGGACGCCATCTCCGCCGCCGCTGCGCGCGTGCAGGAAGGCGCTGCCTTCGAACCGCCCGCCGCCGCGCCAGCCGCGCCCATCTCCTCCGATGAAGCATCGTCCGTTCCGGCCCCCGATATCGGCACCGCAGCTGCCGACGTCGACGTTGCTGCTGCCGACACTGACGCTGCGCCTGTCGCCGCCGATGCCACCGCGCCATCCAGCGCCGCGCCTGCCGAACCGGCTCGCGAGCCCGTGCAGGCCAACGGCAACGTCATCGAATTCCCGAGCACCGCCGTCCCCCTGGTTCCGCCGGAGGAGGACAACGTCAAGCACATCGGCGCGCTGACGATACCTCTGCCGCTCTACAACATCTACCTGGCTGAAACCGACGAACTGGTGCGCCTGCTGGTGCGCGACTTCGGCGAATGGCGCCACGAAGGAAGCCGCCCGGTCAACCCCGAAGCGCTGCAAGCGGCCCACACGCTGACCGGCACGTCCGGCACGGTCGGCTTCAAAGCCCTGCGCGACCTGTCCTACGAACTCGAACAGACGCTGGAAGACCTGCAAGCTCCCGCACCCCAGCTCGACCACGCCCAGCACGACCTGCTCGACTTCGCGGTCGAGCGCATCCGCCAGATGCTGCAAAGCTTCGCCCTCGGCGAAGTGGCGGCCGAGCAGCCCGAGTTGATCAGCGCCCTGCACAAGCTGCGCGACGAATTGTCCCAAGTGCACAGCGCCGGCCCCGGCCTCGACGCCCGCCTGGACACGCTGTTCTCGGCCGACGGCGAGCCCACCGCAGGCCTTGCGCCGCACGCCGCCGATACCGCTGCCGTCCCGGAATCCAGCCCCCTGTCCGCCGTGCCCGACGAAAGCCCGGAAGCCAAGCTGGACGAGCTGTTCGCCGCCACCTACGCCAGCCTGCTTGAAAGCCCGCCGCCCGAATCCGACTTCGCCAGCCTCGTTCCCTCGGCCGCGCCAGCCGCGCCGAAGCCGTCCGCCCCCGCTGCCCGCGATGACTTCGACGACCTGTTCGACTCCGCCTTCGACGACGCCTTTGCCGCCCCGCTGTCGCAAATCACCGCGCCCACCGAAGCGGACGCCGAAGCACACGCCGAGCTGCTCGCCTTCGCCGCCCCGGAGCCTACGCCCGAACCGGTCCTCACGTTGGTCCCTTCGCCCGCGCCAGAACCCGAGCCCGAGCCAGCGCACGAGCCTGAGCCCGACGTCATCGTGATTCCCTTGCCGGACGCGCCAGCCGAACTGTCGGCCGCCGTCCCCGGCAGCTACCAGGACGAACTGGACGCGGACCTGCTGCCCGTGTTCCTGGAAGAGGGCGCCGACCTGTTGCCGCAAATCGGCCAGGCGTTGCGCACGTGGCAGCGCAACCCGTCCGACTTCAGCCACGCCCACATGCTGCAGCGCGTGCTGCACACCGTGAAGGGCAGCGCCCGCATGGCCGGCGCCATGCGCCTCGGCCAGCACGCCCATGAAATCGAAACCCACATCGAAAACATGGTCCACGCCAACAGCGCCTCGCCGCAAGCGTTCGAGGAACTGCTGGCCCACTACGACCACGCCCTGGTGCTGTTCGAGCAGCTCCAGCAGCCCGCCGCGCCGGCTACCGCCGCCCCGGCCGCCAACGACGCCGCCCCATCCATCGCGCCAGCATCCGGCGCCGATGCAGGCGCAAGCAGCGCACCGCCAGCCGCCGCTGCGCGCCCGGCAACCGCCAACGCGCCCGCCGACGAAACCGACCCCGCCGCCCGCTCCCCGCTGGTGCGCGTGCGCGCCGACATCCTGGACCGCCTGGTGAACCAGGCCGGCGAAGTCTCCATCTCCCGTTCCCGCCTGGAGAACGAAGTGGGCACCCTGCGCACCTCGCTGACCGACTTCTCCGACAACCTGGCCCGCCTGCGCCGCCAGCTGCGCGAGATCGAAATGCAGGCCGAATCCCAGATCGCCTCCCGCATGGCCATCTCCAGCGAACGCGAATTCGACCCGCTCGAATTCGACCGTTTCACGCGGCTGCAAGAGCTCACCCGCATGATGGCCGAAAGCGTCAACGACGTGGCCTCCTTCCACGAAAGCCTGAGCCGCAGCGTGGACACCGCCAGCGCCGACCTGGCCCAGCAAGCCCGCATGACGCGCGACCTGCAGCGCGACCTGATGCGCGTGCGCATGGTGCCCTTCGCCAGCATCTCCGAGCGCCTGTTCCGCGTGGCGCGCCTGAGCGCCAAGGAAATGGACAAGCGCGTCAACCTCGACATCCGTGGCGGCGCCGTGGAAATCGACCGCAGCGTGCTTGAACGCATGGCCGCCCCGTTTGAACACCTGCTGCGCAACGCCATTGTGCACGGCGTGGAAAGCCGCGCCCAGCGCAGCGCCGCCGGCAAGGACGAAACCGGCGAACTGCTGGTGCAAGTCAGCCAGCAAGGCAACGAAGTGGTGCTGGAATTCAGCGACGACGGCGCCGGCCTGGACCTGGACCGCATCCGTGACAAGGCCCGCCGCATCGGCCTGTTGCACGAAGGCGAAGACCTGAGCGACGCCGACACGGCCGACCTGATCTTCGAGCCCGGCTTCTCCACGGCCGACGCGCTGACCGAACTGGCCGGACGCGGCGTGGGCATGGACATCGTGCGCTCCGAAGCGCAGGCGCTCGGCGGCCGCGTGGACACCTTCACTGAAAACGGCAAGGGCGCGCGCTTCACCATCCACCTGCCGCTGACGCTGGCGGTAACGCAAGTGGTGCTGCTGGCCGCAGGCGGGCGCACCTACGCGCTGCCGTCCACGCTGGTCGAGCAGGTGCTGCAGATGAAGGAAAACGCACTGCAGGACGCACGCGGCAAAGGCTGCGTGGCGCTGCAAGGGCAGGAATCGCCGCTGCACTATCTGCCAACGATGCTGGGCCTGGCCGGCCAGCCGCCCACACAGCGTTCCGCGCCGGTGCTTATGCTCCGCAGCGGCAACGAGCGCGTGGCGCTGCAGGTGGATGAAGTGGTGGGCAACCGCGAGGTGGTTATCAAAAACATCGGCCAGCAGCTGGCGCGCATGCCGGGCATTTCCGGCGCCACGGTGCTGGGCTCGGGCGAGATCGTGCTGATATTGAATCCGGTGGCGCTGGCGCAGCATCTGGCGGTCCGTCCGGACCTGGTTGCGCCTGCGGGCGATGCCGGGGAAGCGGCGCCGGCGGCGCTGGCCGCAGTGGGCAGCACCATCATGGTGGTGGACGATTCGCTCACCGTGCGCCGCGTGTCGCAACGCCTGCTGGAGCGAGAAGGCTACCGCGTGCTGCTGGCCAAGGATGGCCAGGACGCACTGGAGCAGATGCAGGAAAGCCGTCCGGACCTGATGCTGGTCGATATCGAAATGCCGCGCATGGACGGTTTCGACCTGACCCGCAATGTGCGCGGGGACGAGCGCACCAGGGACATCCCCATCATCATGATCACCTCGCGCAGTGCGGACAAGCACCGCAATTACGCCATGCAGCTGGGTGTGAACGCCTATTTCGGCAAGCCTTTCCAGGAGCCGGTGCTGCTGGGGGCAATCGAGGGGCTGCTGGCGGACCAGCGGCGGGTTACGCCTGGCGGCTAACCCGCCCTACGTGATATGACGAAATCGTGGCAGCAATGCCATGTGATATGACAAAATCGTGGCAGCCATGCCACGTGATATGCCGAAATCGTGGCAGGCGTAGGGCGGGTTAGGCGAAGCCGTAACCCGCCATGCTCCGCCTATGTCGCCTTCACCACTGCGTAGCGTTCCAGCGTGCGCTTGCGCGCCTCGTCGTGCATCACCAGCGGCTCGGGATAGTTATCGCCGAGCCGCACGCCTTTGTCCGCCAGCAGCATGCGCGGCACGGTCCACGGCGCATGGATTTCCTTATGGCTGAGCTGAGCCAGTTGCGGCAGATAGCGCTTGATGAATTTCCCCTCGCCGTCAAACTTCTCCGACTGCGTCACCGGATTGAATATGCGGAAATAGGGCTGCGCATCGCACCCGGAAGACGACGCCCACTGCCAGCCGCCGTTGTTGGCCGACAAATCAAAGTCGTTCAAATGCTGCGCAAAGTAAGCCTCGCCCCGGCGCCAGTCTATGCCCAGGTCCTTGATCAGGAAGCACGCCGTCACCATGCGCAGGCGGTTGTGCATATAGCCGGTGCGGTTCAGCTGCAGCATGGCCGCGTCCACCAGCGGATAGCCGGTGCGGCCCTCGCACCAGGCCGCGAACAACTCGTCCGCTTCCGGCCCGGTCTCCCACGCGATGGCGTCGTAGGCGGGCTTGAACGACGCCCCCACCACATGCGGATGGTGATACAGGATCATCATGTAGAACTCGCGCCAGATTAGCTCCGACAGCCACACCGCGCCGCCTTCGCCCGCCAGTCCGCGCGCGGACAGCTCGGACACTGTGCGCACCAGGTGCCGTATCGACACCGTGCCAAAGCGCAGATGCAGCGACAAATAGGACGGCCCCTTCACCGCCGGATAGTCGCGCGCCGTGCCGTAATCCGCCACGCGGGACAGGAAATCGTCGAACAGCTGCGCGCCGCCGCTCATCCCGGCAGGGATCTTCAGCTCCGCCAGGTTGGTGCGCTCAAAGCCCAGCTGCTCCAGCGTAGGCGCCGGGGCGGCCAGCTCGGCGGAGGAGGGCGGCGGCGCGAAATGGGCCGCCAGCGGCTCGACCGGCAGCGCGGCCAGGCACTCCGGCTCGGCCAGCATCTTCTTCAGCCACGCATTCTTGTATGGCGTGAACACCGAAAACGGCGTGCCGGACTGCGACAGCACCTCGCGCTTTTCGAACACTACCTGGTCCTTGAAGGTGAAGAAGGGCCGCGCATCCGCCGCCAGCGCCTTGGCCACGGCCTCGTCGCGCGCGATGGCTGCCGGCTCGTAGTCATGGCTGGCGTAGACCGCGTCCACCCCCAGCTCGGCCGCCAGGCGCGGAATCTCCTGCTCCGCCACCGCGTGCCGGGCTATCAGGTGCCCGCCCATCTGGCGCAGCTCAGCCGCCAGCTCCGCCACGCAGGCGTGGATGAATTCCACCCGCCGGTCCGCGCGCGGCAGGCCGTCCAGGATGGTTTTGTCGTAAATGAAGACGCAATGGACGCGCGCGCTGCGCTGCAAGGCATGGTGCAAGGCGGCATGGTCGAAAGCGCGCAGATCGCGCCGGAACCAGACCAGGGTGGTGCTTTTTGTCATGTTTTATCGATTTAATGGCCTTGCGGGACGTTGCCCGGGGTGGCCGCAACGTGGCTGCGGCGCGTTTCATAGTAAACTATGGCCTGAACCATTATAAAAGAACACCCGCAGCCCAGCAGAGAGAGCAACGCGTATGAAGAAAACTAAAGCTGGTCACGCTCTGCCCGCTCCCGGCCGCCGCCCGGAGTCCGATGACCCTTTGGCGCCCGTGGCAGCCAGGGACAGCGCCGCACTGAATCTGGCGAACCACTTCCTGATCGCCATGCCATCCATGCAAGACCCCGTTTTCGGCGGCACCGTCGTCTATGTGTGCGAGCACAACGAAAACGGCGTGCTTGGCGTGGTCATCAACAAACCCACCGACATGACCATGCAGGTGCTGTTCGAGCGCATCGACCTGGAACCGGCCTCCGACCTGGCCCCGGCTATCGTCGATGAACCCATCATGTTCGGCGGCCCGGTGCAGGACGATCGCGGCTTTGTGCTGCACACGCCCGGCGCGCGCTACTCGTCCTCGCTCACCGTGACCGACGACGTGGCCTTCACCACCTCCATCGACGTGCTGGAAGCGGTGGCGCGCGGCAACGGCCCGGAGCGCATGCTGGTGTCCATCGGCTACTCGGGCTGGAGCCCGGGCCAGCTGGAGGACGAAATCAGCCGCAACGGCTGGCTCACGGTGGGCGCCGACGCGCACATCCTGTTCGAGCTGCCGGTGGAGGAGCGCTATTTCGCCGCCATGAAACTGCTCGGCTTCGACCCGCTGATGCTCGCGTCCGAAGCGGGCCACGCCTGATGCGGTGCTGAGCGTGGAGAAACTCGACACCATCCTCGGCTTTGATTTCGGCATCAAGCGCATCGGCGTTGCCATCGGCAACAGCGTGCTGCGCACCGCCTCGCCGCTGGCCGTCATTTCCAGCATCGGCAACGACGCCCGCTTCGGCGAGATCGCCGCCCTGATCCAGCAATGGGAGCCCACCCTGTTCGTGGTCGGCCTGCCCAGCCATCCGGACGGCACCGCGCACGACATGACCGCGCGCTGCCGCAAGTTCGCCAACCAGCTCCACGGCCGCTTCAGCCTGCCGGTGGTGCTGGTCGACGAGCGCTACTCGTCGGCCGTCATTTCGGCCAAGCGCGGGGAGGTCATCGACGACCGCGCCGCCTCCATCATTCTGCAACAATACTTTGACGAATATGTCCCTTCCAACTAACTCCACCGCGCCTTCCGCACTCGATGCGGAAGCGCTGTACGCCGAGCTGCTGCAGCAGGTGAAAGCCGGCCTGGCCGACGCCCACGAACCGGCCATCGTCGGCATCCACTCGGGCGGCGCCTGGCTGGCCGAACGGCTGGCCGCCGACCTGGGCCTGTCCGCGCGCTGCGGCGTGCTGGACGTGTCCTTCTACCGCGACGACTTCGCCAAGAAGGGCCTGCCGGCCGAAGTGAAGCCCACCCAGATCGGCTTCGACGTGGCCGGCGCCACGCTGCTGCTGGTGGACGACGTGCTCTACACCGGCCGCACCACCCGCGCCGCCATCAACGAGCTGTTCGACTACGGCCGTCCGGCCAAGATCATGCTGGCCGCCCTGGTCGACCGCGGCGAGCGCCAGCTGCCCGTGGCCGCCGACTTCGTCGCCGCCAAAGTCGCCGTGCCGGCCGGGCAGGCCCTGGTGCTCAAGCGCACCGAGGCCGGACAATTCACGCTTACCATCGAAAACGACCATGCTTAATCCGCAACTGAACAAACACGGCGAGCTGCAGCACTTGCTGTCGATCGAAGGGCTGCCCAAGTCCATCGTCAACCACATCCTGGACACCGCGTCCTCCTTCGTCGGCGTGTCCGACCGCGAAGTGAAGAAGGTGCCGCTGATGCGCGGCAAGAGCGTGTTCAACCTGTTCTTCGAGAACTCCACGCGCACCCGCACCACCTTCGAGATCGCCTCCAAGCGCCTGTCGGCGGACGTGATCAACCTGAACATCTCGGCCTCCTCGGCCAGCAAGGGCGAGTCCCTGCTCGACACCATCGACAACCTGTCGGCCATGCACGCCGACATGTTCGTGGTGCGCCACTCGCAGTCCGGCGCGCCCTACCTGATCGCCAAGCACCTCAACGACCACAAGCAGCACCACGTGCACGTGGTGAACGCGGGCGACGGCCGCCACGCGCACCCCACGCAGGGCCTGCTGGACATGTACACCATCCGCCACTACAAGAAGGACTTCACCAAGCTGACGGTGGCCATCGTGGGCGACATCCTGCACAGCCGCGTGGCCCGTTCCGACATCCACGCGCTGACCACGCTGGGCGTGCCCGAAGTGCGCGCCATCGGCCCGCACACGCTGCTGCCGGGCGGCCTGGAGCAGATGGGCGTGCGCACCTTCACCAATATGGACGAAGGCTTGAAAGGCGTGGACGTGATCATCATGCTGCGCCTGCAGAACGAGCGCATGAACGGCGCGCTGCTGCCGTCGGCGCAGGAATACTTCAAGAACTACGGCCTCACGCCCGAGCGCCTGGCGCTGGCCAAGCCGGACGCCATCGTCATGCACCCCGGCCCGATGAACCGCGGCGTGGAGATCGACTCCGCCGTGGCCGACGGCCCGCAAGCGGTGATACTGCCGCAGGTCACGTTCGGTATTGCAGTCCGCATGGCGGTGATGAGTATTTTGGCAGGGGCGAAGGAATGAAACTGGTAATCAAGAACGGCCGCGTGATCGACCCGGCCAACGGCGTGGACAGCGTGCAGGACCTCTACATTGAAGACGGCAAGATCGCCGGCGTGGGCCAGGCGCCCGCAGGCTTCAGTGCCGGGCAGAGCTTCGACGCCAGCGGCCTGGTGGTCGCCCCCGGCCTGGTCGACCTGTCCGCGCGCCTGCGCGAGCCGGGCTACGAGTACAAGGCCACGCTGGAATCGGAAATGCAGGCCGCCATGCAAGGCGGTGTCACCAGCCTGGTGTGCCCGCCCGACACCGACCCCGTGCTCGACGAGCCCGGCCTGGTGGAAATGCTCAAGCACCGCGCGCGCCGCCTGAACCAGGCCCACGTGCACCCGCTGGGCGCGCTCACCATGGGCCTGAAAGGCCAGTCCATCACCGAGATGGCCGAGCTGACCGGCTCCGGCTGCATCGGCTTCTCGCAGGCCGAAGTGCCGGTGGAAGACACCACCGTGCTGCTGCGCGCGCTGCAATACGCCAAGACCTTCGACTACACGGTCTGGCTGCGCCCGCAGGACGCGCATATCGGCCGCGGCGGCGTGGCCCACAGCGGCCCGCTGGCGTCGCGCCTGGGCCTGTCCGGCGTGCCGGTGATGGCCGAGACCATCGCCCTGCACACCATCTTCGAACTGATGCGCAGCACCGGCGCGCGCGTCCACCTGTGCCGCATCTCCTCGGCCGCCGGCCTGGAACTGGTGCGCGCGGCCAAGGCCGAAGGGCTGCCGGTCAGCTGCGACGTCGGCGCCCACCACATCCACCTGACCGACGCCGACATCGGTTTCTTCGATTCCAACGCGCGCGTGACGCCGCCGTTCCGCGCCCAGCGCGACCGCGACGCCATCCGCGCCGGCCTGCTGGACGGCACCGTGGACGCCATCTGCTCCGACCACACCCCGGTGGACGACGACGAAAAGCTGCTGCCTTTCGGCGAAGCATCGCCGGGCGCCACCGGCCTGGAACTGCTGCTGTCGCTGGCGCTGAAATGGGCCGACGACTACGCCGCCGCCCAGCCGGGCGTGGGCGAGGGCGGCGCGCTGGCGCTGGCCATCAGCCGCATCAGCGCCGACGCCGCGCGCGTTTCCGGCCTGGACCGTGGCCAGAACGCCGGCCAGCTGTCCGTGGGCAGCGTGGCCGACGTCTGCATCTTCGACCCGGCCGCGCGCTGGACCGTGCAAGGCAGCGCGCTGGCCAGCCAGGGCAAGCACACGCCCTTCCTCGGCTACGAGCTGTCGGGCCAGGTGCAGGCCACCATCGTCGCCGGCCGCATCGCCTACCAGCGCAACGCCCGCTAGGCACGCCGCCCGCCCGCGCGCTCCGCCCGTTTTTTGTCATTTTCAGTTTGGGGTCAGTTCTACCATCGCGTCATGCTTTGCGGCATGACGCGATGGTAGAACTGACCCCGTCTTAAGGTGTGAACATTTTGCTTATTTACCGCTTGCTGCGGGTGGTGCTGCACGTGCTGTACGGCATGACGGTGTGCGCCACCATCTTTCCCTGGATAGGCCTGGAGGCGCGCAACCGCCATATCCGGCGCTGGTCGCGTTCCTTGCTGGCCATCTTCAATGTGACGGTGGAGCTGGCGCCGGACAGCGCGCCGCCGCTGGAGCACGCCATGATCGTGGCCAACCACGTGTCCTGGCTCGATATCTTCGTGGTCGACGCGCTCTATCCCTGCCGCTTCGTGGCCAAGGCGGAGATCCGCTCCTGGCCGCTGGCCGGCTGGCTGGCGGAGAAGGCGGGCACGGTGTTTATCTCGCGCGGCAGCAAGCGCGACCTGCGCAATATCTTCAAGGGCCTGGTGCACAGCCTGCAGGCGGGCGAGCGCGTGGCCTTCTTCCCCGAGGGCACCACGGCGCCGCAGGGCACGCTGCTGCCTTTCCACGCCAATCTGTTCGAGGCGGCGGTGGACGCCAAGGTGATGGTGCAGCCGCTTGCGCTCAGCTATGCGGACGCAGCCGGCGGCCACCATCCGGATGTGGACTTTATCGGTGAGACCACCTTTGCCGAGAGCGTGCTGGCCATCCTGCGCGGCCCGCCGGTGCGTGCGCGCCTGCGCTTTCTGCCAGCCATGGACGCCACCGGCGCCCACCGCCGCGACCTGGCGCAGGCCGCGCATGACGCGGTCTCGGCCGGGCTGGGCATTGCGGCGGAGCCCGGCGGGTTACGCGCGCAGCGCTAACCCGCCCTACTTCTTGCCGGCGTGCTCGCGGTATTCCGGGCACTGCACCTGCATCAGCGTCCTGTCGTCCAGGCATACGGCCGACAGGTAGCCGCCCCACACGCAGCCGGTGTCGAGCGCGATCAGGTTGGGCGTGAGCATCAGCCCCAGCGCGGACCAGTGGCCGAACACCACCGTCACGTCCTGCGTGCGGCGGCCCGGCACCTCGAACCACGGCATCAGGCCGCTGGCCGGGTCGGCCTTGGCGCTTTCCTTCTGCTTGAAGTCCATCACGCCGTCCATGCTGCAGAAACGCAGCCGCGTCAGCGCGTTGACGATGCAGCGCAGCCGCGCCGGGCCTTGCAGGTCGTCGCGCCAGGCGTCCGGCTGGTTGCCGTACATCTGCGCCAGGAAGCCGGTCCAGCCGGGGCCGCGCAGCGCCGTTTCCACTTCGCCGGCCAGTTCCATCACCTGCTGCGCGTCCCACTGCGGCAGCACGCCGCCGTGCACCAGCAGGTGGCGGCCGCGCTGCAGGGCCATGGGCCGCGTGCGCAGCCAGTCCAGCAGCGCCGCGCCGTCCGGCGCTTCCAGGATGTGCTCCAGCGTGTCCGAGCCGGAGGCGGGGCGGATGCCGTTGGCCACCGCCAGCAGGTGCAGGTCGTGGTTGCCCAGCACGGTGTCGATGCGGCCGTCGCTGGCCACCGCCAGCGCATGCACATAGCGCAGCGTGGCCAGCGAGTCCGGGCCACGGTTGATCAGGTCGCCGGTGAACAGGATGGAGGGCGCCAGCGCGCCGGTGGCCGATTCCTGCGCCAGGATGCGCTCGACCAGGGCGACAGTCTGCTCGTGGCAGCCTTGCAGGTCGCCAATCACATAGGTTTTCATGGATGTTGCGATTAAGGAAATAAATTAATTGTAAGGAGCGCTAATTTCTCGCGGAATCCGGCGAGTTTCACATAAAATCATGCCTACGACTAATTTAACGCTCAGTGCGGGATGCTAAATGATTTTTGTTACAGGCGGTGCGGGCTTTATCGGCTCCAACTTTGTACTTGACTGGCTGGCGCAATCCGATGAGCCTGTCCTTAATTTCGACAAGCTGACGTATGCCGGTAATTTGAATAACCTGGCCACGCTGAAGAGCGACAGCCGCCACGTGTTTGTGCGCGGCGATATCTGCGACCAGGCCCAGGTGCTGGAATTGCTGCGCACCCACAAGCCGCGCGCGATTGTGCATTTTGCGGCGGAAAGCCATGTGGACCGTTCCATCCACGGTCCCGGCGAATTTATCCAGACCAATATCAACGGCACGTTCAGCCTGCTCGAAGCGTCGCGCAGCCACTGGAACGAGCTGCCGGAAACCGAGCGCGCCGCGTTCCGCTTCCTGCACGTGTCCACCGACGAGGTCTACGGCACCCTGGGTCCGGACGACGCGCCCTTCAGCGAAACCACGGCCTACGCGCCGAACAGCCCTTACTCGGCCTCCAAGGCCGCCTCGGACCACCTGGTGCGCTCCTACCACCACACCTACGGCTTCCCCACGCTGACCACCAACTGCTCCAACAACTACGGTCCGTATCACTTCCCCGAGAAGCTGATCCCGCTGATTATCGCCAATGCGCAGGCCGGCAAGCCGCTGCCCATCTACGGCGACGGCCAGCAGGTGCGCGACTGGCTGTATGTGAGCGACCACTGCGCGGCCATCCGCCGTGTGCTGGAAGCGGGCCGCCTGGGCGAGACCTACAACGTGGGCGGCTGGAACGAAATGGCCAACCTGGACGTGGTCCACACCCTGTGCGACATGCTGGACCAGCTCAAGCCCAAGGCGGCAGGCAGCTACCGCGACCAGATCACCTTCGTCAAAGACCGTCCCGGCCACGACCGCCGCTACGCCATCGACGCGCGCAAGCTGGAGCGGGAACTGGGCTGGAAACCGGCCGAGACCTTCCAGACCGGCATCAAGAAAACCGTGCAGTGGTATCTCGACAACCAGGCCTGGGTGGCGGACGTGCAGTCCGGCGGCTACGCCAACTGGGTGGCAACCAATTACTTCAACCGGGACGGCGCGCAATGAGCACTGCAATGAAAACCCGCAAAGGCATTATCCTGGCCGGCGGCTCGGGAACCCGGCTGTATCCGGTCACCATGAGCATCTCCAAGCAGCTGCTGCCGATCTACGACAAGCCGATGATCTACCATCCGCTGACCACGCTGATGCTGGCCGGCATACGCGAGATCCTCATCATCTCCACGCCGCAGGACACGCCGCGCTTCAAGGAGCTGCTGGGCGACGGCAGCCAGTGGGGCATCGAGCTGAGCTACGCCGTGCAGCCGACGCCGGACGGCCTGGCGCAAGCCTTCATCATCGGCCGCGACTTCGTGGGCGACTCGCCGTCCGCGCTTATCCTGGGCGACAACATCTACTACGGCGCCACGCTGGAAGGCGTGCTGCGCAGCGCCAATGCGCGCACCGAGGGCGCCACCGTGTTTGCCTATCACGTGCATGATCCGGAGCGCTACGGCGTGGTCGAGTTCAACGACCAGCAGCAGGCGGTCAGCATCGAGGAAAAGCCGGCCCAGCCCAAGTCGAGCTATGCCGTCACCGGCCTGTATTTCTACGACAGCCAGGTGTGCGATATCGCGGCCGGCATCAAGCCTTCCGCGCGCGGCGAGCTGGAGATCACCGACGTCAACCGCGCCTACCTGGAAGCGCAGCAGCTGACGGTGGAAGTGCTGGGGCGCGGCATGGCCTGGCTGGACACCGGCACCCACGATTCGCTGCTCGACGCGTCGCAATTCATCGCCACCATCGAAAAGCGCCAGGGCCTGAAAGTGGCTTGCCCGGAGGAGATCGCCTACCGCCGCAACTACATCAGCGCCGACCAGCTGCGCGCGCTGGCCGAGCCGCTGAAGAAAAACAACTATGGTCAATATCTGCTGGGCATCCTGGACGATAAGGTAATTTCCCGATGAAAATCTCGGCCACCCCGCTGCAGGGCGTGCTGCTGATCGAACCGACCGTGTTCGGCGACGCGCGCGGCTACTTCTACGAAAGCTTCAACGCGCGCCGTTTCGCCGAATTGACCGGCGTGCAGGCCAGCTTCGTGCAGGACAACCACTCGCGCTCGGCCAAGGGCGTGCTGCGCGGCCTGCATTACCAGATCCAGCAGGCGCAGGGCAAGCTGGTGCGGGTGACGGCCGGCGCCATTTTCGACGTGGTGCTGGACATCCGCCGCAGCTCGCCCACTTTCGGGCGCTGGCACGGGGTGGTGCTGTCGGCCGAGAACAAGCATGAGCTGTGGGTGCCGCCGGGCTTTGCGCACGGCTTCACCGTCACCAGCGACATGGCCGAAGTGCAGTACAAGACCACCGACTACTGGGCGCCCGAGTTCGAGCGCTCGGTGATCTGGAACGATCCCGCCGTGGGCGTGGCGTGGCCGCTGGACGGCGAACCGCTGCTGTCGGCCAAGGACAGGGCCGGCGTGCCGCTGGCGCAGGCGGAAGTGTTCCCATGAAAATCCTGCTGACCGGCTGCAGCGGCCAGGTGGGCTACGAGCTGGAGCGCAGCCTGCAGGGGCTGGGCCAGGTGGTGGCGGTGGACCGCAGCCGCATGGACCTGGCCGACCTGGACCAGGTGCGCGCCGTCATCCGCGAGGTGCAGCCTGGCCTCATCGTCAATCCGGCCGCCTACACGGCGGTGGACAAGGCGGAAAGCGAGCCGGAACTGGCCTTCCGCATCAACGCCGAGGCGCCCGGCGTAATGGCCGAGGAGGCCAGGAAACTGGGCGCGGCCCTGGTGCATTATTCCACCGACTATGTCTTCCCCGGCGGCGATCCCGCGCCGCGCGTGGAGACCGACGCCACCGGCCCCATCAACGTGTATGGCGCCAGCAAGCTGGCCGGCGAGCAGGCCATTGCCGCCTCCGGCGTGCGCCACCTGATCTTCCGCACCAGCTGGGTGTACGGCATGCGCGGCAAGAATTTCCTGCTCACCATGCTGAAGCTGGCGCGCGAACGCGACGAGCTGCGCATCGTGGCGGACCAGCACGGCGCGCCCACTTGGAGCCGCACCATTGCCGACGCCACCGCGCTGGTGCTGGCCAAGGCTGCGGCGGGCGGGGCGGACGGGCAGCAGCCGTGGTGGGAACAGCACGGCGGCATCTACCACCTGAGCAGCCAGGGGCAGACCACCTGGTTCGAGTTCACCCAGGCCATCATCGAGCAGGCCGGCATAGCATGCCGGCTGCAGCCCATCACCAGCGCCGAGTATCCGGTGCCGGCGCGGCGGCCGCACTACTCGGTGCTGTCCTCGCAGCGCCTGGTGCAGCAGCTGGTCCAGCTGCCGCACTGGCGCGAGGCGCTGGCGCTGTGCATGCGCTAGGGCCGGCGGCCGGCGTATGTATCGAATGGTAAGCGCCGGCATGGTGTGCGGCGGTATTTGTTAGAATCCTGCCGCGCCCGGCCTTTCCGCCGGGCTTGCCGTATTGCGGATTACCACGCGCTCCGGAATCTTGTATTGATAAATAATAATGTTTTCATTCTTAGTGAGCTTTATTGCGTCCGCGCTGCTGACCTTGCTGGTCATTAAAGAAGCGAAATTACACGGACCAGCGCTGGATTTGGATTTCGGCGGCGTACAGAAAAACCATGCGCATTCGGTGGCCCGTATCGGCGGGCTGTCGATATTCTTTGCCGTCGCAATAAGCGCGTGCATCTCCATTTGGCGGGTGCCGGCCATGACCAGCTGGATGATGTCGCTGATGGCCTGCGCCTTCATCGCTTTCGCCGGCGGCATTGTGGAAGATTATACGGGCCGGGTCAGCCCCATGCGCCGCCTGCTGCTGACCATGATAGCGGCCTTGCTGGCTTATTTCCTGCTCGACGCGCGCCTGGACCGCATCGATTGGCCATTCTCGGTATGGGCGCTGCCGTATATCTGGCTGGCGCTGCCGCTTTCCGTGCTGGCCGTGGCCGGTATTGCCAACGCCATTAATATTATTGACGGCTTTAATGGCCTGGCCAGCGTGGTGACTATCTGCATGCTGCTCTCGCTGGGCTATGTGGCGCTGCAGGTCAACGATATGTTCGTGCTGGTGGCGGCCCTGATGGTGGCCGGCGCCACCGCCGGTTTCCTGGTGTGGAACTATCCGGTCGGCCTGATCTTCCTGGGCGACGGCGGCGCCTACTTTATCGGCTTTATGCTAGGCGAGCTGGCGCTGCTGCTGGTGGTGCGCAACCCGCAAGTGTCCACCTGGTATGCGGCGCTGCTGCTGATTTATCCGGCTTTTGAAACGCTGTTTTCGGCTTATCGCCGCATGTTTGTCCGGGGCAAATCGCCCACCATGCCGGACGGCATACATTTGCACAGCCTGATATTCCGCCGCATAGTGCAATGGGCGGTGGGCCGCAAGGAAGGCCGCGCTTTATTGCGCCGCAATTCATTGACCTCGCCTTATCTGTGGATGTTTTCATTGATGGCGGTTATTCCCGCCACCATGTTTTGGCGCCATACCTGGGTGCTGATGGTCTTCTGCTTGTTGTTTATGACCAGCTACATCTGGTTATATGCGCGCATCGTGCGATTTAAAGCGCCGCGCTGGATGATACGGCACAAGAAACACTAGAAAATTTGTCATTTTGTAGTATATTTCGATCAGAATCATTTACCCAACCACCAAAGGATAAAGTTATGGATCTGACGAATCTGTCTTCGGCTCAATTGCGCGATCTGCAAAAACAGCTGGAGCGCGAATTAAAGAAACGCGAAAGCGAAGACCTGGCGAAAGCCCGCGAACAGATATTGGCGATTGCGCAATCCGTTGGCGTGCCGGTGAAAGACCTGATCGGCGGCGCGGTGCGTCCTAAAACCGGTTCGGTGGCCGCGCGCTACCGCAATCCGGCCGACAGCTCGCAGCAATGGACCGGCCGCGGCCGCCAGCCCAAGTGGGTCAAAGAGTGGGTGGATTCCGGCAAGGCGCTGGACGGCCTGCGTATCTGACGCCCCGGGGCGCTTGGCGCCCCCGTTACAGGTTATACTGACAATGATGTGCCCGCACTTGTGCGGGCCGCTTTTTTATTAAACTTCCGAAATCTCTATGGTCTCCCTGTCTAAATCGATCTTCAAAGCCTACGACATCCGCGGCATCATCGGCAAAACACTGGACGCCGGCGTCGCTAAACAAATCGGCCACGCCTTCGGCCTGGCCGCCGCCGCCAAGGGCGAGCGCAGCGTGGTCATCGGCCGCGACGGCCGCCTGTCCGGCCCCGAGCTGACCGCCGCGCTGGCGCAAGGCCTGCAGTCGGCCGGCGTGGACGTGATCGACCTGGGCGTGGTGGCCACCCCGATGGTGTACTTCGGCACCAATGTGCTGAACGCCAATTCGGGCATCATGGTGACCGGCAGCCACAATCCGCCGGACTACAACGGCTTCAAGATGGTGCTGGCGGGCGAAGCCATCCACGGCGAAGCCATCACCGGCCTGTACGAATCCATCCTGGCCAATGCCGGCAAGGTGGCGGCCGTGCCGGGCGCCTACAGCACCTACGACATCCGCGCCGAGTACCTGGCGCGCATCATCGGCGACGTGAAGATCGCGCGTCCGATCAAAATCGCGGTCGACTGCGGCAACGGCGTGGCCGGCGCCTTCGCGGGCGACCTGTATCGTGGCATGGGCTGCGAAGTGGTGGAGTTGTTCTGTGAAGTGGACGGCACCTTCCCCAACCACCACCCGGATCCTGCCCACCCCGAGAACCTGCAGGACCTGATCCGCGCGCTGCAAGAGACCGACGCCGAAATCGGCCTGGCCTTCGACGGCGACGGCGACCGCCTGGGCATCGTCACCAAGGACGGCCAGATCATCTACCCGGACCGCCAGATGATGCTGTTCGCGCAGGACGTGCTGACCCGCCATCCGGGCGAACAGATCCTGTACGACGTGAAGTGCACGCGCCACCTTGCCCCGTTCATCGAAAAGAGCGGCGGCGTGCCGTTGATGTACAAGACCGGCCACTCGCTGGTGAAGGCCAAGCTGAAGGAAACCGGCGCCCCGCTGGGCGGCGAAATGAGCGGCCACATCTTCTTCAAGGACCGCTGGTACGGCTTCGACGACGGCCTGTACTCGGGCGCGCGCATGCTGGAGATCCTGACCCGCGAAGCCGACCCGTCGGCGCTGTTGAACTCCCTGCCGCAGTCGGACAGCACGCCCGAGCTGCACCTGCACCTGAAGGAAGGCGAGAACTTCATCGTCATGGACAAGCTGCGCAGCGACGCCAAGTTCCCCGGCAATGAGCGCATCATCACCATCGACGGCCTGCGCGTGGAATACGCGGACGGCTTCGGCCTGGCGCGCTCCTCGAACACCACGCCGGTGATCGTGATGCGCTTCGAAGCCGAAACCCCGGAAGCGCTGGCGCGCATCCAGGGCGAATTCAAGCGCGTGATCCTGGCCGCCAAGCCGGACGCCGAGCTGCCTTACTAAAGCACTAAAGCACGATGAAAATTCTGCTGGTGCGCGTCTCCTCCCTGGGGGACGTGCTGCACAACATGCCCATCGTGGCCGATATTGCGCGCCATTATCCGGACGCGCAGATCGACTGGGTGGTGGAGGAGGGCTACGTGAGCCTGGTGCGGCTGAACGGAAGGGTGCGCAACATCATCCCGTTCGCGCTGCGGCGCTGGCGCAAGAGCCTGGGCAAGCCGGAAACGCGCGCCGAGATCAAAGCCTTCTTCCGCACGCTGCGCGCCGAGCAGTACGATTTCGTGTTCGACACCCAGGGCCTGCTCAAGACCGGCATCATCATGGGCGCTGCCCGCGTGGTGAAGGGCGGGCAGAAGGTGGGCCTGGCCAACGGCAGCGAAGGCTCGGGCTACGAAGGCATATCGCGCTTCTTCCACACCAAAAGCATTCCGCTCGACCCGCGCACGCACGCCGTTGCGCGCGGCCGCCTGGTGGTGGGCGCGGCGCTGGGCTACGACGCGAACACCCCGGCCGACTTCGGCCTGCCTGCCGTGTCGCCGTCCGATCCGCGTCCCGATTGGATGCCGGCCGGGCCGTATGTGGTCTACTTCCACGGCACCGCGCGCGACGCCAAGAAGTGGGCGCCGGCCAGCTGGATAGAACTGGGCGCCGCGCTGGCTCCCATGACCATACTGCTGCCCTGGGGCTCGGCGAAAGAAAAGGCCGAAGCCGAAGCGCTGGCCGCCAGCCTGCCCAACGCGCGCGTGCTGCCCAAGCTGTCCATGGCGGACGCGGTGCTGCTGGCCCGCCACGCGGCGCTGGCCGTGGGCGTGGACACCGGCCTGACCCACATCGCGGCCGCCTTCACCACGCCGACGGTGGAAATCTACGCCGACTCGCCGCGGTGGAAAACCGAGGGCAACTGGTCGCCCAAGATCATCAACCTGGGCGACCGCGGCACGCCGCCGTCCGTGGCCGAAGTGCTGGCCGCCGCGCGCTCTCTGCTTTCCGCGCACTGACATGCTGAGACTCTATTCCCTGATATGGTGGCTGGCCATGCCGCTGGTGCTGGGCCGCCTGTGGTGGCGCGGGCGCAAGGAAGCGGGCTACCGCGAGCACTGGAATGAACGGCTGGCCGTCTACCGTCCGCGCGCCGCCAACGACGAGCCGCACACCATCTGGGTGCACGCCGTGTCGGTGGGCGAGACGCGCGCCGCCGAGCCGCTGGTGGACGCGCTGCTGAAGGAATATCCGCGCAGCCGCATCGTCATGACGCATATGACGCCGACCGGCCGCGCCACCGGCAAGCAGCTGTTCGGCAAGCACGGCGCGCGCCTGGCGCAGGCCTATCTGCCGTATGACACCATCACCATGGTGCGCCGCTTCATCCGCCACTTCGAACCGCGCATCTGCATACTGATGGAAACCGAAGTCTGGCCCACGCTGATCGCCGAGTGCGGCAAGGCCGGCGTGCCTGTGGTGCTGGCCAACGCCCGCCTGTCCGAGCGCTCGCTGCGCAAGGCCAAGAAACTGGGCACGCTGATGGCGCAGGCCGCGCGCGGCATCACCCTGGTGGCCGCGCAGACCGATGCGGACGCCGAACGCGTGCGTTCGCTGGGCGTGCAGCAGGTGGCCGTCACCGGCAGCATCAAGTTCGACGTGGTGGTGCCCGCCGCCGCGCTGGCCGTGGGCGCAGGCCTGCGCGCGCAGATCGGCGCCCATGGCGCGCGGCCCGTCATGCTGTGCGCCAGCACGCGCGAAGGCGAAGAGGAACCGATACTGGACGCCTTCCGCGCCGCGCTGGCGGCCGGCACGCTGCCGGCGGAGACCTTGCTGCTGCTGGTCCCGCGCCATCCCCAGCGTTTCGATGAAGTGGAGCAGATGGTGTCGGCGCGGGGCCTGTCCGTGCAGCGCCGCAGCGCGCTGGCGCAGCCCGGCGCCGGCGTGGCCGCTGCCACGCAAGTCCTGCTGGGCGACTCCATGGGAGAAATGTTCGCCTACTACGCCGTCTGCGATCTGGCCTTTATCGGCGGCAGCCTGCAGCCGCTGGGCGGCCAGAACCTGATCGAAGCCGCCGCGCTGGGCAAGCCGGTGCTGATCGGCGAGCACACCTTCAACTTCGCGCTGGTGACCGAGCAGGCCGTGGAAGCAGGCGGCGCCGCCCGCATCGCCAGCGCCGAAGACCTGATGCAGCAAGCCGCCGGCCTGCTGCGCGACGACGTCGCCCGCACCGCCATGGGCCACAGCGCGCAAGGCTTCGCCAACCAGCACCGGGGCGCCACCCAGCGCACGCTGGCCTTGCTGCCGGCCCTGCTGTCCCAGGAAGCGCACGCCTGACATTTGTCATCCCCAACTGGTGTCAGTTTGCGCTGGTGCGGCGATATAAAAAAATCCATACTCGAGGCACTCATCGCCCCGTAGGGCGGGTTAGGCCGGCAGGCCGTAACCCGCCGCAGGGTCCGTACCAACCTGGAGACCCAGTATGAAATCCCGCCATCAATTATTGCTGCTCGCCGCCTTGTGCTCATCGCCCGCCTGGGCCGACACCTGGCTGATCCAGAATGCCCGCGTGTTCGACGGCGAGCGCATGCACGCCAGCCGCTCCGTGCTGGTGGAAGGCGCGAAAATCGCCGATGCCGATTTCCATGGCGCTGCGCCAGCAGGCGCCAAGATCGTCGACGGCAAAGGCCGTACGCTGCTGCCCGGCCTGATCGATTCCCACGTCCACGCCTACCGCCATTTCGAACTGCCGCTGCTGTTCGGCGTGACCACGCAGATCGACATGTTCACCGGCGTCTCCATCATGCAGGACGCCACGCGCCGCATGCGCGAAGGCAGCAACGGCGACCAGGCGGACCTGTACTCGGCCGGCACGCTGGCCACCGCGCCCGGCGGCCACGGCACCGAATACGGCATGGCCATCCCCACGCTGACCAAGCCCGAGGAAGCGCAAGCCTTCGTAGACGCGCGCATCGCCGAAGGCTCCTACTTCATCAAGATCGTCATGGAGGCGGGCCACCCCGGCCGCGCCTTCCAGTCGCTGGATGCGGCCACCGTGAGGGCGCTGATCGAGGCGGCGCACAAGCGCGGCAAGCTGGCCGTGGTCCACATCAGCACCTTGGCGGACGCCCGCACGGCGCTGGAAGCGGGCGCGGACGGCCTGGTGCACCTGTTCCTGGGCGAGCAGATTTCGCCGCAGGACCTGGACAGCTTCGCCAAGCTGGCGCGCGCGAAGAAGGCCTTCGTCATTCCCACTTTCAGCGTCATGGAGAGCATTGCCGGGCTGCCGGCAGCGGACATTATCGGCGACGCATCCGCCGCCGCGCTGCTGAACAAGCTGCAGAAATCCGAACTGGCCAACGGCTACGGCAAGCAGGCCAGGCCCCAGATGATGGCCGCGCCCAAAGCCGTCACGGCCGCGCTGCGCAAGGCGGGCGTGCCGCTGCTGGCCGGCACCGACGCAGGCAACGCAGGCACGCAGTACGGCGCCAGCCTGCACCACGAAATGCTGTCGCTCACGCAGGCCGGGCTGACGCCGGCCGAAGCGCTGGCGGCGGCCACCTCGGTTCCCGCGCAGGCGTTCAAACTGCCGTCGCGCGGCCGCATCGCCAAAGGCTACAAGGCCGACCTGCTGCTGGTGGACGGCGACCCCGGCGCCGACATCGGCGCCACGCGGCGCATCGTCCAGGTGTGGAAGGACGGCGCGCAGGTGACGGGCCTGCGCGACGCGCAGCGCGCCAAGGTGGCGCAGGAACTGCAAGGCACGCCGGGCCAGGTGCTGCCCGCCGACGGCCGTATCAGCCTGTTCAGCAAGGACAAGCTGGCCAGCCCCTTCGGCGCCGGCTGGATGCCATCGAACGACGCCTTCATGGGCGGCAAATCCACCGTCAGCCTGAAGCCGCTAGACGGCCCGGACGGCGTGCTGCAAGTGGACGCCAGCGTGGCGCCCGGCTTCGCCTATCCCTTCGCGGGGCTGGCCTTCATGCCCGGCGCGCAGCCCATGCAGGCGGCCAATCTGAGCGGCGCCAAGGTGCTCCGCTTCCGCGTGCGCGGCGACGGCCAGCGCTACGGCGTCTCCATCATGAGCCAGGGCGGCAATATTCCGGTCAGCCAGCCTTTCACGGCGGAGGCGGAGTGGCGCGAAGTGAGCCTGGCGCTGGACGCCTTCAAGGGCGTGGACACGGCGGCCATCACCATGATCTCGTTCAGCGCCGGCCCCAAGCCGGGCGCTTATCAATTCCAGATCAGCGACGTGCGCTTGCTGGCACAATAAGCGTATTCGATAGGGAGAACGCATGCGGCTGATACGGCGATGGATAGAAGGACCATGGGTACCGCCCCAGGTGGGGCGCGCGCCCTACCTGTGGGTGGCGTCGCTGGCATTCTTCGGCTGGAAGTACCTGTACGTGGATGCCTACGCGCTGGAGTTTGTCCTGCTGGCGCTGACCTTGATCCTGTTCGTGCCGGTCTATTTCGGCAGCTTCTGGTACACCGGGCGCGAGGCTGCGCCCTTCATCGCGGTCTCTTTCGCGCTGGGCGTGGCATGGTCGCCGTTCAATTTCGGCGCGAGCACCTTCTTCATCTTCTCCGCCGCCATGTGCTCGCGCCTGGGCCAGCCGCGCCTGGCTTACGCCTGCCTGGCGGCCATACTGGTTTCCGCCACCGCCCTGGCGATGGCGCTGAAGCTGCCGTTCAGCTTCCTCATTCCCACGCTGGCCACCGGCGCGCCGGTGGGCATCGCCTCCATCATGGACGCGCAGGTGCGCAACTCGCGCAAGCAGCTGCTGCTCAAGCAGGAGGAAGTTGAGCACATGGCGCGCATCGCCGAACGCGAACGCATTTCGCGCGACATGCACGACTTGCTGGGCCACAGCCTGTCGCTGATTACGCTCAAGGCCGAACTCGCGGGCCGCCTGCTGGACCGCGACCCCGCCGCCTGCCGCGGCGAGATCAAGGATATCGAAGCGAGCGCGCGCCACGCGCTGGCCGAAGTGCGCAGCGCCGTCAGCGGCTACCGCGAAACCGGCTTTACCCACGAGCTCGAGCGCGCCCGCGCCGCGCTGTCCGCAGCGGGCGTAACGCTGCATGCGGACGCGCCGTCGCTGGCCATGCCCGCCACGGCGGAGAACGTGCTGGCGCTGGCCTTGCGCGAAGCGGTCACCAACATCCTGCGCCACGCCGGGGCCACGCACTGCGAAGTCAGCCTGGGCATGCAGGGCGGGCTGATCGTGTTCCGCATCAGCGACAACGGCAAGGCGGCGCAGGCCGGGGCGGTAGTGGAGGGCAACGGCTTGCGCGGCATGCAGGAACGCGTGGCGCAGCTGGGCGGCTGGCTGGGCATGCAGTTTGAACAGGGCATGTCGCTGGAGCTGCGGCTGCCAATGGAGCGCGCTGCGCAAGGAGGAAAACCGTGATAGTGATGTTGAACCCCGCAGGTCCGGCAACGCCGCCGGGAGCATGCGCATGATACGTGTGCTGATCGCCGAAGACCAAGCCTTGCTGCTGGGCGCCCTGGCCGCGCTGCTGCGCCTGGAGGACGACCTGGAAGTGGTGGGCCAGGCCCGCAACGGCCAGGAAGCGCTGGCGCTGTGCGGCACGCTCAAGCCGGACGTGGTGCTGACCGATATCGAAATGCCGCTGATGACGGGGCTGGAGCTGGCCGCCGCGCTGCGCGATCAGGGCGCCGCCACCAAGGTCGTCATCGTCACCACTTTCGCGCGCTCGGGTTATTTGCGGCGCGCCATGGCGGCCGGTGTGCGCGGCTATTTGCTGAAAGACGCCCCGGCCGAAACGCTGGCCGCCGCCATCCGCAGCGTGCACGAAGGCGGACGCGCGATCGCGCCCGAGCTGGCGCTGGAAAGCTGGAGCGGCGGCGAGGATCCGCTGAGTGAACGGGAGCGGCAGGTGCTGCGGCTGGCCGGCGAAGGCCGTAGCGGCGCCGAGATCGCGCGCCAGCTGCACCTGTCCGAAGGCACGGTGCGCAACTACCTGTCCGAAGCCATCAGCAAGCTCAACGCCGGCAACCGCGTCGAAGCCTTCCGCCTCGCCCGCGACGCGGGCTGGCTTTGATGCACGTCGAAGCGGTATGCATGCCGTTTGCTATACTCGAAACCTAAAGCGCCAAGGCGGGAGAGCCAATGGATACGATTGCTGAAACGATCAGCCAGGCAGAACTGGTTGAACTGATCCGGCGCGATGCGTTGCGCGAAGCGTCGCTGACCGGCAGGAAAAATGGCTGGCATCTCATTGTGACGATGGACTCCGGGCGGCGCGTGCTGGCTGGACCAGGAGGAAGCGCACAGCTGTTCCCGACGTTGGAAACGGCTGCGGCGCGCATGCACGGCCTGGGGATTACCGCGTTTCGCGTTGACACTGCTGGCGCCAGTTTTGCTCCCGATCCTGCTTACGAAGCCTGGTTTCGCCAGCAAGTCCAGGATTCCCTGGATGATACATCTCCTACCATTGCCCACTCCGAAGTGGAAGACCAGTTTGCCGCTAAGCGCGCTGCGTTAAAACGGAAGATGGCCGGAGGCTAAGCTATGGTTCCGCGCTGGCGAGCAAAGGCAGTGCGGGACCGCGAAAAGCTTTTCGATTTCATTGCAGCGCTTAGCCCTCAGGGCGCTTTGCACGTCGATGTGGAAATTTCACGCGCAGTTGCACTGCTGGCTGGTAGCCCGGAGCTTGGACGCAAAGGGCGGGTGAAAGCGACGCGCGAGTACGTCGTCACGCCCAACCTCATCCTGGTTTATCGCCTTAGGCCAAGCTTCAGATCCTCGAAATCGTGCGCCTGCTAGGCGCTCGCCAGCTTAGTTGAACAGCGTGGGCAGTTCCTGCGCGCGCTTGCGCAGCAGGGACTTGGCTTCGTCGTAGGCGGGGTAGATGCGGCCGACGGCGGCCCAGAATTGCGGGCTGTGGTTCATTTCCAGGATGTGCGCCAACTCGTGCGCCACCACGTAGTCGATCAGCGGCAGCGAGAAGTGGATCAGGCGCCAGTTCAGGCGGATCACGCGCTGCGCCGTGCAGGAGCCCCAGCGCGTGCCGGCCGAGGTCAGTGCGAAGGCGCTGTATTCCACCCCCAGCCGCGCCGCATACAGGTCCAGGCGCTGCTCGAACAGCACCTTGGCCTGCTGCTGCATCCATGCGCGCACGCGCTCCTTGAGCAGGGTCTCCGTGGCGCCCTGCACCAGCCCCATATGCAGCTCGCGCGTGTCGGCGTTGTAGTCGGTGCGGTTGCGGGTGGCCGTGTACAGGCGCAGTTTCAATTCGCCGCCCAGGTAGGGTAGCACGGCGCCGTCTTCCCACGCCACCGGCGGCTTTTCCAGCCGCGCCGCGCGCCGTTCGCGCCGTTCATCGAGCTTGGTGATGATCCAGTGCTGCTTGGCGCGGATGGCGTTGTCGATTTCGGCCACGCTGACGCGCTTGGGCGCGGTCACGCGCAGGCCGTCGTCGTCGATCATGAAGCCGATGGAGCGGCGCGTGGAGCGGCGCAGCGTGTATTCCAGGATGAACTGGCCCACCAGCAGCTGGCGGCGCGGCAGCGCGTCCACCGGCGGCGCTGGCGGCTCGGGCGCGCGCACAGGCACCGGCACGGGCGGCGGGCGCAGCAGATTGGCGCTCGGCGGCGCATGCGCGTCGCCGTTAGCCGAAGGATCAGGCCTTGAAACAGGAACGGTCGGGAAGGGCGGAGCGGCTGGTGTTGCTGGGGATGCGGCGGCGGGTGAAGCAGCAGGTGTCGCGGGTGTGGCAATGGCGGGGCGCGGCGCCTGCCAGGTGGACGGTGCGGGGACGGGCATGGGGGACGACGGCGGATGCATCACCGCCGCATTGGCGGCGGGACCGGCAGGACGCGATGCGGCGCCCGGCGTGCTTTCTCCGAACAGGTCAAGCTGCCCCTCGTCGGCCTTGGCGGCCGGCCTGGCGGCGGTGGCCAGGTCGTCTAGCCAGCGCTGTAGGCGTGGGGCGAAATGACGCGCATTTCTGATTCTATCCACTGTTCCACCTGCTCCATCAGCTCGTCCGGACTGCGTCCTTCCGAGGAAATCGGCTTGCCGACGGAGACCGTCACCTTGCCGGGCTTTTTGATAAATGAATTCTTGGGCCAGCATTCGCCCGAGTTCAGCGCGATCGGCACCACCATGGCGCCGGTCTCGATCGCCAGGCGCGTGCCGCCGCTCTTGTACTTGCCGGTCTGGCCCACCGGGATGCGGGTGCCTTCCGGGAACATGATAATCCACAGGCCTGCCTTCAGGCGGCGCTTGCCGTGCGCGACCACCTGCTTGAAGGCGTTCTTGCCCTGCTTGCGGTCGATGGGAATCATGCGCAGCGCGGCGATGCCCCAGCCGAAGAAGGGAATGTAGAGGATCTCTTTCTTGAACACGAACACCAGCGGGCGCGGCAGGCTGCACAGCAGGAAGATGGTCTCCCACGCCGACTGGTGCTTGGACAGCACCACGGCCGGCGCGTCCGGGAAGTTTTCCCAGCCCTTGATTTCGTATTCGATGCCGCAAATGACCTTGGCGCACCAGATGACGAACACATTCCAGCGCGAGACCACGAAGTAGCGCTTGGCATACGGTAGCGGCGTTGCCAGCATGCAGACGACGCACCAGATGATGGTGGCGATCGCCATGACGACGGCGAATATCAAGGAACGCAGAAACAGTACAGGCTTACCCAATGCGATACTCCAAAATCAAATCAGTTGGCGGCGGCGGGGGATTTCAGCAAATGGTCCACCATGGCCGCCAGGTTGGCGAAGACCATTGTACCGGGTGGCAGGCCGCCCGTGGCATTGGTTTTTTCACCTTTTCCGGTCAACACCAGGTAGGGCGCGCAGCCGCTGATGAATCCGGCCTGCAGGTCGCGCAGCGAATCGCCCACGGTGGGCACGCCTTTCAGGTTGACGTTGTAGCGCTTGGAGATCTCGGCGAACATGCCCGGCTTGGGCTTGCGGCAGTCGCAATTGTCCGCCGCCGCGTGCGGGCAGAAGAAAATCGCCTCGATCTCGGCGCCCACCTGCTGCGCCAGCATGTGCATCTTCTGGTGGATGGCGTTGAGCACCGTCATGTCGAAGTACTCGCGCGCGATGCCGGACTGGTTGGACGCCACCACCACGCGGTAGCCCGCCTGGTTCAGGCGGGCGATGGCCTCCAGCGATCCCGGCACCGGGATCCACTCGGCGGGCGACTTGATGAAGTCCGGCGAATCATGGTTGATCACGCCGTCCCGATCAAGGATGATCAGCTTCATCGCGACGCCCATCTTATGCCGCCAGTTTCGAGATGTCGGCCACGCGGTTCATCATGCCGTGCAGCGAGGACAGCAGCGCCAGGCGGTTGTTGCGCAGGGCGACATCCTCGGCCATCACCATCACGTCGTTGAAGAAGGCGTCCACGTCGTCGCGCAGCTGGGCCAGCGTTTTCAGCGTACCGGCGAAGTCGCCTTTTGCGAAGGCGGCGTCCACTTCCGGCTGCACGCGCACGATGGCGGCGTGCAGGCTCTTCTCGGCGGCGTCCTGCAGCAGGGCGGCATTGATGCCCGCGCCGCCGGTTTGCGCCAGGGCTTCTTCGTTCTTCTTGAGGATGTTGGTGATGCGCTTGTTGGCGCCGGCCAGCGAGGCCGATTCCGGCAGCGCGGCGAAGGCCTGCACGGCCTCCAGGCGCTGCACGATGTCGTCCAGGCGGTCCGGATTTTGCGCAACCACGGCTTCGATCTCGTTCGGCGTGAAGCCGCGCTCGCGCAGGATGCCGCGCAGGCGGTCCAGCATGAAGGCTGCCACGTCGGCGGTTGGATCCTTGAAGCCGGCCACGGAAGCGAACTGCCTGGCGGCGTCGGCCAGCAGGCCGGAAATCGACAGCGGCAAACGCTTCTCGATCAGCATGCGCAGCACGCCAAGGGCGTGGCGGCGCAGCGCGAACGGGTCCTTGTCGCCGGTCGGCGCCAGGCCGATGGCCCAGATGCCCACCAGGGTTTCCAGCTTGTCGGCCAGGGCCACGGCGGTGCCGGTGGCGGTGGCTGGCAGGGCGTCGCCCGCGAAGCGCGGCTGGTAGTGCTCGGAAGCGGCCAGCGCCACGTCTTCATGCTCGCCGTCGTGGCGCGCGTAGTAGGTGCCCATGATGCCTTGCAGCTCAGGGAACTCGCCCACCATGTCGGTCAGCAGGTCGGCCTTGGACAGGCGCGCTGCGCGCTCGGTCAGGGCCACGTCCGCCCCCAGCTTGCCCGCGATGGCGCCGGCCAGCGCGGTCACGCGCTCGCTGCGCTCGGCTTGCGTGCCCAGCTTGTTGTGGTAGACCACGTTCTTCAGCAGCGGCAGGCGCGATTCCAGGGTCTTCTTCTTGTCCTGCTCGAAGAAGAACTTGGCGTCGGACAGGCGCGGGCGCACCACGCGCTCGTTGCCGCCGATGATGGCGTCCGGCGTGCCGGTTTCGATGTTGGACACGATCAGGAAGCGCGAACGCAGCTTGCCCGCCGCGTCGGTCAGCGCGAAGTATTTCTGGTTGGTCTGCATGGTCAGGATCAGGCATTCCTGCGGCACGGCGAGGAACTCTTCCTCGAAGCGGCACTCGTACACCACCGGCCATTCCACCAGCGCGGTCACTTCGTCCAGCAGCGATTCAGGCATCAGCACCTGGTCGGCGCCGGCCTTTTCCAGCAGCGAGGCGCGGATCTTTTCCTTGCGCGCTTCCACGCCCGGCACAACCTTGCCCTGTTCGGCCAGCACGGACGCGTACGCGTCGGCATTGGCCACGGTTACATTGCGCGCGCCGGGTGCGGTCAGGAAGCGGTGGCCTTCGGTCACGTTGGACGCGGTCAGGCCCAGCAGCGTCAAAGGCAGCACGTCGGCGCCATGCAGCGCGATCAGGCTGTGCGCGGGGCGCACGAACTGCACGGTGCTGCCGTCCGGACGCTGGTAGCTCATTACTTTGGGAATCGGCAGCTTGGCCACGGATTCTTCCAGCGCGGCCTGCGCGCCGGCCAGCAGCTGCGAGCCCGGCGCGGTGTAGGTGTAGAAGAAGCTCTCGGCCTTGCCGTCCTGCGCTCGTTCCAGGTCGGCCACGGTCAGGTCGGGGAAGCCCAGCGCGGCCAGCTTCTTGGCCAGCGGCGCGCTCGGGTTGCCGTCCTTGTCCAGCGCCACCGGCACCGGCAGCACTTTTTCGCGGATCGACTTGTCCGGCGAGGTGGCGCGCACCTTGGTGATGGAGACGGCCAGGCGGCGCGGCGTGGCGTGCACGGTGGCGGCGCTGTCTTCTTCCAGGAAGTCGCGCGATTTCAGGCCGTTGACGATGCCGGAGGCGAAAGCGGCACCCAGTTTGGCCAGCGCTTTCGGCGGCAGTTCTTCGGTCAGCAGTTCAATTAACAGGGTCTGGTTCATGTCGTTCTAATCTTTAAGCTGCTGGGGCCATCGGGAAGCCGAGGCGTTCGCGGGAATCGTAGTAGGCCTGCGCCACGAGGCGCGACAGGGCGCGCACGCGGCCGATGTAGGCGGCGCGTTCGGTCACCGAGATGGCGCCGCGCGCGTCCAGCAGGTTGAAGCTGTGCGACGCTTTCATGATCTGCTCGTAGGCCGGCAGCGTCAGTTGCAGCTCGATCAGGCGCTTGGCTTCGGACTCGTGATTGTTGAACTGCGCGAACAGCAGCTCGGTGTTCGAGTGCTCGAAGTTGTAGGCCGACTGCTCCACTTCGTTCTGGTGGAACACGTCGCCGTACTTCAGCGTTTTCGTGACCCCATTTTCCTCCCACTGCGTCCACACCAGGTCGTACATATTCTCCACGCCCTGCAGATACATGGCCAGGCGTTCGATGCCGTAGGTGATTTCGCCCAGCACCGGCTTGCAGTCGAGGCCGCCCACTTGCTGGAAGTAGGTGAACTGGGTCACTTCCATGCCGTTCAGCCAGACTTCCCAGCCCAGGCCCCAGGCGCCCAGGGTCGGGCTTTCCCAGTCGTCTTCAACAAAGCGCACATCGTTCTGCTTCAGGTCCAGGCCCAGCGCTTCCAGCGAACCCAGATACAGGTCCAGGATGTTTTCCGGCGCAGGCTTCATCACCACCTGGTACTGGTAGTAGTGCTGGCCGCGGTTCGGGTTCTCGCCATAGCGGCCGTCTTTCGGGCGGCGCGAAGGCTGCACGTAGGCCGCGCGCCAAGGCTCGGGGCCGATCGCGCGCAGGAAAGTACCGGTGTGGAAAGTGCCGGCGCCGACTTCCATGTCATAGGGCTGGAGCAGGGCGCAACCCTGCTTGTCCCAGTAGGATTGCAGCGTCAGGATGATTTGTTGAAATGTGAGCATCGTTATTCTTTGGGATGGCTAGCCATAAACGGCTAATTTTAGCCGGGTTTGGCTACTGTTTGGCTACTTATCGGGGTGCTTATTCGCGTTTTTTCGGGACCAGAGCCACGCGCCGGCCACTGCCAGCGCGGCCAGGACCAGGAACAGGCGGTTGCCCAGCACGATGTAGGGCGTATCGCCCGCCATGCCGCGCACCGAGGCTTTCAGCACGCCAGCCTGGTAGTAGGGCAGCGCCGCCGTCACCTTGCCGTGGCTGTCGATCACCACGCTGGCGCCGGTGTTGGTGGAGCCGAGCATGGGGCGGCCGGTTTCCAGCGTGCGCATCTGCGAAATCTGCAAGTGGTGCGGGATGGCGATGGATTCGCCGTACCAGGCCAGCTCGGAGACGTTCAGCAGCAGGGTGGCCGGATTCGGATCGGCCGCCAGCTGCGCCGCGATCTCCTCGCCGAACAGGTTCTCGTAGCAGATATTCGGCAGCACGCGCTGCGACTTCACCTGGAACGGCGCCTGCAGCGCCTTGCCCGGCGTCTGGTCGCCCAGCGGAATGTGCATCATGTCCGTGAACCAGCGGAAGCCGGTCGGGATGAATTCGCCGAACGGCACCAGGTGGTGCTTGTCATAGCGGTAGGTTGGCAGGCCCGATGCGGGCGGCAGGCCGATCACGCTGTTCGAATACTGGGTGGGGCTGTCCATCAGCGGAATCCCCAGCACCAGGTGGCTGCCCGAGCGCTTGGCGAACTGGCCCAGGCTGGGCAGGTAGTCCGGCGGCAGCTGGTGCTGGAACAGCATGATGGCCGTTTCCGGCGTGGCGATCAGGTCGGCCGCTTCGGCGGTGATGGTGTCGCGGTAGCGGCGCAGCGTGGCTTCGGTGTGGCGCGCGTCGAACTTCTGCTGCAGGGGCGTATTCCCTTGCAGCAGGCGCACCGAGATCGGCTCGCCCACGGGATGGGTCCAGTCGATGTGGCGCAGGCCGAAGCCGGCGGCCATGACGGTGGCCAGGCCGCCCAGCGCGTACCAGCGCGTGCGGTGCGCGGCCAGCAGCAACGCGCAGGCGCACAGCGCGGCCAGCCAGCTCACGCCGTACACGCCCACGATGGCCGCGTAGCCGCCGAGCGGGCCGTCGTTATGGGCGTAGCCGGCGGCGGCCCAGGGGAAACCGGTGAACAGCCAGCCGCGCACCCATTCGAACAGCGCCCACATGGCGGGCAGCATCAGCAGGTTGGCGGCGGGCAGCGGCAGCAGCCAGCGTTTGCGCAGCCACAGCGCGGAATACATGGCCAGGGCGGCGTAGATGCCCATGGCGGCGGCCAGCAGGGCGATGGCGGCCACCGCCAGCGGCAGCGGCAGGCCGCCGAAGCGGTTCAGCGCCACCACCAGCCAGTGCGTGTTGGCCAGGCACCAGCCGAAGCCGAACGCCCAGCCCACCAGCGCGCCGGCTTTCGGCGTGGCCGAACGCAGCGCCTGGTAGAACAGCGCGGCCAGGCAGAGGATTTGCAGCGGCCACCAGCCGAAGGGAGCAAAGGAGAAGACGCTGGCGGCGCCCGCCAGCGCGGCGATGATCATGCGGCCACGGGTGCTGCGCTGCGGTGCGGGAGCGTCGCCGGGTTGGGCGCGGCGCCAGCGCATCAGTCTTGTTCGTCCACTGCCGGCGGCAGCTTCTCGACCAGCAGCACGTGCAGCTGGCGCGCATCCGAACGCAGCACTTCAAAGCGCAGGTTGCCGATGTCGAAGGTGTCGCCCTTGTGCGGCATGCGCTCGAGGTGCTTGACCGCGTAGCCGCCTATGGTGTCGGCGTCCTCGTCGGACAGGTCGGTGTCGAGTTCCTCGTTGAACTGGCTGATCTCGGTCAGCGCCTTGATGCGCCAGCGCGGGCCGAACTTGCCTTCCTTGATGGAGAGGATGTTGTCTTCCTCTTCGTCGAAGTCGTATTCGTCCTCGATGTCGCCGACGATCTGCTCCAGCACGTCCTCGATGGTGATCAGCCCGGCCACGCCGGAATACTCGTCCACCACGATGGCCATGTGGTTGTGGTTGGCACGGAAGTCGCGCAGCAGCACGTTCAGGCGCTTGGATTCGGGAATGAACACGGCCGGACGCAGCATGTCGCGCACGTCGAAGCTCTCTTCGGCGTAGTAGCGCAGCAGGTCTTTGGCCAGCAGGATGCCGATCACCTTGTCGCGCTCGCCCTCGATGGCGGGGAAGCGCGAGTGGGCCGTTTCCAGCACGGTGGGCATCCATTCCTCGATGGGCTTGGAAATGTCGATCACATCCATCTGCGAACGCGGCACCATGATGTCGCGCGCGGACAGGTCCGACACCTGGAACACGCCCTCGATCATGGACAGCGCATCGGCGTCGATCAGGTTGCGTTCGTGGGCATCGTGCAGCACTTCGAGCAGTTCCGCGCGGTTCTCGGGCTCGGGGGAGATGAAAGCGGTGAGTCGCTCAAAAAGCGATCTGTGGGGTTTGGCGTCAGTCTTGACGCCACTAGGGTGCTCTTGCATAGGAGGCGTGAGCCAGTTGTTTCGGAGTGCTATAGGATACTACAAATGCCGCCGGCCCTCCGTTTTTGTCTTTTTTGGCGCTACAATGGGAGACTTTTTATCTCTTGCGCGGAGTCCGCCATGGTCAGCAGCATCTCCTCCCTCAACCCGGCCACCGGCCTGGTCCCGCAGCGAAAAATCGCCGAGCAGGCGGCCGATGTCGACACCGTGGCGCCGGACGCCCAATCGATCAACGACGTGCCGCCGGCCGAAGCCAGCCCCGAAGCGCCGCCGCCCGAAGCGCCCGTGCCCATGCGTTTCGACAGCGAGAAGCTGCCGCCCGACACCACCGCCCGCCTGATTGAAAAGACGCCGTTCGACGTCAACCGCGCCTTGCTGGGCACCAGCGGCACCAAGGGCGGCTGATTGGCGGGTTACGCGGCTGCGCCGCTAACCCGCCCTACGAAATAAGCACATCGACGGTCTTTTGGGACCGTAGGGCGGGTTAGCGCGCAGCGCGTAACCCGCCGGCCTTTACGCGTAAGGATCCGCGTAGCCCAGCCCCGCCAGGATCTCGGTCTCCAGGCCTTCCATCTCGGCCGCTTCCTCGTCGTCCATATGGTCGTAGCCTTGCGCGTGCAGCACGCCGTGCACGATCAGGTGGGCCGTGTGCTCCTCCACCGTCTTCTTCTGCTCGGCCGCTTCCTTTTCCAGCACATCGGTGCACAGGATGATGTCGGCGCGGGTGGGCTCGTCCTCGGCGTAGTCCTCGCCCTCGTTGTAGGCGAAAGTCAGCACATTGGTGGCGTAGTCCTTCTCGCGGTAGTCGCGGTTCAGCACGCGGCCTTCCTCCGCATCCACAAAGCGTATGGTCAGCTCGGCCGGGGCGAACAGCGCCGCCTTGATCCACCGCCGCACCAGGGGGCGCGTGATGCTGTCCTGCAGGCGCGGGTCGGCGTATTGCACCGACAGGGTCAGTTTATTTTTTTCGGGCATGTTTAACAGCGGCAGTCTTGGCTGGGGTGAACAGGGGGGAAATCTCGGCCGAGGCGTTGTGCGCGCTCTCGTAGGCGTCCACGATGCGCGCCACCAGCGGGTGGCGCACCACGTCCGCGCTGGAGAACTGCGTGAAGGCGATGCCGCGCACGTCGCGCAGCACGTGGCTGGCGTCCACCAGGCCGCTCTTCTGGCTTTTCGGCAGGTCGATCTGGGTGGTGTCGCCGGTGATTACGGCCTTGCTGCCGAAGCCTATGCGGGTCAGGAACATTTTCATCTGTTCCACGGTGGTGTTCTGCGCCTCGTCCAGGATCACGAAGGCGTGGTTCAAGGTGCGCCCGCGCATATAGGCCAGCGGCGCGATCTCGATCACGCCTTTTTCAAACATTTTCTGCGTGCGGTCAAAGCCCAGCAGGTCGTACAGCGCGTCGTACAGCGGGCGCAGGTAAGGGTCCACCTTCTGCGCCAGGTCGCCCGGCAGGAAGCCCAGTCGTTCGCCCGCCTCCACCGCCGGGCGGGTCAGGATGATGCGCTTGACCGCGTCGCGCTCCAGCGCGTCCACCGCGCAGGCCACCGCCAGGTAGGTCTTGCCGGTGCCGGCCGGGCCGAGGCCGAAGCTGATGTCGTGGTCGAGGATGTTGCGCAGGTATTTGATCTGGTGCGGCGTGCGGCCGCGCAGGTCGGCGCGGCGCGTCTTCAGCACCGGGCTGGTGATGTCCGGCTCGTTGAACGGCGGCTCTTCCATATCCGGATCGAGCTGCGGCGCCAGGCCGGCGCGCTGCTCCACCAGGGCCAGCTGCACTTCCTCCACCGGCACCACTTTCTGCGCCACGTTGTAGAACTGCTCCAGGATCTGCACCGCGCGCTCGGCGTTGGCGCCGTTGACGATGAATTTTTCGCCCCGGCGGAAGATGGTCACATCCAGCGCGGCGGAAATCTGGCGCAGATTCTCATCCAGCGGCCCGCACAGGTGCGCCAGGCGCGTGTTGTCGAGCGGTTCTGGGATGAAATAGTGCGGCTGGACTGGTGTCTTGGTTTTCAATGGGCGCTGCCTGGTAGGTGTGTACTGAATGCCGGTAGTTTACCGTATCGCGGCGGCGGCGGTGTTTTTCCCGGACTTGTTGATGCTTCGTCATTGCTTTCGGCCGGGCTTGCCCTACAGTCGTTGTGAGGGTCTTACTTTTCAATGGAGCAAGCCATGGCAGTCAGTGCGATTCCCAGCACCAGCAGCACCCCGGCGCAGCAGACCGGCGCCGTCGCCGACCAGCGCGCCGAACAGGCCCGCCAGGCGCGCCGCGAGGAGGCGGCGCGGCGCGAACAGGAAACCGCCAGCGCCGAGCAGCAGACCCAGCAATCCCAGCAGGCCGCGCGCGCCGAGCAGGAGCGCCAGACCCAGCAGGCCGACGCCGTGAAGCGGCAGCAACTCGAATCGCAGCAGAGCAGCCAGAACAGCACGTCGCCATCCGCCCGGATCGGCCAGAATATCAATACGACTGCGTAACCCCCCCGCCTAAGCCCGCCTTCTGCGGGCGATTTTATTTCCTAAAAGTTCTTTCGTGCGCCACGGAATATTCCCGTGTGTTGAAATGGCATTGTTGCTAAGAATTCTAGCGGGTGCTTGACCTAACGCAAGCTTCGCTAGTTGCAGCTTGGCCTGAACGGGCTGGTTTGGTATTAGAATTGTTATTGAAATTGCAATGCCATTCCGGGATAGACAACTCACTAGACGAGGAAAATCATGGCACACCACGCCCTTGCTTCTCAAGAAAGCTACAACCCCAACCACCTGCTGGATATGCTGCTGGGAAAAATGCAGCTGAAGAACGACGCCGCGCTGTCGCGCATGCTGGAAGTGGCGCCGCCGGTCATCAGCAAGATCCGCCACCACCGCCTGCCGGTCGGCGCCTCGCTGCTGATACGCATGCACGAAGTGACCGGCATGAGCATCCGCGACCTGCGCGACCTGATGGGCGACCGCCGCACCAAGTACCGCCTGTCCGACGCGCAAGGCCGCCCCAAGCCCGAGGACCGGCCGGAAAAGCAGGAAGCCGGCAGCTACGCGCACTGAGGCGCGCAGTGACGACGCCGGGGCCGGGACTGAAAAGTGCCGGCTTAGCTCAGCAGCACCATGGCGATTTCTTCGTATTGCAGTTCCGTTTCGCGGAACAGTTGTAGATAGATGGTTTCATCGAGGCCCAGCGCAGTCCAGGCCACGGTGGAGACCGGCGGCACCAGGCCGTCCGGCATTTGCGCCAGATCGAGCGCATGGGCAATGGCGTCCGCCACGTGGATGATGGCCGCCAAAAAGCCCGCACCCGGTGCTTCCGGGTTGTGGTGGTGGGCGATCGCCAGCCGCATCGTGTCCGAAAAATTCCAGTGTTCCGCCAGCGCCATGCCGGCATCGACGTGGTCGATGCCCAGTACCGCGCGCTCCGCCTCCAGCGGCAGGCAGTCATGCTCGCTGCGGTAGGCCAGCGCCTGCTCGTACTCTTTCGGGAAACAGGCCACCAGCACCAGCCGGCCGATATCGTGCAGCAGGCCGGCCGTGAAGGCGTAGTCCTGGTTGAAGCGCATCTGGCGCGCCAGCACCTTGGCGCAGGCGGCGCTGGCGATCGAATGGCGCCAGAAGGCCTTGTGGTCGAAGCCGGCGCAGGAGCGCTCGGCGAAGCAGCCGGTCAGCGCGGCCGCCGTGATCAGGTTGCGCGTGGCCTGGAAACCCAGGTAGGTGATGGCCTGCTGGATGGTGGTCACCTTCACCTGCAGGCCGTACAGCGAGGAATTGGCCAGGCGCAGCGTCTTGGCGGTCAGCGCCTGGTCGTGCGAGACCTTCTTGGCCAGCACGGAAATGTCCACGTCCTCCTGGTCTATGCTGTTGAGCAGTTCCATCACCACGGCGGGCAGCGAGGGCAGGTCGTCCAGGTTTTTTACTACATCGTCGTATGTCAGCATGGTGCTCATTCTTCTGCCGGGGCCAGGCCCAGGCGGTAATCGGTGACGAAGCGGCGCAGCAGGGCGGTGGCCCAGTCGGTGTCGCTGTCCGGGTCGTTCTTGCGGAACAGGTGCTCGATGCGCGCGACGCGCTGCTCCTGGCTGGCGGCCTGCTCGGCCTCGCTGGGCTGCTCGGGCAGCGCAATCGGCAGCATGGCGATGCCGTGGCGCGGCATCAGCGCCAGCGTGGCGTCGGTCAGCACCGTGCCCTGCGGCAGCAGCACATGGCCCTGCGCGTCCAGCAGTTCATCCGACAATATCATTCCGGCTTGCACCTGGCCCAGGGGCAGGTGCTGATAAGTGGCAGTCATCGCGCCTCCGTCATTCTCGTCGCATGATCTTACCATCGGCGCCGCGGCGCGGTCGAAAATCTTGCCAAGTTGCTAGCCATACTTTACATTGGGGCGTTGCCGTCATATCCGTGCCGCGCAAGACTGGGAGGAGCTGCTCGATGTTTGGAATTCAAGGTCGGCTGACCTTGCTGTTCGTGGTGATCGTGACCCTGGTGCTGGGCATCTCCGGCACCTATGCGCAATACAGTCTGAGCCACGAACTGGAAGTGAACAACCAGCGCCTGCGCCAGGGCGTGCTGACGCGGCTGCAAACCAGCTTGCCGTCCGCGCTGTGGGACCTGGACAAGGCCAAGGTGGACAACATCGTGGCCGCCGAAATGCTGCCGCCCGAGCTGGTGGCGATCCGCGTCTACGACACCTCGGTGGGCCTGTTCTCGGGCAAGCTGCGCGCCGACAGCGGCAGCATCAGCGCCATCGAATCGGACACCGCCGTGGGCGGCGCGCCGGTGGTGGCCGACCTGGCCTACCGCGACGCCGGCGCGGCCGGCAGCGCGCCCAAGCCGGTCATCGTGGGCCGCGTGGTGGTCAACTTCAGCCGCGCGCAGATGGACGCCACCCTGCGCAGCGAGGTGCAGCGCAAGGTGATCGAAGTGCTGCTGCTGGACTCCATCCTGGTGGCGGCGCTGGCGCTCAGCCTGCGCATCGTGTTCGACCCGCTCAAGCAGTTGCGCGACGGCCTGCACGACCTGGCCACGCGCGGCTCGGACGAGGTGGGCGAGCTGCCGGAAAACCGGCGCGACGAACTGGGCCAGGTGATACGCGGCTTCAACGCCATCCAGCGCCGCGTGAAGGCGATTATCGGCCGCACCCGCGAGGCCGAGGACGAGGCGCGCCGCGCCGCGCAGGAAACCGCGAAAGCGCTGGACGACCTGCGCCGCACCCAGGAATCGCTGCTGCAGGCCGAGCGCCTGGCGTCGCTGGGCGGCCTGGTGGCCGGCGTGGCGCACGAGATCAACACGCCGGTGGGCATCGCGCTGACCAGCGCCTCCATCCTGGCCGAAGCGACCGAGAAGGTGCACCAGGCGGTGGCCGACGGTGCCATCAAGAAGTCGGAGATCCTGAAATACCTGGAAACGGCCAGCGAGAGCACCAAGCTCATCATGAACAACGCCTACCGCGCCGCGCACCTGATCCACAGCTTCAAGCAGATCGCGGTGGACCAGGTGAGCGAGGCGCGGCGCCGCTTCGAGCTGCGCGAATACATCGGCGAGGTGGTGTCCAGCCTGCAGCCCAAGCTGAAGAAGACGCATATCAAGGTGGACATCGCCTGCCCGGCCGAGATTGTGCTCGACAGCTATCCGGGCGCGCTGGCCCAGGTCATCACCAACCTCACGCTGAACTGCGTGGAGCACGCCTTCGAACCGGACGCCGAGGGCCGCATCGCCATCAACGTCAAGCCGGACGGCGACTGGATAGAGATGCAGGTGGTGGACAACGGCAAAGGCATCCCGCCCGACATGCTGGACAAGGTGTTCGATCCCTTCGTCACCACGCGCCGGGGGCAGGGCGGCACGGGGCTGGGGCTGAACATCGTGTTCAACCTGATCGCCAAGCAGTTCGCCGGCACCATCACGGTGGCCAGTACGCTGGGACAGGGCGCCAGCTTCGTGCTGCGCATGCCGCGCGTGACGCCGATCGAGAGTGGGCCGGGCAGCGCCGAGCCGCATGCGGACGCGCCGCTGCACGTGTAAAGCGCACGCCGCTCAAATTCCAGCTGCCGCATACTATGGCTTTGCCGTGAAGGAGACAAGGATGGCAATACGCAGGCAGATCGCCCTGCTGCGCGGCATCAACGTGGGCCGCGCCAAACGCGTGGCCATGGCCGACCTGCGCAAGCTGATTACCGACCTGGGTTACGACGACGTGCGCACGGTGCTCAACAGCGGCAACGTGGTGTACGACTGTCCGGACGGCGCCTGCGGCGGCGCCGAAGCCGCCGTCCGCATCGAGGAGGCGCTGGTGCTCAAGCTGGGCGTGGGCGCGCGCGTGACGGTGCTGGAGGCCGGCCAGCTGTCCCAGGTGGTGGAGGACAACAGCCTGCACGCGCTGGCGGACGATCCGGCGCGCCTGCTGGTGGCCGTGCTGACCAACCCGGCCGACAGCGGCAAGCTGCAGCCGCTGGCGCGCCAGGACTGGACCCCGGAAGCGTTTGCGCTGGGCCGCTGGGCCGCCTACCTGTGGTGCGCGGACGGCGTGCTGGCCAGCCGCGCGGCCGCCGCCATGGGCAAGCTGCTGGGCGACGCCGTCACCACCCGCAACTGGACCACGATCAATAAATTGCACGCGCTCGCCTGCGAGCGCTGAGTCCCCAAATTCACACGAGGAGCGCATCATGGCAGTGGTGGAAGGCGAGTTCAACGTCACAATGAGTCCCGAACACATGTCGGTGGGCGCGTCCGGCTTCGGCCTGCACCGCATGGTGCTGGACAAGCGCTACCACGGCGCGCTGGAGGCCAGCGGCAACGGGGAAATGCTGAGCTTTATGGGCGCGGCGCAAGGATCGGCCGGCTACGTGGCCATGGAGCGCGTGGAGGGCACGCTCAATGGCCTGAGCGGCGGCTTTACCCTGCAGCACAGCGGCATCATGGACCGCGGCCAGCCCAGCCTGAGCGTGCTGGTGGTGCCCGATTCGGGCAGCGGCGAACTGACCGGCCTCAGTGGTAAACTGGACATACGCAACGAGGGCGGCAAGCACTTCTATACACTCGATTATGTGATTGCAGCCCTGCCTTAGCGTTTGCGCTACAATGGCGCATTATTTTGCTCTGCGGCAACAAAAATGAACAAAGATCTCTACAAGGGCGCGCTGATCATGGCTGGCCTGGTGGTGGCGCTGGTGGTGGGCTCGTTTGCGCTGTCGGACAACGGCTTGCAGAAGGCTGGCTGCGTCGGCCGCGCCATTGCCAGCGGCATTTCGGTCGGCAATATCGCCGCCGTGTGCGGCCTGGGCCGCTAGGCTGCGGGGCTAATTCCGGCGTCGAAGCACGCCGCGAAAGCGTGCCGCGCCGGATGGTGCAGCACGTCGCCGCGCCAGACCAGCATGGTCTGCACCAGGGCCGTCTGCGGCGGCAGCGTGTGGCACTGGATGCTGCTTCCAAGCTGGCGCTGCTTCAACACCTCTTTGGGCATGAGCGCCACGCCCATGCCGGCGGCCACGCAGCCCAGTATCGCCTCGAAGGTGCCGAATTCCGAGACGCGGGTGGTGGCCACGTCCGCTTCCGCGAACCAGTTTTCCAGCCGCCGCCGGTAGGCGCAGCCGCTGCGGAACACCAGCAGCGCGCGCCGCGCCACGTCGCGCGGGCTGCGCACCGGGCCTTGCGCGGCGTCGGTCAGCAGCACCAGCTCCTCCTCGAACACCGCCAGCTGCGCCAGTTCCGGCCGCAGCACCGGTGCGGCCACCAGGGCCACGTCCAGCTTGTGGTTCAGCACCGCCTGCACCAGCTGGTCGGTGGGGGCGGTTTCCAGCAGCAGGTCCACCTCAGGATGCCGGCGGTGGAAGGCCGCCAGCACCAGCGGCAGGCGCGCCGCCGCCGCCGTTTCCATGGCGCCGATGCGCAGCTGGCCGGCCGGGCGCTGGTCGCCGCGCACCGCCGCCTGCGCCTCGTCGGCCAGGGTCAGCAAACGGCCTGCGTAGGCCAGCAGGCGCTCGCCCTCGGCGGTAATCAGCAGGCGCCGGCCGGAGCGGTGGAACAGCGGCACGCCCAGCGCCTCCTCCAGCTGCGCCAGCCGGGCCGACACATTGGACTGCACCCGGTTCAGCCGCGCCGCCGCCTGGGTGACGCTGCCTTCTTCGGCCACGGCCTGGAAAATGCGGAGCGCGGACAGTTCCATGATCTTTCTCTTTGCATGATGAATGTATTCATTATTATTCATTTTTCGGGATATGCAAACCCGCCTATAGTGGAAGCATGAAAACCGCCACCACACCCTCGCGCGCTGTATTGCTGGCCTGCAGCTTCGCCTTCATCATCGTCCAGCTCGACGTCACCATCGTCAACGTCGCCTTGCCCCGCATGGGGCGGGACCTCGGCGCCAGCGTTGGGGACCTGCAATGGGTGGTGGACGCCTACACCCTGGGTTTCGCCGTCTTCCTGCTCTCGGCCGGCGTGCTGGGCGACAAGTTCGGCTCGCGCCGCGTCTTCCTGGCCGGCTTCTGGCTGTTCACGCTGGCCTCGCTGGCCTGCGCGGCGGCCACCGGCGCCGTCATGCTCAACCTCGCCCGCGCCGTCCAGGGCATAGGCGCGGCGCTGCTGGTGCCCAGTTCGCTGGCCATCCTGAACGCGGCCTACGCGCACGACAAGGCGCAGCTGGCCAAGGCCGTGGGCTGGTGGACGGCGGCCGGCGGCGTGTCGATCGCCATCGGCCCGGTGCTGGGCGCGGTGCTGCTGGAGCTGGCCGGCTGGCGCAGCATCTTCTGGGTCAATATTCCGCTCTGCCTGGCGGGCGGCTGGCTCACGCTGCGCACCGTGCCGGCCGCGGCGGGCAAGGATCCCGGCCGCGCCTTCGACATGCCGGGCCAGCTGCTGGCCGTGGTGGCGCTGACCGCCTTTATCGGCGCCGTCATCGAAGTGCATGCGCTGGGCTGGACCCACGCGGTGGTGCAGGGCGGCCTGGCGCTGGCCGCCGCGGCCTTCGCCGTGTTCCTGCTGGTGGAGGAGCGCAGCAAGGCGCCCATGCTGCCGCTGGCGCTGTTCCGCAGCGCGGGCTTCAGCGGCGCGGTGGCCTTCGGCGTGCTGGTGAACTTTGCCTACTACGGCGTGATCTTCGTGCTGAGCTTTTACCTGCAGAGCGTGCGCGGCTACACGGCGCTGGCGGCCGGCGTGATGTTCTTGCCGCTGACGGGCACCTTCATCTTCTCGAATATCGCCAGCGGCCGCGTGTCGGCGCGCACCGGGCTGAGGACGCCGATGATAGTTGGCGGCGTGATCGGCGCGGGCGGCTATGCGCTGCTGGGCCTGTTCGGCATCTCGGACCATGCGGGTTTCTGGGCCATGCTGCCCGGCCTGGCTTTGATCCCGGCCGGCATGGGGCTGGCCGTGCCGGCCATGACCACCTCCATCCTGTCCAGCGTGGGCACGGGCCAGGCCGGCACCGCGTCCGCCGTGCTGAACACCGCGCGCCAGGTGGGCGGCGCGCTGGGTGTGGCGGTGTACGGCTCCATGGTCGCCTCCGTCTATCCCGGCGCCGCCATGAGCGGGCTGCGCATTGCGCTGGCCATCTCGGCCGTGCTGCTGCTGGCCGCCGCTGGCATCGCCTGGCAATGCGTCGGCCGCGCCGGCCGCGTAGGGCGGGTTAGCGAAGCGTAACCCGCCGTTGCCGGCCCGCTTTACCCTTACTCGGGTTTGCGCTTGCGGCGCGTTGCCGCCAGGCCTGCCAGGCCCAGGCCGAACAGGGCCATCGAGGCCGGTTCCGGCACGGCCGACGCAGGGCCGAAGGAGGTCACGGCATTGTTGCCGTTCCAGTTGCCGATGGCCATATAGCTGCTGGTGAACTGCGACAGGTCGATGGTGTTTGGCAGGTTGAGCGAGTTGTACAGATTCAGGTTGGTGCCGTTGGCCAGCGTCAGGTCGAAACGGCCGAACGGCGTGGTATCGGCACGGAAGACCACCTGGTCGCCGGCCCAGAAGTTATTGGTCACCATGGCGTACAGGTCGATGGTCTGATGCAGGCTGCCCAGGTTGATGCTGGTCTCCAGCAGCGGGCTGTCCCAATATTGGTAGCCCGTGACCGTGCCCATGCCGCCATAGGCGTGCTTGTAGGCTTGCGCGGCGTCGTAGGTGATGATGCCGCTGATCTTGTCGCCGGTATTGAGCGAGAATTGCGCCAGGTTCGCGCCGCCGTAGGTGGCGCTCCACGAGAAGGACACCGGCGTGGCTTGCACAGGCTGGGCGATGGCGGCTGCGGCCAGTGCGCAGGCGAGAAGGGAGTGCAGTTTTTTCAATTGCGGCTTTCTTTATAATAGCGACTTAAACATGCAATAAAGCAATATTTATGCCAATGAGGAAATGTCCTTTAAAATCAGCTGGCTAATGGAATATTTGCAAAAGAGCAGGCCGGAAGTGTAAAGAAAATCGACACTTGGGATAGACTAGGGGGGATTTGATCCACCCACCAACCCAAGGCATATGAACCGCTCCCTACCCGCGCTGCTGCTGGTCGCCGCCGCCATCGCCGGCTGTGCAGGCAGCAAGAACAAACCCCCATCCGAACCCGTCACCGCCAACCCGCAAGTCCTGCTGCTGGGCGAGGTGCACGACAATCCCGACGGCCACAAGCTGCGCTACCAGCACCTGTTCCAGCGCGTGGAGGCCGGCTGGCGTCCCGCCATCGCCATGGAACAGTTCGATCGCGAAAACCAGGCCTTGCTCAACAAGGCGCAGAAGGACTGCCGCGACGCGCAGTGCGTCATCCTCGTGATGGCCGGGCCGCGCTGGGACTGGGACCAGTACCGCCCCATCATCGACCTGGCGCTGCGCTACGACCTGCCGCTGATCGCCGCCAACCTGTCGCGCAAGGACGCCTCGCTGGTGGTGCGCGACGGCGTGGCCTCCAGCTTCGACGACAAAACCGTGGCCGACTACCGCCTGAAGGAAGCGCTGCCGTCCGACATCGTGCAGGGGCAGCAAAAGGAAATCGTGGCCGGCCATTGCAATATGCTGCCGGACATGATGGTGCCCGGCATGGTCAACGCCCAGGTGGCGCGCGACATCTGGATGGCCAAGCTGTTGCGCGCCCAGCAGCCGCGCGACGTGGTGCTCATCGCCGGCAACGGCCATGTGCGCAAGGACTACGGCGTGCCGCGCTGGCTCAACGCGCTGGAGCCGAAGCTGACGGTGCGCAGCGTGGGCTATGTGGAGAGCGCCGCCGCGCCCGGCCTGTACGATGCCAGCTACACGGTGCCGAAGAAGCAGCGCCCGGACCCGTGCGCCAGCCTGAAACCGAAATCGTAGATCATGCAGGCATAAGGAGGACGGGATAATGGAAACGACCTACAAGGAAAGCGCGCCCACGCGCGCCGAGATCGACGCGCTGCGCGGACCGGCGGTGCTGGAGTTCGGCACCAATTGGTGCGGCTACTGCCGCTCCGCCCAGCCGGCGCTGGCGGAAGCCTACGCTGACCACGCGCAGGTGCCGCACTACAAGGTGGAGGATGGGCCGGGCCGCTTGCTGGGCCGCTCCTTCCGCGTAAAGCTGTGGCCCACGCTGGTCTTCCTGCGCGACGGCCAGGAAGTGGCGCGCGTGGTGCGGCCCGAGAATGCCGACGAAATCCGCGCAGGCTTTGCGCACATAACAGGAGAATAAATGCGTTCCTTGATTTACGTAGCCACCGCCACCGCAGCCTTGCTGCTGCAACTGCCCGCCTGGGCCGCGCCCCTGCCGCCCGCGCTGGCGGAAACCGAAAACCGCATCGTATCGGTGGCCGCCTGGGGCGGCACCCCGGCCGATCCGGCCAAGGCGCGCAAGCACACCATCAAGCACATCACGCTGCACCACCAGGGCGAGCCTTTCCCCGAGGGGAAGGACCCGCAGCTCTACCTGCGCAACCTGCAGACCTGGTCGCGCAACACCAAGCACTGGCTGGACATCCCTTACCACTACATCATCGACCTCGACGGCCGCATCTACGAAGGCCGCAGCATAGACTACGCGGGCGATACCAACACCGAATACGACCCCACCGGCCACGCGCTGATTGAAGTGGTGGGCAACTTCGAGGAAGTGCAGCCCAACCAGAAGCAGCTCGACGCCACCGCCGACCTGATGGCGCTGCTGGCAATGAAATACAATGTAGCCCCGGCCACCATCCACGGCCACAAGGATTACTCGGCGCAAACCGTCTGCCCCGGTGTCAATCTGTACCGCTATCTGGAAAACGGCTACCTCCGCGACCAGGTGACGCAGCGTTTGCAATCGTCCCTTCCCAAGTAATCCAGGAGTGTTATGAGCCAGTCCCAACCCGGCGCGCACAAGGTCAATTCGCCCGGCACCGTTTTGTTCGCCAGCCTGATCGGCACCACCATCGAATTCTTCGATTTCTATATTTACGCGACCGCCGCCGTGCTGGTCTTCCCCAAGCTGTTCTTCCCGGCCAGCGACGCGGCCGCCGCCACCTTGCAGTCGCTGGCCACCTTCGCCATCGCCTTCTTCGCGCGGCCGATAGGCTCGGCCGTGTTCGGCCACTTCGGCGACCGCATCGGCCGCAAGGCCACGCTGGTGGCGGCGCTGCTGACCATGGGCCTGTCCACCGTCGCCATCGGCCTGCTGCCGACCTACGCCAGCATCGGCACGCTGGCGCCGCTGCTGCTGGCGCTGTGCCGCTTCGGCCAGGGCCTGGGCCTGGGCGGCGAGTGGGGCGGCGCGGTGCTGCTGGCCACCGAGAACGCGCCGCCGGGCAAGCGCGCCTGGTACGGCATGTTCCCGCAGCTGGGCGCGCCGATAGGCTTCTTCCTGTCCGGCTCCATCTTCCTGCTGCTTAGCCAGGTGCTCACCGACGCGCAGTTCTTCGCCTACGGCTGGCGCATTCCCTTCGTTTCCAGCGCGCTGCTGGTCATCGTCGGCCTGTACGTGCGGCTGAAGATCACCGAAACGCCGGACTTCCAGAAAGTGCTGGACAAGGGCGAGCGCGTGAAGGTGCCGGTGGTGGCCGTGCTGCGCGACCACACCCGCATGCTGGTGCTGGGCACGCTGATGGCCATGGCCACCTTCGTGCTGTTCTACCTGATGACGGTGTTCACCCTGAGCTGGGGCACCACCGCGCTGGGCTACACGCGCAAGGACTTCCTGATACTGCAGCTGTTCTCGGTGCTGTTCTTCGGCCTGACCATACCCGTCACCGCGCTGGTGGCGGACCGCTACGGCCGCCGCCTGACGCTGATCGTGGTGTCCGCGCTGATCATGGCCTTCGGCCTGGTGCTGGCGCCGCTGTTCGGTTCCGGCAGCACGGTGGAAGTGACGCTGGCCATGTCGATCGGCCTGGGCCTGATGGGCATGACGTATGGCCCGCTGGGCACCATGCTGTCCGAGCTGTTCCCGGCCGAAGTGCGCTACACCGGTGCCTCGCTCACGTTCAACTTGGCTGGCATCCTGGGCGCCTCGCTTGCGCCCTACGCGGCCACCTGGCTGGCCACGCACTACGGCCTGGGCTACGTCGGCTACTACCTGTCCACCGCAGCGGGCCTGAGCCTGATCGCGCTGCTGCTGTGCCGCTCGCGCAACTGATGGCGTGACGTGGCGGCGGGTTACGGCTCCGCCTAACCCGCCCTACGCGGCTGAAAATACCCGGAATTGTGAAACATGCGTAGGGCGGGTTAGACGCGCAGCGTCGTAACCCGCCAAACTTTGATCCGCCGCAAACCTCGCAATCTCACACCCCTTAGGCTCATCCTGTCACCATGACAAGGACAAGCCATGCCCAACTATCGTCGTCTCTACCTCCCCGGCGGCAGCTACTTCTTCACGGTGGTCACCGAACAGCGCCGACCCATCCTGTGCGAATTGCCTCTGCGCGCCGCACTGAAACGCGCGATAGCCTCGGTGCGCCGCAAGCATCCATTCCACATCGCCGGCATGGTCCTTCTCCCTGACCACCTGCACATGATCTGGACCCTGCCCGAAGGCGACAGCGATTTCCCGCTTCGAGTGCGGTTGATCAAATCGCACATAAGCAAAGCCTGCAGCGCGCTACTGCCGGATTCAGCGCCGAATCCGCGCCGCCAGCGCAAGCAATGCAGCGCCTTATGGCAGCACCGCTACTGGGAACATGCATTGCAGTCGGAAGATGATTTCAGGTTCCATCTCGATTATGTGCACTGGATTCCGGTCAAGCACGGGCTGGTGCAGCGCGTGCGGGACTGGCCCTGGTCGAGTTTTCATCGCTATGTGGCGGAGGGCGTCTATCCGCAGGACTGGTGTGCGCCGGCCGCTGTGGCGGGTTACGCGCTGGCGCGCTAACCCGCCCTACGATGCCCCGGACAGTCGACGATTGCGCAACCCGCCAATGTTTGGCAAGTACGTAGGTTGACGTATGTCTTAGTTTTCGCGCAATGGTTAATCTCATGTCAATAGTGAACCACAACATGAGAGAGGCCTGGAATGACGACGATACGAAAACGAGCGCTATGCGCCATGCTGGCCGCCGCGCCCATGCTGGCGCAGGCCGGTGCAACCATCAAGGTAGGCGAGGATAAGTCGGTCAGCGTGGGCTTCGGCATGCGCGGCTCTTATTCCAGCATCGAGGACGGCGCCTCCAACGGCACCTCGCGCTCGAATGACCTGAACCTGGACAGCGCCCGCCTGTTCTTCGGCGCTTCGCTGAACAAGAACATCAAGGGCATGTTCAACACCGAGTGGGACGGCGACAAGATCCGCGTGCTCGACGCGGCGGGCCAGTTCGCCATCTCGCCCGAACTCAATATCTGGGCCGGCCGCCTGCTCTCGCCGAGCGACCGCGCCAACATGGCCGGGCCTTACTACTCGCTGGGCGGCGGCTACTGGGCCGGCGTCTCTTCCCGCTACGGCTACAACGGCGGCATCTTCCGTGGCCGCGACGACGGCGTGGTCGTCTGGGGCAATGTGCTCGAGGGCGGCAAGCTGGGCTACTCCTTCGGCGCCTTCGAGGGCCACACCTTCGGCATCGGCTCGCTGACCCAGAACCAGGCCAAGGCCGCCGGCGTGAAAACCTCCGACTCGCTGATGTACGCGGGCCGCCTGCAGTACGACTTCTGGGACGCGGAACCGGGCTACTACGGCACCGGCAACTACCTCGGCGGCAAGGACATCCTGGCCATCGGCATGGCCGCGCGCCAGCAGAAGGACGGCGTGCTGACGGTGTCCCGCGTGGGCGACTACAGCGCCTGGAACGTCGACTTCCTGCTGGAGAAGCGCATCCCCGGTTCGGGCGCCGTCGCCGTCGAAGCGGCTTACTACGACTACGACACGGACAACGTCATCAAGTCCGAGCAGGGCGAAGCCTGGTCCGCAGGCGTGTCCTACATCTTCGACCAGGGCCTGGGCTGGGGCAAGCTGCAGCCCTTCGCGCGCTTCCAGAAATTCAAGCCGGACACCAACCTCAATACGCGCCAGAGCGACATTGGCGTGAACTACATCATCGACGGTTACAACGCGCAGATCAGCGCCGTGTACTCGCGCACCAAGGTCGCGGCCGCGCCGGACCAGAATAAATTCGTCGTCGCGCTGCAACTCCAATATTGAACCCACACTTTACGAGGACCGCCATGCAAACTCGCCGCACATTTATCGCCACCTTCACCCAGATCGCCGCCGGCGCCGTCATGCTGATCGGAGGCGTTTCCGCGCAAGCGGCCGACACCATCAAGGTCGGCATCCTGCATTCCCTGTCGGGCACCATGGCCATTTCCGAAACGTCGCTCAAGGACGTGGCCTTGATGACCATCGACGAAATCAACGCCAACGGCGGCGTGCTGGGCAAGAAGCTCGAAGCCGTGGTGGTGGACCCGGCCTCGAACTGGCCGCTGTTCGCCGAAAAGGCGCGCCAGCTGATCGCCAAGGATAAAGTCGCCGCCGTCTTCGGCTGCTGGACCTCGGTGTCGCGCAAGTCCGTTCTGCCGGTGTTCAAAGAGCTGAACAGCGTGCTGTTCTACCCGGTGCAGTATGAAGGCGAGGAGCTGGAGAAGAACGTGTTCTACACCGGCGCCGCGCCCAACCAGCAGGCCATTCCCGCCGTGGAGTACCTGATGAGCAAGGATGGCGGCTCGGCCAAGCGCTTCGTCCTGCTGGGCACCGACTATGTGTATCCGCGCACCACCAACAAGATCCTGCGCGCCTTCCTGAAAAGCAAAGGCGTGAAGGACAGCGACATCGACGAGGTCTACACTCCGTTCGGCCACGCGGACTACCAGACCATAGTCGCCAACATCAAGAAGTTCTCGGCGGGCGGCAAGACGGCGGTGATCTCCACCATCAACGGCGACTCCAATGTGCCGTTCTACAAAGAGCTGGGCAATGCCGGCCTGAAGGCGACCGACGTGCCGGTGGTGGCGTTCTCGGTGGGCGAGGAAGAACTGCGCGGCGTGGACACCAAGCCGCTGCTGGGCCACCTGGCGGCATGGAACTACTTCGAGTCGGTGAAGAACCCGGTCAATTCGGAATTCATCAAGAAGTGGAAGGCCTACGCCGTCGCCAAGAAGCTGCCCAACGCCAGCACCGTCGTGACGAACGACCCGATGGAAGCAACCTATGTCGGCATCCATATGTGGAAGCAGGCGGTGGAGAAGGCCGGCACCACGGACACCGACAAGGTGATCGCAGCGATGGGCGGCCAGAGCTTCAAGGCGCCGTCCGGCTTCACCCTGACCATGGACCAGACCAACCACCACCTGCACAAGCCGGTGATGATAGGCGAAATCAAGGGCGACGGTCAGTTCAGCGTGGTGTGGAAGACCAAAGACCCGCTGCGCGCTCAGCCATGGAGTCCCTTCATCAAGGGTAACGAGGGCAAGCAAAAGATGTGAAAGTCCGCCGGCGCCTGGTCTGTCGAGGCGCCGGCGGCTCATGGCGGGTTACGCGCGCCAGCGCGCCAACCCGCCCTACGCATAGCATGACAACCCTGCATATCCCATGAAACGAATTCTGCTTATTGCGCTGCTTTGCCTGCATGCCTTGGGCGCGCATGCCGCCATCGATCCCGCGCTGCTCGCCCCGCTGGCCGGCGGCGATCCGGACGCCCGCATTGAAGCGGTCGGCAAGATCGCCGCGCTGGCGGATGCGGATGCGCTCAAAGTCCTGCAGGCGCTGAACGGCGACACGCTGTACGCCACGCCGGACGGCGCCATCCTCGTCGTCGACGGCGACAAGGCCTGGAACCCCGCCACCGGCGCCACCAGCCCCGTGCCGGACGGCGTGGACGGCGTGGTCGTTAACAACCGCCTGCGCGGCGCGGTGGAAGGCGCGCTGTCGGGCATGGCGCTGCTGTCGCCGGACCGCGAACAGCGCCTGGCCGCAGCCCTGCAGCTGCAGGCAAAATCCGCCGACGCCGCCCAGGCGCCGCTGATACGCAAAGCCTACGCGCTTGAGAAAGACACTGCCATCAAGGCCATCCTGCTGTCCCTGGTCGCCACCGCGGATCTGCAGTCGCCCGACGCCGCCGTGCGCAAGGCCGCCGTCTCCGCGCTGGCCGACAGCGGCGGCGCCGCGCTGCGCCCTGTACTGCAAGCCATGCTGGCGCAGCAGGATGTCAGCTACGCCGAACCCGACGCCTCGGTGCGCGCTGCCGTTGTCGACGCGCTGGACCGCATCGACAGCCGCATCGCCCGTACGGAATTCGTCGGCAAGCTGTTCTACGGCGTGTCGCTGGGCAGCGTGCTGCTGCTGGCCGCGCTCGGCCTGGCCATTACCTTCGGCCTGATGGGCATCATCAACATGGCGCACGGCGAACTGCTGATGATAGGCGCGTACACCACCTATCTGTGCCAGTCCCTGTTCCGCAACTACTTCCCCGGCGCGCTGGACTGGTATCTGGCCGCAGCATTGCCCGCCGCTTTCCTGGTGGCGTTTGCGGTCGGCGTGGCGCTCGAGCGCACGGTAATCCGCTGGCTCTACGGCCGCCCGCTGGAAACCCTGCTGGCCACCTGGGGCATCAGCCTGATGCTGATGCAGCTGGTGCGCACCATCTTCGGCGCGCAGAACGTGGAAGTGGCCAACCCTTCCTGGATGTCCGGCGGCGTGACCGTGCTTGGCTCGCTGGTGCTGTCGTATAACCGCATCGCCATCATCGCCTTCGCCGTCGTCGTCGTGGCCGCCGTGTGGCTGATACTGAACAAGACCCGCCTCGGCCTGTTCGTGCGCGCCGTCATGCAGAACCGCCGCATGGCCGACTGCGTGGGCGTGCCCACCGGCCGCATCGACATGATGACCTTCGGCCTGGGCTCCGGCATCGCCGGCCTGGGCGGCGTGGCGCTGTCCCAGCTCGGCAACGTGGGGCCGGACCTCGGGCAGGCCTATGTGGTGGACTCCTTCATGGTGGTGGTGCTGGGCGGCGTGGGCCAGCTGGCCGGCACCGTGATCGCCGCGCTGGGCCTGGGCGAAGTGAACAAATTCCTTGAACCGCTGGCTGGCGCCGTCATGGCCAAGATCGCCATCCTCGTGTTCATCATCATCTTCATCCAGCGCAGGCCGCAAGGGCTGTTTGCGATGAAAGGCAGGAGCGTAGAATGAGCACCCCACTGTATTCCTCCCGCGCGTGGACGCTGATCTGCGCCGCCGTGGCGGTGGCCGCGCTGCTGCCGGTGCTGAACCTGGCCTTCCCGGCGGGGCATGCGCTGCACGTGTCCAGCTACGCCATGGGCCTGATCGGCAAATTCATGTGCTACGCGCTGGCCGCGCTGGCGCTGGACCTGGTGTGGGGCTACACCGGCATCCTGTCGCTGGGCCACGGCGTGTTCTTCGCGCTGGGCGCCTACGCCCACGGCATGTACCTGATGCGCGCCATCGGCCGCGACGGCGTCTACCAGAGCACGCTGCCGGACTTCATGGTCTTCCTCGACTGGAAAACCTATCCCTGGTACTGGTCCATGACGGACAATTTCTGGTACTGCATGGCGCTGGTGGTGCTGGTGCCGGGCGTGCTGGCCTTCGTGTTCGGCTACTTCGCCTTCCGCTCGCGCATCAAGGGCGTGTACTTCTCCATTATCACGCAGGCCATGACCTATGCCTTCATGCTGCTGTTCTTCCGCAACGACACCGGCTTTGGCGGCAACAACGGCTTCACCGACTTCAAGCGCATCCTCGGCTTCAGCGTCACCGCCCCCGGCACCAAGGCCGTGCTCTACCTGGTCACGCTGGGCTTCCTCGCCGGCGCGCTGGTGCTGTGCCGCTGGATCGTCACGTCAAAACTGGGCCGCGTGCTGCAGGCCGTGCGCGACTCCGAATCGCGCCTCATGTTCATCGGCTACAACCCGCTGTGGTTCAAGCTGTTCGTGTGGACCTTGTCGGCGGTGCTGTGCGGCATAGCAGGCGCGCTGTACGTGCCGCAGGTGGGCATCATCAACCCGTCCGAAATGTCGCCCGCGAACTCCATCGAGATGGTGATCTGGGCGGCAGTGGGCGGGCGCGGCACGCTGGTCGGCCCCATCATCGGCGCCTTCACCGTGAACGGGCTGAAAAGCTGGTTCACCGCCGCCTTCCCGGACCTGTGGCTGTTCGCACTCGGCCTCCTGTTCATCCTCGTCACGCTGTTCATGCAGAAGGGCATACTTGGCTTGATGGAAAAACTGAAACGGGGCGCACCGCCGCCCGAGCCGGAGCCTGCATCCGAAGCCGCGCCAGCACCTGCCGCCGTCCCTGCGAAGGAGGCAGCATGAGCGTCAAACGCGAAGGGCTGGACACGGAACACGGCGTCATCCTCTACCTGGACGACATCACCGTTTCCTTCGACGGCTTCAAGGCGCTCAATAAACTGAGCCTGGATATCGCGGTGGGCGAGCTGCGCTGCATCATCGGTCCCAACGGCGCGGGCAAGACCACCATGATGGACGTCATCACCGGCAAGACGCGGCCCACTTCCGGCAGCGCCTTCTTCGGCCAGACCTACGACCTGGCGGGCATGACGGAATACGACATCGCGCACGCCGGCATAGGCCGCAAGTTCCAGCGGCCCACGGTGTTCGAGCAGCACACGGTGTTCGAAAACCTGGAGCTGGCCGCCAAGATGGACAAGCGTGTGCGGCCCACGCTGTTCGCGCGCCTGAGTTCCGAGCAGCGCGACAAGATCGCCGAGATCCTGCGCCTGATACGCCTGAACGGGCAGGAGGACCGCCTGGCCGGGTTGCTGTCGCACGGCCAGAAGCAGTGGCTGGAGATAGGCATGCTGCTGATGCAGGAGCCGCAGCTGATACTGCTGGACGAGCCGGTGGCCGGCATGTCGGACGCGGAAACGGCGCGCACCGCCGAGCTGCTCAACGAATTGCGCGGCAAGCATTCCATCATGGTGGTGGAGCACGACATGGGCTTTGTCGCGGAGATTGCGCAGCAGGGCGAGGTGACGGTACTGCACGAGGGATCGGTGCTGGCGCAGGGCCGCATGGACCAGGTGCAAGCCGATGAACGCGTGATTGAAGTCTATCTGGGACGCTAGGGAGCCATATGCTGCAAGTCGAACAAGTGAACCAGTACTATGGCTCGTCGCACACGCTGCGTGGCGTGTCGCTGACGGTGGAGAAGGGCGAGTGCCTGACGCTGCTGGGGCGTAACGGCGTGGGCAAGACCACGCTGCTCAAATGCCTGACCGGCGTGCTGCCGGTGGCGCGCGGCAAAGTGACGTTCAACGGGCGCGACATCACGCGCCTGAAGCCGCACCAGCGCGCGGCGGCGGGCATCGCCTACGTGCCGCAGGGGCGGGAGATTTTCGCGCGGCTCACGGTGGAGGAAAATCTGCTGATGGGCATGGCCACCCTGTCGCGGCGCGAAGCGGCCACCATCAGCGGGGAAGTGTACGAGCTGTTTCCCGTGCTGAAGGAGATGCTGGGACGGCGCGGCGGGGATCTCTCGGGCGGGCAGCAGCAGCAGCTCGCCATTGCGCGCGCCATGCTGGCCAGGCCCAAGCTGATTATCCTGGATGAACCGACGGAGGGCATCCAGCCTTCCATCATCAAGGACATCGAGCGGGTGATACGGCTGCTGCGGCAGCGCGGGGATATCGGCATCCTGCTGTGCGAGCAGTATTTCGACTTCGCGCGCGCGCTGGCGGACAACTTCGTGGTGCTGTCGCGCGGGGAAGTTGTCGCCGCCGGAGCTCCGGAGCTGATGGACGGCGAAGACGTGCGGCGGCATTTGGCGGTGTGACGGAGCCGGCGGGTTACGTGCTGCGCACTAACCCGCCCTTGTATTATTCCATCTGCCCCGAAAACGGAACGTCGGGGCAGAGCAACTGGATGCCGTACCCGCCCTTGGTCGCCAAGACCGTGATGTAGATTTCGCAGCAGTTGCTCTTATTCCA
>NZ_WWCU01000023.1 GCF_009857595.1 Pseudoduganella aquatica | reverse complement strand
GCCCTCGCCCGACGGCGCCGCGCCGCCGGCCGCCGCGCCGCCTTCCCGGGTGCGCTTGGCCATCAGGTAGCCGGCGCCGCCCAGCACGCCGGCCAGCAGCAGGAACACGAGATTGGGCATGCCGGGGATCAGGCCCATGCCGCCGATGATGGCGGCGGTGATGTACAGCACTTGCGGCTTGGCAAACAGCTGGCCTATCACCTGGGTGCCGATGTCCTGCTCGCTGGCCACGCGCGACACCACGATACCGGCGGCGATCGAGATCACCAGCGAAGGAATCTGCGCCACCAGGCCGTCGCCGATGGCCAGCAGCGTGTAGGTCTTGATGGCTTCGCCGAACGGCAGGTCGTGCTGGATCAGGCCGACCAGCAGGCCGCCGACGATATTAATCACCGTCACCAGGATGCCGGCAACCGCGTCGCCGCGCACATATTTGGACGCACCGTCCATGGCGCCGTAGAACTCGGCCTCCATCGACACTTCGCTGCGGCGCTTGCGCGCTTCCGCCTCGCCGATCAGGCCGGCGTTCAGGTCGGCGTCGATCGCCATCTGCTTGCCCGGCATCGCGTCCAGGGCGAAGCGCGCGCCCACTTCGGCGATACGGCCCGCGCCCTTGGTGACCACGGTGAAGTTAATAATGGTCAGGATGATGAACACCACGATACCGACGGTGTAGTTGCCGCCGATCAGGAAGTGGCCGAAGGCCTCGATCACCTTGCCGGCCGCCGCCGCGCCGGTGTGGCCCTCGGTCAGCACCACGCGGGTGGAGGCCACGTTCAAGGCCAGGCGCAGCATGGTCGACACCAGCAGCACGGTCGGGAAAGCCATGAAGTCGAGCGGCTTGACGGTGTACAAGGCCGTCAGCAGCACGATGATGGACAGCGCGATATTGAAGCTGAAGAACAGGTCCAGCACAAACGCCGGCAGCGGCAGCACCATCATCGTCAGCAGCATGATGATCAGGATGGGCGCCGCCAGGCTCTTGCCGTTGGCGCCCGCCGCGCCGCTCACGCCGCCAAAGGCGCGGCTCATCCATTCCGGCAGTCTGATGCTGTTCATTGCTGTGCTCCGTTGCTGTTACCTGCGTTGTTATCGGTTTTCTTCTGCAAGGCTTGCTGCTTGGCCTGCTTGGCCAGCTCGTAGGCCGGATGGTTCGGGTCCATATCGTCCGGCACGTCCAGCTTGCCGGGGCGGTCCGGATAGCGGCCGCCCGGCTTGAAGGTGCGCAGCTGGAACACATAGGCCAGCACTTCGGCCACGGCCGCGTACAGGCGCTGCGGAATCTCGTCGCCGATATCGCTGTGCTTGTACAGCGCGCGGGCCAGCGCCGGCGCTTCCAGGATGGCCACCTTGTGCTCGCGCGCCAGTTCGCGGATCTTGGCCGCCACCTCGTCGGTGCCCTTGGCCACCACTTTCGGCGCGCCCGAACCGTCGGTGTACTTCAGCGCCACCGCATAGTGGGTCGGGTTGGTCACCACCACGTCGGCGGTCGGCACGTCGGCCATCATGCGGCGCTTGGCCATCTCGCGCTGCATCTGGCGGATCTTGCCCTTGATCTGGGGGTTGCCGTCGGACTCCTTGGACTCCTGGATCATCTCCTGGCGCGTCATCTTCATCTTGTTGGCGTAGTGCCACATCTGGTAAGGCGCGTCGATGGCGGCGATCAGGCCCAGCGCGCCGACGATGAACAAAAAGCTCATGCCCAGCATATCGAGCATGTGCACGCTGCCCAGCTTGAACGGCTCCATCGCCAGGCCGATCACGGCATCCTTCTGTTTCATCACCACCAGGTAGGCGACAAAACCCACCACCAGGGTCTTGGCGATGGCTTTCACCAGCTCCACCAGGGCGTTGGTGGACACCATATTGCCCAGACCGCGCATGGGGTTGAGCTTCATCAGGTTGGGAGCGACGGCCTTGCCGCTGAACAGCCAGCCGCCCACCAGCAGCGGCGACACCAGCGCCACCACCATCACGGCCACGCCCAGCGGCAGGCAGGCCAGCATCACGCGGCCGATATCGATGCCGACGCGGGTCAGCAGCACATCGGGATTGAAAATCTGTTCCTTGCTCAGCGCCAGGCCGGACACCATGGCGGAAGACAGGTCGCGCACCAGGCCGGAACCGGTCATCCACAGGCCGGCGCCGGCGGTCATCAGCACGGTGAACGTCGCCACTTCGCGCGAACGGGGAACATCGCCTTCCTCACGCGCCTGGTCCAGGCGCTTCTGTGACGCCGGTTCTGTCTTTTCGCTTTCGCTTTCTTCTGCCATGTGAAGCTCTGACTATCTTGAGGAATAGTCCCATTATGCCTGCGGGCAACGCCGCGGCATCAAGCGAACAGCATGTGTTTTCCCTCTCTGCTCGCCCTCAGGCGGGGGCCAGCAACGCCAGCTGTTCCGGCGTCAGATAGCACCACTCGCCCTCGGCCAGGCCCAGCGATTCGAGCTGCAGCTGGCCGATGGCGGAACGGTGCAGCGCGCTGCAGTGGTTGCCGGCGGCCGCCAGCATGCGCTTGACCTGGTGGTATTTGCCCTGCTCCAGCACGATTTCCAGCTGGTGTTCGCCGCGCTGCTCGCACACCAGCGCCGCCAGGGGCGCCGGTTCGTCGTGCAGCTGCACGCCGGCCAGCAGTTGCGCCACCAGTTCCGGCGTCACCGGGTCCTGGGTGGTGGCCTGGTAAACTTTGGGAACATGGCGCTTCGGCGACGATTGTGCATGGATAAAGGGCCCATCGTCGGACATCAGCAGCATGCCGGTGGTGTCGTGGTCGAGCCGGCCCACAGGCTGCACTTCGCGCCAGCTGAACTGCTCGGGCAGCAGGGTCAGCACGCCGGGATGGTGGCTGGGCTTGCGCGAGCACTCGTAGTTGGCCGGCTTGTTCAGGGCGATATACAGGTGTTCGCGGACCACCCATTCTTCTTCAAAAATGGTCAGGACCAGGCCCTCGGTCTCGAGGCTGGTCTTGTAGCTGTCATGGACTTCGCCGGCGATGCTGACTTCGCCGTCTTCGATCAGGGCGCGGCAGTATTTGCGCGTGCCGAAACCCTGGGATTGCAGGATGCGGTCTAAGGATAATTTGCTCATAGGGCGAGACTTTACCAGATTTCAATCAGGGCTTGATGTAGATCAAAGGCCGTTCACCTCGCTTGACTACACTTAATTTAAGGTAGGAATTTCCCTACTGGTGTAAGAAAGGATGAGAGATGAGTTCCCCGAAAACCGCCAGCCGCCACCTCGCTTTGCATGCCGCTTCGCTGGGCGTGGAGCGCTGGCGGCTGGGCGTTCACGGCCAGGATACGGCCCTGGCGGCGCAAGCTGGCTGGCATGCGGCGGCCCAACAGCATTTCATGGACTGGCTGGCGGGCGGCGGATTCCGGCAGCAGGAGGCGGGCGAAATGGACAGCACAAATGAAAACAGCGGCTGTTACGCCGCCGTTCTCATGTCCCGTTGCGGGACTCAATGCGAGGAATTGAAATTCTCTCGGGTCCGCATCAGCGATGCGGTTGAGTAGTTCGTTTCTGACTTACGGTAAACGTGTGCAGACAACGAGTTATGCTGTTTATGCTGGCCTCCTGGGAAAGAACTACATCACCAATATAGCCCACCCCCGGGAGAATACAAGAACAAATCAGGCCGGATTATCAATATTGCACAGTGCGCTCGCACATAGCGCAAACTTTCGTCCCTGCCTAGCGCACCGCCGGCGCGGCGCTCTGCACGGCCGCCTTCATGGCGCCCGCCCCCATCGCGGCGCCGAATTTCTTCAGCACGCGCTCAGGCAAGCCCTCGTGCTGCGTGTAGTCGACGATGTCTTCGGCATGGATCACATCGCGCGCCACCGTGTCCACCGTGCCCAGGCCGTCCGCCAGGCCCATGTCGATGGCGCGCGCGCCGGTCCAGAACAGGCCCGAGAACGTTTCCGGCGTTTCCTTCAGGCGCTTGCCGCGCCCCGTGCGCACCACGTCGATAAACTGGGCGTGGATTTCGTTGAGCATGGTTTGCGCATGCTGGCGGTGCTTGTCGCTCAGCGGCGTGAACGGGTCCATAAAGCCCTTGTCGGCGCCCGCTGTCAGCAGGCGGCGCTCCACGCCCACCTTGTTCATGATGCCGTTGAAGCCGAAGCCGTCCATCAGCACGCCGATGGAGCCGACGATGCTGGCCTTGTTGACATAGATCTTGTCCGCCGAGGCGGCGATGTAATAGCCGCCCGAGGCGCAAATTTCATTCACCACCACGTACAGCGGCTTGGACGGATAGCCCTGGCGCAGGCGGCGGATCTCGTCCACGATCATGCCGGCCTGCACCGGGCTGCCGCCGGGACTGTTGATGTGCAGCACCACCGCCACCGAGCCGTGGTCCGAAAACGCCTTGTTCAGCGCAGGGATCACCACGGCGGCGGAACCGCTGCCCTCGGCTTCGATGTCGCCCTGGATCTCGATCAGGGCGGTGTGGCGGCCCAGCGTTTCCGAGTCGCTGCCAGGGAAGGTGAAATCAAAATAAGCTGCGATGGCGATAAATACCAGCACCAAGGTCATTAGTTTGAAGAAGATGCTCCAGCGCCGGTTGGCGCGCCGCTCGCGCACCGTGGACAGCACCAGTTTCTCGAGCACTTCGCGCTCCCAGTTCAAGCCCGCTGCGGACTTGGCCGGGGCCGGCGCGCCGCCCCCCGCTTGGGGGCTGCCGCTGGGCTCGCCGCCTGAATTCGTATCGCTTGTATTGTCACTCATGGATTAGCTCGGGTGGTCGCCGCTCAGGCGCGGGCGGGCCGGACATAGTCGTCCGGCTGCCAGTAAAGTTGTTCGTCGTGTTCCACTACCGTGATGGGGCGCAGCCGCCCGCCGCGGCACGGGCCGCCGGCGCACTGGCCGCTTTCCGGCAGATACACCGCGCCGTGGGTGGAACACATGATGTAGAGCTTGCTCGATTCGAAGAACTCGCCCTGGTTCCAGTCCAGTTCGATGGGCACATGGGCGCAGCGGTTCAGGTAGCCGTAGGCCTTGCCGCCATAGCGCACCACGAAGCCGGTGGCGTCTTCGCCGCCGGCCGTGACCGGAAAGCGCACGCCCCGGCCCAGGTCCTGCACCGCGTCGGCGGCGCAGATCAGGATATCCACGCTGTCGCTCATCAGGCGTTCTCGTTCAGCCACTGGTGCAGCTCGGCCACGGTGCGGGCCGAGTACATGGGATTGCAGGCCCGCAGCTGGTCCACCGGGTGGGCGCCATATTCCACCGCCACGGCGGCCGCGCCGGCATTGTTGGCCATCAGCAAGTCATGGCTGGTGTCGCCTATCATCACGGTGCGCTTCAGGTCCTGCCCCAGCTCGCGGGTCAGCTCCTGCAGCATGGCCGGATGCGGCTTGGAAAACGTTTCGTCGGCGCAGCGCGTGGCGTCGAACAGCGACAGCAGCCCGGCCGCGTTCATGGCGCGGTTCAGGCCCACGCGGCTCTTGCCGGTGGCCACGGCCAGGAAATAGGCCTGCTGCGACAGCTCCTGCAGCATCTCGCCCACGCCCTTGAACAAGGTCAGCTCGTGGTCCTTGGACAGATAGTGGTAGCGGTAGCGCTCCACCATGCGCGGATAGTACTTGGGGTCGATATTGGGCATGACCGCCTGCATGGCCTCGTACAAGCCCAGGCCGATGACGTGCGATGCCGCGTCCTCGCCCGGTATCGGCAGGCCCAGATCCTTGGCGGCGGCCTGGATGCAGCGCACTATCGTCGAAGTGCTGTCCATCAGCGTGCCATCCCAATCGAACACGATGAGATCAAATTGCTTTCTTGCCATGTATTCCGGCGCTGCCTGCCGCCGGCTCCTCTAATTATAAATTCAATGGTTTACCCAAGCTTACCAAGAATCGCTCGCACTCGGCGGCCAGCGGCGCATTCAGGGTCATGGTTTTGCCCGTTTCCGGGTGGGTGAACGTAATCTGGTGGGCGTGCAGGAACATGCGCTTGAGCGCGCCGCGCGTGGCGTCGGCCTTTTGCAGCGCCTTGTTCAAGGCGAAATCGCCGTATTTGTCGTCACCTGCGATGGGGAAGCCCGACGATGCCAGATGAACGCGGATCTGGTGCGTGCGGCCGGTTTTCAGCTCGGCTTCCAGCAAGGCGAATTGCGGGTATTTTTTCAGCAGGGTGAACACCGTGTGCGAGGCCAGCCCGTCCGGCGACACCGCCACGCGGCGCTCGCCGTCGGCCGTGGAATACTTCTTCAGCGGCGACTTCACATGCTGGCGGGCGTTTTTCCAGTCGCCCACGGCCAGCGTCAGGTAGCGCTTGTCGGTATGGCCGTCGCGCATCTGCTCGTGCAGATTGGTCAGCGCGGAACGTTTCTTGGCCAGCAGCAGCAGGCCGGAGGTGTCGCGGTCCAGGCGGTGCACCAGTTCCAGGAACTTGGCGTCCGGGCGCGAGGCGCGCAGCTGCTCGATCACGCCGAAGGACACGCCCGAGCCGCCATGCACGGCGGTGCCGGCCGGCTTGTCGATCACCAGCAGGTGGGCATCCTCGAAAATAATGGCGAACTCGGCGGCGGGCACGCTGGCCTCGGACTTTTCCGCCACGCGCACGGGAGGCACGCGCACGACGTCGCCTTGTACCAGACGGTACAATTGATCGATGCGGCCCTTGTTGACGCGCACTTCGCCGGAACGCAGAATACGGTAGATATGGCTTTTCGGCACACCTTTGCAAATGCGCAACAGGTAGTTATCGATGCGCTGGCCGGCGTCTTCTTCGTCTATCGTCAGGAACTGTGCTTGCGGCAGGACCGGTGCGGGGACGGCGGCTTGCGGCTTTTGCGCCGCATTCTGGACCATGTTTCGGCCGTTCTTCCCAGAAATTCTCTCTAAGTCCTTCATTTTGAATATATAATCGTTTTGCCGCAGTTTAAGCTGCTGTACGTGTAAGAATAAAAGCACATTTTACACAGGGGCGTATCCACTGGCCTCGCTTATTTAGCAAATTCAGTGGAAATAAATGTATACGCACACTCGTGCGGTCATCAGGGTGGCGGCCACTGTCGCCATCGGGTAGCGTGCACGGGTGCTGGGATTAGATTGGCTGGATTGTTAGGATAAGTCCGGCGAGCAAGCACACAGTCGTTGCTCGCCGGTTGATGAAGCTGATTACGCTTGCCGTTTTCGCCACGCACCATACAAGATGCTCTGGCTCGACGTTTTGCGCACGCCTGCATTCTCCGCCCCGCCCCGGTTTGCTCCGGTTGGCCCGTTGGATGAGTTGCAAGCAGTGCGCGTACTCGGCATGACGCTCGGCCTCATGCGCCCTTTGCGGCCGCAACGCTACCGCGTTGCTGCGCTGCATGACGAGGCAAAACCCCTCCGCCTCCTTACTCCCGCGTATATCCCTGGTATCACGCCGTTCCCGAGGGAACGGCAAGAGATGGCCTTCGGGCCGCGGAGTTAATAAAAATGAAACGCATGTTGTTCAATGCGACGCAGCAAGAAGAATTGCGCGTTGCCATCGTCGACGGTCAGAAACTGATCGACATCGACATCGAAACCGCTGGTCGTGAACAGCGCAAGTCCAACATCTACAAAGGCGTCATCACCCGCATCGAACCGTCGCTGGAAGCCTGCTTCGTCAGCTACGGCGAAGACCGCCACGGCTTCCTGCCGTTCAAGGAAGTGGCCCGCACCTACTTCCGCGAAGGCGTGGACGTGCGCAATGCCTCCGTCAAGGAAGCGCTGCGCGAAGGCCAGGAAATCATGGTGCAGGTGGAAAAAGAGGAGCGCGGCAACAAAGGCGCGGCCCTGACCTCCTTCATCTCGCTGGCCGGCCGCTACCTGGTGCTGATGCCGAACAACCCGCGCGGCGGCGGCGTATCGCGCCGCGTCGAAGGCGAAGAACGCCAGGAACTGCGCGAAACCATGGACAAGCTGGACCTGCCGCAAGGCATGTCCGTGATCGCCCGCACCGCCGGCATCGGCCGCAACGTCGAAGAGCTGCAGTGGGACTTGAACTACCTGATGCAGCTGTGGCGCGCAATCGAAGGCGCAGGCAAAGTCGGCAACGGCGCCTTCCTGATCTACCAGGAATCGTCGCTGGTGATACGCGCCATCCGCGACTACTTCCAGCCCGACATCGGCGAAATCCTGATCGACACCGACGAGATCTACGAGCAGGCTCACCAGTTCATGAGCCACGTGATGCCGGACATGGTGCACCGCGTCAAGCGCTACAGCGACGACGTGCCGCTGTTCTCCCGCTTCCAGATCGAACACCAGATCGAAACCGCGTACTCGCGCACGGTGCCGCTGCCATCGGGCGGCGCCATCGTGATCGACCACACCGAAGCGCTGGTGTCGGTGGACGTGAACTCGGCCCGCGCCACGCGCGGTTCGGACATCGAAACCACCGCCTTCAACACCAACTGCGAAGCCGCTGAAGAAGTGGCCCGCCAGCTGCGCCTGCGCGACCTGGGCGGCCTGATCGTGATCGACTTCATCGACATGGAAGTGGCCAAGAACCAGCGCGAAGTGGAACAGCGCCTGAAAGACGCGCTGCACCACGACCGCGCCCGCGTCCAGATGGGCAAGATCTCCCGCTTCGGCCTGATGGAGCTGTCGCGCCAGCGCCTGCGTCCGTCGCTGTCCGAAGGTTCGCACGTGACCTGCCCGCGCTGCTCGGGCACCGGCCACATCCGCGACACCGAATCGTCCGCCCTGCAGGTGCTGCGCATCATCCAGGAAGAGGCGATGAAGGAAAACTCGGCCACCATCCACGTGCAAGTGCCGGTGGACGTGGCAGCCTTCCTGCTGAACGAAAAGCGCGGCGAAGTGCTGAAGATCGAAAACCGCCACCGCATCAACGTGATCCTGATCCCGAACAAGCATCTGGACACGCCGCACTACAAGCTCGAGCGCATCAAGCACGACGATCCGCGCCTGGAAGACCACACCGCCAGCTACACCATGGCCGAGCAAGCCGAAACCGACATGGCCTACAGCAAGCGCCAGAAGGAAGAAGCCAAGCCGCGCCAGGAAGCCGTCGTCAAGACCATCACCCCGGCCCAGCCTGCTCCTGTGGTGGAGCGCAAGCCCGCACCGGAGCCGGTCAAGGCCGCCCCGGCCGCGCCGGCGCCGGCCGAGCAAGGCTTCTTCGCCAAGCTGTTCTCCTTCTTCGCACCGAAGAAAGAAGAGCCGGTTGCAGCGCCTGCGCCAGCCCCGGCCGCCAAGCCGTCGACCGAACGCGGCGACCGCAACGCCCGTGGCCCGCGCGGCCGCAGCCGCAACGGCAAGCCAGGCCGTGAAGAACGCGAACCAGGCGCCCGCGCCGGCGCCGACGAAGCCGCCAAGCCGGCCGAAGCGCGCGAAGGCCGCGAAGGCCGTCCGGCACGCCCGCCGCGTCCGCCACGCGAGCCGCGTGAAGCGCGTGAAGGCCAGCCGGCCGAAGCCCAGGGCCAGCGCCCTGAGCGCCCTGAGCGCGCGGAACGTCCAGAGCGCGCCGAGCGTCCTGAGCGCACCCCGCGTCCACCACGCGAACCGCGTGGCGACAAGGCTGCTGCAGCGGAAGTGAAAACCGACGAACTGGCGCTGACCGCCGGCGCCGCAGCTACGGTAGCCGCCGTCACCCTGACCGGCGTGCCGGCAGCCGCTGCGCCAGTGGGCGACGTGCAAGTCAACGTTCCAGCCAACGCCGGTCCTGAAGGCGAAGACGGCGAAGCAGTGGACGGCGAAGAGCCGCGCCGCCGCCGCCGCCGTGGTGGCCGCAACCGCAACCGCCGCGAACGCGAAGAAGCCGAAGGTGCTGAACTGGCCGAAGGCGAGTCCGCACCAGTGATCAGCTTCACCGTGGCCCCGGCCGAAGGCGAAGCCGCTCCAGCAGCCCCGGCAGCGCCAGTTGCCGTCGCCGCACCGGTTGACCCAACCGTGGCAGTGGACGCGCCAGCCGCAGCCCCTGCAGTTGATGCAGCGCCAGCACCAGTGGCAATCGCAGCACCGGCCGATCCGACCGTGGCGGTGGATGCACCGGCAGAAGCTGCCGCAGCGCCAGTAGTGGCAGCCGCACCAGTAGTTGAAACTGCGCCTGCCGTTGAAGCAGCGCCGGTGGTTGAAGTTGCAGCCGAAGTTGCTCCTGTTGCCGCACCTGCTACAGTTGTTGCCCCAGCGCCTGTGGAAGCTGCCGCAGCCGCGCCAGTGGAAGTTGCAGCAGTTGCAGCGCCAGCCGCAGTAGTGGCCGAAGCCGTAGCGGCACCGGTTGCCGCAGAACCAGCGCCAGCAGCAGCCGAACCAGCCGCCGTCGCCGCCCCAGTGGCAGCGCCGGTAGTGGAAGCCGCACCGGCAGCCGCGCCAGCGCCTGTAGCAGCACCTGCACCAGCAGCCCCAGTGGCAGAAGCAGCGCCAGCAGCCAAGCCGGCTGCCGACCTGAACGCCATCCTGGAAGCCGCCGGCCTGACGCTGGCGGGCACCGATCCGGCCAAACTGCGCGCTGCGCAGGAAGCCGCCGCGCAAGCCGCCACCGCTCCGGTGCGCGTACCGCGCGAGCGCAAGCCGCTGCCACCGCAAGTGGACGAGCCGCTGATCCAGGTTGACACCCGCCGTTAATCGGCAGGACGCCAGCTAAAAAGGGGAAGCCGCGTGCTTCCCCTTTTTCATATGGCGGCTGCCATCGTGCTATCGTATCCGCATGTCTGAAAAAATCATCGTCTTTACCGACCAACGCTCGCAAGCCGCGGTCGTGCCAGCCGTCCTGGAAGCGCCCACCGGCGAGCTTCGGGATCAGCTCGCCCGTCCCCTGCACGACCTGCGCATTTCCGTCACCGACCGCTGCAACTTCCGCTGCGTCTATTGCATGCCCAAGGAAGTGTTCGACAAGGATTACAACTACTTGCCGCACTCGTCCCTGCTCAGCTTTGAAGAAATCACGCGCATCGCGAAGATCTTCATCGCCCACGGCGTGGAAAAAATCCGCCTGACCGGCGGCGAGCCGCTGCTGCGCAAAAACATCGAAAAGCTGGTCGGCATGCTGGCCGAGCTGAAAACCGTGCACGGCAAGCCGCTCGACCTCACGCTCACCACCAACGGCTCCCTGCTCGCCAGGAAAGCCCAGTCGCTGAAGGACGCCGGCCTGCAGCGCGTCACCGTGTCGCTGGACGCGCTCGACGACGCCGTCTTCAAACGCATGAACGACGTCGACTTCGCCGTGGCCGACGTGCTGCACGGCGTGGACGTGGCGCACAGCGTGGGCCTGGGACCGGTCAAGGTCAACATGGTGGTCAAGGGCGGCATGAACGACCAGGAAATCCTGCCCATGGCGCGCTACTTCAAGGGCACGCCCACCATCCTGCGCTTTATCGAATACATGGACGTGGGCGCTTCCAACGGCTGGAAGCTGGACGAAGTGCTGCCCTCGGCCGAAGTGGCGCGCCGCATCGGCGCCGAGCTGCCGCTGGAACCCATCGCCGCCAACTACAGCGGCGAGACCGCCGAACGCTGGCGCTACCTCGACGGCGGCGGCGAGATCGGCCTGATTTCCAGTGTAACCCAGGCATTTTGCCAAAACTGTACCCGTGCCCGCCTGTCCACCGAGGGTAAGCTGTACACTTGCCTGTTTGCTACGCGCGGCCACGACCTGCGCGCCCTGCTGCGCAACGGCAGCAGCGACGCCCAGATCGCCGGCGCAGTCAGCCACCTGTGGCAGGCGCGCGGCGACCGTTATTCCGAGCTGCGCAGCAGCCAGACGGCGGGCCTGGGCGAGCGCCAGAAAGTCGAAATGTCTTACATCGGGGGATAGTTTTGAGCGTCATCAATATTACGGGCCTGATACTGGCAGGCGGACGCGGCACCCGCATGGGCCGCGTCGACAAAGGCTTGCAGCATTTCCAAAGCAGCACACTGGCCGCGCACGTGATGCAGCGCCTGGCGCCGCAGGTGGCCAGCGTGGCCATCAGCGCCAACCGCAACCAGGCCGCCTATGAGGCGATGGGCGTGCCGGTCTGGCCGGACGAGCTGGCCGGCTTCGAAGGCCCGCTGGCCGGCCTGCAAACCGCGCTGCGCCGCTGCCGCACCGAATTGCTGCTGACCGCCCCCTGCGACTCCCCCTTTCTCCCCGCCGACCTCGCCGAACGCCTGCATGCAGCCCTGCTGACCCAGGACGCCGACCTGGCCGTGGCCGTCACCATGGAAACGGACGAGAGCGGCGAGCGCTACCGGCGCGTCCATCCCGTCTTCAGCCTGATGAAAGCCTCTGTGCTGCCGCAGCTGAGCGCCTATCTCGACAGCGGCGCGCGCCGCATGGACGGCTGGTACAAATCGGTGCGGGTGGCCGAAGTGCTGTTCGACGACAATGCCGCCTTCCGCAATATCAATACGCTGGGCGACCTGAAGGACATGGAGGCGCTGGCCGCGCGCGCAGCACAGCCAGCGCAGCACCAGCCAGGCGGCGCCGGCTACACGCCGGACGCCATGCCGGTGGAGCAGGCGCAAGCCCTGATCCGCAGCCTGGTGCAGCGGCACGCCCCTGTCCCGCTGGCGCAGCGGGTGGGCCTGCGCAGCGCGCTGGACCGGGTGCTGGCGGCCGACATCATCTCCCCCATCGATGTGCCCGCGCACGACAATTCCGCCATGGACGGCTACGCCTTCCGCGGCGCCGACCTGCTGCCCGATGCGCCCACCACCTTCAAGGTCGTGGCCACCGCCTACGCCGGCCGGCCCGCCGCCGTGCCGGCCGGGCCGGGCGAATGCGTGCGCATCATGACGGGCGCCGTCATGCCGCCAGGGCTGGACACCGTGCTGCCGCAGGAACTGGCCGCCGCCGTGGGCGACGGCAGCGTCACCGTGGCGCCCGGCAGCATCGCGCCAGGCGCCAACCGGCGCTTCCGTGGCGAAGACCTGGCGGCGGGCGCGCCCGCGCTGCGCAAGGGCAAGCGCGTGAGCCCGGCCGACCTCGGCCTGATCGCCTCGCTCGGCATCGCCGAAGTGGCGGTGCAGGCGCGCCTGCGCGTAGCCTACTTCTCCACCGGCGACGAGCTGCGCTCCATCGGCGAAACGCTGGACGCCGGCAGCATCTACGACAGCAACCGCTACACCCTGTTCGGCATGCTGGAGCGGCTAGGCTGCGAAGCCATCGACCTGGGCAGCGTGAAGGACGACCCGGACACGCTGCGCGCCACGCTGCGCCAGGCCTGCGAACACGCGGACGTGGTGCTGACCACCGGCGGCGTGTCGACCGGCGCGGCCGACTATATCCGCCAGATCATGGCGGAACTGGGCGACGTGGCGTTCTGGAAAATGGAAATGCGGCCCGGCCGGCCGATGGCCTTCGGCCGCATCCAGTCCGGCGGGCACAGCGCGCTGCTGTTCGGCTTGCCGGGCAATCCGGTCGCGGCCATGGTGGCGTTCTATTTCTTCGCGCGCGGCGCCCTGCTGCAGATGATGGGAGTGGATGCGGAACGCCAGGCGCTGCCGCTCATGCGCGCGCGCAGCGCGGCAGCCATACGCAAGAAACCGGGACGCACCGAATACCAGCGCGGCATTCTCGCAGCCGATGGCCAGGGCGGGCAGGAAGTGCGCATTACCGGCGCCCAGGGCTCCGGCATTCTGCGCTCCATGTCCGAAGCCAACTGCATGGTGGTCCTGCACGCAAGCCAGGGCGACACCGCGCCCGGCGATTTGGTGGATGTGGTGCTGTTCGACGGCCTGGTTTAGGCCGCTGGCGGGTTACGCGGGCGCGCCCGCTAACCCGCCCTACGATGCACAGCATTGAGCGGCATCGTATCGAGGCGTAGGGCGGGTTAGCGGGGAACTCCGCGTAACCCGCCATGCCTGCGGACCCGCGCCTCAACTGTCCAGCGCATCCTGATCAGTGTCAGGCCCCAGCATCAGCTGGGCCGCTTCGCTGGGCAGCGCTTCCACGGTTTTCAGCTTGCGCGCCATCTGGCGGCTGCGCACTTCGGCCGTTTCGATATTGCGCGCCGCCTTCTCCAGCGTGAGCTTGGTGGCGGCCAGCACGTCGCCGAACTTGCCGAACTCGGTTTTCACCGCGCCCAGCACCTGCCACACCTCGGACGAACGCTTTTCCAGCGCCAGCGTGCGGAAGCCCATCTGCAAGCTGTTCAGCAAGGCCATCAGCGTGGACGGCCCGGCGATGCTGACGCGGTTCACGCGCTGCAGCTCGTCCGCCAGCCCCGGCCTGCGCATCACTTCCGCGTACAGCCCCTCCGTGGGCAGGAACAGGATGGCGAAATCCGTGGTCTGCGGCGGCGCCAGGTATTTGTCGGCGATGGTCTTGGCCTCGCCGCGCACGGCGCGCTCCAGCTCGCGCCCGGCGGTGGCCACGCCTTCCGCATCGGCCCGCTCGGCAGCGTCCAGCAGGCGCTCGTACTGCTCTTTCGGGAACTTGGCGTCGATCGGCATCCACACCGGCGCGCCGCCCGCCACCTGGCCCGGCAGCTTGAGCGCGAACTCCACGCGCGCATTGCTGCCCGCCACGGTCTCCACATTCTTCGCATACTGGTCCGGCGTCAGCACCTGCTCGAGCAGCATTTCCAGCTGCACCTCGCCCCAGGTGCCGCGCGTTTTCACATTGGTCAGCACGCGCTTCAGGTCGCCCACGCCCTGCGCCAGCAGCTGCATCTCGCCCAGCCCCTGGTGCACCCGCTCCAGCCGCTCCGACACCTGCTGGAACGACGCGCTCAAACGCGCCTCCAGCGTGGCGTGCAGCTTTTCGTCCACGGTCTTGCGCATTTCCTCCAGGCGCGCGCCGTTGTCGGTCTGCAGCTCGCGCATTTTCACTTCCAGCGTGGCGCGCACTTCCAGCAGGCGGCGCGCGTTCGACTCGGTCAGCACCTCGATCTGGCGCCGCATGCCGTCCAGCTGCTGCACCGTGGCCGCGTGCGACTGCGCCAGCGTCTGCCCCATTTCCTGGCGCGAGGCCTGCGCCGTGGCCTGCAGCTGCATGCGCACTTCGCGCTCCACCCGCTCGATATGGGCGGCCAGGCCGGCCGTCTCGCCGCCGCCTCGCCCGCGCAGCAGCATCAGGATTTGCAGGACCAGCAAAACGGCGCCCAGCGCCAGCAATACGAGGAATTCGATATGGGTCATGAAGTCAGTTCAATGCGGATGATTCCGCATCCAGTCCGCCGTCTGGTAGAAGGATTCCATCAGCCGCACGCGCAGCGGCTCGGCGATGCCCACGTCCTCCATGGCCCAGGCCATGGCGCGCAGCCACTGGTCGCGCTCGGTGGTGCCGATGGCGAACGGCATGTGGCGCATGCGCAGGCGCGGATGGCCGAAACGCTCGATATAGGCGTCCGGCCCGCCCATCCAGCCGGACAGGAACCAGAACAGCTTGTCGCGCGAGCCGTCCGTGCTGGGCGGATGCAGGGCGCGCAGCACGGCAAATTCCGGCTCCAGCTCCATCAGGTCGTAAAAACGGTCCACCATTTCACGCAGCTTGCCCTCGCCGCCTATGGTGTCATACAGGGATTGTGGCTCATTCATAAGCTCCATCATAGCCTACACAGCAAAAGCTTGATATTGATCAAACGTCAAAGCACTATTCCGCGAGAAACTTCTACTCTGATCAAAAGTAATTAAGCGAATGAAACTGCCCATCTACGCCCACCCCATGCTCACCGTTCTGGTGGACGACAGCAGTTCTTTGCTGCAAAGTCTTCCGCCCCGGCCCCATGGACGCAAGGTTTTCCACCAGGCGGACGAAGCGCTGGCCTGGCTGATGCAGAGCCCCCAGCACGAACGCGTGCCGCTGCGGGTCAACCACGACCTGCCGGCCTGCAGCGTGACGGTGGACGTGGACAGCATCTTCCGCGTCAGCGGCCAGCGCGGGCGCTTTGCCGTGCCCTCGGTGGTGGTGGTGGATTTTTACATGCCGCATATGAACGGCCTGGACTTCTGCCGCGCGCTGCAATACCTGCCGTGCAAGAAAATCCTGCTGGCCGGGCCGGGCGAGGAGCGCATCGCCATGGAGGCCATGAACAGTGGCCTGATCGACCGCTACGTGCGCAAGCAGGACGGGGACGCGCCGGCGCAGCTGGAACGCGAGATCGCGCGCATGCAGCAAGCCTGGTTCCTGGACCAGGAACGCGTGGCCGGCGACCTGCTGGCCATGCACGAATACAGCTTCCTGCAATGCCGCCAGGTGGCCGAGGTGGTGCGCCAGCTGTACCACAACCACGGTTTCGTGGAGCACTACATATTCCCCCAGCCGAACGGCATCCTGCTGATAGACGAGGCGGGCGAGGCGCAGCTGATGGTGGTGGAAACGGAAGCGGGCATGCGGGCGCAATACGAAATCGCGCGCGACAGCGGCGCGCCGCGCCCGCTGCTGCAGGCGCTGGAGCAGCGCCGGGTGCTGCCCTTCTTCGACCACGAGGGGCGCGATGGCATGTACGACAGGTCCATCGGCGGCGCATGGCAGCGCTACTGCCAGGAGCCGCAGGTCTGCCGGGGCGAGCAGACCTACTACTGGGCGCTGTTCGAGCTGCCGCCCAGCTATCTGAGCGAGCAGCCCTACACCCACGCCCAGTATCTGAGCGAAGCCGCGTAACGGCGGGTTACGCGCGGCGGCGCCGCGCTAACCCGCCCTACGCAACTACGCAACGACCGTAGGGCGGGTTAGGCGCTTGCGCCGTAACCCGCCATCACGCTTCGCGCAGCGTTTGCAGCGGCGGCTTGGACAGCACGCCGCGCAGCCCCAGCCAGCCGCCCGCGATGGCGCACAGCGCGCCCACGGCCAGCCCGGCCAGCCACACGCCCGGATTGAAAGCCCATTCAAACTTGAACTGGTAGGTCGCCAGGCCCCAGCCCATGGCCGCCGCGCCGCTGGCCGCCAGCAGGCCCGCCAGCGCGCCCACCAGCGTGAACTCGATCAGCTGCGCCTGCGACAGCTGCTTGCGGGTGGCGCCCAGCGCGCGCAGCAAGCCCGCCTCCCGGGTGCGCTCGTCCTGCGATCCCATCAGCGCCGCGTACAGCACCAGCACGCCGGACAGCAAAGTAAAGGCAAACAAAAACTCCACCGCCATGATCACCTGGTCCAGCACCGCCTGCACCTGGCGCAGCACGCTGCCCACGTCGACAATGGTCAGGTTGGGATAGTCGCGCGTGAGTGCATTGCCCAGCGCGGCCTGCCCCTTGGGCAAATGGAAGGCCGTGATCCAGCTTTGCGGCGCGTCCGCCATCGCCTTGGGATTGATGATGACGAAGAAGTTCACCCGCATCGAACCCCATTCCAGCTTGCGCAGGCTGGTGATCTTCGCCTCCACCGGCGAGCCTGCGATATCGAAGCGCATGGTGTCGCCCAACTTCAGGCGCAAGGTCTTGGCAATGCCCTCCTCCACCGACGCTTCCGCCGCGCCGGCCGGCAAGGCCGCGTCATTGAACCACTGCCCCGCCGCGATGCGGTTCCCTTCCTGCATGGCGTTCATGGTGGACAGGTTGAACTCGCGGTCCGCCAGGCCGCGCGCGCGCTCGTCGGTGTAGGTGGCGGCGGTGATGGCCGCGCCATTCACGGCGATCAATCGGCCCCGTATCATGGGATACAGCGGCGCATTCACCACGCCCGCGCTGGCCAGCCGCTTGGCGATCTCGTCCTTCTGCTCCGGCTGGATATTGATGATGAAGCGGTTGGGCGCATCGGCCGGGGTGGCGTTGCGCCAGGCCGTCATCAAATCGCCGCGCACCACGGTCAGCAGCAGCAAGGCCATCAGGCCCAGCGCCAGCGACACGATCTGCACCACGGTGGCGCCGGGGCGGCGCTGCAGCGAGGTCACAGCGAAGCGCCAGGCCTGGTGGCGGAAGGCGCCGCGCAGCGTCTTGAGCGACTTCAGGCCCAGCCATCCCACCAGCGCGAACACGGCGAAGGCGCCCAGGAAGCCAAGCGCCGTCATCAGCGCCAGCTTGGCGTCGCCTGCCTGCCACAGCAACAGCAGCACAAAGCTGCCCAGGCCCAGGCCGTAGGTGGCCAGCGCCATCGGCTGCGGCGCGGCCGCTTCGCGCCGGATCACGCGATTGTGCGGCACGTTGCGCAGCTGGAGTATGGGCGGCAGCGCAAAGCCGGCCAGCAGCAGCATGCCGGTGGCCACGCCTTGCAGCGCGGGGCGGATGCTAGCCGGCGGCAAGTCGTTGGCCACCAGTTTTCCCAGCGCTTCGAGCAGCACGAAGTGGCTGCCGAAACCGATCGCCACGCCGATCACGCTGCCCGCCAGGCCCACCAGCAGGAACTCGATCAGATACATGGCGGTGGCCTGGTTCTGCGTCAGGCCCAGGCAGCGCAGCATGGCGCAGGCGTCCAGGTGGCGCGTCATGAAGCGGCGCGCGGCCATCGCCACGGCCACCGCCGCCAGCATGGCCGAGAGCAGGCCCACCAGCGACAGGAAGCGGTCGGCGCGCTCCAGGGTGGAGCGCATCTCGGGACGGCCCGCTTCCAGCGAATCGACGCGCACGCCCTTGACGCCGTCCGCCTCGATTTTTGCGCGCAGCCAGGCTTCATAGTCGGCGATGGCCTCGCCGCGCTGCGGCGGCGCCGCCAGCAGCAGGCGGTAGGTCACGCGCGCGCCCGGCTGCACCAGGCCGGTGGCGGCCAGGTCCGGCAGCGGCAGCATCACGCGCGGCGCAAAGTTCATAAAGGAGGCGCCCCGGTCCGGCTCGGCCGCGATCAGGCTGGCCACCTTGAAGGTCCTGTCGCCCAGCTTGATCTCGCCGCCCACCGCCACCTTCAGCGCCGTCAGCAGCCCGGCGTCCACCCAGGCCGTGCCGGGCTGCGGCACGTCGCCGGCGGCCACGCCGATGCCGTCGTTGGCCTGCACGGCGTCGGTGCTGGTCTTCACGCGGCCGCGCAGCGGATAGCCGCTGCTCACCGCCTTCAGCGACACCAGCTGCGACTGCACCGCGTCGCCCTCGCCCGCCTGCGCCATGCTGGGGAACACCACCGTGTCCGCCATCAACAGGCCGCGCCGCTGCGCCTCCGCGCGCCAGGCCGGGTCCACCGGCTGGTCCGCGTTGAGCACCAGGTCCGCACCCAGCAGCTGGTGCGCGTCGCGCTCCAGCGCCGCGCGCAAGCGGTCGATAAAGAAGCCGGACGCCGACAGGGCGGACACCGCCACGATCAGCGCCACCAGCAGGAAGCGCAACTGCCCCGCGCGCCAGTCGCGCAGGGTCATACGGAGGGCAAGTTTGAACATGGACTAGGCTTTAGGCCGGGACGGCGGCGAAATAGGCATCCACTTCGGCGAGGAAGCGCTGCTTCTGCTCCGCCGGCAGGAAGGACGCTTCGAAGCTGTTGCGCGCCAGCGTGCGGGCGTGCGCCAGCGTGAGCGGCAAGGCCTCGAAGGTGGCGATGAAGTTGTCGTTCATATAGCCGCCGAAGTAGGCCGGGTCGTCCGAATTCACCGTGGCCACCAGGCCTGCGTCCAGCAGCTGCACCAGGTTGTGGTCCTTCATCTGGTCGAACACGCGCAGCTTGGTGTTCGACAGCGGGCAGACCGTCAGCGCGATGCGCTCGCGCGCCACCCGCGCCGTCAGCGCCGCGTCCTCCAGCACGCGCACGCCGTGGTCGATGCGCTCCACGTGCAGCACGTCCAGCGCCGACTCAATATACGCCGGCGGGCCTTCTTCGCCCGCGTGCGCCACCAGGTGCAGGCCCAGCTCGCGGCAGCGCGCAAACACGCGCGCGAATTTCTCCGGCGGGTGGCCCACTTCGGACGAGTCCAGGCCCACGCCGATAATCTTGTCCAGGTAAGGCGTGGCCGCCTCCAGCGTGGACAGCGCGTCCTCTTCCGACAGATGGCGCAGGAAGCACATGATCAGCGTGGCGCTGACCGGGCTGTCCTGGCAGGCGCGGTGGATGCCGTTGAACACGGTCTCCATGGCCACGCCGCGCGCGGTGTGCGTTTGCGGGTCGAAGAAGATTTCCGTGTGGCGCACATTGTCGGCCTCGGCTTTTTTCAGGTAGGCCGCCGTCATGTCGTAGAAGTCCTGCTCCTGCAGCAGCACGCTGGCGCCGGCATAGTAGATATCGAGGAAGGATTGCAGGTCGGTAAAGGCATACGCGGCGCGCAGCGCCTCCACCGAGGCGTATGGCAGGGCCACGCCGTTGCGCGCGGCCAGCGCAAAAATCAGCTCGGGTTCCAGCGAGCCTTCGATATGGATATGCAGTTCGGCTTTCGGCATGGCCTGCACCACCGTGCGCAGCTGGTTGTTCATCTTGTTTCTTCCGTTGTCTGGTAAATAAGGGGCATCATAGGATGGGGCCATCTTAACGCAAAGGCGGACACACGCGCACGGTTTGCGTGCCGGTCAGCATGACTGCTTCAGCCGTGCTAATGTGGCACAAAAGCACCGGAAAAACGCGGTAAAAACCACTGGAAATTTAACTATTTCCAAGATTTTCCTGTTTAAAATCAGGTGGTTATAGAAACTAATTAAGTTAATTACGACATACCTTTTGACTTCCTGAACCAATAGAGCAATAATAAATTTCATAGACGTAAGATGCGTTACGACGTACACACAAATATGCCGGCAAAGCCCACCGCACGGCCACAAAGCACAGCTCCGAGGTACGGGCAATCCGTACCAGCGCAGGCAGCTGGCAACGATAGAAAAACAAAACAAGGAGTAGGTATCGCACAAGGCAAGGGCCAGCAGCCGTGTTGACTGCCGACCAAGTGACTAGCAGGTTTACATCAAAGGACATTCAAATGACCATTTTTGACAACTACGCAGCACGGTACGAGCGCACCAAGGAAGAAGAAATGTCAATGACGGAGTATCTGGCGCTTTGCAAAAAAGACCGGCTTACTTACGCCACCGCGCCCGAGCGCATGCTGGCCGCCATCGGCGAACCCACGCTGGTCGACACGCGCAACGATACGCGCCTGTCCCGCATTTTCGCCAACAAGGTCATCAAGATTTATCCGGCGTTCCGCGAGTTCTACGGCACCGAGGAAGTGATCGAGCAAGTGGTGTCCTTCTTCCGCCACGCCGCGCAGGGGCTGGAGGAGCGCAAGCAGATCCTCTACCTGCTCGGCCCGGTAGGCGGCGGCAAGTCCTCCATCGCCGAGAAGCTCAAGTCGCTGATGGAACAGGTGCCCTTCTACTGCCTGAAAGGCTCGCCCGTGAACGAGTCGCCGCTGGGCCTGTTCAACGAGGCCGAGGACGGCACCATACTGGAGGAAGACTACGGCATCCCGCGCCGCTACCTGCGCAACATTCCCAGCCCCTGGGCGGTGAAGCGCCTGCATGAATTCAACGGCGACATCAACCAGTTCCGCGTGGTCAAGCGCTACCCGTCCATCCTGAAGCAGATCGCCATTTCGAAAACCGAGCCGGGCGACGAGAACAACCAGGACATTTCCTCGCTGGTGGGCAAGGTCGACATCCGCAAGCTGGAAGACTACGCCCAGGACGATCCGGACGCCTACAGCTACTCCGGCGGCCTGTGCCTGGCCAACCAGGGCCTGATGGAATTCGTCGAGATGTTCAAGGCGCCCATCAAGGTGCTGCACCCGCTGCTGACCGCCACCCAGGAAGGCAACTACAAGGGCACGGAAGGCTTCGGCGCCATCCCCTTCGACGGCATCATCCTGGCCCACTCCAACGAGTCCGAGTGGAAGGCCTTCAAGAACAACCGCAACAACGAGGCATTCCTTGACCGTATCTATATCGTCAAGGTGCCGTACTGCCTGCGCGTGACCGACGAGATCAAGATCTACGACAAGCTGCTGGTCAACTCCTCGCTGGAGAAAGCGCCGTGCGCGCCCGGCACGCTGAAGATGATGGCGCAGTTCGCCATCCTGTCGCGCCTGAAGGATCCGGAAAACTCCTCCGTCTTCAGCAAGATGCTGGTGTACGACGGCGAAAACCTGAAGGACACCGATCCCAAAGCCAAGTCCATCCATGAATACGTGGACTACGCCGGCGTGGACGAGGGCATGAGCGGGCTGTCGACGCGCTTCGCCTTCAAGATCCTGTCCAAGGTGTTCAACTTCGACACCACGGAAGTGGCCGCCAACCCGGTGCACCTCTTATATGTGCTGGAGCAGCAGGTCGAGCGCGAGCAGTTCCCCCCCGAGACCGAGCAGAAATACTTCTCCTATATAAAAGAGCACCTGGCGCAGCGCTATGTGGAGTTCATCGGCAAGGAGATCCAGACCGCCTACCTGGAAAGCTATTCCGAGTACGGCCAGAACATCTTCGACCGCTACGTGACCTTTGCCGACTTCTGGATACAGGACCAGGAATACCGCGACCCGGACACCGGCGAAAGCTTCGACCGCGAATCGCTGAACAACGAGCTGGAGAAGATCGAGAAGCCGGCCGGGATTTCCAACCCGAAAGACTTCCGCAACGAGATCGTCAACTTCGGGCTGCGCGCGCGCGCCAACAACGGCGGCAAGAATCCGGCCTGGACCAGCTACGAGAAGTTCCGCACCGTGATCGAGAAGAAAATGTTCTCCAACACCGAGGAACTGCTGCCGGTGATCTCCTTCAACGCCAAGGCCAGCGCCGAGGACGCCAACAAGCACGCCGACTTCGTGGCGCGCATGGTGGAGAAGGGCTACACCGCGAAGCAGGTGCGCTTGCTGTGCGAGTGGTATCTGCGCGTGAGGAAGTCATCCTAAGCCGGCGGTGCGATAATACGAGGAAGGGACGGCCCAACAGCCGCCCTGCCCCGACGCCGGAAATTATGTAGCAGCAGGAGGCACTTTGACTTACCTCATTGACCGTCGTTTGCAAGGCAAGAACAAGTCCGCAGTGAACCGCGAACGCTTCTTGCGCCGTTACAAAGGCCAGATCAAGGACGCGGTGGGACGGGCCATCAAGGGCCGCTCCATCACCGATGTTGAAAATGGCGAAAAAGTGTCGATTCCCGTCAAGGACGTGAACGAGCCCTCGTTCGGCCATGCCCATGGCGGCGTGTGGGAAGTGATCAACCCGGGCAACCAGGAATACCTGAAGGGCGACCAGATCGCGCGGCCCAAGGGCGGCGGCGGCTCCGGGCGCGGCAAGGCCGGCAATAGCGACCAGACCTCGGAAGACGACTTCATCTTCGAGCTGTCGCGCGAAGAATTCATGAACTACTTCTTCGAGGACCTGGAACTGCCCAACCTGGTCAAGACCCAGCTCACCGCCACCACCGAGTTCAAGAACCAGCGCGCCGGCTACACCGTGTCCGGCACGCCGTCCAATATCCACGTGCTGCGCTCGCTGCGCGGCGCGCTGGGCCGGCGCATCGCCGTCGGCGGCAGCTCGCGCAAGCGCCTGCACGAGGCGGAGCTGGAACTGCAGGCCCTGCTCGAGGCGGGCGCGCCCATGGAAGACCCCAACGTGGTCGAGCTGCGCAAGCTGATCCACCACCTGCACACGCGGCTGCTGGCCATCCCCTATATCGACCCCTTCGACCTGCGCTACAGCAACCGCATCAAGGTGCCCAAGCCGATGACGCAGGCGGTGATGTTCTGCATCATGGACGTGTCCGGCTCCATGGACGAGAGCCGCAAGGACACCGCCAAGCGCTTCTTCATCCTGCTCTACCTTTTCCTCAAGCGCGTGTACGACAAGATCGACGTGGTCTTCATCCGCCACCACACGGCGGCGGCCGAGGTCAGCGAGGACGAATTCTTCCACTCGCGCGAATCGGGCGGCACGGTGGTGTCCTCGGCGCTGCACCTGCTCAACAAGGTGCTCGACGAACGCTACGGCGCCGGCCAGTGGAACAGCTACGTGGCCCAGGCCTCGGACGGCGACAACTGGGACAACGACTCGCTGCTGTGCAAGCAGCTGCTGGTCAACACCATCATGCCCAAGGTGCAGTACTACACCTATGTCGAGATCACGGACGGGCCGCCGCAGAACCTGTGGGAGCAGTACGCCCAGGTGCCGGACCTGCACCCCCACTTCGCCATGCAGAAAATCGTCACGCCGGCCGACATCTATCCGGTGTTCCGCGAACTGTTCAAAAAGCAGCCCAAATAAGCGGGCGCATTAAGGCACACGTATGAACCAGATGACTAAACGGCCACCGCATCCGCGCGCCCTGCCCGAGCAGTCCGAATGGACGTTTGAACTGATCGAGCAGGCGCACGAGGAAATCCGGCGCGTGGCGCACAACTTCGGCCTGGACACCTACCCCAACCAGCTCGAGATCATCACCGCCGAGCAGATGATGGACGCCTACACCTCGGTCGGCATGCCGGTGTCCTACAACCACTGGTCCTTCGGCAAGCACTTCCTGTCCACCGAAAAAGGCTACAAGCGCGGCCAGATGGGGCTGGCCTACGAAATCGTCATCAACTCCGATCCCTGCATCGCCTATTTAATGGAGGAGAACAGCCTGACCATGCAGGCGCTGGTGATCGCGCACGCGGCCTACGGCCACAATTCTTTCTTCAAAGGCAACTACCTGTTCCGCACCTGGACCGACGCCGAGGCCATCGTCGACTACATGGTGTTCGCCAAGAACTACATCGCCGAATGCGAGCAGCGCCACGGCATCGACGCGGTCGAGCTGCTGCTGGACTCCTGCCACGCCATCCAGAACTACGGCGTGGACCGCTACAAGCGGCCAGCCAAGCTGTCGCTGTTCCAGGAGCAGCAGAAGCAGAAGGAGCGCGAAGCCTACCTGCAGTCGCAGATCAACGAGCTGTGGCGCACCCTGCCGCGGCGCGACGAGGAGGAGATCGACAAGCCCATGCCGCGCTTCCCGCCCGAGCCGGAAGAGAACCTGCTGTACTTTATAGAGAAGTACGCGCCGCTGCTGGAACCCTGGCAGCGCGAGATGGTGCGCATCGTGCGCAAGATCAGCCAGTACTTCTACCCGCAGCGCCAGACCCAGGTGATGAACGAGGGCTGGGCCACGTTCTGGCACTACACCATCCTGAACCAGTTGTACGACGAGGGCGTGGTGGCCGAGGGCTTCATGATGGAGTTCCTCAAGAGCCATACCAACGTGGTGTTCCAGCCGCCGGTGCACAGCCCCTATTACAGCGGGATCAACCCTTATGCGCTCGGTTTCGCGATGATGACCGACATCCGCCGCATCTGCGAGCACCCGACGGACGAGGACCGCGAATGGTTCCCCGACATCGCCGGCAGCGACTGGCGCAAGACGCTGGACTTCGCCATGCGCAATTTCAAGGACGAAAGCTTTATCGCCCAGTACCTGTCGCCGCGCCTGATACGCGAGTTCCACTTCTTCGCCGTGCTGGACGACGACAAGAACGAAAAGCTCAACGTCTCGGCCATCCACGACGAGCTGGGCTACCGCTACGTGCGCCAGCAGCTGGCCGAACAGTACAACCTGGGCAACCGCGAGCCGAATATCCAGGTCTGGTCGGTCAACACCCGCGACGACCGCGCCCTGACCTTGCGCCACACCCAGTTCAACCGCCGCCCGCTGAACCAGCAGGCCAACGAGGTGCTCAAGCACGTGGCGCGGCTGTGGGGCTTCGATGTCCACCTGGAAACAGTGGACCCGCATGGCCATGTTATTAACACGCTGGAAGTCAAGCGTGAGAAGCGCAACCGCGGCGGCTGAACGCCTCCGGGGCGCCGCGCCCCGTCCCCTGCCCGCGTTCCGCGCCGCCGCCGCGGAACGCATATAGATAGAACAATATTTAAGACTGCCTTAACGGGCGCTAGTCTGTGAAATTCTTCTATACTATTCATATGGCGAACGCGCTTGAGTTGCACATCAGCAACGGCACGCACCAACTTTTGCACGGCTGGCCTGACCAATTCCGACATTTAATTCCGTTTTTCGGCGGAAAAATAAACATCGTGAAGGGGTCGAAAATTACTCCCCAAAAACGTGCCGGGAAGTCTTGCTTTTTGTGCCAGAACGGTGCAGCAGCAAGGCGAAAAACGGCGCTAAGCACATGAAATTTAACCGGTTTTAGGGATCAAAATTCTATGTAAATTGAAGGATTCGTATGTATAATTCGCCGACGTCCCGGATGCGGCTGGAGCTTTTTGTCGCCATAACGGGGTTCGAGGTAGTACAAAAGAGTTGGTATTGGAGAAAGCAGGCATGAATTTCACGCATAACGAGAAGGACGCCAAGAAGAATCTGACTGGCATAACCGTCGTGGTCTTGTTGCACATCCTGGTTGCGTACGGGATCGTGTCGGGTCTGGGCAAACGCCTGGTCGCCAAAATGGTCGAACCCGTAGAAACCAAGATCATCGAGGAAGTGGCACCACCTCCTCCAAAAGAACTGCCGCCACCGCCACCACCACCAGAGATGAAGGCACCACCACCGCCCTTCATTCCTCCGGTTGAGGTGAACGTGCAGCAGCCGCCGCCGCAGCAGAACGTTATCGCTAACGCGACCAACGTGAAACCTGCGACGAACGAGTTGCAGAAAGCGCCGCCAGCTGCACCGCCAGCACCGCCAGCGCCGCCTGCAAAATCGGTACACGTGCCTGCAGTAGCCGACTTCAACACTTGCGCAAAACCAGAGTGGCCTAAATCCTCCCTGCGCAATGAAGAAACCGGTACGGTAACGTTATCGTTCCTGATTGGTGTAGACGGCCATGTCGTCGAATCCAAATTAGTGAAATCCAGTGGCTTCAGGGATTTGGACAAAGCCGCAATCGCGGGTATTTCCAAGTGCCGTTTCAAGCCTGGCATGACCGACGGCAAGCCGGAGCAAGCGTGGATGCAAATGCAATACGTCTGGACGCTGGAATAAAAACCGGGGCAGCAGTTACGTCCCACTTAGTACTTCGTTGACATTTCAGCGAACTGATTATTTTATCAATTTGGAGGAAGCATGTTTAAGAATACCCGTTTGTCCGCTGTACTGGCCGCTGTGCTGTTCTCGGTGACCGCAGCATCCGCTCTGGTCAGCGCCCCAGCCATGGCTGACGCGCCTGCCTCGGCAGCCGCTTCGGCACCTGCAGCGGCTCCAGCGGATGCAGCGGCAGCTCCAGCAGCTCCAGCAGCAGACGCAGCAGCTCCAGCAGCATCGGCACCCGCAGCAGCCGGCACCCATGAAGAAGTAGAAAACCCATTCGGCTTCGAAGCCGTCTGGAACGGTGGTTTCGTTTCCCGTGGCACCCTGATCATCCTGACCATCATGTCGATGGGTTCGTGGTACATCATCGTCACCAAACTGCTGGACCAGATGAAGATCTTCAAGCAGTCGAAAGAATCCGCTGCCAAGTTCTGGAAAGCATCGTCGATCGCAGCTGGCGCCGCCACCCTGACCGACGGTTCCCCATTCCGCTTCATCGCTGAAACCGGCACCAAGGCCACCGCGCACCACGACGGCGCCCTGCTGGAACAAATCGACCTGTCGACCTGGGTAACCATGTCCATCCAGCGCGCTGTGGACAAAGTTCAGTCGCGTCTGCAAGACGGCCTGTCCTTCCTGGCAACCGTGGGTTCGACCGCACCGTTCATCGGTCTGTTCGGTACCGTTTGGGGTATTTACAATGCACTGATCAACATCGGCATGACCGGTAACGCGTCGATCGACAAAGTGGCAGGCCCTGTGGGTGAAGCACTGATCATGACCGCCTTCGGTCTGTTCGTGGCAGTTCCAGCCGTTCTGGGCTACAACTGGCTGGTGCGTCGTAACAAGTCCGCAATGGAAGACGTGCGTGCCTTCTCGGCTGACGTGCACTCCGTGCTGATCTCCGGCGCCATGTCGACCGCTGACTCGGCCATCCGTGCCGGCGGCGCTAAAAAGATTGGATAATAACCATGTCGATGTCCGTAGGCTCCGATAGCGGAGAAGATCAGGTAATGTCAGAAATCAACACGACGCCCCTCGTGGACATCATGTTGGTTCTGCTGATTATCTTTCTGATTACGAGCCCGGTCGTTCTCAAACTGCAGAAGATCAAGCTGCCGGAAGAGACCAACCAGGTAATTCAGACCAAACCGGAAGACGTCAACATCGTTGTTAACAAGGATGGCGACATCTACTGGAATCAAAAGAAAATGGCGGACACGAATGAGTTGTTCGATTTTCTGAAAAAAGAGGCCGTGAAACTGCCGCAGCCGGAAGTGCACGTACGTGGTGACCAAGAAACCAAGTACGAAGCAATCGGCAAGGTGATCTTCACGACTCAGCGTGCTGGTATCCAGAAGGTCGGCTTCATCACCGAACCGCCTGACAAGGGTTAAGGCCTCGGCCCAAGACCCTCGATGCCCCGGCCGGCCGTCATGGCCGGGGCAGGTCCAGTCACCTTCTACAAAGGAAACACCATGAGTATGAATGTCGGTTCCCCGGCCGCAGGCGCGGACCCGGAACCAATGATGGAAATGAACATGACGCCGCTGATCGACGTCATGCTGGTACTGATCATCATGCTGATCATCACCATTCCAAAAGCCAATCACTCGGTGAACTTGAACATGCCGGTCGGCACCCCGCCGCCGCCTACCAAGGACCCGGTTGTGATTACGATTGACGTCGACTTCGACGGTACGATCCTGTGGGATAACGCAGTCGTTCCCGACCGCGCCACCCTGGAATCGAAACTGACCGCCGTGGCAGCGCAAGCTGACCAGCCTGAGGTGCATCTGCGCCCCAACAAGCTGGTGTCGTACAAATCGGTGGCAGGCGTGATGGCTTCGGCCCAGCGCCTGGGTGTGACCAAGATTGGTCTGGTCGGCAACGAACAGTTCCAGTAATCCGTACTATTTATCGCAATAGGCAGGGTTTCCTGCCTATTGCGTTTCTACAGAAAGAATACTTCCTCATGACCAAGTTTCGTCTCGCTCATCTCGGCCTGGTGATGGCCGCCATCGGTTTTACCGCTGCCGCCCCGCTGACCGGCTTGACCTCGGTTGCCTACGCTGCTGACGCCGTCAGCGCCGCGGTCGGCAAACCGCTGCAGGAAGCACAGAAGCTGACGAGCTCCGGCAAGCACAAGGAAGCGCTGGCCAAACTGAAGGAAGCCGACGCAGTCGGTGGCAAAACCGAATTCGAGAAATACCAGATTGAGCGCGTGCGCGCCTCGGCGGCCGCAGCCGCCGGCGACAACGACACCGCTGCCCGCGCGTTTGAAGCCGTGGTCAACTCCGGCCGCCTGTCCGCCGGCGAATCGCCGAAGTTCACCCAGGCCCTGGCCGGCATCTACTACCGCGCCAAGGACTACCCGAAAGCCATCACCTGGATCCAGCGCGCGCTGAAAGACAGCCCGGGCGATGCACAAATGCACGACCTGCTGGTCCAGACCTACTACATCAGCGGCAAATTCGCCGAAGCGGCCAAGGAACTGCAGGCGAGCGGCAAGCAGTCCGAAGGCAATCTGCAGATGCTGGCCAATATCCAGCTGAAACAGAACGACAAGGCCGGCTACGTCGCCACCCTGGAAAAACTGGCCGGCAGCTATCCGAAGACCAGCTACTGGGCTGACCTGCTGAACCGCGTGGTCGGCAAGCCTGGCTTCTCGAGCACGCTGAACCTGGACCTGCTGCGCCTGAAACTGCAACTGGGTCTGCTGGCCAAGCCGAACGACTACATGGAAATGGGCCAGCTGGCGCTGCAAGTGGCCAATCCGGCCGAAGCGCTGAAAGTGATCGAGCAGGGCTACAAAAAAGGCGTGCTGGGCACCGGCGCCGACGCCGGCCGCCACCAGCGCCTGAAAGACCTGGCCGTGAAGACCGACGCCGACCTGAAAAAAGCGCGCGACGCCTCCGAAGCCGAGCTGATCAAGAACAAGGACGCCGACGGCCTGGCCAATATGGGTTACGCCCTGGTCAGCGAAGGCAAAGGCGACGCCGGCCTGAAACTGATGGACCAGGCGATCAAGTTCGGCACCGCCCGCCGTCCTGAAGAGATGAAACTGCACTACGGCCAGGCGCAAGCCATCGCCGGCAAGAAAGCCGCCGCCATCACCACGCTCAAAGGCGTGAAAGGCACGGCAGGCGAAGCCGAACTGGCCCGCTACAACATCATGCAGATCAACCACCCGATGTAATTCCCGTCCGGGAACACGAAGCGCTGCCGGCTCCCGCCCGCAGCGCTTTTTTGCTTTTCATGGTGCGCCGCAGTGTTTCCCCATGTGAATCCGGCCAACAGTCCGTATAATCCCCCATTTAGCCCAGTTTTCGCTCCAGATTCCCATGAAGGTATTTCGCGGACTTCCCAATGCAGCGGCGCGCGCGCCCTGCGCGCTGACGATAGGCAACTTCGACGGCGTCCACCTCGGCCACCAGGCGCTGCTGGCGCAGGTGCGCGCGGCGGCCAAGCAGCTGGGCCTGGAGGCGGCCGTGATGACCTTCGAGCCGCATCCGCGCGAGTTCTTCGCGCGCAAGGCCGGCGACCTGTCGAAAGCCCCGGCCCGCATCGCCAATCTGCGCGACAAGCTGCAGTCACTGGAGAATAACGGCATCGACCGCGTCATCGTCGAGCATTTCAGCACACCCTTCGCCGCCCTCACGCCGCAGGAATTCACCGAGAACGTGCTGGTCGAAGGCCTGCACGTGAAATGGCTGATGGTGGGCGACGACTTCTGCTATGGCGCGCGCCGCGCCGGCAATGTGGCCATGCTGATCGAGGCCGGCAAGCAGTACGGCTTCGAGGTGCATACCCTGCCCACGGTGATGAAGGGCTCCACCCGCATCTCCTCCTCGGCCGTGCGCGCCGCGCTGTCCGAGGGCGACTTCGCCCACGCCGAACAGCTGCTGGGCCACCCGTACTCGATTTCCGGCCACGTGATCCACGGCGCCAAGCTGGGCCGCACCATAGGCTACCCCACGCTCAACCTGCGCGTGCCGCACCGCCCCGCCCTGGGTGGCATCTTCATCGTGCAGGTGCACGGCCTGGCCGATGCGCCTTTGCCGGCCGTGGCCAGCCTGGGCGTGCGCCCCACCGTGGAGGACGCCGGCCGCACGCTGCTGGAGGTGCACATCTTCGACTACGCCCAGTCCTGCTACGGCAAGAACGTGCGCGTGGAGTTCCTGGAGAAGATACGGGACGAGGAGAAATTCATCGACCTGCCCACCCTGACCGCCGCCATCGACCGCGACGCCGAACTGGCGCGCGCGTGGTTCGCCCGGCGCACCAGCAGCGGCGCCGTCAACGCTACCGACCGAATTTGACTCTGCCCGGCAGCACCCGCAGCAGTCCCACCAAGCATACAAATACCCAAACTTAAAGATCGCTATGTCCGACAACAAACCAAAGAAGGCCGAGAGCAAATACCCGGTCAATATGACCGAAACCCCGTTCCCCATGCGCGGCGACCTCGCCAAGCGCGAGCCGAACTGGGTCAAAGACTGGCAAGAGAAGAAGATCTACCACCGCATCCGCAAGGCAGCGGCCGGCCGCCCGAAATTCGTGCTGCACGACGGTCCGCCTTACGCCAACGGCGACATCCACATCGGCCACGCCGTCAACAAGGTGCTCAAGGACATGGTGGTCAAGGCCCGCACCCTGGCCGGCTACGACGCGCCCTACGTGCCGGGCTGGGACTGCCACGGCATGCCGATCGAGATCCAGATCGAAAAACTGCACGGCAAAAACCTGCCGACCGCCGACGTGCTGACCAAGGCCCGCGCCTACGCGCACGAGCAGGTTGAGCGCCAGAAGAAGGACTTCATCCGCCTGGGCGTGCTGGGCGAGTGGGAAAACCCTTACCTGACCATGAACTACTCCAACGAAGCCGACGAGCTGCGCGCCCTCGGCCAGCTGCTGGAGAAGGGCTATGTCTACCGCGGCCTGAAGCCGGTGAACTGGTGCTTCGACTGCGGCTCGGCGCTGGCCGAAGCGGAAGTGGAATACCAGAACAAGCGCGACCCGGCCATCGACGTCGGCTTCGCCTTCCATGAATTCGACAAGCTGGCCAAGGCCTTCGACCTGCCTGCCCTGCCGACGCAAAACGGCTTCATCGTCATCTGGACCACCACCCCGTGGACCATCCCGTCCAACCAGGCGCTGAACGTGCACGCGGAAGTGAAGTACGCGCTGGTGCAGGCCGAACGCGACGGCCAGCCGCTGCTGCTGATCCTGGCGCAAGACCTGGTGGAGTCCTGCCTGGCGCGCTACAAGCTCGAAGGCACGACCATCGGCACCTGCATGGGCCAGGACCTGGCCGGCATCAGCTTCAAGCACCCGCTGCACGCGCGCGACGCCTTCTACGACCGCCTGTCGCCGGTCTACCTGGCCGACTACGTGACCACCGAGAGCGGCACCGGCGTGGTCCACTCCGCGCCCGCCTACGGCCAGGACGACTTTATCTCCTGCAAAGCGCACGGCCTGAAGGACGACGAGATCCTGAAACCGGTCATGGGCGACGGCAAATACGTGTCCACCCTGCCGCTGTTCGGCGGCATGAGCATCTGGGACGCCTCCAAGCCTATCTGCGACGCCTTGCGCGAAGCCGGCGCCCTGTTCGAACTGAAGATGTTCGACCACAGCTATATGCACTGCTGGCGCCACAAGACCCCCATCGTCTACCGCGCCACCTCGCAGTGGTTCGCCGGCATGGACGCGCATCCGAAAGACGGCGGCCCTACCCTGCGCCAGACCGCGCTCAAAGCCATCGACGAAACCAAGTTCTTCCCGGACTGGGGCCAGGCGCGCCTGCACGGCATGATCGCCAACCGTCCGGACTGGACCCTGTCGCGCCAGCGCCAGTGGGGCGTGCCGATGGCCTTCTTCATCCACAAGGAAACCGGCGACCTGCACCCGCGCACCCCGGAGCTGCTGGAACAGGTGGCGCAGCTGATCGAGAAGAACGGCATCGATGCCTGGCTGTCGCTGGACCCGGCCACGCTGCTGGGCGAGGACGCGGCCCACTACGAGAAGAACAAGGACACGCTGGACGTGTGGTTCGACTCCGGCACCACGCACCAGACCGTGCTGCGCGGCTCGCACAAAGAGCAGAGCGCCTTCCCGGCCGATCTGTACCTGGAAGGTTCGGACCAGCACCGCGGCTGGTTCCACTCCTCGCTGCTGACCTCCTCCATGCTGAACGGCGCCGCGCCCTACAAGGCGCTGCTGACGCACGGCTTCGTGGTCGACGGCGAAGGCAAGAAGATGTCCAAGTCCATCGGCAACACCGTGTCGCCGCAGGACGTGTCGAACAAGCTGGGCGCCGACATCCTGCGCCTCTGGGTGGCCGCCACCGACTACACCGGCGAGCTGTCGATCTCGGACGAGATCCTCAAGCGCGTGACCGAATCCTACCGCCGCATCCGCAACACGCTGCGCTTCCTGCTGGCCAACACCTCGGACTTCGACGCCAAGGCCAACGCCGTGCCGGTGGCAGAGATGCTGGAGATCGACCGCTACGCGCTGGCCGACATGGCGCGCCTGCAGGCCGACATCGCCAAGCACTACGAGAGCTACGAGTTCCACCCGGTGGTGTCCAAGCTGCAGAACTACTGCTCGGAAGACCTGGGCGGCTTCTACCTGGACATCCTGAAGGACCGCCTGTACACCTCCGCCGTGGACTCTCAGCAGCGCCGCTCGGCGCAGACGGCGCTGTGGCACATCACGCAAAGCCTGCTGCGCCTGATGTCGCCCATGCTGTCCTTCACCGCAGAGGAAGCGTGGGCGGTGTTCGCCGGCGCCGAAGCGTACAAGGCCAGCGACGAAACCATCTTCACGCAGACCTGGTGGGAACTGCCTGCGGTGGCGGACTCGGAAGCCCTGCTGGCCAAGTACACCGCGCTGCGCGACGTGCGCACCGGCGTGACCAAGCAGCTGGAAGACCTGCGCACTTCGGGCGCCATCGGCTCCTCGCTGCAGGCCGAGCTGGAGATCAAGGCCTCGGGCGAGAAGTACCAGCTGCTGGCCAGCCTGGATGACGACCTGAAGTTCGTCTTCATCACCTCGCAGGCCAAGGCCGTGCAAGTGGCTGCCGAAGCGGATGAAGCGGTGGCGGTCGCCGCCTCGGCCGCCGCCAAGTGCGAGCGCTGCTGGCACTACCGCGCCGACGTGGGCGCGCATGCCGACCACCCGACGCTGTGCGGCCGCTGCCACAGCAATCTGTTCGGTGCGGGCGAGAAGCGCAAGTTCGCTTAAACTCCGGTGCGGCGGGTTACGCGCTCGCGCGCCAACCCGCCCTACGCCACCGCAACACCGCAACACCGCAACACCGTAATGCCGTAACACCGTAGGGCGGGTTAGCGCGTAGCGCGTAACCCGCCAAAGCCAACCGACAAGACCACACATGGCATCCAAACCAAAAAGCTTCTCCTCCAAGTCCTCCTCCGGCGGCCTGACGCCGTGGCTGGGCATTGCCTTCATCGTGCTGCTGCTGGACCAGATCACCAAGATCACCATCAACAAGACCTTCCGCTGGGGCGAGGAAATGGTGGTCACGCCTTTCTTCAACCTGGTGCTGGCCTATAACAAGGGCGCGGCATTCAGCTTCCTGTCCAACGAGAGCGGCTGGCAGCGTTATTTCTTCACCGGCATCGGCATCGCCGCCGCGCTGTTCATTGTCTACCTCTTGAAAAAGCACGCCGGCCAGCGCATGTTCTGCTGGGCCTTGGCGCTGATACTGGGCGGCGCCATCGGCAACGTGATCGACCGCATCCTCTACGGCCACGTGGTGGACTTCCTCGACTTCCACTGGAAGGGCATAGGCCACTTCCCGGCCTTTAACATCGCCGATTCGGCCATCTGCGTCGGCGCCGCGCTGTTCGTGCTCGACGAGCTGCGCAGGGTGAACAAGTAGGCGCATTTATGGAACTGACATTATGGAACTGAGCGGCAAAAGAATCGTCCTCGGCCTGTCCGGCGGCGTGGCCTGCTACAAGGCTGCGGAACTGTGCCGCGCGCTCACGCGCGAAGGCGCTTCCGTGCAAGTGGTGATGACCGACGCGGCCACCCACTTCATCACCGCCGTGACCATGCAGGCGCTGTCCGGCAAGCCGGTCTACACCAGCCAGTGGGACCCGCGCGTGGACAACAACATGGCCCACATCGACGTCACCCGCAATGCGGACGCCATCCTGATCGCGCCCTGCTCGGCGGACTTCATCTACAAGCTGGCGCACGGCGTGTGCGACGACCTGCTGTCGACCATGTGTTTGGCGCGCCCGCGCACGGTGCCGCTGCTGGTGGCCCCGGCCATGAACGTGGAAATGTGGCAGAACCCCGCCACCCAGCGCAATGTCCAGCAGATCAAGGACGACGGCGTGCAGATCTTCGGCCCGGCCGCTGGCGAACAGGCTTGCGGCGAAGTGGGCCTGGGCCGCATGCTCGAAGCCGAGCAGCTGCTGGCCGAACTGATCGCCGCCTTCCAGCCGAAAGTCCTGGCCGGCAAGCGCATCCTCATCACCGCCGGTCCGACCTTCGAGGCCATCGACCCGGTGCGCGGCATCACCAATCTGTCCTCGGGCAAGATGGGCTACGCCGTGGCGCGCGCCGCGCGCGAAGCCGGCGCCGAAGTGGTGCTGATCTCCGGCCCCACCGCCCTGCCCACGCCCTTCGGCGTGCAGCGCATCAACGTGCAAAGCGCCTTGCAGATGCACGACGAAGTGCAGTCGGCCGTGCACGGCCAGCACGTCTTCATCTCCGTGGCCGCCGTGGCCGACTGGCGCGTCGTCAACGCCAGCACGCAGAAGATGAAGAAGAAAAACGACGGCACCGTGCCGGACCTGAAGTTCGAGCAGAACCCGGACATCCTGGCCAGCGTCGCCACCCGCACCAACCTGGCCGGCTACCCTTACTGCGTGGGCTTCGCCGCCGAATCCGAGAACCTGCTCGAATACGGCGCGGCCAAGCGCGAGAAGAAAGGCATCCCTCTGCTGGTCGGCAATATCGGCCCGCAGACCTTCGGCCAGGACGACAACACCATCATCCTGTTCGATGAAAACGGCCACACCATCCTGCCGCGCGCCGACAAGCTCACGCTGGCGCGGCAGCTGATTTCCGAAATTTCCAAACGCATAGCAAAGCATTCCCTGTTCCAATGAAAAACATCGACGTCAAAATCCTCGACCCGCGCATGAAAGACCAGATGCCGGCCTACGCAACCCCCGGCAGCGCCGGCCTGGACCTGCGCGCCTGCATCGATGCGCCCATCGTCATCGAGCCCGGCCAGACCGTGCTGGTGCCTACCGGCCTGGCCATCCACATCGGCGATCCGGGCTACGCCGCCATGATCCTGCCGCGCAGCGGCATGGGACACAAGAACGGCATCGTGCTGGGGAATCTGGTAGGCTTGATCGACTCCGATTACCAGGGCCAGCTGATGGTATCGACCTGGAACCGGGGCCACAGCACGTTCACGCTGAATCCCATGGAACGCCTGGCGCAACTGATTATCGTGCCGGTGCTGCAAGTGGGCTTCAACGTGGTGGAAGAATTCGGCGGCAGCGAACGCGGCGAAGGCGGCTTCGGCAGCACCGGCAAACATTAAGGAAACTCCATGGCAGGCAAGGCGCAGAAACTGATGGCGGCAGCGGACAAAAACGGCAACCAGGCGGGCGGCAAATTGGCCGCAGCAGCAGCGGCGCTGTCGGCGGCGCTGCTGTCGGCCTGCTCCACGCTGGCGCCGCAGGCCAGCGCGCCGCAGACCGCCCCTGTCCCGCATGCGCCCGCGGAAAACCAGCAGCCGGTGGTGAGCGCCAAGACGGCCGCCGCGCAGGACGCGTTGAGAACCATGGTCAGCCTGCAGGACCGCCTGTCGCGCGTGTCCGCCCCGCTGCTCATCAACAACGCCGACCTGTGCAAGAACATGGCGCGCAACCTGCTCGGCTTCACCGCGCAGAACCGCTACTCCTACCCGGGTGAATACTCCGACGCGGCCAACGCCGTGCTGGGCTACGGCGAACGCCTGCAGGTCAGTTCGGTGCTGGCCGGCAGCGGCGCCGCGCGCGCCGGCCTGCGCAAGGGCGACGGCCTGGTGTCCGTCGAAGGCAAGGCCCTGCCCGGCGGCCCGGACGCCGAATCGCAGGCGGCCGAGGTACTCGGCCCGCTGGTGGGCAGGCAGGCCGCGCTGAACATGACCATCGCCCGCAACGGCGGCAACCAGACGCTGAACGTGCCGGTCACGCGCGCCTGCGCCATCCGCGTCCACCTGGGCAACGCCGACAACATCAATTCCTACGCCGACGGCCAGCGCGTGCTGATCACGCGCGGCATGATGAACTTCGCCCAGAGCGACGAGGCCATCGCCTACGTGCTGGCCAAGGACATCGCCCACAATGTGCTGGGCCACGCCGGCGCCATGCGCAACACCGCCGCCGTGGGCAGCATGATAGACAACCTGGTGCGCACCAAGCCCGACCTGTCCCTGCTGATCGGCAGCGGCGGCCTGAAGCCGGTGCCGCAGGAAATGGACACGGCGGCCGACAGCCTGGCGCTGTACATGCTGGCGCGCGCCGGCTACAGCATCGAGCGCGCCAAGCCCTTCTGGCAGCGCCTGGCGACGCAATATCCGGCCTCGGTCATGAACGGCTACACCGCCCTGCACCCGGCCACCACGGTCCGCTTTGCCGCCATCGACAAGACCGTGGCCGAGATCAAGACCAAGCTGGCCACCAAGAAGCCGCTGGTGCCCTGATGAACCGCGCCGCCCTGCCGCTGCTGGCGGCGCTGCTCACGCTGTCCTGCACCGCACAGGCGGCAAGCAAGGCGCAGGGCGCCAACTGGAGCAAGCTGTCCGGCAACGGCGCCGCCACCCTCTACGTGGACAAGGCCAGCGTGGCCAAGGTGGACGACGGCGCCGAGGGCGCGCGCAAGGCCTGGACCCTGGTCTCCTACAGCAAGCCGCAAACCTCCGCCGACGGCAAGACCTACCGCTCGCTCAAGGCGCAATACCTGTATTCCTGCAAGGAGCACAGCGTGACCCTGCTGGCGCAAACCTTCTACCCGGCCACGCTGGCGCGCGGCGAAGCGGTCGGCAACTTCAAGTACGAGCAATACGACGCGGAACAGCCCGCAGCGGGCAGCCATACCGACACGGCCTACCGCTACGTGTGCCGCCGCAAGCTGCGCTAAAAAAAACCGGCCTCGCGGCCGGTTCGTTTTTATGCGCGCCGCTTTATGCGCGTTGTTTGCGGCGCAGTGCAGCCAGGCCCGCCAGGCCCAGGCCGAACAGGGCTATGCTGCCAGGTTCAGGCACGGCGGTGATCTTGGTGCTGAAGTAGGCAACGTTCTGGCTCACCGAATTGCCGGCCCAGATCCAGCGGGCGGTATCGGCGATCTCAGGACGATTTCCCCAGGGCTGCATGCCATCGGCGCCGAGGTTGGTCAGGCTGGTGTACGGCATATTGAAACCCGTGTTGTTGCCCTTCCAGTTGACGGTATTGGTCGTCAGCACGGTGCTGGCATTGGAAAACAGGTGCTTGTCATCGCCCAGGTTGAACTGGCCCAGCAGGCCGGCCGCGTCGGTGGGGCTGGCGTTGTCATCGTAAGCGTAGATGTGCAGGTAGTAGGTAACGCCATTCACCAGATTGGCCGTGCCCGTGATGGTGGTGCCCCAATCCGCGCCGCGGCTGAACTCGGTACCCGTGACGGTATCGCTGGTCGAGATGTAGGCGATGAAGCCGTTATCGACGCTCAGCTTGCTGGTCAGCGTGGTGGCGGCGGCGGAACCGGCCAGCAGCAGGGCGGCAGCGGCGACGGCGGTGCGGGACATGAAACGCTTGCTCATTGTTCTTTCCTATTGGATATTTTTAATCAATGGGAGCCATACAAGCAACAATCATGCCATTTTCTTGCAAACAATATTTTTTACTATAAATCAATAACTTAGGATTTTGGGCAACTTTTTGCCGCTCGCCAGTGTAAAGAATTCCGACAAAAAACGAATCGGCGGCGCCGTAGTATAGTTAAGCCCATGGATAGCATCGACCTCGAAGTACTCAAAACCAGCGCCGCCTGGGTCGCAGCAGGCCACCGCGCCGAGCTCGTCACCGTCATCAAGACCTGGGGCTCCAGCCCGCGCCCGATAGGCGCCACGCTCGCCATTTGCGACGACGGCCGCGTGGTCGGCTCGGTCTCCGGCGGCTGCATAGAAGACGACCTGATCGCCCGCGTGCGCGAACAGGGCATCACGCGCAGCGCGCCGGAAGTGGTCAGCTATGGCATCACGGCCGACGAGGCGCACCGCTTCGGCCTGCCCTGCGGCGGCACCATAGAACTGGCAATCGAACCGCTGGGCGCGCACAGCCGCATCGCCGAGCTGCTGGACATGCTGGAGCAGCGCCAGCTGGTGGAGCGCCGCCTGGACCTGCGCAGCGGCGCCGTGGCGCTGTCCCACACCGGCGTGGGCAATGTGCTGGAGCTGCGCGAAGGGCGCGAACTGGTCACGCAGCACGGCCCGCGCTGGCGCCTGCTCATCATCGGCGCAGGCCAGCTGTCGCGCTTCCTGGCGCAGATCGCCACCGCCATGGACTACCACGTCACCGTGTGCGATCCGCGCGAGGAATACCGCGCCGGCTGGCAGGTGGACGGCGTTCAGCTGGTGCACGCCATGCCGGACGACCTGGTGCTGGAAATGCGCCTGGACCACCGCAGCGCCGTCGTCGCGCTCACGCACGATCCCAAGCTGGACGACCTGGCGCTGATGGAAGCGCTCCGGTCGGACGCCTTCTACGTGGGCGCCATCGGCTCGCGCCTCAACAACGCCAAGCGGCGCGAACGCCTGCAGCTGTTCGACGTGACGGAAGCGCAGCTGGACAAGCTGCATGGTCCCATCGGCCTCTACATCGGCAGCAAGACGCCGGCCGAAATCGCCATTTCCATCCTGGCCGAAATGACGGCGGTGAAGAACGGCGTGCCGGCCGCGTTGCAGGTCAAGCACGCCGCCTCGCCGGAAGCGCCGTCCACGCCGGATGCGCCGAACGCCTGCGTGGTGACCTGAGCGAATTCAAAAGCAAGAACCGGCTGGCGCGTGCGGCGCGCCTGTCGCACAATAGCGCCGCCCACCTCACCGAGTCCGACCATGAGCACTGCCAACCTGCTGCGCCTTTTCCTGCTTGCCGCCATCTGGGGCGGCTCCTTCCTGTTCATGCGCATCGCCGCGCCGGTGCTCGGCCCCGCGGTGCTGATTGAATACCGCGTGGTGTTCGCCTCGCTGTTCCTGCTGGCCGTGGCGCTGCTGATGAAAAAGCCGCTGGACCTGCGCCAGAACTGGAAGCACTACCTGGTCCTGGGCTTCTTCAACTCCGCCCTGCCCTTCCTGCTCTACGCCTACGCCGCGCGCACGCTGTCCGCCTCCGTGATGGCGGTGCTGAACGCCACCGCGCCGATCTGGGGCGCCGTCATCGGTGCCGTATGGCACCGCCAGATGGTGTCCGCGCGCGTGATGCTGGGCCTCGTCATGGGCACCGGCGGCGTGGCGCTGCTGGTCGGCTTCGACCACGCCAGCTCGCGCGAAGGCGCCGGCCTGGCCATCGCCGCCGCGCTGTTCGCCGCCTTCAACTACGGCATCGCCAGCACCTACGCCAAGTCCGCCAAAGCGGTCGAGCCCTTCGCCAATGCGCACGGCAGCATGTGGGCCGCCACGCTGCTGGTGCTGCCCTCGCTGGCCTTCTTCCCGCAGCCGGGCCAGCCCACCGTGGGCATCATGGGCGCCGCGCTCGCGCTGGGCGTGCTGTGCAGCGGCGTGGCCTACTTGCTGTACTACCGCCTGATACGCGACGTGGGACCGACGTCGGCGCTGACCGTCACCTTCCTCAGCCCCCTGTTCGGCATCCTGCTCGGCACCCTGTTCCTGAACGAAGTGGTGGGCTGGTACACCATACTGGGTTCGGCCATCGTCATCGTCGGCACCGCGCTGGTCACCGGCTTCAAGCCCGGCTTCGGCTGGCTGCGCAAATCGGCCTCCGCATGAAGCACAGTATCGCGCTGCCGCAGGGCTACCGCCTGCACGACGTGCTCGCCTTCCACAGCCGGGACGCGGAAAGCGTGGCGGAGCAGATCAGCCCCGAACGGCTGCGCAAAGGCGTGGTGATGGATGGCGTGCCGCTGGTGATCGATATCGCGCTGGGCGGCGCAGACACAGGGCTAGCCGAATACGCGGTGCAAGCCGGCGTGGCGCTGCCACCCGCGCTGGCCGAGCAGGCGCGCAACGCCGTGCTGAATGTGCTGGGCCTGCGCATCGACCCGCAGCCCTTCCTGGACTTCGCGGCAAACGATTCACTGCTGGGCGAACTGTCGCGCCGCCAGCCCGGCCTGCGCATCGTGCAGTCGGCCACCGTGTTCGAGGCGCTGACCTGGGCCATCATCGGCCAGCAGATCAACCTGCCCTTCGCCATCTCGCTACGCCGCACCTTCATCCTGCAGGCCGGCGTTGAGCACAGCAGCGGCCTGTGGTGCTACCCGGACGCCGCCGGCGCCTCGCGCCTGCAAGTGGGCGACCTCACCAGCCGCAAATTCTCGCGCGCCAAGGCGGAAACCCTGCTGCGCTTTGCCGCGCTGGTGGCCAGCGGCGAACTCGATCTCGTGCCCGGTCCCGGCAACAGCATCGACGACATCGGCAAGGCGTTGCTGGCGGTGAAAGGCATAGGCCCGTGGACCGTCAACTACGGCCTGCTGCGCGGCTACGGCTATCCCGACTGCTCACTGCACGGCGACGTCGCCATCCGCGCCGCGCTGCAAGCGCTGCTGGGCGAGGACAGCAAGCCGGACATGGCCCGCACCGAAGAAATACTCAAGCGCTACGCGCCCCACCGCACCATGGCGGCGGCCCATTTGTGGGCCAGCCTGCATCCGCGCGCCGCCGACTAGAAGAAGTACTTGGTCTGCTGCGCCCACTTGCTGTTCGGGTAGTTCTTCTTCAGCAGGTTGAAGGCCTCCTTCGAATACTGCGCGCGCAGCTGGTCCTTCTCTTCCTTGTCCGTCCCATACGGGCACTCCATGCGCGTGGACGCCACCAGGAAATGCAAGGCCTTCGGCGCCTCGTCGTCGTTCGGCTTCAGCTTGGCCCACGCCAGCAAGGCCGGCGCGATGAACTCCGTGCGCAGCGGAAGCTTCAGCAGCACCTGCTGCTCCTTGCCAGCATCCGCCAGCTGCTCCGGACCCAGGTGGCGCGGCGGCTGCTGGGGCATGGCCTGGGATTCCTCCATTCCGCCCGAGCGGCAGCCCCAGTTGCGGCTGAGGCCCTGCGCATCGATCACGGACGGATTCAGTTCCGGCGTGTTCACCAGTATCAGCGCACCGGCCAGCTGCCGTTCCGCGCCGCTGGCCGCCTTGCGGTAGCGCGCGTAGAGATGCTCGGTGGTCTTGCGGCCTTGCGCCACCTTGTCCAGCAGCGCCAGCGCCGTTGCCTCGTCGTTGAAGATCAGCGCGCGCGCCAGCATGGTTTCCTCCAGCGGCTTGCGCCACTGCTTGGGCAGGCGCGGATGCGCCAGCAGCGCGCGCAGCTCGGCGGTTGGGAAGTAACGGTACACGCTGCGGCCGAAGTCCTCGTCGGTCTCGCCTTCGGCCGGCGCGGCATCGATCGCCTCGCCTGCTTCCACAGGGTCTGGTTTGCGCGGCGCGGCCTTCAGGAAGTCATCCAGCGTCCCGGCGGAAAACAGCTTCAAGGCCAGGTAGCGGTTGGTGGTGGCGACCGACATGGCCTTGCCGTGGCTGGCCATCAGGCGGTCTATGTCCTTGTCGGCCTGCGCCGCCTGCTTCTCGGCGATGGCGAGCCGCGCCAGGTTGTACTGCAGCGTGAGATACAGCGGATGCCTGGCTGGCACTGCGGCGGCGGCTTTCTTCTCGGCCTCCGTCAGCTCGCCGGCGTGGGCCAGCGTCAGCAGCGGCGCCAGCCAGAGCGCGCCGTCGTCCTTCTGCTTCAGCCAGCGCGCGCGCAGATCCTGCAAGGCTTGCGCCCGCGCCTGCTGCACCTCCTTGCTGTTCGCGCTTTCAAATACGTCCAGCGGCGCCTCGGCCTGCATGCTGCCTATCCAGGCCGTCAGCGGTTCCTGCGCCGCGATCATCGCGCTGCGCGGCTGCTGGTCCAGCAGCACCAGATAGTCGCTCAGCAGCCTTGGCGTCTCGGCGCTGAAGGGCTCCTGCTCCAGCCTGCGTGCCAGCACGGCGATGCGCGCCACCGGGTCCAGGCGCGCGTCCACCAGCGAGATCATTTGTTTTGCAGGCGCATACGACGGCGCCAGTGCATCCAGCTCCTTGCGCGCCAGCGCCAGCTTGGCCGCGCGGTCCGGCGCCTTGCCGCCCTGCTCCAGCGTGGCGCTGCGTATCAGGCTGCGCGCCGCCAGGTAGCTGCCCAGCGTGCGCCAGGGCGACTTGGCATCCTGCGCGACGGCCAGGAACTGCTTGCGCGCCAAGTCGAAATTGCGGGCGTAAAAATGCGCGGCGGCGGTCTGGTATGCCTGGTCGGCCTTGAGCCAGTCCGGCGCGTTCGCGGGCACGGCGGAAGGCAGCTGCACCACCCGCTTCGGCTGCGGCGAGCCATACTGGTAGGGCGGCTCCTCGCAGTTGGCGAACACCGCGTCCTGTCCTTGCAGCCAGGCCTTGTGCCACTGGTCCGCCTTGCCGCCAGCGCCGAGCTGCGCACGCGCCTTCATCGTCAGCGCCGCCTGCTTGAACGCATCCTCATGGCAGTTGACGTAGCTGGCGTGTTCCACGTCCCCCATCACGTCCAGCTTCACATCCGCCAGGCCCCATTGCTTGGCGTAGACTGCGCGCTCCTTCAGCCAGGCGCCGGAGCCGTTCTTCTCCGCTTCGTAACTGTAGTCCCAGCCGCTGGTTTTGCCCACATGCCAGCGATCCAGTTCCAGCGCGGCGAGCTGCTGCGGCGTGAGCGCGCGGCCCTTCGCGGCCTGGTAAGCCAGGTAGTGGTAGACGCGCCAGTACGTCCCTGGCAGCACGCCCAGGTTGCCGCCCGCGAACTGGGCCAGCACGCCGGGCGCAACCTGGTATTCGGATGCGAAGCGGTTGGCGCTGAAACCGTCGCCGCCGCTGGACAGCGCAGGCTGGGGCAGCGCCGCGAACAGCGCGGCTGCGGCGATGGAAGAAAGGATGCGGTGTCGTTTCATGGGATGGACGAGTAGGGTTCGGATTGCATGGCCCGCCAGCTTGCAGCGGTCCACGGACGGGGAGAAAAATAATAGCCGCGCGCGGCCACGCTGCGCAGCGGGGGCTCGTCGCTCGCGTAGCCTGCGGCGGCGCGGCACACCGGCTGGGTAAAGCCCTGGCGGTGCAGGCGCTGGCGCAAGGCGTCCTGGCCCGGCCCCATGCGGAAAGCCATCGGCACCACCTCGTCGGCCACGCCGGCCGGCAGCCACGCGTCGTCCATGCACCACGAGGCCAGCGCCGTCACCGACAGCGCGATGCGCGGATCCAGCTGGCGGCGGATCTCGGCCATGGTCTGCGCCAGGAAAGGCCGCTGCGAGCGGCGCACTTCAAAATCGAGCTGCACCACGCTGCGGTTGCCGCGCTGCGCCACGCGCAGCAGTTCCTGCACGATGCGCGCAGACTGCTGCGCGCTCAGCGCCGGCGGCACGCGCCAGGAGGCGTCCACATGCAGCACAGGCACCAGCGCAGCGCCTTCGCGCAGCAGCAGCGGCGCGGTGCGCGGATGGACCAGCGCCTCCTCGCCGCGCAGCAGCATGGTGGACGCCACATAGGCCACGCCGGTGTCGGCAGGCAGCCAGCGCAAATCCTCCGGCCGCTCCCACGCCCACAGCATGCGCGCAGGAAGCTGCGCCAGGGCCGGGTGCGCCGGGCGTCCGGCATGGCCGTCCGCACGCAGCGCCGAGCAGGCCAGGCATGCGAGCAGGAAGATGAGTAGGCGTTGCATAGCCAGCATCATAATGGAAAGCCGCCACCGCATGCGTACAGCCGGCGCTTGACCCTCACGCAGCGTCAGGCTTTAGGCTATCCTTTCCCTCACCACGAAAGGAACAGCATGCAGCACGATAGCCCCAAGCCCAGCGCCATGATGGTCGCCGTCCTGCGCGGCGCGCACCAGTTGCTGGACGCGCCGCTGATACTGGACGACCCGCTGGCCCTGCCCATCCTGGGCGCGGAACGGGAAGCCGAAGTGCGCGCCAACCCGGAGCGCTTCCACGACCCGCTCGCAACGGCACTGCGCACCACCATCGTGATCCGCAGCCGGCTGGCGGAAGACACCTGGCGCGAGGCGCAGCAGCGCGGCGTAATGCAGCACGTGATCCTTGGCGCGGGACTGGACACCTCGGCCTATCGCGGCAAGCTCCCTGCGGGGGTGCGCGTGTTCGAAGTGGACCTGCCCGCCACGCAGCAGTGGAAGCGCGAGCGCCTGGCCGCCGCCGGCATCGCGGCGCCGGACACCGTGCGCTACGCGGCCGTCGACTTCGGCACCACCACGCTGGCGGACGGCTTGGCGCAAGCGGGCTTCGACCACAGCGCGCCGGCCTGCTTCACCTGGCTGGGCGTAACGCTCTACCTGGCGCCGGAGGACGTGGCGCACACACTGCGCTATATCGCCTCCTGCGCGCAGGGCAGCAGCGTGGTGTTCGATTTCGTCATCTCGCCCGCGCTGCTGGAGCCGAGGGAGCGCGCCGCCATGGAAGCGATATCAGCCAGCCTGGCCACAGGTGGCGAGCCTTGGAAGAGCAATTTCGCACCCGCCGAACTGGAGGCGCTGCTGCGAAGCATGGGCTACAGCCGTATCGAGCACTACGGACGGGAGGAACTGACGCAGCGCCATCTGCGCGGCCGCAGTGACAATCTGCGCCTCGGCGGCAGCACCGGCATCATCCGCGCCACGCTGGGCGCCGATGCCGCAGCAGAGCCAACGCAGGCGGACGATGGCGCGGCGGTCCGCGCAAACAAAGCAGCGGCGCCATGATACGGGTCGGCGAACTGGCCAGGCGCGCAGGGCTGACGGTGCGCGCGCTGCACCACTACGACAGCCTGGGCCTGCTCAAGCCGTCCGCGCGCGCCGAATCGGGCTACCGCCTGTACAGCGCAGCAGACGTGGCGCGCCTGCACCAGATCCAGGCACTGCGCCGCTTCGGCATGCCGCTGGCCGAAATCGCCGGCTTCCTTGCGCAGCCGGATGCGCCGCTGGCGGACCTCGTCGGCCAGCAGATCGCCGCGCTGGACCGTCAGATAGCGCAAGCCGCCACCCTGCGCGCGCAACTCGCGCAGCTTCAGCAGCAACTGCACAGCGGCGAAGAACCCGGGCTGGGTGACTGGCTGTCGGCGCTGGAGCGCATGGCGGCGTATGAACAATACTTCAACAAGGAGGAGCTGGCGGCGCTGCCGCTGGCCGGCGCCACAGCGCAGCGCGAGTGGGCCGCGCTGGTGGCGTCGGTGCGCAGGCTGATGGAACAAGGCGGGGCGGCAGACAGCGAGCCCGCGCAAACGCTGGCAAAGCAATGGATGTCCATGCTGGAGCGCGACACCGCCGCCAATCCCGACTTCGCGCGCCGCCTGAACGCCATGATGGCCGAGCGTCCCGCCGCGCGCCAGCACAGCGGTATCACGCCGGAGATGAAGCAGTACGTCACGCAAGCCTTCAGCGCCTTCAAGCTCTCGCTGTACGCCAACTATCTCGACGCGGAAGAACTGGCCCGCATGCGCGCGCAAAGCGGCACGCAAACCGGCGAGTGGCTCGCGCTGATCAGCGCCGTGCAAGCCCAGATGGCGGCAGGCGCCGCGCCGCACGACAGCCGCACGCAAGAACTTGCACGGCGATGGCTCGCCCTATTCCAGCGCCACGCCGGCGCCGATCCCGCCACCCGCGAAAAAATCCGCCGCGCCCACGAAGCCCACCCCACCCTACTCTCCGGCACCTGGATGACGCCCGCCCTCCTCACCTACCTGCGCACCGCCCTCGCCGCCTTGCCCGCCGCTTGATCCCGGCCAAGACCAGCAACGTTCCTGTCGGCTATGCTCGCGTCATCCCTCGCCGAGGTGCAAATATGGAACTCATTAACTTCCTGGGCTGGTTCATGCTGAATGTATGTGCGCCTCTGCTCGCCCCTATCATCCTGCTTACCTTGCTAGGTGCTGGCCGCCAACATCGCGGTCAAGTCAAGCTCTTGATCAAGTGGGCAATTCGTGATGGACAGCTGTATTGGCCAGTCATTGCAATGTGCGCGGCAGCTTGTTACGAAGCTGCAAGCGTCTTTGCAAACAAAGCAGACGCCCGCAGTCCAGTTCTGGCTTGGTTCGCCATCGGCTGGCACGTCCTTCTCATTGTTGCCTCATCCGTTCTCGTTACAGTTAGCACAACAGATGCAACACTGGCTCGCCCAGAGCAACATGAAAACACACTCTCGCCGGTGGTGCTAATATCGATTGCAGTCTCCGTGATAACGGCAGTCAGCTATTCTTTGACGCACTACTTGGCTGGCTAGCTGCCAACTGATGCAGGAGGGAGATATGATCAAGCGGTTTGCCGACTACATGGACAGCGCGGAAAACCGCCGCAAGCTGACCATACGGCTAGGAATCTTCATGATTGTGGGCGGTATCGCCTTCAATCTCATTATGCTGTACGCAATAGTCTTCCTGAACAAATAAGCGCCCAAACGGAAAAGCCGTTGAACTCTTTCGAATTCAACGGCTTTCAGTATCTGGTTGCGGGGACAGGATTTGAACCTGTGACCTTCGGGTTATGAGCCCGACGAGCTGCCAGACTGCTCCACCCCGCGTCTGTATGAACGTATTATAGGGCAACTGGAGACTTTAGGCAATATCAATCTCGAGATCATCGATGATAGCGCCAATTTATCCAGCCACGCCGCCGCATAGCCAGCGCTCGCGCTACGCGCACAGCCCGCAATCGGTGTAAAGTAAGCACTACGCCAACAAACACCGCTGACCCCAACCGCCTCCCATGAAATTCTGTTCCGAATGCGCCCACCCGGTCGAGCTGACCATACCCGCCGGCGACAACCGCCCGCGCTACGTCTGCCCCCATTGCACCGCGATCCATTATCAGAATCCCAAGATGGTGCTCGGCTCCGTCCCCGTGTGGGAGCGAGACGGCAAGCTGCAGGTGCTGCTGTGCAAGCGCGCCATCGAGCCGCGCTACGGCTACTGGACCCTGCCCGCCGGCTTCATGGAGAACAATGAAACCACGGCCGAGGCGGCGGTGCGCGAAACCGTGGAGGAAGCCGGCGCCAATATCGAACTCGGCCCGCTGTTCACGCTGATGAACGTGGCGCGCGTGCACCAGGTGCATATGTTCTACCTGGCCACGCTGCGCGACCTGGACTTCGCCCCCGGCGAGGAAAGCCTGGAAGTGCAGATGTTCACCGAAGACGAGATCCCCTGGGACGACCTGGCCTTCCCCACCATCCGCACCACGCTGGAACTGTTCTTCGCCGACCGCGCCCGCATGCGCGCCAGCGGCGGCAGCCACGGCTTCCACACCCAGGACATCACGAAACCCATGCGCAGCGACGTATGATCCCCTGGCTGGACGCGCACTCGCCCTTCCCCGACGTATCCCAGGCGCTCACCACCGACGCGCCCGGCCTGCTGGCCGCCGGCGCCGACCTGTCGCCCGCCCGCCTGCTGGCCGCCTACCAGCGCGGCATCTTCCCCTGGTTCTCCGAAGGCCAGCCCATCCTGTGGTGGAGCACCGACCCGCGCATGGTGCTGATGACGGAGCGCTTCCGCGTCTCCGACAGCCTGAAAAAAGCCATCAAGAAAGTGCAGCGCAGCGCAGAAAGCGGCGGCCGCTGGCAGGTGCGCTTCGACTCCGCCTTCGAAGACGTGATGCGCGCCTGCGCCGCGCCGCGCCGCGACGGCCCCGGCACCTGGATCTCCGACGACATCATCGCCGGCTACACCGGCCTGCACCAGCTGGGCTACGCCCACTCGTCCGAGCTGTGGCTGGACGGCGAACTGGTGGGCGGCGCCTACGGCGTGTGCATAGGCCGCATGTTCTACGGCGAATCCATGTTCGCGCGCGTGACGGACGGCTCCAAGATCGCGCTGGCCTACCTGGTGCATTTCCTCAAATCCCAGGGCGTGGCCATGATCGACTGCCAGCAGGAGACCGGCCACCTGGCCTCGCTGGGCGCCGCCCCCATCCCGCGCGCCGAGTTCCTGCGGCACCTGGGCGCCAATATCGGCCTGCCCGCCATCAGCGGCTGGGCACCGTTGCAGCCATACCCCAGCGCCGCCGATTAGCGTGCAGAGTTCGCCGCTTTCTGCGCTATGATATGCACACGGACACCATTTCTGCCCCGGGACGCGCATGACGCACCTGAACGACCTGCCCTTCGCAACGCTGCAGTTCTACACGACAGCGCCCTATCCTTGCAGCTACCTGGACGAGCGCCAGGCGCGCTCGCAAGTGGCCACCCCTTCGCACCTGATCAACGCCGACGTGTATTCCGAGCTGGTGCGCAACGGCTTCCGCCGTAGCGGCATCTTCACCTACCGCCCGTATTGCGACGGCTGCCAGGCCTGCGTGCCGGTGCGGGTGGCGGCGGCCGGCTTCCGCCCCACGCGCGGCCAGCGCCGCGCCTGGACCCGGCACGGCAACCTGACCGCGGGCGTGGCCACGCTGTCCTTCTCGGACGAGCACTACGACCTCTACCTGCGCTACCAGAGCACGCGCCACGCCGGCGGCGGCATGGACCAGGACAGCCGCGACCAGTACGCGCAGTTCCTGCTGCAGAGCCGCGTCAACACCCGCCTGGTGGAGTTCCGCGAACCGGACGGCACGCTGCGCATGGTCAGCATCATCGACGTGCTGTCGGACGGCCTGTCCTCGGTCTACACCTTCTTCGACCCCGAAGTGGAAGGCGCCTCCTACGGCACCTACAACATTGTCTGGCAGATCACCCAGGCGCAGGAGCTGGGCCTGCCCTACGTCTACCTCGGCTACTGGATCGCGGACAGTCCGAAGATGTCCTACAAGATCAATTTCCAGCCGCTGGAAGCGCGCATCAAGGGCCAATGGAGCGTCATGGCGCGGTAGAATACGGGCTACTTTTTAGCCAGCCCCCGCCATGTCCGACAAATTCCTGTACTCCCTCGCCCGCCCCATGCTGTTCTCCATGGACGCGGAAGCCGCCCACCACTTCACGCTGCCCGCGCTCAAGAAAGCCTCCAAACTGGGCCTGACCCGCGCCTTCGCGCGCGCGCCCAAGCCGGACCCGCGCACCGTGATGGGCATCCTGTTCAAGAATCCCGTCGGCCTGGCGGCAGGCCTGGACAAGGACGGCGCCTACATCGACGCGCTGGCCGACCTGGGCTTCGGCTCCATCGAAGTGGGCACCGTCACGCCGCGCGCGCAGCCGGGCAATCCCAAGCCGCGCATGTTCCGCCTGCCGGCCGCGCACGGCATCATCAACCGCATGGGCTTCAACAACGGCGGCGTGGACGCCTTCGTGGCCAATGTGCAGTCCTCGCGCTTCTACCAGAACAAGGAAGGCGTGCTGGGCCTGAACATCGGCAAGAACGCCGACACGCCGATCGAGCGCGCCGCCGACGACTACCTGCACTGCCTGCAGAAGGTCTACCCTTACGCCAGCTATGTCACGGTGAACATCTCCTCGCCCAACACCAAGAACCTGCGCCAGCTGCAAGGCGGCTCCGAGCTGGACGGCCTGCTGGCCCAGCTCAAGGACGCGCAGCAGCGCCTGGCCGACCAGCACAAGCGCTACGTGCCGCTGGCCCTGAAGATCGCGCCGGACATGGACGGCGACCAGGTGAAGAACATCGCGGACGCCCTGCTGCGCCACAAGATCGACGGTGTGATCGCCACCAACACCACGCTGAGCCGCACCGCCGTGGAAGGCATGCAGCACGGCGCCGAAGCGGGCGGCCTGTCCGGCGCGCCGGTGTTCGAACTGTCCAACCAGGTGATCCGCCTGCTCAAGGCCGAACTGGGCGACGCCCTGCCCATCATCGGCGTGGGCGGCATCATGCGCGGCGCGGACGCCAAGGTGAAAATGGACGCCGGCGCGCAGCTGGTCCAGCTGTACAGCGGCTTGATCTACGCCGGTCCCGCGCTGATACGCGACTGCGCCGACGCGGTCCGCCGTTAATCAAGGAGACACCATGGAATACACCACCCTCGGCGCCAGCGGCCTGAAAGTCAGCAAGATCTGCCTGGGCAGCATGACCTTCGGCGAGCAGAACACCGAAGCGGACGCGCACAGCCAGCTCGATTACGCACTGGAACGCGGCATCAACTTCATCGACACCGCCGAAATGTACCCGGTCATGCCGCGCGCCGAAACGCAAGGCTCCACCGAGCGCTACATCGGCTCCTGGCTGAAGAAAAGCGGCAAGCGCGCGGACGTGGTACTGGCCACCAAGGTGGCCGGCCCGAACCCGAATATGCACTGGGTGCGCAAGGGCCAAAACAACCTGGACGCCGCCAATATCCGCTCCGCAGTGGACACCAGCCTGCAGCGCCTGCAAACGGACTATATCGATTTATACCAATTGCACTGGCCGAGCCGCAACGTGCCCATCTTCGGCGCCTCCGTGTTCGATCCGTCCAAGGAGCGCGAGTGCGTGGCGATCGAGGACACGCTGGCCGTGCTGGGCCAGCTGCAGCGGGAAGGCAAGATCCGCCACATCGGCGTGTCCAACGAATCGTGCTGGGGCGTGAATGAATTCATCAAGCAGGCCGAGATGAAAGGCCTGCCGCGCATCGCCACCATCCAGAACCTGTACAACCTCACCGCGCGCCACTACGAAACCAGCCTGCTGAACGAGACCTGCTACCGCGAGCAAGTCAGCCTGCTGGCCTACAGCCCGCTGGCGTTCGGCCAGCTCACGGCCAAGTACCTGGACAACCCGAAAGCGCACGGCCGCCTGACCATCTTCCCGGCCAGCTGGAGCCCGCGCTACCTGCGTCCATCCGTGCTGTCGGCGGTGGCGCAGTACGCGGCCCTGGCGCGCGCCAACGGCATGACGCCGGCGCAGATGGCGCTGGCCTGGTGCTACACGCGCTGGTTCGTCGCCTCCACCATCATCGGCGCCACCACGCTGGCGCAGCTGAAGGAAGATATCGACGCGCTGGGCACCGTGCTGTCCCCGGAACTGGTGGCCCGGATCGACGCCATCCACGCCAGCCTGCCCGACCCCGGCCAGTAACTCAAGGCTGCATATATCGAGGGGACATAAGCTTAGCAATAAGCATTCGTTCCCTCTTTGACAACGCATCGGTAAGCTCCCGGCTTTACACAAGCAAGAGAGTCAGCCATGAGTTTCCGCCATACCCAAGCACATCCCGGCCGCGCACTGCTGGCCTTCAGCCTGGTCGCCTCGCTCGGCCTGCCTGCCGCAGCCCAGGAGCTGCCGTCCGGCGACGTGCAGACCGTGCTCGTCACCGGCACCTACGCCAAGAACCGCCGCACCAGCGACTCCGAATCCCCGGTCGACATCATCGGCGCGCGCGAGCTGCAGGCCTCCGGTTCCAGCGAGCTGGCCACGGTGCTGGGCCGCGTGCTGCCCTCGGTGAACTTCCCGCGCCCCTCCGGCGCCGACGCCAGCGACGCCGTGCGCCCCGCGCAGCTGCGCGGCCTGTCGCCGGACCAGGTGCTGGTGCTGGTGAACGGCAAGCGCCGCCATGCCTCCGCCGTGGTGAACGTGAACGGCACGCTGGGACGCGGCTCCGCGCCGGTGGACCTGAACGCCATTCCCATCGCCGCCATCGACCACATTGAAGTGCTGCGCGACGGCGCGGCCGCCCAGTACGGCTCGGACGCCATCGCCGGCGTGATCAACATCATCCTGAAAAAAGGCGCCAAGGGCGGCGAAGCGGAAATCGGCTACGGCCAGTACAAGGAAGGCGACGGCGAGAGCGTCACGCTGCGCGCCACCGGCGGCTTCGACCTGGGCAACGGCGGCTGGCTGCGCCTGGCGGCGGAAGCGGCCGACCGCAACCCCACCAACCGCGCCGGCCCCGACCTGCGCAATCCGGCCGAGCCGCGTTACGGCAAAGTCAACCAGCGCTTCGGCGACCCGGACACCAAGCCGCGCAACCTGTTCTTCAACAGCCAGCTGCGCGTGAACGACGACATCGACTTCTACGCCTTCGGCAATTTCGGCCAGCGCAAGACCGAGGCCGCCGCCACCTGGCGCACCGCGCTGAACGGCACCGCCCAGCGCACGCCGCTGTTCCCGGAAGGCTTCCTGCCGCTGCAGGACAGCACCTCCATCGACGAATCGCTGACCGCCGGCCTGCGCGGCGCAGCCGGCGCCTGGCGCTGGGACGTCAGCCTGGACTACGGCAGCAACCGCTTCGACCTGAACATCCACAACACCGTCAACCAGGACCTGAAGGAAAAGAGCCCGACCAGCTTCCACCTCGGCAAGCTGACCAACACCCAGTCCGTGTTCAACTTCGACCTGGCGCGCGAGTTCGCCGTGCCCGGCCTGAGCGGACCGCTGACGGCCGCCGCCGGCGTGGAAGCGCGCCGCGAAAGCTATGAAATCGAAGCGGGCGACGCAGCCTCCTACAGCGGCAGCGGCTCGCAGGGCTTCAGCGGCTTCCGTCCCGTCAACGCGGGCAAGAACAGCCGCAACAACAAGTCCATCTACCTGAACCTGGAAGCGCCGTTCACCAGGCAGTTCTCCGGCGCGCTGGCGGCCCGCCACGAAAACTACAGCGACTTCGGCACCACCACCTCGGCCAAGGCTTCGGCGCGCTACGCCTTCAGCGACGCGTTCTCGCTGCGCGGCACCGCCTCCAGCGGCTTCCGCGCGCCGTCGCTGGCCCAGCAGTTCTACACCATCACCACCACCAACTTCTCCATCATCAACGGCGTCAACACGCCGATCGAGACCGGCACCTTCGCCGTCAACAGCACCGCCGCGCTGGCGCTGGGCGCGCAGCCGCTGAAACCGGAGAAGGCCAAGAACTTGAGCCTGGGCCTGCAGCTTCAGCCCTTCCGCAACTTCAGCACCACGGTGGACGCCTACCGCATCGACATCGACGACCGCATCCTGTTCTCGGCCAACCTGATCCTGCCGGACGCGCTGAAAGCCACGCTGGCCGCGCAAGGCGCGCTGGTGGGCGCGGCGCGCTACTTCACCAACGCGGTCGACACGCGCACCAAGGGCGTCGACCTGGTGAGCACCTACCGTGTGGACCTGGCCAACAAGGACAGGCTGGACTTCACGCTGGCCTACAACCACAACAAGAACGAGATCGTGCGCATCGCCGACAACCCGGCCGTGCTGACCGCGAACAAGCTGCTGCTGATCGACCGCCAGACGGTGAACCGCGCCACGGTGGGTTCGCCCAAGGACAAGTTCAGCCTGGCGGCCGACTACACGGCGGGCATCTGGACGGCGCGCGGCCTGGTCACGCGCTACGGCAGCTTTACCGTGCCGCAGAACGTGGCGGCGCAGGACCAGGTGTACAGCCCGCAGTGGGTGCTGGACGTGTCCGGCAGTGTGAAGCTGGGCAAGAACTGGAAGCTGAGCGCGGGCGTGGATAACCTGACCGACAAGTATCCGGACCAGGTGACGTCGTTGAACAATCTTAATAACAACGGCATCAACCCGTATAGCGGCTTTGCGCCGAATGGGTTCAACGGGCGCTACTACTACGCCAAGGCTGGCTATAGCTGGTAAGCAGGGATGGCGGGTTACGGCGCGCTGCGCCTAACCCGCCCTACGATGAACTGTGAGCGACCGTAGGGCGGGTTAGATGCGCAGCATCGTAACCCGCCACAGCGCGCTAAGACTCAACCCAAACGCCCTCCCTGGCGGCACGCTGCGCCGGCCCCGGCAACGCGCGCCGTGCCGGTTGCGCCTGGTACTGCTGCTCCGCCAGCCGGAACACGCTCACCGCTTCCGCCAGCAGCTCGGCCTGGTCGCGCATCGACTGCGCGGCGGCGGCCGCTTCTTCCACCAATGCCGCATTCTGCTGCGTCACATCGTCTATCGACACAATGGCCTGGTTCACCTGCGCGATGCCGGAACTCTGCTCCTGGCTGGCCGCGCTGATCTCGGTCATGATGTCGGCCACCTGCCGCACCGCCTTGACGATGCCTTCCATCGTCGCGCCAGCTTCGTCCACCAGGCGCGCGCCGGTGTCCACGGTTTCCACCGACTGGCCTATCAGCGCCTTGATCTCCTTCGCCGCCGCCGCCGAACGCTGAGCCAGGTTGCGCACCTCGCTCGCCACCACGGCAAAGCCCCTGCCCTGCTCGCCCGCGCGCGCCGCTTCCACCGCCGCGTTCAGGGCCAGGATATTGGTCTGGAAAGCGATGCCGTCAATCACGCCGATAATGTCCACGATCTTGTTCGAGCTTTCCTTGATGGCGCCCATGGTGCTCACCACCTCGCCCACCACTTTGCCGCCCTTGGTGGCGAACTCGGAGGCCGACACCACCAGCGACGTGGCCTGCCGCGCGTTCTCCGCATTCTGCGTGACGGTCGAGGTCAGCTCCTCCATCGAGGAAGCGGTTTCCTCCAGGCTGGAAGCCTGCTGCTCGGTGCGCGAGGACAAGTCCAGGTTGCCGCTGGCGATCTCGCTGGAGGCGGTGGAAATGGTGTCCGATCCGGACCGCACCCTGCCCACGGTGCGCGCCAGGCTCTCGTTCATATTCTTCAGCGCGCGCAGCAGCTGGCCGGTTTCGTCGGCGCTGTCGCATTCTATATGCTGGGTCAGGTCGCCGCCGGCCACCGCCTCGGCCACGCCCACGGCACGGTTCAGCGGACTGGTGATGCTGCGCGTAATCCAGTACACCACCACGGCCGCCAGCACGGATGCGATCACCGTCAGCGCTATCATCATGGTGCGCGCGCCCAGATAGGCCGCGTGCGCGTCCGTGGCGGCTTTGTTGACGGCTTCGGTTTGATATTTGACCAGGTCGGTCAGGGAGTTGAGATAAGCGGTCTGCTCCTTGCGCACCGTGGTCAGCAGGTAGACCACGTTCTCGTCGCGCTTGCCCACGTCGGCGGACTTGGCCACGAAGGCGCCCTGCACCACCTCGTAGCGCTGGCGCGCCTCCATCACGGCCTTGAGCTTGGCCTTGCTTTCCGCGTCCTCGTCGTCGGAAATCAGCGTGGTGAGCTTGTCCAGGCGGGCGGCGATTTCCACCTTCCTGTCGTCCACGCGCTTGAGTTCCTTACGCACGGTTTCCGGGTCGGTGGACAGCATGGCGTTGCGCATGGCGCGCGCGATGTCGTTGACGCCACCCACCGCCTCGTAGGCCTCGATCACCTTGGGCACCTTGTCGGCCGCCAGGTCGTCGGTACCGCTGTTGAGCTTGCCGAGATTGCCGATGCCGACCACCGACATGCCCACCATGAAGACCAGCGACAATCCCAGCCCGCCGGCGAGGCGCGTCCCTATTTTCCAGTTACCGATGCCCATATGACGCTCCCTGAACTTTAAAACAATGTTTCAAAAATGGGGTGCTGTGCGGCTTAGAACTGAAATCAGTATATGGCTTTATGACAATGGCTGGCAGGAAAATAAATAGTCTGTTTTCCCACCGCAACACCCCATGCGCTTTACGCGGCCTCAGGCCCGGCAAGGGCTACTTCGATATCGCTGCGGCGCAGCTCGGGCGCGAACTGCAGGATGAATTCCTGCGCATAGGTGCGCAGGTAGGCGCCGCGCCGCACCGCCAGGCGCGTGGTGTTGGCCGCGAACAGGTGCGACGCTTCCACCGCGCGCAGGCCCTTGTCGCGCCCGTGGTCGAAGGCCATCGAAGCCACGATGCCCACGCCCAAGCCCAGCGACACATACTGCTTGATGACGTCCGAATCCATGGCCGTCAGCACGATGTCCGGACGCACGCCGGCGCGCGCGAAGGCGTCGTCCAGGTGGCCGCGGCCGGTAAAGCCCACGTCGTAGGTAATCAGCGGGAACTCGGCCAGGTCCTCCAGGCGGATATTGGTGCGCGCCAGCAGCGGATGGCCGTCCGGCACCACGATCAAGTGGCTCCAGCGGTAGCAAGGGAAGGACACCAGGTCCGGGAACTGGCTCAGGCCTTCGGTGGCGATGCCGACGTCCGCCTTGCCCGACAACACCCATTCCGCGATATGCTCGGGCGAGCTTTGCTGCAGGGCGATGCGCACCTCGGGGAAGGCGGCGCGGAAGCTCTGCACCACTTTCGGCAGCGCGTAGCGCGCCTGCGTGTGGGTGGCGGCGATGGTCAAGGTGCCGCTGTTCTGGCCGGTGTATTCCTGGCTGGCCTGCTGCAGATTCTCGGCCTCCACCAGCAGGCGGTCGATAATCTTCAGGATGCCCTTGCCGGGGTCGGTCAAACCGGTCAGGCGCTTGCCGTTGCGCTCGAAGATGACCACGCCCAGCTCGTCTTCCAGCTCGCGGATCTGGCGGCTCACGCCAGGCTGCGACGTGAACAGCGCATTGGCCACTTCGGTCAGGTTGAAGTTGCGGCGGGCCGCTTCGCGTATGGAACGCAGTTGCTGGAAATTCATATCGCGCTTCCTTCATCAACAAACACATGCAGGCGTTTCGGACGCACCACCAGGGTCTCGCCTTCCTTCAGGCCCAGATGGCTGTAGCGCTCGTTCGGTATCACCGCTTCGATGATCTCGGCGTTGTCGGCGCGCTCCAGGTCCAGCTGGGCCAGCGGGCCGATGGCGTGCGCGCGGCGCAGCTTGACCACGATGCCCTCGGCGCCCTGCGTGTAGCGGTCCACGTCCAGGTCGTGCGGACGCACATAGGCGATGCCCTTGCTGTCCTGCGTCTCGCCGTGCGAGGCCAGGTCCAGCGCCACGCCGCCGGTGGTGATCACGCCTTCATGCACGCGGCCGTGGAACATGTTCACATTGCCCAGGAAGCCGTACACGAAGGGCGACGCGGGATGGTTGTACACCTGGTCCGGCGCGCCTATCTGTTCGACATTGCCCTTGTTCATCAGCACCACCTGGTCTGCCACTTCCAGCGCTTCCTCCTGGTCGTGCGTGACGAAGATGCTGGTCACATGCAGCTCGTCGTGCAGGCGGCGCAGCCAGCGGCGCAGCTCCTTGCGCACCTTGGCGTCCAGCGCGCCGAACGGTTCGTCCAGCAGCAGCACGCGCGGCTCCACCGCCAGCGCACGCGCCAGGGCGATGCGCTGGCGCTGTCCGCCGGACAGCTGCGGCGGATAGCGGTCGGCCAGCCAGTCCAGCTGCACCAGGCCCAGCAGGTCCATGACCTTCTTCTTGATCTGCGACTCGGACGGACGCTCGGCGCGCGATTTCACGCGCAGGCCGAAGGCCACGTTCTCGAACACGGTCATGTGCTTGAACAGCGCGTAATGCTGGAACACAAAGCCCACCTGGCGCTCGCGCACATGGCGGTCGGAGGCATCCTTGCCGTCCAGCAGGACCTGGCCCGAGTCCGGATGCTCCAGGCCGGCGATGCAGCGCAGCAGCGTGGTCTTGCCGCAGCCGGACGGTCCCAGCAGCGCGGTCAGTTCGCCCGTGGGAAAGTCCAGCGACACATTGTTCAGGGCGGTAAATTCGCCGAAACGCTTGTTGATGTTTTTGACTGCGATCGTCATGGCTCAGTGCTCCGAAGTTTGACCGGCGTAGTCTTCATGCAGACGCCAGGCGATAAAGGATTTCAAGGCCAGCGTGACCAGCGCCAGCAGTGCCAGCAGCGAGGCCACGGCGAAAGCGGCCGCGAAGTTGTATTCGTTGTAGAGGATTTCCACCTGCAGCGGCACCGTGTTGGTCTCGCCACGGATATGGCCGGACACCACCGACACCGCACCGAACTCGCCCATGGCGCGGGCGTTGCACAGGATGACGCCGTACAGCAGGCCCCATTTGATGTTCGGCAGCGTCACGCGGAAGAAGGTCTGCCAGCCGGACGCGCCCAGCACCAGGGCCGCCTCTTCTTCCTCGCTGCCCTGCGCCTGCATCAGCGGGATCAGTTCGCGCGCCACGAAGGGGAAGGTCACGAAGATGGTGGCCAGCACGATGCCCGGCACCGCGAACAGGATCTTGATGTCGTGCGCGGACAGCCACGGGCCGAACCAGCCCTGCGCGCCGAACAGCAGCACGTAGATCAGGCCGGAGATCACCGGCGACACCGAGAACGGCAGGTCGATCAGCGTCAGCAAAAAGCTCTTGCCGCGAAACTCGAACTTGGCGATGCACCAGGAAGCGGCCACGCCGAACACCAGGTTCAGCGGCACGGCGATGGCGGCCGTGATCAGCGTGAGCTTGATGGCGGAGATGGCGTCGTCCTCGACGATGGCGGAGGCGTACACGTCCCAGCCTTTTTTCAGCGCCTCGGCAAACACGGCCACCAGCGGCACGAACAGGAACAGCGTCAAAAAGGCCAAAGCGACAGCGATCAGCAGGCCGCGCACCCACAGCGGTTCCAGGATATTCGGCGCGGACGCCAGTTCGCCGCGGCGTGGCACGACAGGAGTTGGAGCGCTCATTATTTACCCGACTTTCCGCGAGCCCAGGCTTGCAGCAGATTGATGGACAACAGCAGCACGAAGGAGATCAGCAGCATCACCACGGCGATCGCCGTGGCGCCCGCGTAGTCGTACTGCTCCAGCTTGGTGATGATGAACAGCGGCGTAATCTCGGACACCATGGGCATATTGCCGGCGATGAAAATCACCGAGCCGTATTCGCCGGTGGCGCGCGCGAAGGCCAGCGCGAAGCCGGTCATCAGCGAAGGCAGCACGGTGGGGAAGACCACGCGCACAAAGGTCTGGAAGGCGCTGGCGCCCAGGCTGGCGGCGGCCTCTTCCAGTTCGCGCTCGGCGTCCTCCAGCACGGGCTGCACGGTGCGCACCACGAAAGGCAGGCCGATAAAGGTCAGCGCCACCACCACGCCCAGCGGCGTGAACGCCACCTTCAGGCCCAGCGTGCCTTCCAGGAAGGAACCGAACCAGCCGTTGGAGGAATACAGCGCCGTCAGCGTGATGCCGGCCACGGCGGTGGGCAGCGCGAACGGCAGGTCCACCAGCGCGTCCACGATGCGCTTGCCGGGGAACTGGTAGCGCACCAGCACCCAGGCCACGATGAAGCCGAAGATGGCGTTGATGAAGGCGCCGATCAGCGAAGCGCCAAAGGTCAGGCGGTAGGACGCCATCACGCGTTCGGACGTGACGGCGGTCCAGAACTGCTCCCAGGTCATGGTGAACGTTTTCAGGAACACCGCCGACAGGGGGATCAGCACGATCAGCGACAGATAGAAGATCGTGAAGCCCAGCGACAGCTTAAAGCCCGGCATCACCCTGAATGGGGCGCTCCTGGGTTGGTATGTCACCGGCGGGGCGGCCGGGATGGCGACTGCAGACATGAACACTCCTCTTATTACAATTCCGAGTTTAGGCCCGGATAATCGCATAGAGGAGTTATGAAGCAAACGACGCAATTGTCATTTGCTTAGATATGAATTTGCCAGTGTTGGCAGCGCCTTATGCCAGCAGCTTGGCCGCCACCGCCGTCAGCGTTGCGGCCAGCAGGCCGCGCAGCACGCGCTCGGGCACGGCGCGCGCAAACCAGGAGCCGATGGTGATGCCGGGCACGGAGCCCACCAGCAGGGTCAACAGCAGCATCCAGTCGATGGAACCCAGCCACCAGTGTCCGAAGGCCGCCACGGCCGTCAACGGCACTGCGTAGGCGATATCGGTGCCCGCCACTTCGGCGGCGCTCAGGCGCGGATACAGCATCACCAGCAGGGTGGCGCCGATGGCGCCGGCGCCGATGGAGGAAATGGTGACCAGCGTGCCCAGCACGGCGCCGGCCACCACGGTGGCGGTGTCCAGCGCGCGGCCCTGCAGCTGGCGTTCGGGATGGGCGTTGATCCAGGCCAGCATCTTGCTGCGGAACAGGATGGCGACCACCGTCAGCAAGACGGAGCCGGCGATGGAATAGCGTATCAGCTGGCCGATTTCCTTATCCAGCGCGCCGAACTGCTTGAGGCCGATGGCGGCCACGATGGCGGCCGGGACTGCGCCCAGGCACAGCAGGCGCACGATATCCCAGCGCACGGTGCCGCGCAGGCGGTGCGTGAAAGTACCAGCGGATTTGGTGACGGCCGCGAAGGCCAGGTCGGTGCCCACGGCAACCGAAGGAGAGACGCCGAACAGCAGCGTCAGGATAGGTGTCATCAGCGAACCGCCGCCCACGCCAGTCATGCCGACCAGCAGGCCTACGCCGAAACCTGATGCAATAAACGACAAATCCATGCGAACTCTCCAATAAGAGCCGCAAGGGTAACCAGAGTTGCCGGAAATCCAAACAACGGAAATCCTATTTGCTTATGCGTACAGCGGCCGAGTTCACTGCTGGGGTCAGTCCCGGCGGGACTGACCCCGGATGTTTACTTGTTCGGCTGAGGGGTCACGCGCAGGTAAGGCCGCTCGGCTTTGAAGCCTTTCGGATACTTCTGCTTCAGCACTTCCGGATCCTGCACGGTCAGCGGAATAATGACATCGTCGCCATCTTTCCAGTTGCCCGGCGTGGCCACGGTGTAGCCGTCGGTCAGCTGCAGGGCGTCGATGACGCGCAGCACTTCGTCGAAGTTGCGGCCGGTGCTCATCGGATAGGTGATGGACAGGCGGATTTTCTTGTTCGGATCGATCACGAACAGCGTGCGCACGGTGGCCGTGGCGGATTGCTCCGGGTGGATCATGTCGTACAGGTTGGCGACCTTCTTGTCCGCGTCGGCGATGATGGGGAAGCCCACCACGGTTTTCTGCGTTTCCTCGATGTCCTTGATCCAGGCGGCGTGCGACTCAACCGGGTCCACCGACAGCGCGATGGCTTTCACATTGCGCTTGTCGAATTCCGGCTTCAGCTTGGCGGTCAGGCCCAGTTCGGTGGTGCACACCGGGGTGAAGTCGGCTGGGTGCGAGAACAGCACCACCCAGGAGTTGCCAGCCCACTCGTGGAACTTGATAGGGCCGATGGAAGATTGCTGCTCGAAATCGGGGGCGACGTCGCCCAGGCGTAAGGTCATAATAACTCCTCGAAAATATTGACGATCTAATCATTGTGCACCCGCCGCCCCCTGCTTTGCAAGCAAAGTCGGAGGCGGCGGAAGCCGCCGGGGCTTATTTGCCCGGGGTGTAGATCTGGTCAAACACGCCGCCGTCGGCGAAGTGCACCTTCTGCGCCGTGGTCCAGTCGCCCGCCACTTGCGCCAGCGTGAACAGTTTCACGTTGGGGAACTGGGCTGCGTATTTCTTGGCTTCCTTCTCCACGGTAGGACGGTAGTAGTTCTTGGCGATCAGTTCCTGCGCCTCGTCCGTGTACAGGAAGTTCAGGTAGGCCTCCGCCACTTTGCGGGTGCCGCGCTTGTCCACCACTTTGTCGACCACGGCCACCGGCGGCTCGGCCAGGATGCTGACCGACGGCGCCACGATTTCAACCTTGTTCGGCCCCAGTTCCTTGATGGCCAGCAGCGCTTCGTTTTCCCAGGCGATCAGCACGTCGCCGATGCCGCGTTCGACGAAGGTGGTGGTGGCGCCGCGCGCGCCGGAGTCCAGCACCGGCACGTTTTTGTACAGCTTCTTCAGGAAGTCCTTGGCGCTGGCGTCGCTGCCGCCTTGCTGGCGCAGTGCGTAGCCGTAGGCGGCCAGGTGGTTCCAGCGCGCGCCGCCCGAGGTTTTCGGATTCGGCGTGATGACGGCCACGCCCGGTTTCACCAGGTCGCTCCAGTCCTTGATGCCTTTAGGATTGCCCTTGCGCACCAGGAACACGATGGTCGAGCTGTACGGGGTGCTGTTGTGGCCCAGGCGTTTCTGCCAGTCCTTGTTCAGCAGGCTGCGCTCGGCGATGGCGTCGATGTCGTAGGCCAGCGCCAGCGTCACCACGTCCGCCTCCAGGCCGTCGATCACGGCGCGGCCCTGCTTGCCCGAGCCGCCGTGCGACTGCTTGATCTTGACGGTGTCGCCGGTCTTGGCCTTGTAGTCCTTGGCGAAGGCGGTGTTGACGTCCGCGTACAGCTCGCGGGTTGGGTCATAGGAAACGTTCAGCAGGCTGAACTCGGCGGCCAGCGCAGGCGCGATGGCGGTTGCAGCGAAGACGGTTGCAGCGATAATTTTTTTGGACAGCATCAGAATACCCCGTTGTAGTTAGGACCTCAGAAACTGTAGCTTATCGCCGGCCTATATATTTGAGAACGAAGTATTTAGAGATTCCATATACCGCGAATGCATATGCCTTAGTAGAAGCGCTGCACCAGCACCACCGTCCACGTCAGCGCGGCCAGCAAGCCGCACAGCAGCACGGCGGCGCTGCCGAAGTCCTTGGCGTTTTTGGACAGCGGATGGCGCTCCAGCGAAATGCGGTCCACCACCGCCTCGATGGCCGAATTGATCAACTCCACGATCAGCATCAGCACCAGAGGCGCGATCAGCACCAGCTTCTGGAAGGCCGACACCGGCAGCAGCAGCGCCGTCACGGCGCCTACGGCAAACAGCATCAATTCCTGGCGGAAAGCGTGCTCGTGGCGCCAGGCGGCCTTCAGACCGTCGAAGGAATACAACAGCGCCGAATAGATGCGCTTGAGGCCGCTCTTGCTTTTAAATTCGCTAACAGGTTGTTCCATATGGCTGTCCAGTATTGATACGGTGCGTCATTATGCCTCCGCCATAGGAGAAGCGCGCGCCGGAATTCCCCTTTTTTTCACATCATGGTATAAAGTAGAGGACAAATACCGCACTGCACCAACCACATCATGAAAATTGAAACCGTCCCTGAGCAAAAAACCACCATCCAGGTGATAGAACGCATGGTTGCGCTGCTCGACGCGCTGGCCAGGTATCCGGACCCGGTGAGCCTGAAGGAACTGTCCAAGGTGTCCGGCCTGCACCCGTCCACGGCGCACCGCATTCTGAACGACATGGTGCTGACGCGTTTTGTGGACCGCATTGAACCGGGCACCTACCGCCTCGGCATGCGCCTGCTGGAACTGGGCAATGTGGTGAAAAGCCGCCTGTCGGTGCGCGAAGCGGCGCTGGACTTCATGCGCTCGCTGCACAAGAAAACCCAGCAGACCATCAACCTGTCGGTGCGCCAGGGCGACGAAATCGTGTATATCGACCGCGCCTTCTCCGAGCGCTCCGGCATGCAGGTGGTGCGCGCCATCGGCGGACGCGGCCCGCTGCACCTGACTTCGACCGGCAAGCTCTTCCTGTCGGTGGACGAGCCGAAAGCCATCCGCGCCTACGCCACGCGCACCGGCCTGGCCGGGCACAACAAGAATTCGATCACGGATCTGGCCAAGCTGGAGCGCGAACTGAGCCTGGTGCGGGCGCGCGGCTATGCGCGCGACAACGAGGAACTGGAACTGGGCGTGCGCTGCATGGCGGCAGGCATACGGGACGACAGCGGCAAGCTGATCGCCGGCCTGTCCATCTCGGCGCCGGCCGACCGCCTGCAGGATGAGTGGCTGGAAGACCTGGTCAGCACCGCCAACCAGATCTCGGCCACGCTCGGCTACATGCCGGTGGAGTAAGCGGGCGAGACGGTGCCGGCGGCGCCGGTCAGTCCGCCGCCCAGCGCGCCGGCTGATATGCCAGTTGATATGCCGGTCGACATGCCGGCCGGCTTCAGCGCTTCCAGCCACTTGCGCATGCGGCCCGCGTCCGCGGCGCGCGCAGCCGAACCCTTGGCGTCGAGCAGCACCATGATGACGGCGCGGCCCTGTATCACCGCCTGCATCAGCATGCAGCGGCCAGCCTCATTGATAAAGCCGGTTTTCTGCAGGCCGATTTCCCAGCCCGGCGTGGCGATCAGGCGGTTGGTGGTGCCGAACTGCATCGGACGGCCATTCGCTTCCACCACGGCTTTCGCGTCGGTGGAATATTCGCGCAGCACCGGGTGCTGGTAGGCCGCCATGGCCAGCTTGGCCAGGTCGCGCGCGCTGGCCACATTCATTTTCGACAGGCCGCTGGAATCGACATAGCGGGTGTCCGTCATGCCCAGCGACTGCGCCTTGGCGTTCATGGCGTCCACGAAGGCCGGCAGGCCGCCCGGATAGTGGCGGCCCAGCGCGGACGCGGCGCGGTTTTCCGAACTCATCAGCGCGATATGCAGCATATTGGCGCGCGTCAGCTGCGAGCCCACGCGCAGGCGCGAGCTGCTGAATTTCTCGTGGTCGACGTCTTCCTCGGTCACGGTCAGCACTTCGTCCATGTCCTGGCCGGCTTCCACCACCACCAGGCCGGTCATCATCTTGGTGATGGAGGCGATGGGCAGCGCCACGCCGGCATTCTTTTCAAACAGGATTTCCGAATTGGCCTGGTCCAGCACGAAAGCCACATTCGATTTCAGGTCCAGCGGATCGCGCGTCAGATGCAGGCCGGCCAGGTCGCCCATGGTGGGACGGGCCAGGCCCTCGGACACATTGCTCACCTTCTGGTACACCACCTTGCGCTTGCCGTTCACCACCATCACGCGGCGCACGGTGCGCTCGCGCGGGGCGGCAGACGCCATCGGCTGCAGCACCATGGACTGGCGGCGCGGCGTGGCCTTGCTTTTCTTTACAGTGGGCTTGCGCGCGCTCTCCCCCGCATGGGCCGCCGAGGCGGGCAGCGAGACGCACAGCAAGGCGAGTATCGCGCCCAAGGTCAATTTAACCATTTTCGTTCCCCAATGCAGTGAGACTATTCTTGTTGCAGTGTAGCAAAACCTCGCAGCGGCGCAAGCAGTATCCATCCTGCAGCGCACCGTAAAACCACAGCTTGCTCACTCTACAAATTTAACAAAGTGAGCAGCCGGCTCGCGCTCCGTGATCAAAGTGTTCTCGATCCGGCCAGGGTCCGCATAGCCCAGCGACATCCCGCACACCACCATTTCATTATCCGGCAATTCCAGCTCGGCGCGGATAATCTTGTGGTATTGCGTGAAGGCTGCCTGCGGGCAAGTGTCCAGCCCGCGCCCGCGCGCCGCCACCATGATGTTTTGCAGGAACATGCCGTAGTCCAGCCAGGAACCCTGCTCCATCACCCGGTCTATGGTGAACATCAGCCCCACGGGGGCGCCGAAGAAAGCATAGTTGCGGCCATGCTGAGCGGCCATGCCGGCCTTGTTGTCGCGCGTCAGGCCCAGCAGCTTGTACAAATCCCAGCCCACCTTGCGGCGCCGGTCCACATAGGGCGACACCCACTCGCGCGGGTAATACGGATATTCCTCGGTGTGCCGGCTGGCTTCCTCAGGATTATTATGTGCGGCCAGAATACGCTCAGACAAGCGCTGTTTTTTCTCGCCGGTGAGCACGTACACCTTCCACGGCTGAGTATTGGTGCCGGACGGCGCGCGCGCCGCCACCTGCAGCAGCTGTTCGATATCCTCGCGCGCCAGCGGCGTGGGCAGGAAGGCGCGGATGGAGCGGCGCGACGTGATGGCGGCGTCCACCGCCTGCTGGTCTGGAGTATTGATCATCATTCACCTGGGTTGCTTCACCGGGGTTGCTTCACTACGAACACCACGCCCAGCACCGCCAGCGCCATCCCGGCCGCGCCCAGCAGGCTGAACGCTTCGCCGAACATCAGCCAGGCCATGATGGCAGTGGTGGGCGGCGTCAGGTACAGCAAGCTGGTCACCTGGGTGGCGTCGCTGCGGCGTATCAGCGCGAACAGCAGGAAAATCGCGCCGATCGACAGCGCCAGCACAGACCAGGCCAGCGCGCCGACAAAGCGCACAGTCCATTGTATGTCAGTAAAGCTTTCAAAATACAGCGCAAATGGCAAAATCACCACAAACGACGCCGCGAACTGGATCACGGTGCCGGTGCGCAAATCGAACTGCGGGCAGTAGCGGCGCTGGTACATGGTGCCGGCCGTAATGGACAGCAGCGCGAACAGGCACAGCGCAATGGCCTGCCACGACAGGCCCACCAGCGTGATCTTGGCGTACACCACCAGCGCCACCCCGCCCAGGCCGAACAGCAGCCCCAGCCACTGGCGCGGGCGCACCTTCTCGCCGATCAGCGGCGCCGCCATTGCCGTCAGGATGGGCTGCATGCCCACCATCAGCGCGGTCAGCCCGGCCGGCATGCCCAGCTTGATGGCGCACCACACGCCGGCCAGGTAGCCCGCCTGCATCAGCAGCCCGGCCAGCGCCACTTGTTTGATCTTGCCTGTCGGCCAGGGAGCGCGCATCAGCAGCACCAGCGGCAGCAAAATGGCCAGCACGCCCAGGAAGCGCAGCAGCAGGAAGCTCAGCGGCGGCGCATACGGCAGGCCGAACTTGGCCACGATAAAGCCGGTGCTCCACAGGAATACGAAGAACAGCGGGATGGGTGACAAAAAAGAAGCGGTTTTGGGCATGGTGGCTACCAAAAGTATCGGACGCGCCCAACCAGACAGTGGATGTTGCACGGAAGATATAGAGTCTAGCACGGAGCGGATTTTCGGGTCCGGCGCCGCCGCAAGTGCAGCAAAGTTGCTCTAGATCAAAACGGAGTTTCCGCCCTAAGGTATAGGGCAAACGGCGCGGAGTGAGTTCCTTTGTGCAACGCACAAAAATCGCTTGACTTAAAAAATTAAAGCCGTAAAATCGGGTTTGTTGCGTTGCACAATTTGTTGTTCGGACCTGAAAGAATCGCGTCACCGTTTTACTGCAGGTAGCTTTCAGCAGCATCTAACGCTTATATCGCTTAAATCACTTCAAGACTGGAGATTTACATGTTTTCTATCCCTGAGCAATTTTCCAATGCGACCAAAGCCAACTTTGAGAGCCAATTCGCCATCTTCTCGTCGCTGACCGCCAAAGCCTTCGAAGGCGTGGAAAAGCTGGTCGACCTGAACCTGACCGCTGCCAAGGCATCGCTGGAAGAGTCCTCGGTTGCCGCCAAGCAGCTGCTGTCGGCTAAGGATCCACAAGAATTCTTCTCGCTGGCCGCCGCCCAAGTGCAGCCTAGCGCCGAAAAAACCATCGCCTACGGCCGCCACCTGGCAGCCATCGCTTCCGGCACCCAGGCTGAATTCAGCCGCGCTGCTGAAACGCAAATCGCCGAAACCAACCGCAAGGTCATCTCGCTGGTGGACGAAGTGAGCAAGAACGCGCCAGCCGGTTCGGAAAACGCGATCGCCCTGCTGAAATCGACCCTGGGCAACGCCAGCGCCGGTTACGAGCAGTTCACCAAATCCGCCAAGCAAGCTGGCGAAGCCATCGAGACCAACCTGAACGCCGCCGTGAACCAGTTCACCGCCGCCGCCGCCAAGGTTGCTCCCGCTGCCAAGAAGTAATGCATGAAGCGCCGGCCTCCACGGAGGCCGGCTCCGCGCAGGTCTCCTCGGCATCCGTGGTGTCCTCTCTGGCGGATGTCCTTCATCAGCCCCGGCTAGTCCGGGGCTTTTTTTCGTCCTGTCCCGGTACATCGGTGCTTGCGTAGGGCGGGTTAGCGCGCCAGCGCGTAACCCGCCAACCACAGCGCCACCTGCTGCGCCACCCAGGGTCCGTCGTCCAGCGGCAAATCATGCCCCGCCTCCGGATGCATGCGGAACTCCGCCCCCCAGGCCCGCGCCAGGCGCTGCGAACACAAGGGATCGACCAGCCCGTCGCGCGCGCCCGCCAGCACCAGCAGCGGCGCCCCGCCCTGTCCGCGCTGCGGCGCATGAAAGCGCGCCGCCGCCAGCAGCTGCCGCAGCGCATTCACGCGCGACACCGGGAACTCGTTGTGATAATCCACCCAGCGCTTCAGCAGCTCGCTGTCGCGCGTATCGCCTCCATGCGCCACGCTGGTCAGCCTGAGCGCCAGCTGCTCCTGCCGCCGCGCCCCGCCCAGCAGCAACTGCCGCACGATGGCCGGATAATTCTGCCAGCGCAGCCGCTGGTAAAAACGGCTGAACGGCCGCATGCTGGTGTTGAGCAGCACGCAGCGCGCCACCTCGTCCGGATAGCTGGCCTGCCACTGCACAGCCACCATCGCCCCCAGCGACAAGGCCAGCAGGCTGTACGGCCCGCGCAGCCCGCGCGCCTGCAGATCCGCGCGGCAAGCCTCCACCATGCCCCGCACCGATGCCGGACTGCGCTGCCGCCAGTTCACGCCATTGCCCGGCAGGTCCGGCGTCACGATCTCCGCACCCGGCACGGCGGCGCGGAACTGCTCCGGAAACTCGCCCCAGTGCCGGCTCTCGCGCATCAGGCCGCGCAGCAAGACCCAGCTCATGCCGCCGTCCCCAGCCCGTACCAGCGCGCCAGCGCGCGCTTGCGCTGCTGCAGCCGCGCAGGCTCGTCGGGCGCCCAGCGCGCATGGGCGTTCACCGCCCGCATCAGGAAATCGAACCACAGCAAATGGCTGCGCAGCACGCGCTGCAAGCGGTGCGCGGCGGTGGGATTGAACGCGCCCAGGCGGGAAAACAGCTGGCGCGGATTCTTCTTCACCCACAGCCACGAGCCCATCTCCAGCGTCAGCGGCAGGAACACGCGGTCATGGCCCTCGCCGCCGCGCTCGAAGCGCAAGTACAGGTAATCCCACAAATCGCCATGGGTGCGGTATTGCAGGCTCTGCGGCTCGAAGGTGTAGTTGTGGTGCGGATAGCTGGACGTGAACAGCTCCTCCAGCGCCGCGATTTCCGGCAGGTGCGCAATCGGCGTGCGCGTATGCGCGTGCGGGAACCAGATCCGGTCGCGCAGGCCGAAGCCCGAATGGCAGTCCATGCTGACGCTGAACTGGCGCGGCAGCAGCTCGCGCTCCACCACCTCGCACACGGCGCGGCTCTCCGCCTCCATGGGCGCGCCGAAGGCGCCGCGATACCAGGGCAGCACCGGGCTGGCGCGCTGGCCGCCCAGCAGGAAAGGCACGCGTTCGCTGGCCTGCACCGGCGAGTTGCGCATCAGGTCCACGCCTTGCGGATTGCAGCGCGTGGCCTGCCACATGCCGCCCGGATTCACCAGCGGCATAAAGACCAGGCGCACATTTTCCAGCAGATGATGCAGGCCGTGGTCCCAGCGCGAACGCGCCACCAGGCTTTGAAGAAAGGAAAGGATGACCTGGGTGCCGATGCGCTCCAGGCCGTGGATGCCGCCGAAGAAACCCAGCGCGGGTGCGGCCGGATCGGCGCTGCCCATGGTCAGTACATAAACGGGAAATTGCTGGCTGTCCGCCGCCACCGTGCAGGCCACGCTGGCATTGAGCAAGTCCCCGCCATCCTCGATCAGCTGTTCCAGTGTAAGCAGTTCGGGCAGGGATTTAACGCTCATGCGGGCAACTCCGTATTGAGGAGCACCCAGTGTAAATCATAAAGGGGTCAGGGTTGATTTTCCATTACCGCAAAAATCAACCCTGACCCCATTTTGCTGCTCGCCAAATTTACTCGCCGAGGTAGGCGGCTTTGACGCGCGGGTCGTCCAGCATGTCGCTGGCTTTGCCGGTCATGGTGATGAGGCCGGAGTCCATCACGTAGCCGCGGTGCGCCGCTTGCAGCGCGAGCTTGGCGTTCTGCTCGACCAGCAGGATGGTGATGCCTTCCTGCGAGACGTTGCGTATCACTTCGAAGATCTTGTCGACCATGATGGGCGACAGGCCCATCGACGGCTCGTCCAGCAGCAGCAGCGCCGGATGGCACATCAGCGCGCGCGCCATGGCCAGCATCTGCTGTTCGCCGCCGGACAGGGTGCCGGCCAGCTGCGCCGAGCGCTCTTTCAGGCGCGGGAAGATGTCGAACCACTTGGCGATGTCGGCCTCGATGCCGGCCTTGTCGTCACGTGTATAGGCGCCCATCATCAGGTTTTCTGTGATGGTCATGCGGGTGAACACGCCGCGCCCTTCCGGCACCATGGCCAGCTTTTTCTCCACCAGGTGGAAGGACTTGCTGCCTTTCAGCGACTGGCCCATATAGGCCACCGTGCCTTCGACCTTGCAGTCCGGCAGCGTGCCGGTGATGGCTTTCAGCGTGGTGGTCTTGCCCGCGCCGTTGGCGCCGATCAGCGTGACCAGCTCGCCCTTGTTCACTTCCAGGTCTATGCCCTTGACGGCCTTGATGCCGCCATACGCCACCTTCAGGCCGGAAACCTTTAATACATTCTCGCTCATTAGTGCGAACCTCCCAGGTAGGCGTCGATCACCGCCTTGTTGCTTTGGATCTCGGCGGGCAGGCCTTCCGCGATCGGCTTGCCGTATTCCAGCACCGTGATGCGGTCGCACAAGCTCATCATCATTTTCACGTCGTGCTCGATCAGCAGCACGGTCTTGCCTTCGGCCTTGATCTTCACCAGCAGCTCTTTCAGCGCCAGCTTTTCAGTGGCGTTCATGCCGGCCGCCGGTTCGTCCAGCGCCAGCAGTTGCGGGTCGGTGGCCAGGGCGCGGGCGATTTCCAGGCGGCGCTGGTCGCCGTAGGACAGGAATTTGGAGGTGCGGTTGGCGAAGGCGCCGATGCCGACGAAGTCCAGCAGCTCCTGCGCACGCTTGCGGATGCCCGCTTCTTCCTCGCGCGCCGCCTTGTGGCGGAACACGGCGCCGAACACGCCCTGGTGCGAGCGCACGTGGCGGCCCACCATGACGTTTTCCAGCGCGGTCATCTCGCCGAACAGGCGGATGTTCTGGAAGGTGCGCGCAATGCCGGCTTTCGCCACTTCATGCGGCGCGGACGGCGAGTACGGCTTGCCGGCCAGCTCGAAGGTGCCGGTGTCCGGCTGGTACAAGCCGGTGATGACGTTGAAGAAGGTGGTCTTGCCGGCGCCGTTGGGGCCGATCAGGCCGTAGATCTGGCCCTTCATGATCTTGATGCCGACATCGGTCAGCGCCTGCAAGCCGCCGAAGCGCTTGTTGACGCCGGCGATGTTCAGAATAACTTGTTCGCTCATACTCTTACCTCAGGCTGGCAAAACGCCGGACGATTGATCTTTGGTGTCGGAGTCGGCGTCCGGACGGTCTTCATGCTTGGGCGCGGGCCACAGGCCGGCCGGGCGGTTCAGCATGATCAGCACCATGGCCAGGCCGTACAGCAGCTGGCGCAGCACTTCCGCTTCGATCAGCACGTGGCCGAACAGCTTTTCCTGCAGCGGCTCCACCACGTGGCGCAGCACCTCGGGCAGGGCCGCCAGCAGCGCGCCGCCCATGATGACGCCGGGGATGTGGCCTATGCCGCCCAGCACCACCATGGCCAGCACGGCGATGGACTCGGTCAGCGAGAACGATTCCGGCGACACGAAGCCCTGGAAGGACGCGAACATGGCGCCCGCCACGCCGCCGAAGGAGGCGCCCATGGAGAAGGCCAGCAGCTTGACGTTGCGGGTGTTGATGCCCATGGCCTTGGCGGCGATCTCGTCTTCGCGGATGGCCACCCAGGCGCGGCCCAGGCGCGAGTGCTGCAGGCGGCTGGTGACGAACACCACGGCGATGCACAGGAACAGGAACAGGTAGTAGTAGGCGTTCACGGACGGCATGCCGAAGCCGCCAATGTAGACCGTGGCGCGCGAACCGGCTTCGCCGGCCAGCGAGGTGCCGAACACGCGGATCGGGTCGATCAGGTTGATGCCCTGCGGGCCGTTGGTGACGTTGATCGGCTCGTTCAGGTTGTTCATGAAGATGCGGATGATCTCGCCGAAGCCCAGCGTCACGATGGCCAGGTAGTCGCCGCGCAGCTTCAGCGTCGGTGCGCCCAGCAGTGCGCCGAACAGGCCCGCCAGCGCGGCCGCCAGCGGCACGATGAACCAGACCGCCAGGTGGATGCCGTTGGTGCGGATCTCCTCGCCCATCACCGCCACCAGCGCCTCGCCGAAGCCGGGATGCAGGTTGATCAGCGATTCGAGCAAGGTGGCGAATTGCGGCGAAGCCAGCAGGCCGGTCATGTAGGCGCCCACCGCGTAGAACGCGATATAGCCCAGGTCCAGCAGGCCGGCGAAGCCGACCACGATGTTCAGGCCCAGCGCCAGCATGATGTAGAGCAGCGCCAGGTCCACGATGCGGACCCAGGAGTTGCCGAAGGGTGCCGCAACAAACGGGAACACCAGCATCAGCACCAGCACGACGGCCATGCTGGTGTAGGCTTTTTTCGCGTCTTTCTGGACGTCAAAGTTCAACAGTGCCATATCAGTCCTTTCTTAAGCGCGGTCGGCCACGCGTTCGCCCATGATGCCGGACGGACGCACAGTCAGCACCAGGATCAGCACCACGAAGGCGAAGATGTCCTGGTAGTTGGAGCCGAGGAAGCCGCCGGTCAGGTCGCCGATATAGCCGGCGCCCAGGCTTTCAATAATGCCCAGCACGATGCCGCCTATCATGGCGCCATAGATGTTGCCGATACCGCCCAGCACCGCGGCCGAGAAGGCTTTCAGGCCGGGAACGAATCCCATGGCGAACTGGATGGAGGCGTAGTTGGCGCCCCACATCACACCGGCCACGGCCGCCAGCGCGGCGCCGATGGCGAAGGTGGCGACGATGACCTTGTTCGAGTCCACGCCCATCAAGCCGGCCACGCGGGGGTTTTCCGCGACGGCGCGCATGGCGCGGCCCATCTTGGTTTTCTCCACCAGCATCACCAGGCCGAACATGGAGGCGGCGGCCAGCACCAGCAGCAGCACCTGCGTTTGCGTAATCACCGAGTTGCCCAGCATGATGGGGTCGGACGACAGCAGCTGCGGGAAAGGCAGCGGGTTGCGGCCCCAGATCATCATGGCGAAGGTTTGCAGCAGGATGGACACGCCGATGGCGGTGATCAGCGGCGCCAGGCGCGGCGCGTTGCGCAGGCGGCGGTAAGCCACGCGCTCGATCAGCACATTGACGGCCATGCAGACCGGGATGGCGCCCAGGATGGCGATGCCCAGCTTGAGATAGCCCGGCATGTCGGGGAAATAGTGGTTGAGCTGGTTCAGGATGGTCAGGCCCGCCATGGCGCCCACCATCAGCACGTCGCCGTGGGCGAAGTTAATCAGGTTCAGCACACCGTACACCATGGTGTAGCCCAGTGCGATCAGCGCATACATGCTGCCCAGCACTAGGCCGTTGATCAGTTGTTGGATAAATGTATCCATCGTGGAATTGCCTCTTGAGTTAACAAAAACGGCACCCGGAGAGGCTATCCCCGTAGTGCCGCCATTGAATGACGCTGTTGTGCATCGATCTACTATTACAAGCGTCCGCAATAATAGCGAGGTTTAACGAAAACTAATATCGAAAAAAAATTAAGTTCACCGAATTTAATTCGCTACCGTCATGGTTTTCTCACCGTCCAGTCCCTTGGGCATGGGGAAGGTGACCGACTCCTGCACGCCTTCCAGCGCGCGCACGCTGCGCGCGCCCAGCTCTTTCAGGCGGTCGATCACGGCCTGCACCAGCACTTCCGGCGCCGACGCGCCCGCCGTCACGCCCACGCGCTGCTTGCCCGCGAGCCAGGCGGCGTCTATCTGGGCGGCATTGTCGACCATATAGGCCGGGGTGCCCATCTTGTCCGCCACCTCGCGCAGGCGGTTGGAATTTGAGCTGTTCGGGCTGCCCACCACGATCACCACTTCCACCTGCGGCGCCATGAATTTCACGGCTTCCTGGCGGTTGGTGGTGGCGTAGCAGATGTCGCCCTTCTTCGGCTCGATAATATTGGGATATTTTTGTTTCAGCGCCGCGATAATCTCGGTAGTGTCGTCAACCGACAACGTTGTCTGGGAAACATAGGCCAGCGCGTCCGGATTGCCCACCTGCAGCTTGGCCACGTCGGCCACGGTTTCCACCAGGTGCATGCCGGCGTCGGCCTGGCCCATGGTGCCCTCCACTTCCGGATGGCCGTCGTGGCCTATCATGACGATCTCGCAACCCTGCTTGCGCATCTTGGCCACTTCCACGTGCACCTTGGTCACCAGCGGGCAGGTGGCGTCGAAAATGCTGAAGCCGCGCGCTTCCGCTTCGGCCCGCACCGCTTTCGACACGCCGTGCGCCGAGAACACCAGGGTGTGGCCGGGCGGCACGTCGGCCAGGTCTTCGATGAAGATGGCGCCCTTGGCGCGCAGGTCCTCCACCACGTAGGCGTTGTGCACGATCTCGTGGCGCACATAGATGGGCGCGCCGAACTGCTTCAGCGCGCGCTCGACGATTTCAATCGCGCGGTCAACGCCGGCGCAGAAGCCGCGCGGCTGCGCCAGCAGGATTTCTTTGTCCATACTTAGTCCTTTTTTACAGCACGGAAATCAGGTTCACTTCAAAACGCACCGGCTGGCCCGCCAGCGGATGGTTGAAATCGAACAGCGCTTCGGTTTCGCCCAGTTCGCGCAGCACGCCGGCAAAACGGCCGCCGCCCGGCGCGGCGAAGTCCACCAGGTCGCCCACTTTATAGTCGGCGCCCGGCACCGAGTTCGCGTCCAGCGTGGCGCGCGACACGGGACGCACCAAATCCGGGTTGCGCGGGCCGAAGCCGACGCCCGGTTCCAGGTCGAAGGTCTTGTGCGTGCCTTCCGGCAGGCCCAGCAGCAGTTCTTCCAGCACCGGCGCCAGCTGGCCCTGGCCCAGCATCAGCGTGGCGGGAGTGCCGTTGAAGGTGGTGACGATATCGGCGCCGTCGACGGTGGCGAGGCGGTAATGCAGCGTGAGGTAGGCCGATGCGGTGACGACAGGAGGTTGTGCGTTGGACATGATGGGCAAAAAACTTGAAAACGCTATTGTAAGCCACTCGGCGGCCCAGTGCGCCGCGCGCCCGGCCTGCCAGCCGCAAGTGTTTCCGAATGTTAGCAAATCCGCCATTGCCCGCCATATCGCATAAAATGCGCGCGCCATGATGAATTTACTGAACTTCCTCTTCCCCGCCCCCCACGACTACTCCCAAACCGCCGTCCGCAGCCCGTGGCGGCCGCTGCTGGCCTCCGCCGCCGGCTTTGCCGCGCTGGCCCTTGCCGTCATGTGGTGGCGCTGGGGCGGCACCGTGGAGGACTCGCTGCACTACTTTAATACCGCGCGCTACCTGCGCGGCGAAGTCCCCGCCAGCGCGCTGGTGGCCCCCTTCCCTTACCGCTTGCTGGTGCCGGCCGCCGCCGCCGCCATCCCGGGCGACGTGCGCAGCAGCTTTGCGCTGCTGAACTGGCTACTGGTGTCGGCCGCCGCCTGCATGACGGCACTCAGCGCCTGGCGCCTGGGCTACGGCCATCGCGGCGCCCTTGCCGCCGGACTGCTGCTGATCCTGTCGGTTCCCACCTTCTGGTACGCGCCCTATCTATTGGTCGACCCCGGCTCCGTGTGCGCCCGCGCGGCCTTCGTGCTGGCCCTGGTGTCCGGCCAGCCCTGGCTGGCGGCGCTGGCCGGCGTGGTGGGCACCGGCGTGCGCGAGGAAAACATCGTTCTGCTGTTCTGGCTGCTTGCAGCGCGCCAGATAGGCTGGCGCGCCGGCCTCGCGGCCCCGGCCGCCGCTGCCGCATGGATACTGGCGGTGCGCTGGTGGATCATAGGCGGCCTGCCCAGCTATGTCTGGAAGCCCAGCATGGCACAGTTGCTGGCGGCGCTGGGCGATACGCGCTCGCTGGCCTCCATCGCGCTGGCGGCCGGCCTGGCGCTGCCGCTGGCCCTGCTGGGCATGCGCCGCGCCGCGCCCCAGTTGCAGCCCTTCAAGCGCCTGCTGCTGGTGCTGGCGCTGCCGCCGCTGTACGCCGCGCTGTCGGTGCGGGTAGACGGGCGCGCCGTGTGGGGCCTCTACCCCATGCTGATTCCCTTCGCCGTCGCCGCCCTGGCGCCCTGGCTGGGACGCAGCGCCGGCGGCGGGGAGGCGGAACCGCGCCTGGCCGCGTGATACCATTGACATTATGAACACACTTCTCAACGGCTATTTCTGGTGCGCACTGGCCTCCCTGGCCAGCGCCGGCGCCACTTTCCTCATCAAACTGTCGCACCAGGCCGGAGACGGCTGGAGCATCACGCGGCTGGCCTACCTGGGCTCCGCCTGCGCCGTGTACGGCCTGGGCTTCGTCTGCTACACCATCACGCTGCAAAAGCTGCCGATGACGCTGGCCTACCCACTGATGACCGCCATCACCATGGCCACCGTGCTGCTGATAGGCTATGCCGTGCTCGGCGAAGCCATGACGCCGACCCGCATGCTGGGCATGGCGCTGGTGGCCGCAGGCGCCTTCGCGCTGGCGCGATGACAACTCCGCCCGCCCTGGCGCGGTAAAAACTTCACGCCTGCTTGCGCAGGCACAAACGCCGCCGCTAACAATCCGACAACAATGGAACCTTGGCCGGGCCTTCCCGGCATTGCGAGGTCCAGCATGGGAATTGCCGATTGGCCGGAACACCAGCGCCCGCGCGAGCGCCTGATACGCGAGGGCGCCAACGCCCTGTCTGATGCCGAACTGCTGGCCGTCTTCCTCCGCGTGGGCGTGCGCGGCAAAAATGCGGTGGAGCTGGCGCGCGACATGGTGGGCCACTTCGGTTCCCTGCAAGCGCTGTTCGCCGCCACGCTGCGCGAGTTTTCCAGCATCCCCGGCCTGGGCGCGGCCAAATTCGCCCAGTTGCAGGCCGTAATGGAGCTGGCGCGCCGCGCCGTCGGCGAACAGCTGCAAGCCGGACAGACGCTCAGTTCCCCCGCCTCCGTCAAACAATACCTGCGCCTGACACTGGGCGCCCAGCCCTACGAATCCTTCCACGTCCTGTTCCTGGACGTGAAGAACCGCCTGATCGACTCGCGCGAACTGTTTCGCGGCACACTATCGCATACCAGCGTGTATCCGCGCGAGGTGGTGCGCGAGGCGCTGGCGCGCAACGCCGCCAGCGTGATGCTGGCCCATAACCACCCGTCCGGCACGCCCGAGCCCAGCGAGTCCGACATGCTGCTGACGCGGGCGCTGATGCAGGCTTTGGCGCTGGTGGACGTGCGCATCCTCGACCATTTCGTCGTCGCAGGCCATCAGGTGCACTCCTTCGCCGAGCACGGACAGCTGTGAAAACGACAGGCCCATAGCCCAGTTTACCTATGAAAAACAAGGGTTTGGAGGCGGATTTTACAATTGTTAAATTTCACAGCTAGATCGTGACACAATTGTTTTTCGCAAGTCGTTGAAAAAGCTCAGTTTTTTCTATATACTCTTGTTTTTTCCAATTGTGGAATCTATTCAAGGAGTGCGCCATGGCACGTGTTTGCCAAGTCACTGGGAAGAAGCCGATGGTCGGCAACAATGTTTCCCATGCAAACAACAAAACTAAACGTCGTTTCCTGCCTAACCTGCAGAACCGTCGTATTTTTGTTGAATCTGAAAATCGCTGGGTCTCCCTGCGTCTGTCCAACGCCGGTCTGCGCGTAATCGACAAGGTCGGCATCGACGCCGTCCTGGCCGACATGCGTGCCCGCGGCGAAAAAGTCTAATAGGGAGCAACTATCATGGCAAAAACTGGCCGCGACAAAATCAAGCTGGAATCGACCGCAGGTACCGGTCACTTCTACACCACCGACAAGAACAAGCGCACCATGCCTACCAAAATGGAGATCATGAAGTTTGATCCTAAGGCACGCAAGCACGTTCTGTACAAAGAAACCAAGATCAAGTAATCGATCCTTGTTTCAATGAAAAAAGCCGCTCACTGAGCGGCTTTTTTTTATTGCTTGGCTGGCAGGCTGATAAACGGCACTGCACCGCCGGCCATCGTGGCAGGCAATTTCCCGTCCCATTTCTCAATCGCCTTGGCTTGATTCTCCGTTTCACGCAGGCGCAATAACTCCGGCGTCACTTGCTGGCGTTGCAGCGAAAGCGATTCCGCCTCCGCTTTGGCGCGCGCTATTTTCTGCTGCGCTTCCACTTCTATCCGCTGCAAATCCCGCTCCGCTTTCATTTTCAATTGCTCGGCTGTGGTTTTGGCTTCAATGGCTTCATCGAAGGTTTTACTGAAATTAAAACTGACGATGGAGAATTCATCGATCACCAGCCCATGCCGCGCCATTCTTTCACGCAAGGCATCGACAATATCATTGCGGACTATCGCGCGCTTGGAGATTAATTCTTCCGCCGTATATCGGGCGGTGACGGCTTTTACCGCTTCATGCACGGCAGGAACAATAATACGTTCGCCGGGCTGATTGCCCAGGTCGCGATACACCGCCACCACGGCATCCGGGCGGACGTGGTAATTGATGACCACCTTGGTTTTAACGGTCTGTAAATCCTTGGAAGCGGCATCGCCCTCGCCTTCGCCTTTTTCAATGGCCACGCCGACCAAATGCATGCTCTGCGCAATAGGCCAGCGGAAATGCAGGCCTTCATCAAATACTTCGGGAGATGGTTTTCCAAAGGTCGTTAATACGCCCCGGTGCCCGGCAGGGACTATGGCAAATGGCGTCAGCACCAGCAGCACCGCAATACCGGCCGCTACCAATACCAGCTTGCCCACAAATTGATTCCTCATCGACTCCGCTCCAGTTTCATAAAAAGCAACCAGCCCATACTAGCAGATCCCCGGCGCCAGGCAAGCAGCTTAAGCCCGTTTTAAGCACGAACAAGCCAGGAACTGGCATGAATTGAACGTGATATCGCCGAATTGCGTAGGGCGGGTTAGCGCGTGCGCGTAACCCGCCAGTGCCGTCGAGGCGCATGAGTTGGCGGGTTACGCGGGCACGGCCCGCTAACCCGCCCTACGGCGGTGCCAGTAATACGATGGGAAATAAAAAACGGCCCGAACGGGCCGTTTGGTTTGGAGCGCTGAAGCAGCTTATGCGTAGCTGCGCAGGCGCAGGGAGAAGTCCTGCAGGGATTTAATACCGGACGCTTCCGCGCGGGTGCACCAGTCTTGCAGCTTGTGCAGCAATTGGTCGCGGGTGAAATGCGAACGCTCCCAGATTACGCCCAATTCCACGCGCATATTGTGCATGGTTTCCAGCGCCTTGCTGTGCTCGAACAATTCCACCAGCTGCTGCTTTTGCGGCGCTTCCAGTTTGGCCGGCTCCCGGGTCAGGAACTTGCGCGACGATTTCAGGAAACGCGCTTCCAGCTGCGCTTTATCTTTCAAATGCTCCAGCTCTTCTTTCCAGGCGCTTTTCATCGACTTGGCGTATTTGGCCATCACGTCGTAGCGATTGGCGATAACCGATTGCAGCGTTTCCAGATCGGCTTCCAATTTGCCATGCTGGAATTTCGGCTCAGGCGCCACTTTCTTAACTTTGGCCAGGCCCATGGTTTCCAGCGTGCGGATATAGAACCAGCCGATATCCACTTCATACCATTTCGACGACAGCTTGGCCGAGGTGGCAAAGGTGTGGTGGTTATTATGCAGCTCTTCGCCGCCGATAATAATACCGAATGGAATAATATTGGTCGCTGCATCGGCGCAGTCGTAATTGCGGTAGCCCCAGTAGTGGCCAATGCCGTTGATAATGCCGGCGGCGGTCACTGGAATCCACATCATTTGCACGGCCCATACGGTCGCACCGATAACACCGAACAGCGCCAGGTTAATGACGGCCATCAGCACCACACCCATCCAGCTGTATTTGGTGTAGACGTTCTTTTCCATCCAGTCGTCCGGCGTCCCATGGCCGTATTTCTCCATGGTCTCCATGTTCTTGGATTCAGCGCGGTACAGCTCGGCGCCTTCCCAGAATACTTTCTTGATGCCGCGGGTGACCGGGCTGTGCGGATCTTCCTCGGTGTCGCATTTGGCGTGGTGCTTGCGGTGGATGGCGGCCCACTCCTTGGTGACCTGACCGGTGGTCAGCCACAGCCAGAAGCGGAAGAAATGGCTGGGGATGCCGTGCAGCTCCAGCGCGCGGTGCGCCTGGTGGCGGTGCAGATAGATGGTGACGCTGGCGATGGTGATGTGGGTGACGATCATCGTGTAGGCAAACACTTGCCAGCCCGACGCGCCGGTGATGCCGTTGCTCAGGAAATCGAGTACAGTTTGTAAACTAAAGGTCATTACTACTCCAAAGAGGGTGTCCCATGCGCCGGCGCAGCCAAAAACTGCCCGCCGGAATTTCTATTGTTGGGCGTAATTGTACGCTGAAACAACCCTGCTTTGAGTGGCTTGCCTCCCGTCACTGATTATTTTTTAAGCGCTTCTGAGTCTTCCGGCAACATGAGCGGACCGATAATGCGCATCTCCCGCTGCGGGAAAGGCACGGATATTTTGTGCTCCTGCAAAGCTTTCCAGATGGCCCGGTTGACGTCCGATGTGACCCCGCCGCGTCCGTTTTCCGGATCCGCTATCCACCAGCCCACCTGCAGGTCCAGTCCGTCGGCGCCGAAGCTGACCAGCGTGGCCGAAGGCGCTTTGTCCTTGTCCACCCGCGCCACGGTCAGCGCGGCCTGCTCCAGCAAGCCCAGCACGAAGTCCACGTCGGTGTCGTAAGCCACCGACACCTTGGTGCTCAGCCACAGGTTCTTGTTCGACAGCGAGGAGTTCTGCACCGCGCCCGACACCAGCATTTCGTTCGGCACGATGGACTCCACGCCGTCCAGGCCTTGCAGCACCGTGTAGCGGGTGTTGATCTGCGTAACGCGGCCGCTGTACTTGTCCACCGTAATCATGTCGCCTATGGTCAGGCTGCGGTCCAGCAGGATCACGAAGCCGGAAACGTAGTTGCTGGCGATCTTCTGCAAGCCCAAACCAAGGCCCACGCCCAGCGCGCCGCCGAACACGGACAGCACAGTCAGGTCTATGCCCACCATGGACAAACTGCCCAGCACCGCCACCACGATCAGGATGGCGCGGCCGGTGCGCGCCAGCACCACGCGCAGGTTGGAATGCACGGTCTGCAAGCCCATCAGGCGCTCTTCCAGCGCCGCGCCGGCCCACAGCGCCAGCATCAGCAGCACCACCACGGAAATCGCCGCCTGCAGGATGTCGGCGATGGTCACCTTGTGCTTGCCCAGCGGCAGCATGGTGTGGTCGAGGTAGAAGAACACGTCGTCCCACAGCCCGGTGATGTACATGGCCACGCCGGCCCACACCAGCAGCTGGAAGATCTTCTCGAACGTCAGCATGGTGGCGCCGATTTCGCCGCCGCGGCGCGCGAATACCCGGCGCAGCAGGAAGAACACGAAGCGGATCGCCGCCAGCGAGCCGAAGATGGGCAGCGCCACTTTCAGCAGATGCACTTTCTGGTAGCGCGCCAAGACCAGCTGGGCAACAAAGATCAGGCAGGCGATGGCGAGCGGGCCGATCACGCGGCTGAAACTCTCCATGCCGAAGCGCGCCATGCCGGTGGCGGGCTCGCGCGCCGCCACGCGCTTGCGCAGCAGGCCGGACAGCATATAGCCCAGCACGATGGCCAGCATCAGGGCGCCCACCTGCCACATCAGGCCGGGGTCGCGCAGGTCGGCGATCAAATCGGAAATCAGGTTCTTCAGGGGTTCTTGCTTCATCGTTCTCACTGGATGGATGGAAAAAGGGCCAGCTCAGCGGCCGGCCCCATCTTACTTAGTCTGCGCTGTCCGCGTCGCCGTTCTCGTCGGCGTCAGGCGCCGGCTTGGCCTTCTTCGGCATCGGCTTGCGCTCGAACACGGCGGCGAAGAAGCCGTCGGTCTGGTGCTTGTGCGGCAGCAGCTTCAGGTAGTCGCCCATTTCCAGCGCGATCTTCTGCTCGGCCAGCACTTTGCTCATCGGCACCAGCTCGAAGTCCGGGTGGTTGGCCAGGAAGTCGGCCGCCACGTCGTCGTTTTCCTCGTTCAGGAAGGAGCAGGTGGCGTACACCAGGCGGCCGCCGCCTTTGACCAGGCGCGCTGCGCCGGCCAGGATGGCAACCTGCTTGTCGTGCATCTCGGCGATGGCGCCTTCAGCCTGACGCCATTTCACGTCCGGATTGCGGCGCAGCGTGCCCATGCCCGAGCACGGCGCGTCCACCAGCACGCGGTCGATCTTGCCGGCCAGGCGCTTGATCTTGGCGTCGCGCTCGTGCGCGATCTGCACCGGATGCACGTTCGACAGGCCCGAGCGCGCCAGGCGCGGCTTGAGCTTGGCCAGGCGCTTCTCCGACACGTCGAAGGCGTACAGGCGGCCGGTGTTGCGCATCAGCGCGCCCAGCGCCAGCGTCTTGCCGCCCGCGCCGGCGCAGAAGTCCACCACCATCTCGCCGCGCTTGGCGCCCAGGATCTGGGCCAGCACCTGGCTGCCCTCGTCCTGCACTTCGATGGCGCCGCTCTTGAACAGCGGCAGGTTCTGCAGCTGCGGCTTGCGCAGCACGCGCAGGCCCAGCGGCGCGTAAGGCGTCGGCTCGGCCACGATAGGCGCTTGCGCCAGTTCGGCGATCACTTCATCGCGGCCGGTTTTCATGCTGTTCACGCGCAGGTCCAGCGGCGCCGGCGTGTTGAGCGCGTCGGCCAGCGCCAGCGCGTCTTCCTCGCCAAACTGCGCCACCAGCTTCTCGAACAGCCACTTGGGCATGTTGGAACGCATCGATTTGTGCATCAGCTTGCGGTCGATCTGCATCACGCGCTCGATCCACTCCAGCTCCTCGGGCGTGACGCCGCCCAGCGCGTCGGCGCCCACGGCGTCGGCCAGGCCCAGCAGGGTCAAACGGCGCATGGTGGCGCCGCTGCCCGCTTCCGACTGGTCGGTGAAGAAGGCGCGGTTGCGCAGCACGCAATACACGCCCTCGGCGATGGCGCCGCGTTCGCGGCCGCCCAGGCGTGGATGGTCTTTGAAGTAGCGCGACAGGGTGCTGTCGGCGGGTGCGGTAAAGCGCAAAATCTCGCGCAGCACTTCTTCGGTGCTGGCGAGTATCGCTGGTGGCAATCTCATGGAATTCCTTGGTTAATTACTTGTTGTGGTCAACGATGACCTTGCCGTCCGCTATCGTCAGCCGGTCTTCAACAAACCAGCGGATGGCGCGCGGATACAGCGTATGTTCCTGCACCAGCACGCGCGCTGACAGCGTGGCCGGCGTGTCGCCCGGCAGCACGGGCACGGAGGCCTGGTCCACCATCGGGCCGTGATCGAGTTCGGCGGTCACGAAATGCACCGTGGCGCCGTGTTCCTTCATGCCGGCCGCGAGCGCCTGCTCGTGCGTGTGCAGCCCCGGGAACAGCGGCAGCAGCGACGGGTGGATGTTCAGCATGCGGCCTGCGTAATGGGCGGTGAACGCCGGGGTCAGGATGCGCATGAAGCCGGCCAGCACCACCAGGTCCGGCTGGTAGCCGTCGATCACCTGTTGCAGCGCGGCGTCGAAGGCCTCGCGGCTGGGGTAGTCCTTGTTGGCGACCACGGCCGTCGGAATGCCGTGCTCGTCGGCGAAAGCCAGGCCCAGCGCGTCGGCGCGGTTGCTGATGACAGCCGCGATGCGGGCCGGCCATTGCTCGGCTTGCGCAGCGCGGACCACGGCTTCCATATTGCTGCCGCGTCCAGAAATGAGGATGACGATATTTTTCATAGCCCGCTATTATACCTGCGTCGCGGACAGGGCCTTCCAAACGGCGTTGGGCGCCGCTTTACTCGAAGGAATAGAAGACGCGGAACGGCACTTTCTTCTCGGCCCAGAAGTCGGCCGCGTCGCGGAACACGTCCAGCAGGCACTCGCGCGCTTCGCGGTCGAATTTCTGGGTGTTCGGCAACTGTTCCAGCACGATCAGAAAGCCGGTCTGCTCGCCGGCCTTGGCCATGGTATCGGTCAAGGTCACGCGCAGCGCTTCGAAGTTCTTGCCGCACGGTTTGGGGAAGAGAAACGATTCCGCGATGATGCCGAGTACTTGCTGCTTGGTCAGGCCGGCATTGCAATGCGCGTATAAAAAGTGCTGCCCCAGGCGGGCTGCCTCGTCTTGCAGATCGGTGACACGAAATGCGCGAATGGACTGGACAAGGTTGGGCGGCACAGTTATCAACAAACTCATTTTTCCCTCAAATCGACCTGTTAATGTACGGTTTGCTTTTCGCTATGGCACTCTATCGGTTACCGGTACATGGAGGCCACGGGCGGGTCATTGCGCCGGCGGCAGTCGCGTTTCTCTATGTCAATCTGATCCCATACGGTTGTTAGGGTAACGTTTTGTATCCTGCTAATCAACACGTAAGTGATATCTCACGCAAGTTTTGTAAGAAATAGAACATTTCCTCGGCTTTTGGCGCGCTGTTACAATTTGTTGCCATGAGAACTGTTATCCCGGGAACGGCGGGATTACCATAGTATGCAGCCATCCCTCGCTAGCGGATTGCATACCCTGACCATCCAACACCAACAAGAGGTATCACATGAACATGCCATCCAAACTGCTCCTGTCGGCCCTGTGCCTGTGCGCGCTGCCACTGGCGCAAGCGACGGAATTCGAAGATTACGGCCGCGTGGTGCGGGTGCAGCCGCAGGTGGAGCAAGTGAATATGCCGCGCCAGGAATGCCGCACTGAATACGTGCAGGTGCAGCAGCCGGCCCAGCGCAGCGCGGGCGGCTCCATCGTCGGCGGCATCGCCGGCGCCCTGCTGGGCAGCCAGATCGGCAGCGGCAACGGCCGCACCGCCGCCGCCGCAGCCGGCGCGATTGCCGGCGCCGTGGTGGGCGACCGCGTGGACAACCAGAACGCCCAGCCCGGCGGCGTGAGCGAGCAGGCGGTAAAACAGTGCCGCACCGTGGACCACTGGGAATCGCGCACCAACGGCTACGAAGTGACTTATGACTACCGCGGCCGAAACTACACCAGCATCATGTCGCACGACCCGGGCCAGCGCGTGCGCCTGCGCGTGTCGGTCGAACCGATGCAGAACTAACTGGACAGTTCGCCAACACAAGCCGGTCGCCGACCGGCTTTTTTCATTCCAACTTGCCTTGCGGTAAGCGGGCGCGGGATAATAGCTCTTCACCTCAGGCAGCCCTTCATGCTCATCAAACGCAAATCCATCGAAAAAGAAGAATCCTCGCGCCCGGCCTCCAAGGCCGGGAAAGCCGCGCCGGCGGCGCGCAAGCCCAAGTACGCGCCGGTGACGCTGTCGGAACAGGACGGCGTGCGCTATCTGCACTTCGGCACCGAGTGGGTGCAGGGCGCCATGCGCATCCGCAAGCCGGACTGGCCGGAGCTGGAGTACGCGCAGCAGATGATGGCGTGGGTGCTGTGGAACGGCCAGCCGCGCCGCATCGCCCAGCTGGGCCTGGGCACGGCCGCGCTGACCAAGTTCTGCTATAAACAGTTTCCGCAGGCCGACGTCACCGCCATCGAGCTGAACCCTTCGGTGATCGCCGTGTGCGAGTCCATGTTCAAGCTGCCGCCCAACGACGAGCGCTTGCACGTGCTGGAAATGGACGCGCTGGATTTCGTCAACGACAAGGCCAACCACGGCGCCCTCGACGCGCTGCAGGTGGACCTGTACGACGCCACCGCGCGCGGCCCGGTGCTGGACACGCCCGAGTTCTACCAGGCCTGCAACGCCTGCCTGGCCGACGACGGCATCATGACGGTCAACCTGTTCGGCGACCACCCCAGCTACGCCAAGAACATCAAAGCGATGAAGTTTGCCTTTGAACAACTGATCTGCCTGCCGCAGGTGCATGATGGCAATGTGGTGGCGATCGCCTTCAAGCGCGCCCGCGCCATCGACCCGGACGCGCTGAAGGAGCGCGCCGCGCAGATCGTGGCCGAGACCAAGCTGCCCGCCAAGGCCTGGGTCAAGGCCGTCCAGCAAGCGCTGCAAAAATAGACCAGAGAAGCCAGCCAGATGAAAGCACTAGACCTGCAACAAATCTTCACCTGGCTGCTGGCCGATGGCCTGGTTGAAAAAGCCAACGTCAAAGCCGCCTACGCCCAGGCCCAGGGCATCCTCAAGAACACGGTCGGCTCCATGCATCCGCTGTGCGCGGTGGCGCACTGCAAGCTGCTGTCGGCCCAGGCGCCGCACAAGCTGCTCACGCTGGACATGCTCACCGAATGGCTGGCCAGCCACGCCCAGCTGCCCTTCTACCGCATCGACCCGCTGAAAATCGACTTCACCAAGGTGGCCGACGTGATGTCCGCCAACTACGCGGCGCGCTTCAACATCCTGCCGGTGGAAATGAGCATGGACACGCTGGTGGTGGCCACCGCCGACCCGTTCGCGCACGAGTGGGAAGCGGAGATCGCCAAGATCTCGCGCCGCGTGGTGCGCCGCGTGATCTCCAACCCGCTCGACATCGCGCAATACACCTCGCAGTTCTTCGCGCTGGCCAAGTCCATCAAGAAGGCCAACAAGTCCAACGGCCAGGACCTGGCGCTGCGCAACAACTTCGAGCAGCTGGTGGAGCTGGGCAAGAGCAACCGCCAGGTGGACGCCAACGACCAGCACGTGATCAACATCGTGGACTGGCTGTGGCAGTACGCCTTCGAACAGCGCGCCTCGGACATCCACCTGGAGCCCAAGCGCGACCTGGCCACCATCCGCTTCCGCATCGACGGCGTGCTGCACCAGGTGTACCAGGTGCCGGCGGTGGTGATGATCGCCATGACGGCGCGCATCAAGCTGCTGGGCCGCATGGACGTGATCGAAAAGCGCCGCCCGCAGGACGGCCGCATCAAGACCCGCACCGCCGGCGGCCAGGAGATCGAGCTGCGCCTGTCCACCCTGCCCACCGCCTTCGGCGAGAAGCTGGTGATGCGTATCTTCGACCCCGAAGTGGTGGTCAAGACCCTGCCCGAACTGGGCTTCCCCGAGGACGACGCGGCGCGCTGGGACGCGCTGACCAAGCGCCCGCACGGCATCATCCTGGTCACCGGCCCCACCGGCTCGGGCAAGACCACCACGCTGTACACCACGCTCAAGGCGCTGGCCACGTCGGAGGTCAACGTCTGCACGGTGGAGGACCCGATCGAGATGGTGGAGCCGGCCTTCAACCAGATGCAGGTGCAGCCCGGCATCGACCTGACCTTCGCCGACGGCGTGCGCGCGCTGATGCGGCAGGATCCGGACATCATCATGGTGGGCGAGATCCGCGACCTGGCCACCGCCGAAATGGCGATCCAGGCCGCGCTGACCGGCCACCTGGTTCTGTCCACGCTGCACACCAACGACGCCCCCTCGGCCGTGATGCGGCTGCTGGAGCTGGGCGTGCCGCACTACCTGCTGGAAGCGACCCTGGTCGGCATCATGGCGCAGCGCCTGGTGCGCACGCTGTGCGCGGACTGCAAATCGCCGGACGGCCACATCGCCGACGACGTGTGGCAAGGCATAGGCGGCGCCTGGGACCTGCCCAAGCCGGAGCGCGTGTACCGCCCGGTCGGCTGCCCCGAATGCCGCCAGACCGGCTACCGGGGCCGCACCGGCATCTACGAGCTGCTGACGGTGACGGAGGCCTTCAGCCAGCAGGTGCAGGAGGAAACCGACATCGCCGCGCTGCGCCGCCAGAGCGTGGCCGACGGCATGAAGCCGCTGCGCATCGCCGGCGCCTACAAGATCGCCGAGGGCGTCACCAGCGCGGAAGAAGTGCTGAAAGTGACGTCGGCGCTGGCCTGACGGTGGCCTGACAGAGAAAAACGCGGAAAGCGCGCAAAAACCTTTGCAAGCGCGCATCGAGCTGTATATAATACGGCCTCTTTCGGGTCGTTAGCTCAGCTGGTAGAGCAGCGGACTTTTAATCCGTTGGTCGCAGGTTCGAATCCCGCACGGCCTACCACGAATTCAGCAGTACCAAATCAGGCTTACCCGCTTCGGCGCGTAAGCCTTTTTTGCGTCGCTATACGAGATTCGGTAAGGCTGCCTTATAATTGACTTACCATGAGCACCATACTGTCCCCCATAGAGTCCGAATTCGCCACGGCTGAAGAAGCCGAGGCGTATGATCGCTGGTTCCGGGCAAAGGTAGAAGCTTCGCTGGCCGACCAGCGTCCGCCATCACCACACGACGAAGTAATGGCCAAGCTGCGAGGCATCATTGATGCAAAGCGGAGCACTCATGCTTCCGATCCTTTGGCGCGCTGAAGCGCAAGCAGACCTCGCTGCGATCCTTAAATTCATTGCCGATCGCAATCCGCACGCCGCGCTTGATTTGTACGACGATATTCAGCGTGTAGTAACCCAACTCCCTCATCCCCCCCACCTCTATCGCGTTGGCCGCGTAGCGGGCACGCGCGAGCTCGTTGTTCATCCTAATTATGTTGTGGTGTACCGCGTTGGTGCGCTGGCGATAGAAATTGTCGCAGTCGTACACTCGCGGCAGCACTACCCCTGATTGCAGGGCACCGCCGGACTGTCACTGCCCAACGACTGATACAGCACGGCTCTGTACCTGCCTCCTTGTGCCTTGTCCGCACCACGCTGCGCTCCTAGACTGGTGCCACTTCACACCAGGAATTGCAGTCATGACCGAACTCCTCCCCTTGATGAGCTATTGCCTTGTAATGTCGGCCACGCCCGGACCGAACAACGTCCTGCTCGCCACCACCGGCGCCAATTTCGGCGGGCGCGGCGCGCTGCCCATTATCCTCGGTATCCAGGCCGGCATGTTCGTGCAGACCATGCTCATGTGCATGGGGCTGAGCAGCGTCTTTGTCGCCTACCCCATGGCGCATCAGGTGCTGCGGGTGGGCGGCTCGCTCTACCTCGTATTTTTGGCCTGGAAGCTCAGCGGCGCCTCGGCGGGCGGGACGCAGGCGGCCAAGGCGGTGTCCTTCGCGCAGGCGGCGGCTTTCCAGGCGCTGAACCCCAAGAGCTGGCTCAAGACCATTACCGTGGCGTCGGTGTTCATGCCGGCGGGGCACAACGCCTTCGGCGACGCGCTGCTGGTGGCGGTGATAGGCGCGCTGGTGGGCGCGCCGTGCAACGCCGTCTGGGCCTTGTTCGGCATGTCGATTCGCCACGTGCTGCAAGATCCGCGCAAGCAGCGCATCTTCAATCTGACCATGGGCGCCATCCTGCTCGTCCTGGCCGTGATGATTTTGCGCTAGACTGCCTCCATGATCGCCATCGACCGCTCCTCTCCCGTCGCCCTGTCCACGCAGATTGAAACCAAACTGCGCCAGATGGTGGAGAGCCGCGCCCTGCCCGGCGGCGCCAAGCTGCCGTCGATACGCCAGCTCGCCACCCAGCTGGCCGTGAGCACCAACACCGTGGTGGCGGCCTATGACAGGCTGGTCGCGGCAGGCGTGATCGATACGCATGGCACGGCGGGATTTTTCGTCTGCACCGCCACCGACGCCAGCCGCTCTATTCCCGACGAAGTGGCGCTGGAGGCCGGCGAGGAGCAGGAACCGGTCTGGCTGGCGCAGCAGGCAAACGACCAGCGCGCCGGAATATTGCAGGCCAGCAGCGGCGCCTTGCCGCCCACTTGGCTGCAGGACGCGGTGCCGGCCGCCGCCGTGCAAAGGGCGCTGGCAGGCAGCGCCGCCGGCATGGCCTCGCGTTGCCCGCCCCAAGGTCTGCCGGAACTGCGCGAGCACATCGCGCTGCTGCTGCGCGGCGTGGGCGCGGCGGTGGACGCCGGCCACATCCTCACCACCTTCGGCGGCACCCATGCGATCGACCTGATCTGCCGCAGCTTCCTGCAGCCCGGCGACACCGTGCTGGTGGAAGACCCCGGCTATTTCCTGATGTTCGGCCGGCTGCGCCAGGACGGCATCCGCCTGGTGTCCATCAAGCGCGGGCCGGACGGCCTGGACCTGGACGCCCTGGAGGCAGCCTGCCGCGAGCACCGCCCCCGCCTGCTGTTCGTGCAGACGGCCTTGCACAACCCCACCGGCTGGAGCAGCAGCGCCGCCAATCTGCACAAGGTGCTGATCCTGGCGCAGCAATACGGCTTCCTGATCGCGGAAGACGACGTGCACGGCCATTTCCAGCACGCCCACAGCACCCGGCTGGCGTCCCTGTCCGGCCTGGACGGCGTGATTTACTACTCCAGCTTCTGCAAGGCGCTGAGCCCGGCCTTGCGCATGGGCTATCTCGCCGCCGCCCCGGCCCTGCTCAAGGTGCTGATGCGGACCAAGATCCACTCCCTCATGACCACCCCGGCGCTGAATGAATATGTGCTGCTGGAAGTGCTGCGGGCCGGCAATCTGCGCAAGCATCTGGACCGCATGCAGCGCAAGATCATGGCGGCGCGCAATGCCAGCACGCGCCAGCTGAGCGCGGCGGGCGTGCTGTTCGAGCAGCCCGGCGATGCGGGCATCTTCCTGTGGGGCACCATGCCCGACGGCCTGGACGTCGACCTGCTGGTGCAGGACGCCTACCGCAACAAGATACTGCTGATGCGCGGCGCGGCCTTCTCGGCGAACGACACGCCGGACCGGCACATCCGCTTCAACGTTGCATTCAGCCAGCACCCGCGCCTGAGCACTTATCTGCAGGAGCGCCTGCAGGCCGTGGCCGGAGCGCGCTCCAGCCTGGCACGCGCCAGCAGTGCGGAAAATTCGGCCCGCCAGCGCTAATCCCCGCCAGAACCGCAATATTCATCGATATTCCCGCATATTCAGCTTCTCATTCCCCGCTGAATCCAGAAGAATACGTGCCATCTCTACAAGAAAAGGCACGCATCGATGAACTTCGGCGAAAAGCTCAAACACATCCGGACCGAGAAAAACCTCACCCAGCCGCAGCTCGCGGCCGCCATCGGCATTGAGCAGTCCTACCTGTCCAAGTTGGAAAACGACAAGTCGCAGCCCTCGGCCGACATGTTCAGCACCATCGTCAAGGCGCTGGAAATGGCGCCGGCCGATTTCCTGAACGGCATCGACAGCAAGGTCTTGCAGACCTCGCTGCGCCACATCCCCGAAGTCAGCCACTTCCTGAACGGCAATACCGCGCGGCGCGTGCACGATGCGAAAAAATGGCTGTTCGGCGCGGCCTCGGCCTGCGCGCTGGGGTTCGCGCTGATGCTGGCCGCCAACGACGGCATTTTCTCGTCCAACAATCAGTACAAATACATTTCCAAGGGCGTGATCCTGCCGGACGAGTCGGACAACGTCTTCGACCAGTTCAAGGAAGTCCTGAACCTGAAGCTGGCCGCCGCCACCATCAGCAGCGCCGAACACGCCAGGATGCTGGCCGAGTTCGAGGCGGCCAGGGTCAGGCTGGCCACGGCGGAGTTCTGGGGTGACCGGGGCAGCGTGTTTTTTGAAGCCGCCGGCAAAGCCCGGCGCAAGTTTGAACTGGCCGGCGTGCGCTATGTGCGCTCGCCGGTCAACAAGGTGTTGCAGTACCTCGGCGCCCTGTTCGCATTCTGCGGCGTGCTCGCCTTCCTGGTCGAGTGGCGCTTGCGCAGGGCTAATGCAGTAATAAGCAAAGGAGACGCATAGTGTCGCAAATCAGGACTTTCTTAGCAGGGGCAAGCACCATGGCCAGCGCGCTGGCCGCCGTATTCGTACTGACCGGGGCCAGGGAGCCGCTCAAGCATGAGCGCTTCGACGAGATCACCGTGGGGCGCATCAATATCGTGGAGCCGGACGGCACCAAGCGCATGGTCATCTCGAGCAAGGCGCAGTTCCCCGGCGACTTCCTGCAAGGCAAGGAAAACGCCCGCCCGGACCGCGCCAACGTCGCGGGCATGCTGTTCATTAACGACGAAGGCACGGAGAACGGCGGCCTGATCCAGCGCGGCACCCTCAGCGCCGACGGCAAGGTTTCCTCCGGCCTGTCGCTGACCTTCGACCGCTTCCGCCAGGACCAGGCTTTGCAGCTGCTGAACCACGACAGCGAGGCACACCAGCAGACCGCCATCAAGATCAACGACGTGCCTTACTACCAGGTGACGTCGATGGAAGACGTGCGCGGCTTCAGCGCGGAGGCGAAAAAGCTGCCGCCCGGCGAGCAGCAGGCCTATTACCAGAAGCTGTCCGAGCAGGGCCGCCTGAGCAAGAACCGCATCTGGCTCGGCAACACCGGCGACAAGGGCGCGTCCCTGCAACTGAAGGACGCCAGGGGCCGCGTGCGCATGATGCTGCTGGTCAGCGCAGACGGCAAGGCGGAGATCCAGATGCTGGATGAAGCCGGCAAGGTCAGCAAGACCATCTCGCCGGCCTCCAGGGACTAGCGCCCCACCGCCGGCGGCAGCGCTGCGGCCGGCAATCTCAGCGGGATTCCGGCGGCAGCGCGGCGATCTGCGCTGCAAAGACGGCGTGCGCTGCCGCGTCCACCGGACGGTGCTTGGGCTCGGTGCGCGCCGGGTCGTTGCCGAGGTAGTTGTTGTTCTTCCAGTTGCGAACCGGACGCACCGGGCGCTTTTCAAACCCGCCGCCGCAGTTGGGGCAGACATTGGCCAGCAGCCCCTCCACGCAGCCGGCGCAGAACGTGCACTCATAGCTGCAGATGCGCGCGTCCAGCGCCTCGGGCGGCAGGTCTTTGTTGCAGTGCTCGCAGGTCGGTCTCAATTCCAGCATGGCGGCTCCAAGTTGCATAAAAAGCCATTGTAGCAATAAGAGCGCGCTGGGGCGGACCTCCGGCTTACTGCTTGCGGGCGCGGCGCTTGCGGGCCACGGCCAGCATGCCCAGGCCCAGGCCGAACACGGCCAGCGTGCCTGGCTCCGGCACCATGTGCAGGGCCTGGATTTCAGCCTGGGTCAGCGCGGTGTTGTAAATGCGCGCTTCGCTGATCACGGCGTCCAGGCCGCCGGGGCCGTTGGCGGACGAATTGGCGTGGCGGATGCCGAACAGGATTTCGGTGTCGTTCGCGGTCCAGGTGGCGGCGTTGCCGGACAGATAGCTGCCAATGCTCTGGCCGTTGCGGTAGCCGGTGATCTGCAGCGTGCCGTTGCCGAAGTCCTGGTAGGTGATCGCCATCTGGATCAGATTGCCAGTCGCGCTTTCCGTGTAGCCGGGATTGAAGGTCTGGTTGCGCCAGCCGTTGCTGCTGCCGTTCATCCAGGTGTTGGCCTGGTTTTCGCCATAGATAATGCCGTCGAAGTTGTCGCTGTTAACCTTGTCGATGGTCATGAACGAACCTGCGGTGGCAGCGGCGCTCAAGCCCGTCAGCTCACCCCACACCACCAGCGTCTTGCTGGTGATCGCCGCACCGGTATAACCGGTGGTGCGCGCCCAGCCCAGCTCGGTGGTGCCGTTTCCATCCACGGTCAGCTTGCCGTTGGCGATGCTGGCATTGCCGCGCAGCTCCAGTGCGCCAAAGTTGCCGGTCGAGTCAGCCAGCACATTCGGCCCCTGGAAGGTCCACTGGCCGATAAGCGTGGCGTGGCTGGCGCCGGCGGCGAACAGCAAAGGAAGGCAGAGGGCGAGGCGCGACAGGCAGCGTTGGAAAAGGGACATGGAATTTCCTTCTGGAATAAGTTATTTCCTAAATACAAGCAACTTCCATTCCATGCCACTATACCCAAGGCGCGCAGACCCCGCTGTAAAGTTTTCCGACAAGAAAATAGACGTAATCTCTGGAAATACCTTCCAAGTAGCAAAATGCGCCGAAATTGCTGTAAAGTTTTCCGACATGTTAAAATATTATCTTTCCGAGAGAAAATAACAATGAACCAGCAACCACAAGATCCCCACTTCCGCCGCCGCCTCGCCATCCTGGCGGCCATTGCGCTGGTGGGGCTGCTGGGACTGGCCGGGCGGCTGGTGTGGCTGCAGGCGATCAGCCAGCAAGGCACGCACTGATGCTGCGGCGCTGCAAATCCCTACTGGCGGTACTGGACCCGCAGCTGACGCTGTGCGTCCTGCTGCTGCTGGCCACCGGCGTGCTCACCATGTACTCGGCCGGGGCAGACTTCCCCGGCCGCTTCGCCATGCATCTGCGCAATGTGCTGATCGCGCTGGTCATCATGTGGGCGGTCGCCTGCGTGCCGCCGCAAACGCTGATGCGCTACGCCGCGCCCATCTACGCGGCCGGCGTGCTGCTGCTGCTGGCCGTGTTCATGATGGGCGAAATCAAGAAAGGCTCGCGCCGCTGGCTGTACATCGGCTTCGACATCCAGCCATCCGAAATGATGAAGATCGCCATGCCGCTGATGCTGGCCTGGTTCTTCCACCAGTACGCCAGCCTGGCGCGCTGGAAAACCTTCGCCGTGGCCGCCCTGCTGCTGCTGATTCCCGCCGCGCTGATCATGAAGCAGCCCGACCTCGGCACCGCGCTGCTGGTGCTGGCGGCGGGCGCCTATGTGATCGTGCTGGCGGGCCTGTCGTGGAAGGCCATGGGCGCGCTGGTTGCGGGCGCCGCCGCCAGCATCCCCATCGCCTGGCCGCTGCTGCACGACTACCAGCACCAGCGCGTGCTCACCATGCTCAACCCGGAAGCCGACCCGCTGGGCAAAGGCTTCCAGATCAAGCAGGCCGGCATCGCCATCGGCTCGGGCGGGCTGGACGGCAAAGGCTGGCTGCAAGGCACGCAGGGCCACCTCGGCTTCGTGCCCGAGCGCACCACCGACTTCATCTTCTCCGTGTACGCCGAGGAATTCGGCCTGCTCGGCATCGCCGTGCTGCTCACGCTGTACTTCCTGCTGATCGCGCGCGGCCTGGCCATCACCGCCGGCGCCACCACGCTGTTCGCGCGCCTGCTGGGCGGCGCCGTCACCATGATTTTCTTCACCTACGCCTTCATCAACATCGGCATGGTGAGCGGCGTGGTGCCGGTGGTCGGCGTGCCGCTGCCCTTCATCAGCTACGGCGGCACCGCGCTCACCACGCTGGGCATAGGCGCCGGCATCCTGATGGCCATACGGCGCCAGCGCGCCTGAACCATGGCCCGGCCAGCCCGCCTCCTGCTTGCATCGCTGCTGCTGGCCGCCGGACTGGCGAACCCGGCGCACGCCGCGCCCGCACCGGTGCGCCAGTTGCGCTTTGAAAACCTGAGCGCGCTGCACTTCACCATGCCGGCCAGCTCGGTACTGGCGCTGGCGCAAGACGGCCAGGGCCTGATCTGGATGGGCACCCAGAGCGGCCTGTTCCGCCACGACGGCCAGCGCTCCACCATCTACCGCAACGATGCCGCCAATCCCCTCAGCCTGCCCGGCAACTACGTCAGCGCCATCTTCCGCGACAGCCGCCAGCGCATGTGGTTCGGCACCAATAACGGCCTGGCCCGCTTCGACGCCGAACGGGGCGCCTTCGTCAGCCACCGCCCGGCGGCCGGCCCCTCGCTGTTCGTACGCAGCATCATCAGCGACGGCAAGGACGGCTTGTGGCTGGGAACGGCGGCCGGGCTGCACCACTTCGACACTGCCAGCGGCCGCTTCACGGCCTATGCGCACGATCCGCAGCGCCCCGGCACGCCGGCCAGCGACCGCGTGGAGGCGCTGGCGCGCGACCCGGAGGGCGGGCTGTGGCTCAGCGTGTGGCCGCACGGCATAGACTACCTGCCGCCCGGCGGCAGCGCCTTCCAGCACTTCCAGCCTGACGACAGCGCCGCCCCGAACGCCAAGCTGAACACCGTCAGCGCGCTACTGCTCGACGGGCAGCGCCAGCTGTGGATAGGCACGGCCGGCGGCGTGCTGCGCTGGAACATCGGCAGCCCGTGGGCGCAGCGCGAGCGCCTGCCCGCGCCGCCCGAGGTAGGCGACTTTTCCGTCTACACCATCTACCAGGACCGCAGCGACGCGGTCTGGATCGGCACCCAGCCCGCCGGCCTGCTGCGCTGGGACGCCGCGCAGCAGCAGTTCAGCAGCTACCAGCACCGGCTCGGCGATCCGAACAGCCTGCCGTCCAACCGCATCCCCTCGGTGCTGGTGGACCACAGCAACACGCTGTGGGCCGGCACCTGGGACAACGGCGTGGCGCGCGTGGACCTGGGCAGCCAGGGACTGGGCCGCTTCCTGCCCGCCGCCGGCACCCAGGACAGCGCGCCGCGCGGCAACGTGGTCGGCAGCCTGAGCCACGCGGACGAGGGCCGGCTGTGGCTGGGCGGCCCCAGCGGCGTGCGCCTGTACGATCCGGCCAGCGGCAGCGTGCTGCGCAGCTACCGCCACGATCCGGCCCAGCCCGGCTCTCTGCCCAACGACTTCGTGATGGCGTTGCTGCAGCCGCCCGGCGGCCCGCTGTGGGCCGGCACGTCGACCGGGCTGAGCCGGCTGGATCCGGCCGGCGGCACCTTCCGCGAATACCGCTTCGGCGCGCAGGACCGCAACTTCGTGCGCGGCATCGCCCGCGCCAGCGGCGGCGCGCTGTGGCTGGGCACGGACGGCGGCGTGCTGCGCTTCGACCCGGCCAGCGGCAAGGCCGAAGCACTGCCGGCGGGCCGCGCGCTGAGCGCCATCCACAACGCCGGGGCGCTGCTGGAGGACAGCAAGGGCCGCCTGTGGATAGGCAGTCCGTACGGGCGCGGCCTGGACCTGCGCGGCGCGGACGGCGCGCTGCGCAGCTACCGCAGCGACGGCAAGCCTGGCAGCCTGAGCAACGACTTCGTCAACTGCGTGTATGAAGACCGGCAAGGCCGCGTGTGGATAGGCACGCGCAGCGGCCTGAACCTGGTGAGCCAGCAGGCGGACGGCAGCCTGCGCTTCAGCGCCAGCCGGCGCGACGGCTTGTCCGGCATGGAGATCACCGCCATCGAGAGCGATGCCGAAGGCCAGCTGTGGCTGACCGTCACCGGCGCGCTGCTGCGCTTCGACCCGGCCAGCGGCGCCGTGGCCAGCCACTACGCGTCGGACGGCATCTCCTCGGGCAATTTCATCAACGGCGCCTCGCTGGCCGGCGGCGACGGCACGCTGTATTTCGGCGCCTTCCAAGGGCTGACCATCGTGCATCCGGACGCCATGCGCGGCAATACCATCGCGCCGCAGCTGACTGTCACCGGACTGAGCGTGATGAACCGCTCGCTGGCCCTGCTGCCGCGCCCCGAAGCAGTGGGACTGGAAGGCACGCTCAGCGCGCCCAGCCGCTTGCGCCTGCCGTGGGACATGGCCACCTTCTCGTTGGAATTCACCGCCACCCATTTCGCCGACCCCGAACGCAACCGCTACGCCTACCGGCTCGACGGCCTGGACCGCGACTGGATCGCGGCCGACGCGGCGCACCGCGTGGCCACCTACACCAGCTTGCGGCCCGGCAGCTACACGCTGCGCGTCAAGGCGGTCACCAAGAACGGCGTGTGGAGCGACCAGGAACTGGTGCTGCCGGTGACGGTCACGCCGCCGTTCTGGGCCACCTGGTGGTTCCGCGCGCTGGCGGCGCTGGCGGCCGTGCTGGGCCTGCGCTGGCTGTACCGCTGGCGCGTGCGCAGCCTGCGCCAGCACCAGCTGCTGCTGGAAGGCCAGGTGGCGCAGCGCACCAGCGAACTGGCCGGCAAGAACGAAGCCTTGTCCAAGGCCTATGCGGCGCTGCAAAACCTGAGCGTGACCGACCCGCTCACCGGGCTGCGCAACCGCCGCTATATCGAACAGAAGCTGCCGCCGGAAGTGCAGCTGATACTGCGCCGCCACGAAGCGTCGGCCGCGCCCGCGCCGCGCAGCGCCGCGCTGATCTTCTTCCTGGTGGACCTGGACCATTTCAAGCAGGTCAACGACCGCTATGGCCATCCGGCCGGCGACCACGTGCTGATGGCCATGCGCGAGCGGCTGGCGCGCGTGTTCCGCGACAGCGACTTTTTGGTGCGCTGGGGCGGCGAGGAGTTCCTGGTGGTGGCGCGCGACATCGACCCGGCCGGCGCCGGCGCGCTGGCAGCGCGCCTGTGCGAAGCGGTGGCCGGGCAGCCCTTCGTGCTGGAGGACGGCAGCTGCATCCGCCAGACCTGTTCGGTCGGCTATGCCAGCTTCCCCTTCCTGCCGTCCCGGCCGCGCCTGCTGAGCTGGCAGCAGACCATCAAGCTGGCCGACCTCGGCCTGTACGCCGCCAAGCGCAGCGGCCGCGCCGCCTGGGTGGGCCTGGGCTGCGGCCCGGCGGCCCCGGCGCCCGAACAGGTGCAGCAGATGCTGCAGCAGCCGGGCGGCGCGCTGGCAGCCGGCCACCTAGCCGCCACCGCCAGCATCGCGGACGACGCACTGGCCATGGCCTGGTCCACGCTGGATCACACCGCGTAGCGGCACACAACGCTGCGCGCCAGCTAGCGCGGCTGCGCGTTCGCCTTCAGCGCCTCGATTTCGAAATCCCCGTCGTCGACCAGGCGCAGCCAGCCGTCGAACTTGCCCAGGCCCAGCGAGCGCGCCATCGACAGCAGCAAGCTCTGGCCGGCAGCGGGACGGTCGGGCTCCAGCTGGTAGACCGGGTCGGCATACGCGGCGGCGGGCGTGGTGATGGCCCAGCCCATGTCCCTGAACATGGCGATGGCGTCGTCCAGCCACAGGGCGTTGATCAGGTTATGGTGCATCAGCATCACCTGCGCGATGTCGCGGCCCTGCAGCTGCTGCGACAGCGCGCGGTAAGCAAGCGCGCGCTGCTTCAGGTGCGACAGATAGGCGGCGCGGATGGGCGCCACGTCGGCATTGGCGTCGGCGCGCAGTCGAGCACTTCCTGCTGGTACTGCGCCAGCGCCAGCTTGGCGCTGTTCAGGTCTGGATGCGTCATGGTGTGGTTGCCGATGGCGTGGCCGGCCTCGCCCCAGGCGCGCGCCAGCGCCAGCCCTTCCGGCCGGTCAGCGCCATTGCCCGCCGTGACAAACAGCGCAGCCTGCACCCCGTGCTTCCTCAGCGCCGCCAGCATGGCCGCATTACGCTGCTGCGCCGACAGGCGCGGCGTGGCCTCCAGATTCGGTCCGTCGTCAAACGTGAAAGCCACCGACTGCGCCTGCGCCGCTTGAATAAGAAGGACGGATAGACAGGCGACGCAACAATGCATCAGATACCGTGAGGGACGTGATTTGAATGGGGAAAGTGAAGACATCCTTGCCTTAAATACTATTCAAGCGCTCAATTGCAGGCCGCGGCTTCTGCCGAGCTTGCGAAAGGTCGTAGCTTGCCTGCATGTGCAGCCAGCTTTCGGCCTCCCCGCCCAGTGCGGCGGCAAGACGCAACGCCAACTCAGCATTGATAGCATCCTGCCCCTGCAGCACACGGAGGAACGCTACGTGCGGCCATCCTATGCGCTCTGCAAAATCCTCACTGGAGATTCCAGTCCCAGAGAACACACCATCCAACAGTACTTCGCCAGGATGAGGAGGATTGTACATCTGCATCATAGCCACCCTAATGATAATCACTGTAGTCTATCAAAACCGCATCGCCGTGCTCGAACTTAAAAATCATACGCCAATTTTTGTCCACCCATACAGCCCAGCAATCCTTCAGTGCCCCCTTTAGCGGATGCAGATGCCAGCCTGGCAAATCCATGCCGATCGGCCCATACACAGTGTCAAGCTTAGCCAATTGCGCACGCAGACGTGGCGCATGGTGGGCTTGAATACCCGCCATCGAACCGGTCTCGAAGAACCGCTCCAATCCCTTATGTCGAAAGCTCTTGATCATAGTCACGAGTGTAGCGCCCCATCCATTGCGCTCCATCTACCGGAAAGCCGCAGCTTGCGCAGCGTCAAAGTCCCGCGCCAGTAGACGTGCTCCCGGGGCGATTGCGGAGGCGGGCTGGCTGTGCAACACTGGGGGCGCCGCGTGGCGGCGTCTCCTGGAGCGGAATATGTATGACTACATCATCGTCGGTGCGGGCTCGGCGGGCTGCGTGCTGGCGAACCGGCTGTCGGCCGATCCGGCCGTCAAAGTCTGCCTGCTGGAGGCCGGGCCGCGCGACAGCAGCCCCTTTATCCGCATGCCCATCGGCATACTGTTCCTGATGATGAGCAAGACGCTGAACTGGCGCTACCACACCGAACCGCAAGCGCAGCTGAACGGCCGCAAGCTGTTCTGGCCGCGCGGAAAAACGCTGGGCGGCAGCAGTTCCAGCAACGCCATGATCTACACGCGCGGCCACCGCAGCGACTACGACCACTGGGCCGCCCTCGGCAACCAGGGCTGGAGCTACGCCGACCTGCTGCCCATCTTCAAGCGCTCCCAGCACCACGAACCGGGCGCGGACGCCTACCACGGCAGCGGCGGCCCGCTCAACGTGTGCGCCCAGCGCTCGCCCAATCCGCTCACGCAAGTCTTCCTCGACGCGGGCCGCACGGCCGGCTACGCCGCCAATGCCGACTTCAACGGCGCCAGCCAGGAAGGCCTGGGCCGCTACCACCTGACGCAGAAAAACGGCGAGCGCTGGAGCGTGGCGCGCGCCTATCTGCACCCGGTGCTGCAGCGCGCCAACCTCACCGTGATCACCGGCGCGCACGCCAGCAAGATCCTGATGGACGGCAAGCGCGCGCGCGGCGTGGCCTACCTGAAAAATGGCACGCAGCACGAAGCGCTGGCCAGCCGCGAAGTGATACTGTCCGGCGGTGCCATCAACTCGCCGCAGTTGCTGCTGCTGTCCGGCATAGGCCCCCGCGACGAACTGGCGCGCCACGGGATCCCGCTGGTGCATGAGCTGCCCGGCGTTGGGCAGAACCTGCAGGACCACCTGGACGTGCTGCTGGTGCAGAAATGCACCCAGCCCGTTTCGCTCGGCGTCTCCTGGCGCAACCTGCTGGCGCAGGCGGCGCACACGCTGAACTACCTGTTCCTCCGCCGGGGACCGTTCACCACCAACTCGGCCGAGGGCGGCGGTTTCGTCAAGAGCCGTCCCGAGCTGGCCGTGCCCGACCTGCAATTCCACTTCACGCCCGCCACGCTGGACGGCCACGGCCGCACGCTGGCGCACGCCAGGGCCACCATGCTGGGCCACGGCTACGCGCTGCACGTGTGCGACCTGCGGCCCAAGAGCCGCGGCCGCATCGGCCTGCACAGCGCCGATCCCATGGCGCACGCGCTGATCGAGCCGAACTACCTGTCGCACCCGGACGATATGGAGAATATGGTGCGCGGTGTGAAAGCGGCCCGCGCCATCCTCGCCCAGCCCGCCTTTGACGCTTATCGGGGCGCCGAGCTGCAGCCCGGCGCGCCGGTGCAAAGCGACGAGCAGATCCGCGACTTCGTGCGGCGCAAGGCGGAAACCATCTACCACCCGGTGGGCACTTGCAAAATGGGCCACGACCCGCTGGCGGTGGTGGACGACACGCTGGCCGTGCGCGGCCTGCAAGGCCTGCGCGTGGCGGACGCGTCCATCATGCCCACGCTCATCGGCGGCAACACCAACGCCCCCACCGTGGCCATCGCCGAAAAGGCCGCCGACATGATACTGGCAGCCCCGGCGGAGCCGGCCCGGCCCACGACGGATACATTGGAGAAACATTTGGTCGATTGACAGGTGGCATGGTTGTGTCCAACATCTACGGCTTCGACCCACCAGCCGGACTCTGCACATGACCTCTACCCGATTGCTCCATCCCCTGACCGCCCTGCTGCTGGCCACCGCCAGCCTGGGCGCTGTCCACGCAGCCCACGCCGCCGACGCTACCGCGCCGGCCGCCAAGCACGCCATCACCCACGAGGACGTATGGCTGATGAAGCGCGTCGGCGCGCCGGTGCCCAGCCCGGATGGCAAGTGGGCCGTGTTCGCCGTCACCGACACCGCCTATGACAGCAAGGAGCAATGGTCCGACCTGTGGATCAAGTCCCTGGCCGACGACAGCGCGCCGCGCCGCCTGACCTTCTCCAAGGGCGGCGAAGGCAGCGTGAACTGGTCGCCGGACAGCAAGCAGCTGATCTTCATCGCCAAGCGCGACGGCGACGACGCCGGCCAGATCTACCGCATCGACGTGGCCGGCGGCGGCGAAGCCCAGCGCCTGACCACCCTGACCCTGGGCGCGCGTTCGCCCAAGTTCAGCCCGGACGGCAAGCAGATCCTGTTCGTCAGCGACCTGTTCCCCGGCGCCACGGACGAGGAATCCATCAAGAAGATCGCCAAGGAGCGCAAGGACCGCAAATACAGCGCGCGCGCCTACGAAACCTTCCCGCCGCGCTTCTTCGACAAATGGCTGGACGACAAGCAGGTACGCCTGTTCGTGATGGACGCGCAGATCGGCGCCAAACCGAAAGATATCCTGTCCGGCAGCAAGCTGGCGGCCATGCCGGGCTTCGGCGGCGGCCAGGGCGACGAAGGCCAGTCGCTGGACGCGATCTGGGCGCCGGACGGCAAGACCGTGGTGTTCTCCGCCTCCACCAACCGCGACGAACTGGCGCGCGCCTCGGCCTACACGCAGATCTTCGCACTGCCGGCCAGCGGCGGCGAAGCCAGCCAGCTGACCGCAGACAAGCACAGCTACAACAACCTGAAATTCTCGCCCGACGGCAAAACCCTGCTGTGCCTGACGCAGGCCGAAACCGAAGGCAAGGTGTACGACCTGGACCGCCTGGCCAGCTTCGCCTGGCCACTCACCAGCCCGCAGCCGAAAATCCTGACCGCCGCGCTGGACCGCTCCATCTCGCGCTTTGCGCTGCCGGCCGACGGCAAGCGCATTTACTTCACCTTCGAGCACGCCGGCCTGGAGCAGCTGCATTCGATCAGCTACGCGGGCGGCGACGTGAAAGCGGAACCGTCTGCGGCCACCGGCAGCATCAACTCGCTCAACGCGGGCGGCAACGCGCTGGTGGGCGTGTGGGAATCGGCGATCAACCCGCCGGAGGTGTTTGCCTTCAACGGCAAGGCGCCCAAGCGCCTGACCTCCTTCAACGTGGAGAAAGCCGCCGCCATCGACTGGCAGGCGCCCGAGCACTTCTGGTTCAAGACCCCGGACGGCCGCCAGATCCACAACATGATCGTCAAGCCGGCCAACTTTGACCCGAACAAGAAATACCCGCTGTTCGCCGTTATCCACGGCGGCGCCGCCAATATGTGGCGCGACCAGTTCGTGCTGCGCTGGAACTACCACCTGCTGGCCAAACCCGGCTATGTCGTGCTGCTGACCGACTACAAGGGCTCCACCGGCTACGGCGAAGAGTTCGCCCGCTCGATCCAGTTCGACCCGCTGAAAGGCCCGGGCGACGAGGTCAACCAGGCGGTGGACGAAGCCATCAATAAGTACAGCTATGTCGACGGCAGCAAGCTGGCGGCGGGCGGCGCCAGCTACGGCGGCCACCTGGCCAACTGGCTGCAGGCCACCACCACGCGCTATAAGGCCATCGTGTCGCACGCCGGCGAGATGGACCTGGTCATGCAGTGGGGCACCAGCGACAGCGTGTACGGCCGCGAAGTCAACAGCGGCGGCCCGGTGTGGGGCAATCTGCCGGTGTGGCGCGACCAGAGCCCGATCATGCAGGCGGGCAATCATGAGAAAGGCACGGGCTTCAAGACGCCCATCCTGATCACCGTGGGCGAGCTGGACTACCGCGTGCCGGTCAACAACGCGCTGATGAACTTCGCCGCGCAGCAGCGCCTGAACACGCCGAGCAAACTGGTGGTGTTCCCGGATGAAAACCACTGGGTGCTGAAAGGCGAAAACAGCCGCTACTTCTACAATGAAGTGCACGGCTGGCTGGCCAAGTATTTGAAGTGATGGTGTGGCGGGTTACGCGCGGTGCGCTAACCCGCCCTTGTATTATTCCATCTGCCCCGAAAACGGAACGTCGGGGCAGAGCAACTGGATGCCGTATCCGCCCTTGGTCGCCAAGACCGTGATGTAGATTTCGCAGCAGTTGCTCTTATTCCATTAAAGATCGAACAGTATCTTTGGCCCGGCGTGCCGTGAGCCCGCATTTGCAAGGTTGATCAGGAGAAGAG